>NZ_JALAIY010000007.1:0-12660 GCF_022664765.1 Helicobacter sp. CaF467b | reverse complement strand
GCAAAGGGCTGATTAGCCTCACTATCCAAATCAATAATGCTTAGGCGATTATGGGCTAAAGCAACCACCCCATCACTGAATTCTCCGCTAAAATCAGGACCTCTATGCACCATTGTTTGTGAAGCCTTCCTAACCAATTCTAACGGATAATTCCCCCCACAAATGCTACACATTTATCCTCCAGCTAAATATCTTGCAGAATTGTAACAAATATATTCTTACTTTACAGCAACAACATAGATATTATTCATTTTTTCATTTATTTTGCCCCCCCCCCGCAATAAAATATCACCCATAAAATCAACCCTGCTAAATCCAGCAGCCCTTAAATAAAAATCCAACTCCTTAATCGAAAAATAACGCATTTTATCACTCATTCTCAAAAATATTGGAGAGCAATTGTCCTCAATTAGATATTGATAATATACTTTAAAATAACTTTCTATACTATAATTTTTAATATTTGAAAATCTAGTAATTCTTACTCCTTTATTTTCAACTTTTTTAATTCTAGATTCAAATCCATTTTTCATAATAGCTGCTTGATGATAAACATCAAAAATAAATATCCCACCTCTTCTAAGATGCTTATAAGCATTCATAAATACTCCCATTAAAGACTCATTGCTAACTTGATAGCAAATCACATGAGATAATGCACAGACAACATCAAATATCTTATCTATTTTAATATTTCTTATATCACCATTGATATACTTTATTTTATTATTCAAAAAATTATGTTCTTTTGCATATTTAATCATATCTCTACTGATATCAACACCATAAACATTATAACCCTCCTTGGCAAATCTTATATCAAAAACTCCAGTTCCACAACCAAAATCTAAAATATATTCAAAATCATTAATATATTTTTTGCACAACTCAATAACTTTTATCGAAAGATCGTCAAACTTCTTATCAGCAAAAAATATTTCATAATAATCAACAAATTTTCCTCTAAAACTCATTTTATTCCTTCCCCCTTGACTCATTGATTACCCTTTGGTAATTGTTCAAAAAGAGAAGAAAATTCTTGCAATGTATTCTTTAATGAATAAATAGTTCTCATTTGATAGTAATTATTTTTTGCAACTTGAATTTCAATTTTATCCAACACTATATCACTTTCAAAATCAAAAACCACAACCTCATTTTTAACTAATTCATTGTAAGCTGTCGTTTTTCTCATATATACTTTTTTACCCATTCCCAATAACTGAATAATGTTTCCATATGCTTGTTGAACTTTATGTGCAAAAATCGCTATATCCACAGATTCTAACTCTTTCAAGTAATCCTTAACATTCATAAACTCCAACAAAGGCTTAAATTTCTTTCCAAATATATTTGTTCCATAGCTAACCACTTCATTAACATATTCTTTTGTCCCACAATAAGACAAAGGACAAATAACTTCAATATCCTTATCTCTATAAATACTCAATTTTTCCAAGATTTCCCTATGATTATTAAGTGGATCAGCTGAATTACCAACCAAAATAATAGTTTTATCTCCATTATTGGCAATGCGTAATTCTCCACAAAATATATTTGCCGGATAAAAACTATGCATAAAAATTGGCATTCCTTTAGGGGAATATTCATTTTTTACATATTCATAATCTCCAGCAATAGATATAAAATATCCAATATTTCTAATGATATAATTATGTCTTTTGCTATAATGACTTTTTCCCAATACAAAATCTCCTCCCCACAACACCCAATAAGACTTTTTCAAAAGCCAAGGCTGAAAATAAAGCAACCTTATTACTTCATGCCTCCACAATCCATGCAAAATAATCTTAGAGGCACGATTCATAAGCCAAATAAGCTTCATTTGCTTCCAAACATTGTCAATATGCTCTACATACTCAAAACTACTCAATCCATACTTACAAATATCAGGACGAACATACACAAACCTATGATTATTTAAATCAAAATACTTTCCCATAAATTCTACAAACTTCGCAGAATGAGTTGCTGAAGACAAAATATGTAAAATCATTGTAATCCCCTATTTTTAGATGCCTCAAACCTCAAACGAATCTTATCAATCAAGATAACTTTATTGTTATCATCTACAATTTTAAGTATCTCTAACAGCCCCTTTTTGCACACCACTACAGGATTACCATTTTTGATAAAAATAATCTTTCCGCAATCCCTATTAACAATCTTAACATCTGCATAAGACCTTGCTTCAAGTATCCTAACAATTCTCCCATTCAAATAACTTTTTGCACCATCATAAGGATACCCAACTGCATTGATAAAACGCTCTATTTTGCAACAATCCCACTCCCAATTAATAAAATAATCCCGCGAATCTCTCCATAAACTATAAGAAGCATCATCGCTATTTTGAGGTATCCCATTCATCAATTGTTGATTATGGTGTTTCTTAAGATAATCAATAACAATCTCCACATACAATCTTGCTATCTTTTGAATAGCATCCCATATTGTTATAGGATAATCAATCTCAATGCTCTTTTGCATAAGAATATCTCCACTATCATATTCATTCTCACCAAAAAGCAAACTAGCCCCAATATTTTTATCTCCATTAACCAATGCACTTACCAAAGGATTAAATCCACGATATTTAGGCAAAATAGAATCATGTAAAACCAATATTTTTCCATTACTTTTAATAATCCACCTCCACCCTATAGCAAAAATATATTTTTTATCCTCCAGCTCTATTTGCCCTCTATCATAGAAAATAATTTGATTCTTCACACATAACTGATAAATTTCCTCATAATAATCCCTTTGCCCTTTATCTCTCGCACACACAACACATGCTATACATTCCGCAAATACACTTTTTAAAATTTCTTGCAAAACATAAAATCCTTTATACCCAAGCAAACAAAAGCAAATCTTCTCCATTAAGCCACCTTAAGCAACAAAGGAGCAAAAAAAGCTATTACTGCCCCCCCCCCCGCAATTTAAATCTTCTAAATTTCGCAGGGATTCCTACATAAACACCATACTTTTTACATTCTCCTTTAACAAAGCTCATAGCCCCAATAGAACAAAACTCTCCCAAATAACTCCCCGGAAAAATTACTGAATTAGTCCCTATTATACAATCCCTGCTTATCTTTACACTTTTTATAAATGTTTCTTTATTGACAATTTGCAAATAATCATCACTTCTTGAAAAAACCTTCACTCCATAAGCAAATACAACATTATTTTCAATAATGATTCCACCATTTTCTAAATCTTCAAGCTTAGAACCACCAGCCACAAGACAAAATGGAGCCATAGTTACATTATCCCCCATTCTCACATTTCCACTAACAACACAAAAATCATCAATCCTACAATTATTACCCAAAACCATTAACTCTGGATTATACAAAGAAGCTTTTGTGGAAATTTTGACATTTTTTCCTAAAGATTTAAAACCCAAGGATTCTAATTCATTTTGCGTTAGATACGCCATTTTGAATCCTTATATAAATGGTAAAAAATTGAAGAAGTGATAAGAAGCTTAAAGAAAGATAAAATAAAAAATAGCCTAAATAGCCCCCCCCCCCGCAAGATTTTTGCATTTTAGCAAAGCTTTTCAAATACATTTTTGCATTTTCCCCCTCATTAAAAATCAAATCCACAATACTCACCCCATGAACAAATGGCGGATAAAGCTGATGATACTCTCTATAACCACTATAATCCATATATTCTACCTCTATTCCTTCCTCTTTTGCTGCATTTTCATCAAAATAAACTTTTGCCGCAGGACCACTCAAATAAACATCTGCTCCACACTGCTTACAAATATCAAGAATCTTTTTTGTTTTATCTCCTCCAAAACTAAATTCACTAGAAAATCTAATCCTTGTTTGGATATTCAAAATCTCATTAACAGCTTTGATAAACAAATAATTCACTTCCGATAAAAATTCTGATTTATCCTCTAAATAAAGTCTTTCAAAAATTCCACAAAAATTCTTAAAATATTTTGCTCTAGCATAAAACTGCACAAGACTTTTCCAATGTTTTTCCCTCCAATAATGCCCATCGATTCTAACTTCAGCAATACTTTGATAATATTTTCCCTTTACTTCTACAGGAATTGTAAGCCACAAAACCCCTTTGGGTGTTTTGATAAGATTACGATTCCTCCAATCTCTCCTTGTATATTGAGCATCATCATATAAAATAAACTCATCAACACTATTTATTAAATCAAAATAACCTTTCCAAGGAATATAATTTGACTGCAAAATCGCTACTTTTTTCATAAATTATTCTCTAAAATATGATAAAATTCACTGATTTTAAAAATGAAAAAATCATCACTCACATAATATCTCATAATTTCCATATTCCTTATTTGATTTTCTTTTTGCCACTCCACCATTTCTTTAAAACCACAATCATACAATTCAACAATATCAAACACATCAACTTTAAAAATATTTTTTGACATATTCAGCAAGGTATTTTTGGAATTAATATAAACCTTCTTTCCTAATGCTAAGAGCATGACAATATTATGCCCAGCTTCTTGAACATAATGATTAAATATTCCTATGTCGATTTTTTCGATTAGTTCCACATATTCTCTAAACTCAAGATTTTTTTTTAACACAAAAACTCTCTCTTCTCCAAATACATCAAAAAATGCTTTTTTTACCTCTTCTCTATATTGGTCAGTACAACTATAAGACATTGGCAATACCAACCTTACATTTTTATTTTTATACTTTTTCAATATTTCTAAGACTTGCAAATGCTGATTTGTAATATGTCCAGAGTTTCCAACTTGTATAAATATACCATCTTGTTTTTTATTGTTTTTAGGAAGAGATAAAATATCACTCGAAAATGGAAACCAAAAAGGAAGATTCACAACTTTAAACCCCCAAATCCTTTTAAAAGCCTCAAAATCTCCAGCAATAGGAGTTGCCACATAAGAAAAGCGAGAAATCAAAAAATAATTATAAACTTTCTTGAATAAGGTGCTACAATCCCTCAAATACATATCTGCACTCCATACAATCCAAACTTTTTTCTTTAGAAAACCAAGAAACAATAATTGCATTTGTAAAAAAAATCGATAAAAAAGTGCATTATAAATTACTATTTTTGCACTCTTAGCAACCCTAAAGGCTTTTAAAAAATCTTTAACTCCACGATAAATCATTACATTATTGTATGCAAATAACTCCTTAGGAAAACTATTTATTCCCTTTTTATCCACTAAACAATAATAAGTTTTTTTATCTAAAAAATATTGATTTAATTTAATAACGAGCTGTGGAGTAAATTTCTCCTCATATACAATAATATGAAAAAAATCATATTTCACAAATATTCCTTAAATTTTACGCATCATATCCGCATAATTCTTGCCACATTCAAAAGGCCACTTCGTATAAACCCAATCTGGGCACTGCCCACAAAAACTATGATGAGAAAAATCATTTTTCAAATGAGCTTGGCGTAATTTTTCCATAGCTTCACCTTGCCAAATCTCCTTAATTGTCATTGTTCTTAAATCTCCCAGAACTCCTTGATGAGCCCAGTCAGTAGGACAATAACTGACTTCTCCAGTAGGCATTAACAATAACCTTTCCCAAGGGTATAGACAAGGCTTTCTCTGAATATCCTTAAAATTCTCTTGCATATCCCCTTTAATCTGCTTCTTAATCCCACCTGCTGAGTGCAACTTTCTAATCACCACATAATAAGCCCCATTCTCTTCCCAAAAATTCCTAAAGTCTACACTCTCATTCTTATTAAGTGGTTGTTCAACAAAACTTACAATGACTTTAAGATTGCTATTATGGTTTTGAACAGCTTTAATAAGATTCAACACATTATTTCTAACAATACTCAAAACACCTTTAATTCTTATTTTAGAGTATGTTTCTTCTTTAAAAGCATCAATGCTAATATCGACTGCATTAACACCACATTCTATTAGCATAGCAATTTTTTTCTCATCAAGCAACATTCCATTTGTGGTTACATTAACTTTTGTCTTAGAATTTTTACAAGCATAAGCTAAAATATTTCCAATCTTTGGATGAATAAGCGTTTCACCATTTGCCGTATAACGCAAATACTCACAATAGCCAAAACCATCAGTTGCAACCTCATCGATAAATTTTTGATGAATACCTTCATCAAGGTTAGCGCCACTAAAAGATTCTGATTTGGAAAAACTACTATGTGGACAATGGATACAAGCTAAATTACAAAATTGCGTTACATCAATAGTAATTTGAGAGGGAAATTCTCTGCTTAAGTGCTTTTGAAATCCATACATTTATACTCCTTAAAATGAGCGATTCTAACCTAAAAATACTTAAATCAGGCAAATATTGAAACTTTCAAAATATTTTTCATCATCTCAACAGCTTAAGCTTTTTTAGGAAATTCATCTACTTTGAATTCCCGCTCCAAATCTCCCTTAAAACTTGAGCAATAAAAGCACTTGATTGATTAAAGTGATAAACTTCTGTTTCTCTATATTCTAAAATTTTCTTTTGATAATCCTTGTAGCAATTTTTGACATTTAAAATATGTCCTAAAAGTTCGTTTGGATCGTTTGCGTATAAATGCAAATGAGAATTAAAATACTTAAATCCATTATAATTCCTATCAATTATATCTTTATCTTTAAAAAATAAAATAGCAGGACATAAAGTCGTCATAGGAAAAGTATAACCCACTGAAGAAGCAGAAACAATAACTGCAAAAGATCTTTGATAGCTTCGAGTAGAAATTCTTTCACCACAATCAACGCTAAAATTAGACCATCCATTGTAAAATTCTATAAATTCATCAACAACACTTTTTTTCCAACCAAACCCAGGTCTAAAAATTACTTTAATATTATTCTTTAATAATAAGTTGATTCCTTCTTTAATATCTGATAAATCACTCTCATCAGGCATTGCTACCAACACCGAATCTTTATTTCCTTCTTCTTGATATTCTTTTAATGTAATTTCAAATGCAGGATAACCTGCTTTAATAATATTAGAACGCAAATGATAATCACTAAAGACTTGTGTTAAGATCTCAAATTCACTTTTAGTAGTTGTAAAAATATAATCTGGAAATCTTAAGATTTCCATCATCTCCTCCACTCCCCCAAAACGCAAAATTCCCTCTGCCATATCAGCAATTCCATGCGGTTGATAAAAATATTTTACTTTAGGATTCCTATTAAGCAAAGGCGTAGTCATATACAACCCCCAAATAAAATCCACTAAATCAAAATATTCTATAGGCAAAGGAATAGCATAGCTATCTTCACCATCATACTGACTATATTTGCAATAAGAAATATCATTGGAGCATAAATAAAGTATTTTGAAACCTTTTTCTTTTAACTCTTTATCAATATATCCCAAATGCTTTTCTCCACCAAGATTATAAACACCTATACCTATTATGTTTTTGGAATTCCATCGATTCTCATTAATCCTTTTTTTACATTTTTCTACAACACAATTTGAATACCATAACATTTTATTTTTATATTTCTTAATTCCATAAAACTTCAAATTCTCTTTTAAATGATTTAAAATATTCTTACTATTAGGATTTCTTTTTTCCAATGCCAAAAGCACTTCACTCCCACTTTTTAGAATCGCTTCTGCTTGCTTCTTTAATGAAATTTCATCATAAGCATCATCAATAAAATTAATCTTTACCGAGCTATCTAAAAAATTAATCATACTACAAAGTGTCTTACCATGCCCACCTGCTGGATAAATATAATATTCCATACCAATCCTTTTATAAAAATTCTTTATTAATCGTTTGTCTTGAAAATCTATCTAAAGTTTTATTAAAACTATCATTGCGACACAAAATTGGACATTCTTCACAATTAATACTCTCATAAACTTCGCGTATCCTAGCACCTCTCCAAATATCTTCTAAAGTTACTTCATTTAAATCGCCCAAAAAATGCTTTTGGCTTTGTCTAAAATGCAAACAAGCCCACACCTTAAAGTCTGCACTAATAACTGTGCTAAAAAACATACCATGACATTTTTTGTAGCCCCTATCTTGGGATTTAATAGAATCCATTTCTTTATATTTTTGATAACTTGCCACAATCTTAAAATTCTGCGTTTCATATTTTTCCTGCAATAATTTCACTTGAGGTAAAACATTAAAAGTATCTCCTATGAATGGTCTAAATTGGGCAAAATCTACCCCACTTTCTTTTGCTATCTTGACAAATTCCTCCATTTCTTTTTGCGTTTCGCGATTGGTTAAAAAGCCAACTCCAAAACTCACATTAGAATTAAGCTTCTTCTTAATTGTGACAAACATTTTAATATTTTCAATAGTTTTTTGAAAATGATGTGATTTCATCCCGTGAATCTTCTCATACATTTCAGCACTACTAGCATCTAAAGAAATTCTAAAATATTCCATATCCTTAGCGATTAATTCACATTTAGCTTCATCAAGATTCATGCCATGTGAATTCAAACCTATCTTCATTCCATATTCTTTAAGTATTTTCACTGCATATTCAAAATTGGGACTAATTGTAGGTTCCCCACCTCCTGATAAAATTACCCCTTGATTACCTAATGCCCTCAAACCTTCTGCAATTTTAAAAATCTGTTCTTTTGATAATTCTTGATTATTTTCATTGTGCCCACAACAACCTGGACACCTATGATTACATTTATTAGTTAGATCAAGTTCTGTAACAATTAAAGTGCGATGAAAATTCATAAAATAATCAATTTTATCACTATAATAAAGTATTTTCTCATCAGCATTAAAGTGGTTAATATTCATCTAAATCTTCCACCATATATCTTTTTTATACACAACGAGGAAAAGATATAAATTACCCCCCCCCCCCATCTCTACAATAATATTGAATATACCATTCAATAGTATGAAAAAGCGAAATAAAAAAATCTTGTGCTTTCCAATGCAAATATTTTTGAATCTTACTTGAATCAATAGCATATCGCCTATCATGCCCCGCTCTATCTTGGACAAAACCTATCTGTTCTTTATAACTCTTATTTTGTGGTTTCTTTTTGTCAAGAATATCGCAGATCAAAGTCGCAATTTCTAAATTATTCTTTTCATTATTTCCCCCTATATTAAAGCTCTCTCCAAAAAATCTAGAATGAAAAACAAGATCAATAGCCCTACAATGATCTTCCACATAAAGCCAATCTCTAATATTCTTGCCATCTCCATAAATTGGAATCTCGCTCCCCCTCAAAGCATTTCTAATAATCGTCGGAATAAGCTTCTCATCGTGTTGTTTAGGACCATAATTATTAGAACAATTAGTAATGAAAGTATTAAGCCCATAGGTATGATGATAGCTACGCACCAACATATCACTGGAAGCCTTAGAAGCACTATAAGGAGAATTTGGAGCATAAGGAGTGGTTTCGCTAAAATATCCGCTCTCTCCCAAACTTCCAAAAACCTCATCGGTGCTAATATGATGAAATACGCAATCTTCTTTGCCTGTTTTTGGTTTATTAGGAAAATCAAACCAATTTAAATACGAATGATGCAAAAGGTTAAAAGTCCCATTAACATTTGTTTGAATAAATGCTTGAGGATTAAGAATAGAATTGTCCACATGCGATTCGGCTGCAAAATGAATCACATCTGTAATTTCATATTTACTAAAAATTCTTGCCACAAGCTCACTATCGCAAATATCGCCTTGAATAAAGGTATAATTCTCATTACACCCAATTTCCTTTAGATTCTCTAATTTTCCAGCGTAAGTCAATAAATCTAAATTAATGATTTTATAATGAGAATATTTACCAAGAAAATAAATAATAAAATTGCTTCCTATAAATCCAGCACCACCTGTTATTAAGATATTTCGTCTCAAATATCCTACTCCAAAATCTTATTCAAATAATCTCCATAGCCACTTTTTTTCAAAAGACTTGCCCTCTCTACAAGTAGCTCCTCTCCAATCCAGCCATTATGATAAGCAATCTCCTCCAAACAAGCCACCTTATAACCCTGCCTAAGCTCAATAGTCTGCACAAAACTAGAAGCTTCGATAAGATTATCATGCGTTCCAGTATCAAGCCAAGCAAATCCTCTACCCAAACTTTGTGCATACAATTTACCCTGCTTCAAATAGACATTATTAACATCTGTAATTTCTAATTCCCCACGCGATGAAGGCTTTAGACTTTTTGCAATACTAATAGCTTCATTATCATAAAAATAAAGTCCTGTAACTGCAAAATTACTTTTAGGATTCTGTGGTTTTTCTTCTATACCTAACACTTTGCCTTTAGAATCAAACTCTACAACTCCAAAACTCTTAGGATTTTTAACGCGATAAGGGAAAATAGTTGCCATTCCTTCCTTTGTTCTTTGTTTTGCTTCTAAAAGCATAGGAGAAAACCCCTGCCCATAAAACACATTATCACCCAAAATCAAAGCTATTTCATCTTTTTGAATAAAATCTTCTGCCAAAATTAACCCTTGTGCTAAACCATCTGGGGATTTTTGCACACAATAGCTAATCTTCATCCCAAGCCAACTTCCATCCCCAAATATTTCTTCAAAACGCGGAGTGTCTTTGGGAGTAGAAATAATCAAAACTTCCCGAATCTGTGCCAACATCAAAACAGACAACGGATAATAAATCATTGGCTTATCATAAATAGGAAGAAGTTGCTTTGAAACTCCTAAAGTTGCTGGATACAGCCTAGTCCCACTCCCTCCTGCTAAAACAATACCTTTCACTACATTTTCCAAAATTGATAGATTAAAGATATAATCTTTTCTTGTTCGTATTCTTTTAGATCACAATAAATTGGCAACCTCAACAACCTTTCACTTTCTATTGTTGTATAATGATCGACACCAACAAACTCTCCATACTCCATACCCGCCTTTGAAGAATGCAATGGAATATAATGAAAAGCTGCACCAACTCCATTTTCTCTTAAAAATTTTAATAATTCCTTCCGCTCTTGTGAATCTTTAACTTTTATATAAAAAATGTGTGCATTGTGTCTGCTATATTCTGGAACAAAGGGTAATTTAATTTTTTCTTTTTTTTCTAATTCTGCCAATTCGTCAAAATATCTCTGCCAAATTTTTAATCTTTTTTGATTAATGACTTCTATTTTTTCCAATTGCTTTTGCAAAAAAGCAGCCTGTATTTCTGTCATCAAATAAGAAGATCCAATATCTACCCAAGTATATTTATCAGTAATCCCCTGCAAAAAAGCATCACGATTTGTTCCTTTTTCTTGTAAAATTTTTGCCCTTTCCAAAAACGCTTCATCATTAATAAGTAATGCACCACCCTCTCCACCGCTAGTATAATTTTTTGTTTCATGAAAAGAAAAGACTCCAAATTGACCAATTGCCCCCAAAGGTTTGCCTTTGTAAAAGGCATTAACCCCTTGTGCTGCATCCTCACAAATAGCAACTCCAAACTGACTAGCAATTTCTAACAATCTATCCATATCGCAACTAATCCCTGCATAATGCACTGGAACAATTGCTTTTGTTTTTGCAGTTATTGCGCACTCTATAGCTTCTTCATCAATATTCATTGTTAAAGGATTGATATCGACAAATTTAATTTTTGCACCCCTTAAAACAAAAGCATTAGCGGTGGATACAAAAGTAAAGCTAGGCATAATTACCTCATCACCTTTTTGAATATTTAAAAGCAAGGCACTCATTTCTAGGGAAGCTGTTGCCGATGGCGTTAAACAAATATTGCGAATACCAAACAAACTTTTAAAAAGACTTTGAACACTTTTATTAAATTCACCATTGCCACATAGCTGACTACTCATCATAGCCATATTCACATTGTCAATTTCCTCTTGAGTAATATAAGGTTTATTTAATGAAATCATCTATCCTCATCTTTATCAAAAATAAATATTCTTCGCGTCCCCATATCAATCTTATTTGCTTCCTCGCTCAAAGTTGTCACTAGTCTTGTTGTGCATTTTTCACAAGCCAAGCAAATTTTAAAATCATGAAAAAGATTTTCTTTTCTTAATTGATTATATGCAGGACCATTCCAAATTGTTTCAAAACTATCCTGATAAATATTGCCCATTAAAAGCCTCACCTATTTCAATAGCAATACAACGCGATTAACCATTAAGCGATAGAATATAACATGAAAATATAAATACACTCTAACGCTCCACCCAATTTCACTAGAATTTCCCTTTTTTCTAAGAAATTTATAATTAAAAAGCTCCCTCAATGTCCCTACACCATCCAATAAAAGACGATTTTCTCTTCTAAAATAAGTAATATCCTTAACCATAAAACCATTATCCTTAAAAATTGCATCCATTTCTTTATAAGATCGATAAAAAAGATATTTTTTAGCAAATCTCCAAGATTTATAAAAATCACTCTTTTTAATAAAGCCCATTTTAATCGCCCAATAACAATAACTCTTTTTCATTCTCTTGCTTTTAAATCTTTGAGCCAACCAAATCAAAGGAAATCCCGTATGGCAATCTACAAAAGGATAAGAAGCGGCAAATTCACTATACCCGGGGGGGGGGGGGGGGGGGGGGGGGGGGGGGGGGGGGGGGGGGGGGGGGGGGGGGGGGGGGGGGGGGGGGGGGGGGGGGGGTGGGGGGGGTGTGGGGGGTG
>NZ_JALAIY010000006.1:0-30891 GCF_022664765.1 Helicobacter sp. CaF467b | reverse complement strand
GTCTTTGTCTTTAAAATCCTTGATTTCTATTTTGTTTTTGGCAATTTCTTGTATATCTATACTTTCATTTTGTGAAATTTTCGCAACATTTTCGTCTTTAGATTCTAAATCTTTGTGTTTTTCTTGCAAATCCTCTTTTTTGGTTGGCATATTTTGTATTTCTTGCTGTGGTGCTGTTTGTTCCAAATGCGTATTTTTAGGCTCTGTTATCTCTTTTTCTAAATCTGTTTTAGATTCTTTAGATTCCTTTGGCAAAGATTCAACAGGTAAAGGGGATTCATCTTTGCGCTCTGCAATAGCATTGACTTGTAGCTTTCCTTTTTCGTCCAAATACTTAGGATATTGTGGAATCAAATCTGCTATCTCTTGGCTATCCATTTCTATTTTTATACCCTCTTTTCTCTTTTCTTGCCTAATTCTAAAAATATCATTCATATTGAGTAAGTCTTGCTTTAGCATAGCAATTAATGGCTTTCTATCGTAATTGTCTATGGTGTTATTTTCTAGGTATCTATTTTTAGCTTCTATAATGTTCTCGTACTTCTTTAATTCCTCTACTTTATTTTCTAATAGACTAGAAACTTTATCAAATGTGTTTTTGAGTTTAGTGAGTATAGAACTTACTTTAAAGGGGTCTGTAACTAATAGGCTTCTATGTGATTCTAAGTTTAGATTTTTAGGGTAGAATCTATGATTATCTTTTGTGATAATTACGCCCTTAAAATGAATATCATCACCACTAACGCTTACTAGGAAGTTTAGTTTTATTTCATTTGCAGATAAAAACTCTATTTCTCCAGCATTATTTTTTCTGCCATTACTCTCGCGGATTCTTTCTTTTGATTCTAGTGTAAAAAACTCATCGGGTTGCCTTAGCATTTGTATAATCTTAGATTGTATTTTTTCGCTAATGGCATTAAAATCCTTTTCGCTTTGCATTGCTTTTAATTTTCTTGTGGTTTTAATGCCTAAGACTTCTACTTCGTAATTTTCTTTTAAAAAGTTCTTGTTATTAAACATTTCTCGCAGAGCTTCTACTTCTCCTTTTAGCTCTTGCGCTTTGGGTGTCTCTTGTTTAATTGCTTTTTCTGCGTTGATGATACTAATTTCGTAATATCTTTTATATTCCTCCTCGCTCTTTAAAAGATTCTCTATCTTGTATTTTTCTAAAATAAAGGGGTTTCCTGTGGCAATAGCTTTCATCTCTGCAATATTTGCCATCTCTTCATCAATCGCACTAAAAACTCTTGTTTGCTCTAGTGTTTCTGCCTTTTTCATCTGACTTAAGGGCTTAAGCTTCTGTTCGTTGATTTGAAACATTCTTGCATCATAAGTTTGCTCTGTGGCATATCTATAATGTCCTATTTCAAAGTTTTCAGGGTCTCTTGCAAAGAATATATTGCCCTGCCTTATTCCTCTACCTGCTCTTTGTGCTAGTTCGCTTGGCTTCCACGGACAATCTAATTCGTGCATTGCAACAATTCTTTCTTGCACATTTGTTCCTGTTCCAAGTTTGGAAGTTGAACCAATTAATACACGCACGATTCCTGCCTTAACTTTTTGAAAAAGACTTTCTTTTTCCTTGTCGCTTTTAGCGTCTCCTATAAAGGCAATCTCTTTTTGTGGAATCCCTTTTGCAACAAGTTTTTTAAGTATATCACTATACACATCAAACTTGCTTGTTTGATTAATTAATTCCTCAATTTCATAGACTTTTTCTACAATTTTTTCTCTATGTTTTTTGCCAAATTCATCGGTATATTCATCGTAAAGAAATTTCCCCTCATCATCTTTTGCAAATTCCCTATAATAGCTTCTGATTTCAACTCCCTCATTATCGTATTCAGTAAAGTATTCTAACCCTCTTTCTTTTGCAATATCCTCTAAATTAATTTCTTGGGATTCGTTTTTTGATACATCTATTTTTTGTGATTTAAGTTTTGAAACACCCAAATCGCAGAATATTAGTTGCGTGTTTTTTTCATATCTGCCATCATTGTAATGCTCTAGCACTTTATCTATACACTGATTGATTTTAGATTGTTCATAATCGTTTGCTAAAGGGTCAATCAGTCTAAAATCAAGTGCCGCTTTTCTTGCTTCACTCGTGCAAACTAGCATATTGTTTCTTTTAGGGTCGTCTTGTAAGTGATTCATTCTATCTATAATGCTACCCTCATTATAGTTGCCAAACTCATCTTCAACGCCTATGAAATTTGCTATTGCTTCGCTTCTAGGGGCTATTATATTGATTGCGCTTCCATTTTTTACTTTTGGAACGAGTTTCCCGCTTATTTTTTCTATGTCCTCTGTGCTAATGATGTCGGCGTTTTGTTTATAGATACTCATAAGTTCTGGAGCATTAATAAGGCTTGATAATCTTGAAACTAGGGCATAATTAATACCGCTACTATCTAACTCTTCGCTTAATTGTATTTTGGTAAATGCTTTTTGCCAATCATCAAAATTTTCTAAGTGCATTTTTTCTAATACTTGCGGTTGTAAATATCTTTGCATTGTGTAAAATTCTGCAATGGAGTTTGAAATAGGTGTTCCTGTAAGAAAATAGAGCTTAAAGCCTTGATTGTTATGGATATATTGCGTAGCGCAAAACATTTTCATCGCTTTTTTGCTCTCTTGTGTCGGGATTCCTCTAATATTCTCTTGCGTGGTTGTGATGAATAGATTTTTAAAATAATGTGCTTCATCTACGACTAAGCAATCGATTCCTAAATCCTCAAATGCTATTTCCTCATCGTATGTTTTGCCAACCGCTTGTTTTTCTAGCTTAGCTTCTAATGCTCTAATGCGTTTCTCAATGTATTGACTTTTTCTTTTTTCCTCTTTCTTGGTTTTTGCTACTTTTTCTCTATCTAGTTGTAATCTTAGATTTTCTATTTGATTAGAGAGGATTTCTCTTTGGAAAGATTCCATTACATTAAGATTCTCAAATGTAGAATGCTTCATAATGATTGCGTCAAAGTCTCCATTTCTCGCGCGATATAAAAACTCTTTTCTGTCTTTTTTGCTATTAATCTTATCTCCTACTAGAATCTTTGCGCTAGGATATGCTCTAATAAACTCTGCTCCCCACGATGTGCTAAGGTGGTTTGGAACAAGCACTAAGGCTTTTTTAATGCAGTTCATTCTAATTTGCTCCATTACAATGGCAATTCCTGCTAATGTCTTCCCTGCGCCTACTTCGTGGTCTAAAAGCAGGGAATTACTCATTATGCCTTTAAACACTGCATTTTTTTGGTGTGTCCTTAGAGTAATGTCTTGATTTAATAATGGCGTTTCTAACATATCCTCAAATTCTAAGCGATTATTAGAAAAAACATTAATCGTGTTGTTGTAGATTTTTTCTATTACCTCTCTGTATTCTTGTTTTTTAAAAAGGAATTCTGCAAATAAATCTCTGATTCTACTTGCATTCCTCAAAGCCTTGCTTGTGGGTGCTTGTTCTACCACTTTTATGCTTCTATCATCTGCGGTTTTTTCAATATGATACACTTCAAGGCTTTTATTGTTGATGGTTGTTTCTAGTATCTCGCTTAGAGAAAAGAACATTTTATCATCTAATCTTTGCACTTGTAGGCTTTGTCCTAAATCGTTTAAATCAGCGTCTTGTATTTCTAATCCATCGCCTTTTTTAAAGTTTTCAATGGTGTAATAAGAATAAACATTTGAAATTTCTACTACAATTTCATCAGGATTATTAAAAAAGCTCTCGCGAATGAAGTCTTTGTAAATTGCTAAAGGAATGAAGTTTGCCCCAAAATTGATTTCTATATCATTGTAGGCAATGTCTTTTGGAAAGTTTTGTTTTAAGAGATTAAACAATCTTTCTTTATCAAAAAGATTCCATACTTCTTTGGATTCTGTATCGCTTTGTCCTGCATTGTCAGCAATTAAGCGTTCTAAAAATTTTGCTTTGCCCTTAATATCGCCCTCTAAGAATTTATCTTTAAGGCAAAATTCTGTTGGTTGCTCAAAGTGTGGAAAAATCAATTCTTTGTCTATTAGCTCTTTTAAAATCTCATTGATTGGAATGTTTGGCAAGTAGCTTTGCAACGCTTTTAAATCAATTCTTCCTGTTTCATTGAATGTCTTTTGTAGTGCCTCTTTAGAATCCTTAGCTTCTGTCTTTTCTAGCGGATACAACACTCTTTTTTGTAAAATATCAGCTTCTTGATAGATAGTTTCAAACTTGTCTTTTTTAGGGATTTTTACAACATTTTCAGTTGCAAATATTTTAAAACTCTCTAGTTTCTCAAGCTCTATCATTCGTTTTAGAGTGTGTCTTGTGATGATATTATTTTCTTTGCGGGATTTTTGCAATCTTTGATTAAAGCCCTGTGCGTTGCTTAAAATTAAAATCTCTTTGCGTAATGCCCTTAATCTTTCTTTTTGAGCTAGGATTGTTTGATTGGATTCCTCATTGTTTGGTAAAACTTTTTCTAGGCGTAGATTATAATTTAAAAGGTCTCTAAATTCAATGAGTTTTTTTAAAATAACTTCTTCTTCTTTTCTGATTGGATTTTTAAAGATTATTTTCCCTCTTTTTTCCTCTAAGATTCTATCGCTATCTATTAAGTATTTGCTCTCTTTATCTATTTCATCACGAAAATATGCTTCTCTACAAGAAGTATTGCTCTCTTTTGTGTAAAAAACATTATCAAAGAAAAATAGACTACCTGTTTTTAATTGTAAAAAGTAGCTATAATCCTTTAAATTAAAAGGTAATTCATCAATGAATATGTTATCACCCTTAATGGCTGGTGTTAAATTGTAGATTCCTTTATTATCGTTGCGTTGTAATATTATCCATCGCAATGTATCTTTTAAATATCCTTTTAAATTCGTATCTTCCTTTTGGGCTACTTTTAAAGTGGCTTCTCCAAATTGATTCGTTCCTAGTTTTGTTTCTCCAAATGTATTGACAAATACTTCTCCATTTTGTTGGACAAAAAGACTATTGATTTTTAAAATCTTTTCTTCTTGATTAATGATTTTAGGAATTTCCAAAGAATTTAAAAATTTGGATTCCACTCTTTGAATGTATTGTTTAAGGTTTTCTGAAATAGAATCATTTTTAGTGCTTAAATAAGCTTCTTTATCCTTTGTTCTCCTTAAAAAGATTATATCACTCAATACATCTGTATGTGTTTGCTTAAAGCTTGAATTAGGCAGTCTTGTTGCGCTTAGAAAAACATTATCTTGCATTAGTGTTAATCTGTGTGTATTAGTCTTTGAATCAAGGAATCCTGATGTAATTACAAAGCTAGAAATTCCCCCATCTTTTAATAGATTTTGGCTTTTACTCACAAAATAATTATGTATGAGTTCTTTAGAATTTTCTGCTTTGATATTTTCATAAGGGGGATTACCGATGACTACATCAAATTCTCTATCAAATAGCACTTCCTCAAAACTTTTATTATAGATTTTTGTCTGTGGGTGTAGAAGTTTGGCAATGGTTGCGCTGATTGTATCTTTTTCTACCGCTTCAAATTCAAAATTAGCAGGAGCTTTTGTGATAAAATGCCCTATTCCACAACTTGGCTCTAATGCTACCACTTTTTCATTTCTTAAAACACCCAATGTTTTAAGTCCTAAATACATAGATTCTATGATTTCGCTTGGTGTATAGTAAGCGTTATAACTAGATTGCATTAATTCTTTATAAAGGTCCTCTCCTATGAGCCCTTTTAATTCCTCTCTTTTATTGCTAAAAGTTTCATCAAAGAAAAAATCACTAAGTCCCCCAAATCCTGTGTATTTTGCTAGGGTTTCTTGTTCGGTTCTTGTCATTGGAATATCATCGGAGAAATAATCGTTTTCTATGATTTCTAATTGTATTGCATTAATATTTTCTTCTATGTTATTAAAATGATACCTAACATCGTCTATTCTTTTTTTTCTTTGAAAAATCTCTTTAACTAAGACTAATGCTTTAAAATTTGCTTCTATGCGCTCTTTTTTGGATAAATTAAAGTCAATTTCCCCTTTATATTCCTCGCCCTTTAGCTTTTTTAAAAGATTAAAATCATTAAAAGTTTCAAAAATAGGCTCTGTTTTCTCAAGATTCTCATCATCATAAATAAGAGATTCAACTAAATTGTTAGGTTGAGATTCTGTTATGTCTATGGGTTCTAAGGATTCATTTTGTTCTTGTTTTGATTCTTGTGGCTCTTGTGGTTCTAATTCATCACTTCTTGCGTTTCCTGTTTCATCTGCTCTTGTAGAAATGTCGGGATTTGCTTCAAATAAGCTTCTGTGTTGATTTGTGGCAATTCCTTGTTGTTCTTGTGTTCTTTCAGTATCATCATCAGCAAGTCTATCTCCTCCTGATTCCTCGCTCCCATTTTGAGATTCCATATTATATTCTCTAATAATATTTCCGCTAAGCTCTTCTTGAGAAATATTTGCTTGATTGGGTGCGCTTTGTTCTCCCTGTGTTTCTGTATCGCTAGTCGCACTATCCAATCTATTATTTTCTGATTTTGTATCATTAGTGTTGGATAATTGCTCCAAAACGCTAGAATTTCCTTGTTTATCTCTTGCGCTTGAGGGGATAATATCACTAATTTCTGAAAATCCTGCGGGGCTAGGAGATTCTTTTTTGGAAACAGATATTCTACTCTCAAATAATCCATTATTTGCTCCAATAGTCTCTCTGAATTCTCCATTGGGTTGTTCTCGCTTTGACTTGCTATCTCCGCTAGATTCAAGCTTTTCACTTCCTCTATCATCTCCCCCAAATTCTCCCTCTTGAGATTCTCTATTATCTCTATTTTTATCTTCTCTAATTCCGCTATCTTGCTCTTGGAGTGTATTTGATTGGATTTTAAATTTAGATAATAATTGCTTAGTGGATATTCTAGCTTGTTTAGATTCCAATATAGTTCTAATTCTTTCTCTAAAGGCAATTCTTCTTTCATTAAAGTCGTTAGACTGACTTGTGGAAAGTGATAAATGCTGTTTAGATTCTTGATTGCTTTTTTCAGAAATGGAATCACTAGATTTTGTGTTAGTTGATGTGCTTCCCTGTTCTCCTCCATTCCATAGTTCTCGTTCTCGTTGCTCATTTTTAATTTGTAATCCTTTAGATTCTCCTCGCTCAAATAGAGTGCGTTCAATTCTACTTGTAGATTGTGGTATTCCCATAGTTTCGCTAGAGATTCCTTGTTCATTGTTGTTTTGGATTGGATTATCTCCTTTGCTTCCTCCTCTTTCTCCAAAGAGTATAGATTCTCTAGGCTCTCTGCTAGGATTAGCGATTCCTTGTCCATTGTCGCTTTGAGTTGTTCTATCATTCTCTCTGTTTTCCGAATTTCCTTTTGATAAGAATCCTCCTCTTTCTCCATTTGCTCGTAAGCTTTCTTGATTTGTTGTATCAATGTTTGCATTGACTTTCTCCTGAAATAGACTTTGTAAGGATTCAAAAGATTCTGTTTTTAAAAAATCCTTTAAATCGTAATTTAAAAATACATTGCTTTGCTTTATAGCAAATGAAATCCTTTGAATATCCTCAAAATAAGTAAAAATCGCTTTCACTTGATTGTTATTAATTATATTATTAAAATCGGGTTTTTCTCCAAATTCAATAAAATATTCGTTGGTTGTCATTAAAGAAAGCACATAAGACTTAAAGGCGATATTATTTTTATCGTTAATATACAAGTCAAGTGCGTGAAAAAATGTTGGATTATCTTGAGTGATATTTTGAATGATACCAATATTACTTGCGTTGGTAGAATTTGAAAGAATCAAGAGTGTTTTCATAGTTTATCCTTTGTTGTTATCTGTGGTTCTTTCTTATTCTCATTTGGGATTCTTGATTCTTAGAATTTTTAGATTCTGTTTCTTGTTTTATGTTTATAGAATCCTTGTTTTGTTGTTGTAAATCTTTTGTGTTTTGCATACCTATAATGGATTGTTGATTCTTTTCTAAAATATCTAGTCTTTGGCTTATAGATAGATGATTAAAGTCTTTGCTTTTTGATTTGATTTGTGCTATATTTTCATTAGCAATGCTCGTGGCGTTTGACCCTTGTGTTGTTAGGGTATTTGTTTTCGTTCTATCGTGCGAATTTATAGCCGAGTTGGCGGATTTGCGAAAATTGAAGTCATTAAATATGGAATGATAGGGATGACCACGCCTATCCATTTCTGCCAACCTTTGATTGGATTCTGTCTTACTATGTGTAGTTAAAAGCCTGTTGGTTTCTTTGTTGTCTTTAGTATATTCTCTACTTCCATAAGCAATAACACTTTTATCATTCGCTTTAGCTTTCCAAGTATAGTTTTTATGTTTTTCTTCATACTCCGCCCCCACATTCTTAGCCACTTTAGGAAAAGAAAGCATTTCTTGCGTAGTTACCATACCTCTTAATTCGGGATTATCTAAGTGTTTTTGAATCTCTTTTTGCATAAAGTCTTTATCTACTCTTATATCTCCTACATTACTTTTAACTTGTGTAGATTCCTTTTCTCCTTGTAAGACATTAAACATTTGTGCGCTTTCTTTTTTGCTCTGTTTATCCCAAGCAATATCTTTAAGGTTTTGGATTCTTTCTTTGATAGATTGGATTATCTCTTTGGTAGAATCTTCTAATCTTTTAACTTCATTTTCTAAGGCTAAAATTTCTTGTTCTAATTCTTTATCACTCATCTGCGATTCTTTCTTGTTCTAATTTGGAATTCTTGCTCTATTTCCTCTTTTAACTCATTGAGACATAGAAAATTATCAATTTCGCCATAATCACTTTCCCATTCGTTGTTTTCTTTTAAAAATTCTTTTAATTCTTCTCTGCTTTGCTCAGATAGTGCAATGGAATCTAGTTCAATTATTTCTTCGCATTTAGGGTTTCTATCAAAGTCTATTTTTATTTCAAAAGGTAAATCATTCGTTTCTTGCTCTAAAGTATCAATCAAAGATTCTTTATTGTAATAAGGCGTATGGTTTTCATACATAAAATATTCTATGTCTCTTTTGTAATCTTTTAAAATGGTGGTTATCATATTTTGCGCTAAAAATGTTCTTAAGGAATCTAAATCGCTTAAATCTATTTGTGATTTATCAATTAGCCCCTCTGCATAATTAGCACAAAGCTCACTATAATCGTGATAAATTCCATCTAACGCATCACACAAAGGATAATCTTTAAAGGGATTGTATTCATCTCCCTCTGTAAAATCCTCTACTTGTTCGGCTAGTTTATAAAGCGTAAGCTCATCGCGTTCATTAAAAAGCTCATCTTTTAAATGTAATAAATCATATTTTAAATATTTTAGAATTTCTAGCTCTTTTCTGCCGACATAACCACATCTTATTTCTATTTCTTTTTTATAAGATTTATTGAGTATTTCTTTAAAATCTTCTAGCGTTGCAGTTTCCATATTTTTCCTTTAAAATAAACTCGGATATTTTTGTGTTAGACTTTGATTTGTGGGATTCCATAAATAAATTTCGCCATTGCCAAAGCAATTCACTTCATTGCGAGATTCTGTTTTTAAAAAAATTTCTATGATTTTATTTCCTGAAAGATTGCTATTTAAAAGGCTAATGGCTTTATTCATCATTTCTTCTTTGCTGTCTAAATAAGTTGTTTGGCACTCTAATGAATTTTTGGTGCTAAAAATTTCTAAAATCATCGCATTCCTCCCTAAGTATTCATAAGAGTGATATTGATTGATTGCATTCGTGGAGGATTATTATCAACAATACCACTCTTATAAATAGCAGGGATAAACCCTGCATAAAGGCTATTGTTGCCTATGCTTTGGTTTGTTCTGCTCTAGTGCATTCCCAACATAATCCATTTGGGCTTCTGCTTGTTGAGTTTGTGTGCTATTGACGCGGTTTTCTTGCTCGGCTTGTGCGCCATCAATCTTATTCATAAGATTTCCAATATGCTCTTGATGTTTTAGCGCGTCCTCTTGCGTTCCCTCTTTAATGACATTGCCCTCTTTGTCTTTCTTGTCATAATAAGAATAGTCGCCACTTTCCAAAATTTGATTTACTTTTTGGGCTTGAGAAGCATAGTAGTTTTGCCATTTTTCAAGCTGTTCTTTGGAAGCAAAAGCAATTTCTGGATTGTCTGCCATATGCTTTTTGAAAGATTTTTCCAAAATAGCTAATTTATTGTTTAAGTAATCCATTTTAGCTTGAATCAGCGCGTTGCCTAGATTGGTTGTAATGATGCCTGTTTCATAATCAACTTGTTCTCTAAAGTATTTGTCTTTGTTGATTTTGGTATCCACCATTAATGTGTTTCTTTCTTTTGTAATCCAATTTTGGAATCTTGTAGAAAGAATTGCATCTTCGGGGATTACTCTTTCAAGCATTTTATTGAAAGCTTTTTCAATGGCTTCAGCATAAGGGCTTTTTCCATTCTTTAGTTTATAGGAATTCCAAGCGATAACTTCTTGCTCACCAATTTCATTTTCTTTATAATGTTGTTCTAGTGATTCCGCTTTTTGTCTAGCTTCAACAAAGTCTTTGCCCATTTCTGTTTGCATAATTTCTGTTGTAGAAACACCTAATTTCATTTTTTCTCCTTTTAATTTTTTTACGAGAGGAAGTGTAGGAAAAAACAAAAATCTTTGTTTTAAAATTGGCTTAGAGTATTACATTTGAAACAAACTAAGCAAGTTTTAATGATTATTTTGTGAAAAATTAGCAATTCTTTTTGTGAAAATTGCGCAAAAATTATAATTTATGTTAAAATATTGTAGATATTTCACAAATTCCAACTTAAAAGGTTTTTAAAATGGATATTGAAGCGTTAAAAATGCAGAAAAATGAGCAAAATCAAGATGTAAGCATTAAGGATTTAAATTTAAAAGACCGAAATAGAAAAACTTTAATTGCTAAAGAGAAGCAATATATTAATCATTTAACAGGTGAAGTTTTAAGTAGCGAAAGTTATTCTATACAAGTAAAAACACAAGATGAGTTTGTGAAATTATTTGTTGAAAATATAGATTATTTAGGAAAAAAGTTAGATGGTTTTGAATTTAAAACATTATTTTTCATTCTAAAAAAAATAGATTACCAAAATGCTTTAGTCATTGATTCAACATTTAAAAAAAATCTTAGTATTTGTTTTGACAATAAATCTTCTTCCGTTATATCAAGAGCCATCAAAGGTTTAATTGAAAAGAAAATTCTTTTAAAAATTGATACTATGGAATTAAAACAAAAATTCCAATCTTTTGTTGGAGATTCTTATTATGTTAATCCAAATATTATTGGAAAGGGAAGCTTTAGGGATATTAAAAAATTGCGACAAACGATTGTTACAGATTTTGATTTTGAAAACAACAAAGTTACAAAAAGTTCCTCCATTGATACAACTTATAAAGATGGAGAAGATTTGCTTGACAATGCAGAAAAATATAAAGTTGATAATATAGAAATCATAGATGATACTAATGTAAATGAAAGAACTGCAAATATTATCGTTAGCGAGAAACAAGAGGAAACGCAAAATAGCAAAGAGAAAGAGTCAAAAAGCGATAATATAAATTATGAACTTGCTCAAATTGAATTTGAGGAAGCACAACTCAAGCTTAGAAAAGCCACATTGCTAAAAGAATACAACGAAAGCAATTCTAATTCTTGAATATGAGGGAATAATAGAATGTCTAACAATGTCGCAACATATTCAATCAATAAATCAAACATTTTTTGGCAAACCTACCTTAATTTAGAAAAAGAAATTCTTGAAGTCTCAAAATATATTTATTTTACAGATGTAAAGATTATACGCGGGAGAGAAGAGTCTTGCAATACTCAATTAGAGACATTTTCTCCTTTTATAGCAGATTTATTAGTGTGCTGTTGCATAGAGATAGAATCTATTGCAAAAGAATTGTATTTTAAAAATGATGGCGAAAAGCCTAGAGATAAAAAACCTTATTTTGATAGAGATTGTTTAAAACTTATTAATGATAAATGGAATACCGACAATAAAATTGTTATGGTAGTTTCTCCATTATTTTATTTTACAAAAGAAGAAAATAAAATTCTAAAACCATTGCAAAAAGCTTATGAAAAGGGAATTGATTGGGCAGAAGCCTATCAGGCGGTGAAACACGATAAATTTTATTCTTTACATAAAGGAAATATAAAAGCATTAATCGGGGCTTTAGCGGCACTCTATTTATTGAATATTTATTATAAAAATTACGCTCTAGAGATTGAATTTGAGAATATATCCAATATTGATTTTAATTTTGGCTCTTCAATCTTTTCAGTGAAACAACCCATTATTTCAAGAGAATTAATTCAAAACAACCAGCCTATTTTTAGCGAAAGTCCTTTTGTTGTAAAATACGAAGATGGACTTTATGCTAAATTAAAAAGCATTAAAGAAAATGGAGAGAAAGCGGTTGATGATTATATTGCAAAACAACCAGAGTTTAAAGAGGAGGCTTTTTTGCAACAACTAAAAAATGCAAAAGAGCTTATTTTGTGGGAATTAGAAAAATATAGACTAAATAAGCGAATACCAAATGATTTGCCTTTTGCAAAGCGAAAAGAGTTATTGATAAAAAGTAAAGAATGGAATATGCCCATACATCAAAACAATAAACATTTAAAAGTGGAGGAAATCACAGAAGAGAATATTCAAGAAGCAATAGATAACGCTGGAGTGAGTGCGGGTATTGAATTAAATGTTCGTCTACAACAAATAAACCAATTTTCAAATATGATTCAAAATCCAACATACAAGCTCTACATAGAGGAAGAACATAAATCATAATTTTACTTTTATCTCGCCTCCATTTTTTCTAATATCGCTTTAGCCTTGCTGAAAAACTCTCTTTTATTCACATATTGTGTCAAAGGGATTTTCTCATCACTCATTCCTTGATAAGTCGTCTTTTTCCCCATTGCTAAGAGTGAGGATTCTGCTTGAGCTATTGCGCGATGTAACTTACCATTTGCAAAAATTATCATTTCACCATTATTCATATTAACAACCTCGTTATGCTCTATGGCGTCTTTTTCCTCCACTTTATAAGTATCTTCTACTGCTCCTTGTCCTTTAACGAATTCTCTTCTTTTCACATAATCTCTACTCATTACTTTAATTTTTTCTACCATTTTTGCATAAAATTCTGTCGTCTCGGGGTGCATATTCTTCATTAAAATATGAACGCCTGTTACATCTATAATCTCTTTTCTTTCATAATCATTCTTTGCTACCACATCAATTTGTGCGGGAGATTGAAAGAAAGGAAAAATAGAGATTCCAAGACTTCTACTTTTAGATTCTAAGCGTCCAAATCCCTCAATGACATAACTTCCTAACTCATCTAAAAAGCAAGTAAAAGGAATCTTTGGTTCTTTTGCAAATTTTGCTTTTTGAGCCGCAACTCCTTTAATGAGTCCCAAGAGCAATCGTCCAAGTTCTTTTGGGGTAGTATCTGAATCCATTGTAGGAAGTGTAACGAAAATGATTTTATTTCTCTGCGTTGCCTCCCATAAACTTATATCAGGATTAGGGGCATTGAAGATTCTACCATAGTCAGAGCTTAAGTTGGTTAAAACATTTCTCCAAGCACCAACACAAACAGAGACATCATAGATTCCTTGTCCATCTCCACTTGTTTTTTTATACATTTCATCAACCCATTTTTTATCGTTTTTATTGCCATTTAAAAACTCTTGAATATCTACTTCAATGGTAGAGCTTACATATTTTACAAAGTCCATAATGCCTATATTGTCGTGAGCTAAATGCTTATAATCAATCGCTGTTCTAACAAGCGTGGTTAAGCTCATCATATTTGTAAGTGCGGAGAAATCAAAGATGAAGTCTTTTTCATTGTCTCTTTTATACACCATAAGCTTTAAAACACACTTCATAAACTCTTTTTGCTTTTCTTTCCATTCGTTTTCTTCTCCAATAAGCAAAGCAATTAGAATTTCATAAATACTCAAAGCTCCACCACTAAGTAAAGGATTAATTGTGTGCGTGTTATCCATATCTAAGAAATTCAAATACACAAAGTCGTCTTCTCTCCCTAAACTTGCTACAAGCCCATAGATTTCTTTTGCAAATTCATCTGTTCCTTTTCCATCTACAATCATCATACCGCCACCAAGCAATACATATTGTTCTATTAATCCTTTCATTAAAACCGATTTACCAGCACCAATGGTAGCCATACAAAGAAAGTGTCGCTTCATTGTTTCAGCGTTAATAAGAATGGGGCGTAATTTATTGTTGAGAGCTTTTCCACTTTTTACAGCATCTCCATAGAATTTTTTTACTTCAGTTCCTAAACATAAGAGATAGTCTTTACCTGTTTCGTTTGGAATTACAGCCTCTTTAGTGTCTTTTGGTTCATCATAGAGATAAAGTCCGATTCCGCAAGAAAAAGCTAAGATTGCAGAGACATAAAGATAAAGCGAAATATTAAAATTATTCACGATAAATGAAGCAAGAAGTGAAAGCGCGATTCCAATATACATAAGCACTAAAAGGAATTTTTTAGGAACTTCCTCTTGACTTAAGTATTCTACTAGCGTATATTGCTTGGGTTTAAAATGCTTGACATCTGTTTTTATTATTTCCATTTATTCCTCCTTTTGAATTTTTGTCTTTATATTTAATTATCTCTTTTTTTCTTTTTTGGTCGGCTTTCTCTCTCCACTTCTCTGTTAGCTATCCTTTCCTCCATTTCACAATAATAATCAAAATTTACATATTCCTCTAATTCTCTGAAATTATCAAAGATTGCTTCGTGGTGGTTTCCACAACTTCTAGCAATAAATTTATTACCTCTTATAAAAACATCATAATCATTTCCGCCACAAATTTTCAGTAAATCTGATTCATCTTCAGGAATACATCTTGGTTCTATATCCACCTTTCCGTCTTCATCTCTATATAATCTTTCTGTCCAACTCATAAATTACTTCCTTTTTTTAAATTCCATTCTACTCTTTCACAGCCTTAATTGTATTGATAACGCCTTGAATTTCATTTTGTTGCTTGAAATAGAAGTTTTGATTCTTTTCATTGATATTTTTGTTTTTCTCTAGGCTTAATAGAATCTCATTTTCTCTCAACGCACTTTCTTGTGTCTTAATAATCTCACTATCTAAAAATGCATTCAATGTCTCAATTTCTGTAAAAATTTCTTGCTCTTCCACATTATAAGATTGTTTTCCCTGTTCTGCCATTTGACTACCCAAATAAGAATCTGTGCAACCCCCACAAGCAAAACTAAAATAAGGAATGCTTAAAGTTAAAAGAATTGCGGTCAATAGTGTTTTCATTTGTTTTTCCTTGTTTTGAGTTTTTCTTTTTTAGATTCTGTCTCGGAATCTTGTATAAAATCCTTTGTGTTTTCTTGCATTGAATCTTTTATATTTTGCATTTGTTGAATGCTTTGTTGGTTGGATTCTAGGGTTTGTATTTTTTCATCTAAGTTTTGATTTGGAGAAAAAGTTTGAATACCGCAATTAATAGATTGCAAATGTTGTGTTTGTTCTATTAACCCCAAACTTCTCTTTTGGCAATATTCTAAAAATAAAACAAATTGTTCCAAGCCATTATCGTTTTGACAAGCATTGAGACATTCTAAATATTTACTTCTATTTTCATTTTCAATAAGTGGCGGAATGAGATTATTTTGAATACATTGAAAACTCATTAAAAGTCTGCCTGTGCGCCCATTACCATCGGCAAAGGGGTGGATTCTCTCATAAAGTGTGTGAAACTCGGCAATTTGTTTTAAGGTTAGCTGATTGCTTGGAAATCTATAAAACAAGTTTTCAATTTCTTGCGAAATTTTGTGTGGCGATGCAAGCTCTATCTCTGCGCCTACAATTCTTGCTTCATCTGTCCTATATGCTCCAATAGGTTTTCTTATCAGTTGCGGACTCACCCTTTGTGCGTTGGAAAAAATCAAATAATGCAAATCTTTTATAAAAGAGCTATCTAATGCTTTGCTTTTATCATTTGCTTCACGAATGATTAAATCATAAGCCTCTGCAAATCCTAAAATAATGAGTTGTTCATCAATAGGCTTGTTGTTAGCAGTTTTACCTGTTTCAAGTAATGTTTTTGTTTCACCATAACTTAAAGAGATTCCCTCTATGGCATTACTATGGTGCGTTATACTAATACGCAAAGTTTTAAACAACTCTTCTCTTTGCAATAAGCTTAAATCGCTTAGCCTTGTCATTAAATTTCCTTTTATTTTATTTTAGATTATAGCAAATTGTAACCAAAGCTCAAATTACTGCCCCTCATACCTTGTCCTATCGCTATCGTTTTCTTTAGCATATTTTTCATCAAAGCCTTCTTCTTTAGGATTAACATTTTGTTCCTCTTTTACAAAGTCTTTGATTCTATCTTTAAACTGAATAAACTTGTAATACAACACTGCACCCTTAAGCTTGACACAATTAAGATTCAGCAAGTCTAATGCTCCGAGCAACTCTTTTTCGTTTAAATTGGTGGCTAAAATATCCAAATTTGCTAAAGAGATATTAAATTTATAAGTGTATTTCTCCCACAAATCCATTAAGAAAAACTCTGCATAATTGCCATTTTCTACCAATGTTTTTTCATAATCTACTCTTGCTTCTAAATCTGAAATAAATCCTTGCACTTTTTTAAAAATCACACTAAAGACTTTAGAGTTTTCAAGCTCTTGAATGCTTTGGATTTTTGTAGGTTCTATTTCTTTAAAATTTAGGAAGAATTGGGGGACAATCACTCCATTTTTAATAAGCTTTTTGCTGTGTTTATTGACAAGTGCTTCTACTCTATTGTTTTTAACATCTTTTCTTACAGAGTAGTATTTGATAATATCCTTTGCTTTGACTTCATTAAAGTATCTCTGCTGATTTGCAATCACATCTAATGGCTTAGACTTTGTTTTTTCTTTGATTAAATAAATGCTCACCGCATACAATGGAATTAAAGCCAAGAAATAGAGATTCTTTTCGCTTTCAAAATCACTAATCCATAAAAACACATAAATCAATACTGCACTAAGTCCCACAATATAAGTTGCATTCTCTAATAACTCTTGCGCGTCAAAAAAGTTTTGAGAATTAAGATATAACACCACAGCAATGACTATAAAAAATATAAGAACTATCATAAGATTCCTTTGTATCCCTCAATAATTTTGCTTACTATATCGCCATCAGGAATAAACATTGCCAAACTTGCAATTTTAGCCCAAAGGTAAAAGATAAAAGCACCCACAACATTAGCAATAAGTAACCAAACAAACATTTGCATTACATTGCTGTGCATTACATCTTTTTTGGATTCTCTTAATCCATACGCACAAGCAACGATAAAAACAACCCAATACATTAGCAAAAACATCCAATCACAAGCACTTTGCACTAAATGGAGTTGCAAATATAATCCCTTATCCTCAAATCCTCCACTAGCTCCACTTAGAGAAAAGACTTTGTCTTCTCCCCTAGCCCAAAAGATTCCAAAGATTTTATTCTGCAAATAGTTGCTTTCATACACTGCATTGAGTGCATCTAAAATCTTAATTAACATCATAAAACCGATACAAGAAACAAAATGCACAGAGAAAGCCATTGCAAAGACAGAAAGAATAGAGCTAGAATGTGCGTTATGTCCTGAATTAGCCTTAAAAATTCCACGCAATAACACAAATAAAAAAGGCATTGTGGCAAACACTAAAGATGCTGTGCCAAATATAAAGGCTGAAGCGATGAGTTGAGAAGCACTATTCCCCATTGTTAGCTCCTATTTTATGTTCTAATAAAATTAATTGATTGCTTTGCTTTAAAAGAAAAAGAGTCTTTTGTTTCTGTGTTAGAGTATCTATTTTTGCGTTGTTATTCTTTTCTATGCTTGTGTTTTGCTTATCGCTTAAATCTTTTAATTCTAAAATCTTATCATTCATAGAATCTATCGGGTTAGCTAGGATAAAACTAGGAAGCAAAAACAAGAAAAAAGATTTGATTATAATCATTTTCTACCTCTTACTAACTTATAAAAACTACTCCACTTTTGAAAAAGAAAGATAGAGTAAGGATTGCTAAGTTTATTCTCTTTAAAGGCAAAGCGATAAAGCAAGAATGCTAAAACAGGATACACCATTAAAAATGTTTGTGTATCAAGAAAAAAATAACAAACAAGCAAAGTTACCAAATTTATTTTTGTAACAAGAAAATAAATAGGCTTTAATTTAAGCGTGTATTGTTTTTTAGAAATCACTTCGTCCATTCTCTATCCTTATTTACTATTAGAATCTTTTTAAGGAATACCAACTAAACCACCGCTTCCACCACTACTGCTTCCACTTCCTCCAGCACTTGCTACAATCTGCTCTATCTCTGCCTTTGCTTCTTCCTCATCAAATTCTTGAGCTAAAATTGCTTCTTTATCCGCTAAAAGCTTTGCAAGAGTGTATTTTCTCTCCCACTTTTCTGTGATTTGATTTGTGATTGCGCTTTCATAGGCTTGTTGCTTTCTAATCTCTGCAATGGCTTCAGGCTGTAAATCTATTCTTAGGCTTTTGACATACTCTTGTGTAGGAATTGGAATCTTTTTATAATTGGAATTTGCTAAAGTGTAAGCAATTTCTGCATTTTTTGCTAAGTCAAATTCTTTTTTAACGCCCTCTACCACTTCTTTAGCAGATTTAGCCTTGTCCTCATTATTTTGCATTTTTGATTTAGCCAAAGAGGACACGCTATTTAAATTGGTGCTTTTTAAAAAATTTTTATAAGAGTTTGCATTTTCAATGACACCTCGTCTATAATCCTCCATTGTTGCAGGTGCTTTTAAATCCTCTACCTTTATGTCTTTAATATTCTTTTTGCTGATTTTAGAATAATCCATAAAGACAGAGATAGCTTTTGTGTTGCCATTTTTTAAATAGTTTGAAATTACAGAATCATCTTTTAAGATATTGTTTAAATCCCAGCTTTTATAATGCTCTTTTAGGGTTTTGCCATTGGATAATTTATTGTTAAAATCTAAGTTTTCGGCGTTGATTGCGGAGTTTTCTATCGTATCATTAATTGTTCCACTGATAATGTCTTCAAACTCTCTTGCTTTGTTGTTACAAAGGCTTTTTGCCCCACTAATTGGATAAACATTCTTATTCCCTTTTCCGCCTATAAGGGAGCAAACATTAACATTTAAATTATCTAATTCCCCAGCAATTTGGCAAACATCTAAGTTATTCAGGTTTAAATCTTTGTCTATGTTATAACAAGTTTGCCCTAAACTTAGAGAATCACTAAAAAGATTGTTAAATTTTTTATCTAAAGCTTTTGTTGCACTTCCTAGTGCCTTATCTACCACACTATCTAAATCAATCGCATTGGCATTCACACCAAAAAGAGAAGTTGCCAACAATGCACTAATTAAAAGATTCTTTTTCGCTCTGATTGTTTTCATCTATTTTCCTTTTTAAGAGTTATTTACAGATTTCAAACTGCCTACAAAAATCTTGTCTTTCGGTTTTTGTAAAGAAAAGCACATTATAAAAATCTCCTTCATCACTAAACACGACATTGGCTCTTTTTAGAATATCTAAATTCTTTGCATTCTTTTTAATCTGCAAGGTTTGCTTGTTTGCCTGTTCTTTTACGCTTTGGGTTAGATGATTGATATTAGAATCACGACTATTTAAAAGAACAGCATTTTGTTCTTCTACACTTAAACTTAGGCTTGTCTGTGGCGTTTCTTTTAAAGTTGGGATTGTTGCAAACTTAGTAAAAAGAGATTCTACATTGAGTTCTTTTTTGATTTCACTTGGCAACACTCTTAATTTTAAAACACCATCGCTTCCTACTTCTTGCCATACTTGTGGATAAGTTAGGTTTTGATTTTTGATTAAATATTTACCGATTTCATAACTTTTTAGAGAATCGGAGTATTTACTAAGCATTGCTTTTGCTTCTTTAAATGCTTCTTGCACCCCTCTTTCATATCCACTTGCATATCCATTTTCATAGCCTCTTTGATAGAAAAAATCCTCTGTGGAAGTCGCAAAAGCTAGAGAGCTTAAAAAAATAAGTGTTGTGCCAATTTTTAAAAATTTCATTTTATCTCCTTTTGTGTTTTTTTAGTTTTCTACGCTCTTTTTTATTTTCTTGCCATTGGAGAATTAATGGGAGAACTCCAATTACAAAGAATGCTGAAAAAAGAACAAAAAGATGTATAAAAGATTCTGCTGTGGTTAAATCTCCATTCATCATTTAACATACACCCCCTCTTTTTCCACTTGTAAATCAATCCAAATCTTTGATTGTGGGACAATTTGGTAAAGGTAAGGTAAGTCTTTTTTGAACACTTCTGCGGTGCTTTTTACAATATCAGCAACAATATTAACTCCAGCGGTTGCAAAATAATCCATTGGGTCAGGCTTCTCTGTATTTGTCGTTTGGATAGGTTGCATATAGGCATTTCCTGCGCCATCTGTTGTGGTTGCGTATTGCACTTCTTGTTTTTTCTTGCTCTCTTGCATTGCCTTTAAGTATTCATTCGTAGCACTTTTTATCTCATCGCTTGAATAACTTAGAGAATTCCAGCCAATTTCCTCTATTTTTCTATCATTCACATAGGTGGCTAGGTTATAACTCGTTTTTTCCTCATTCAAGACAACCGCAGATTGAACTTTGAATCGCACTTTGTTTTTTTCTATGTATTTGGGGTCAGCCATTAAAGAGAGTTTTTCATTAACATTGACAAGATTTGCAAAAAGAGTAATAAAGCCAACATTCGTGTTGCACTCTACTCTCATACTAGCAGGTTGCACTCCTGCATTAATCTCTTTATCTATAAAACAGAATCCTTTAACATTAACAGATTCTACTGCTTTGTCTTTGTCGTTTTCTTTTGGAATCTCTGCGTCTTTAACATTGCGCACTAAAAGATTCTCACTTGTTTTTCCTAAAAACTCATTGCCTCTTAGATTTTCTTTTTGAAGCGCGTAATGCCAATTTAGGATTGTTTCACTATAAAATGCCTTATCCTTTTCCCTATTAATATCTATGGGATTTAATTCCTGCTCCTTAACAACATTTCTACCCTCACTTGCCGATTCTATAATGTTTTTAGAAATATTGGCATTTTCATTAGCAAAGGAATTAAGAGTCATTAGAGACAAAAAAGAGATGATAAGAATTTGATTTTTACTTCTCATTGAAAATGTCCTCGCTCTAATCCAATTTGATAAATATCTTTGTTTGGAATCTTGCTTCTTACACCATTGGCTTCCTCATAAACAAAATCTTGTAAGAAAAAGTCTTCTAAAGCACTCTCAAAGGAATCTTTTTCCTTTTTATTAATGCTTAGAGTGCGTTCTGAATTTACAATTGGTAGATGGTATTGTTTAGAATCAGGAAGTTTGTTTGTCTGCACTTTAGAACTGCACCCAGCCACTACAAAAGCGGATAAAAGACAAGCAAACAAGAGAATATTTTTACTCATTTTACTCCCCTTTAATAAACACATCTTCAATGCTAAAATATAAATTCTTATCCTTTACCTTTACAAAATTTTCACCTTGCGGAGTTTTAATCATTTCACCAAAAGGATAAATTTTGCTTGGAATCAAACCATTTTCAAAGATATTTTTAGAATCTAACTCTCCACGCAAATAATAACTCATTGCCCTAGAGTTTTTAAATTCTATGCTTTTTGTGGCTAAATTTTTAGGCGTTTGGGAGATAGCTTTTCTTGTGATTTTAGGTTTTGTTTCAATGATTTTAGTCTCAATTAAAATCCCCTCATCTCTTGCCTTATTTAACAACGCTTGAAAAAAATCTGTGAATAAATAAGGATAAGTGATAATTTTATCTGTGTTTTTTAAAACTTTGGTTTTAATTTTGAAACGCTCTAAAAGCTGTTTTTCCAATTCTTTAGCGTCTGCTTCTCTCTCAAACTCCCCAAAGGATAAAAAATTCTTAGTCAATTGCGTTTTGAAACCCTCTCTACTAGCAATATTTTGTAAAAAAAGCACTTCATTGAGTGGAGTTTTACTAATATCAAAGACTAAAATATAGGGCTTAAGAATCGGAATTTCTTTAGGTTGAAATCCATCGTTTTTCGCTTGAAATTCTAAAGCTTTAAGCCCTGCCTCAAAACCATCTTTAAAACTTTTAGAATTGGGCTCATAAAAACTATTGGCAAAGGCTAAATTACAGCTAAATAAAGCGCAAAGTGCTAAAAATTTGATACTTTTCATTTGTGATTCCTTTTGATTGTTGTTGATGTTAAGCCCTCTTTTTCACATAGGGATTCTATTTCATTGATTTGCTCGTTGATTCTTTTAACCATTGCATTGAGCTTTGCCACTTCCGCTCTTAAATTAACGATTAATTCTGTGATGCTCATTTACTCTCCTAAAAAGCGTAAATTATAAGCATAATCAGTATCTTCAAAGCGAATAAAATTGTTTGTTATGCTTTCAATTAAAAAGAAATCTAAAAATTTATCTCCAGCCCGATAAGTTTTTAAATCATATTTAAAGGAATTTGTTTCAAGCTCTATTTCATTTTGAATTTCTTTTAAAAAGGCTATCATATCCTTTGGCTTTTGCGTTTTAGCAATTTTTCTTATTGCTTCCTCTTGAGAGACATTAGCATTAGCATTTGGCAATTCCTTTAATTTGGATTCCACTTCTAATTCTTGATTGTCTTTTGCAAAAGAGGCTAAAGAATCTTTAGAATTATCCACTAAATTAGAATCTTGGTTTTGCGTTTTCAAAGGGTCTGCTGTTTCCTGCTCTTGCTCTTGTGATTCTTTGTTTAACTTGAAAGGATTATCAAGTTTTGGGGGGATATATTCCTCTTGTTCTTTCTCTTGTGTTTTTTCAAAAGATTGTGATAAATCCACATTTTCTTCGCCATTGAGTAGCCATAAAAGCAAAGGAACTAAAACTATAATCCCTAAAACTAGGAATAAAATGTTTTTTGTTTTGCCATTAACATTGTTTTTAAAAGCCTCTGTAATATTTTTTAATTTTTCGCCCATTCCGCGCCTCCTTTTAACTCATTCTCTTTTTTGGGGGTTTTACTTCCTCATCATCAAACAAAGAAGTCTTAGAAGTCTTTATTGTATGCTGTGAATTGGAATCTTGAGTTTTAAATATTTCATCAACATTAATTCCTAATCCCTCAAGATGTTCTCTATACATATCATCAAGTTTCAAATTTTGGGGATTTAATTTTTGATTTTTTTCAGAAAACTGATTTTCGCCTCCATAGTTAGATATTTTATACACAAATCCATCTGCTCCCATACGATAAACATCATCACCAACCATAAGTATTTGTTTGGCTTCATCAAATCTTATGTTGCTTTGGGGTAAATCCTTTTGAGATTCAGACACATTTTTCATTGTGTCATCGCTTTGCGACTCTAAAATTTGTAATTCTTCATTCTCATTGCTAAGCAATGTATTTGAGGATTCTTTTTCCTCTTCGTTCTGTTTTAAATGAATGAAATATTCTTGCAAAGATTCTTTTGTTTCTTCTAGCGTGTCTATTTCGTCATCATTTAAATTTTCCGCATTTAATAAAAGTTCGCTTGTCTTTTCTAGCAATTTTCCTAAAGTTTGTGAATCTTGCTCTTCTTTGTTTGCAAAAGTTTCAATTTCTGCAAGTAAATAAAAATACTTGGCTCTGTCGCTTAAAGAATCTTCTCTATTATCATCTTTACTTAAAGCTTCGTTGGGTTTGGATTCTTGTTCTATTTCCAAGTTTTGTGTGTTTTTTATTTTTTCCTCTAAAACATTTAGTCTTTCTAAAAAAGCACCTATACGCCTATTGATTTGTGCTTTGTATTCATTCGGGGAAAGTTTAGAGCTAGGCTCAAATCCCTCTAAAGAATTAAGTAATAACCTAAAGCTATTAAAATCTTTAAAATCAAGCTTTGATGATTTAATAAACTCTATTTTCTCGTTAATGGTCGGAGAGATAGGAAGTTCATTTAAAATCATTTTAGCAACTTGTGTCATTTTTGCTTCCTTGCTTTGCTTTGGCTTTGTTGTGTTTCTTGAGTTAAGCCCATTGCCATTTCAAACGCCGCAACATCAGATTCTACTTCATTTTCTTTTTCTGCGCGTCTCTCTTGCGCTCTTTTAATGGCATATTGCTGTCTGATTTTTTTCTGTTTTTCATCGCTCTCTGCGCTTACTTTTTCCACTTCATCTAATGTTGCATTGAGCTTAGCATAAGAGCTTTGTGGTTGTTGCTTTTCACCCTGTTGCTCTTGTGGTTCTATTTTTTCTTGTTTTTCATCATTTTTTCCACTCAATTTTTCTGCTTCATCTAATTTTGCATTCATCTCGGCATAAGCATTCTGTGGTTTTTGTTCTTGTGGCTCTTGGGTTTGATTTTCTTGTGATTCTTGCGCTTGTGCTTCTTTAGCAACATTTTCTTGTGTGCTTTCGTTTTCTTTCGTGTCTTTTTTCTTTTGCTCTAGCTCTTCGCTTAAGTTTGCATTGTCTTGAAGCTCACTTTGCAATGTGTTTTGTAGATTTTCTTTGTTTTGTTGCAATTCTTTTAGCTCTTTTCTTAATGCTTCATTTTTAGCCCTAACTTGCTCTATTAAAGCTTCTAGCTCCTGATTACTTTTTGTGTTGAGATGAGAATAAAACGCTGATAGAAAGGCGGGGTTTTCTAAAGTATCTTTTTTGTGAAAAGGATACATTATGCTATTCTCATCTTTAATATAATGTATCATATCTTGTGGGCTAACTCGTGTGCCTTGATGTTCTTCTTTGGAATCTAAGAGTTGATTATTTTGCGTGTTTTCCGCAAAACTTTCATCATTTTGATTTAAATCGTTATTTTCTTGAGATTCTAATTCATCTTGCTGTGTTTTAAGCTCTGATAGTCTAGCATTAACTAGAAGCTCACTTTGCAATGTGTCGCCTAAGTCCTCTCCTTCTTGGAGTTCTTCATTATTGGCTTTTAAATGCTCTTGAAAATTTTTATAAAACTTTTCGTTTTCAATAAAACCCTCTTTTTCTAGCGTTTCAACCAGATATAAGAGAGATTCATTGTATTTTGAATCATCGTTAAGTTCTTTTTTAATTAAATCTTTAAAAGATTCTATGTCATTAATGTTTGTCTGTTCCTTATTGGATTCACAAAAACATTTAAGGTGATTGGCAAAATTTTTAAATTCCTCATTTTCTGTTACTTTGGAGAATTCATAGATATTGTTAATCTCCGTTACTACACTCATTTTTTATCCTTTTTACGCAATTTTAGTGTTTGAATTTTGGTTGAATTGTAGGAAAAACGAGAGAGAAAAAAATTAAAATTTGCTTAGAGTATTACATTTGAAACAAACTAAGATAATTTTAATATTGCACTTTAGTAACATTAATATATATTTTATTAAGTATTTATTTAATTGCTATAAAATATTTTTATAATATTTTTTAAAATGTAATTTAATATTTTTTAACAATTAAAAAATATTTTATTTAAAGTTTTAAAAAATTAAATAAATAGTTTTTAAATATTTAATAAAAAATTAAATAAATTTTTAATATAATTAAAAAATATTTTAATTAAATTGGGATTTAGATATGGTAATCGCTGTTGTAAATGAAAAAGGTGGAAGTGGCAAAAGCACTCTTGCCATTAATTTGTCTTCAAAATTCAAACAAGAGGGAAAAGATGTAATCTTGATTGATTCTGACCCACAAAGAAGCATAGAGCACTTTTTAAATTTCAGAGATGAAAATTTAGAATTGCCTTTTAATTCTCTCTCCAAATTAGGAGACACTCTAGCAAAAGAGATTAAAAATTTGCAAGAAAAATATGGTATGGTTGTGATTGACACAGGCGGCAGAGACTCTAAAGAGATGAGACAGGCTTTAATTATTGCCGATGTAGTTATAGTACCTATCGTTCCAAGCGCTTTGGATATATCTGTTTTTGAAAAAATGATAAACATCATTGAGGAAGCTAAAATCATTAACGAAAACTTGATTCCTTTAATTGTAATCTCTAGAGCATCTCCAAACCCATTTCTAGAGAAAAAAATTTCTCAACTGCAAGAATACTTGACGGAAAAGAATCTTAAAGATTTTATTTTGGCAAAAAGTATAATTTTTGAGAGAGAGGCATTTAAAAGTGCCATTTTTGAGGGTAAAACAATCACAGAAATGAGTGATTCTAAAGCAAAAAAGAATTTTTTAGATTTTTTTAAAGAATTAAATAATATTTTAAAGGAAAAATAATGAATCCATACAATAAAATTAAAACAAATAAGGCACAATCATTTATAAATGAAGCTACAGGAGAAACATCTTCTGTAGCTAAAGAACCAAAAAAGGTGGGACGCCCGAAAGGGAGTGTTTCTATGCATAAAAAAGAAAGTATTATTAATGTATATGTAACAAAAGAGGATAAAATTAAATTAAAAGAATTAGCACAAAAATACAGAATGCCTATTAGTCAATACCTGCTATTCAAAGCTTTTAGTGATGTCCAATAAAATTTAAACAATTTTCATCATCAATAAAACAAGTTGAATCGCATTCTTTTGTATATATCTTTATGTATATTCTATTTTTTTCTTTTTTTGTGATTAGCGTTTTGTCTTTTTTGATTTTTCTCCACAATGTCGTTCTGCTAATCCCCTTTAATTCGCAAAATTTTTCAATACTAAGCCACACATAATTTTCTGTTAATTCTTTAACTCTATCGTCTTTAATGATACCAATTTTTTCTTTTTTCATAGTCTTATTTATTGTGAATATTATTAACAATTTCAAAATTTGGTAAAATCTCATCAATTTCGCTATTAAAATTAGTGAAATTTTCTAAACTAAGCAAAAAAGAATATAATGGTTCTACTCCAATATAAAAAGTTCCCTTTTTGTATTTCACAATACGCTCTTGGTTTGTGATTCTGTTTAACAAAATATCTCCATCAAAAATTTTAATTTTGTTACAATCTTTAAATCCCATATAAAGCTCAATATCAATGACAGGTTTTTGATGAAAAAAATTATCAGATTTTATTTCTTCATATTTTAAATCTTTAATCAAAACGCCATTTTTTACTACTCTCAAATCAAAATCTCTAGATTCCACTGCTCTCTCCTATCAAAATTTTACTTTCATACATTTTATAAAGCTTTGTTAATTCATTTTCATCAATATTCAAGGCTTGAATCAAGAAGCCAAACTCTAACTTTTCTTGAAAATAAGCTTTAAATAATACAAACAAATAATCGTATCCATACGCATAAACATATTTCAAGACGCTATTTCCTTTGTTAATATGGTCTTGTAGATTTAGCCTAAAAGATTCATCATAATAAATTTTGAAAGTTAAATCTTCCAAGAAATCTTTAATGTAGATATTAAGTCTTGAATCATTCAAATCTTCTATTTGAAAGCTTTGATTGATTAAAACCGCAAATGTGCCATAAATAGCAAGATAATTTTCATATTCTTGTAAGCTATCAAAGTTAGGTGGCAATTTTTTAATATTAATGTGAATAAAATTTATATCCCGATCTGCAAAAACACTTAACAAATAAGGCTCATCGCTATGAAAAAAAGAATAATTAATATTCTTAATGATAAAGCTTTTTTTGTTCTTTAAATACTTAATAAGGCTTGTCCTTTTATCCAAAAAACAAAATTGCTTTAAAGGCTGGTTCGCCTTATTTGTCTTTAGCTTTTCATATAATGCAAAATACTCTTCTATTTTCATTCGTTCTCCTATCCCTCCATAAATAACTCTCTTTGAGTCTCATTTTTGCCCCCTAACAATTTAAAGTTTTGTGGATATTGCCAACTTTATCTAAGAGATTTTCTGGTGCTTCCACGCTATTTTAGCCTCTACTATTTCAACAATACAATCAGGGTTGTATCCGATTGATCTCACCATTTTCCCCTCCAGAATGTTCACTTTTTGTTTAAAAAAATCCACTGATTTTATTTTTATTTCTGCAATATTGTTTATTTTCATTCTATCTCCTCACTCTTTTTTGTTGTTTAGATGTGGATTCTGTATTGTTTTGTTCTTGTTCTCCCCAATAAATTTCATCAAGTTTATTTTTAATATAACGATGCGCATCTTGTAAGTTTTCACATTTATAACATCTCACACAATTCTTACAATTTCTACATATACGACAATTAATACAATCTGAACATTCCTCACAATACCAACAATCTTTACAATTTACACAATCTCTGCAAAGAAAACAATCCACAAGAGTTTTAGACGCTTTAATAGCTTCGTCTTTTGTGAATTTGTTTAAATTCCAAGAGTTATTGTTTTTATCAAAAAGCATATAAGTATCCATTTTCTTTTCAATCCTAACCCCTAGTTCCATTTCTTCTTGTGTTAATTCAAATTCATTCATCGCATTCTCCTTTCTATATCTCTATAAATAACTCTCTTTGAGCCACCATTTTGTTTAATCCATCTTGTGCCGATTTCGTAAGCGGAATAATCATTTCTACGCACTCTATAATATCCTCTCTTTTAAAGTTCTCTCCCTCTGCTTTTTTAACAAAGTCTAATCTTTTGCAAAAGTTTTCAATCTCTGCAGGTGTATAAGGAAAGCGATTAGCAATAGTATTTTCTTTTTGATATTTATTTTCAATCTCTGCAAAGATTTCATCTAAATTCATAATTTCTAATGCAAATTCCAATTTGTATTTCTTAATGTAAATCTCAAACATCTCTATTGCATATTCGTGTGTAGGTAGATTGATAAAGAATAGCTCGTCCCATCTCCCTCGTCTTAAGAACTCTGGGTTATTTGCTAGAATTGAACCCAAATCATTTGCAGTAGCAAAGAAAATAGCGTTAAATTTATATTCACAAGCGGGGGTGTTAATATCATTAAGAATGGTTAAAAGTCTTCCTAGCATTTGTTTTTCTTTTGCAGTAGCATTGCCTATCATCTTTTCTATCTCATCAATTAGAATCACAAACTTCTCTTGTGGATAATCTATGGCTCTTTGGTGTAGATATTCAAAAATAGTATTCAACTTAAGAATAGGCGAATCAGATTCCATAATTTGAGAAAGGTTTAATGCAATTAGCATTCTTTTTAGCTCCCCTGCAAAGCATTTAGGAAAGAAAGTCTTACCAGTGCCCGGAATCCCAACTAAAAAAACTCCTTTTGCTTTATAGCCTTGTTCCTCTGCTTTTAAAAGTTGAGCGGTATATTTTTTTAATGCTGTTGCTCCCCCTATATCTTGCAAAGTAAAAGGTGAATCAATTACTGATAATCCTAAGCGATTTTCTAAAGCTTTACTTTCTGTAACATTTGAAAAATACTCTTGCGTGGTTAAGATTCCATATTTATTGGGGAGAGTTTTAATTGTGAATAATTGATGAATCTCTTTGGGTGGATAGTAAGGAGCAATAAAAGCAAAGGAATCTTGTCCTATTTGTGCCTTTATCTCTTCCATACTCGGAAAAGGAGTCAAAGTCTGAATATTATACTCTTCACGAAGCAAAGAAAGATTTTGATAATAGGCACTATCTTCTGCGATGAACCAAAATACACCCATAATTTACTCCTATAATACTTACAATAAAACACAATCCTAACCGAAGTATTGAATCCACAAAGATTGAGCAATTACTAATATATTCTTTCTTTTCCGCTCCTTTTTGTTTTTCCTCTTGTCTGTGTTTAGCCACATAATAACAGTGCCGACTGCGCTTAAAATCTATATAGAAATAGTCACTTTGCATACACAATAATGCGGCAATTATCAACATTAGTAAGAATTGTTTTTGCAAACATAGCCTTTTTCAAAAAATTGCATAATTCTATTATTTAAAATTACACAAAAATAATAAATGAAAAACATTTTTAATGGGAATAAAAACCTTCATAATTACATTGCCCACATAAATTTCCTTATAAATCTCCCGCACATTAAACTTACTCCAGATTGCATTTCCAGCTTATTCATAGCCATACTTATTTATGTCAGACAATATTGTATTATCAAATTTAAAAGCCGTATGAAATAAGTTAGTATTCAGGAGTATATTTCAATAAGAAATAAAATTTGCCTATTTTTTAAATTCTGTTATTTTTGTGTAATTTTAAACAATAGAATTTTTCCATATTTTACTTAAAGGGCGAAAATGGAAAACAAAAACTCAAAAAGATTACAACAAATATGGGCTATAGTAAATAGTAAAACTTCTGCGTTCCCAAATACTATTTCACAAATTAAACAAGCATAAAATTAATCATCAAATAAATATTCCAATGTCTTTGACTCTAATAATGCTTTTTTGTTTTTCATATGCCACTGTAGGGGGAGATAATGAAAAAGCCTAAAGATAATTTTGCGCTACAAAATATGAAAATAAGAGATTTTGTGAAATTAAACTTCCATACTAGTATAATATTCTATGATAGCTTAGAAGTCAGATATAAACGCAAATATTTCATGCACGTCAAGAGGGCAAATAAGCCAATGCCACCAGATAAGTGGTTTATACAACAAGAATACAAAAGATATGAATATTCTTTTGAAGAAATAGCTTCTATTTTAAATTTAACGAAACAAGAGGTAATTAATGCATACATAAGTGCAATGAAGAAATTGAAATTGATGGTTAGTAATGCGACAGAAACAGAACAAATGAATTGAGCGTCCATTAAAGAACATCGACTAATTTTAATTTATTGGCTTAATCATGGCAAAATTTAATTAGTATCCCATTAGCCCTATAAACCTTTAATAAAAAAGGGCTACTCTAATCCCCTACCCACATCGGATTAAATATGTGGTCTTTGGGGGGGATTAAAGTAGCCCTTAAATTTCTAAAATTCTAGCATATTTTAATTAAATTTTTCTTAAAAGATTGTCGCACAATAGGCTTG
>NZ_JALAIY010000005.1:0-33695 GCF_022664765.1 Helicobacter sp. CaF467b | reverse complement strand
CAAGCCTATTGTGCGACAATCTTTTAAGAAAAATTTAATTAAAATATGCTAGAATTTTAGAAATTTAAGGGCTACTTTAATCCCCCCCAAAGACCACATATTTAATCCGATGTGGGTAGGGGATTAGAGTAGCCCTTTTTTTATTAAAGGCTTATAAGGATGAAAATTGCGGTTTTTGTAGATTGGGAGAATTTAAGAAAAGACATTGAGAGCGTTCAAATAAAGAACGCGGATTTTAAAGAAAAATTCGACTACAATAATGCAAGACAAGTCTCAAAACTCATCAAATCTTTTATTGATAAAGACGAGCAATTATACAGAATCTTTTTTTATACAGCACAACCCCTAAATTTAGAAACAAAAATGAATGAAAAGAATTTTAAATACTTAAAAGACTACAAAAAAGACCATAATGAACGATACGAAAAAATGAATAAAATTACTGAAAAAATCCGACGCTTTATTACGGATATATCCTTTGAAGAATATTTTGCTTTAAGATTGGGTGAGCTACAACTTAAAGGCAAAGACGACAAGGATAATCTAATCATTAACCAAAAGCAAGTCGATATGCTTTTGGGGCTTGATATTTCGCATATAGCATATAATAAACTGGCTGATAGTATTTTGGTTTTTTGTAAAGATAGCGATATGTTACCAGCACTCAAATGTGCTAGAATTAATGGATTAAATGTATTTATGGCTCATATTGAAAATGGATTTGAAATTACAAAAAAGCTAAGAGTCCATAGCGATGGAATAAGAATTAAAAAAGTAAAAGAAATCTTGGATTCCATATTGTCTTAAGCCAAATTTCTAACTTTTTGATTTTTGTTTTAAAAACGCCAAACCATTCATCCACTCTTTTGCAATTTTGTATAAAGCCCACTTTTTAACAATGTTTAATCTTTGAAAAGTATAATTTCTTTTGTCATTAAAGGGCGAACCGACGCCCACCTTTCATTTTAATTTTATCCCGCAATCTTTCACGAAGTAAATAGTCGCCCATAAAGCCCTTATTTTCTATATTTTTCTAATGCTTTAATGGTTAAGTTTTCAAATAAATGCTTCTCTTCTTTTACATTGCTTTGAATCGCAACCTTAAGATATTTAACAAACATATCTTCTTCCATTTCTTCAAATATAGGGCTATAAAGCTCTTTGCTAATCAAACTTAACACCAAAAGGTTAATCAGCTTGGTAGATTTGATAAGAGGAACTTGCGCAATAATTCCCTCTAAGTCTTTTAGGGTCAAATCCTCATAAATATCATTAAATTTACTATTTCTTTGCTTGGATTGAATTTCTTTGAAGCTTTTATCAAGTAACTTTAAAATATTCTTGTAATCAAAAGCAGTTGCATTGGCATTAGGCATTTGCTTTAAAAAACTATCGTCAAATTTCTTTTCTAAAAAATCGTATGTTTTTTTAGAGTCGATTAGCTCCTTAATATTGTCTTTTTCATTAAAATTAACACTTACTTGCCCTCTTGGTCTTAGAGGGGGCTCTTCCTCTTGGGGTTGCTTTTGCAAATCTTTAAATACATTGCTTTTTTTAAGCATATTCTCATTAATGCTTTTTGGATCTACAAAGCGCAACACAATATCTCCTATTTTAACGGTATCATTTAGATTAATAATCGTTCCATATCCCCCCTCCATACTAGAAAACGCATTATTGTAATAAACAATGCAGTTTGCAACTGGCGTTAATGCAAAACACCCCTCTTCAAAGGTAATTTGAATGTGTTTATCCTGAATCTTGTTTTGCGTGTCTTGTAGGCAAAAGGCGTTATCAAAACTGCTTCCAATAAAGCCCCCATCCTCATTGAAAATATGTGCATATTTCTTGCTTTCGCAATCTTGTGTATTTTCAACAATCACACCAATTTCTTCTTTCTCCATTTTACTCTCCACCTATAATGTTTTCTACAATTTTAAAATTCTCTAAAAGTTGCATAATAGCAGCAATGTCTTTTTCGCCATTTACCAGCTCAAAATCAAAATACAATTTTTCATTATTATTGAAATTTAAAGTATATTTGTTATTGTTTTTTGCTTTTTTAATAAATCTATACCACGCCCATTCGCCTTTATAGGAATTTTCATAGCTTACCTGATAAGAGCCATAATTATAAACGCTAAGATTCAAGATGGTAGCAGGTGTAAATTGATCTGCTATGATATTTAGTTGCGTTTTTAAAGTGTGATCATATGTTATGGAATGATTCAAATAAGAAATATCAATATGCGAAAAATCTGCGCTTAAATCAAGTGCCTTGATGGCAAAATGCACTTTTGTATTATCGTTTTGGCTTAAGATCAAACTAGATAAATTAGCAGTTTCCGTAATGAAATTTAAAAAACTTCCAGAAAAATTTAGTTTAGCCTTGTATCGCGGGTTAATAGAATATATATTTTTTCTTTTTACCAAAATATCATTGAGATATTTTTTATAAAAGCTATTTAAAGTTCCATTTTTTCCAAAGAAACTCTTGAAAGAATCTAGACTTAATTCTTCCATACTATCTTGATTAAAGGGATAAAAAGGAGCAATATCATTGATAAAAGGCGTATATACTTCATTTTTCCACACGGCATTAAAAAGTGCGATTCCATTATTTTCTATAAAATTCCAAGAATAAGCAGAAAGTATTGCATAGTATTGCCTTAGTTCAAAAGGTATTTGCTTAATATCATTATTAAAAGCAATAAAAGGATCATCTGCTTCTTTTAAATTCCCAAGAGCATACGAGATTCTATCCTCTATGCTTAGATTGCTATTTGTAGTAAAGCTTATAATTTTGTTTTTAATATCCGCAATATCTTTACCTAAAGCTTCCATTATATTTTCATCTGTATTATCAAGTTTCAAACCTACAGCAGAAGCCCCACTTTTTAATAAAGAATCCTCATTGGCGATTCTATGATAAGGGGCAAAAGTATTTGTAATATTTGCAAAATTCGCTTTAATTTCACCTGCATTCAAGCCTAGTTTATATGCCTCACTTAGCAAAAAGGCGTCATTGATATTTGTATTTTTACTAACGATATTAATTAAAGACTGAATCGGGTTTTCCTTTTTTGCTAAAATATCAAGTTGATTTAGCATTGCTTCTTTGCTTTTGTAATTTTGTGGCTTTAAAGAAGTGAGTAACTCTTGCCATTTTGTTTGATATTCATTAAAATATAACTTTAATATGCCCAAAATAAGAGTATTTTTGTTTTCAAGTGGTGTTGTATCGTTGTTTAACATCCAAGATTCTATGTTAATGGCATTATCAACTTCTGCATTAAGATTATTTAAGAAAGTTACCATTCCTTCTTTGGTATAAATTTTATCTATAATAAACTGCTCTTTATTGTCTGCAAATACACTATTTTGAGCGTATCCAAGATATTGAGAAATAAAGTATTTTTCTTTTGCTTGATGACTTTTTAAGAAATCTAGCAAAATGTAAATTCGTTGTGTTTGGTTAGTGTTTTGGAGTTTTTCAAAGCTTGCGATGATACTTTTTTCGTCTATGCTAAAAGTATTGAAATTTGTATTTTTGAAACTATCCACTCCATTTAAGAAATTTTCTTGTGAAATTTGATATTTTTGCAAATAACTCCAATTCTCGTTAATCCATTTTTTCAATAATTGTGTGTTGAGGTATTCTGTTTCAAATAAAGTTTTATACATATACAATGTTTTAAGAATATTGTCATTCTTGGTGTCTGTTAGCAATATATTTTCCATTTCTTTAATGAGGGTATTTTTTAGCACATCTTCATTAACGGCATAATAGAAATCATTTGCTTGTTTAAAAGCCTTATAGGATAGATTCAAAGTGGGGTATTCCATTAAACTTGGTTTATTGTTAAGTTCTGGATAAGAGGATAAAATATTCCTTAGTTGTGTTAGAAGGACTGCTTTTTGCTCTATACTCATTGTGTTGTATTTTGAATCTGTCAATAACATTTCCAAAGAATTTGAAACAACATCGCTTTTTTCCCTTTCTAAGCTATTTTTATTGATAAAATAATAAGAAAACGAATAGGCAATAAGGCATATCAACACAACAAGACTAAGCAGAGTTGCTTTTTTAAAAACACTTTTTATTTTACTTAAAGAATAGTCTTTAAAAATCACCCTTTCAAGGAGAGTTTTCACGAAATAACTCTGATTATTGTAGATAGGAGTTGCTTTTCCTAGTGCCTTTTTAATGCTATATTTCGTGCATATTGTATCAAGGAGATAATTTCTAGGTATATTTTCTTGATATGCACTTACAAAATAAACTCCACGCAAGTAAGAGCTATTTTTTTGTGCATTTTCGTTTTGTAATTCCACAAGAAATTCACTCACCAATGCAAATAAATTATCCATTTGTTTTAAAAACCAATAGGTTTTATTTTTGTCCTCAAGGGAATGCAAGTGAGTATTTTTATTCATAAAATTAAAAAGTAAAGAATCGCTAATGTCTCTAAAGCTTTTATTTAACTCATCAAGCTTCAAATTATCTTTAAAGGATATTCCAAAAGTTTTATGAGTAACTTTTTCATTATAAATTTCAAAAAATTCTTTCATACCCTCAATTAAATCTATTTTGGAAAACACTATATAGATGGGTAATTTTAAGTTCAAAGTCCTTTCACATTCATAAACGCGTTTTGTCAAGTGCCGTATAAGATTATAAGAGTATTCTTTGGGGCTATTAATGAAATTTAGAGTATCTATTACCAAAACGATTCCATTAAGTTTGCTATGGAAGAAATTTTTATTCAAAAAGCCTAAAAAATTTCTCCAAATACTCTTTTTTAAAATATAATCTTTATTTTTATCCAAATCATCTTCGGGCATTTCATCACTACTTTCTGGTTTAAAAAAGTCTTCTTGGGAAAAATAATTGCCCTCTGTATCCAAGATTGCGCCTTGTTTTGAAATATATAAAGCAAAATTTTGTGTCGATTGGTGCAATTTTTTGTAGGATTGGAGGCTATCACTCAAAGGGCATTCAATATCAGAATAGTTAATAAAAGTGCTTTTTCCTGCCGATTCGTTACCGATAATAATGATTAAAGGCATATTTTTTATCTTAACTTCTTTTTTCCAAGTATCCTTAGCGTCCTTTAAAGAGATGAAAAAATTTCTTTTTGCTCTATATAGAAATTTATCTGCTTCTTTTTGCAACAACTTTAATTTCGTTCTTTTTTCACTTTTTAATGAAGCAAAGAAGCTGATAATCGGTTTTAACAAGAAAAATAGAAAGATACAAACCCAAATGATAAAAATAATACCAAATCTTAAATAAGGGTTACTAAAGATATAAATATCATTAAATGCAATTAAAGAACCCCATAGCCAAAATGTAAGGCTTACAATAAAAAGGGCACTTAATAGTAAAATATATAAAAATAGTTTTGACTTTATAAAATTGATGATTCTACCAAACATAACAATTAAATTTCCTCCATAAATTCTAAAACGACTAATAAAAATTTCATAACTTTTATGCTATTTTATTCTAAAAAAATTAAAAAAATGCTAATATCTCTGTATAATAAATTAAAACTTAAAAAGGAGATTCAATGGCACAACCTGCCTACATCAAAATCGAAGGTTCGACTCAAGGACTAATTTCAAGTGGAGCTACCACAGAAGCAAGCATTGGCAATCGCTACCAAACAGGACATGAAGATGAAATTATGGCACAAGAGGTTTCTCACATTGTAACAGTTCCAGTAGATCAACAAAGTGGGCAACCATCAGGTCAGAGAGTCCATAAACCTTTCACTTTTACTTGTTCTTTAAATAAGGCGGTTCCATTGCTTTATAATGCGCTTACTAAAGGCGAGAGACTAACCAATGTGGAAGTGCATTGGTTTAGAACTTCAACAAATGGGGATTCAGAGCATTTCTTTACTACAAAGTTAGAAGATGCAATCATCACCGATATTGAATTAATTATGCCTAACGCTCAAGATAAATCAAATCACGATAAAACAGAGCTTTTTAAAGTTTCGTTAAATTATAGAAAAGTGATTTGGGAACATGTTGTAGCAGGCACAAGTGGAAGTGATGATTGGAGAGGCAACAAAGCATAGCCTCCAAGACCTTTATATTTGCCTTTGCGCAATATAAAGGGTTCTCTCTGCCACAATGCGACAAAGGCAAATCTTAGATTCAAGACTCATTATGCAAAGCAAACCATTAACCTATAACGGATTTAGAGCTTATTTAAGATTCCGCTTAATGAATAAGCATTTTAGCAAAAAGCGTGTTATTGCTGCTATTGCACTTTATTTTCTCTGCTCTCTTAGTATCTTTTTACTTTCTTTAGATATTTTAACGCATTATCCTTATCTAAAACACTTTATGGACTTTATCCCTGCAATTAAACTAATGGAATCTAAAACCTACGCGCCAGAACTTTGTAAATTTTATGCTTCGTATATGTTGGTAATAGGTGTGGTGTGCTTTGTAATAATTATTAGAGATTTTTTGTATATTGTGCGAATGGTATATTGCTTCCTTATTCACGAAAAGGTGTGCAAACTCTTGGTGGCGCGGGAAAAGCAATAAGACACCCCTTTATAACCTCCTACCTATTCTCTTTCTAAATCTCTTAAGCTTATGATTCTTGCTTTGTAGATTTAATTTGTATTGCGTTACATTTTCTTTAAAGGATTCTAGTCTTTGTGTAAGATTATTTACACTTGTTGTAAGTTTATTGAATGATGTTGCTGTTTCTTGGAAAGAATTTTCAAACTCCATTAAAAGCTCTTCTATTTCTTCATCAAACTCAAATTCTCTCCTTTCTTTTTGTTCCTTTTGCTTTTGATTATAATCAATCATTGTGTTTAAATCTTGCACCCTAGCTTGTGGATTAGTTTCAAAATAAGGCATAAAATTCTTTTTACTTAAAGCACTCTCTACGCTTGTTTCATATTTCAACTCTACTAGAGTATGCGCGATGATAGATTCTGCCTCCTCGCATTTAATCCCTACAAATTGAATATGTGGAGAGTTTATCTCTCTATCTTGCAAATGAATCTCTAATATCCCCTCAATATCTCTCTCCAAAAGCCTTTTTTGTAAAAGCATTAAAAGATTATCTATGGCTTCTTGCTCTACAATGATATTCCTAGCCCAAATATTTGCAGTTCGGACAAATCCTTTTTGCTTTAAATACGCTAGAATCTCAGCTTTTAAATTTTTCTCACCTGTAAAAAGTGTATTTGGGTCATTTCTCTTTGTAAAAACTTCTCGCATTTGTTTTAGGAAATATTCTTTTGCTTTTTCATCTTTGATTAGCACTAAAGCATCTTCAATCTCTCTTAAAAAGCTTTTAGATTCTGCGTTTCTAGCACTTTGAACCATTAGAATCCTTATAAAAGCTTTTATTTTTGCTTGTATCTATCAGTGCATTTTTTGCTCTTGTGATTGCCACATAAAAAAGATTTCTTTCTTGCTCTAAGCTCAAATACAATTCTTTCTTTTTTGTCTCATCTGTTTCTTTTTTAAAGTTTTCTTGCAAATCTTTTAAAGAGGAAAAATCATTATACAACTCTACGCTATCCCATTCAAGTCCTTTTGCTTGATGCGCATTGATAATAAAATTATTTGCATTTTTATTATAATAAAGCCTTTTTGCCTTTTTTGAAATTTCATAGATATTAAATCCCTTATTTAAAAAGTTTAAAGCACTTAACAATTCTTTATCTTGGCTTTTATTAATGTATTCGTATAATTCCTTTGTGGTAGAGAAATTTTTAAAATAGCTATATTCTTGTGGAATCAAATCCAATTTAGCATTTCTAAAATGAATAATGGCATAAAGGGGGGCAAAGATTTTATCAGGCTCTTTTAGCAAAGCATATTCCGCTTCATTTTCTATTGCATTAATAAACTCAATGATTCCCGCATTGGTTCTTGTAATGACTGCTTTATTCTGAATGGAAGTGCTTTGATTAAGAGATTGCAATTTTGCAAAGCTTTGGTTGGTAAAATTTTGTAAGAAAAAGTTAGCATAATCAATAATTTCTTGATTACAACGAAAGCTTTTACTCAAAGTCGTTTTGTAAGTTGGATTAATAATAGCAAAGGCATTTAAAGAATGATTGAAGCCATAGATATTCTGAAAGGAATCTCCGACTAAAATTTTTGCGCAGTGATTTTGTAAAAAAATTTCAAGCATTGTTGCATTGGTATCTTGTGCTTCATCAAGCAAAATACAATCATATTCTTTTTCTAAGTTTTTATCTTTGGCTAAAGCATAATATTTTAAATAGAAGTTATGAAACATTGGCAATTCTTTGTTTAACACTGCTTGGTAAAATTCTTTTATAAAATCAGGTTGCGATTCTAAAGATTCATTGCTTTTTAAAAAATCATTAAAAGCTTTTAAGGCTAGAATTAATTGGTCGTTTCTTGCTAAAAAGACTTTTTCTAAATCAAAAATGTTGATATTGGGGATTAACTTAAAATCCCCTAGCTTTCTTTTTGTATAAGATAAAGCTAGAGAATGCAAGGTTTTTACTTCTACATTTTTAGGAAATTTTCCTTTTGATTCAAGGACGATTGCTTTATTAAATGCAAGATATAAAAATCGTTTATTGGGATTTGCAAGGGCAATCTGTTTTAGCGTGTAAGTCTTGCCACTTCCAGCACAAGCTTGAATGCTTAGAATCTCATTTAATTTAAGATTCTTTGATAATTCTATAATGGCAAGTTGTTCGTTAGTTAGATTCATTGCTTTCTTTTCTTGTCGTAAGGCGTTTGGTATTCATCTAAAAAATTAATTTTATAAAGTTTTGGATAACTAAAAATTTCAATTTCACATATTCTTTCTATTTCTTCTGTAGCCTCTTTCTCATCACAGCAAAGTAAGTATTCTTGTTTTAGTGTTTTTCTGTTAGTAAAAACGATAGCATACTTATACTTAGAAGCCCAAAAAGAAGCGTTTTGCTGTGTTGGATTAAGCTTTGTGGAATATTTTTGTAAAGATTTGAATTTTTTAAAATATTTACCCATTATTAATCTCCCAAAACTTCCCTAACTTCTTCTATAAAATCCACTAATTCTATACAATTTTGTAAATTTTTACAATCCACACAACGCTTACAATCTATACAATTTAAACAATTAACACATTCTTCACAATTCGTGCAGTTTTTGCAGTTTCTTAAAGATTTAGACGCTTCAATGGCTTGTTCTATGGCATATAAAGCTAAATTCCAACGATTATTGTCCTTATCGTAAAGGAATATGTTATATTCACCCTCTTCTATTCTAAAACCTTGAGATTCCTGCTCTCTTGTAAGTTTGTATTTACTCATTGCTAATCTCCTAAAATATCCCTACTTTTTAATTTTTTGATTTATTTTTGTTTCAAGCAGAGAAGTTTCATTGTTTAAATGGTCATCATTTTGTTTTGGTGTGTGGATTCTATTCATACCATTTTTATAGTTTTCATCGCTTCTTTGCCTGTTTTGCTCTGCTTGCTCAATGCGTTGTATTAGGTTATTGAAATCGGCTTGAGTTTGCGAATGAGCTTCTATTTTATCCATCAAAGATAAATTCTGAAAAAAATCTTGATTCAAAAGAAAAGTGTCAGAATCCTCTTTTTTTATTAGACAACCAAAACGCAACAATTCATCTAACTCTTTTTTGGCTGTATCAAAGCTTGTCCCTGTAATAACCATATATTTTTTTAGGTTTAAATTACCTTTAAAATCATTGATTCCTATATCCAAAATCTTATTTAAAAATTTTTGTTGATTTGCACTAAGGTTATAATCTCTGAAAGTATCCCAAAACTTTGTTTTAAATATCATTCTATCAAGCTCTTTGATACCATTCTTTAAAGCAAAATTTGTAATTTTTAAATGCCAAGCGACCCATTCTGAAATATCGCAAGACTCATTGAATTTATTTGTTCTCTCCAAAATATCATAATATTCTTTTCTGGAATGGTTAATTTCTTTAGAGAGAGAATATAGTTTTATATTTTCATTTGGCAATAGAAAATCCGCAATAGCTCTTGCGATTCTACCATTTCCATCATCATAAGGGTGAATAATCACAAACCAAATATGCGCAATGGCACTTTTAATATAAGCATTAACACTGCTATTGTTACAAAAATCCAAAAAAGGCTCTATATTCTTATCAATATCTTGCGCCAAAACAGCTTGATAATGCACCATCTCGTGTCCTATTGCACCTGAAACAACCTCCATTTCATCTTCTCTAAAACGCGCAATATTGATTTTTTGCAATCTTTTATATCTAGCTTCAAACAAACAATTATGCCACCCGTGTAACCTTTCTAAACTTAAGGGGTTTTTGTTTAAATTGGTATCTAACAAAAGAGCTACATAATTATCGCTCTGATGGGTTGAATGCCTATCTTTCCAGCGGTCAAAGTCTTTATCAAGTTTTTTTCTTAAAGACGACCTAACACTTTCTCTTTTGAAAATTTCTCCCTCAATCGCGGCTGAATTAATAATTTCGTTTGAAAGAGAATTAATTTTTAACTCTAAAGTAATTGTTGAGAGTTGATTGTCAGAAATTATTGAATTGAGCTTTTTATTCTTTTGATGTATATCATCAAGTAAAGGCTGTAAATTCTTTTCATCATATACAAAATTTGGATAATTTTTGCTTTGCCAAATCCATTGATTCATATTTTAATCCCCCAAAATATCCCTACTTCTTCTTGGCTTCTTTTGCTCCTCTTGATGATTCTCCATTTCTAGTTTTTTAGAGATGTCATCAAGTTTGTTTTCCAAGAGATTGTTTCTTTGTTTGAAGTCGGCTATAGTTTCGTGTAAAAATTTATTTTCTGAAATAGATTGCTCTAGTTCAAATTCTTTTGCAAAAATAGTTTTCTCAAGCTCAAGCTTTTTTGTAAAACCATCTTGTATTTCTGTTTTAAGCTCATTGATTCGCATTGCGGATTCTTTTTCTCTTTCTTTATATCCTGCTATCGTTTCTTGCAAATATCCATTTTCGGCTATTGCTTTTTCTAGCTCAATTTCTTTTTTAAATTTCTCCTTTACTTCCTCTTTAAGTTCATTGAGTTGTTCTATAAAGCCTTGCTCTCTTGCCTTTAAAAACTCATTTTGAGATTCTAACTTGATTTTCTCATTGTTTAATTCTTTGTTTTTATCGCTTAACTCTTGATTTTCATTATCCAAATCGCTAATGGTTGTCTCTTGCTCTTGAGAGTATCTCTCTAGCTCTTTTAATTTTATTTCTGTTTCTGCTACCTCTCTTAGCTTTTCTTCAAACTCATATTTTAAGGCTGTCATTTCATTAATCTTGCCTTGCATTGTGCCTTTGAGCTTAGAGATTGTCTCTTCTCTCTTGGTAATTTCATCATTAAGCTTTTCTTGTAGGCTATAAGAGCTTTCTAATTCTGATGTTAAGCTTTTAATTTCCTCTTCTTTGGCTTTAAGATTTAAAATATCTTTGCTAAAAAGTAGCGTAGCAAAGTTTATTGTATCCTCATTTCTATACTTTTGCTGAATGTTTTTAATCGCCTCTAGGATACTCAAACCATCTCTTAGATTTGCTTTTAAATCCTCATAGGCATTAAAGCTATCTTTCTTTGCCTTTTCAAGTCTGATATTTGTCTTTTCAATTTCTTTTTGAGTATAAACCTCAAAGCTCTCATTGATGATTTGTTGAATCTGCTCTTCTGAAGTTATTTCATTCTTTGGAGATTCAACATTTTGGTGAGATTCTTTAGTTTCTTTGTTTGGATTCTCAAACTTAGTGTTTTTTAGATTGTTTAATCTTGGGAGAGTTTTTTCCTCTAAGACTTCATTTTTGGATTCTTTTTTCAAGGAATCTCTTAAAGAATTTCTTTCTTCTTTGATTTCAGTTTTTGCCAATTCTATTGCTTTATTGCTTATTTCTTGCTCTTTTTTTAGGGATTCTTTTTTCTCCTCTTTTTCCTCTTTGCTTAAATCTCCCCAATAGAGAATCTCATCAATATCCTTGATTACTTCTTTTGTGCTTCCACCCATTTCATAGGTATAGCAAAAACTCTCATTGATTCCAAGCTCTTTTAATTTGCGTGAAAAATCAACCAAAAATCTAGTAAGGATAAAGTTGTTGTCTTTTGGCTCTTTAAAGTTTTCTAGCAGTTGCACTTTATCAGCTCTTGCATTATGCAATAAAAGCTCACCATCATAAACCATTGCACCTTTTTTATGATAAATCAGACTGATTCTTTCATCTTCAATGTCTTTAAACTCTACAAGAGAAACGCCATTTGTTAAAATAAAAGCATCTTTTATCGCGCTCAATGTAGAATTGTCATTTAAGTGTCTTAAATCAAGATTCATCTTATAGTATTCGCTGTCATTGATTTCTTTGAGATTGCGTTTGAGTAAATTAACAGCTCTAAAGTCAAATTTGTCTAATTCTTGTTTTGTGGCGATGTCATTTAAAATTTTAATCTCTTTATTAATTGTATTGTTTAGTTCAAAAATGTTATTGAACTCTTCATAATAGTTAATTCCAACACTTTCCAAGAAATTTATATATTCATACTCATTATCCTGATAAAACACTTTTAAACTATCAAGTAAAGCTCTTTTGCTAAGATTGTTAATATTTAACTCATCAAAATTGGCTCTAAAAACACTAATTGGTATCATTGCGTATTCCTTATATCATAAAAGATAATTAGGAATAATATTAAATTTTCTCTTAAATATATGTTAAATAAATTTAAATAATTATTGTTAAACATTTTAAATACAATTATAAAAATATTAAATAACAATTATTAAACTATTTATAAAATATTTAAATACACACTTAAAACTTATTTTAAACTTCATTCGGATTAGTGCTAAAGACTTTCATTTCATCATCGCTAATCTCAAATTTCATATTAAAAACACCGCTACTATACCATACGCAAAGTTCGTGTTTGTTTGTGTTTAATAGTCCAATTTCCACATTCTTTGGAATCTTTAATGCTTCTTGTGCTTCTTGGATAACCTCTAGTTTTTTATCAGGGCGCAAAAGGAATATCCTTGTATCTAGGTTTTTTAAGATTCCCAAAGGAATATGCTCTGCATTTTGCACGACAAAGCATAAATGGACATTGTATTTTCTTGCTTCTAAAGCGACTTTTTCAAACATTGTCGTAAAATATGGAATTCTAAAATAGTTCTTTGCTTCCTCTATGGCATAAAAAAGCTTAGGTGCAGGGCGTCCCTCTCTTTTACATTTCAACGCAAATTCTCTATCCTTTAAGTAAGTTTTTTGGAATATTGCTAAGAATATCGGCGTAAAAAGTGAGCTTTCTTTAAAGTTATTCAAATCCATTGACAGCACATCTACATCGGCAATATCTACTTTATCAAAATTAGAGAATAAATCTAGTTTTTCTATGGAATCCAATTTCCTCGCTAAAGATTCATAATCTTTTCTTTCTTCTTCTTTTAATTGCATATTTGCGGATTCTTTCCTTGCAAATTTCACAATATCAATGAGTAATGGCTTTTTGAGATAATCAAATTCCTCCTCTTGTATCGTATCTAAAAACGCTGTTTCCTCATATCCTAAAGCAATTAATTTATCATAAGCTTCTTGCGTTTTTTGTTTTAAATCTCTTACCCTATATCTTTGGTGTTCTTTGGTTTTATAAACCTTTTTAACAACCTCTTTAAAATGTGCCACTTCTGCAATACTTAAAGGTTCTGCATTTTGGGATTCTAAAATTACAGAGGCTAGGTCAATATTAAATTGCAAATCCGCCTCAAAGAGTTCCATATTATTTAAGCTTGGGAGATTAACTAGATTATAAGAGAATCCATAAAAATCTGATTCAATGTGTGCTACGCTGTTATTTGGATTAGACTTGATAAGTAGAATAAACTTTTCATCGGAAAATCCAATATCATAGCTTCTAATTCTTACCTGTCCGATTCCTTTGCCTAAATTCAAACAAATGCCATTAGAAAAGTTTAATCCTATCATTTGAGACATAATTTTTTGTTTGCTGACACTCTTTCCAGAACCGGGCTTGGCTATGATTGCAATATGTGGGTTATCATTCTCTGCACTAAAAGAATAATTGATAAATGCGCCATTCTTATCTACTCCAAAAATATCAGGCTTTGGCGTATCTTTTTTATGAATTGAAGCAATAAAATTAAATAAAAAATCCTCTTTGACTAAAAAATCAAATTCAGAATCTCTAAATTTAATAGGATTCTTTTGCAAATGATTCGTCCTTAAAAGTTCTTTTTCTAAGAAACTTACCTTTAAAGAGCTTCCTAATTGCCCGATAATCTCCTCATCATATTTTTCTAGGTAGGCAACCGCATTAACAAGGGCTAAATCGCATTCTTTATTATGATAGCTTTGTTCTAGCTCTATAAATGGTCTTTTATCTCCCACTAATTTTGCATAATTCAATAACCTTGAAATATGATTTTTAATGTGAGAACTTGAAAGGTCAATATAAAACCAAATCGCGCCTTTAAAGTTTAAAGAAAAAAGGCTTTGAATCTCGCTTTGCTTAATTTCCAAATGCTTGTAGGCTTGAAAGATTTTTACATTTTTATGGTTATTTGCGATGGCTTGTTTGGCTAAACGCTTAAAGCTTAGAAATTCAGGTTCAGCATAGGAAGTATCCTTTTTAATGCTAAGGGCTTGTTTTAATTGCTTATTTTCTTGGTAAAAGTTATTTTGTAAAAACAAATTATAAAGCACATTGGTTAATTCTAAACCACTTAAAAGTCTTAAATCAAAGTAATTTGCTAGGGATTGAGCGATGATTTTAGAATGAGAGAAAATGTATTGCTTCTGACATTTTTCTTGTTTAAAGAGAACATAATAAAAGAATCCATCATCGCTTTCTTTAGAATCCCTAACTAGCTCTTTAATTTTCTCTATTTGGATATATTTTTGTATATTTTCACTTGAAGTGATTTCTATACCATAAAGCTTCTCGTAGGGAGTGTTACAGATGATACAATCCTCTTGAATGGAATCTACCAAAAAAAGAGAATTAGAATGGTATTCCACAAAAAGATTATACAAAGGCGAAGCAAGTTTATCTAAAAAGCAATTACTAATACTTACGCTTGGGTCTTTTTTCTTATATCCAAAATATGCTCCTGTGATTCCAACTCCTGCTAGTGCTAAAAGTGCTAAATTCATTTTTGTCTCCTTTGTGATTTATGGTGTTCTGTATCCTTTAATTCTTGTGTATCTTTGGGCTTTTCTTTCTCTTTTGCTAGGTTATTGTCAATATTTTTTAACCGATTTTTGAATCTTGAGTAGAAAGAATTAGTGTTTTGTGTTATACTTTCATTGTCAATCTTGTTGGTGGAGTATCGCGAAGCCTGTAAAAGCGTTTGCAAGATAGAACTGGCGTTTGGAGATTGATACAATACTTCAGCCCCCGCATTTAGCTTATTCTTTAGATTATTGCTTTCCTTAATGCCATTTGAAATACTAATTAAAAACTCGCCATTGTCAAAACTAACATTCACAAAATAATCATCGTCTTTTAGGTGTTTGATTAGCAAAAAATCCCCCGCTTCATCTTTCAACACCGCTTCTGGCTCATCTAACACTTGCTTAATCTGTGGTATAAATTCCTCTCTGCCTTGTGAAACAAGCTTTTTAAGACTGCCTAGTTGTAGCTTTATCTCTTTCCCTCCCAAAGCCTCTTTAACTTCCGCGCTTTGCTTTGGGATATAGGCTTCATCTAAGCTTTTTAACCCAAAAGTGCTTAGCCATTGCTCTTGCGTTTCTTTGGTTAAAATATGCTCTTTACCTTTGGAATCAGTAAAGACTTCATCTTTAAGTGATTTAGTTTCCACATTTTGCGCCACTTGTGAATATTGCAAAGCCTCATTGCTTTCTTTTTTGTTTTTGTCATTCCTAACAAGATTTTTAAAAAACTCAATAGATTGTTTTAGAAAATTAATTAACTTCTCATTCATTCTATTTCACTCCCCCAAAATCTTTTAAAAAACTCTTTTTAAACCTCGCATAATAATCAAAATGCGATACCTTTCTAAAGCCCTTGTTATAGCACTCTATGGAATCTTTCATCAAAGCTTTTTGCGCGATACATTCTTTTAAAACAAGTGTGGCTTTTTTGGTGTTGTAGCTAGGATTAAAAATGTAAGGAATCTCGGATTTATTGAAATTAATATTATTAATCTGCATTAACCCCACATCTATCTTTAATGATTTATCTTGCAAAAGAACCCTTAAAGCCTTTTGTAAATCTTCCTCGCTTCCTTTGAAGTTAATTAAATATTTGTCTTTGTATTTTTTAACGCTTTTTCGGAGATTCTTAAAATGAAAATTAGTGTGCTTTGCAGTAAAGCTTATGATGAGTGGATTAAAATTACTTTCAATTTTGGCAAGAGTATAAAGAATCCTTTTATCAATATCATTTTCTGCCGAAGCTAGTTTAAGCGCATTAGCAATTTGAAAATCATCATAAGCTAAACAAGGCAATAGAGAAAAAACAAAAAAAAGAGATGAAAAAAGAATTTTTTTAAAAGAATAAGGTGAGTTAGCCCTGCATTTTGTAGGGCTGTGATGAGAGTTTTCGCCTATGGCTTTATATTGTGCTTTATATTGTCTCATTTAAGCAACATTCCAAAAATATTAAATTTAAAACAAATAATCATCAAAAGAATGAAACTAACAAGAGAAATAAAAGGGCTCATATCCTTTATGAAAGAAAAGAATATATTTCCTCCACCTCCGCTTTTTTTCGTATTTGACTTTGCATTTAGAATTTCTCTTTTACCATCTTCTAGCATTTCTTTTTGCAAGGCATTAAAATCGTCTGCTAAAAGCGATTTTAGAAACTCTGTATAATTGTCTCCGCTTTTTTTATTTAACTCTTCTGATAACTCATCTACAAACTCATTTGTTGAGCTAACAATACCGCTAACGCTGTTATTTAAATTATTTAAATTGTCGGAATGTGAGCTTTTAATAATTTGAATATGTGAGGCATTCACTAGCGTATCCTCTTTAAGCTCTGCTACTTCTTTTTGTAAATTAAGAGTTAGATTTGTGATTCTCTCTAAGAGTTTGTCAATTTCTGTTTTTTCCATTAGAATGTCTCCTGTTTAGATTTAACGATTGGATTTACTTTAATTCTGTTGATTCTCATTCCATAGGGATTAATGTCGCTTGATTTACTCAAATCAAAGCTTCCTTGCGAAACAATTTTAAAGATTCCATCTTGTGAAATGTAGTTGTTTTGGCTTAGAATGTAGCTTTGCGCTATGACTTTAATGTTTAACTCTAGGTTAAATTTATTCCCATCGTATTCGTATTTTTCTAGGCTATAATCTTTAATCGCGATATATTCGGGGAGTTTATCTTGTGCTACCGCAGAAATAAGCCACTGCACATACGCTCTTAAGTCGCCTACTGCTACTTTATTGACTTCTATATTCTGTTCGGGGTCTGCCTTGCTATCTATAAAGTTAATTAAGATATTTTTTAAATGCGGAATGTTATTTAGGGCTTCTCCATAGTCTTTGAAGTTAGGCTTTTCAAAATTATTAGTCAATTGACTTCTACTCACAATAAAGCCATTTACAAAGATAGAAGTTGCAAACTGCTTTAAGTATTCTGCCTTTAATGGCTCTTTAGTTACTTTAATGGCGCGTCCATCGCTTGTGGTTAAAACAACCTTGCTATTGTTTTCAAAAACAATTTTTTCTAAATTTTGCATTCTGCTACTAATTTCGCTTAACTCATAGGCTAAAACTAAAAGAGCTAAAGCAATGAATCCCCCTACAAATTTCCAATTTTTACCAAAGAATTGCTCACATTTAAAATTTAGAGATTCTGTTCTTTGCACTTGCTTTTTCTCTTTCTTTAAATCTTGTGTTGATTCTGTTTTGTCCTCACTCATCGTGTCTCCTTTCTTGTTTAGATTAATCATTGTTTTGCCCTCTTTCTAAAGTCTTTTGGTAATATGACATTTTCTTGTTGCCATAGTCCTAATTTATTTTTCTTGGCATAATTTTCACTACTTAAATATCTTAAAGAAAAATCATCATAAGAATGGGCAAATCCAGCTCTTACCAACTCTTTATTGATGTCTTTTTCTCCTAAGAAAATGATTCCAACTAATCTTTGGTATTTATCTTTGCTTTTTATTTGAATCCTAATGTCTTGTTTGGCAATTAGATTCTCTAAATACTCTTTGCTTTCCTTTCCATAGCTTTGTTTGGATTCGGGTGCATCAATGCCGAATAATCTTAGTTTATAGGCTTTATCCTCTTGTTGATTTAAAAATTCAATCGTATCGCCATCAATTACCCTTAAGACTTTTGCATTAATATCTTGACTTTCAAGGTTTTTAACAAAAATTTGCAATACAAACAAAACAAGAACAAAAATCAATAAAGGGACACTGATTCCTTTTGCATTAATAAGGATTCTTTGTAATAACCTAATCATTTGATTGAATTTCATTTTTCACCTCTAAAAAGTATTTGTTCAAAATCCTGCTCTATCTTTTCCTTTATGCAAAGAACCTTATATTTTTCAGGCAATTTGAAGTGTTTTTCTATATTTTTTGGCAAACCATAAAAGAGATTCTTTTCATTTGAATAAGGAATGTTTTTGTAAAAATATTCATCCGCTTTATCATTAAGAATAACAAGAAAATCATATTCTTTTTGCGTTATTCGTTTTTTATTAAAATTTAAAAGCTTTTCCAAAGTGATTCTATCAATTGTAAATTCTTGAATCTTTTCTAGTTGGATTTGAATAGTAAAAACAATTTCTATACAACTTGTTTTTCGTTTCATCTTAATTTCTTTATTTTTCATATATTATTTCTGGGTATCCAAGCTTTTCTCGAGATGGAAGTTCTCCTTTTTCGGATATTATGAATTTTTCAAGCTTTAATACTCTATCAGCCAAATAATTATTATTAAAGATTAGGCTTCTGTTTTCCTCTTGCAACATTTCTATTTTGGTTTTTTTATTTAATTGATTAAAACGCACATTGCCATAATAAGTTACTTCATTGTTTTTATCTTTGCGAGAAAAAATTTGTGCTACTTTATCCATATTGACTATCTCCTTTTATTTATTTTTTTTTGTTTTTGCTTTTTTCTATAAGTTCAACTGCCCTCATTATTCCCATCTAAATTCGGCTTACCCTCTTTCTCAAAGCAAGTAAATTTACAACCACTTCTCCATTCACTGCAACCATACCAATTATAAGGTTTGTTTGTTTTCTTGGAGATTCCCTCTCTTTTAATCAAGAATCCTTTTTTACACTCTGGACATTGATATTCACTTGTTTGCGCTTCTTGCTTGGGTTGTGGATTTAAATCAGGTTTGCCATTAATGGATTTTGTTTTAAAATCACAACCATTTTGATAATTGGAGCAAGAAAAGAATTTGCCATATTTGCCATTCATCTCTCTTAGGTTTCCATTTTCACACTTAGGACATTTGATTTGCTCTTTTGCTTCTGCTTGATTAAAACTCACTTTACTCTCCTTGTTTTCTTGTGTTAATTCTAAAATAAAGGCATTAATGCCCCTTAAAAATTCTTCTCTACTTAGACTTCCGCTTTGAATCTCTTTTTGCTGTTCATACCAAAGGGCTGTCATATCTACACCACTTAGCATTTGGGGGAGATTTTCTATTAATTTAAAGCCTTTGGGTAGCACTTTGATATTTTGTTTTTTATCCTTGCTAACGCTAATGTATTCTCTATCAATAAGCGTTTTAATGTGATTGCTTCTTGTTGCAGGTGTGCCTATGCCTCCACTTTCTCCCTTTTTGTCTTTATCCTTTTCTAAAAGAAGCTTTTTAATTTTTGCGTCTTTGACATATTTAGAGACTTGATTCAAATCTTTTAGAAGTGTTGTCATTGTATAAAGCGGTCTTGGTTTTGTTTTCTCTTTAGATAAAGAAACACTTTGACAAGTTGCGACTTTAGAATCTAAAAGAGTATTAAAATCTAAGTTTTCTTTGCTAGATTCTGATTCTTTTTCAAATTGTGCTTTAAATCCTAAATCTATATCTTGTCGCTTAGTGGTTTCAAAAATATATCCTTTAACATTGAAGCTAAATTTGAAGCTCTGATACAGACAAGGGGGATAAAATTGCATTAAGAATCGCTTAGCAATTAATCTATAAATTTCTAGCTCTGCACTATCAAGACTATTTAAGTCTAATTTAGTCTGTAAAGGAATGATTCCATAATGTGCCGAAAGCTTAGAATCATCAAAGGCTTTAGATTTAATGCTAGTATCTGTATTGTTTTGTCCTATATCTTCTTTGAAGTTTGCTTTTAAACATTCTATAATCTGTGGGGATTCTGAATAGATATTTTCAGGTAAATATTGGCAATCACTTCGGTTATAAGAAATGGCTTTATGCTTTTCTCTTAGGCTCTGTGTTTTTTCTAAGACTTTATCGGGAGAATAACCAAAAAGCTTAGAGCATTCTGCTTGAAGCTCTAAGAGATTAAAAGGAAGTGGTGGATATTCTTTTTTATCCTCTTTTGTAAGGGTTAATTGTGCTTCTTGTCCCTCACAATTACTTTTAATCTCTAAGGCTTGAGATTCCTCTGTAATTCTCTCCTCTTTTTCCAACTTTAAAGGGGCTTTAATCATAGAATCTTGAATGGTAAAGTCTCCATTAATAGAAAAATACTCTAAACTCTTATGGTTTTTATTCTCTAGCTCTCTATTAACAACTAAAGCAAGAATTGGTGTTTGCACTCTACCAACACTTACAACACCTGCTCCACCATTCTTGCGATTTAAAAGCGTGTAAAGTCTTGTTAAATTAATTCCTACGATAAAATCTGCTTCACTTCTTGCAAAACCGCTTTCGCTTAATCCTTTAAATTTAGTGTTTGGTTGCATTGCAGACATTGCCTTTTGTATCGCTTTGGGCGTAATATCATTAATGAGACATCTAAAAACAGGCTTATTTGTTTTTGTATATTCTAAAATCTCATCTATAAGAATCTGTCCCTCTTCATCGGCATCACCACAATGGATTATTTCTGTAACTTCCTTGCTATTTATCCATTTCACAATTGTTTTTAATTGTGCTTCTGCACTAACAATAGGGATTCTCCTAAAAGGATAAGGTAATTTAAGCGGCAAAGATTCAAGATTCCATTTTTCATAAGCTTGATTATAATCTTCAGGCTCTGCGAGTTGTAAAATGTGTCCAAAAGCCCAAGTGATAATGGAATCCCCTTTAACAATGTAGCCTTTATTCTTTTCTTTTGTTTCTGCATTAATGGCTTCTGTGATTGAGCGTCCAAGTTCAGGTTTTTCTGCAATAAATAGTTTCATAGGAAAGACTTTATGTTGAGATTTAAAGGTTTGGCAATATTAGATTGGTTTTGTTCTTGCTTTATTTCTTGATAGAAATCTTTTGCATAGCCAAGTATTGAAAAATGCTTTGTGTTGTCAAAATTTACTAGCCTTTTTGCCTTTATAGCATAGCCTTGATGTGTTTTATCCGCTATTTTTTGTAATACTTTCATTTATTTCCTTTATCTGCGTTTTTTAAATTGAGTGGTCTTATTTTCCACCGAAACTTCTTCCATCAATTTATCTATATTATCAAGCAACCTTTCGTCTATAAAGCTTCCAAAGTCGCTCTCCATAAAAAAAGAATAAGCCCTTTCTAAAATTTCATCTGTTTTTTTCTCATCAAATTTGTATTTCTTTTCAATTTCACAAGATTTTTCAAAGTAAAAAATGGCTTGAATTAACTCTTTGTAATCTAATTTTTCAAGCTCTTTTGCAATTTCTTTGTAAGTTTTCATTTGTATCCTTTATTTGCGTTTTTTAAGCCTATGGGTTTGGGTTTCTTGATTATCATTTAAATCTTGTTCTTGTTGAACTTTTGGAGCTATTCCTACTAACAGCTCACCGACATAGTTTTCATTATATTGGGTAAATCTTTCTCCTAAAAGCTCTTTAAAAACCTGCTTTTGATTCTCAATGTAGTCGCTTAAAGGCATTCCATCAAAGGTTTTATCTGTGATATTTTCTTTTAAAAATAATTTAGCAAGATGATAGTTAATCGTGTGGATAATATTTTGGCTATAATCATCTACTGCTTGATAAAGCTTAACTTCTTGATTGATTCTTGGAATCCCTAATTCTAAAAACTCGCTATCGTTTTGCCATTCAATTAAGCCATTTACTTTTTCTTTACTAATGCTTTCTTTGTTTAAAACTAGCCAATTACTTTTATCTGTCGCATAAATCGCATTATCTAAAGAATATCCAACAGGACAAATCACTTGAGCATTAAAAATTGTAAAAGATGAATTATTACTTCCTGCGTGGCAATCATAGAAAGTGTATTTGATATTTAATTCATCAAGTTCTTTCCTAATCTCTGATATAGTCATATCTCTTGGCATCTTGTTAAGTCTTTGTTGCTCTTCATAGCTTATCATTTTCTCTCCTTTATTTGTAAATTGTGTTATTATCTACGCGATATTTTTTACCGCTGATAAAAACATTTCCATAGGTATCATCTTCTACGATTCTATAAGTGATGTCATTAATTTGAATGTAGGAATATTTTTCTTGTGGCAACGCCTTATAGGTTTTAATATAGGCATTAATCACTTCTAAAGAATCTAGCTTCTTTGTTTCTGTGTAAGAGTAGATGAGATTGAGTTTGTCTAATTCTGCATTTTTTTCATAAAATGTAGTCAGCAGATTTAAAATCTGATTTTGCCCTTTAAGATTATAAAGAATTGTGAGATTAGAAATTTTAAAATCACTATTGGGACGCAGTAAAATTGCATTGTTTTCAAACTTTAAAACTGCCATTGGAGAGCTTGAATCAATATGCTGAATAACGCTTCCTTGTGGTAAAAGAATACTAAAGGTAAAATAGGGGTGCAAAGAGATAGAATCCATACTCGCTAAAGGGCGAATTACAGGCTTATAATTAATTTCTTTTTGTGAGAATCTGTCAAACGCTTCTTTGACTTCCGCTTCTTTTTTCTGCACTGCGTCAATTTCTTTAGGATTTAAATTTAATAAAAACTCATTTCCCCTTAAATCACTCAAATCTTGATTGTTGTTTTGATTCAAATCGCGTTGTGTGGGGGCTATAAAGTTTTTAGGCTCTAGGGGATTAGCAAACGCACAACCAAAGCCTAAAAGTAGTGTGAAAAATGCAAATCTAAAAATTTTCATTTCTATTCCTTTGTTTCAGTAATTTTTTCTTGATTTGTGTAACTCTTTTTATCTAAACAAAAACAGCTTACAACCTTTCTTCCACTTAATAAACAAAATGGCTGAAGCTTTAAATCAAGGAAAAAGATAATAAAAACGCTTAAAAGCAAAAAGTATTTAAAGACATAGGCAAGCAGAAAATAATCTTTAATCAAATAGCTTAAGCCCAAAGTAATAACAATTAAAACAGCAACACCTGCCTTTCTTGCAAGGTTTTCTAAGCAATTAACGACATAAGCTAAAAAGAATGCTAAAAGATAAGCACTTAGAGTAAATTTGCTAAAGGCAAAATCCCAAATACTAAAAGTGAAGTAAAAGATAAATAGCAAAGGAAAATACTTTAGCAACAAGAACGCATAGACATTTAAAGGCTCAAAAGAATAGCTTGTATTTGCTTCTAAATTTTTATAAGTTTTTGTATCAAAATCTAATTCGCATTCGTAAGCCTTATTAAATCCCCAAAAGAAATAAGGGAACTTAGTTGTCCTAATATTTAATGTTTTTTTCATTTGTTACTGCCTCCTGATTAATGACATTACCCTCAATTTGATTTCTTTGCTTTAATAAAAAGATTAACTCTTTAAACTCCAAAAGTGTGTTTTTAGAGAGTGCAATTTGCTTCCTAAGCGTTTCATTGGTCGTGGATAATTCTTCTAGCTTTTTTTGATAAGATTTTTCTAACTGCTCTAATTCTTTTTTTACCTCTTGAGACTTTCTTTCTAATTCCATTTTGGAATCCGTTTTTGCAGATTGAATTGGCATACTGCAATCCACATAAACACAATAAGAAAAGGCAAAGGAAGTAAAAACACTAAGCGTTACAATAATTCTTAACAATTTCATAGGATTCCTTTATATTCCATTGACATTGGCTTTAACACCTAAAAGCTCGTTATGCTGTTTTAGTAAAAAATTAATCTCTTCTTTGTTTAAAAGAATTTCTTTTTGCAATGCTTCTAATTGTTTGAGATTCTTTTCTTTCTCTTGGCTCTCTTTATTGATTTTCTCAAGCAAATTTTTAATATTTGTGTCCCAAAATTGTTTAATTTCGGCATTTTTTTGGCTTACAAATGAGTTTAATTCAGCATACGCCTGATGAATCCCCGAACTGCTTAAAGAACTCCAAACACCTGCAAAGCTAAGAGAGCCAACAAAAAAGAGAGAAAGGAATACAAGCTTTTTCATTCTGTCCTACTTTAAGCGGTTTGCTTGTTTTAATAAGAATAACAACTCTTTACTTTGCAAGGATTCCTTTTGTAAAAGTGCTAATTCTTGATTTAAAAGAGTGTTTTGAGATTTTAGGCTCTCTGTGTTTTTATCAACACTTTTTGTTAATGTCTTTATGGAATCCTTTTGCGTGGTTAGCTTATCCGCAATATGCGTTGTATAGTTATTAAAGGATTCAGTAATTTGCATAGAGCAAACACAAGGAAACGCAAAAGAACCAAGAAAGAAAAAGCACAAAAAGATTCTAGCTATACGCATATTTAGCCCTTTAAAACCTCTAATAGCGCAAGTTTTAATTCCTCAATCTTGCTCTTATCTTTTGCTTCTTTAACTTCATAGCCATTTTTCTCTAGCTCGTCATTTAAAGCAAGTTTGAACTCTTCTTTCACAACCTCATTGAGTGCTTCTAAAATTTCTTTGGAGAGAATAGAACTCTCTTTATAAGCTTCTTTAATGTTGGTTTTGTTTTCCTCTAAGGAATCTACAGCACTTAAAAAGTTCTTGATACAATCCTCATTTACTTTTTTTCTTGTGATAGAATCTTTGTAAGCTTCATAGGTGCTTATTTCCTCTTCTTTCTTATTGGGTTTCTCTCTATAAAGCTCATCTAAAATAGAAGCAATCAAAGGCATTTTCACTTTATTGGCTTGAATCTCTCCTTGCTTGTTTTTAATTTCACAAACTGAAGCCACTTCCTCTTTTAGAGTATTTTCTATAGTTTTTTTCAAGACTTCTAAATTAGCCTTTTCTTTATAAAGTGTGCTTAGTTTTGTGTAAAGCGTTTTAAGCTCTTTCTTTTCTTCTTTGTTTAACATTTCCATTATGTCTCCTTTTAATTTTGGTTAATCATCATTGAGTGCAAAATGCACTTTTGAATTATTAAGCTCCATAATATGTTGCTTAAAAACTTGTTCTTCTGCTATGCTTTTAGGCTTTCGTCCAAATTTAAATTTATCTGTCCATTTCTCACTTTTTTTCTCTAAAACTCCAATATGTGAGCTAAAGACTTCCATACAAGATTTTATTTTTTCTACATCTTGCGCTTGAGATTGGCTTTGTTTAAAAAGAAATTGAATTTTGCCCTCTAAAGCATCATCGCTCTGATTAGATTCTTGGATTTCCTCTATCTCTTGGGCTAAAGATTGAATTTGAGAAATATTTTGAAGCAGGTTTGTCCTAATCATATAAATATCTTTTTTTAATGAAGCTATTTCTGAAGTAATTGTTGATATTTGTCCATCAAGAATAGCTATTTTTGTATCAACTTTATCCTTAGTCAAATCTACCATCATACCTTCAATATGCTCTAAAGATTTTAGAATCAATACTTCAAAGCGTTTTTTATCTGTATCGTTTGTTTGCGAATCCGAATCTATTTCTAATTCTAGTTTTTCTTTAGAATCTAAAATTTCAGTTTTTCTAAAATTTTTCACTTTTCTATTGTTTCTTATTTCTACTTGATAAAATTTAGAGTTATTATTTTGCATATCCCATATCCTACACCTATACTAAGAAAAGGGGATTAAATACCCCCCCCTGCTTTAATCAATTAATATTTACTGCACTGATGACTTCCAGAAATCATTAATTACTTGGAAAATAAAGTTTGCATCGCCAAAGAGAGCTCTTGAGATAACCATTGCAACAATGGCATAAACAAAGAATCCTACAATTGCGCTAATGGCAGTAACAACATAGATTTTTGTAGTGTTTTGCTCTTGCTCTGATTTTTTCTTTTGGAAAGAGTAGCCTAGAATCGCTCCAGCGATAATACAAATGAAAGGTAAAACCACACCAAATGCCCAAGTAACACCTGTTCCTAAAGCCTTTTTACCTGCTTTATCTCCGCCACTTAAAATATCATTGACAGCGTCAAATTCATCGGCACTCAAATGTGGGCTAAAAAGCATAAATAAGCCAAATACTAAGGCAACTTGCAAAAAAAGCTGTAAATAACGATTTTCTGCGTATTTTTTCAACATTACAAATCCTTTTATTAAAAATTTCAAAAGGATTGTAAGAAAAAAGGGGGATTGAAAAATTAAACTTTACTTAAAGTATTGCATTTGAAACAAACTAAGCCAATTTTTATATTTTACTTCTTTCTTTTTCCTATAATCGCAAAATTTTTAACTTACAAAGTGGAGCAATAAAATGACAGAAATGGCAACACAAGCAATGCAAAAGGAATTGAAATATCCTAAAGATTCCATTTTTAGCAAATTTAAAAACAATCTTGGTAAGATTGATAAAAACTTAAAAAGCACAAAAATATCAATCAATGCTGATGATTCATTATGTGATAAAACTTTTTTTGCATTCTTGCAAGATTTACTAAACGATTTATTTAAAAACGATAAGAAAAATGAATTGTTAAGAGAGCTTAAAATCAATGAGGGACTAACCAAAGAAAAACTCTTTACTATAATGACAAACGAGCTAGAAACAAATCAAAGCCTTAGTCAAGATATAAAAGAGCAAATCGGCAAAAATATGCAGAATAAATATGTGCAAGATTTAACCTTTGGAATCGTTAAAAATAAAATAGACGACAGCCAAGAATTAGGACAAAATGCGAAACTAGACATAACTTCTAAAGATGTTGTCAAAGCAGGATTGAATATGGCTAAAAATCCTACACCTGTTGGAATCGCACAGGAAGTTGTTGAAAAAGTTGCTTCAAAAATCACACATAAATTAACAAAGTAATTTTTCTTTTTCAAAAGTGGAGCAGTTTTTATAAGTTAGTAAGAGGTAGGAAATGAATATAGAGTTTGATTTGCTCTTAAAACTTAAGGAATTAGAATCAGAAACTAATTTTCATTTTGTCATTGATAAAGATAATGCAGAAATTTATCTTTTTGAACCCAATAGCAAGGAATATTTTGATAAAATTAATATTCAAAAAGAATTAAAGGAGGCAGAGAATGCAAATCCTATCAAGCAACCAGATTCCACAAGAGTGGAAAGATATACCCGCAATGTCATTGGACGAATTAGAGGAATTATCCAAGAGAGAGAGAATAGAAGCCGAGCAGAAATTGCAAGAAGCAGTGAAATTCAGGCAGGAGGCGGAAAACTTAAGAGTGCAAACAGAAATATTCAAGAATTCAGCACTTATGGAAATGGGAGTTTTAACATTGGAGCAAGTTTATCCCAAAGACAAATCCAATTAGCAGATGAAACAAAAAGGCTCATAGAAAAACTCAATAAAGATAAAGTTGTTGAAGCCTATGAAAAAACACTTTCTCCTAGCTTAAAGGATTTAAAAAAAGAAGTTATATCCTCTTTAAGTAAAGAGGATTCTCCAAAGAATCAAGAAAACCAAAATATCTCAAGCAAACTTTTCTCAAAATTCAAAAACAAACTGAACAATATCAGTCAAAATTTATCAAATCCAACAAATACTAATTCTTTAAACGACACACTAGAAATTGATAAGTCTCAAGACAATCAAGAATCCCAAGATTCTTATTTAAAAACACAATACCAAATTAAAAGGAATAGAAAATGAAAAGAATTGTAGTCTTTCTCTTATTGTCTTTGAATATACTTTATGCAAATAATGCCACCGCTGATACAGAGGAAATGAAAAAAGTTTTCCCCCTCAATGATTCAGTCGTGGAAAACTCTAAATGTGAATGGAAATGCCGAAAAGTTAATGATGGCTATGCAACGCAAATCATCGGCTTTGACTTTGCCAATGGAACAACCTTTTGTAAGGTGTATGAAAAATCAGATTTAAATTTAGATTTGAAATTTAGTGCAAACCAAACTAACGCAACTTGCAGAAAAGAAGTCAGAAAAGGATTTGAAACAGAGGCAACATCTTTTGAAAGCCTTTTAAATCAGAATAAAAACTTTTTAGAATCCAAAATTACATACACAGAAAAAAGCAATTCTTTGACAATGTCGCATTTTTTATCTTCCCTTGTAACTCTAAATCCAAACATTATTGACAGAGAGCAGACAAAAAATTTAGGGTCTTTAGTTTTAAAAGATGGATTAGATTTTGTGAGTTTAGAAAAAATAGGGCAAAGAGGCGAACAAAATAAAGTCACGAAATTTTTTGTAGGACTAGCTGATGATTTGATTAGTAACACAATAAATCCTCAAATGCCAATGTCTATAAGTGGCAAGGAATATCAAAAAACTTCTGCAGTTGATGGCTTCAATAAAAACAATATGGCTTACTTTTCGGATTTGTTTATGAATATGGAAAAAATCTACCAACATTTACAAATCTTGCTCTTTGTGGTGGTAGGCGGATTCTATATTTCAAGTATCGGCGCAAACAAACTTCAAGTCTATTTAGAAAATAGGGGTGAAAACGCTTCTAATCAACCTTATTTACACAAATTTTATATCCCGCTTATTATGGTTGGAACATTCTTTATGCCAATCCCAGAAGCAAATGGAATGGCGCATTCCACAATGGTTCAAAACACGATTAGGTATTTTACAACAGAATCCACTAAAATAGCCGATATGGCAAGTGCGATTGGTGGTAAAACCTATATGGATAAAATTTATAAAAGCATAGGTGGGATTAACTATGCAGGAGTTGTTTCACTTTTAAACCAAAAATACGAGAAACAATATATTGCAACAGAAGGAGAGACAATCTACAATAACACTTGTGCCAAAAGATATGCTAAGCCATACTCTGCTCAAAAAGAATCCTATTTTACGACTCTGACAGAGGAAGAAAAGAAAAAATTTAAAGAAGTATATCGGCAAGACTTTAATCAAGTTGCAGGAAAAGACCAAGATATATCTCTTGAAGCTTGTATTTTTCTTGAAGTTGAAATTTTAAAAGCTAAAAACGATTTAGATAGGGTTCAAACTCAACTTAATGGAATTAAGAAATTCAATTCTAGCGACAATATTAAAAATAAAATTAATAAACTAGATTCCTATTTTGGTGAAAGAGAAAATCAACTTGGGTGGATTAATTCCCTAATAACTCCAAGTTCCGCAATCTTAGCACAAACCTTTGTTTTTGCAGACGACCAAATCGTGAATTATAATGTAAAAGAAGCCACAGAAAAAAATCAAAAAAATGTTGAAGAGTTTTCTGAAAAAGGATATACGCAAGGAGAATCCAAAGGTAAAATCAATGATAGTTTAATGGGAGGCTTGGCTGGGAAGCTCGTATGGATGATGCTACCCGGCGCAAGTGCAATTAAAGATTTTGTTAAAGAAAATTATACCGCACTTTCTGCTATAATTGGAGGAGCAATTGGCTCTGCTGCCCCTGGCGTTGGCTCAATTCTCGGAGGAGCATTAGGATGGTTAGCAGGACAAATTTCATCGATTGTCGGCACAATCGGAGGATATGTTATTGCTATTATGCTAACAGAATGGACTTTTGAAAAAATTCCTTTGTTAGTCTGCACCACAGCTTCCATTATCGTTTTTGTATCTTATCTTGTATCTCTTTGTAAATATTTCTACATTTCGCCTTTTGTAGTTGCCTTTGCCCTAGCAACAAAAAGAATGAGTAAGATTGTAGATTTCTTGGTAAGCGGAATCGCGATATTCTTTAAGCCTATTTTAATTGTGCTGTTTATTTATTTAGCGTTATTTGTCCATACTTTAATAGACGAGATTTTTGTTTTTATGAGCGTGGAACAATTTAGTGGGATTGAAACAAGTTGGTATAATTTCCATACGAATTTTGTTGTGGGTGCTATTACAGGATTGTTGGTGATTTTTGGAAAATTGGCTTCCTCTTACATTATGTGGAAACTCATCATTTCGGGACCAAGTTGGGCTATGAGCTTAGTAGGAATTGATGGAAAACAAGACGATATGATAGCACAAGGCATAGAAGCTAATCTAGCGAAGAGAGCCTTTGTGGCTTGATTTTTTGTTTTTAAGGATTAAAGTAGTTTCTCTATGCTTAATCTAAATTTTGTGTTATAATTTTCTTATGAGTAAAAAAGATAGAATCAAGCTAGAGGTTGATATTTTAAAGGCGTTAATATTGGCTTTTCTAACTGCAATCTTTGGTATATTTGGATATTCAGTTCTCAATTATAGCCATATTGATTTAATACAAGGAATACTCATTGCATTGGGAATTATTTTGAGTTTTGTTATATTGTATATTCTAGGCAAAAGAATATACAATATTCTAAATCGTATTGAGGAGTTGTGATGATAGGAATACTTTGTGCTATATTTGCATTAGTGGCTTTTTTTGGAGCTTCTATTATGATTGTCAAAATGATTGAAAAAGCCTAACTTGTAAGAAGCTCAATTTTATCTTGGTTTTTTAGGGATTTTAACCCTGCGGAGAACCAAAAAACTCCTTATTTTAACCACTGCATTTTATCATAAAAGATTTTAACAAGTGGCTAAAACTAAGACTTTTTAACATTATTTAAATTAGTCGCTAAAGTTTCCACAAATGCTTTTAGTTTAAACTCATCTATATACGCGTCATTTGTTTTTTGGCATATATCTTCAATACGCAAAACAATATACTCTAATCCAGCTTTTCTACAAACCATTTCTTTAACCTTATCATTTACTTCCACATTTTCACTTTGATAATGCCCTTTTCCATAAAATTCTAGGACAGCAAAAGGAATAGAGGAGTTTTTACTAAAATCTTTCAAAATCAATAAAAAATCTACATATAATTCTTTGTATCTATTAAAAATTTCATAATCTCCACTCTCTTTTCTTTCCTCATTATCAATAAAAGCTTTGATTGCAACTTGAGGACAAATGATAAAATTCTTTGTTATTTCTTGACAAAAAATTAATTGTTTGTAAATTATAAATTCTTGCATTCTCATCAAATTATCTTTGCAAACGATTTGCGATTGTTGGATTAAATCAAGCCTATATTCTTTGCTCTTTTTTATTTCTTCAGCTTCTTTTTCTTTATTGGCAATAGCATCTTGTCTTTTTTTAATCATTTTGTGCGCCTCTTCTAGTTCTCGCTCTTTTGTTTTGATGATTTCTGATATTCTTTCAATATCTTTTTGGCACTTATTAATCTCATCTATCTTTTGTTTGTAATCATTAATTGAATTATTGAATTTATCCATTGTTTATTGTCCCCTAGCTTTACATAGAATCTTGTCTATAAACATAAAAATAAACATAAAGACAAATGTTAGAGACATAATTATTCCAAGCGTTATTGCATCTTGTATTAAAAAACAAATAAGCATTGCCATACAGCTAATCAATCCTGCAATAACCATATAAATATAGCGTAGAGTTTTAGTCTTAATCCTCTCTCTAAGATTATAAAAACACTCATAAATTATTGCAAAAACAAAGAAAAAATCAACAAAAACAATGATAAAGATATTAAAATCTGTGAAAATAGAATTGTTTTTAAAATTCCAATCTGAAAACGAGGGGCTACTAATTAATATCTTATCCACCAAATACGCAAGAATCGTTAAAACGATTAAAGTTCTACAAATCTTAGCGATTGTCTTAGAATCTAACTTTACAAAATTTGCATTCATTCCGCACCCCCCAAAAAGAAAGTTTCTAAATTGATTCTGCCATCTCTATCTACAAAGAATCCCTTGTAATGAAACAAATCTGCTCCTAGCATTAAGAGAAAAGTATCTAACGCCCACAATGCAAAAAATACATAAACAATAACAATGGGGATAAATAAAAGGGCTAATATAGGTTTGCTAAGATTCATAGAAAATAGCTTTGTAACAAGCTTTAAACCCAATACATACGCAAAACAAATTTCAAATGTAAAAAGAATCGGAAAGAGAAGCATTAATGTCTCCTTTGTAAGTTAGCAAAGAAATTTTCTAGTATCGTCCCTAAAAGATATATTTTGCTATCTGTGTTAAAAAATAAGGACATAAAGTATCTAAAGGAAAAGAATCCAAAGAGGAAAAATCCTGCTCCAAAAAAGAATGATAAAACAATTAAAAACCCCATTATTTTAGACCTTTTGGTGATTTATTTTATATTAAAAGTATAGCGAAATTTTCGCAACATTTTGAGACATAGCATTAAAAACTTTGTGAAATTTTCGCAAATTAAGCTCTGCAGAAAACTTAAACAAAAAAACACCGAAAACTTAAAAAAAATAACTAATTTTGGCTTAAATCATTTAAACAACATTATTTACGATATTAAAATACTATTGCTACATTATTTTTAACTAGAAAACTTAAAAAATAAGTTTGCGCTAGACACAAGAAAGTTTGCGCTAGACGACTTAAAATAAACTTAAAGTTTCGTATTTAAGGAACTTAAGAAGATTAGCACTATTCTTATTCTTATTCTATAATTCCTACCCCTTTAAAAATCTTAAATCTTAATTTAAAACCTTAAAAATAAATATGAAAATAAAACAAATAATACAAACAAAGATACACAAAAATAAAGCTTAAAAGGGCAACAATAAACAAAAAATACCATAAATAATAAAAATATACTAAAAAAGAGGTAAAATTGATTTAAAAGGCATTTATGCAGTTTTTTAAAAATTTAAGTTTTCAAAGAAACCTTAAGCATTTTTTTAAAAAAATATTAAATATTATTTAAAATAATCTTAAATTATAAAACAATTACTAAGATTTTTAATCAAATTAAACCCTAATTCTCACTATCCACACGCTCTTTAATCATCTGTTTCAAGTGTGCGATTAACTCGCTTTTTTCTTGAATCTTTGTTTGCAGATTAGATTCTAACTCTTTAAGTTTAATGCTTTCTTTCTCAAGAAAACTAACTAATTTTTTTAAACTCATATCGTTGTATTTTTCAAGCTCAATTCTTGACATTTACTATCCTATTTCTTGTTAAATTATAATCAATATTTTAACATAAATCTTACACAAATAAGCTTAATTTTTTAAATAAAATCTTGCACTTTTTTAAAAGATTTTAAACTAAAGAAAAAACAAATATACACAGGAAATATTGAACGAAAGCAAATCCTATTAGTTGCTAAAAGAGTGCGGGGGTTAGAAAATACTTGAACTAAATGTGAGTGCATATGCATAGTTACCCCACACCCCAACCATCAACCAACACAACCACTTCAACACAGCTTCCTTTATAGCAGTCGGATAATCCGACTGCTATCATAAAGCGACAAGTCGCTTTATGAAAAGGAAGCTGTGTTGAAGTGGTTGTGTTGGTTGATGGTTGGGGTGTGGGGTAACTATGCATATGCACTCACATTTAGTTCAAGTATTTTCTAACCC
>NZ_JALAIY010000004.1:0-9925 GCF_022664765.1 Helicobacter sp. CaF467b | reverse complement strand
TGTCCCTGAGGATTTGGAAGTAACTTATAAAGACCACAAGCTTGACAAACTCCTTAACCCCACAATCCCCGCAATCTATCGTTACGACTTTCCCGAATCCTTGAGAGCAAAAATAAAAGCTTATGCTAAAGAGCATAATATTAAAGAATAAATGCACTAATGGCACAAATAATTCACTCATATAATTTTATATGCATAAGATGAAAATCTTTCTTTGGCTTTCCCAATAATTTCCCCCATCCTAGTTTTGCTGTGCTTTGGTCGCCTAATACAAAAAGCAATTTATCGCTATAATTAATTTTTATATACAAATCTACGCAAAATTCATTATTTGTAAGAAACATAACACTATTTTTTAAATCGGTATGCTTTTCTCTTTTGGGAAGATATTCTATGGCTTCTTGGTATTCAATGCCTTGAATCAAAATTGCTATTTTGTTTTGATAAGATAGGAATTTATTACCAAGAATAAAGTTTTTCCCCAATATATGATTCTTAATACCTAGTTTGTTTTGTTGCGATTTTGCAATCAAGATTCTATGAGGGATATTTTCTAAAATTGAAAGCTTGTTGTGAAGGTTAAAATTGCTTTGCAAGACTTTTTCTATATAATATTTAGGACGCCTCAAGCTTAGTAAAAGAGGAGAAAAGGGTAAATATTTCCTTGCTATATTTTTATCTGTAATACCAAGCATTGAAAATAAAATTTTTGAAATAGAATCGCTAAAATCGTTTTGAAAGGCTCTTGGATAATTCTTTAAATTTACAACTTCAAAAAATATCCACAAGATATAATGATTGAAAAAATCAAAAAATAGCGTCCAACCTTCATTGTTATCCTCATTGCGCGATAGTTTGTCAAGCATATAAGAGGGCAAATGCGAGTTGATTCCGTGTAAGCCCATAAAATTTATGATTACTTGAATTAGAAATTCTTTGTCTTGCGGGTTAAACTTTATTTCCTCAATTTCTTTGTTTGGGTGTTTAAGCTGTTTGTTGGCTCTTAAAAAAATTTCTTTTTTGCTATGGTTTTGTAATAATTTCTTTAAGAGCTTATGAAAAGAATAAGAGGAATTCATAAAATTGGTTTTTTTCCAAAATTTGCTGAATAATAAAGTGTTTCTTTGGAATCTAGACATCGGATTTTTAATTCACAAAAGGAATTAATACTTGCAAATGAAGAGAGGAATTTAGAAAGGATAAGCCCTAGCCTATAGACTTCCCCCAAAGAATAAAAGTTGGAATCCTTGATGTAAAAGATGGTTAATATTCCCTTTTTTGTAATGTATCCATCTACCAAATAAGTGCTCTTACCCTGTATATCTACAATGGATTCCTTTAATAATTTGTAGGTTTCTACATTTTCTTTATCTTCTAAAAAGCTATAAGCTTCAAGAACATTAAAGAACGAAGTTTTATTTAGCATTGTTTGGTAGTTAAAAGAGAGTATAGAAACAAGTTTCCATAGTAGATTGTCTGCATTGTATTTTCGCATAGGGCTTGGATTCTTAATATTTTTTGTGCGCACATCTTTAATGTCGGAAGTTTGAATATCGCCGATATTTAAAAGTGTTGGGAGATTCTTATTGCAACACAAAGCCTCAATTGTAATGGTTTCTGTTTGACTGCTTGTTGAAAAAAAAGAGATTTCTTTATAGGTGTCTCCTCTTGAATTTATTTTATCGGCGATAGAGTAAAATTCATTTTTATTTTCTTTTAAAAATTCAAAGCGTTCAAAATGATTATAGCTTTTTAATATCCTTCTGCCCGTGTCGCTATTGTGCGCCTTTACCTGCAGGATATTAATGATTTCATAAGAATCTAATTGGCTTCTATCAACAAAGATTCTGTATCCATCTCTGTTATGGTGGTTAATGATAGGTTCGGCACTTTTTTGAAAAACATTCACAATGGGGGTTACTCCAAGAGAAAATAATTCTTTTCTTAAAATACAATTTTTTGGCAAATGTTTATCAAATTTAAATTCTATACTGAAGCTTTTTCCTAAACATTCTTTTAATACTTCTAATCCCGTAATTGCAATAAAATTGAATTTTTCGGGGAGAAAGAAATATTCTCTTAACAAAGAAAAAGCCTCAAAGCCTAATTCGTTGTAAGATAGTGTGCTTTCATCAGGCGAAAGCCCCATTGCTTTGATATTATAGATACTTAATTTAAATTCTTGGTTGGTGTCTAGTGATATAATCTTTAATTCTCTTAGATAGAAATGGATATACAAAAGCAAGTTGCTTGAAGCATAAACATCATCTCCTAAGTAAATATTCAATCGCACAAGATTAAGATCACAAAGATTAAAATCCTTATTTTCATTGATTTTAAAATTTAAATTCAAGGTTTGATATTGTCTATCACTACCAAGAAATGCGTCCTCAATGCTTAAGGGATACAAAAAAACATCATAGATAGTTTTAAAAATGCATTCGCATTTATTAATAGGAATGGATTTTACACAAGTTCCTTTGGGTATGAAAATATGCTTTTCTTTACTCTTTTTATCCATTTGAAATTCTTGCATAGACAAAGAGGGTAAGGCACTTGTATAATTTGGAGCAATAATATTTATTAGTGATTCGGCTATGTAAGGGATATTTTGGTCCATTTCTTGATGAATTTTAGAGGTTAAAACCGCTAAGTTTTCAATGATTCGTTCAACATCCGGATCTTTGCTATTATGCGCTAAAAATGGGGCTAATTTGGGATATTTTTGGATAAATAGTTTTCTTGTTTCATAAAGATAAGTAAGTTCTTTTTGAAAATAAAACAGATTATCTTGATTCATTTTAGACAACTTCGCAATATCTATTGTTTTTAAAAATAATTTCCAAACTAAATTCTTGGAATCTATCTTCAGCGAGGAAACATTGTAACATAAAAGTTAAACGCCAAGGACTTAGAGAGTTATCAAAACTTATGGAGATGATTTTAATGCGTTGTTCATATTTTTCGATGATAGAAACGATTTCTTTTACCATTGTAGAGCATAAATCACTAGAATTTAAATTAAGCTCGGCTAAATTGGATACATTTATATCTTTCAAGGTTAGACAATCATCCAATCTAGCATTCAATAAAAGACAAATATTGTCTTTTATATCTTTGCGTGTATCACTATAAAAAGAAACATTTTGGTATTGATCGTCTAATGTAAAAATTACCTTATCTAATAGAGACATTATTCTTTATCAAGCTTACCAACAAGTGATAATTCAAAGTTCCCACCCATATATTTAAAATGAGGGCGAACACTGAGTCCAATTTTATACCAACCAGCTTCACCAGGGATATTTTCTACTTGCACCTTTGCCCCCCTAAAAGGTCTTCGGCTTCTTACTTCGGCAGGAGGATTTTCTTGATCGGAAATATATTGTCTCACCCATTCGTTGAGTCCATTTTCAACATCACTTCTCTCTTTCCAACTACCGATTTCCTCTCTTTGCAGTACTTTAAGATAATGTGCTAATCTTGAAATGAGGAATAAATAAGGCAATTGTGTGCCTAAGCGATAATTTGTTTCTGCCTCTTTGCCTTCAGGCGTGTTCGGGAATATTTTTGGTTTTAGAGCGGAATTAGCGGAGAAGAAAGCGGCATTATTAGTATCTCTACGCAATGTTAGGGTGATAAAGCCTTCCTCTGCGAGTTCATATTCTCTTCTATCGGTGATTAAAACCTCTGTTGGAATCTTAGATTGCATTGTCCCAAAATTCTCATAAAGATAAGTTGGCAAATCTTTCACGCTACCACCGCTTTTTGGACCTATAATGCTTCCACACCATCTGTATTTTGCAAAGCTTTCTGTAAGTCTAGTCGCAAAAGCAAAAGCAGAATTACCCCACAATAAATAGTTATGTGAGGCATGGACATCCTCTTTGTAATTAAAGCTTTTAATTGGGTTTTCATTAGGGTCATAAGGGCTTCTTGTTAAGAATCTTGTTACCATAAGCCCTGTATATTTGGCATCTTCGTTTTCTCTAAATGTCCTCCATCTAGTGTATTGAGGACCCTCTAGCATACTCTTTAAATCTTGAATGTTAGCAAGTTCGGAATAATTTTCTAAACCAAAAAATTTAGGGCTACACGAGGTTAAAAAAGGAGCGTGGCTCATTGCAGCAATGCTAGACATTTTATTTAAAAAAGTCATATCAGGGCTTGCAGCAGTGATTTGATAATCCCCGATAACAGCCCCCACAGGCTCACCACCAAATTGACCATATTCAGCAGAGTAGATATTTTTATAAATCACACTTTGGGTAATATCGGGATTATTTTCAAAATCTTCTAAAATCTCCTCTTTTGTAACATCAAAAAGATTGATTTTGATATTCTCATTAAAATCGGTTCTACTTACCAAAAAGTGTAACCCTCTCCAAGTTGATTCTAATTGTTGTAAATTTTCATTGTGTAATATTTCGTCCATTTGTTTGGAAATTAAATCATCTATGTGGGCTATCATTTCATCAAGGGCGAATTTATTGATTTTATCTTCTACATTATCGCTTTTGACAATTTGAGAGATAAATTCAGCAACTCCACGTTTGGCAATGCTATAGCTTTCTTCGTTGGTTGCATACCTGCTTTTTTCCATAATGCTTTCAATAATGGGTGTGCTAGGTGTATTGGTTTTTTTATCTGCCATACTCATTCTCCTTTATTCTCCATCTTCTTGTTTGATTTCTAGGAGTAGTTTTTCTCTTGTGTCTTTATTTTTCAATGCTTCTAAAACAGCTTTTCTAAAGTTTGGAATATTACCCATTGGACCTTTTAGTGCCATTAAAGCTTCCCTTAATTGCAAAAGCTTTTTAAGTTCTGGAACTTGCTGTGCGATATTATCGGGTGAAAAATCTTTAATACTTGCAATCTTAAGATTTACTTCTAATTCCTCTGCTTCATTGTTTAGGGTATTCTTCACACTAAAGCTCGTGTTGATATTCAATTTTTCCATCACCTGATTGAAATTGAGCTTATTAATCTGTAACACCTCTCTTTCTTCAATGGGTTGCTCACTACTGCTACCTGTAAGGTTTGATAAAACCATTAATTTTAAGGGTAGTTCCACCTCGCTATTTTGTCCATTTGTTTTTGCCTTGTATGTTATATTAATACGCTCTTTAGGGGAATTTGAACCATCTGACATTTTTCAAGCCTTTCTTGTTTGGGGATTTAAAGTCAAAATCTTGAGAGTATAAACTAAATTTTATTAATTTTCCCTTGAATAAATAAATAATATTCCTCTAAATAATCTTTTAAAAGTGTATTTTCTAGCTTCTCTTTTAAGTGTAGATAAAGAATATTGGCATTTTGCTTCATTCCTTTTTCGTCAAATAGTTTTGCCATTTCAATGAGTGCATTAATATTTGAAAACAAAGAACCATTGGAATTTTCTTTATCAATATTTAAAAGTGTCTCTTCAAGGCTTTTTGCTTTAGATTGAATTTTGGATTTTAAGAATTCTTGCCGACCATTTAACTCTTCATTTTTTGAAAAGTAATCAAATGTAGAGATATTACACAGAAATTCTCCATTGTCAAATTTTAACTTTGTTATTTCTTTAAATTTGCTTAAGAAATTATTGACGAAAATCATAAATATTTTACAGACATTGTTTCTTTTTTGGTGTGCTAATAGCTGATGAAAAAGTTGCAATCCCTCAAACCAAAAAGGATTCAACACTAGATTTTTAATAAAGTTTTGAATTAATTCAAGTTCGTTGGTATTGTCTTTGGGGTTTTGCAATAGACTAATCAAGCTGCTATCTGGGAATCTTATTTGTGTGATGCCCTCTGTGTGAAGTGGCATTTTTTTTATTTTTCCCCACATAGCTTCAAAAAAGAATGCGTATGCGCTCAAATCATCTAAGTCATCATTTAATAAATCCAAACTAAGCTTTAAGTAAATTTCTCTATGTTCTCTAGTGCTAATGGAATCTAAATTTGCAAGTTTGCTAGTGGTGGCATTGTTGTTTGTGTGGGGTTTAGAAAGGACTTTGTTGGTATTTGGGGTTGGGGTATCTTGTGCAATTTCAATGGAGTTAAACTTATGGTTAATAGTATTTCCAATATCCATTATATTGTCATTGAGCTTAGTTAAAATCTGCTTTGAAATAGATGGTCCCAAACGATTAGTTTCTAATACAAAAAATGCGATAGTGTCCTTAAGTTTCTTTTTTTGGGCATTTAATATCTTTTCATTTAGGGATTGTGGATTGTTTTTTAAAAAATCCCTTAAGAAACTTAGTAGGTGAGAGAGCTCATTGAAACAATCCTCTTTGCCAAGATTGATACAAGAAAGAATGAAATAGTTACATATTTTCGCATCTATGGAAGCATTTTTCAAAATATCAAGTGAATATTTATATGCTATATCCCAGTTAATATTTTCGTGGTTTAGAGTCTTGTATTTAGACATTTCATCTTCTAAAATATTAAAACTCTCTAAATGGAATAGATCTTTTGATAAAGAATCGGAATAAGTCATTATCAAGTCTCCATAAAAATTTATAAACTTTGGCTTTATTATTAATTCAAGCAAAAATTTATGATATACTATTCTATAAAATAGAACTTGAAAAAATCATTAATGAGGGGGTTGTTATGCCTTATAAATACATATTGTTTTTGCTAGCTGCATTAGTTTTTTCTGCGTGCTCAAGCAAGGTTGATATTAAGATAAATAATTATGAAAAATCAAATCTTAACAATAGACAAGATGATGTGCCTCTAACTCTTGTTGTGTATCAGCTAAAAGATATAAAAAAGTTTGAACAAGCAAGTGATATTGACTTATTTGCAAGAGAGGATGGTGTTTTAGGTAAAGATAAAATAGATTCCATAAAAATGCAAATTGCACCCAAAGACAATATTATAGCGGTAAATGTTGAAGACAAGGAAGTTCCCTATATCTGTGTTTTGGCATTTTTTGCAAATAATGACAAAAAGACTACTAAAGCGTGTGCTCAAACAAGCGAAGCAAGTGGGTTTTGGCTTAGAGACAAGCAGCTAGAATTTGCAATTACAAAAGATGGCATTCGTTATATTCAATAAGGTTTGTGGAGCATAATGTATTATGGCGGATAAATTAAAAGTTGCATGGTATGATGGCTTAAATGTAAGCTCGGTTCATTTTGAGCAACAAGAGAGGTTTTTGCAAAGAGCAATTAATGCTAAAACAATAGAAGTATTTAGCAATCTATATGGAATCACAACGCTTGAATTTTCCAAGGAAATGCTACTCCAAGGTAAAATTGCCATCACCAAAATTGAAGGAATTGCGCAAGATGGAAGTATTTTTAGCGCACCCGAACAAGATCTTTTGCCAGAACCTTTAGAAATAAACTATGATTCATTGGCTAATTCTGTAATTGCCTTAAAGATTCCTTTGAGCATTGCAACGATTGCGGATATTGCATTAAAGAATAATCTTCCTAATACCAAATATATTGCATTAAAAAGTGTCATAGCCGCAAGGAATTACGATGATGAAAGCAATGAAATTTTAAGGCAAATTGGTGATGAATATGAAAGTGATAATATTGCCTTTACGCAAGAAAAAGTTAGCATAGCACTTGCAAGTTTAAGATTGAAACTTGGAATCTTAAATAGTGCCGCACCAGATGAGCTAGAAATACCGATTGCAAAAATCAAGAGCATTGATGCAAATAAAAAAATTGATTTAGAAGAAGAGTTTGTTCCCACTTGTTTAAATATTTCTAAAATACCTATTATTAAGTCATTTTTAGAAGAGAATCTTCATTCTATTAAGCAGCATAAAAATACTTTAACAAATATTTTTAAAGGCATTGATCAAACAAAAAATACACTTGATTTTAGCACTTATGTGTCATTGAATCTTTTAAAGAAATGGTATTTGATTTTCTCCTATTTAATCAACAAAGACAAATTGCACCCCGAGTTTTTGTATGAAAAGTTAATAGAGTTTCAAGGGGATCTTGGCGCATTCAATGAGGACGATACATTCTTGGAGTTTATTAAATATAATCATAACAATCTTAATGAAACTTTTTTGCCTTTGATGAATAATATTAGAATACTATTCTCAAGAATCACTAGCCCAAGATATACTATGGCAAGGTTGATTAGTAGCAAAAATGGCTTTTATGATTTCTTATTTGATAACCCAAGTATTTTACAAGAAGCTGAAATATACCTTGCGGTGAATGCAGATGTGAATCACGAATATCTTTTGCAAAATTTCAAAACACAAAGTAAAATCCACACACAAAGTAAAATAAAAGATATAGTAGCTACGCAGCTTAGGGGATTAAATTTGGAGCAGATTTCAAACATTCCCAATGCGATTCCTTATTTAAATGGTTATATTTATTACAGGTTTGATAAGAGAGATGAAGTATTTACAGATTTTAAAGGAGAAAATATAGTGAGTATCTACATTACAAATAATATTAAAAGTCCAGACATTAAAATATGGGCGGTGTTTTAATGGAGGAAAACAATTTAAACACACAATCTAATATTGAACCTAGTTTATTGTTGAATCGTGGATTTTGTGGGCTTTTAAGCAATAAAGTTTTAGACCATAGTTTAGAGTTGCTTTTGTTGTCATCTAGGCTTTCTAAAATAGATACTTTAGAAACAAGCAAAATAGAAGCAATTAAAGAAAAAATGGTTAATGACATACTCGCAATTAGTTCCAAATTAAGCACTTACAAAGAATATGAAGAAAAAGATATAGTAAAATTGAGATATTGTTTGTGCGTTTTTATGGACGAAATTATTATGAAAAATGAACTTTTTATGAATAGTTCTTGGGTTCATAGCACATTAACCGTGAGGCTTTTTGATGAAACATTGGGTGGGGATAATTTTTATGATATAGCATTATCTTGGTTGAATAATCCTGCAAAAAATAAGGATTTTTTAGAGTTTGTCTATGTTTGTCTTGTGCTAGGATATAAAGGTAAATACTCAAATAGCAAAGATGTTAGCGAAAGAATCTCTTTGTTATGCGAGAATATCGCATCTGCAATTACCCCCCTTTTGAATACAGATGAAAATACTGCTTTTAATAAGGCTTATGATATTAGTTTTGAAGAAACACTAGGAAGCAAATTCCAAAGACTCTACCTTAAAAAAACACTTATCATATTGCCCGTATTGGTTGTTATCTCAATTTTTTCTTATTTACTTCTTGATTTGGAAACAAATAATGTGAGAGTTGAAAAAAAAATAGAAAAGATGATTGGAGATTTTACTAGCGCAAAAACGACGGATAAAAAAGGCAAGTAAATTATTAGAGTGCTCTTGTAACTTTGCCAAATAAGAATCTTTGAAATCCCTTAGCACGTGTGCTGACTAGGAGACTTTGTAATAAAGAATACGCGTTATACATAAAAAACGCTTAAAGTGTTTTAAAATCTATAGCATTTGTTTTACCCATTGTTCTGTGTCTTTGGTGTAGAGTAATGCTTCATCTAAAGAGCATTCAAAGGATTTGGTAGGGGATTAGCAATGATTTTACACAAGCTAATCTTTCCTTGTTTTATCATTCTTGTGTGGAAGTTTAGATTCTGTGTGGATGTGGAATCTTTGGAAGAAGAAAGAGAGGAAAATAGATTCTCTTCTAAGCTCTCAATGTATCCTTTGAATGCCTTTTAGGATTAAGAGTGTTTTTAGGGTATTTGGAATGCTAGTGTGATAAGTATTGCTTAACATAAAGAAGCCTTGAGAATCCTTTTTCTTTGTTTAGGTGTGTTTTTGGGTTTTTATTTGTTATGGAATTTTAAAGATTGATTTTAGCGTATTTTTGTTGAAAGATGTAGGGTTGCGGTTAAGTTTATGTTTAATTTTAGCGTTGTAGTTACTTTTTGAAAATTAAATTTGTTGCAATTTAGCGGCACAAGCCTATTGTGCGACAATCTTTTAAGAAAAAT
>NZ_JALAIY010000003.1:0-9497 GCF_022664765.1 Helicobacter sp. CaF467b | reverse complement strand
TCAAAGACAATCCTAATGGTAGTGGAGGAAAATTGGCAGATACTATTATCATCTTTGATAGCAATCAAATCAAGCACATAGACAATCAAGGAAGCTACACAGATATACAAGGCAATATCACAAAAGAAAAGCCAAAAGATACAGAGGCAGAGCATAGATATTTTAACGAAGCTAGCCCAAATATCTATCAAACAAATGCACACATAGGAAGTGGGCTTGTGAGCGGAACTCTCGCAGGGGTAGAGAGGGATGAAAATGGAAATATCGTAGGCTTTGACCCTAGTAAATTTGCACTAGGATTCTTAGGGGGAAGCGTTGCTTCTAAAATAGGATTGGAATCTATTAAGAGATTATCTCATAATCCTAAAGCAAGGGAAGTGCTAGAGCGATTAAGACTAAAAAATGATATACTACCACTTTTAAATAAAGGCAAAAAAGTGGATAGTAAAGATGTGATAAAAATCTTACAGACAAGCCCACAAAAAGGGCGGGATATGTTTGTTATAGGGCAGGATAATTTAACTCAAGATGTGCTGGAATGGGTCATAAAAAACAATAAAAAGATAGCTGTTGATACACTAGATTCTAGCAAGGCAAAGAGTCTAGGCTTCAAATATCCCAAAGAAGTTCGCAGAACAATAGGTGCAAGCGAAATTAATCATACACTATCAAGGCACGGGGCTAAAAGTCAGCTGGTTCAAAAAAGCGGACAAAAAGAAGTAAAACTTGATGATATAAGTCAATGGACAAAATACGCAGATACTGCTGATAAACATATAATTTCTAAAGATGATTTGGGACAAGAGGTGCTAGTGAGTGCAAAGCAAATTAATGGTTATTATGTGATAGTGGAATCTATACGCAAAAAGCATAATGAATTAGCTTTCAAAACAATGTATTTTGAAAATGGGAAAATACAAGATAATGAGATGTTTAAATAGCTTTGGGACGACTAATGCTAAAAAGCACTCCAAGCCATTAGGTTACGAGCCTACACTTGAATTAGATAGTATTCTACCCAAAGCTTGTTGTATTATAATACTTTATTTTTTTAAAGTCAAGAAAGCGAAATAATCAGGTAAAGACTATAAATAAACTCATAAAAATAAGAGTGGGGAACGCTTAAGGGGAAATCCCCGCAAGTCGTCTTAGTTATGAGCTAAGTGATTTGTTAGGAGTGAAGGTAGGCATAGCACAGCTTAAAGATTCCTCAAAGACTATGGAGAGAGAGGCTATTCACTCATACAAGCAGTTTTATAACAAAACACCTTTTTACTCCATAGCAGAGGCATTCCAAAACATCGATAAAAAAGAGCTTGATGAAAAAGTGGTTATTTCCAAAATGGAAATAACCCCCCCCCATAATCTACAAATATCGGTAAAACTTGCATTTTAACCTTTTAACCCTTTTTTTGAAAACTCTTTTTAAATAGTATTTTGCCAAAAATAAAAGGAGTTTTTATGGAAAACCAAAATGCAGGGCAGTATCAAAATAGCCAAAATACACCACAAAATACACAACAAGGCAAAGCAGTTAATCCTTTTGATAGTTCTGTGGAAGAGGGTGAGTTAGCCTCTTTGATGAAAGAATTGCAAGGGATAGAAGAAACTAAAAAAGCGGATTTTGCAAAATATTTAAGCCAAAATCTAACCCCTGAGGAAAAAGAATTGTTTTTTGAAGATGAAGAGGCTTTTTTTCAAAATATACTAAACAAAGAAGAAGTATTTTTAAGAGAAAAAATAGGGGATAAGCAAAAAAGAGCAGAAGAATTAGAAAAAGCGATTGCACAAAAGCATTCTTTTGGTATTTTAGAAAAAGCAGAGAGTGAATTTTTAAAAAGACACCCTAATGTTAATGTTGATGAGATGATCGATTTTTACGAAAACGATTTGCCACCAAGAGAAAAGAGGAAACTAGATAAACTCGAACCTGATGAGTTTTTTGAAAGCCTCTTTAGTCTTTATGAAAGGCAACAATCCACCACTAAAAAAGAGGGGCTTCCCAAACGAACAAAAGGCACTCCTATGGATGTAGAAAATGCAGATTATCAAAGTGATGATGGCTATTTTGATAGGATTTAAGTATGCGTGTGTTTGTTTCTACAATAGAAATCTTTTATTTGGGCGAAGAAGATTATATCTATAATCACAAAGGTAGGAAATACACTCTTAAAAAAGGAGATATTTTGGTGATGAGTGATGATTATTACGCAAAATATCTCTTAAAAAAGCCATTATTCAAGCTTAAGAATAAAAATAAAAAAAATAAAGCTAAAGAGCCTAAGGAAGAAACACAAGAAGAAACACAAGAAGAAGTGCAGGATTCTAGTATTTTTGAGTAAAACCACGCATAAAAGGATTTTTTTGAAATCTTTAGAAGAATTAGAAGAGCTTTTTAAAAAAGATTATGAAAGCAATTTTAGCAGTATAGCAGAATTTAAAAAAGCAATGGAGTATTTTCATGCAGAACAACTTCCAAGCGATGTAATAAGTATCACTAAAGAGAGAGGGCAAATCCCTCTTAGTGAAAATATTTTTAAGACTATCGTAAGCAGTTATTTGGGCTACAAAACTCAAAGTATTCAAGAAGTTAAGGTCTCTGGGAGACAGGAAGAGGATAAAGTTTTAGCCTTTTTGCTCAATGATATTTTAAAAGTGTTTTCTCAAAGTGAGCTTTATGATAGGGAGATTATTAAGCGCGATTTGGATTTGATTTTGGGAATGGGCGTTGTGGAGATTTGGATTTGTGAAGACAAAGAGGGAGATATGGAGATAGAGCTAAGAAATGTCCCACCGCACACCTTTTTAATTGATAAGTATTCAACAGATAAAAACGCACTAGATGCAAGGAGATTCCATAGGCTTTTTGATATGAGCTTCGAGGAAGCAAAAGAGCAGTTTGGAGATAAGGAATTTGAGAGTTATGATGATGGTAGCTATGAAAAAAGAGTAAAAGTTATTGAGAGTTGGTTTTTGGAAAATGGAGATTGGAATAGATACATTTGGGCTTTTAATAACATCATCTATTCTTTTGAAGAGAAGCCATTTTTGAACAATGAACACCCCTTTATTATTGCCAAAAACAACATTGACCACAAAGGCAAATGGTATGGGATATTCAGAAATATTAAGCCTTTGCAAGATTATATCAATTTTGCTGAAATTAGAATGGGGAATATGCTGGGAAGTTTTAAAGCATTTTACGAAGAGGATGCGGTTATTGATAAGGAAGAGTTTGTGCAATCTGCTTCTTTGGATAATAGCTTCACAGCCGTTAGAAGTGGTGGATTAGAAAAAATCAAGATTATTGAAAATCGAAGCGACATAGCAGTGCTAAGCCAAAAGGTTAATGAAAAAAGACAATTAATGAAGCTTATTAGTGGTATTAATGATGAAATTTTAGGTGGTGGGGGAAATAGGCAAAGTGCCGTTGCCTTTGCGCAAAAAAGAGATAGTGGGCTTATGAGTTTGCAAGATTATTTAAAAGTCAGCGATGATATGGACAAAGCGATTTTTAAAAAAGCTATTTCTCTTATACAGACTTATTTTACTAAAAAACAAGTCTTTAAAATCGTGGATAAAAAAGTTGGAGAGAGGTATTTTGAGATTAATACCAATAATGAGAATAAAATAAGAGTGGGCAAGTTTGATTTGGAATACAAAACAACACTTAAAATGCTAGGAAGAGAGGAGCGCTTCACGCACTGGAGCGAAATGATTAAAACCATTGCAAGTGTGAATCCTACTTTGATTAGTGGGTTGCTTCCTGCAATGCTAAAAGACACAGAAAGTCCTATTGCGTTAGAAGTCGAAGAACTTATCAAAAAGATAGAAGAACAACAAAAAAATATCTCAAACCCAACTCAAGATTTGGCAATGCAGCTTGAACTCCAAGAAAAACAAGCAAAAATAGAAGAATCCTTAGCTAAAGCAAGGAAGTATAATGCGCAAGGTGTTTTAGCCCAAAATATTAGTCAAAATAATCCTAAAAGTGCAACTAAAGAAGGGATAGATTTGCGTTAGGCTAAAAAATGGGTAGTAGCTGGAAGAAAAAGCGAGATAATTATTATCACGAAAAACTAAGGCAGTATGAACAAATCTCAAGAGATTATGAGCTTGGCTTAAAATGGGAAGAATATCAGCCTATTGCTTGGGCATATGCTGATCAAAAGGCTCAAAGTGAGAAAGGTTGGTTTGATAGTATTTTTAGCGGAAATATTTTTGAAGCACTATTTAATATTGTTGTAGTTGCAGTAGGGATTGTTTTTAGCGTTGTTACTTATGGGGCGAGTAGTTGGATTAGTATTGCAGCTATTGCTGGAGGTGTGGCATCTTTGGCATATAGCTTTTATGCAATGAATTTGAAAGATAAACTCCCCTTTATTCAAGCACAAGCTAATAGAATTAATTCAATGCAAGGTAGCTTAGAGACTTTAGAAAAAGCAAAATTTGCAAAAGATCAACTAACACATTGGCTAATTTATTGTCCTTATGAGATTTTTGCAGATGGGAATATTTATAAAGCCCAAAGTGCAGGGAGTGAAAGCTATTCTCCAAGTATTGCTTATGATACAAGCAAAGGGATTTTGGGAGAATATCATATCAATCTAATAGATGAGAAACTTAATAATAGGGGGCATTATGAGCAAGGTGGGAATGATGGGTATTTTGCAAAGGTGTTTTCTACCCAAATCTCTTTGTCTAAGTTTGATTTGAGCTTGGAGGCTAGACAAGACACTTTAGAAAATAATATGAAAAGGGCAAATAAAAGAATCGCAGAGGGGTTTAATAAACTTAATGAGTTGTATTTTAATATCTTAGGCACGGCACAAAGCATTTATGAGCGGATTTTTAGAGAGCAAGTTGAAGTCTTTTATGGCAAAATGATTACCAACGATTTTTTAGATAAAACAAAAAACTACCAAAAAGCAAAAAGGGCAAATTTCAATTTTTTGCACAAAAAGCATTTTAAAGGTAAGAAAAAGACAGCAAAAGAGATATTAGCTCAAATTGAAAAATTAAAAGATCATTATAAAAATGTGCAAGAGAGTGATTTATATACCCTAGATGAAAAGGCGTGGGAGTATTATGGCAGTATTTTAATGATACAAGAAGTCTTTAGAGTTATGGATGTGGAGGCAAAAGTTGGATTTTATGCAATGTTTTTAGAAGAGATAAGAGGTAATGGTTTGTTTGGCACAGATACATACAAAGCAGCTAAGCTACCCATAGCAAAAGAAAGCCTTGAGGCAAAAGCAATCAAAGAAGCTAATGACAAGCTACCCAAAGCAAAAGAAAGCTTTGAAAAATACCTTAAGACAAAAGCAATCAAAGAAGCCAAAGAAAGCATAAAGGATTATGAAGAATGGAGAGCTATAGCGGCAAGTTATCCTAATAGCATATACAAAAATCCACTTTTTGTAGAAACAACTGCTTTTGAACTTCCTTTTTTAGAGAGTTTTGTGCATTTAAAGGTTTCGGTTATGAGAAATGGTTTGGGAGGTAAATACGCACTCTCTACTCCGCTAAGAACCAAAAAGGTAGCGGATATTTTGGAAGAAATCAAAGATTTAAGTCCTGCTAATAGTGTGCTTTACTATCAAAGAAAAATACAAAAAAGGGTATTAAGCAAGGATTTTTCTTATAGCTATAGCATAGGAGATGGAGGCTATGTGAATGGAAAAATCAATAAGAAGATTTTGCTTTTTGAAGAAGAGAGTGATGAGGGGAGTTATTTTGGTTTTTTAGACTTAAATAATGAGGAATTTGAGATTCTAAGCACTGAATTGCCAATGAATGAAGCACTAAAAGAGTATGATTGGAGTAAGCTAGATCAAAACTTTTAACCCTTAAAAGCAAAAATAAGAAAGGATAGAATAACAATAGAAATATACCAAGAAGGAATAAAATGAGCATCAACGAACTCTATGCCAAAAAAGAAAGTTTAGAGCTAGAATTAGAAAAACTTCAAAGCGATTTAGAGTGGAATAGCATTAAACCTGTGGTAGAAGGAGTAACTTCTAGCAATGAAGAGCCTCTAACTATCACTTGGGGTGATGTGCCGTATATGAAAGGATTGAGTGGGTTAGTTTTCTATGATAGCAAGGGCAGAATCTGCAGTGTGCCTTATATCAATCACGGGCGTTCCTCAGGGAGCTTTATCTTAAAGCTAGATGGCAAAGGAAAGATTCCTACTGTCTATAGTGAGAATGGTGGTGGAGAACTAGGTGCAATACCTGCAGATTATGAGTTGGCTAGTGATGAGATTAAGGGGAGTGTAACTGCTGTTAATACTTATAATAATAGTAACTACTACTATTGCACCTATCCCTTAAGGCAAAATCCTGGTAGTAGTTGGTCTTGGATGACACAAGCAGTAGGTAGCCTTACTTATACTTTAGAGAAGTTTTCGTTTTCGAAAATATCTTTTACCTGTTCTCCGTTTTTTGGGGGTGGGACTTATCAGATAACCATCAAAGTAGGTGAAAATGTGATTTATGATGAGCCTGTTTTGGTTAATGGGACAAGAAGTGAGATTATCATAGAATCTTTTTCCTCTCAAAGCGAAAAAGATTTAAAGCTTAAAGAAATCACTGATAGCATTGCCTCAAAGACACAGGAGCTAAACCAAACCATACAAACCATTAACACGATTTTACAAAATGCAGCAGCAGAACTTGAAGCAAGTAAGAAGGAACTAGAGAAAAAGCAAGAGGAATTAGCCAAAAAACAAAGTGAATTAGCACAGCTTGAAGCAGACAATGAAGCAACACTAAGAGAGATTGAAAATTTAAAACAACAAGAAGCCCTTTTGCAAGAGCAGATTGTGCAGTTAGAAGCGCAAATCACACAAGTAGGGAGTGGTAATAACGCAGAATTAGAAACTTTAAGAGAAAGCATAGCAGATTTAGAAGCCTTAAAGGCACAAAAAGAGCAGGAATTGCAAGATTCTAGTTCGCAGCTAGGAGATCTAAGAATACAAAAAGCACAATTAGAAACTCAAATACAAGAACTTCTAACACAAGCTCAAACAATACAGAACCAAGCCAATTCACTCCAAGCAGAAACCACAGAGCTACAAAACCAAAAAGAGAGTGCGGAGCTAGAAATATCTCAAAATCAAGCCCTAAAGGCACAAAAAGAGCAAGAACTCCAAGTGCTTAGAGAGTCTATGAGCGTTATAAATGCAGAGTTAGAAGTCTTAAACAATGAAATTACCACCAAAGAAGCACAAATCGCTCAAACAACAGAACAAAAAGCACAACTAGAAGCGCAAAGGGAAGAGTTGCAGAGAAAAAAATCAGAATTGCTAGAGAGTATAACCCAAAAAGAACAAGAGTTATTAGGGCTAGAACAAGAAATAGGGCAATTAAATCAGGATATAGCAGAGCAAGAGCAAAAACTAGAGGAGCTAAAAGGGCTTTTTGTCAAAAGAGATGATTTATTGGCTTATTTGGAGCAGCTAAAAAAAGAGATTGAAGAGCTAGAGAAGCAGAGACTGCTTTTGAACGATGAATTGTTTATGATTATTGGTGAGATTGCGATTAAAGAGAGCAAAAAAGAAACCAATTTGAGCGAAATACAAAAATTACAAAATTTAGGAGGTAAATAATGGATTTTTTGAAAAATTTTGAACTTGTGCTAGAGGCATTGTATAAAAAAAGTGATTTTATGAAAGAGGTTAAAAACTATAACTTTAGTGGGCAAGAATACGCAACTTTGATGACAAATATGGGGCAATTGGCTTTGCAAACGACTTTGGCAATAGAAGAGGCGATGCTAAAAGAGAGAGGATTTTTGCTAGAAGATTATACAAAAAAAAGGCAACTAGACTTCCAAGAAAGAGAGCTTGGGATAGCAGAAGAGAGAATGCGTGGGGAGCTGGAACTAAAAGAGAGAGGATTTGAATTTGAAACCTATGCCCAAAGAAAACAATTGGATTTCAAAGAAAGAGAGCTTGGAGTAATGGAGGAAAAAACAAGATTAGAGCTTGAAATCACTAGCCTAAATGCTAAAGCCAACATTAGGCAAAATCAAGCAGAAAATATCAAAAGTCTGGTTCAAGCAGAAAGTATTTCAAGGAGTGTGGGCGATAATGCAGCGATTAATCAAGCAAATGCGTATGTTGGGTTTTTGAATGTTATGGGTAATGCTGCAGAATTAGCTACTGCAGAGAAACACGCCCAAAATGTTATTGCGGTTTTAAACAAGATTAACACCAATGACATTACTGCCTATGAGCCTATTTTTGACAAGCTAAGGAAAGAGGCAGAGGAGATTGTAAATGCAGGGGAAGGAGCAAAGGAAGTTTGGATTTATGCAGCAAAAAGCGTTTGTGAAGTAGGTGAAAAGGTAAAAGTAATGGGTTTTAGCGTGTTTGGTGATAATCCAGTTAGATTTATTGTTGGGGGAAGGGAAGTGGAGAGTAAAACGATTTTGTTTAGTGCAGAATCTGTTGGGGTTTTTGAGATAGTTTTTGAAGCGCAAAATCAAAGCGGAGAGTGGGTTAAGGATAAAACGCAAATCGCAGTTATAGAAAAAAAGGAGTTTTAAGCCTTTCCGCCATTTCCTTTTAGTCTTTCATCATCTATAGTAAAACCTTTATCCAAGTGAAATTATCATATCTAAATTATAAAATATTTTACATTATAATTTTTACCATCGCTTGCAGTTGTTCGGAAAAACCGAACAACTAAATTTTCTTCAAGTTCGCCATCACTAAAAATATTTTAATGTGTTCTGAAACATTAGATTTGCTACTATCATACAGCTTAACTAATTGCTCTTGATTAAGCCATATTGTTTCATCGACCAATCTAACATCTATTAGTGCCACCATAATAAGGCATAAAGGAGTAATGTTTTAAAAAAACTATATCACGATTTTATTGGGTATAAATTTTAAAAAGAAGTCTTTGGCTAGTAGTTCTATGTGCAAAAGCGTTGCATAGGGATACAAGAAAGCGAGTTTGCAAACAAGGAAGCCAAATATTTATGTAAAATAAGCAAGAATGCCAAACAAGATGGGGAATTACGACAAGAAAGACAAATCACGACAAGAATGCCAAACAAGAACGCCAATTGCCTGTGCCAATTTGCGAGACAAGGAAGCGAGACAAGATGGGCGAAAAAAAATGGAGTGGAAATGAAGTGAAATGGGGTTTGATTTCTGCTTAAAATAAATTGTTTTGTTAGATTTTGTGTGAAAATTGCAGCTTTTGAGAAAAATTTTTCTTTTTTTGCAGTGCAATTTTAATGAAAAATTTGCAATGAGTGAATTGCGTTTGGTGGTGTTGGTGGCGAAAATATTTTTAGGGATTCTTGGAAACTGCTTGGGTTTTGTGTTTTTGGGTTTGTATTGACTTGATAGGCAGAGAATGCTATAATGTTTGCTGATACAAATTCAAAGGTAAATTGTGTCTTTTTTTTGTGTCAAAATGTTCTTTTTTTTAACAAATTGTCGCCTATTTTGCGTGTTTTTATCATATGGTGTATAA
>NZ_JALAIY010000002.1:0-6711 GCF_022664765.1 Helicobacter sp. CaF467b | reverse complement strand
TTGTCTTTAAAGGTTTTTCCTTTATGAGACTTTAGGATTACTACCCCTCCGTGTAAGCATTGCACTTGTTGATTTTCTAAGAGAGCGTGAAGTGTGGCAATAGATTGTGAAGCATTAAGGTTGGAGTGTTCTTTGTCTTTTCGAGAAAACACTCTAAAGTTTAAACCTTTGTTAAAAGTTCGTTTATAATCTTGGTAGTCTTGATTGTAAAGGGGGTAGGTTTGCTTTTGTTTAAGAGTTGGAATGTCGAGCATTTTTATTGTTTTATCTAACCGATTCTTGGAAAAACCAGACAACAAATATTGTCCTATTTGCATTCCAGAATGTTCAAAATCAAATCTCATCTCTTTATAATCCCAAGTTCCCACAGGTTGTCCTAGTGCTTCAATATTTTCATCATTATGCTCTTTATCATCATAATATTTATGCCCCTCATCATCAAAGTCAAAAGTGTCATAGATATAAGCATAAAGCTCTTTAATATAGACATAGGTTTTATCGTTTTCTTTTTTGAGTAAAAATTTACTAGGGATATAATAAATGCTAAACTTTCCTGTGCAAGCATAAAGGGCTATGGCTTGTGCTTGTTTATTGAAAGGGAGAACTTCCCGTATAAAATCCTCATCACCAATACCTATGCCTTGTTGTATAGCGGCTTTGTCTATATCATAAGGTCTTAGGGTATTAATTCTTTTATAATCATCGTGTATAGATAAAAACTTGTCTTTAGGATAAATGCTAAAGGTAAGTTCTGTTTTTGTTTTTGCGTTTTTAATATTCTCTGTATGGACGATTAAATCAATCTCTTCTGTATCAGCAATATTACTAAGTTTAGAGTAGTCTTTTAAGGTTTCTCTAGTGTTTTTTATGCCTGTATCATCAAGACAATTTTCATTTGGGTTGTTTTTACAAAGTCTTTGTTGATGAAAAAGGTTTTGAATTATATGGGTTTTTACACTATCTGAAAGGTGGGGATTGGGATTATGTGGGTCATAATCAACAATAAAATCACTTGGTATATTCATAACTGCCTTTATCTTTATAATGTCTTACTTTAGAAAAAAGTCAATATAATAACATAAATCGGACAATAAGAGAAAAATTGAAGCAATGAGGATAACAAAGTTAAAGTAAAAACTTTGATTGTAAAACTTTTTTTGTTTGTTTTTAGGTTCAATTTATATAAATAAATAAACAATATACAGAATAAGAAAAATATGGGCATCTGAAAATACAAATACAATACCCATAACACAAGTAAAAACAAAATTTATGCGTTGATACTTCTTTTTTGTGTCCAAATTAACTATTGTTTGTGAGTGAAAAATGGCTTTTAGTATAAGAAAAAGGCACAAAAAAAGGCACAAAAAAAATAAATACTCCCAAAAAAATATTACACCACCTTTCCAATCACCAATGGCTTGAGTAATACTAAGGGTAGATATACCCACAAAAAGTCCTAATAAAAAACTTTTCCAAAAAGGGGGAGTGAGAGTAAAAGCTAAAAATTCTTTATTTTTGATAGCATAAGTAATATAAACAAAAATAATAATTATAAGACAAACTGAATTTATACCGAGAAAAATCTGCCAAACTTTCACAACTCTATCCTAAAATACTCTTGTGTATTTTTATCCTCAGGCACTTTTACCACATAGAATCCCCTGTGAATCTTATCCTTTCTCTCACCTTTAGAAAACACCCTAAAGTTTAAGCCTTTGTTAAAAGTTCGTTTATAATCTTGGTAGTCTTGGTTATATAAGGGGTAGGTCTGGTCTTGTTTAAGAGTTGGGATTTCGTAGCTAATGAATTTATCTCTCATCCTTTACATTGCCTTGATATAGCTATCTAAACCATCCATTAAAATCAAAACGCTTATGATAACCGCAAGATACACAAAGAATGAAGTTATGAAGAATATCGTAGATATAATGAATATTTTAAGGGATAATAAAAAGCTTGATTTTTTACTTACCATAAAGGAATCTTTTGTGTCAAAAGATATTCTTTTTGAGCTCTTTAATCTAATCAAAAAATAAATAGCCAAAGATGGCACCAAACAAAGTATAATAGCAAATATAAATACATGTATCTTAAAATGACTAATAAGAGATAAAAATCCAGATACTCTTTCTCGTCCGATATTAATAGTCATATCAAGCATTATGGTAATTATAAAACTTGCCACACATAAAGCTAAAAAGCAAATAATATAAAAATAGAAAGTTTTAGAAAAGTAAAAAAATGTTTATTTTTGCGTAATTGTGTTTTGAGTAACATTAGAATTGGCATAAAAATAAAACTACAAAAAAGCCCAATAATTCCAATGCCATACATCAATATGACAATAAAGCCCTTAATAAAGCCTAAACCATCACCACCGCCCATCTACAACTCCACTCTAAAATATTCTTGTGTATTTTTATCCTCAGGCACTTGTAATACATAGAATCCCCTGTGAATCTTGTCTTTTCTTTCGCCTTTAGAAAACACTCTAAAGTTTAAACCTTTGTTAAAGGTTTTCTTGTAGTTTTGGTAGTCTTGGTTGTAGAGGGGATAGATTTGTTGTGATGTCATAATAAGCTACCAACAAAAAGTATTATTCCAAACCAAAAATGAGGTTCTGTTATAAAAAATAAAAAAAGGCATACAAGCAAAATAAATCTTAGATTGATATTAAAAAATTTATTGTTTGTTTCTATCTCAATATTTTTTACATTCCTTATCTTTTTTGCTATAGAAAATATTACAGAAAATGTTATAGCAAATAAAGGAGAAAATGTTATAGCAAATACTATAGACTCCCCTAAATAATATAATATGAACTTGAGCATTCTATCACCTGCACTCAACAAACTACCCAAAAATACACTCAAAAACATACCCAAAAACATACCCAAAAACAAAGAAAGGAAATATTTCTTACTCAAAGTAAAAGCTAAAAACTCCTTATTTTTGATAGCATAAATCAAATAACAAATAAAAAGGACACCAGCTACACCTAAATTCCACCAAGTCATAATTCTATCCTAAAATATTTTTGCGTTGCTTTATCATCAGGCACTTTTAGAATATAGAATCCTTTATGAATTTTATCATTTGTTTTATCCTTAGAAAAAACTCTAAAGTTTAAGCCTTTGTTAAAGGTTTTATAGTAGTCAAAAGAATACATGTTTATTATTGTCAAGGAAATAAAGAATGAACGCAATGGGAAAGGAAAAAATAATTGAAGATACAAATGGAATACCCATACCACACATAAAAGCAAAATTTATTCGTTGATGTTTCTTCTTTGTGTCTAAAATAACTATTTTTTGTGAACGAAAAATAGCCTTGAGTATAGAAAATACAATAGAAAATACAATAGAAAATATGAAAAGTGGTAACTCAAAAGACAAAATTCCACCCAAAAAAAATCCTACAAAAAATCCCAAGAAAAAACTTTTCCAAAAAGCAGGAGTTAAAGTAAAAGCTAAAAATTCCTTATTTTTAACAGCGTAAGCTATATAAGCAAGAATAGTTATTATAAACCAAAATGATGGCGTTAATATCAACCAAATCATAATTCCACCTTAAAATATGCTTGTGTAGCCTTATCATCAGGCACTTTTAGAATATAGAATCCTTTATGAATTTTATCATTTGTTTTATCCTTAGAAAAAACTCTAAAGTTTAAGCCTTTGTTAAAGGTTTTCTTGTAGTTTTGGTAGTCTTGATTATATAAAGGGTAGATTTGTTGTTTTTTAAGGGCTGGGATTTCGTGGAGTTCAATAGTTCTTGAATGAGATTCTGTCGTAATTGCCGACAAGATATTTCCTTTAACAAAATTGCCCCTTATTTCAGCAAAATGGATTTTAGTATTTTCTATTTGGCTAAATACTCTAGCTCCACCCCATTTTACATAAGAGTTCAGCTCATTCCATTTAAAAGTGTTGTTTGTGTATTTCGCCATCTGCCTTACAGAATGATTGAAATCAAATCTCATCTCCTTATAATTCCAAGTTCCCACAGGCTGTCCTAATGTTTCAATATTTTCATCGCTATGTTCTTTATTATCATAATACTTATGTTCCTCATCATCAAAGTCAAAAGTATCCCAAATATAAGCATAAAGCTCTTTTATATAGACATAAGTTTTATTATGCTCTTTTTTAAGCAAAAATTTACTAGGGATATAATAAATACTAAACTTTCCTGTGCAAGCATAAAGGGATAGAGCTTGTGCTGATGTTTGCTCATCAAGGGAGGCAAGTTTCCACCCAAAATCTTCATCACTGATACCCACACCTTGTTGCATAGTGGCTTTATCTATATCATAAGGTCTTAGAGTGTCAATTCTTTTGTATTCATCGTGTATGGATAAAAACTTGTCTTTAGGATAGACACTAAAGGTAAGCTCTGTCTCTGTTTTGGCATTTTTAATATTCTCTGTATGGACGATTAAATCAAGTTCTTCTATATCGGCAATATTTTTAAGTTGAGAGTAATATTTTAAATCTTGTTTGGTATTGCTTATGCCTGTATCATCAAGACAATTTTCTTTTGGGTTGTTTCTACAAAGCCTTTGTTGATGAAAAAGGTTTTGAATTATATGGGTTTTTACACTATCTGAAAGGTGGGGATTGGGATTCTTGTATATTCTAGTAACATCATCACCCCTACTTAACCCCTCTTGAACTAGCTTTATCTCTAGCAATTCTTCCTTTTTCTCTTTTACTAAAGGAAATTTTAAATAAAACTCATCCCAGTCAAGCTCTACATAAAAATTGCAAGGGTCTATGCTTGCTTTATTTAATTGCTTTATCTCAAAGGGTTTTAGCTCTATATCGGGAGCATATTGTTTGATTAAGGCTTTCATTGTCTCATCTTCTATGCTTTGGCATAATTCTTGAGCGTTTTTATATTTGAGTTGTGAAATTTTAGTAGCATTTCTAGGATTGTCGTGCCATAGTCTTTGTAAAACATAGCTTGTCGTCCAGCCAAGTTTAGATACTTCATCTTTGGCATTTAAAGCTTCTTGCATAGAACAATCAATAGAAATTTGTATAATATCACCTAAGACAAGTTCTGTATAAACATCATCTAAGGGTTCTTTAGTGTAAGCAAAGATTATCATTTTAGAATCATTAATCATATTGTTAATTTCATAATCTTTAACTTCTTTACCTAAATAAGCTTGATTGTTTTTGTCTTTAAGTGTGTAGTATTTTGCATTGTTTAAACATTTTGCAGGATATTGTTCTAATTCTTCCTCATCGCCTTGAGTGAGTTTTTTATTTTGTAAGACATCTTTTAGGGTAAGGTCTTTAGATATACAAGTATAAGCCCATTTAATATCTTTATCTTCTATATGGTCGGGATAATAGGCTTTAAAATCTACTTTGTCTCCTTTTTGGAAACAATATCTCCCTGTTTTAGAATATAGATTTATCCTAAATACATCTGTATATTTGTAGAATCTTAATTCTTGAATCTCATCAATGGCGTTATGAGATATTAAACATCTATCATACATAGGGACGATTTTATAATGATTCTGCTCGTTTAAACATACTGCATAAAGCCGAAATTTATTTGAATCATCCACTGTAAAAACAGCTAAACCATCTCCATTTGTTTTGCCTAATGATTTTGATTTAGTATCGGCTTCTTCCAAAAATAATTCTAAGTCCTCTATGGGTAGATTGCTAATGTTCTCTACCGCTCTAATTGTAATTTCACTCACTCCGCTCTAACCTCTCCACCTTTAACAAGCAATCCTTTAGAATCAATGACTACTTCTACGCCACCAGCCTTGATAATGACAGAATCTCCCTTAGCAGTTATGGTTGTTTCTCCTACAATAAAGTTTATTTGATTACCCGCTTTTTCCTCAATATTTGTTTTGGCTTCCATAGCAATATTATCCGCCATTTCAGTATGGTTTTTATCAGATTCAAATCCTGTGGATTTTTGGGTAGAAAATAAAATATTATGGTTAGAAGTAACATTGATTTGCTCTTCAGAAGTTAGGTTAAACTCTTTTGCGCTTTGTATATCATAATGTCCCCCCACCACTTCCTTTTTATTCCCCTCTACATTTCTATTTTCATCTTTGTGGATAATGGTGTTTTGATTAGAGCCTATTTCAATCTCTTTATCCTCTCCTATGTATTCACTAGAGTTTTTTGCAACTCTTAGTTTATTATCTACTCCAACATTTAGAGTATTACTAAGTCCTACTTGGGTATCTTTTGAGAGAGCAACATTGATTAAGTATTCTCCTCCGATATTGACATTCTTAGCTAAGTCTATGGTTTGCGTATGAAGTTTTTTAATTCTTTCATTATAGATTCCATTAACTATGGAATCTTTATTGTTTAGGATTCTTTGTGTGAAGTTATGTTGGATTAACTCATCATAGTCTTTCTCGGCTTTAAGATAGATTTGTTCTTTGTCTTTGATATTAGAGAGAGTGAGTTCATTATACCCTTCTTCATTGACACCTATGGTTTTAGAAGAAAGGGAAGTTTGGTGGTCATTATAAGGGAGATTAACTAAACTAGGATTATATCCATTATATAAGCTTCCGCTTATATAAGGTTTATCTATATCCTCATCTAAGAAAGAAATAATCACTTCATCTCCAATTCTTGGAGTATGGTAGAATCCTGAATGATTACTTGCAATAGGAGAGCTTACTCTTAAAAAGGGAGTGTGGTGGTAGGATTT
>NZ_JALAIY010000001.1:1501296-1554335 GCF_022664765.1 Helicobacter sp. CaF467b | reverse complement strand
ATTTTTATATGATTACATTTTCTTAATTCATTAGAAGGAAAATTTTGAATATTTTAGGGATTGATCCAGGAAGTCGAAATTGCGGATATGCCATTATTCAAATAAATAAACAATCATTAATTTTATTAGAAGCAGGGTTAATAAAAATTAAAGAAAGAATTTTACAGCACCAAATTTTAGAATTTGTAGAGGGAATTGATTTGGTTTTAAAAAATCATCAGATTGATTCTGTGGCTATTGAAGATATTTTTTATGCTTATAATCCCAAAACGGTGATAAAGTTGGCTCAATTTCGTGGGGCTTTGAGTTTGAAAATTTTACAAGAGTTAGGTAATTTTACAGAATACACACCTTTGCAAGTTAAAAAGGCATTAACAGGAAATGGAAAAGCACAAAAAGAACAGGTTGCTTTTATGGTGAAGCGAATTTTAGGAATCAAGGGTGAAATTAAACCTTTAGATATTACTGATGCCATTGCTATTGCCATAACTCACGCCCAAAGGCTAAAGTTACAACATAAGGAATAAAATGAATATTACTTTATTAAACTATACTAATTTAAACATTTGCTCTCAAGCGATTCGAACTTGTTGGCAAAGTTTTGATAAAAGTGATAATGGTGGTGAAAAAGATAGAGAACTCATTGATAGGGTAGGGAATAAATATAAACATTCTAGCACTTTAGAACACCTTAGCTATACTTTTTATATTCAAGGTATTTCAAGAGCTTGTTTGCAAGAGTTAGCTAGACATAGAATGGCTTCTTTAAGTGTTAAGAGTAGTCGATATACATTAAAGGAATTAAAAGTAGAGGAAAGCTTTCTTCCTATAGATGAAACAAATTTACAAAGAGCAGAGAAATTTTTAGTTTTTACAGAAAATTTTCAAGTAAATGAATCTTCTATTAAAGCATTAGAAAATCTTAGGATTCTTTTAAAAGATAATATCAGTAATGATTTGGCAAAATTTGCAATGCCTGAATCTTACAAAACTGAATTAACTTGGAGTATTAATGCTAGAAGTTTGCAAAATTTCTTGCATTTAAGAAGTTCTAAAAGTGCATTATGGGAGATTAGGAATCTTGCTTTGGAAGTTTATAATCATATTCCTGAAGAACACAAGTTTATTTTTGAATCAATTTATAAAAACAAAGGAGAATTATGAAAATTTTTAAACTTTGGTTGATTGGAATTTGTTTGTTTAGTTTGCAAGCTTTGGCAAATGATTTAAAAGAAAATGTGGATTATATTATTTTAAAAAAACCCATTTCTAATATGCAAAATAAGGTGATTGAAATTTTTAATATCGGTTGTCCGCATTGTGCATACTATAATACAAATTTTGTCCCTAATCTTTTAGAATTTTTACCAAAAGATGTAGAATTTTTACCTTATCATGTGGCAGCTTCGATTCCAATTCATGAAGAAACTTCTAATATTTTAGTTGTGGCATTGACAAAAGATAAGGAAAAAGGTTTAGAATTAAAAGACAATGATTCTATGTATAAAAAAGTATTGAATCATTATTTTAATGCCATTCACAAAGAAAGGAAAAATTGGTCAAATAGACAAGAATTTTTAAAAGAGGGTTTAGAAATACTAGGAATTTCTGAAATAGAATATAAAGAGATTTTAAAAACTAAAAATTCTAAAGAAGCTTTAAAGCAATGGCAAAGTATATTAGAATACACAGAGATTCAAGGAGTTCCAAGTTTTGTTATCAATGGAAAATATATGATTTTATCTAGCGGAATAAAGGGCGTGGAAGATTTTATTTATAAAGTTGATTATTTACTTACAAAATAACTAAATTTAAAAATTTAGTTATTTTAAAAATTCTTAGAATCTAATCTATAAAATCTTCTATAATTTCTTCTTGTAAAACAAATTGAATTTCTAAATTAAATTCCCCAGTAATTTTTTCTTTGATAATAAGAATAGGGGAAGTTAAAAATCCTTGTGGATATATTTTTTGTCGTAGGGATAATTGATAGGATTCATCTAAACCATTTTTTAGGAGCGATTCAAAATTGTCTTGTTGAATAAATTCTTTAAATTTTTCAAATTCTAAAAATAAAACTCCTTCTTTTGAAGCATAGCCAATTCCATCTTTCCAAAATTCAATTTTTGCTTTTGTGGGTTTATTAATTATAGAGTGATTACAAATAAAGCTAGGAATAGTTTTTGAATCTTGGGTTAAGATTCCTTTAAGAAGACAATATTTTTGAACTTTTCTTTTGATAATGTTATAGGGTTTATTATTATTTTCTAAAGATTCTCGTATTTGAAAATTTCTTAGGCGCAAAAGAGGAAGATTTCTAGAATCTTTTGGGAGATTGAGTGCAGAAACAAGCTCTAATGGAATCTTTTGAGCTTTTTCTCGTTGCTTAGTTAGTGCAAAGAGGCAACCACAATAATTTTGGCGGTAAAGATTAGCTTCTTTGGCAAGTTCATTTTGAATTTTAGTTCCGCCATTTCCTCTCACATCAATGGGTAGAAAATCAAGTGAATGTTTTTTCGCCATCATTTCACCTTGTGAAAAGAGTTCATTTTGAGATTTCATAGGACTTGCAAGTAGAGTAGTAGTGAATTCCACACAATGCGTTTCTTTTGCAATTTGTGCTGTTCTCTCTAAACGATAATCAAAGCAATATGAACATCGTTCACCTTTTTCTGGCTCATCTTCTAATCCTCTTGTGCCATAAAGCCACGAATCTAAATCATATTCCCCTTCAATTAATGGAATTTTTAACATTTCACAGCTTCTTTTGACATCATTAAGACGCATAAGATATTCTTCATAGGGATGAATATTAGGATTATAAAAAAAGCCACAAAATTGTTTTTGTGGGTAGAGTTTTTGAAGTTGGGTTAGAAAATGATGACTATCCACGCTGCAACAAATATGCACTAAAGTAGTCTTTTGATTTGAAAAATTGTGGGGAATTTGAGACATTATAAACCTTTGAATCTTTGATTATTTTTTGTAGGCATAATACAAAAAAGCACCCATGCCGATGATAAAAACAATAATCAAAAAAACAAGTAAAATAATATCCAAACTAGGCATTTGCAATTTCCTTTTCTCTTAATTGTCCGCAAGCAGCGCTAATATCTAAGCCTTTAGATTCACGAATCGTGCATAAAAGTCCTTTTTTGAGTAAAAATTCTCTAAAAGCTTCAACTTTTTCTTTACTTGGTCGTTTGTAAGGACTTCCTTCGTGAGGATTAAAATAAATGAGATTGACTTTAGCTTTGATTTTATTAAGAAGCACTACAAGTTTTTTAGCACATTCTAAACTATCATTGATTCCATCAATCATTAGATATTCAAACATTACTCTTTTGCGTGAATCAATAGGAAAAGCTGCCACTTCATCAATAATATTTTGAATATTATAGGCTTTGTTAATAGGCATTAATTTCGTGCGGAGTTCATCATCAACTGCATGGAGTGATATGGCTAGCTGCACTCCTAAATCTAATGTTCCAAGTTTTTTGATTTTAGGTGCAATTCCACTTGTAGAGATAGTTTGCCTTCTGCGAGAAATGCTTAATCCATCAAGTTCTGATAAGATTTGAATACATTTTGTAACATTTTCTAAATTATCAAGTGGTTCGCCCATTCCCATATACACTATATTTACAGCCTTATTATTTGGGATATTTTGATCTTTTTTGATAGCAAAAACTTGATACACCATTTCTCCTGTACTAAGGTTCCTTACAAATCCACCTTTAGCCGTAAGACAGAAACTACAACCCACTTTGCAACCCACTTGAGATGAAAGACAAAGTGTAAATTTATCTTCTTTCATTTTTAAAAAAACAGCTTCATAAGTGAGATTATCAGCGGTTTTAAAAAGATATTTCACACTACCATCGCTACTTTGTTCTTTTCTTGCGATTTCTACTGCATTGCTTGTAAAATTTTCTTTTAAAAATTCACGCAAATTTTTTGGGAGATTTTCCATTTGATTAAAATCATTTTCATAATGAACATAAAGCCAATGGTAGATTTGTTTGGCTCGGAATTTTGGAAAATCTTTTAGAGAATCACTTAAAGAATCTAGCGTGAATCCAAAGATATTTTGTTTATCCATTTTTTCTTGTCCTAATATAATCTTCTAAATTCTGCATTGCTTTTTTATGGTTAGAAAAAAATTCTTTTTGACTTTCTTTGTGAATATGATTTGTGCTACAAAAGATTCCTAAAGCGGGTATTTCATAATGTTTTGCAACTTGCAATACACTAAAAAATTCCATATTTTCGTATAAGATTCCAAGTTTTGTTAGTTTTTGCGCAAGACTAGAATTAGTCGTAATATAATTACTGGAATTAATAATATTTTTTAATGTTTCATGTGAAACATTTTCTAAAGAAATACAATTATCTAAGGGAGTATAAGAATCTTGCTGCAAAAAAGAAAGCTCAATATTAGTTGCACTTTGTGATTCAAAGATTTCTAATAAGGGTTTGGAATCATCATAACATCCACAAGTTCCTACAAAAACTATTTCATTTGGTTTTTCATAAAAAATAAGTTGTGTGAGATTCATTGCACTTTCTATGAGACCAACCCCAATACTTTTAGCAAAAGAAAAACTTTCAATTTTTCCAGCACAGCAAATCATCATAAAGCCTTATTTAATAATTTCTTTATAATACAAATGAGATTCATCTTTTTTGATTGTTTTTTGAGTAGGAATCTGCAGGACTTCAAAGAATCTTGATTTTTCTAAAAAGGCAATTTCAATAATATCTCCCACTTTCACATCTCGACTTGCTTTGACACTAATTCCAGCGATTTTGACAACTCCATTTTCAATCATATCTTGAGCAATAGTGCGTCTTTTTGTAATATTAACAGCATTTAGGAATTTATCGATTCTCATTAGTTTAAGCCTAAAAATTTTTGTGAGTATTGTATCTAAAACTATATTAATTTATCATACTATATAATTGTAAAAATTAAAAGGAGTAAATCATGGAAAAAACAAAAGACATTAAAAAAGTAGTATTAGCCTATAGCGGTGGGCTTGATACAAGTGTGATTCTCAAATGGCTTGGGGATACTTATAATTGTGAAGTGGTAACCTTTACAGCAGACATTGGGCAAGGCGAAGAAGTAGAACTTGCACGAGCAAAAGCCTTGAAATTAGGCATAAAACCGCAAAATATTTTTATTGATGATTTGCGTGAAGAATTTATACGCGATTTTGTATTTCCTATGTTTAGGGCAAATACAATCTATGAAGGAGAATATCTCCTTGGCACGAGCATTGCACGCCCTTTGATTGCCAAAAGACTTGTAGAAATCGCTCGAGAAGTGGGCGCTGATGCCATAGCACACGGCGCAACTGGCAAGGGCAATGACCAAGTGCGATTTGAGCTTGGAGCTTATGCGCTAAATCCTGATATAAAAGTCATCGCACCTTGGAGAGAGTGGGATTTAAATAGTCGCGAAAAATTACTTGCTTACGCAGAATCTGCAGGCATTGAGATTGAAAAAAAGCAAAATAAATCGCCTTATTCAATGGACGCAAATCTCTTGCATATAAGCTATGAAGGGCAGATTCTAGAAGATCCAAATGTTGCGCCTGAAGAAGATATGTGGCGATGGAGTGTAAGCCCCAAAAATGCCCCTGATAACCCAACTATCATTACCATTAGTTTTGAAAAAGGTGATGGCGTAGCAATCAATGGCGAGAAGCTAAGCCCTGCGGAATTTTGGGCGAAACTGAATAAGCTTGGCGGAGAGAATGGTATTGGGCGACTTGATTTGGTAGAAAATCGCTATGTGGGTATGAAATCGCGTGGGTGCTATGAAACTCCGGGTGGAACAATCTATCTAAAAGCACATCGTGCTATAGAATCTCTATGTCTTGATAGAGAAGCAGCGCACCTAAAAGATTCGATAATGCCAAAATATGCCGAGCTTATTTATAATGGCTATTGGTTTAGTCCAGAGCGTGAGGCGTTGCAAGCATTGATTGATAAGACACAAGAAAAAGTCGAGGGTGTCGTGAGGCTAGAGCTATATAAAGGCAATGTAACCGTGCTAGGTAGAGAATCCAAAAACTCTCTCTTTAATGCGGCTTATAGCACCTTTGAAGAAGATTCTGTATATAACCAAAAAGATGCCGCAGGATTTATCAAACTCAATGCACTAAGATTTATCATCGCAGGGAAAGCAAGGAAGTAAAATTTTAATGAGCACGGAATTACTTAATGCAAAGATAAAGAATTTTTCTTATCAAAAGTGCTTACGAAAGGAATTAGAAAATCATATCTTTATAGATATTAATGATTTACCTAGTTCGAGCATTGTTTCATTTAGTGGTAAAGAGTTTGCTTTGAGTAAATGGGTTAGCCCAAAACGCACGCGATCCTATCCTTATGCAAGAGTGTATGATACTTTTGATTGTGATGTTTCTAAAGTTGTTACTATAATTCCCATCATTAAAGATGAGGGAAGTAGTGGCGATATGGATTACTTGCAGTGGGATACACTCTCTTTGATGAGCTTACTGAATGTTTATGTTATTTTGGCTTTTTATGATAAAGCAGAAATACATCGCATAAAACAAAATAAGATTACTAATCAAAAATTTCATAATGGATATATCAAACAAGAATTAGAAAAACTTTGTAATTATCATCAATCTGCTTTACATTGGAATCTTAATCAACTCAAACAAGAAAATCTATCATTGCTCATAGAATCTGCAAAACAATCTTATACAAATATTTCTAGAAGTCTAGGTTGCACTTTACATAATCCACAAAATATTGATAAATTTGTAACCAAAATAACACAAAGTAAAGATTCCTTTATGGAATTTTCACGAAGCAAAGCAAAAATGGCACAAAATAGAGAAATACATACCACACAACCCAAAGAATTTATTGGTATAGGGAAAAAGACAAAAATTATGATACAAAATTATTTGGGTGGGCAATACTTTTTACCATTGATGATGTATTATTTAAGGACAAATATTTATATCTTTGTGAAAGCAAACATAGTAAAAATACAATTTTACCAAGTGAAGATGATATCAAAGATGGCTTACTTAAGTTTATGCTTTATAACAATATAGATTCCATACAAGGCTACAAGAATTTTAAAGTTGTTTTGCGCTTAACTTCTAATATTTTACAAGATAGTATTGCTCTGCCAAACAATAATCTAGAATTATTTCTAAACAGCAATCCATTTTCACCAAAAGAAAAGCAAATGCTTCTTTATCTTAATCTAGAATCTAACAAAAATCATTTTAGTGTATGGATTAATTATGACCTATAGTAAATCTCCATTAAGGTATCCTGGTGGAAAATCAAGAGCAATCAAGCTTTTAAGAGATTATTTTTTTAAACATTTTAAGGAATGTAGAGAACCATTTTTTGGTGGTGGTAGTGTAGGTTTGTATTTATTGCAAAATACAAGTTACAAAGATGCTATGTACTATGCCAATGATTTGAATTATGATCTATATTGTTTTTGGCAGACTTTAAAAACTAGAAGTGCAGAGTTAATACAAGAAATTCAGAATATCAAGAATAGTTATGAATGTGGTAGGAATCTTTATGAAACACTAATAAAGCGTAGAGATAGCATAGATGACTTCCAAAGAGCAATTGATTTTTTCATACTTAATCGCATTACATTCTCTGGAGTTGTAGATAGTGGAGGATATTCACAAAAAGCATTTCAATCACGCTTTACACAAAGTTCTATAGAGAGATTAAAAGAAGCTGCTCGAGTGATTCAAGGTTTTCAATTTTCAAATAGCGATTATGCAGATCTAATTTTAAAAAATGGTAAAGATGTGTTTATATTTTTGGATCCGCCTTATTTTAGCGCCACAAAATCAAAGCTTTATGGTAAAAAAGGTAATTTGCATACAAGTTTTGATCACAAGAGATTGTGTGAAACCTTAAAAAGTACTTCACACGCTTTTTTACTTACATATGACGATAGTGAATTTATACGAGAGCTTTATCAAGATTTTTATATACAAGAGTTACAGATACAATATGGAATGAACAATTATAAACAAAAATATGCACCAAAGGGTAATGAAATTTTAATTAGCAACAGGAAAATTTGTAATTCTTTGTTTGATGAATTATAAAAAATCCTGTATTGTATGTCAAATATATTTTACAGATCTCATCACGCGCGATTTCTGCATCTTTTAAAATTTCTAAAAGATTAATGTAATTTATTAACAAAGATTGATAAAATGTATTTATCTGGCTAAAAGATTTATTCAAAAGATTCAATAGACTATATTTTTTGGATTTAAAAGCAGAAGTTAAGGGGCAAAAGCCCCCCCAAAAGTCCTAAAGGTTTATTTAGAGATTTTTTCCAAAATAGTGTTGAAAGTTGTACTTGGGCGCATAATCGCATTGCATTTTGCATTATCAAATTTATAATAACCACCTAAATCTACTTTTCCACCTTGAGCTTCTAGATATTCTTGGTGAATCCTACTTTCATTAGCATTGAATTCTTCGGCTATTCCTTTAAAGAAGTCTTGTAGATTTGTATCTTTATTTTGATTGGCTAGTGCATTTGCAAAATACATTGCTAAATAAAAATGACTAGTGCGGTTGTCATCTTCTTTGACTTTTCTTGATGGAGCTTTGTTGTTATCAAGCCATTTGGCGATAGCTTCATCAAGGCAGTTTGCTAGAATTTGAGCTTTAGCATTGTTAGTTTTTTGAGCAAAAAATTCTAGGCTTGCTTGCAAGGCTAAGAATTCTCCCAAACTATCCCAACGCAAGTGATTCTCTTCAATGAGTTGCTCTACTTGTTTTGGAGCACTTCCTCCTGCTCCTGTTTCAAACATAGCTCCACCATTTAGCATTGGCACTACAGAGAGCATTTTTGCGCTTGTTCCAAGCTCTAAAATAGGGAATAAATCTGTCAAGTAATCTCGCAATACATTACCTGTAATTGAAATACAGTCTTTTCCTGCGCGAATGAGTTTAAGTGATTCTAAACAAGCTTCTTTAGGAGCTAAAATCGCGATTTCTTTACCTTTTTCTTGTAATCTTTGTTTGACTAAGTCAATCATAATTTTGTTGCTAGGGCGTTTTTCATCAAGCCAAAAGATTGCAGTGTTTCCAGTGATATCTGCTCTTTGGATTCCTAAATCAATCCAATTTGAAACGGCATCGTATTTAGCTTGATTAGCTCTGTAAATATCGCCTTTTTGCACTTTGTGCTCTAGGAGTGTGTTGCCATTTTCATCGGCAATTCTAAAGACACCATCTTCTTTTGCAACGAAAGTTTTGTCGTGAGAACCATATTCTTGAGCTTTTTTTGCCATTAAACCTACATTAGAAACACTTCCTAGAGTTTTTGGGTCAAGTGTGCCATTTTGGTGCAGATCTTCAATCACAGCTTCATAAATAGTTGCATAAGTTTTATCAGGAATTAGTGCATTTGTATCGCGCTCTTTACCTTCTTTATCCCAAAGTTTCGCTCCATTTTTTAGCATTGCAGGCATAGAAGCATCTACAATCACATCGCTAGGCACATGTAGATTTGTTATCCCTTTGTCAGAATTAACCATAGAAAGTGGTGCATTTTTGGCAAGAATCTCATTGTATTTAGCAAGTATTTCTGCCTTTTTGCTAGAATTTTCTATTTTGCTTAGAAGCTCTGAAATACCATTATTTGGATTGATTCCAAGTGCTTCAAATTCCTCTTTAAAACTTTCAAATAATTCTTTAAAATATGCTTTGAGAGCATAGCCAAAGATAATAGGATCGCTTACTTTCATCATAGTGGCTTTTAAGTGCAAAGAAAGCAATAAATTTTTGTTTTTGCAGACTTCTATTTGTTCTTCATAAAATTTACTCAAATCTGCTACACTCATAAAGGTTGCATCTAGAATCTCATTTTTTTCTAGTTTTAAATTATCTTTTAAGATTTCAGTTCCTTTGCTTCCTGTGAATTCAATTTTTGCAGTAGTAGGGGCTTGGATTAGAATGGCTTTTTCATTATCAAAAAAGTCTCCTTTTTGCATATAAGAAACGCAACTTTTAGAATCTTTATTAAAAGGCACCACTTTGTAAGGATTTTTTTTGGCATATTCTTTAACAGCCTTGGTGCTTCTTCTATCAGAGTTTCCTTGGCGTAAAACTGGATTCACAGCACTTCCTAATACCTTTTGATATTTTTCTTTGATAGTTTTTTCTGCATCATTTTTTGGCTCATCAGGGAAGTTTGGAATCTTAAATCCTTTTTGTTGCAATTCGGCAATAGCAGCTTTTAGCTGTGGAATGGAAGCAGAAATATTAGGCGTTTTGATGAGATTTGCATCAGGTTTTTCTACAAGATTGCCAAGTAAAGCTAGTTCATCTTTATAGCCATTTTCTGGAAATTGAGCTAGAATTCTAGCAGCCAGTGAAATATCAGAAGTTTCAACTTCAATTCCTGCCTTTTTTAAAAAGGCTTTAACGATTGGTAAAAAAGAATAAGTCGCTAATGCTGGGGATTCATCTGTAAGAGTGTAGGTAATTTTCATAAATGTCCTTTGCTAGAAATAATTTATTAGAGTATAGCAAAGAATTGCACATATTAAAATAATTTTAGGTAAGAATCTTTTTACTTTTTTATAGGCGTGAAATTCTGTGATACTTTTTGTCTCTAAAATCTCTACAAAAGACTTTTTATAAAGAATTTACAAGGGCAAATCCTAAATGATAGGGGCTTCTATTTGATTATTTTCTGGTGGTGTGAAATGCGTTTGTGTAGTTTGTGCGGTGGATTCATAGATGATTTCTAAGGCATTGCTTGAATCAGCAGAATCAACAAATCGTGTGCAATGTTTGTGAAAAGTAAGCTTAACAACACCTGTTGGTCCATTTCTTTGTTTTCCGATAATAATCTCTGCTTCCTCTTCGTTTTTAGGCACAAATGTAGATTTATAATCCTTACCTTCTTTTCTAGCTGCTTCTTCTTTTTCTTTTTCATCTTTTTGTTTATATACAGCATCACGATAAACAAACAAAATAATATCCGCATCTTGTTCAATAGATCCAGATTCACGCAAATCCGAAAGCATAGGGCGCCTATCACTTCGGGATTCTAAACTTCTATTAAGTTGAGAGAGTGCGATGATTGGAATTTCTAATTCTCTTGCAATCATTTTTAATCCCCTGCTTATCTCGCTTACTTCTTGGTGGCGATCTTTTTTGCCATCAGCACTACTCATTAGTTGCAAATAGTCAATTACAGCTAGTCCAATTTCGGGGTGCTTTGATTTTATTTTTCGCATTTTAGTGCGGAATTGATGGATAGTTAGGATACTATTATCATCAATAAAAAGTGGCGCATTTGCCATAATATCGGCTGCATGAGAGAGTTGTTCCCATTCTTCATCCTGTAAATTTCCTACGCGCAAATGTTGTAAGGCAATAGAAGTTTTAGCCGAAAGCATTCTTAACATTAGTTGTTCAGCGGGCATTTCAAGACTAAAAAACGCAACTCCTCTGCCTGTATCTAGAGCTTTTTGTGCCATATTCAAAACAAGTGTGGTTTTACCCATTGCAGGACGCGCTGCGACAATAATCAAATCTCCTTTTCCAAAACCAGTGGTTTTTTCATTAAGCGAATGAAAGCCTGTATCTACACCAATAAGCACAGAATTTCCGCGTTTTTTTATTTCTTCAATGTAATGCAAAGTCGATGTTGTTACTTCTCTAGAATCGCGAAATTCCTTATTTTCGTGAATATTGGTGATTTTATAAAGTTCGCTTTGAAGGTAATCTATAATATCTTTTGCGGGATTATCTGAATCATTACTAGCCTCATTGATTTTCATAGCCAAAGAGTGTAGCTTTCTTCTTGTAGAATCTTCTTTGATCTCTTGTGTATAGGCATGAATATCACTAATAGGGCTTGTGCTTAGAATATTTAGGATTTCTTCTTGGTCTATGGGGCGTGATTTTGTGGATTTTTTGAGAATAAACTCTTCATCAATAGGCATATCAAGTCGCCTAAGTTCTAGCATGGCAGCAAAAATATTTTGATTAGGTGCGTATGAAAAATCTTCGGGTGTAAGTGTCTCAGAGACAAAATCTAGCTGTTCTGGATCAAAGAAAATAGAGCTTAAAACAGCGCGTTCAATTTGAATTTCCATTTTTTAAATCCCCCTTGATATGAAAAAATAAATGTGTAAGAGCCACAGAAGAAAAAAGAGGCACAAAAAAGCCAACAAAAGGAATAAGACTTAAAAGGAACAGAGGTATTATTAGGCTTCTTATGGCATTTTTATGAGTTTGTTTAGTAGGAGCAAATTCTTGTTGGCTAAAAATATTTTCACCGACATCTTGGACTTGTCTTTTGGAAAATAGCCAATAATTTAAAAGTGTGATTCCAATAATCCAAATGGGGGGAATAAAATAAAAAGGAAGCAAACATAAAAAAAGCATTGCATAAATCACATAGGGGATAATTAAAAGCAAAAAAGAAACAAAAAAGTTTGTATCAGGCTGAATCAAAATAGAAGAATAATGTTGCTTGTGAATGAATTTAACAACAAAAGGGGTTAAAAAAGCATTAATTAACATAAGTGTTAAAAATTGTGATAACCAAAAAACTATCACTATGATGACAAACAAAAAGGTGTGAGTAAGTATTTCTAGTGGAGCTTGAATCCAAGAAAGCCAAGAAGTTTCAATGGTTATGTATGGCTGAATTAACTCAAATAAGTTTGCCATTACATTCTTGCTAAAAAAATAAAAAATAGTAATCCAAAAAACTAAAGAAATAATAAATGGAAGAAGTGCGAGTTTGAGAATAAAAGGCTTAAAAAAATCCTTAATAGCTTTTTGTAAATAATAGGGGGTTTGGGTGATTGATTTTCCCATTTTTGTTCCTAGAAATGTTTTGTGGAGTTATATCATTGTTTTTCTAAGATTCTACTTTTTTTGCGCCAAAATATAGAGTGGCTCATAAGTGAGATTGTTTTTAAAGCGTTCTTCATAGGATTTTAGATGAGTTTTTGTGAGTGTAAGGGAGCTAGTATAGACATTCACGCCAGTGTTTTTAAGATGCTTAAAAACTTCCAAAGGATTACTAAAGTGCAAAGTCTGCAATATACTAAAACATTCTAAAATCTCCCAGTCTTTTTCTAAGATTTCTTTGTATTTGAAAGTATCAAGGTATTCTAGTCCAGAGCCTAAAAACTCTCGCATTTCCCATAGATTATTTTTGCCAAAGATTCCTAGAAGCAAAAGAGAGTTTTTGTTTGAAAGTTGGTTAAATTTAGGTAGAAGTTTAAATTGATTAGTCCATTGTAAGGCAGCATTAGAAGCAATCAAATCAAAAGTAATATTTTGATAAATATTTTTTATCATTTCTAAATTTTCAATATCAAATTTTAAGAATTCTATATTTTTGTCTAAAAAGCTTTGAGAGAAGTCTATCAAATCCAATGCTATAAAATTATTATATGTTAATTTATTACTTATTTTTTCTGAAAAACCACCTCTTCCACAGCCTAATTCTAGGATATTTTGGAAATGAGAGTTTTTTTGATGATATGTAAGAATCTCTAGTAAAATATCCTGCATTTTATTTTGGATTGTTGCTGCTTTGCTGTAAGTGTTTTGCGCTTTTAAAAAAGTCTTTTGTAAAGTGGCTTTTAGCATAGAATTTTCCAATCAAAAAAAGCAAAATGAGGGGCATTGATTTCTAAAATTTGCTGTTTGTAAGCTTGATGGCTCCAAAAATTTTTTTGTGCTTGTGTGGGAAAAATAAGGTCATTAGACGAAATAATGATTCTGTCCCATTTAGAGGAATTTTCTATATGATATTGATAATCTAAAAAAAATTTTAATTCATCTTTGAGCAGGGATTCTTCTAAAAATAAAAAATCTTTGGGGGGTGGATAGTGAATGCCAAAAAGATTTTGTTTAAATGATTCTAGGTTAAATTTTTTTTGCGTGAGTACAAAGAGTTTGGGGTGGATTCCATAAGTTTCGTGGATACCATATTCTGTGCCATTTACTGCTGTTTTGGATTTGAAATCAAAAGCAATAGAGTCTCGATTTAAAAACAAATGAGCCACCCAAACTCCCATAGAAAATCCAAGCAAATGGAGATTTTTACTTCGTAAAGGAAGTAACAAATTTTCTAGTGCAGAAAAATTTAAATGTTGGTAATGTGAGAGTAAAATCCAATCATAATTGCTAGGGATAAAGCTTTGAAAATGACTGAAATGTGATGCAAAACCACCAAATAATAATAGAATATCTTTATTATTATTAATATTATGATAAATATTCATAATCAATTTCTTTTAGAGAATCACATAAGGATTCAAGCTGGTGAAATGGAATCTTTTGGGTTAGAGAAAAACGCAAACAAGATCGATTCTGTGGAATGGTTGGAGGTCTAATGGCAGGTGCAAAAAATCCTTTTTTTTCTAGTTCTTTTTGAAAAAATATTGCTTTTTGATTGTCTTTTAAAACAAGGCTTAAAATATTATATTCTCCTAAAATTTCATAATCAAGATTATTTTGCAAAAGTATTTTAAAATCTTGGCTAATGTTAGAAAGCCTTTCTCTTTGCTTTTGTAAATTAGGTAAATGCAAAAAGGAAAAATAACTCATTGCAATATTAATAGGTGGTAGTGCTGTTGAGTAAATTAGGCTTCTTGAGAAGTTGATAAAATAATTTCTGAAATCATTTTGGCATAGCACACACGCACCCATAGAAGCCATAGCCTTGCCAAAAGTCAAAACAAGAAAATCAATTTCTTTTAAAACAGGATAGCAAAGCCCTAAACCATTTTGCCCAAAACTCCCTATACTATGAGCCTCATCAATGTATAAATAGACATTTTTAAATTGCTTTTTTAGTGCAATAAGAGATTGTATTTTTGCAAAATCACCCTCCATACTAAAAAGCCCCTCAGTTAAAATAAAAATAGCTTCAAAATTATTGGCATTTTGCTCTAGCAGTTTTTTTAAATCTTGCATATCATTGTGCAAAAAGCGTCTAAAAGCGACTTTTTCAAAGGATTTTAAACCATCAATGTGGCTTGCATGAATACTTCTATCAGCTATAAAAAGGACATTTTTAAGTCTGCTAAGTGCGCTAAGAGCACCTATATTTGCGTGATAACCACTATTAAAAAGCAGAGCTTTTTTGTTATAAAGTAATTCCAAATAAGTCTCAAAAGCTTCATAAATTTCAAAGTTTCCGCTTAAACTACGAGAAGAAGAGGCGCTAAAAAAGCAATTTTCTCTAAAAAGCTTTGAATCTAAAAATTCTGCGATGAAATCTTGATTGCTTGCAAGGTTTAGATAGTCGTTGCTTGCAAGATTTAAAAGCCATTTACCATTTTTTTGGATTTCCAAATCCTTGTGCTTTTGTGGGAAAAGGGTTCGGAGATTTGAGGATTGTTTTAGTTGATTAAGGATTGTTTGAATGGTATTTGTCAATTTAAAGCCCTCTTAGGCTTTAGATTCTTCTATTAGTTTTGCAAATTCGCTAAAAAGTGCTGTAGATTCAGAAGGTCCAGGTCCTGCTTCTGGGTGGTGTTGAAGAGAGCAAATAAGCGCAGTTTTGTATCTTAAGCCTTCAATTGTCCCATCAAAGAGATTGCGATGAGTAACTTCTGCGATTTCTTGAATGGATTCTGGAACAGAATAATTGTGGTTTTGAGCTGTAATTTCTACTTGATTAGTAAGCAGATTTTTAACAGGGTGATTGCCGCCGTGATGTCCAAACTTTAGCTTGTGTGTAGGATAGCCTTGGGCTAAAGAGAGCAGTTGATGCCCTAGGCAAATGGCAAAAATTGGGATTTTTGCTTCAATGAGTTTTTTGATTTGAGTAACTTCTTGATTTAGAACTTGTGGATCCCCTGGTCCATTAGATAAAAATATCCCATCAAACTCTTTATTGCTGTGGCGTTTGATAAGAGATTCTGCATCAAAGCAGTGTGGAATCACTTCTACGCTAAAACCTGCATTTACAAGTTCTCTTAAAATACTTTTTTTGATTCCAAAGTCAATAGCAAGAATCTTTTTATTAGTTTTTGGTCTTGCAAAATCCATAAGCCCAAAGTCAAATCGACCCTCATCGTGTGTATAGTTTTCTTTGGTGCTTACTTCTTTGATATAGTTAATAGCTTCGATTCTTGGGGAAGATTCAAGGATTTTTTTGAGTTCATTTTTGTCTGAAATTTCTGTGGAAGCCACCATCATCATAGCTCCCTGTTTTCTTATAGTTTGTGTGAGCATTCTTGTATCTAATCCACAAATCCCCATACAATCGTGTTGTTGTAAAAATTCACTCAAGCTCTCTGTGGCACGAAAGTTGGAATAAAAGGCATTGTAATTGCGACACAAAATACCCTTGGCAAAGATACTATGACTTTCTGTGTCTTTTGGGTTTGCCCCAACAATCCCAATTTCTGGCATTGTAAAGCAAATAAACTGCCCTGCATAACTTGGATCAGTTGTAATCTCTTGATAACCAGTCATTGAAGTATTAAAAACAAGTTCGCCTGTTGCAGTTTTGTTTGCTCCAAAGCTTTTTGCTTCAAAAAACATTCCGTTTTCTAAATAAACCCAAGCATTTTTTAAAGTTTGCATTATAGGAATCCTTTCTTTTTAAGCTCTTCTTGATAGAGTCTATCAAAAATCAAATCATATTCTTCAGAGCCAAAAACAATTTTGCGTTTATAGTTGCTAATTTTTTCATTAACAATATTTTCTATTTCATTGTAGATTTTAACATAACCATCAATGGCTTTGAAAATGACATTTTTTACGCGTGTTTCAGAGGTAGAATATTCAATCAAATCTTCTTCGTAAAGTTCATCAAGTATTTTGTGTGCAAGGTGATTATAACGATCTTCCCAATTTAAAATAAAGCCTTCATTTTCAGCAAGCTTATGTTTGATTTTCCAAAAAAGCTGGTGCTCATCTGCTTGCATAAATTCAATTTCATCAAGATTTTCTTCCAAGATTTCTCTTGTTTTTTCTTCGATTTTTATTTCTTCTTTAATGTCTGCTTCAATGAAGTTTTGTGCTATTTTGCTAATACCTTCTATTCCATGCAAAAGATTAACAAATCCGCAGGTTGATAAATCAAGTGCTATTTTATTTCCAATATAAGGTGCGTGTGGGAGTCTAAGCTTCATTATATAACCTTAAATAATTTTTCTGTAATTTTAGCGTTTTATCTCTTAAAATATTACTTTGAGTTTAGGATTCCATTTTTTTTGAGCGAATCTTTGAGGTTTTGGGCTTTGGTTTGGAAATCATTGGTGTAGGTGGGAAAATGAGCGATTTTAATTGAGCTATAATTTTGAATAAAGCTGTCCATTTGGGGATTTTGTTCTCCAGAGATAATAAGTCCTAGAATTTCAATATTTCTTTGCCTTAAGGCGTCAATGCTAAGTAAAATGTGATTGATTCCGCCTAGATAATAGCTTCCTACTAAAAGTGTTGAAAAACGATATTTTTGGAGAAAATCAATCATACACACACAAGAATCCAAAGGTGTAAAAAGCCCACCAGCACTTTCAATCAAAAGGTGATTAGAAAGAGGTAAGGGGATTTCTAACCCATTGTATTGTATGTTTTCTTTTTGCATTGCAATATGTGGGCTTGCAGGGGTTTGAAGGAGAATGCCTTGTGGGTGGATTTTGGTGTGAGGGCTTAGAGCTTGAATCTTTTGGCTATCTGTTGGGATTCCAGCTTGGACTAATTTAAAATATTCAAACCCAAAAGCATAGCACAGCGCTGCACTTACAGAAGTTTTACCTACATCAGTATGGCTACCACAAATAAAAAGTTGCATTAGCACACGCTTTTACTAAGTGTTTTGGCAAGTCCGCCAAGAGCAGTTTCTTTGTATTTTGCATTCATATCTTTGCCAGTTTGATACATGGTTGCAATCACATTATCTAAGCTAACTACAGGATGGCTTTTGCGTGTCATTGCCATTCGTGCAGCGCTAATAGCTTTAATCGCACCAAAGGCATTGCGCTCAATGCAAGGAATTTGCACAAGCCCAAAAGCAGGATCGCAAGTTAGCCCTAAATGATGTTCCATAGCAATTTCAGCAGCATTACAAGCTTGTTGTATGTTGCCACCTAGAATTGTAGTCATTGCAGCAGCTGCCATAGAGCTAGCTGAACCAATTTCTGCTTGACAACCCGCTTCAGCACCGCTAATACTTGCATTTTTCTTATAAAGTGAGCCAATCATCATCGCAGAGAGTAAAAAATCCACAGCCAAGGTATCACTAAAGCCAACGCTATGATTTTTAAGATAGAGCATCACACTGGGGATAACCGCACAAGCCCCATTTGTTGGAGCAGTTACTACTCTGCCTCCCCCTGCATTTTCTTCAGCAATAGCAATGGCATAAAGGCTAATGTAGTCTAAAATCCCAAAAGGATCTGTGGTGGGACAAATTCGCTCATAAAGCCCCTTTGCGCGTCTGTGTAAATGTAAAGGACCTGGTAAAATCAAGCTTTTTGGGTGGCAACCTTGATAAAATGATTCTTGCATTACTTCCCATATTTCCATGCAATATTCTCTAATTTCTTCTTTGGTGTGGAATTGTTTTTCATAAAGTATAGAAATTTCAGCAAGATTTTTTCTACGCTTATTGGCTTCTTGAATGAGTTCTTTGGCATTATTGATTTGAAGTTTTAGTTGCGTTGTTTTAGTTGTGTTGCGATTTTGCATTTGTTCTTGGGTTTTAATGAAGCCTCCGCCTATGGAATAATACCTTTCTTTAAAGAGAATCTTTCCTTTTTCGTCAAGGGCAGAAAACTCCATTGCATTTTCATGCAAAGGTAGAAACTCATTGCAAAAGTGAATATTTTTTTCATAGACAAAAGAAATTTTTCTCTCTCCGCCTAATTTGAGTGTTTTGTTTTCCATAACTTCTTTGAGAATCTCTTCTTGCAAAGAAGGATTTATGGTTTTTGGATTAAGTCCGCTTAACCCCCAAATCAGAGCTTTATCGCTTAAATGCCCCCTGCCTGTTAAGCTTAGAGAGCCAAAAAGTGTGGCATTAACTTGAGTAGTTTCTTGAAAAAGTTTTTTTTCCTTTAGGGTTTTGCAAAAAGCATTGGCGGCTAAGATAGGTCCAAGTGTGTGTGAAGATGAAGGACCTATGCCGATTTTAAAAATACTTAAATTACTCATTTATTTTAAAAAAGGGTATAAACAACACTAGAGATTGTCAAAATACCTGTAATAGTTACAAAAAGATCCAAGGCAGGATTCTTGTATTTTTTGAGTTTGCTTACACTCCAAATAGCAATCATTGGCATCATAAATAAAATCATCGCAATAATAGGACCGCCTAAGCTCTCAATAAAATTTAGAATACTAGGATTAAGATAAGCAACAGCGATGATAGTAACATACATAAAGAGTGTGCTAAAGATTTTGATTGCTTTAAGGTTTGGATTCTCATTGCCAGACATTTTGATGGCTTTGCGTAAAATACCATTTAAGCCTTCATAAGCACCAAAATAATGACCAAAAAATGAAGTTACAATGGCTAAAAAAGCTACAACTGGCGCACCATAAGCAATAAAAGGCACATCAAGTTTATTGGCAAAATAGGAAAGAATGGGAATGTTAGCATCTCTTGCGGCTTGAAAATCAGTCGCATCTAAACACAAAATACAGGAAAAAACAAAAAACATTACAAAAATCAAGAGCATTGCAGAAGTTCTAAAAAGAATTTGATTGGCTTTTTGTTCGGAATTTTCTCCATATTCTCTACGCACACTTAGGGTGAAAGTGGAGATGGCTGGGGAATGATTAAAAGAGAAAACAAGCACAGGAAGTGTTAGCCAAACAATCTCAATAAAATCTTTTAGGCTTGGAGTAGTTTGAATAATCTCTAATTTCCAATGCGGAATTAAATAAAAAGAAAAGGCAAAAAGCACGAGACAAAGCGGATAAACTAAGAAATTACAAGCTTTGGTTATGGTCTTTTCTTTAAGTAGCATAATTACCATCATAGCACTTGCTAAAATAATAGCCAGAATTAACCTTACAGAGGGGTAAAGTTGCATAGTCTGAGAATCATAAAGATTTGTGAGTTGTAATTGATTGATAAAGAAACTAGCAAAAGTATTGGTAATCCCAACACCATAAGCAAGACAAATAGGGTAAATGGCAAAGAAATACAAAATTGTAATCAAAAAGCTTGTATTTCTTCCCCAATATTCTTCAGCAGCGTGAGTAATGTCGTGATCAACGCTACTTGTTTCATTGACAAAGCGACTTAAAGCGCGGTGTGAAAGCCATACCATAGGAAAAATAAGCAATGTCATTACTACAACAGGCCAAAACCCACCCATTCCTGCGCGTATAGGCAAAAATAAGATTCCTGCTCCAACAGCTGTCCCAAAAAGAGAGAGCATCCACCTTGTATCAAATTCTGTCCATTTCACAAGGAATTCCTTAAGATTTTAATTTAATTTTTCAATCAAGCCAACTTTATTAAAAAGTATCTAAATATAAAATAAAATCTTTCCGTAATGAGCAAGGCTGTATAGAAAAGAGACACTGACCAAAAACATCTACAAAATAAATGGAGTTTTTTTCTAGCTTAGAGTCAAACTTTTTGATAATAGCTTGATAATGAAATTTTTCATGAATCGTCATTGAAAATTCTGTGAAATCTGAAATTATAAGGCTTTTATCTTGAATCTTGCTTTTAATAATTTCTTTAAAAGAAATGAAGTGTAGTGCTAGATGCTTTGTTTGTGTGTGTTGGGTTTGTAGGTCTTCTTGTAAGGTTTCTTGCTTGAGTGAAAGCCACAGAATCATCGCACCTAAAATAATAAAAACAATAAGTGGAAGCAATACAAAAGCTCTCATAATGTCTCTTTTATAATAAAGTCTTCTAAGCAGAGTTTTTGGTTGTCTGCGTCTTTGGTGCAGAGTTTTAAAAGGATTCCAAAATTATTTGTGGAGATGAAAAAGGAATCAAGATTTTCAAAGATAATATGGGTTTTGTCTTTGGTTTGTAGGGAAATTTTGTCTTCAAACTCTAAAATATAGGGTGTCTGTAAAAAATAAACTTTGGGCAATAAAGTAAGATTTGCTGTAGCAGATTCTAGGAATTTTGGGATAGTGGTTTGCAGAAAATTGGCGTTTAGGTTTAGAATTTCTGCGGTGTATTTTTGCGAATAAAAATCCTCTGGGAAAACAAAATTTTCTGTCACAAAAAGGGCGTGTAGCTTGTTGTGATAAATTTTGCAGTTTTGATTTAAAAGATGGATAAAATCAGCCTTGATAGCTAGGAATTCTAAATTTAAAGTAGAATGAATTTGCAAGGTTTTGGGGTTAAAGATTCCGTGCAAACAAGGCAAACTATAATCCCCAATCAAAAATGATTCTTGTATTTTGGGGTAGAAAATTAAGCTTTTATTTTTGAGATTAAGGGGATTTTGAGTTATTGATTCGTTGGGGATTATTTTGAGGCTTGGTTGGATTGAATCTTGTAGGATTTTTTTGATTTGCAAAAGAGCATTAAGGCTTTGGAGTTTGGTTTCTAATTTATATTGGGAGAGGGTATGGAGTTCATAGATTTTTAGGACAGAAGGAGCGCTTAGCATTGCGATGATTCCTAAGATTCCAAGAGCGATAGTGATTTCAATTAAACTAAAGGCTTTTTTCATTTTGTGGCATTAACTTCATAAAAATAAAGCGATTCGGGGATATTGGATTGAAAAAGACACAAAATACTATCATTGTTACAAAAAGTTACTTTTTGAAGTTCTAGAGTCTGCTTTTGGATTTGGATATTTTTTAATGAAGTGCTCTGGAGTAAGGCGATTATAAGAACGCTTATAACAGAAATAAAAAGAATAATCTCTAATAAACTAAAGGCTTTTTTTGACATCTGTGTCCTTGAAAAATAAAAAGTTAAAAAATTTTTTAATTGTCTTTAAGTATTATTGATAAAATAAATAAAAAAATCAATAAAAAGCGAAAAAGCAATGCGGTTTTTTTCAAATCAGGCAATGGTTTTTTATCCCCTTTTTCTTAAGGAATATGACAAAGAAAATATTCACGACTTTTTAGAAGACAAGATTTGCAAAATCTTAAATCTAAGAAGAGATTGTGAATATTTTTTACACTATTTTTATGATAAAGACTGCTTTTATTGTTTGCTTATTAATAAGGAAATTTTATTACAAGGAATCAAAGATTTTAGAGAGTTTTTAACTCATCCTGCTTTTTTGGCTTATAGATTAGTTAATCAAGAGCAACAATTTATTTTAATGCTCCATTTTTGCGAGAAATTAGAAATCACTCTAGTGGGATATTTTAAGGGGCAAATTACTTTTTTACAAAGCTTTAATGGATTGCAAGATTCTTTGGAAAAATCTCAAGAAATTTTTCATAATTATCCAAACGCAAATTTTTATTTTTGGGACACGCAGGGGCAAACTCAAGAAGAATCTTTGGGGAATTTGATAAAGTGGGAGGTTTTAAATCCAAAACTTGAAGATTTAACTTTAGAAGAATCGTGGAATTTTAACCCCTTAGAAAAACCCATTCCATTTTGGAAGCAAAAGATGGGAATAACTTTGCTTAGTGGTGCTGCTGGAGTGATTTGTGGGCTCTTATATCCTTTGTTTTTAAGCCTTTTGATATTTCTTGAAAATAAAAATCATGAGAATTTAAAAGCACAAATTGAAAATCAAAATAAAGCACTACAAACCCAAATGCAAAATTACACAATGTTGCAAAAAGAGAGTGTGGCTTTGCAAGAAAAATATGAAACCTTAAAGCAATCTTTTAAAGATAATGAGCAGTTTTTGCAAAAATTTTTACACACTAATCCTAGAATCACACAATTTTTTGACAAAATTAATCCGCTCTTAGAGTTACAAAAAATCAAAATCGCTTATTTTAATTCCAAGCAAGATGTTTTTGAAATTTTATTTGTAGGTGCTAATGTTATAGAGTTTTTGGAGTTATTAGAACAGAATCATCTTGCACATTTGGAGAGTTTAGAGGAAATTGAGGGATTTTATTTTGTAAGGATTAAGGTGTGAGAGCAATTCTCCAAAAGATAGAGGAATTTTTGTCAAAAAGAACTTTACGCGAGAGAATCTTGGTGGCAATTTTTTTGTTTATAAGCTGCTTTGGCGCGGTGTTTGCGATGAGTTTTGCAAAGATTCAAGAATCCTTTAATCAAGCAAAAGCTAAAACTTTTGCAATGGAGGAAGAATTAGCAAAATTACAAGAAAAGCAGGGGATTCCTATTTTGGATAATGTGAGGCTAAAACAAGAGATTAAAGAGCTAGAGTCATTGATTAAAGAGCAGAATCAAAAAAAAGAAAGACTGCAAGGAAAATTTCAAAACTTCTTTGTTTTAAAGAAATTAGGAAGCGAGTTAGAATCTTTTTTTATTGCAAGAGAAGTGGATAAATTTTTAGTTAGCGGAAGTGGAGACTTTGAGAGCATTTTTTTATTTTTAAGAGAGGCTGAAGCATTACAGACTTTTTTAACAGAGAGTTTTTTGGTTTATCCTAATCAACAGAGATTGGATTTTTTTATGACATTAAAAACCCTTCAAGATGAAAAATGATGAAGCAAGTTTTAGTGGTATTTTGTTTGGGTATGTTTGCTTGGTGTTATGATCCATTTTTTTATGAAGAATTGGATTTAAGGATTTTTGGAATTATGCCTAGCAAGGTTAATTTAAATGGCAAATGGCTGGGGCTTGGAGAGGAATTTGAAGGGTTTGTGGTGAGTGAAATTGGCAAAAAATGTGTGGTGTTAAAAAGCAAAATAAGAGAGGATTTGAGAGAAGTTTGTCTAGCCAAAGAGAGGAAGTTTTTGTGAATTTGTTGAAGCTTATTTTTTATTTTTGGGGGATGAGTTTTGGGTTTTTGCAGGCTTGTGAGAATCGAGTGTTTGATTTGGAATTGCAAGATTTCGGAGTTAAGATTTATGAAGTTTTAGGAGAGTTTGCAAATGAATGTTCTTTTAGTGTGGTATTAGATGATGAAGCAGCAAAGAGCCATTTAGATAGAGAATTAACAATGGTTAATTTTAAGGGTAAAGATTTGAATTTTGTATTTGATTTGCTTTTTGATCAGGCAGATTTGCATTATATTTATAAGAATGATGTTTTGCTACTTAAAAGCATAGAGACTAAAATTTATAAAATCAATTATGTTAGCACTAATCGAGTAGGCATTAGCAACACTTCAGTATCTATTAATCACGAGGATAGTTCTAGGTATTCTAGCTATGGCAGTGCTACTGATGATTCACAAGCGACAAGTAAATCAGGGATTAATATTACTAGTGAAGATGGATTTAACTTTTGGGAAACTATTGAGGGAGAGATATTAGGGATTTTGGGAAAAAAAGAAAATGATTCTAGGGTTGTGCTTAATAAGGGAGCAGGGCTTATTAGTGTGCGAGGAAGCAAAAAGGAATTAGAGAGAGTGGGGGCTTATATTCAGAGTTTGCACCAAAGATTGCAAAAACAAGTCTTAATTGATGTGCATATTTTGAGTATCACTCACAATAACACTAATACCACAGGCATTAATTGGGATGATCTTTATAATCTACAAAATTTAATAATTCCACCATTTGGAGAGGGGGCGAGTTTTGGTGGGAATGGAGAAGTTGGGAATGCGAGTGGGATAAATATTGTGGGACAAAAGGGTGTGAATAATTTGCATTATGGAATCAATATTTTTTCACAAGGTTTAAGCCTTACGCGGATTATTGAATTTTTAGAATCTTATGGTAAGGTGGAATCAATTTCTAATCCAAAAGTTTTAACGCTTAATAATCAACCCGCTATGATTAGCGTAGGAGATATTTTGCGCTATCAAAAAAATACCATTTATCAAAATACGAATGCCCAAACAACGCTTACTAATACAGACAATGAATATCCAAGTCTTTTTGCTGGGGTTTTATTGGATATTACTCCACTCATTTTTGGGGAGGAAATTATGCTAAAAATCAATCCTTCCATTACCAAAACTAAAGAGAATCGCACTGAGATTCCTAACACTGCCTTTGAAACCCCACCAAATTTGATGACTAATCAACTCTCATCAATTGTGAGTGTGAAAAACAATCAAAAAGTGATTTTGGGTGGATTGATTTCTAAAAATTTTACCACTAAGGAAAATAAAATACCTATTTTGGGGAGTATTCCATTGATTAAGCCACTTTTTTCTTATTCTCAAGAGATAGAAAATACAGAGGAAATTATTTTTATCATTGAGCCAAAAATTATCCAAGCACAAGAAAATGTTAGTCTAGAAACACTTGGATATAGGCTTATTAAGGAGGAATAAATGTTGAAATTTGCCTTGCTTTGTATGGTGGTGGGAGGAGTTTTGATCTTTTTTGCTAAAGATATTAATCCTTATTTGGAATCAAAATCTATCTCAAAGCCTTGTTTTTATGTCCAAGCTAGTGAGCTAAACCTAAGAGAGAAGCCAACGATTGAAGCAGATATTCAAGGGAAGTTAGAATACAACACAAAGATTTGTGAATACTCTAAAATGGAAAATGGATTTTTGAGAGTTTCTGGTGGTTGGGTGTTTGCAGAATATTTGTCTTTGAATCCTGCAGTTCCTAAAAAGTCTATTTTGCCACCACAAAAAGAAACTATAGTAAAAATATCTCAAGAAACATTGCCCCAAGCCAAATTACCACAAGAAAAAAGCAAAAAAATTATCCTTGCAAGTCGCCCCAAGGATTCAAAAGAGGATTGGTTAGATCAAGCAGAAGCGCTTTTGGCTAAAGAAAATTATCAGGCAGCAAAAACTCTTGCATTAAAAGCAAATCAAGAGAATCCGCAGAATCTAGGAAGTTGGGAAGTTTTTGCAAAGGGATTGTATTTGGAGGGTAAAAAAACAGAAGCCATAGAAGTTTTAGAGTATGTTTTGCAAACTTATTATGATGAAAAATTAGTTTTATTATTGACACAAATGCAAGGCAATAAGATTTGAAAAAAATTTTTGAAAGTGATTTGGATTCCCTTTCTTTAGAAGAAGAGGATTTGCTTTTTGAAAAGTTGGCAAAAGAGCTTGGCTTGGAGCTATTTAAGCTTGGTGCCATTAAAAAAGAGGTGGCATTTCTCTTAAGCTTAGATCAAATGAGATATTTTGAAGCCATTATTATAAAAAAAGAAGAAAAAACTCTGCTAATTGCCTTAAAAAATCCTTTTGAGAAGTCTTATCAAGAAACTTTGAAAATGATTTTTTCTAACTTTTCTATCGTGTTTGGTTTAATTAAAAATAGGGATTTTAAAGCGGCAATTTCTTGGCTTGAACGAGAGGAATTATTACAGAAACTTTTAGAGAGGATTCCAAATGAAATTGCTAAAGATTCTAAAGAGGAAAATTCTAGTATTTTGGAGTTTTTAAAGCTTATTTTGCAAGAAGCTGTTTGTAAAGGTGCAAGTGATGTGCATTTTGAGAGAGACTTTGAGACTATGAGGATTCGCCTTAGAATTGATGGAGTTTTGGTGGAGTATTTGAGCTTGGAATCTTGGCTTTTAAATCCGTTAAGTTCGTGCATTAAGTTACTTTCTCATCTTAATATCACAGAGACTAGAATCCCACAAGATGGTAGATTTTCTCTAAGCATAGAGCTAAGAAACCAAATCATAAAAGACTTTGATTTTCGTGTTTCCACACTTCCTTTGATTGAAGGAGAATCCATAGTGCTTCGAATTTTAGATAAGCAAAAAACACTTATGCCTTTAGAGACTTTGGGGTTTTCATCTGATGAGCTAGAAAAAATCACTAATCTTTTTAATTTACCCTATGGTTTAGTTTTTATTACAGGACCAACAGGAAGTGGAAAAAGCACAACAATGTATGGAATCTTAAATATCCTAAAAGAGAGGAATCTTAAAATCATCACACTTGAAGATCCAGTGGAGTATCGGCTAAAGCATATTTCTCAAGTGGCAATAGGAGCTAAGATTAATTTTGCATCGATTTTAAGAAATGTTCTAAGGCAGGATCCTGATGTTATTATTTTGGGTGAAGTGCGAGACAAAGAGACATTGCAAATTGCGATTCAAGCGGCATTTACAGGACATTTAGTTTTTGCGACACTACACACCAATGATTCGCTAGATACGATTGTGCGCTTATTGGATATGGGATTAGAATCTTATTTTATTTCCCAAGCTTTAAGCGGAATCATTGCCCAAAGATTGTTAAGGAAGCTTTGTAGGCATTGTCGAGAATCTCAAGATGGAGTTTTTATTTCAAAAGGTTGTGAAATGTGTAATTACACGGGCTATAGTGGGCGTGAAGTGGTTGCAGAGATTTTGTGTATGGATAAAGATTTAGAAGATTTTATCGCCCAAAAAATCACCAAAACAGAAATTTTAGAAAAAATCCTTGCCAATGATGAAAGCTTTACCCTAGAAAAAAGAGCGCTTAATAAAGCCAAAAATGGTATTACAGATCTTAAAGAAGTGTATAAGGTGATTAAATAATGCCTTCTTTTGTGGTTAAATACAAAAAGAATGGCAAGATTTATGAGCAAAAATTTAGCACCCCTAATAAAAAAGCACTTGAAGAAACCCTGCAAAAGAAGAAAGTTTTAGTTTTGGCGATAGATTATAAAGAGAGTTGGCTGGATTATTTTTTCTTGCAAAAGCCAAAGACAAAAGAAATTTCTAGCGCATTTTATCAGCTAAAATTTGGGTTAAAGGCTAATTTGCCACTTAAAGAAATATTAGAAAATATCCAAAAATATACTAAAAATAATTATCTGAAAATGCAGTTTTTAAAGGTTTCTAATTCGCTTCATCAAGGTAGGGAGTTGGCTGCTTGTTTTAGGGAAGCTGGTTTTTCAGATTTTATTTGCGCGATGATTGGGATAGGGCAAAAAAGTGGGAGATTAGCAGAATCAGTAGAGTTTATTTTGCTGGATTTGCAAAATAGACAAAAAAACCATAAGCTTTTAAGAAAGATTCTGTTTTATCCGCTTTTTGTGGTTTGTGTTATGGTTTTAGTTTTTTTAGGTATCACACTTTTTGTGCTGCCACAATTTGAAAGTTTATTTGCTAGTCTTGATTCATCTCTGCCTTTGGCTAGTCAAAGCTTACTTTTTATGAGAGTTTTGGTTTTAAATTATGGGGTTTTGATTCTAGGAGTGATGATTTTAGGATTATGGCTTTTGAGAAAACTTTATTACATAAACAACAAATTTCAAGCAAAAATATCAAAATGGCTTTTAAAGATACCTTTTTTTGGGAGAGTGTTATATTTTTATCAAACTTCGCAGTTTTTATTGTGTTTTTATTGGCTCTATAAAAGCAATTTAGAGTTGAAAATAGTTTTGGAGATTGCAACAAAATCATTAAGTAATACTTATCTTAAAGAAAGATTGCAAGAGATTTATCCTAGCCTTATGCGTGGAGCTTTGATTGCAGATAGCTTTGAGGGCAGTGGAGTTTGGGATTTGTTAAGTGTGCAATTATTGCATAGCGCTAAGGATCAAGCGGGATTTTTAGAAGCTTTGGAGGTAATTTTGGCGCTGCATCAAGAAGAGCTGCAGAATAAAAGTGAGAGTTTGTTGGCAATGATGGAGCCTTTGATGGTTTTTGTGCTTGGGATTCTTGTGTTGTGGTTAGCGCTTGGTATCTTTTTGCCACTTTGGGAGTTGCCAATGCAAATTAAGGGGTAATTAAATTACTTTTTTAGTGGCTTTTTTGAGTTTTCTTTGTATAATGATTAACAAAAAAACATAAGGAATGTTAATGAAAAAGATTATTGCAATTTTGGCTTGTGGTTTGACTTTTGCAAGTGCTGCTTTAGAAGAGAATTTCAAAAAAAGCATTAAAGCTATGGCAGATGTTGAGGTGGAAGTGGAGTTTAAAAAAGAGCTTGTTAGCTTTCCTTCAATGTATTTTGTAATTGGTAAAACAAAAGGTGGTGATATTTTTCCTGTGATTGTGAGTAAAGAGGGTGAATATTTTATTGGATTAAGCAATGTTTTAAAGCTTAGCAATGTAGATACTCAAATGATGCAAGAAGCTTTAAATCAAGCACAAAAAGAGAAAGAAGCTAGAGATTCTAAGGTTTTAAAGGAGCTTTTTAGCAGTTTTAAAGAGAGTGATTTCTTGTATTTGCAAGGAGAAGGTAAGAATCTCCCTACCAAGATTGTGGTCTCAGATCCAGATTGCCCTTATTGTAGAGAGCATTTAAAAAGCATTAATCAAGAGCTAAAGAAAGCTAATATTAAAATGATTTTTGCTCCAATCCACGAAAAAGAAGCCTTTGTCAAATCTCAACTTATTATGAATGAAGCAGCTAAGTTAAAAAAAGATGACACAAAAGGGAAGGTGGCGCTTTTAAATAAATACTTCAAAGACATAACCTTGAGTGATAAGGAGCTAAAGACAGATTTTTCACGAATCACTCAAAATACAAAAAAGATTTTTGAAAGTGGAGTGATTAAAGGCGTTCCTTTTATTTATGAAGAGTAAAATGACACCAACATTAGAAATTACAAAGAGTGATATTTGCGTCCTAAAATTAGGCGGTTTTTGGGATTACAAAATCCCAAAAACATTGCTTTTAAGACTTGATTCTATAAAATTAACAAATGTTAAGATTAAGATTGAATTAGCAGAAAATTTTGATTTAGACTTTTGTGGTGGAGAGATTTTGGAGCGTTGGATTCTATCCTTAGAATCAAAAAATATTGTTTTAGAAAATGCTTTGAAAAATCACTCCAAAAGTCAGCAAATTTTTCAAATTCTTGCAACTAGAAAAAATCCCCCAAAACAAGATGTGGTGAAAGATTTTATCAAGCTACATTGGGATAGTTTGCAAATATTAAAGGGTTTTTTTAAAGATTCCATTAGAGTGATTGGATTTTTTGGAGAGATTCTTTATGCTTGGTTTGCAAGCTTTTTAAAGCCCAAAAATATTCGCTTAAAAGCAACTTTGTATTGCATTCAAGAATCATTAATAAAAGCGATTGGAATCGTAGCGTTGGCTTGTTTTTTAATTGGGGTTGTGATTGCCTATCAAGGTTCGATTCAGCTAAAGCAGTTTGGCGCAAGTCTTTTAATTGTTGAAATGAGCTCTATGCTAACTTTGCGAGAAATGGCACCCATTATTACAGCAATTATTATTGCAGGGCGGAGTGCATCAGCTTTTAGCGCAGAGATTGGAATGATGAAAGCAACTCAAGAAATCGATGCAATGCGCGTTATGGGATTTGATCCAATTACCTTTTTAGTTTTGCCTCGTATGTTGGCGCTTTGTTTAGTTTTGCCTTTGGTGGTTTTTATTGCTGATTTATTTGGGCTTTTGGGGGCTATGTTGGTGTGTCAATTGCAGCTTGGAATTGGCACTGAGCAGTTTGTGGAGCGATTTTTGCAAATGGTGGATATGCGGCATTTTTGGGTGGGGATTGCTAAAGCGCCATTTTTTGGTTTAATTATTTCTTTTATTGGTTGTTTTCACGGATTTATTGTGGCTAAGGATACGCGTAGCATCGGAGTGCATACGACTAAAAGTGTTGTAGAATCGATCTTTTTAGTGATTGCCTTTGATGCGATTTGTTCGGTGATTTTTACAGAGATGGGCTGGTAAATGGGGGGTTTGCAAAAAGAAAGCTTAATAGAAGTTAAAAACCTCTACACAGGCTATGGCAAAAACATTATCCACGATGGCGTGAGCTTTGAGGTGTATTCTCGTGATATTTTCGCACTTTTGGGGGGTAGCGGAAGTGGGAAAAGCACTCTTTTAAATACGATGATTTTTCTTAAAAAACCCATTGGTGGGGAAGTTAGGATTTTGGGTAAAGAAATTTGGGGATTGGATGCTAAAGAAACTTTGGCAATGAAATTAAACTTTGGAGTGTTGTTTCAATTTGGGGCGTTATTTAGCTCTCTTAATGTGCTTGATAATCTTACCTTGCCTTTGTGCGAATACACAAAATTTGACAAACAAGACAGAGAGAATTTGGCATATTTTTGGCTAACAAGAGTGGGGTTAAATCCTGAAGTTGCTAAGCTTTATCCCAGTGAATTAAGTGGAGGAATGGTGAAGCGCGTTGGTTTGGCTAGAGCCCTAAGTCTTAGCCCAAAGATTCTTTTTTTAGATGAACCAACAAGTGGGCTAGATCCTAAGAGTGCAAGACATTTTGATGCACTCATTAAAGAACTTAGAGATTTGCTTGGGATTAGCATTGTGATGGTAACGCACGATATGGAAAGTGTGAAGGGAGTTGTGGATAGAATGGTGGTCTTAAAGGACAAAAAAGTCTTTTTTCAAGGTAGCCTAGAAGAGCTAAGAGCGCAAACAGATTCATTAGATTTATTTTTGCATCAAATATAAGGAAAGAGAATGGAAACACGATTAAATTATGTATTGCTTGGAGTATTTTTTATCGCGGTTCTGTTGGCTTTAGCCGGATTTATTTTTTGGATGGGCAAATATGATAGGAATTTAAGCCAATATAATGAGTATTATATTTATAACAAAGAGCTTCCTAATGGTATTAGAGTAGAAACCCCTGTGAAATATTTGGGTTTGCCTGTTGGGTTTGTTAGGCATTATCAATTAAGTGGAAATGAAGTGGAAATTGTGGTGTGGGTTCAAAAAGAGATTGTATTAAATGAAGGTAGCAAAGTAGCAGTGCAATCACAAGGCTTAACAGGTGGTAATTTTTTAACTCTAATTCAAGGAAAGGGTGAGCCTTTTAAACAATCGCAAAAGGCAATTTTGGGGTTTAAAGAAAATTGGATTGAACAGGTGAGTTCTAAGGCTGAAAATGTAATGGCGCAATTAGAAACTAGTTTGGAGCGATTTAATCGATTGCTTAATGATAAGAATCTTGGAAATATTGAAGCAGGTTTGCAAAACTTTGCTGATGTTTCTGATGAACTTTACTGGGTGTTAAAAGATGCTAAGGCAGAGATTAAACACATTGGAGAAATAAGGGCGCGATTAAATGAGGGTTTAAAGCGTGGAGATTATAATTTAAGATTAATTCTAACACCTTTGTTGTTTGATTTGGAGCAGAATTCCAAGGCTTTGCAAAAAGTCTTGCAGGGGGGCAGTGATACTTTGGAAGATTTTAGAGATTCGCCAAGGAGTTTTTTGTTTGATGTAACTAAACAGAAACTTGGACCTCGTGAGTAAAGGAATGCAATGAAAATGAAAATAAAAAATATCATTTTGGGAATGATTTTGGTGGGGATTTTGAGTGGTTGTGTGGGCAAGGAGGTTTTGCCTGTGAGTTATTATCAATTAGAAATTCCTTATAAAAAGACAGAGTGCAAGAGTGTTCAGACTTATAATTGGTTAGGTGTTGAGGTCGCAGAGAAAATCAATACTAAAAAAATTGCTTACAGAGAGGCTTCTAATGAAGTCGCCTATTTTGCAAAGAATCAATGGATAGAATCTCTACCCAATATGCTTGATTCTTTGATGCTAAAGGCAGCTTATCAAAGTTGTATTGATTTAGTAGAAAGTAGAAATCCCTTAAGAGATTCTCTAAAGCTGTATGTGTTAGATTTTTCTTATGATGAGAGTTCTAATCGTGTATTTTTTGAAGCAAAACTCCAAAAGAGTGCAAAAGATTCAAAGACTTTGTGGATTTATCGCGATGAAGTAGTGCCAGAGGGCGATTTTAAAGAGATTATCAAAACAATGAATGCGGTGATTTTAGATGGATATTTTGAAGCTTTTTCCCGAATATAGGGTGAAATTTATATGGAATATGTAATTTTTTTAGAAGATTGGATTTTGGAGGTTGTGATTGGGATTTTGCCCTTTGAGAGAGAAAAGAAGCAAAAAATTAAGCTAGAAGGGGAGTTTTACTATTTTAAGAATCAAGGGGAGACTTTTTTGGATTATCGTGAGTTAAGGAAGTTTTTTAAAGAAGCTTTTTTGAGTGAATTTGGGCTATTAGAAGAAGCTTTAGAGTATTTTTCTAAAGAGATTCCAAAACGATTTTCACAGATTCAAAGCTATAAAATCACCATCACTAAATTAGAGATTTTTGAAGATTGTAAGGTGGCAATGCAAATTAGTCATAAAATTTGCTAGAATCATAAAAAAATAAAGGAATAGCATGGAATTATCAATTAATGCTCAAGCACCTAATTTTAGTCTGCCCAATCAAGATGATGCTGAAATTTCTTTGCAGGATTTTAGTGGAAGTTGGGTAGTTTTGTATTTTTATCCTAAGGATAAGACACCAGGTTGTACCAAAGAAGCTTGTGATTTTCGTGATAACTTATTAGAATTAAATGGTTTAAGTGCGGTTGTTTTAGGAGTTAGTCCTGATAGTGTCAAATCTCATCAAAGTTTTATAGAAAAAGAAAAATTGAATTTTACATTACTAAGTGATTCTAATAAGAATGTATTAAAAGCCTATGGTGCTTGGGGTCTAAAAAAGCTTTATGGTAAAGAATATGAAGGTGTCATACGATCAACTTTTATTATTAATCCGCAAGGAAAAATTGCATTTATGTGGAAAAATGTCAAGGTAAAAGGGCATATTGAAGCAATCAAAGAGAAATTAAAAGAATTGCAAAACTTACCAAGTTAGCACTTCTTTTTTGATTTTATTGAGACTATCAATGGCTTCTTTGAGCTTAGAAACTTCTTCGTCAATTTGTTGGAGATTCCACATATCAAGCGAGGGTGGCATATCTTGAGAGCCACGCTTTATCATCACATAATCTACAAAAGAAATCTTAGCTAATCTTAGGAGAAATTCTATTTCAGCTTGCGCTTCCTCGATTTTTTTTAGCAGAGAATCAATTCGTTCAAACATTGTTGCCTTTCTTCTTTGGTTGATAATTGGATTTTAGCATTTTTTGGTTTATAGAAATTTTAGAATAAAGTAAAATCAATCAATCCCTTTTTTGCTAAAAAGAAGCGAAATTTCTTTGGGATTTTGTTTTTGCGGAAAGTTTCTTTTTGGGATTTGGTTAGCTTATAGTGTGTGTAGGGAAAAATACAGATTTGATTTTGGGATTTTTCTAGAGCGATTTTGCCACCTAAAACGATAGAAAATTCTTGCTTGGTTAAGTGGGTTTGGCATTGCTGTTTTTGGGTTTTACTTAAGCAGTAACCTAGTTTTTTGGAGGCTTTGTCAATATAATAGAGACTAAGAGCGCTGTGTTTAAAAACAAAAAATCCCCCTAAATCTTCTAAATTTGTCTTGGAATGTTCTTTTGCTAGGAGTTCTAGGCTAAATTGAATCCCAGTTTGGAAATTTTGAATGAGGGGATTGGCAAAATATTTTCTAAAATAATTTCGCTTATAAGTGGTATCTGCATTGCTAGAATCTTCAAAATAAAAGATTTTATGGGTTTGCAAATACATTTGAAGCGTGATTCTTGGTAGAAAAATCATAGGGCGGAGAATGTAGCAGGTTTTTTGATTTTGTTTCCAAAAGAGGCTTTTGGGGGGTATTTGCATATTTTCTATACTAGTTCCTTTGCAAAATTGCATTAAAAACCATTCTAAATTATCATTGAGTTGGTGGGCTAAAATAAGATTTTGATAGGAATTTTGAGAGACTAAAGAGGTAAAAAAATCATAACGAATCGCCCTTGCATTTGCTTCAAAGTTTTTGTTAATTTTGGGAGCTTTAAGCGTGTAGCATTGTTTGTTATCCCAAAAGCAGAGTGTTTTTGCCCTTGAGATTTCTAGGTGTGATTGCTGTCTTATTCCATAATCCACTATTGCCACATCAAAGGTAATTCCATGGCTTTTTAGCAAAAAATAAAGCGCTGTTGAATCTAATCCTCCCGAAAAAGCAAGGAGATTCTTTGCATCTTTTAATTCTTCTAAAAATTCTAATTTAGGCTTTTCCAATCACGCAACCTAAAATGTCTTCCCCTGCAATTTCAGTGATTTTTACTTTGTAATAACCGCTTGTGATTTCCTCATCAATGGTTTTGTCGTTGATTAAAATCTCCCCATCAATTTCAGGAGCAAATCTTAACTCTCGTCCTGCGTAGAAAAACTCGTGTTCTTTGGATTTGCCCTCAATAAGCGCTGTGATTTCTGCGCCTTTTAGTTTTTTAAGATTTTGTTGGTATTGTTGTGTGAATATTTTGTTGATTTTCTTTAGCCTTGAATGGATTGTTTTGCTAGGGATTTGCTCCATTGTAGCGCTTTTAGTTCCTTCCTCTTTGGAGTAGGCAAAGAAATTAATGCGATCAAAAGAAAAATTTTCTACTAATTGACAAAGCTCATCAAATTCTTCTTCTCCTTCACCGGGATGTCCTAGAATAAAGCTAGTTCTAACAAAGCTATTGGGTGCTTTCCGCATCATTTCTAAAAGCTCCATAAACTCTCCACTTCTGCCCATAGCTTTAAGCACTTTTTGGGAAGCGTGTTGCAGTGGCATATCAAAGTAATTATGAAAAATTGGCGAATCAATAATTTTTTGAATAAGCTTCTTAGAGGTGGTGGAAGGGTAGAGATAAAGGATTCTAGCGCTTTTAATATTTACTCCCTCTTTGGCTAGATCTTCAATACCACTAATAAGCTCTACAAGTCCATCTTTAATCCCTAAATCACGCAAATAAGAGCTAGAATCTTGAGAGATAAAAGTAAAATCACTATAGCCTTCAGAGGCAAGGTTGCGCACTTCTTTTAGAGTGGATTGAAGTGTGCGCGAATGCAATTTGCCCTTAAAGCTTGGAATAGCACAAAAGCTGCATTTTTGATTACAGCCCTCTGAGAGCTTGATGTAAGCGTGTATTTTTGATCCGCTAATGATTCGCTTATTGGTCTCATTGGCTAAAAAGACTCCCTTTGCATTAGAGAGGATTCTCTCCCCCTTTTTGCGTTCTTCTATCATTTTGTCAATTTTGTCATAATCTCCCACGCCGGTGATAATATCAAGTTCAGGAATCTCCTCTTTTAGTTCTTTGGCATAGCGTTCGCTAAGGCAACCACTAGCTACTAGAATCGCCCCTTGTTTTTTTGTTTCTAGGGCTTCTAGTAGCGTTTGAATGCTTTCTTTTTTTGCTGCTTCAATAAATCCGCAAGTATTGACAATAATCACATCGGCTTCATTGATTTCTTGTGTGTTTTCATAATCACTAAGTTTGCCTAGCATCACCTCGCTATCAACGAGATTTTTAGTGCAACCTAGTGAAATAAGATGAAGTTTTTTTTGCATTTTATAAACCTTGTATTTTTTTGAGTGCGGCTTTAACCATTTGCCCCACCTCATTTTTTTCTAAACCTTTAATGGCTTTTTGAATAATATCATTTTTATAACCTAGCGATTCAAGGGCTAGAATAACTTGATTATAATCTGAATCTTTGTGATTTGTCTCATTTTGGCTTAGCTCTAGCGACCAGCCAGAGAGTTCTACTAGGATTCTCCCTGCACTTTTTGGACCAATTCCAGGCACTCTTTGCATGGATTTAATGTCATTGTTTTCTACTACTTTAGCAAAAGTTTGTGGTGTATAGGTAGAGAGAATTGCCATAGCAACTTTGGGTCCTACGCCATTAATTTTAATGAGCGTATCAAAGAGTTTTTTTTCACTAGATTCTAAAAAGCCAAAGAGATTTTGTGCATCTTCGCGAATAATGTGTGTGGTAAGTAGCGTAATAGAATCGCCTTTGTTTTGAGTGATTTGGTTACTTGTTTGTAGAGAGATAAAAACTTCATAAACAACTCCAGCGCAACTAATAGCTATCTTGGTGGGCTCTTTGGAGAAAATTTTTCCTTCTAGGGCAATAATCATTTTGTCTCCTATAAAACTAAATGGATTTTATCATTTTTAAAAATAACTCTTGAGGGCTCTCCAGCTTTTGGGATTAGCATAAATTCATTTTTGGGAGAATAGAAAACATAATGGATTTCATTGTATCCCACCCAACCACTTTGCACAACAATAGTGCCTTCTTTGGTTGCTAAATCAAGCTTATTTAAAGCATTGTAAGCCTGTTTGGAGAGTTCGCTTAGGGTGTTGATTTTTGCTTTTTTTTCTTTAAGTGCGATCACTCGTGCGTGGTATTCTTGGAATTTAGCAAGTAAGTAGCTTGGTGGATTTGTGTTAGTATTTTTGTAATGGATTAGAATCTTTCGCATTTCATTGGCAGTATTTTTGATTTTTTGCAACTCTAGGCTTTCAACTTTTAATTCTTTGGTGAGCAAAATGGCTTCTTTAATTGAAGAATCTTTTTGATCTAAAAGCTTTTGGTATAGTGCCTTGTTCTCTAGGCTATAATTAGCAGCAATGTAGAATCGGTTTTCGCCCTTTTGCATAAGAGAAACTTCAATTTTTTTGGTGGCGTATAAAAAGGCATTTGAATGCAGGGTTTGGATAATGATTTCTTCTGCATAAATTTTGCCTCCATACATTTGTTCCACTTCTACCCTTTGGGCTTCAATGATTCCAGTCTCTAAAGTTTTTATTTTGACATTTTTGGCTTGGAGATAGCCCTTGTGGTTTTTGATAGTGGCTGTTGTGGCATAGATTTTTGAATCTTGATGTGTAAAACCACCAATAAAAACTTCATTTGCGTTAATTTGTGCATTAGCCCCGACATTGCCTTGGATATTGATTTTAGAGGCTTGGACTTTCATTCCTTGTCCAAGCGCTTCTTTGAGTGAATCAGTTTCGGTAATATTAATCTCTGTCCCACTTTCAATCTTGCCAATAAGTGAGCCGGTTGTTTTGAGATTGACTTCCTTAGTCTCTAGGCTATTTTCTATATAAAGATAATCATCTTCGTATTTTAAAATCCCGCCAATTGCAGCAAGATAGTGAATCTCTAGAGGAGTTTCTTTGAGTTTAATGCTGTTGGGGTCAAATTTAAGTGTGCAGGGCTGATCAAGTGTTTTTGGATTTTCAGGGACTATATATTCACCGCGGATATTTCTACCAGGTTTGCCCTTGGTAGCTTTATGAAAAATGCAGATGATTTCATCGGCTATAAGCGTTTGGAAATTTTGAGTTACTTCTTTTTTGAATTCAAGTGAGCTCTCATTTGGCGGAATGTAGCCAAAGCTTTGAGAGAGTAGGTAATTGACTTCTTTTTTGAGCGGATATTTTAAGATGCTTAAAAAATCTTTTAAAGCTTGTTTTTCTTCTTCTTCTTTAATAAATAAAATACGATTCCATGCTTTGAATTTCTTGATTTGGAGATAGAGATTTTCAAATTCTTGTGCGTTAAACACAAATCCTTCTCGGAATGTTATAAAAGCTTTTGAGAAAAACTTATCAGTAATCATATGGAATCGCGTTTCTTTTTTTTCTTTTTTGAACACAAGAATAGAATAGCGTTGAGAGATGAGAAGGTTGGGTTCTAAGAGATTATTGTAATGGTTAAAAAAAGTATTGGCTTCGCTTTCTTTTAGCGATTGGGGAGAGTAATCATAGGTTTTTTTGACATAGGTTGTGATTCCGCGTAATTCAAAATCAAGCGTATCTAAATTGCAATTTAATTGAGAGGCAATTTGTTTAAAAGCAAATTTAATATCCTCGCATTCATTGATATAATAGGGTCTAAATGAGTTTTGCAAATCTTTTTTTAACATATTCTAAAAGCTTTTTATGTAAAAATATTGCCTTATTTTATCAAAAACCCTATAAGAAAAAGATTACATAAAGAGAATGACAAATGTTTTTAAGGGCTTTTTTAACTAATAGTAGCGGAATCTTGGCTTCAAGAATCTTGGGATTTATTCGCGATTTGATGACAGCTAGCATTTTGGGAGCTGGGATTTATAGCGATATTTTTTTTGTGGCTTTTAAATTGCCTAATCTTTTTAGGCGAATTTTTGGGGAAGGAGCGTTTAATCAAGCTTTTTTACCTAGCTTTTTTCAAGCGCGATTCCGCGGTGGATTTGCCTTAAAGATTCTTGCAGTTTTTTGCGGAATCTTGTTTGTTTTATCAATGTTAGTTTGGAGCTTTCAAAAAGAAGTTACTAAGGTTTTGGCTTATGGGTTTAGCGATGAGAATATCACACTTGCAGCGCCCCTAGTGGCGATTAATTTTTGGTATTTACTTTTGGTTTTTGTGGTAACTTTTTTGGGAGCAATGCTACAATATAAGCGAAATTTTACCGCGTGGGCGTATTCTCCGGCATTTTTAAATTTGGCAATGATTGTGGCTTTGTTTTTAGCGCGAAATAGTCCTGCTTATGAGGCGGTTTTGTGGCTTAGTTACGGAGTTTTAGCTGGTGGAATGGCACAGATTTTATTGCATTTTTATCCGATGTGGAGATTGAAGTTTTTTAAGCTTTTGTGCGTTGGTTTTAAGGAATTAGAGAGCAAAAAAGAAGCGGTAAATGCAAGTGTGAAATCTTTTTATAAACAATTTTTTCCTGCAATGATTGGGAGTTCTAGCGCACAACTAGCTTCCTTTATTGATACGCTTTTGGCATCTTTTTTGACAAGTGGGGCGATTTCGTATTTGTATTATGCAAACAGAATCTTTCAGCTTCCCTTAGCTATTTTTGCGATTGCAACTTCCACGGCGCTTTTTCCCTTGGTTGCTAAATATCTCAAAGAAAAGCAAGAGCTAAAAGCCCTAAAGGAGCTTTCTCGCTCTTTTTGGCTTTTGTGTTTTTTGCTTGGGGCTTGTGTGATTGGTGGGGTTTTGTTACAAAATGAAATTATTTGGCTTTTGTTTGAGAGGGGGCAGTTTGGGCGTGAGGATACGCTAGAGACAGCAGCAGTTTTTAGCGCTTATATGTTTGGGCTTTTACCTTTTGGGCTTTCTAGAATCTTTTCTTTGTGGCTTTATTCGCAAAACAAACAAGCCCTAGCAGCAAAAATCACAGCATTTTCTTTGGGTGTTGGGACAATTTGTTCGCTTGTGTTAATGCAGTTTTATGGCGCGGTTGGTTTGGCAATAGCAGGAAGTATTAGTGGTTTTTTTGTATTTTTTCTAACCTTGCATTATTTTGGTTGGGGGAGATTTTTTAGCATTTTAAATCACCCCAAATGGCTTTTGATTATTGTTGCTTTGTTAGCTTTGGAGATTGCTTTGATTATGTTTTTTAAACAATATATTTTTATGCTTTAGGTATTATTTGATAGCAAAAAATTCTATGCCATTAATACTTTTTAACAAAATAATCCCTTCTTGCTGTAATTCTAAAAGTCTTTGAATACTTGTTTTACTCCACAGGCTTTGTATATCTGCTTTGCTCATAGGGCGTAGGGCTAGGGTTTTTAGAATCTCTTCTTTTGAAAGTTCTAAATTGTCTTTTTTGGAGCTTGTGATTCTCTTGGGTAAAAACACAGGTATGCTATAGCTTTTAAAAATCATTTCAAAGTTTTCTAGTAATTCTTGTGAAATAGGATCAACTTTGTAAGCAGGTGGTCTATCAATGCTGCCTATATCTAGTCTTTTTAGTCGCATTGGTGCTAGGAATCTTGCCATTTTTTGCACTTCTTTTAAATCATCATTCACTCCTTTGACAAAAAGAATTTCTGCATAAAGTTCTCCGCTAAAGTCGGCGCTAAATTGGTAGATTCCTTGCAAGATTTGCTCTAGTGAAATATTTTTAATGGGTCTATCGATTTTTTTAAAGACTTCAGGAGAGATGGCATCAAGAGAGAATTTGACTTTATCAAATAGCAAACAAGCCCTAGAAACACTTAAATCCCAAAGTAAAGAGCCATTAGTTAATAATAGGGTTTGTGTGTCGCCTTTTATGTCTTCTAGTCGCAGCATTAATTCGTATAAATTAGGGTAGAGTGTGGGCTCTCCATTTGCAGTAATGGTTAGGGATTGGATATTTTTAAATTTATTTAGAGCTTCTTTTATGGCAGTTAGGATTGTATCAACTTCTAAGATATTTTGCATAGAATCTTGAGCTTTTTTGCCCTCTAGTTCGCAGTAGAGGCAGTCATAATTGCATTGTTTGGTTTGGGGCGAGAGATCTACACCTAGCGATTCTCCAAACCTTCTTGAAGTAATAGGTCCAAAAATGATATTCATAGCTTTTCCTAATGGTTAAGGGATTTTTTTAAGATTATAACACAAAGGTATTAAAGCAGATTTATAAAGTAGATTCTAAAGCAGAGAAAACTTTAGAGAAAACTCTAAAGTTATTGCGGATTAGCAGTGAGCGTGAGTAGGATTTTAACTTCATCGCCTACTAGGCTATCTTTAAGATTAGATTCCCATACCACATCAAAATCAGAACGCTTGATTGTTGCATTAGCTTTGATTTGCAAGGTTGCGCCATTAAGTGTTTCTGTGCTTTGAAGAACGATAGGCTTTGTGATGCCTTTGATGGTTAAATCCCCATAAATTTTACCTGTTTCAAACTTAGTCATTTTAAAAGTCATATTTGGATATTTTTTAGAATCAAAAATATCTGCAGCGTTTAAATGTTCATCGCGTTTGGCATTAGCTGTATCAACAGAGGCAATTTCAACGCTACCTTCTAGCAAATTTAGGACTTTTTTAGCTGCATCATAGTCAATATTGGCACTAAATTTATCAAATTTTCCATCTACTTTAGTGAGTTTGAGATGAGAAATTTCAAAATTTACTTGAGAATTGTTTGGATCTAAGGCATACGGCTCAGCCAAAAGGGGACAGCTAAATAGAGCAACAAAAGCAGAAATAGATAAGATTTTTTTCATAGAACGATCCTTTTTTTTAGATTGAATATGGAGATTATAGCATATATTTTAGAAATTATTTTTATGTGAAGGTGATTGGCTGTTTTGTGGGTGTTTAATTTTGTGTAGAGTAGGGGAGGGGTAGTGCTTGATGGGTTTGATGGCAAAGCGTAATGCAAAAGGTGCTAAGATGTAAATCCAAAAACCATAGCTCAAAAACTCTCATTTCTAATATATTAGGAAGAGGAGATAGGCTTTATATAAGCAAAAGATTTAAATTCTATTGAACAATAGGTTTTAATTTGCCTTAATTGGGCTTTTATATTGTCAATAGCTTTTAATGGCATTATAAATAACTTTTCTATATTTATTTTATATGATAAAATTGATGTTATTGTGGGTGGAGTGTGTCAAATGTAGCACTTATAGCTATGATTTGAACTATTTTTTTGCTTTGAGATAAGCTCTTTGTGGGGCAGGATAGCCTTCTATGGTTTTTGTCTTATCGGGGGTTAGAAAATCCTCCAAACTCTCTGCATTACTCCAAGGAGTTTTTCTTTGTTCATCGATGCCTGTTTTTAGGGTCGCAATATGCGTGATTTCTTTAAAACCACAAAATTCTAGCCAGTTTATAAAAGTTTTTAAGGTAGGGATAAAATAGACATTGGGCATTTTGGCATAGCGTTTGTTGCGTGGGCAAAGGGCGATTTCCTCATCCCCTTCTAAAATAATGCTATCAAAAATTGCTTCCCCACCTTGTTTTAGGGAATTGTAGATGGTTTTAATAGAATCGATGGGGCTTTTGCGATGATAAAGCACTCCAAGACAAAGTAAAATATCAAAGTTAATATCTAAAAAAGGCAAATCCTCAATACCTAAAAGCTCAAAATTAAGCCTTGAATCTTGGATAAAAAACTGCATAAAATCAAATTGTAATTTGCATAAGGGCATAGGATCTAAGCCGATGATTTTTTGGGGATTTTCTTTAAGCATTCTAAACATATAATAGCCATTATTGCAACCAATATCCCCTATGATTTTGTTTTGTAAATTTAGATGAGGCTCTAGAATATTGTATTTAATGGCACTATTCCACTCGCTAAGAATCTCCAAAGAATTAATCTTAAAAGGTCCTTTTCTCCAAGGAATAAGGGTTTTTGCCACTTCTGTAATGTGGTGGAGTGAAGATTCTGTGAGATTGGGCAAAGAGAGATTAATAAAATCATCAAAGCTAAAAGTAGCATTTCCCAGCTCATTTTGGGGAAGGCTTTGCAAGGAGTTTAGGGATTCAAATAAAGGTGCAATGTGTTTGTGGGTTAATGCTAAATTGCGCTTTGCTTGGATTTCTTTTAGGCTTTGCATTAAAAAACTTCTTCTCTCATTTGGGGTTGTTTGCCATCTTTGTAGATGAGATTATCCGGGCAGGTCTCCACATAATTCCCTTGTGAATCATAATAATAGCCCTTTTCATCCCAATAAGAATTAGAATATCCGCATTCATTGCGATAAAGACAACCACTTAAAAAAGCGGAAATAATTAGGCTTTGAAGTATCAAAAGTTTCATTTTTACTCCTTTGTTTTAGATTCTAGCAAATAAGATTCCCAAAAATCTCTCTCCAAGGATTTCTGGATCTATGAGTGTGCGGATTTTTGGGGAGAGGCGCATAAAAGATTCTAAACCAAAGTTTTGAATATACCACTCGCCAACTTGATCTAATCCCATATCCACAAGGATTTTATTTTGTCTGCCAAAGAAAATTTCCTTTGCGCCTATTTTTGAAAAAAGTGTTTTAAGGTAAGAAAAATTAACTTCATAAGTCAAATCACTTTTTCCAAAAGATTCTAAAAGATGGGCTTGATAGGCTTTTGAAGTGGGATTTGAGAAGAAATTATCTGTGGTGTGGTTATGATAAAGTCGCAGTGAAAAAGCATTGCGTGGGTGGAGATTCCCATAATCAAAAGTTAAAAATGCAAAAGATTTTGCACATAAGCTAAGTGAGTCTATAAATTCAGGTAATTTGGGTGGAATCTCACCGATTTCTATATTCATTGTTTGAGCGGTTTGTAAAATAATTTCTGGGGCGGGTTTGAAAATGAGTGAATTATTTTGTATGTATGCCATTTCGCCCTTAAAAAATAGCTCACAAGCAAAAGAATCAAAAAGTTCATTGCTTACAAAAAAGATAAAGTCATAACCACACTCTTTTAATTCTTGCAAAGAATTAAAAGTGATTAGGGGAGTATTTTGGGATTTTGCAAAGGTTGATTTTTGAGTATTTTGGAGATTTTTAAGTGGCTCAATTGTGCAAAAATGAAGTTTTTCAAAAAGCGTAAAATGTGCTAGAAAATTTGCAATATCACTAATTAGATACCCCCTATCAGCACCTATTTCTACAATGGCGATTTTATTAGGCAAGAGTTTAAGCGATTGACTTAGAAAATTTTTAATAAAATTAGCAATGCAATAGCCAAAAAAGAAACTCACACTCACGCTAGTGTAAAAATCCCCTTCTTTTCCAACTCTGTGGTTTTGATAATAGCCTTTTTCTCCATAAAGCCATTCTTGCATAAATTCTGAAAAAGACTGGAGATTAGAGGTTTTCACGCTGTTCTTCTAATTCAAAATATTGCAAAGTTTTTTCTTCACAAAGGGCTTGTTTGGATTGGAGCTCCAAAGAGACTTCTTGGAGTTCAGCTGTGCTTAGAGTGTTTGAATAAAGCTTGGATTCAAGCTCTTTAATTTGGCATTCAAGCTCTTCAATTTCTTGGGGCAGAATCTCTAAAAGGCGCATTTGATGATAAGAAAGCTTTGTCTTTTGTTTTTCGGCTTTAGGCTTATCTTTTGAAACCTGCAAAGAGTTTTCAAAAATTTGATAATCTTTAAGTTCCTTTTCTATTTCAAGGTATTCGCTAAAGTTTTTGTGGGTTTCTTCAATGTTTCCATTACCTTTAAAAACAAGCAGTTTTTTGGCAATTTTATCCACAAAATACCGATCGTGGCTCACAAAAATAATCGCTCCATCAAAGCTTTGCAAGTATTCTTCTAAGATGTTAATGGTGGGAATATCCAAATCATTAGTGGGCTCATCTAAAATCAAGCAATCATATTCCTTGGTAAAAAGCAAGGCTAAGGCAACACGATTTTTCTCTCCACCGCTTAGAGTGCCGATTTTTTTGTCTAGGAATTCCTTAGGAAAAAGGAAGTTTTTAAGATAGCCAAAGACATGCATATTTTTTCCTTTGACATCGATTCTATCTCCACCAAAAGGGCAAAAGGTTTCTAGCAAATCCTTAGAATCATCCAGCATTTCTCTGTGTTGATCAAAATATCCTATTCGCACTTCTCCACATTCTATTTTCCCTTTTTGAGGCTTTAAGCGACCTAGCATTAATTTTAAAAGCGTTGATTTACCTGCACCATTTTTGCCTACAATGGCTATTTTATCGCGTTGTAAAATGCGCGTTGAGAAGTCTTTGATGAGCAGTTTTTTGTCAAGACTAAAGGAAATATTTTGTAAATCAAACAACATTTTTTTGCGATTCACCCCTTCTTCTTGATTGAAATGTTTTTTTTCGCGTTCTAGCTCTAAAGTCATTTTTCGGATAATGGAGGGATTGTTTTTGGCGGTTTGTCGCATTTGCATGATGCGCTCTTTTCTGCCTTCATTGCGTTTAACTCTTGCCCTCACTCCACGCGCCAACCATTCTTCTTCTGCTTTTAAGTGCTTAAGTAGCGTTTCATGGCTTTTAGCAAGGCTTTTTAGGAGTTCTTCTTTGGCTTTTAGATAGTCTCCATAACCACCTTTGAAACTTCGAATCTTGCAGTCTTCTACTTCTATAACGCGTGTGGCAATTCTATCAATAAAATACCGATCGTGGCTAATAAAAATAAGCGTCCATTTTTCTCTTAAGAGTAAATCTTCTAAAAATTCTACCATTTCAACATCAAGATGGTTTGTGGGCTCATCAAGCAGTAAAATATCGGGCTTTCTTAGTAGCAAACAAGCTAAAGCCACTCGTTTTTGCTCCCCACCGCTTAAGAGATTAGCAAAGTTGTCTTGAAGCTCTTTGAGGGCAAAAGTTTCTAGAATCTGATTGATTTTATTGTCTAAATCCCAAGCATTGTGATGATCAATAAAATTACTTAAAAGAGAATGTTCTTTGATGAGCGATTCATCATTGGGGTGATTTTGGAGTTTTTGAGCGATTTCATCTAGCCTTTTTCTAGCCTGTGTGAGCTCTTCTAAAGAATGCAAAATAACTTCCTTAACACTCTGCCCCTCTTGAAAAACAGGCTTTTGGATTAAATGCTTAATTTCTAAATTGCCTTGGAGGATTTGGCTTCCCTCATCGGCTTCCACTTCCCCACTAAGAATCTTAAGTAGTGTTGATTTCCCTGCACCATTTTTGCCTACAATAGCCATTCTCTCTCCCTCTTGCACACTAAGGGAAACATCACTCAAAATGGGCTTATAGTCGTATTGTTTGGAGATATTTTGTAAAGAAAGATTAGCCATTTTTTTCCTTAGGTTTAAAGAGTAGGGCAAAGCAAAAAATACCGATAATTAATGAGAGAAATTGCCCTTGTGTTAGCCAATTAAAAGCTACAAAGCCAAGCTGTGAATCAGGCTCTCTAAAGAATTCTGCGACAAAGCGCATAAGTGAATAAAGCACGCCATATAAGATTCCAATCTGTCCTATAAAACGCGCCTTTTTTCTCCACAAAAAGAGAATTGCAAAAACAACAATACCCTCCAAAAAGGCTTCATAAAGCTGACTTGGGTGGCGCAAGATTCCATCTACATAAATCCCCAAAGCGCTTGAAGTTTCTCTGCCAATTAGCTCTTGATTAAGAAAGTTTCCGATTCTGCCAAATACATAGCCTAAAGGAATACTAAGTCCAGCTAAATCCATAAAAAGCCAAAAATTAACTTTTTTAATTCTTGCAAAGATTAAAGAGGCAATTAAAAAGCCAATGACTGCCCCATGATAGCTCATTCCGCGGATCCCAACAAAATTTCCATCTTTATCTAAGGGATTGAAAATTTGCCAAGGGTGAGTGAGATAATAAGCGCTAAAAGGATCATAAAAGATAATATATCCAAGTCTAGCACCTAAAATAACACCAATTTCTACCCATAAAAAATAACTTTCCAAAAGCGCACTTGAAATAGGATAAGAATCTTTTTTGGCAATCCATTTTGCCACACCAAGTGCCACAAGCAAAGCTAAAACATACATTATCCCATACCAATGCACACTAATACCAAAAAGATTGAATGCAATAGGATTAAAAGCATTATAAATATTATTCCATTTCTCCATTAATAACCTCAAAAAATTCATGCAACCCTAAGTATAAAAAGCGCTCATACAAAAGATCATCAGAAATGTAAAAATGAAATTTAAAGCCATCGTCTTTGGCAAGTTTTAGCCAATATCCTAAAATATAAAGACTAATATCTTTTGCGTGTGGAATGCCAAAAGAGATTTCATTTATTTGGGCTTTTCGTATTTTTTCTAAGAGCAATTTTATATCTTGATAATCGCTAATATCTTTTAATTTTCCTCGTAAAATATAAATATCTTCTTGGATTTTTTCAATTCGCAAGTTTAACCTTTCTTGTTGAAAATTGCTAAAAGCGGATTCTAACAAAATAAAAGTAAAATTCAAAAAAGTAGTTATTTTAGATTTTTAAAAGATGAGTTTTGTTCTTACGACAAAATCGCATAAGAGAGATTATGATAATTATATAAAATTTATAAAGATTTTTTTGTGATTCTTTGGGTAGAATTCTTGTTTTGGAAAATCAAATTGCTATGGCAATATTTTTTAAGGTTTTTAAAAAAAAGGAAGCAAAAAGGCTTTGAATGGTGAGATTTGCAATTGTTGGTGCTGGTGGGCATGGGAGAGTGATTGCTGATATTATTTTGGCATGTGGGGGCGAAATTGCTTTTGTCGTTGATGATTCTCCACAAGGCAAAATTTTGGCAAATAAAAATGCTATCTCCCCTAAAGAATTTTTAATGTTGGGTTTGCAAAAAGAAATTAAGATTACATTAGCTATTGGGAATTGTCAAGCAAGAAGAGCCTTTTTTGAAGTTTTTAAACAGCAGGGTTTTGAGATTCCAAGCCTTATTCATTCAAGTGCAATTATTTCTAAAAGTGCTAAAATAAGCGAGGCTTGTGTGGTGATGCCAAATGTAGTGGTGAATGCAGAGAGCACGATAGAAACAGGTGTGATTTTAAACACAGGTTGTGTGGTGGAGCACGATTGTAAGGTGGGAGAATTTTCTCATCTAGCCCCCAAAAGCACACTTTGTGGAGGTGTTAGAATCGGAAAAGATTCACATATTGGGGCAGGAAGCGTTGTGATTGAGGGTAGAAGTGTGGGCGATGGTTGTATGATTGGAGCAGGAAGCGTTGTGATTAATGATATTCAATCCTTTAAAAAGGTTGTAGGAAATCCAGCAAAAAAGGAGTTACAATGAGTTTTAGAATCTTTTTGTCCCCACCACAAATGGGAAAAAATGAGCAAAAGTATGTTGATGAAGCTTTTAAGAGCAATTATATTGCACCATTAGGGGAATTTGTCAATTCCTTTGAATTGACAATGCAAGACTATACTAAAAGTCCTAACACACTTGCGCTTAGTAGCGGCACAGCAGCTTTGCATTTGGCTTTAAGAGTGGCAGGAATCACTAAAGGTGATTTGGTTTTGGCAAGCACTTTTACTTTTATAGGTTCGATTGTGCCTATTTTGTATCAAGGGGCAACACCGGTTTTTATTGATAGTGATTCTTCGTGGAATCTCTCCCCTAAACTTCTAAGAGAAGCACTAGAGAGCTTAAAAACAAAGCCAAAAGCCTTGATTTTGACACATCTTTATGGGCAGTGTGCTAAGATTTCTGAAATTGTAGAAATTTGTAAAGAATATGGGGTTTTGTTGATTGAGGATGCTGCGGAATCTTTAGGGGCATTTTATAAAGGACAACATACTGGAACTTTTGGAAAGTTTGGCGCATTGTCTTTTAATGGTAATAAAATTATTACAACAAGTGGTGGGGGAATGCTGCTAGGCAAAGATTCAAGCCAAATGCAAAAGGCAAGGTATTATTCCACTCAAGCAAGAGAGAATCTGCCTTATTATGAGCATTTAGACTATGGTTATAATTACCGCCTTAGCAATATTTGCGCAGCAATTGGCGTAGGACAGCTAGAAGAGATAGAAGACAAGGTTGCTAAAAGGCGAAAAATTTTTGATTGGTATCAAGAAAATCTCTCTAGTGAATTTGTAGAATTTATGCCTGAGATTCCTGATTCAAGGGGAAATCGTTGGCTAAGCACTTTGAGATTTAAAGAGAAGAAAGTCAATGTAATGGATCTTGTAGGGATTTTAGCTAACAAGGGCATTGAATCGCGTCCATTGTGGAAGCCTATGCATTTACAGCCTTTATTTAGAGATTCTATAAGTTTTTGTGATGGCACTTCTCAAAGTCTCTTTAATAATGGAATTTGTTTGCCTAGCGGTGGAGCCTTAGAGCGCAGAGAGATTGATGAGGTATCGGGCTATATTTTGGATTATTTAAAGAGTCTTTAAGTGATAAAGTCTGCTATTTTTCGTCCAAGCAATCTCAAGAGAATCCTATTTTTTTTGGTGATTGATATTATTGTTTCATATTTTACTTTGGTTTTATCATATGATTTGCGTTTTAGCTTTCAGGTGCCATTGGAGTTTAACGACGGAGTGATTCTTGCCTTTTTGGCTTTGATTGTCTTAAAAATTAGTGCTTTGTGGGTTTTTAAAATTTACTTAGTGCCATGGCGATTTTTTGGACTAAGCGAAGCTTTAAAAATTATTTATGCACATATTTTGGCTTATGGAATCTTTACGCTTTTATTCTTTTTGGGATTTTTTGATAAATTTCCTTTGAGTGTGGTAGTAATTGACTTTGTAATTTCTGGGATTTTGATTGGAGGGATTAGAATCTCTAAACGAATTTATTTGGAGAATTCTCCCAAAAACTCTCCTAAACCTGCTTTGATTTTTGGAGCTAATACACAAGCAGCTACGCTCATTAAAAGTGCCCTTAATAGTGAAATTCCCTTTTATCCCTTGGCGATTATTGATGAAGATAAAAAGGAACAAGGTAATTATATTTCAAATCTCAAAGTCTATCCCAAAGCAGCCCTAAAAGAACTTTTGGAGAAGCATAAGATTAAAAGTGTGATTCTAACCAAGCCTTATGCTAAGCCGCCTTTAGAGAAACTTTTTAATGAATTAACACAAATAGGAATTGAAGAGATTAAAATTGCCTCAATGCTCAAAGAAGACAAGCCACTAGAAGATATTTCAATTGAGGATTTACTCTCGCGACCTAGTAAGGATTTGGATAAAGAAGTCATTGGAGAGTTTATTGCTAATAAAACAATTCTAATTACAGGGGCAGGTGGAAGCATCGGTAGTGAGATTGTGCGGCAGTGCGTGGAGTTTGGGGCGAAGCGATTAGTTTTGCTAGATCATAGTGAATACAATCTTTATGTAATTACAGAGGAGCTAACAAGAAAAATTTTCTCTAAAAATGACAAAAAAAATTTATTGCGTGCGGTGATGTTTTCAATCTTGGAAAAAGATCGACTTTTGGAGCTTATGCAAGAAGAAAAGCCTGATATTGTCGTGCATGCTGCAGCTTATAAGCATGTTCCACTTTGTGAATATAATCAAAAAAGTGCCATTGAAAATAATATTTTAGGGAGTAAAAATGTGATTGATTCTGCTATAGAATCAAAAGTCCCTAAAATTGTGATTATCTCCACAGACAAGGCAGTGCGCCCCACAAATGTAATGGGTGCAACCAAGCGAGTTGTCGAGCTATATGCACAAAATGTTGATTCAAAACAAAGTGAGATTGTGGCGGTGCGGTTTGGAAATGTGCTTGGAAGTAGCGGTTCAGTGGTGCCAAAGTTTAAAGCACAGATTCAAAGTGGAGGACCAATTACTGTAACTCATCCAGAAATCACGCGATATTTTATGCTTATTCCTGAAGCGTGTCGCCTTGTTTTACAGGCTTCTGCAATTGCTAGGGGTGGAGAGATTTTTATCTTGGATATGGGAGAGCCTGTTAAAATTGTGGATTTAGCTAAAAATATGCTAAAACTCTATGGTAAAGAAGAGGAAATAGAGATTATCTTTAGTGGATTGCGACCGGGAGAGAAGCTTTATGAGGAGCTTTTGATTGGTGAGAGTGAGGGTAAGACAAAATACCCTTCAATTCAAGTAGCTCGTCCTACAAGTTATGATATTAATAAGCTTAATCAAGATATTAGTGAGCTTTTAGAAACACAAGAAGTGATAGCAAAATTAAAAGAAATTGTAGTGGAGTTTAATCATAATGCACACGGACAATAAGCCAACTCTTGCCTTGGTGGTCTCTTCACTTAGAATGGGTGGGGCTGAGAAAGTGGCGAGTTTTTTAGCAAATGCTTTAATTGATTCTTATCGAATTATTTTAATATTGTGGAGCGATAAAGATCGCTTTTTTAGCGTAGATGAACGCATAGAAGTGGTGGTGATTGCAACAAAAATGCGTGGAATGCTTGGGAATATAGAGCGTATTTTTAGGCTTAAGCGTTGTTTTAGGGAGCATAAGGTGGATTTGGTGATTAGTTTTATTCATCAGACTAACATTTTGGCGATTTTAGCTGCTAGAGCAAACAAGATTCCAGTGATTGCAACAGAGCATAGTATTTATGCAAGTTTGGATCATCTTAAGATTTGGAAGTTTTTGCGCCAAAGGGTGTATCCATTAGCAGATCATATCACCACGCTTACTCAAAAAGATTCAAAGCATTATGGATTTTTAAAAAATGTTAGTGTGATGCCTAATCCAGTTGTTATCCATAAAACTACAGAAGCAGATTGGCAAGATTTTATCGCCCATAAGCCCTATATTTTGAGTGCAGGGCGAATGATAGAAACAAAGCATTTTGAAGAGTTATTAGAAGTTTTTGGACAATTCTCTAAAAAAAATCCTCAATTTTCACTGCTTTTAGCAGGTGATGGAAAGTGTCGTGATTCTTTAGAAAAACAAGCCCAGAATCTAGGGGCAAAAATTGTTTTTTTAGGGAAAGTTGAAAATCTTTATAGTGCCTATCAAAATGCAGAATTTTTTGCCTTAACTAGCCATAGGGAAGGTTTAAGTAATGTTTTAATTGAATCTTTAATGTGTGGAGTGCCTGTGATTAGCTATGATTGCCCTTATGGACCTAGCGAGATTATAAGTAATGGCAAAAATGGAATCTTGGTTAAAATGGGCGATAAAAATGCCCTATTAAAAAGCTTTGAAGTAATGCTTGCTAAAAGGCAAGAATTTGCCAAAAATACGCAAGTGATTTATGAAAAATTTGGAGAAGAAGTAGTTTTAAAAAAGTGGAGAGAGCTTATTGCTCTAACGCTTAATAAAAAGAACTAAAGAGCCAAAGAGAATTAAAAACCCTCCAAAATATTGCAACAAGCTAAGATTTTCTCCCAAAAGCCACAAAGAAAGCAAAACCCCCACAAGAGGCTCTATCATACCTAAAATCGCTGTTTTAGTTACATTAATTCTTGGCATTCCAAGGAAATATGCTATCATAGGGAAAAGCGTGGAAACAAAGGTAAGTCCAAGAAGAGCAAAGATTCCAATGGGGTTAAAGCTGTTGAATTGTGGTGGATTTGGAATCATAAAACCAAGAATCATCAAGGCGGCAAAGAGACAAATATAAAAACTGCAAACAACAGAGGAAAGATTGCTGGTATAGGATTTGCTAAAAACAACATAAAGCCCATAAAATAATGCACCAATAAGCGATAAAATCACACCATAAACGCTAAGCTGGAGATCTTTTGGAGGCTGAAGTATGATTGCTAATCCTGCAAAACACAAAAAGAGTGAAAAGAGTGTTTTAGTTTGTAGTTTTTGTCTCAAAAAGATGAGGGCAATAAGAGCGACAATAATAGGATAAATATGATAAATAAGCACAGAAAGCGAAGCAGGAATATAGCGCAAAGAATCAAGATAGGCAAAAGACTGAATAATATATAAAATGCCGCCAAGGAAGAAAAATTGCAAATATTGCAATTTTGTAAGCTTAAGAGAGATGCGCTTATAAAGCGCCCATAAAAATAACAAAAAGGCACTACAAAGGAAGCGAAAAAATAAAATAAAATCAGTTGAGATTCCATTATTTTGAGACACCACACTCCACACAGGCATAATCCCATAAGCAATACTCGCACCAACAATCCATAAAATACCAATTTGTTCATTACTTAATTTTTGCATTAAAGAACTTTTAATTTTAAATGCATTATTGTAATATTTTTAAAATAAATTTTGAAGTCTTGCCTTAAAGTATTTGAGGGTAGTCTA
>NZ_JALAIY010000001.1:1495949-1501196 GCF_022664765.1 Helicobacter sp. CaF467b | reverse complement strand
TTTTAGTCCCTTCTTAAATTTCTTTATGGTAAAATACTTGATTTTGAAAAATTATCGGTCAATTGGTTTTAGTCCCTTCTTAAATTTCTTTATGGTAAAATTCTTTAATTTCTGTTCTAGTTATGATTTGGGTTTTAGTCCCTTCTTAAATTTCTTTATGGTAAAATAGATACCCCAAAAACCAAGAAATTCAGGGATTTAAGTAGAAAAATTAGTGAAAAATATACTAGAATCTCACTAGAGTAATTTAAAAAGGGACTAAAATAAGTGGTTTTCGGTAAGCCACGCAGGATTAAAATTCCTTTTAAAACCGAATCTTTATTTTATGCTTTCTTTGGAATATTTATAATCTTGTGTATTTTCATTCCATTCAAAAAGTGTTAAGTTTTTGTTATTGTTTATTTGCTCATTGAAAGATGCTTCTCCTAAAAGTATTTGCATATTATCAAATTGCTTTTCTGTTATTATTAAAACCCTTATATTTCCACAAGGTGGTAAAATCTTTTCTATAGATTTTATGGTGCTTTTGGCAGACATTAGTCCTTTGCAGATTCTTACATAAACGCTAAATTGCATCATAAAAAAACCAAGCTTTATTAATGCGTTTCTAAATTTTGTAGCATTTTTTTGATCTTTTTTGCTTTTTGTTGGCATATCAAACATTAGTAATATCCGCATAAATTTATCCTTCACCATTAGAATTTAACCTTTATGAGATTTTCATTTTCTAATAAAGCATTTTTAAAATTTTGAACATAGAAATTTATAGCTCTATTTAATGGGTAGGTTTTATTTTCTAATATTACTTCTTTTTGCAATATGTTGATTAGTTTTTGCTTATTTTCTTTGTCTAAAAATTCACAATCTTTCGGAGCTTTTAAATGCAATACATAAAAATCTACTAATGGTCTAAAAACTTCAATTAAATCATCGCAAAGATTAAAATCATTGTAGATATTATCATGTTTTATTCCATACCAAGGTAGAAGCCCACTTATGCAAACTGCTCTAATAATATTAGCCCTTACAATGGCATAACCATAATTAAGTGCAAAATTAATAAAACATATCTTTTCTCTTGTGAAGTCTTTTCCAAATAAAGTTTTAAAATATAAAATTGCAGCTTTTGCTTCTATATTCTTAGCATCATTTAGGGTAACATCTTTTGCTAATTTAAAAAGATCATCAGATTCTGTTGCATGATGAGCTTGTCTTAGGATATGGGCTTGATTGGAGATTTTATTTTTGATAATTTTTTGCCATAAAATCGCTTTTCTCTGCAAACTGACTTGTATTTGCATTTTGGCGACTTTTGCACTCATAAAATGCCCTAGAAATGGAGAAAATATCCCATTAATATGATGAAATTCATCACAAGTTAAAAGGATAATTTTATGTTTTGCTAAAGTGCTAAGCAGTTTTGAAGTAAGGGTTGCTTGGAGTGATTCTAATATAATGAAATTAATATCTTTAAGAAAAATTTTGGCTATATTTTTATCTTGTTGAATCACAAGATGTTCAAGTTCAAGGCTTAATTTAGCCTTGCTTGAAACCAAAATACTCTTAAAAGCCTCATCGTAAGCCATGTTTTTTTCTTGGTTGGATATTTTGTCTTGCTTCAGTTCTTGCTTCTTGAATCTCTCCTAGCGGTGTTACCATATATTTTTTAAAGACTTTTAAACCTTGTATTCCTATACCTCTTACTTCGACATTCCCTTCTTTGGCTTTTGGGAATAGGAGTTTTTGATTTTCTGTTAAATTTTCAAATTTATTGTCGTGTTTTTCTAGGGAGATACTTGCGTTTGAAATATCAAAACCATTATAATAAGCAAATTCTGGCTCTTGCATTTTCTTTTTTTGAATCAATACCAAATCTCCTTTGTATAAAGAAAAGCAAAAATCATAGGTTTCATCTATGGTTTTCCATTCTTTTTGGATTTTTTTATCTTTGTCTTTATCTGTGCTGCCAACAACTACCTTATTAGGTAACACTCCTAAAGCAAAGTCCATTGTATAGATAGGTATTCCATAGAATTTATTATCCTTTGTAAAAATATCTAGCCTTACCATTCTGTCATTAACGACATATTTTGTCCCTATTTTTCTTACTTTGCCACATTCTAAGGCTCTTTTTAGTCCTTCTTGTGTTTTGTATTCCTTTAAAATATCTTGATAACTATAAAAAGTTTGCTCATGCAATGCGCCTTTTGTGTTTTTATTAGGCGGTTTGGAGACAAAGATTGAATCAAGCTTTTCTAGTATCTTAGAGCGATATTTTTCAAATCCAGTAAATTTGGATTGATTTTTGTATTCTTCGCTTGTAAGCTTTTTGGCATACAATTTTGCTTTTAGGATTTCTTGATTTTTCTTAAAGTCTGAAAATGCTTTGATAATGGAGTTTGTGCTATAAGCAATAATAATTGCATCTAAGGCGTGATGAAGGTGGTTGTTTCTATCTTTTTGTGAAAATCCCCAAGCGTGTCTTAGCACAGAAGTAAGCATTCCATTCATAGTTTGCACATGCGCTTTGCTTCCTTTTTCCCCACTTCTTAAACTTATATCTTCATTATCACTTAGGGGTAAAAACTCTAAATATTCTTTTGTGTATTTAGCTATAAGGGAAGTGGCATATCTTGTGTCATTTAAATTTCTGCTGATAAATTCAATTTGATCTTTGTTTTTAAAATTTTCATCTAAGATTCTGATTTTCTTTTTGTAAGGAAGTTTTTGAGCTAAGACTTGAATCTTGCTCCATTTTTCTTGATTAGAACCAAAAGCTTCATAAGGGGTTTGATTTAATTTGAGTTGATTCTCCCTTACAAAAACTAAGACTTTATTATTATAAGAATCATCATAGCTTCTTGAATAAGGATAAATATGATCGACTTCCAATGCCTTATCTTCTTTTAAATCATCAATGGTAATTTTTTTGCCACTATAGGCACAAATTTCACCTTGTTCTCTCCAAAGTTTGATTTTTAGGATATTTTTTGCATTGGGTTTTAAGCCAAATTCTTTGCAGGTTTTTTCTGCATTGTCATTGATGTTTTTGTTTTCTTTTTGTTCTTTTTCTATTTTATTTCTTGCTTCTTTGCTTAAACCCGCATCTCTTGCTAACTCAATGTGGATTTTATGCATTTTCCCATATTTTTTTAAAAGCCTATTTAAAACTTTTCTGTATTCGCTAATTGCACGATTGACAATAGGATTTGTGAGTTCTTGAGCAAAAATAGAATCACAAAAGGCTGGTAAAAATTCACTTTTTTGATTGCTGGTTTTAGCTTTCAAGCCTAATTCATTACAAGCTTCATCGTATCTCTTTCCCTTTTCCATTAAAGGCAGGATTTCATAGAGTGCTTTAAAGCTAAGATTAATATGATCGTTAAAATCAAGTTCTACAAGGGCGTTAATTTGGTTTTGTGATAGTGCATATTGTTCTAGTTGTTTTTTGAGTTGATTTTCATCTTTTGTGAGTGTTATGCGTGTTGCAATTTCATCAAGAGTTTTTCTCTCTAAGTTGTGCTCTCCTAATGCTTTTTTAAATTCTTTTAATTTTTTAAATTCTATTAGATTAGTTTTTTCTACGCTTTCTTTATCATATTTAAGCCCTTTGAATTTCACTTTTTCATCTAGATTTATCATTTTTCTGAGTTTTGTGTAGCTTAGACTTCCTTTGTCTAGAACTTCACTTAGAATCTGTGTAAGAATTTCATTAGAAAATATTTCTCCTGTGTCTTTTCTGATACTTTCTAAAGAGTTGATGATTTTTCCTAAGGCAATAAACTCCCAAGCACTATATGAATTCTTGCATGCTCTTTTTTCGTTTTCATAAAAAGTGCAAGAACCTACCAAGTGTGAAAAATCCTTTAGTGGTCTTTGATAAAAAGCTATCTCCAAAACTTCTTTGATAAATGTATCGCTATAGTTATGATAAGCTTGTTGCTTCTCTAAAATCAGCTTCAATTCTTTTTCTAAATCACTTGCTAAAATGGTATTGTAATAAGTTGATTCCATATTGCCTGTTTTTTTGTTTTTCATTGCTTTGTTGCGGATATTTTTAAATTCCTTAGTTCCATCTCTTAGGTTTTCAAAAAATTCTTTGTAGAGATATTCCCCAGCTGTTTGGTAGTGTTTAATCTTGTTTGAATTTTCTTTTATGGCGCTTAAAATAGCACCTTTTTCGTTATCTTGTGATGTCTTTTGATTTTTATTCATATAACCACGATGTTTGGCAATGTGTAAAATCACTCTTGCTAAATCTTCTTTGCTAATTGCTTGGCTTAGGGCTTCATATCTTAGTTTGTAAATGCTCTCTATCTTGCCTGTATAAGCCTTGGGTAAATTCCCATCTAAGGCTATGTAATCTCCATAGTGCAATCCAAATTCTTTAGAAATAATGTGTTTTAAAGAAAGAAGCCGACTTCTTCTTCTCCTTAATCGCACACGACTGCTTCTTGCATTTCTGCGTGGAAGTGCTAGGGATTCTTTGGTTTTTGGATTTTCTGCCTTAGTAAATAGCCTAACACCGCAATCTTTTAATTCATTATTTTCCACAAATGCCCAACCAATGGAATTAATACCAATATCAAACCCCAAAACTTTCATTATTAATCCTTTTTTTGTTTTGTAATTTTTATCTTTTTAGATATTAACATAAAATTTAAAGGAAAAAAGCAATTGGGATTGTATTTGCTTAAAAGTGATGAAAGCTTTGCTAATTTTGCACAAGTGTTAAATTCTTGTTATTATTAAAACCCTTATATTTTCACAAGGTGGTAGAATCTTTTTATAATATTTTTATTAAGCTTTAAAGATTTTTTGATACAAAAGAAGTAACAAATCTTGATGTTCTTTAAGCCAAATGTGAATCTTTTGTGGATTTTGATCGTAAGTGTTTATGAGATTCCAAAAATCTTTTTGGTGATTGGGGTAGCGAATATGAGCTAGTTCGTGGATAATAATTGAATTAATAAGCCATTTTGGTGTGAATGCAAGCCTTAGGCTAAAACGAAGATTTTTAGTTTTGTGGTAACAGCAAGCAAGTTGATTGTAGCTTTTGCCATATAAGATTCTATTAGGAAAAAGTCCCATTTGCGTAGAGAAAAGTGGTATTCGGACTTGAATATAAGAATCAAGCTCATTTTGATAAAAATTTATCAAAGTTTTTTGCGCTTTTTGGATTGGGGAGTGGTGCAATTCTCTCCAAGCATTTTGGATTTCCACATTTTGGATATTCTGCCATTCTCC
>NZ_JALAIY010000001.1:1402366-1495849 GCF_022664765.1 Helicobacter sp. CaF467b | reverse complement strand
TAAACGCTAAACCATTAAGATTACACTATTAATATTTGATATTGCTCTTACTGCCTTATGTTAATATTAATATTTTTCGTTGAAATATTTAATTAATGATTGTTTGGTAAATAGACAGATAAATAGAAATTTAAGAGGATTGGGAATAAAGTGTATAAAAGATAGAAATTTATGATTGTCTATGCTAAAGAATAAATGTGCGAAATGGTATGTATTGGGAGTAGTAGAATAATATAGGTTTAATAGGTATTCTTGAAATATTAGCAGAGAGTTTTTGATGCTTTAGTGGTTGCTAGTATGGGGAATTTGGTTTGGGGTGGAGATTTACTTTAAGGTAAATGTTGCAAGATTAAAGATTAAAGATTAAAGATTAAAGATTAAAGATTAAAGATTAAAGATTAAAGATTAAAGATTCTACTTGGAATCTTTGTGATTAAAGGCTTGTATTGGTTTTTTGAGTGCATTCTAACACAAACAAAACTTGATAAACTCACGCAGGAGATTCAAAATCTAATCACCAAAACAGATAGTGTTCGTTTTTACTATATTTGTCAAAATTGTATAAAAAATCATTTTATATCGGAAAAGAAATTCAAGCCATCACAGCTGATGATCTTTTTCTTTAAATCAATTTACGAACTTTTTTAAATAGCAAAATCCAAAAAAACAGGTGTTTTTTGATAACTCATTGTCAAAACCATGAAGTTACTTTTTGAAAATACCATTATATTTGCGAACTTTTTATAATAAAGAAAGAAAAAGTAAGTATTTATAAGACTTTTAGCAAAATGAATTAATAATACTTGTTTTATTTCTCTATGGCAAAGATTGCTATTATTGGCTATTAACAATATAAGACCCGATTAAAGGGGATTGAAACCTCTATTTTTAGTGTAGCTAACTTGCTGCTTTTGTCTAATTAACAATATAAGACCCGATTAAAGGGGATTGAAATCTATTACTAATTATCTATATTACAAAATGTAGCAAACCAAACTCGTTTTAGTCCCTTCTTAAATTATTCTATGCTAAAATTAGACACTTAAGAAGTTAAGAAATTTAGGGATTTAAGTAGAATAATAAATGAAAAATATACTAGAATTTTGCTAGAGTAATTTTAAAAAGGGACTAAAATAAGTGGTTTTCGGTAAGCCACGCAGGATTAAAATTCCTTTTAAAACCGAAACTTTATTTTATGCTTTCTTTAGAATATTTATAATAAGGTAGCACCAAAGGGCTGTGATTGATAAATTTTTAGCTTTAAACAAAAGTATAAAAAGCCTAGAGTAGAAGTGTGTAGCTTGAGATTCTCAAGCAGAGACTGCAGAGAATCTAGCTTTGATTTATTTTGTGAGGTCTTTGATAAATCTATCAGCAAGATAGAGACCATCACCATTTGATCCAATAAGTTTGATTTTATCAACAATTCCACGGAACAAAGCCTCTTCCTCGTGTTGTTCGCTTACATACCATTGCAAGAAATTAAAAGTTGGGTAGTCTTTGCTTTGCAAGGTGCAATCTACAAGGTTATTGATAGATTGTGTGATTTTTTGCTCGTGCGCATATGTTTTTTCAAACACATCAAGCAATCCATTAAAGTTGGATTCTGGAGCGGCGACTTCTGTAATGATCACCTTAGAATCTGTTTCATTAAGGTATGTAATAAGACGCTTAGCATGTCCGCTTTCTTCATCGGCATGTTGAAACAAAAACAAACCCGCACCATCAAAACTATTTTCATAGCACCAAGAGCTCATACTCAAATACAAATTAGCCGCAAACATTTCTTTTGCAATTTGCTCATTGAGTAGTTTTACAATGTCTTGTGTAATCATTTTATATCCTTAATGAAAATTTAGAGTTTGAATTCTAAGTTATATTGCCTAATATTTCTCTTAAGATTCTGTATTAGTATCAATAAGCAAAGATGCTAGATTCTTAAGGATTCTTGTTGTGTGGGTTGTTGATATAAATTTATTGACTTGCAAAAATCATATTTTAAAAATAGGGAATGTTAATGTCTGCTTTTTGTGGTTAATATTATATGAATCAAAAAAACAAAGGATTTAGAATGTTTGATACTATAAAGCACACTTTAACTCATATGGATAAAAGTTTTCTTGCAGAGAAAATTGGCTATAGCAATGTAGAGAAATTTGCCCAAACAAAGTCTTTGTTTTTGGAGTGTTCAAGTATGAAGGAGTGGTTTTTAAAGGGGCATTATGATATGGTGAATTCCTCTTTGGAGTTTATACGAAAGCTTGATTTTGTTTTGGATAAAGACATTTTGGATTTGTTTTTGCAAGAGAGCATTTGGCTAAAAGACAAATACACAAAGCTACAAGAAGCTAGAATTGACATAAAAACAAATTTCAAACGCACAAGTGAGCCTATACACGCGCTTGCTGGTTTGTCTCATTTGTGAGTATTGAAGTTTCCTATCACAGAGGATTTGCTTTATCTTAACAAAATGCAAATTATGCAAAAACTTCAAGAGTTTGCTATGAAACATTATAAAGATTCTAAGGGTAAGTTAGAATTTTGGGGAGATATTTTACAATATAAAATCTCTTATGATGGAGAATCATTGACTTTAAAGATTTAAGGGTGGTTTGTGATAGCTATTTCTAATCTTTTAAAAAAACAGCATCAAAGTATTTATCAAGATCTCATTAAGCATTTTAAGCTATTTAATATTGCTTATAGGGAGGTTGAGAGCAAAGATATATGGGTAAGGGATTTTATGCCCTTGGTGTATGAAAACACCGCGACAAGCTATATTTATAATCCAAATTATCTCAAAAAAAGACCTGAAATAAGGACTTTTATAGAGCCTTTGGATAATCACTTAAATTTAGTTCTTGATGGTGGTAATTTTGTAAGAATGCAAGATATTGCCTTTATGTGCGAGAAAATCTTTAGCGAAAATCCGCTGCTAAAAGAAGAAGAAATTATAAAAACTCTCAAGCAAACTCTCAAATTAAACCGCATAATATTTTTGCCAAAACAAGCCTATGATAGCTATGGGCATAGCGATAGTATGGCAAGATTTGTAACCAAAAATCACATATTGATTAATGATTTCTCGCTAGAAAATGATAAATTTTTTAAAAAGCTAAATGTAGCTTTAGAGGGTTTTCAAGTTACTAAGATGAGCTATAAAAAGGGAGGGGGGAGTTACATTGCATTAGTGCTAATGTTTTAGAATAATTAAAAGGAGAAAAAATGGCAGATAGAGTTGATTTTATCGAGAATCTAGGAGATGATGTAAAGAAAAGTTTCTTAAGATTATATCTTAAAGGTGCTATTGGAAGTAGAGATATCGCAGAGAAGTTGCTTGATAAAGCATCGAGCAAATTTACTATTTTTGAAATGATAAGGAATCAGCTAAATTTAAAAGATACTAGCGAAGTGGAATGCTTAAAAGAGCACTATGAAATAATAATGCGAAAATATGAAATCGTGAATAAAGAGGAAGATAAAAAATTTGAAGAAGTAGATAAATTAGTTGATGAAAAATTTGAAGAAATGAAAAAATTTGCCCTATGGTATGAGAAAGCGCGTATAAATCCTAAAGAAAGAAAATGTCATTATTGCGAAATCACAGAAGAAAACTTAAAAAAATTGTTTGACAATAAGGTTATACAATCTAAAAAACCATCTTTTAATAGCACATTGCAGATTGAAAGGCTAAATCCAAACAAAGGCTATGTTAAAGATAACTGCGTTTTGGCTTGTTGTATTTGCAATAATGCAAAGAGTGATATGATAAATGCTAAAAATTTTAAAGAATATTTTGCAGAAAGTGTTAAAAAATTTTATAACGATTTGCTGAATGGAAAAACAAATAGCTTTTTATAGCTAGACAATCAGAATGTAGTGATTCTAACATAAAAAGCTTGTGTTTCTTGGTATTTTGCCTTGAAATGTTAGTGGTTTATGATTCTAGGATTTGTATGAAAGATTGCAACTCTTGTTTTATATCTTTTGCTAGCTAAAGTGGTTCTAAAAGTCTAATATGGGGGATGTGTTCATAGATTATGGGTTTTATCTGCATTTTGTCATTAATATAAATCTCAATAATCAATGATGCATCTTCTAGCGTTTCTATGATTCGTTGTGTTTTAAGTGGTTTTTTGATGAAATATTTAGCCACTTCTGCGCTAATTAGCATTCTTGCAATAAAATATGGCTTGTTGTTAAACCACAGAATTTGCATTTTTTAAGATTCTGCTTATATCTAGTGAAGCTTCAAAATTTTCTTTTAGCAGTTTTATGTCTTTGATGCTTTTTAAATAAAGTGTTTTTAGAATCTCATTTTCTAGGCACACCAAATACTGAAAACTAGAAAAAAGAGCAACTTTTAAAGACTTAATAGTCCTATTTTGATTCTTATAATTGAATTAAATCTGAATCTTTTTGATGATTGAAGAGTAAAATATAATCAATGTGTTGGCTCTCTAGCTTTTTGCTGCCAATATCAACAAAAAGGGAAAGGTCTGCTAAATGCATATGCTAATTCCATAATGCACATATTTACACGCCTTTTGGTAGAAATCCGCTCCAAGATAAAAGGAGAGTTTATCTAGCATATTTGATACAAAGGCGCTTTTGCTATCTTCTTTTATGCTCCATTTTTGACTTATTTTTTGTAATTGATTAGAAATAAGTGGATTTTTGATGTCGCGCTCTATAGTTTTTGTGCTTACATTTAAGATACGCGCAAGTTCTGTGATGTTTTTGGGATTTTGTCATAAATCTTGGCAATTTGCTCATCTTGATTTGTCATTTTTGCCCCCATAAGTATCAATTCACAACAAAATAAAAAGCGTAGATTGATTTTGGATTAATTCTAGCCAAAGCATCCTTAGAATCCGCATTAAAACTAATAGCCTAAGCTCTTTTGTCTGGTTAGTTTGTATGCAAAATTTATTCATTTGTCTTTAATGGGCTGTTTAGTGAATTGTAAGGCAAATTTTGACAAAATACAAAATTTTAGAGTCTCTAAAGGGAAAATTTGCAACAAACAATATTAGAATTAATGGAAAAATGGGAAGTCTCTAAGGAAGATAGGGAGATTTATTGCAAGAGAGTTTATTCTAAGAGCTTTGCAAAAGGACAGAGAATTGCTAGTGGAGAAGATGAGTGTCGCGGGTTAGTTTTGATTGAATATGGCGCACTTAGGGCTTATATCATTTCTTCTTATGCAAAAGAAATTAATCTTTTTGTGCTCCATAAAGATGATTATTGTATTCTTTCGGCTTCTTGTATGTTTAAAAATATCACTTTTGAAGTGAATTTGGAGTTTATAGAGACTTCTAGCGTGTGGATTCTGCCTAGTAAAGTATTTGATCAGTTAAGTTTAAAATACCCTAAGGCAAAGCAATTTCACTTAGATTTGGTGTCGCAGAGATTAAGCAAGGTAGTTGATTCGCTTAGTTCTTTGGCTTTTGAATCTTTAAACCAAAGAGTCTTTAACTTTTTGCTTGAATCGCTTAAGGCTAATGGGAATGATAAAAAAAGACTCTATATCACACATGGAGAAATTGCCAATGCACTAGGGAGTGCTAGAGAGGCTGTTTCTAGAGTTTTGAAAGATTTAGAAAAGCAAAATAAAATTATTTTAAAGCGCGGAATTATAGAGTTTTTGGATTAGTCTTATTTGGCTTTAAGCGCCTTTTTTATCTCTTCTGAATCATCAAAGTGTAAGGTGCGATCACCAATAATTTGATAAGTTTCATCGCCTTTTCCAAGCACAAGCAGCACTTCATCTTCTTTGAGTTGGGCAATGGCTTTTTGGATAGCCAAAGCGCGATTGACTTCTAAGGTAACTCTTGAGAGTTTATTGTGTGGGATTCCACTTAGAATCTCTTGCATAATAATTTTGGGGTCTTCATTGCGTGGATTGTCGCTTGTGAGATAAATTTTTTGTGCGTATTTGCTTGCACAAAATCCCATTTTTGGTCGTTTTGTCTTGTCTCTATCGCCACCTGCGCCAAAAAGCACTGCGATTTTTTGATGTAGAAAAGATTGAAAAATTTGCTCCATTCCATCTTCAGTGTGTGCAAAATCAACGATAATAAGAGGCTTTTGGTTGATAATTTGCATACGCCCCATAACTCCCCCAAAATTTTCTAATTGATTAGCAATTTCTTGCAGGGGTTTTTGGGTTAGCATTTGCACTGCACCAATGGCGGCTAGTGCATTATAGAGATTATGTTTGCCAAGGAGCAAAGAATCCAAAGTAGCTACTTGGCTACCATAGGTTATTTGTGCAGTGATTCCACCTTTTAGGCTATAAGCTTTGATGCTAAAAGTGGAGGCTGATTCAATTCCATAAGTTAGGGTATTTTGCAGTGAGTATTGAGCGTTTTTTTCATCTTTGTTGATAAGCTTTTTGTCGTTTGGATTAGCAAAAAAAGAGTTTTTAGTTGCAATATAATTTTCTAGGGTTTTGTGATAGTCTAAATGATCACTTGTGATGTTAGTTAGGATTTTTAGCGCGAACTCTAAGCCCTCGATTCTATTTTGAACAATAGCGTGTGAGCTTACTTCCATAACAAAAAATTCACAACCTTCTTGTTTGGCTTCATTGATAGCAGTGTAAATTTCTAGTGTGGAGGGAGTTGTAAGCCCTTTTGGGCGTTTTTGGATTCCATTAATAAAAAATCCTCGCGTTCCAAGCAAACCAACTTTATAGCCCATATCCAAAAGGATAGAATAAATCATTGCAGCAGTCGTAGTTTTTCCGTTTGTCCCTGTAATACCAATGCATTGTAAATCTAATTTTAAATAGCTTGATAATTCTTTGGGGGTAACAAAAAACTCACAGCCTTTTTTTTGAACTTCTTTAAGATATTTTTGGGAGCTTTGCGTAACAAAAAAGGCACAATCTTTGGAGACTTCTCTTGAATCATCACTTAAAAATTTAAAATCCCTAGAAATGTCTAGTGCAATTTTCATTTATAATCTCCTGCTTTAAGAATCTGCTTATAGATTCTTAGAAAATCTTTATCCAAAAAAAGAATATTGCCAACATTTTCAAAATAATTCATCGCAACATCTTTGAATCCATAATCAACGAGATTTTGCATAAAAAATAAAAAATCTCCCTTGTGTGTGAATATGATTTTGGTGCTAAACATTAAATCCTCAAAAGCTTCCTTAAAGCCAATATCATCGGCTATTTTTTGAAAATCTTTGTATAAGATTCCATCGCTTCTATCAATGTCGGCTTCTTGAATACTTTGAAGTGCAAGATTAAGTGCAAAAAGATTTTTATCAAAATTTTCTATCATCGCGATAATTTCTTGTTGCGCATCAGAAGTCTTAGAATCTTTAATGATTTGATAATAATCAAACAAACTTGTTGCCTCATCCTTGTGATCTAGCGCCATATCAGCCAACATTGTTAGCATTTGCAAAAAAGGTTTATTTTTGGCGACGAAATTAGGATTATCTTGAATTTCAGAGAGAATTCCACTTGCTAAAGAACAAAATTCAAGGCATTCTGAATATTCGCCCTTTTTAAAAGATTCTTGAGCCTTTTTTAAATACTTTGAGCTTTGCTGGATTAAGCGCATATTAACCTACATTTACAAGTTCAATATCAGGGTGAATTTCATTTTTTAGCGCACTTTCAATCCCAAATTTAAGTGTTTTTGAGCTACTTGGACAGCCTTTACAGGCACCTTCTAAGCGCACATAAACTTTGCCATTTTCAATTTTAAGCAAGGTTACATTTCCACCATCATTAATAAGCATTGGACGCACTTTGTCAATCACAATCTCCACTGGCTTTAATAATTCCTGATCGCTAAAGGGAAGCATTTTTTCTCCTAAATAATTTTAATCTCTTTATATTCTATAAAAACTTAATCTTTTATTAGTTTTAAGTAAGAGCGATACTTTTTACCTAATTTAATATTAAAGCATTTTTTATTAATCAAAGAAAGTTGAAATATTTATGGAATTTTTTCATTTTTTGTTTTATAATTAGCCAGGTTTATGAAAATAAAGGGCGGTTGTGCTACATTAGCACTTGGCATACTTACTACTTTTAGGAGGATTTTATGCAAAATGATGAAGTCGTTATTCAAAGTTATCTTAAAATAACTTCAGAAAGAAAAAAAAGAAAGAATCCAGCGCGTTGGGATAAATGGCAAAGTATCACAGGTCTAGTTTTGGCTGTGTTTATTTTGTTGCATATGTGTTTTACTTCGTCGATTCTTTTTGGAGTTGAAGCATTTAATGCGGTAGTTGCTTTTAGCGAAGGATCTTTAATTTTTGGAAAAGGCATTCCTATAATCACTACTTTGGTTGTAATTGTAATTAGTGCATTTTTTGTAACACATGCTTTTTTGGCAATGAGAAAATTCCCAGCAAATTTTCAACAACTTATGGTTTTTAAAACACATAAAAGCTTAATGAAGCATTGCGACACAACACTTTGGTGGATTCAATTCCTCACAGGCTTTATTTTGTTTTTCTTGGGTGGTGCTCATTTAGTAACTATTTTATTTAACTCTACAGAAATTAATGCGATTACTTCAGCAGCAAGATTTGTTCAAGGTAATTTAGCGGAGTTTTATCTTGTTTTACTTGTAGTGATGGTTTTGCATGCAAGTATTGGACTATATCGTGTGATTATTAAATGGGTTCCTCTTGAAGCGCCAACAACGGCACAAAGCAATATTAAAAGACGCAATATCAAAATTGCTATATTCTCAATTTTTATCATTCTTGGAGTTATTGCTTTTATAGCGGATTTCACTTGGATTGCGCTTGGAAAAAGTTTATAGGAGTTTTTAGATGAAAATAATATATTGTGATTCATTGGTAATTGGTGGAGGATTAGCAGGGCTTAGATCCGCAGTAGCCTGTCAAGAGAGGGGTTTAAGCACTATTGTTTTAAGTCTTGTTCCTGTTAAGCGAAGCCATTCTGCAGCAGCACAAGGGGGTATGCAAGCTAGTCTTGGTAATTCAAAAATGAGTGATGGTGATAATGAAGACTTGCACTTTGCAGATACGGTAAAGGGAAGCGATTGGGGTTGCGATCAAAAGGTAGCAAGAATGTTTGTAACCACTGCACCAAAAGCCATTAGACAATTAGCTGCTTGGGGGGTACCTTGGACAAGAATCAAAAAAGGCGATAGAACAGCAGTTATTAACGCACAAAAAACAACTATTACAGAAGAAGAATTCCGCCATGGATTAATCCATTCAAGAGATTTTGGTGGAACTAAGAAATGGAGAACTTGTTATACAGCTGATGCCACAGGACATTCAATGCTTTTTGCTGTGGCTAATGAAGCTTTGAAGCATAATGTTGATATTCACGATAGAAAAGAGGCAATTGCAATTATCCATAAAGATGGTAGATGCTATGGGGCAGTTGTTAGGGATCTTATCACAGGAGAACTCATCGCCTATGTTTCAAGAGGAACACTGATTGCAACAGGTGGATATGGTAGAATCTATAAAGACACAACTAACGCAGTAATTTGCGAAGGAACAGGAAGTGCCATAGCACTTGAAACTGGGATTGCAAAACTTGGCAACATGGAAGCGGTGCAATTCCACCCAACAGGACTTTTCCCAAGTGGAATTTTATTGACAGAAGGTTGTCGTGGAGATGGTGGGGTATTGCGTGATGTTGATGGATACCGCTTTATGCCAGATTATGAGCCCGAGAAAAAAGAACTTGCAAGTCGTGATGTGGTTGCTCGAAGAATGCTCCAAAGAATACGCGAAGGCAAGGGAGTGAAATCTCCTTATGGCGAACATCTGTGGTTAGATATTTCTATTTTAGGTAGAAAGCATATTGAAACTAACTTAAGAGATGTCCAAGAAATTTGTGAATGTTTTGCGGGCATTGATCCAGCTGAAAAGTGGGCTCCAGTTAAACCAATGCAACATTATTGTATGGGTGGAATCCGCACTAATCATAAGGGAGAGAGTGCCCTAAAAGGACTTTTTTCAGCAGGTGAAGCAGCTTGTTGGGATTTACACGGATTTAACCGATTGGGTGGGAACTCAGTGAGTGAAGCTGTGGTAAGTGGTATGATTATTGGAGATTATTTTGCAGAGAGTTGTCAGCAAACTTATGTGGATATTCAAACAGAATTTGTTGAAGAATTTTTAAAAAAACAGCAAGCCTATCTTGAATCAATTTTGGCAAGAGAAAATGGAGAAAATGTTTTTGAAATCAAAGACAAAATGAAACAAATTATGGGTGATAAAGTTGGTATTTTCCGAGATGGATCGCATTTGCAAGAAGCTGTTAATGAATTAGAAAAACTTTATATTCGCTCTAAAAATATTAGCATTAAAACTAAGAGAATGCACGCTAATCCAGAATTAGAAGAAGCTTATCGTGTGCCAAAAATGTTAAAAATCGCACTTTGTGTTGCAAAAGGTGCTTTAGATAGAACAGAATCTAGGGGAGCACATAGCCGAGAAGATTTTCCAAAACGCGATGATTTAAATTGGCTTAAGAGAACTTTGACTTCTTGGGAAGATCCTAATCAAACCTTGCCAACTGTTACTTATGAACCATTGGATATTGCCACAATGGAAATTGCTCCAGGATTCCGTGGATATGGAGCTAAGGGAATGATTATTGAAAATCCAGAGAGCTTGAGACGACAAGAAGAGATTGACAATATTCGCACAAAAATGGAAGCAGAGGGCAAAGATCGCTATGAGATTCAAGAGGCATTAATGCCATTTGAATTGCAACCATATTACAAAGCACGCAATCAAAGAATAGGAGATAAACAATGAGTGGAGCAGTAGAAAGTAGCAACAGAACCTTAACTATTCGGGTTTTAAAATTTAATCCAAATAGCGCAATTTCAAAGCCGCATTTTGCAGAATACAAATTGCAAGAAGCACATTCGATGACGATTTTTATTGTTTTAAATATGATTAGAGAGCAATATGATCCTGATTTGAGTTTTGATTTTGTTTGTCGTGCAGGTATTTGTGGAAGTTGTGGAATGATGATAAATGGTCGCCCTAGACTTGCTTGTAGAACTTTAACAAAAGATTTTCCAGATGGTGTAATCACACTTATGCCACTTCCTGCCTTCAAGCTTATCAAAGATTTGTCTGTGGATACAGGAAATTGGTTTAATGGTATGAGCAAACGCGTTGAGAGTTGGATTCACGCACAAGAAAAAAGTGAAGAGCATATGAGTCAAATTGAAGATCGTGTTGAGCCAGAAGTAGCACAAGAGATTTTTGAGCTTGATCGATGCATTGAGTGTGGTTGTTGTATTGCTGCGTGTGGAACAAAGCTAATGCGTGAAGATTTTGTGGGAGCAGCAGGATTAAATCGAGTGGTGCGCTTTATGCTTGATCCACACGATCAACGCACCGATGAGGATTATTACGAGCTAGTGGGAGATGATAATGGTGTGTTTGGTTGTATGAGCTTACTTGCATGCCACGATGTTTGCCCTAAAAATCTACCCTTACAAAGTAAGATTGCTTATTTGCGTAGAAAAATGGCAACAACTAAATAATTTTAGAATCCCTTTGTGGGATTCAATGCTTTCTTATTTTTTATAGTGTAAAATTTTGCTTTCATTTTTAGAGAGGTGTCCGAGTGGTTGAAGGAGCACGCCTGGAACGCGTGTAAGGTGTAAGCCTTCGAGGGTTCGAATCCCTTCCTCTCTGCCATTACTGCAGCCCTATCATTTTTAATACACTTTTATTTTTAGCATTTTATTTTAAGAAATAATCAAGTAATATGTGGGCAAATCTGTAATGATAAATTTTTTACAATAATATTTTAGGAATGCATTTGGAAGTTGCAGTTTATTTGCACATTCCCTTTTGTGATAGTAAATGTGGATATTGTGCGTTTAATTCAAAAACAAATAAGAATCATCTCAAAGAAGAATATATGCAAGCACTCTCTAAGGATTTGCAAAATAAATTGCTTGATTTTAGTATTTCTAAAGTTACTTCTCTTTATATTGGTGGTGGCACTCCAAGTGTGGTAAAATCGCAACAATATCATAATATTTTTAATATTTTAGAACCTTATTTTATTCAAGATATAGAGATTAACATTGAAGCTAATCCTAATTCACTAAGTTTGGAGTGGATTGGGGATTTAAAGCAAATGGGAGTTAATCGCCTAAGTCTAGGGGTGCAGAGTTTTTTTACTGATAAATTGCGATTTTTAGAGCGAAATCATAGGGTGGATTCTGTATTTGAATCTATTGATAATGCAACTAAAGTGGGCTTGGAGAATCTTAGTATTGATTTGATTTATGGGACGCCTTTTTGCAATCAAGATCTTTTGAATCAAGAGATACAAATAGCTTCTAAGCTACCCATTAATCACATTTCTGCCTATCAATTAAGCATTGATGAGGGAAGTCGATTTTCTATCCAAAAAAAGCAAGAATTTAGCGGTGAGTTTGCAGGATTTGCAAGTATGGGACATTTTGTAAGAGAAGAGTTAAGACAAGCAGGATTCTTGCAATATGAAGTAAGCAATTATTCGCGTGGTTATCAATCTAGGCATAACTTGGCTTATTGGGAGCAAAAGGATTATTTGGGCGTTGGAGCAGGGGGTGTGGGCTGTATAGCTGGTGTGAGAAGCTATGGGGTTTGTGAAATTGAGGAGTATTTAAAAGAAACAGAATATACACAAGAAATTTTAAGCCAAAGGGATTTGGATTTGGAGCATTTGTTTCTTGGATTTAGATCTTGTGTTGGGGTGCTAGAAGATAAAATTACTAAAAAAAAGGAATTGGAGATTTTATTAAAGGAAAAAAAGGTCGAAAAAAAGGCGGAGAGAATCTACGCTAAGGATTATTTTTTGGGAGATGAATTAGCTCTCTTCCTTTGGTAAGAGCCATAGGGCTAGATCATTTCCGATTGGCTGACTATGAAGGAGTTTAAAACTTGCATTGAAATGAGGCGCTAGATCATAAGTGGATAGAGTAGGGCTTAAAAAGATGAGCAACATATCAATTTGAGGTAGGAGATTTTGAAGTAGGTTTGTCCCTCCCTCACACATTATAAAGCCTGAAAAATCTGAGAGAGAATGCAGGATTCTAACTTGGCGGTTTGGAATAGAAAAAAGGGGTGCAGTTTGGGGAAAGTCTTTTTGGTGCGTGAGAATGGCTATATTTGGGTTTTTTTGGCTTTGCAGAGAATTAGATCGCGAATCAAGTATTGGGTTATCAATTAACACGCTTTTGCCTGAAATAACGAGTTCATCAAGTTTGCAACGCAGATTATGCATAAAAATTTGTGTTTCTTTGGAGCTAATTTGCCCTCCATCGATACTGCCATTTAATCTACAAGCGTATTTAAAAAGCACAAAATTTCCCTTTTTTTGCAGGAAGTTAAAGGGCAATAATAAATCATTGGCTTTTATCGAGCTTTTTTGAAGTTCTTTATTCTCCCAAGCTTTGATAATTTTACATCCCCTTTGTTGTAAATATTCAGCACCACCTTGGGCTTTGGGATTTGGATCTTTTGCGCCAATAATAAGCTTTTTTATCCCTAGTGATTCTATAAGCGCTGCACACGATGGTGTTTTGCCTTTATGCATACAGGGCTCTAAAGTAACATAAAGGGTGGTATTAAGAAATAGAGTATGAGCTTTTTGCTTTAAGTATTCGTGTATTTGAGTGGATTGTTCTAGGGAGAGTATAGTGGAATCTTGCGTGAGATTAAAGTAAGCCTCTTTTAGTGCTAGGACTTCAGCGTGGGGTTTTCCTGCTTCTTGGTGTGCTTGTAGAGCTAGAATCTTGCCATTATAATCTAAGATTAAAGCGCCAACAGCAGGATTGGGTAGAGTTTGGCATTGGGTTTTCCAAGCTTCCTTGATAGCGAGTTCTAAATAAAAATTATCATCTACCATATAAAATAAGTTTGCGCTTTTTTAATCGTATCAAGGGGAATGGTGATTTCATTTTCAAGTTCAAGATTGTCGCCATTAACAGCTAAAAGCTTACCTTTAAATTCTTCTTTGGCAAAAGTTTTTATCTTTAAGAGTTCTCCAATAGCATCGCAGAAGTGCTCTTTGGTTTTTAATGTGCGTTCAATGCCTGGAGAACTTACTTCTAAAAAATAGCTTTTTGATTCAGGGATTTCAACATCCAAAAGCGGTGAAAGTGCAAGGCTGATTTCTTGGCAATCATCAAGGCTAATTGAGGGCTTTTTGGTTACAAAAATTCGCAAAATTTGATTATCATTTTCTTTGAGTGTTGCAATATCATAGAGTTTGCAATCAAAACTTTCAATAAGTTTTTGAATTTTTATTTGTAAATCTTGGTTAATTAACATTATTGTTCCTTTTTTCTTTTTCTAGGGCAATGGTGTGAAAGATTTTATCAAGGCGATTTTCTCTCTCCAAAGAATTATCAAAAAAGAATTGAAAATTAGGACATCTAAACCAGCCTATCTCCTCTAAACAATATTCTTTGATAAGATTTTTGGCTTTTTTGAGTTGATTGAGTATTTCTGCTTGTTCGTGTGTGGTCAAAAAAGAGGATTCTAAGAAAACTTGCGCAGAATATTTACCCTTAGAACATTTTACTTCAACCACATTAAGTGAATTAAGCCGTGTGTCATTAAGATTGGCTAGTGCCATTGGAATCAATTCTTTTAAAAGTGATTGTGTGCGCTCTAGTTTAATGTTTTTCATAGATTAAAAAGTCCTTTGCTTTGCGACCTCTTTATAAGTTTCAAACACATCACCCACTTGAATATCATTATAATTTTCCAACATAATTCCGCATTCAAACCCTTTTTGCACTTCTCTTGCATCATCTTTGAATCTTTTAAGCGAGGCAATATTGCCTGTGTGGATTACTACGCCATTGCGGATTAAGCGGACTTTGATACCTCTTTGTATTACTCCATCGCTAACAAAACAACCCGCAATAGTTCCAACTTTTGCAATATTAAATGTTTCCCTTACTTCAGCTTGTCCGGTATTTTCTTCTTCAAAGACTGGAGAGAGTAAGCCACCAAGTAAGGCTTTAATGTCATCAATAAGCGCATAAATAATCGAGTAAGTTTTAATCTCAATTCCAAGCTCCTTGGCTTTATTTTTTACGCTACCTGTAGGGCGCACATTGAAGCCTAAAATCACACAATTACTACTTGCAGCAGCTAGTGTAATATCACTTTCGGTGATTCCACCCACACCTTTGTGGATAATATTGACTTTTACTTCTTCGTTTTGGAGTTTTTCTAGGCTACCTTTAATGGCTTCTAAACTTCCTTGTGTGTCTGTTTTGATAATAACAGGTAAATTTTTTAGTTGTCCTTGTGCTACCATAGAGCTAAGCTCATCAAAAGAAACTTTTGTTGAATGTGAAAGTTCTTTTTGTCGCAAGTGTGTAGCTCGTTTTTGTGCATAATCGCGCGCGATATTATCATTTTCTACTGCTAAGAGAACAGAACCAGCAGGTGGAACTTCATTTAATCCAGTGATCACACCCACTCCAGAAGGAGCAATGGTGGTGATATTTTTGCCTAAATCATCGCTGATTGCTCTAACTCTTCCATAGGCTGTATCAGCAATAATGCTATCGCCTATTTTGAGTGTTCCATTTTGCACGATGAGAGTAGCAACAGGTCCTTTACCTTTTTCTAAGCTACTTTCAATGACAACAGCGCGAGCAGGTTTGTTTGGATTGGCTTTTAGTTCTAAGATTTCAGCTTGGAGTAAAATAGTCTCTAATAAATCATCAATCCCTTCGCCTGTTCTGGCAGAAATATGCACAAATTCATATTCACCTCCCCACTCTAGCGGAGTAAATCCAAGCTCGGCTGCTTCAGCTTTGACCTTATCAGTGTTAGCTTCAGGTTTATCAATTTTATTTACTGCAATGATAATAGGCGCATTTGCTGCTTTTGCGTGGTTTAGTGCTTCAATAGTTTGAGGCTTGATTCCATCATCAGCTGCAATAACAATAATGGCAATATCGGTTACTGAAGCACCCCTTGCACGCATTTCACTAAAAGCTTCGTGTCCTGGAGTGTCAATAAAAGTAATTTGCTTATTATTTTTAGTAATTGTGTAAGCTCCGATGTGCTGCGTGATTCCACCTGCTTCTCCTGAAGCAATTTTGGTATTTCTAATGTAATCAAGCAATGAAGTTTTACCATGGTCAACATGCCCCATAATAGTAACTACTGGAGCGCGCTCTATAAGGTCTTTAGAATCATCTTCATCTTCATGAAGCTGTGTGTAGTCAAGCTCTTGAGCTGTATTTTGTAGCTCAATTTGGATTCCAAATTCTTCAGCCAGAATCTCAATAGCATCTTTTTCTAAAAAGTCATTTTTTGTTACCATCATTCCAAGACTAAAGAGAACTTTAATTACATCGCCTGTGCTACGACCAATTTTTTCTGCAAACTCATAAGCTCTAATTTCTTCTGGAATAGTAACAACGCCTTGCACAACTTCTTGTGTTTTTTGTGGTTTTGGTGCTTTTTTACGACTTGATCGGCGTGTGCTACCTTGCTCCATAAAAGGATTGTGGCGTTGAATCTTGATTCGCTCTGTGGTGGCTTTTTTCTCATTTTCTTCTTCATCCATATCCACTTCATCTTGAACACTTAGATCAAATAAAATAATCCCCTCTTCTTCATCTTCATCAGAATTTTGGAATTCACGATTATCTAATAAATCCATTTTGTGTTGATTTTGCTTTTTGGAAACAAGTGAAGCCTTTTCTTTTTTCTTTCTTTTTTCCCTTTTTTCAGAATGTTCATTATCTAGATTGCCTAATAAATCTTGTAAAGTTTTGGCAGGTTCTTTCTTGTCTTCTTGGGATTTAGCTAGTTCTTCTTGGGTTTCGTTTTTTGGATTATTTTTCTTGACAATACGCAAACCCGTGCGCTTGATTGTTGAGTTATCTTGTGTGTTTATTGTTGTGGATTGAGCTTCATTTGTAGGTGTAGTTTCTTTTGGAGATTCTAGAGTTTTTGTGATTTCTATATTTTCTTTTGGAGTAACTTCTTTGGTTTTTTTCTCTTTTGAGGTTGAGGTTTCTTTGGCGGTTTTGGTAGTGGTTTTAGCTGTTGCTTTAGTAGTGGTTTTTTTGGTGCTTGATTCTCTGGTGGTTTTTTTAGTCTTTGTTTCTTCTTTTGTTGTTTTAGCTTCGGTTTTTACTGCTTTGGTTTCTATACTTTTGCCCGATAAAACATAATTGTATAATTCTTCTGCTTGTTCGGTTGTTACGGCACTAGAAGCGGTTTTTGCTTCAAATCCTAACTCTTGTGCTTTTTGTAGAATCTCTTTGCTGGTTTTCCCAATTTCTTTAGCGATTTGACTAATGCGGATTTTCTCCATTATATAAAAATCTCCTTTAATGATTCTTGTAAAATTTCTTTGTGTTTTTTGTCGATTTTGCAAACTCTAGCGATAGAATTGAAAAGTTTTGGGTTATTTTGGCAATTTTTGCAAATATAAAAACTTCTCCCTTGCCCATTAAAAAGACTAAGCTTTAAATCTCTATACTGCAAACGGATAAGTTGCTTTTGCTCAAATCTTTCCCTGCAAACCACACACATTCTAATTGGATTAGACATAAAAACTCTTATTATAACAAACTAGAACTTAAATTCATCATCAAAAACTACCCCAAAGTTATCAAATTTTAAGGACAAAACCTTTAACCTTGAGAATTTATCACTAAGAACTTTTTTGAGAGTTTGCGTGTCTTCTTTAAAGCAGAGATTAAAAAATGTTGAACCACTTCCTGATAGGGTGCTCATTAAAGCTCCATTATTTAGTGCGGTTTTTTGCACTTCAAAAAGAATGGGAATCTGCTTCATTCTAAAAAATTGATGGAATCTATCCATACTTGCCTCCCTTAATAAGTCCCATTTTTCTTCAAAAAATGCACTAGCTAAAAGTGTGGAGTGCGAAAGATTAAAAATAGCATCTTTTTGGGAGTATTTTTGGGGGAGAGTTTTGCGTGATAAATGCGTGGATATGGATTGATTGGGTATTACAATAACTGCTTCAATGCTACTTGGTAGATTTTTTTTGATAAAACGCACTTGATTGCGAGAAAGCATACAAGCATTAAACCCTCCCATGCAAGCAGGAGTGATATTGTCTGGATGGGATTCATAACGCAGTGCAATATCAAGAATCTTTTGCTTATCTAGTGGAATTTGTGCGACTTTAAAAGCAGCACTAATAGCACCAATAATAACAGCTGAACTGCTTCCTAAACCCCTTGAAATAGGGATTGAATTTTCAAAAGTGAATTTAAAAGGAATGGTCTGTCCAATAAGTTTTTTAAGTTGCTCATTAAAAATCTTAACAAAAACATTATCAATTCGTAATTTTGGATTTTTAGAACCTTCTCCATGGATTTGGATAGAAGCAAACTTGGAGGGCTTTAAGCTAAAATAGTTATAAAGCTCTAAAGCAAGTCCTAAGCTATCAAATCCTGGTCCTAAATTAGCACTTGTGGCAGGAACGCGTAATAGCATTAAAATCCTTTTTAATCTAAATTAGCAAATTTTAAAGTGAATTCTACTTCACCCTTGCCAACTCGTAATTCTTTAGCAATTGAATCAACACTCCAACCATCTTTATACATTGAAATAATCCTTCCCTCATCAATGTTGGTTGGATTGCTTGGAGTGTAGGCAAACTCTTTAATTCTCTCTTCTAAAATAATTGTTTTATTGTCTATTTTTTCTTGGTAATCCCTCCATTCTTCTTGAAGTGTTTGTAAGGTGGATTTGAGTGGAGAGATTTGTGCAAAAAGATTGGAATCAAGGACATTTTTCATCTCTAAGCGTGTTTCTTGATAGATTTGCTGTTTGAGCGATTGTTGAAATTTTTCTAAGTGATTCTCATAATCTTTTAACTTTTTTTGTAGGCGATAGACTTCTTTGTTTAGTTCTTCGATAGAATGTCCATAGCGATTAAAACGCTTAGTATTTTCTCTTTCTTTAAAGTAAAGATAAAGCGCAAAAAGGATAAAAACCGCTGCAATTCCAATCACAATCCAAAGCATAATATTTTCATCATTAAGCATTATTAACCCCTTTGCTGGATCTAATAGAGCGAATAAGTGCCCTTTCTTTTGAAGCAACATAACTATCCCATTCATTTTCATCGCGTGCGTGAATTTTTTCTACCAATGCTAAATTTGTGTTAAAAATAAAATAAATAGGAATAATGCGAGTGGGGAAAGTGGGCAATTCTACTCTACCATAATAAAGTGTATTTTCTTGTAAAGTAGAATCCTTTATTCTAAAGCAACTATGTCCAATGGTGGTAATTAACCCTTCATTACTTAAAGGAACATAAGTTTTAGTCTCGCCTTGAATCTTGTGTTCTAATAATTCAATCTTGCGATAAATTTCAACCAAAAGCTCTAAAACAATCGTGTTTTCATTGTCAAAGTTTCCCTTTTTGGCGCGCATTAAACGCAACCATTCTCCTATTGGATCTTCATCACTTTGAGTGAGTTTATTAAATTCAATGGCAAACTCTTCTGCATTGCTGTGTGCAGTGTCATAATGAATTTTAAGAGCGGTATTAATTAAGCGACTTTTTTCCATTTTAATTCCTAAAAATCAAATCTAAAATACAAAAACCAAAAAATACGATTCCTAAATAACCATTGACAACAAAAAAAGCCTTGGGGATATTTTGAAAATTCCTTGAAACTAGGAATTGTTCATAACCAAGCGCTATTGTTGAAACCAAAAGTCCAATCCACATAAAAACACCAGAATCTGAACTAATAATATATAATGCCCAAAAAAATAGTGTTAAAAGATGAAAAAACCTCGAAATCCAAAGTGTATTTTGCACCCCAAAAGCACTTGGGATAGAATATAAGCCTTCTTTTTTATCGTGTTCAATATCTTGCAGGGCATAAAGCAAATCAAATCCTGCCACCCAAAATAAAACACCACAGCAAAGCCAAACGCTCCATAGTGGAATCTCTCCACTAACAGCAGCTACCCCAGCAATAGGTGCTAATCCAAGTGAAAGTCCTAAAACCAAATGTGCTGCTGAGGTTAATCGCTTCATCAAAGAATAGCTTGCTAAAATAAGCAGAATCGGAAAAGAAAGATAAAAACACAAAGGATTAATAAGCCAACCCATAAAAATAAAAATTAACGCGTTCGTTAAAATAAAAATAAGCATCGCAAAAGGCGAGATTCTGCCATCTACACTTGGGCGGTTCTTGGTGCGTGGATTTGTGCTATCAAACTTTCTATCTGCATAGCGATTAAATGCCATTGCAAAATTCCTTGCACTAATGCTTGCAATTACACCAAATGCAAGCAGTTTCCAGCCAAACCAGCCCTGTGCAGCAGTTAGCATTGCAATGAAAATAAAGGGCATAGAAAAAATGCTATGCTGAAACATGACAAGTTCGCTAAAGTCTTTTATTTTTTGCAACACTACTTAACTCCCAAAGAAATAATCTTTTTAAAACCATCGCTGACTGATAAATCTGACATTCTTATATTATTTTTGTGGATTCTTAGGATAAAGCCTGAAGTGGGATTGGGAGTAGTGGGGATAAAAACCCAGTAATGCTCCCCATCTTCTTTGGTGATAAATCCCATAAGCTCCATATTTCCTACATCAACATAGGCTACACCCAAATAACCCTCTTTATTTTTTCCAGAAAAAATATTTAAAACTTCTTTGATTCCAGAATAAATGCTTTTGACGACAGGAATTTTGCCGATGATGATTTCTGTTATCCTAATGAGTAAAAATTCCTTATTTTTATCCACCAAACGCCCAATATAATAGAGCAAAGCAAGACTAATTGCGAAGATAAAAAGCGTAACGGCTAAATTTGCATTAGTGATTCCAAAAATAGAATAAAAAATCGCAGCGCAAAAGTCATAAACAAAAGAAAAAATCCAAAATAGCAATAAAAAGGGCAAAATAGCAAAAATCCCTTTGCTAATTTTTGAAATTAATTCATTCACAATCTTCCTTTGTATGGTTAAAATAATCTAGGAATTTTAACCGATTTTAGAAAAAAAACCAAATAGAATTTTTTAATGTGTAAAAATTGAATCTTATAATATTTTAAAATACAAAATAATGCCATATAAATAATAAATAAAATTAAGCAAAAAAAGTGAAAAAAAGGCATAGCGGTAGAAAATAGCTAGAATCGTTAGGAAATTGCAATATAAACAAAAGAGAGTTTATCTCTCTTTTTATATTCCTCGCTCATTTAATTCCCTATATGCATCACAACCAAGTTGAAATCCAGAGTCACAAGAAAGACCAAAATATTCTTTTGCCTTTTTTAAATCTTGTCTTACGCCTTGTCCCTTTGCATACATAACACCTAGATTATATTGAGCACTAGCATCTCCCTGATTAGCTGCCTTACTATACCATTCAACTGCCTTTTTATAATCTTGCTTTACGCCATATCCCCCATCATACATAACACCTAGATTATATTGAGCCTTAGCAACTCCCTGATTAGCTGCCTTGCTATACCACTCAAATGCCTTTTTATAATCTTGTCTTACGGCTTGTCCATTTGCATACATAACACCTAGATTATTTTGAGCCTCAGCATCTCCCTGTTTGGCTTTTGCTAGCACTTCATCAAATGAGCTATCAGAAGCAAAAGCTAAACTAACTAACATACAAAATAAAATAAATACCTTTTTCATTTTTACCCCTTGTGTTTGCAAAACATGATTAATTTAAAAAACTCAATGCTTTTACATCTGTGAATTTTAGACAAAAACACTAAAGTATTGTGTGCTATGCTATCAAAAATTCACTTGCTTGAAGCTTTATTGATTTTTGTTTTGGTAGTCAATATTTTTTGTCTCCAAAAATTGAATCTTATAATATTTTAAAATACGAAATAATGCCATATAAATAATAAATAAAATTAAGCAAAAAAAGTGCAAAAAAGGCATAGCGGTAGAAAATGGCTAGAATCGTTAGGAGATTGCAAAATATAAAAAGATAAAAGTTAGGTTGTAAAATAATCGTGTGTGTTTTTAGGCTAACCCACCACAAAAGCACAGAATCAAGCAATCCTCCAAAACCAATAAAATGTGCAATAAAAACAAAAGGATAATACAAGCTAAAAAGTGGAGTAAGCAGGATTGAGCTAAGGGAGAGTGGAGAAAAAGGCGGAAAGAAATAATAAACCACAATGCCCATAAGAAAAAAGGTGGAGATATTAAGAAGAGCACCATAAAGAAATTTTTGTAAAAAAGAATGCGGGATTTTAAAGTATTTAAAAAATAAAAAAATATACAAAACTCCAAGACAGGAAAAATAAAATCCGATTGAAAAAATCAAAGAAGGAAAAAAGGCAAGAAGGATTGCAATGCTCCAAAAAAATGATTCTAATCGCAAAATATCCAAGCCCCTAAAAAGCAAAAAAAATGCAATGCAAGACATAGCTAAAGCCCTAAGATAAGAGGGAGATTGTGTGAGCAGAAAATAATACCCAATTAGCAAAGACAAAACAATAACGCCTAAATCAAAATAGCGATTCCGATAGGGGAAATAGTGTTTGTGCAAGGGAGTGTAAATCCAGCCTAAGATTAAAAATCCCAAAGCACTTAGGATTCCAGTATGATAGCCAGAAATGGCAAAAATATGTGCGATTCCATAGCTTTGAGCTAGTTCTCTCCAAGGCAGCGGCAAGGGATCAGATAAAAAAAGCGAGAGATAGTATTCTCCCATTAAAAGCGTTTGGTGCTGTTGTAAAATAAAATCTCTAAGAGGCTTTCTAAAGTCTTCTTCTTGCAGTAAGGCAAGTTGAAAACTTGGTGCATAAAAGCCTTTGATAAAATCCCAAAAATTAACTTTTTCTAAGATAAGCTTTAAAGAGACTTTTTTATTTTTTAGGTTTTTTAAATCCTCCCAAGAAGTTGTGTAAAATGTCCCAAAGTCGCTTTTTAACTTCAAAACAAAGTAGCGTTTTTGTCCTTTTGTTTTTTGGTATTGCAAAATAACACTAGCTTGAATTTGGGGAAATTTTTGGGATTTTAGGGTGTGGAATTGATAATATTTATAGCCTAATGTGCAAATTAACACACCAAGCAAAAAAAGAAAAAAAGCAAGGCGTTCTTTGTGATTAAGAAAGAGTGGAGGGCAGAGATTTTTCATCTACCCATAAAACTTAAAGTTTCCAAATAAAAACATCAATCTTGGAGTTTTCCAAAACATCTAATGCGAAAAAACTTACTTTTCCGCTAGTAGGAAGAGCAATGAGTGAAGCATTTTTGTTTTCAGCGACACTTAGAAGTCTAGTATAAGAAAGAATACCGCTATCAAGCACGACTTCATTTTTGTGTTCAGAGAAATTTTTGAGAAATTTCTTGGCTAATTCTTTGGTTTTATTTTCTGCATTTTGGTTGAAGTTTGAGATCTGCTCATCATTTGCGCCATAATGCCCAAGGCGGATTTCAAAAGGGCGACTAATCATGTGGTAGAAAATGAGATGTGCTGTAGGGAAGAATTTTTTAGCAACTTTGGCAAGCTTACTAGAAGATTCGCTAAAGTCTGTGGGCGAAAAAATATTGGTGTAATCAGGTAGTGTTTCATTTTTGGCTACTAAAACTGGAATGGGTGATTTTTTGATAATTTGCTTTGTGACAGAACCTAGTAAAATATCGGTTAAATGTTGGGTTTCTCCTGTTGCACCTACGCATAATAAACGACATTCTCGATCTTTAATATGCCGATTGATTTCTTTGTAGATTGTGCCTACATAACAGAATTGTTGCATTTCAACTTCTGGATTTGGGAAATGGCTTGTAAGAAATTTTGCTAAGGCTTCTTTTCCTGCCTTTTTGTCTTTTTTGGGATTGTGAAATATAGAATACTCGACGACATGTATAATATCTAAAGTGTATTGAAGTTTTTTGGCTAAATAGATAGCTTTGGTGAGTGCCATTAGGCTTTTTTGTGAGAAGTCTGTTGCAACTGCGATTCTGTTTTTCATTTTGTTCCTTCTTATGTTGATATTTGCAAATTATACCCCTATAACTTTAAAACAAAGAAAAAGATTGTAATTATAATTCTATTTCTTAGATAATTTGGCTATTTTTAGATAAGATAGTGTGAAAAGTTGAAACAAATATACAAAAGGATTTATTGGGTTAAAATTCCTCAATAAATCCACCACCTAAAACTTCATTGCCATCATATAAAACCAAGGCTTGACCATTGGCTATGCCATAGGCAGATTCTTTGAGATTGGCTGTGATAATATCTTGATTACCATTATTTGTTAGTATAATTTGAGCAGGAATCTTATGGCTTTTGTAGCGGATTTTTACTTCGCAATCAAAAACCTTATTGTCTTGAAACCATTCTTTGGGCAGTGAGAGATTAAGAGCTTGGACCTTGTTGGTTGCTAGTTCTTCTTTGCTACCTGCGATAATGGTATTGTCTTGTGGATTAATTTTTAGCACATAATGAGGAGTGAGCGCACCCTTAATGGTGAAGCCTTTGCGTTTGCCAATGGTGTATTGCATATAGCCTTTGTGAGTGCCAATTTTATTGCCTTTAGAATCAAGGACATCCCCTTTTTGCTCGGTTTTGTGATGTTTTTTTAAAATATCAATGTAAGAATTTTCAACAAAGCAAATTTCTTGAGAATCTTTGTAAGTCTCTAAGGTCCCAAGCCAAGGCAGTTCTTTTAAAGCAATAGGCTTGATTTCCTCTTTCTTTTTATCGCCCAAGGGAAAGATGATTCTTGAAATCCATTCTGGTTTTAAGCCAAAGAGAAAATAACTTTGATCTTTGTGAGTATCGACAGCTTGAGCGATTCTGCCGTTTTTAATTTGAGCATAATGTCCTGTTGCTACAAAATCACAGCCCAAATCTTCTGCAAGCTTAAAAGCGATATTAAACTTTACATTGGGGTTGCACATTGCGCAAGGATTGGGAGTTAAGCCCTTTTTATAAGAATCAACAAAATAATCATAAACGCTTTTTTTGAAAAGTTCTCTTTCATCAACGATTTGATAAGGAATATTGAGGGATTGTGTGCATTTTTCAATATTTTTAGTATAGTAATCGTGCTTTTCTTCTTTGTTGTGGAGTTTAAGATAAATTCCATAAACGCTATAACCTTGTTTTTGTAATAAATAGGCACAATAGCTTGAATCAATTCCTCCACTCATTAATAATAAAACTTTTTTCATAATTTTTTCCTTAGTAATATTTATTTAAAAAGACTCTTTATTTGGAGGGATGGAATTGTAGCTAAAAAGGCTTAAAAATAAGTTTTAAGCTAGATTTTTTGGAGTTTTTAAGATGATGAAACGATTATTTTCTAAAATGATAGGAAATTGCTCTTTAGTCTTTAGATTGATTAAAAAACATTCTTCGCCATTTTCAAGTTCATAGCGCTCTTTGGGGTAGAGAGAAAGTCGCCTTTGGACTTCCTCTAAATCTTCACATAAAGCACTAAATCCAAACATTACAAGTTTGTATTCAAATTCTTCCATTACAAAGCCTTGATTCTTGCAACGCCACTATCAATAGCAGCTTGTGCTACAGCATTAGAGACAAATTCTTTGAGTCTCCAATCAAAAGGGGAGGGGATAATGTATTCTTTGCCAAATTCAAATTTTCTTTGGTGAATCTTTTCAAGTTCTATTTTTAGAGCTGGTGGTATCTCTTCTTGTGCAAGTTGTGCTAGGGCATTAGCAGCAGCAAGTTTCATTGATTCATTAATGCTTTTTGCGTGTGCTTTGAGCGCACCTTTAAAAATATAGGGGAAACCTAAAACATTATTGATTTGATTGGGATAATCGCTTCTTCCTGTGGCAATAATCGCATCAGGGCGCACCTCTTTTATAAGTTTGGGTTCGATTTCTGGGGTTGGATTGCTCATAACAAAGATCATCGGATCTTTGTTCATTCCCTCTATGTCTTTTGCGCTTAAAATATCACCTCTTGATAAGCCAAGCACAACATCAGCGCCATCTAAAGCTTCTTTGTAAGTGTCGATTTTTTTATCAACGATAAAATCTTTTTTGAAGCCATTAAGAGAATCTTTGCGGTGAGTGGTGATAGCACCTTTGCTATCAAACATAATAATTTCTTTTACACCAAGCTTTTGTGCGATTTTTGCACAAGCAATCGCCGCACCTCCTGCTCCTAAAACAACCACTTTTAAATCTGCAATATTCTTGTTGGCAATTTTTGCGCCATTGATAATCCCTGCTGCTGAAATAATTGCAGTTCCGTGTTGATCATCGTGCATAATAGGAATATCAAGAATCTCTTTGAGGCGATTTTCAATATAAAAACATTCAGGCGCTTTAATGTCTTCTAAATTAATTCCACCAAAAGTAGGGGCAATGGCTCTAACAATTTCAATGAATCTATCAGGATTAGTTTCATCAATTTCTATATCAAAGGCATTAATGTCGGCAAATTTTTTGAACAAAACCGCTTTTCCTTCCATAACTGGCTTTCCTGCGATAGCGCCAATATTACCTAATCCCAAAACAGCAGTGCCATTTGAAATAACAGCAACAAGATTACCTTTTGAAGTATAGTCATAAGCTAAATTAGGATCTTTTTGTATCTCTTTGCAAGGCACTGCCACGCCTGGGGAATAAGCAAGAGATAAATCGTGCTCATTTTCCACTTTAGTTCTTGGAATAACTTCGAGTTTTCCGCCTTGGTGATAGGGGATCGAATCAGGATAGGTTTGTTTTAGATCTTCCATAGTATTTGCCTTAGTAGGTAAAATAAATACGGAATTTAAACAAAAAAGAGATAAAAGTGAATTTAAATGAAAGTAATTTTAAGTGTTTTGTTTAATTTATTGATTTAATTTTTGGATGAGAAGTTTTGCCATAGATTGTGTATTTTGATTCTTTGGTTTTGGTTTGAATGGTGAAATCTCCTTGGATTTCTTTTGTGTTAAGATTAGTGGTGATTTTTTGAGATTGAATTTTAAAATGCTTAGATTGCAAAGAGGTTCGGCTTTGGAGAATCTCATCTTGCAAAATAGTGTTATAAATATAACCATTAAAATTTTCTTTTGCGAAGTTTTGTTTGCTTTTTCTTTGGAGTTCTTGGAGTAGCGGCGTTGTTTGGAATGAAAGGCTGTGAATATCAAAATTAATATTATTAATTTGATCAACAAGATTGTTATTAAGGCTAAAATTACCTATTCCACTAAAATAGCGTGGAGCTTGATCAAAAAGAGTATAAATTTGACTAGAGGGGATTTGCTGGATTCTAAGTGTAAAGTTTTGTGGAGTTAGCATAAGTGAAAAAGGATTTTGGTTTTGATTATAATGAAGGGTGCCTTGGAGTTCAAAAGAATCTTTTGTGTGAATGCCTTGAGTGATTAAAGAGCCTTGAAGGGCAGTTTTATTGCGATATGAAAGATTTTGAAGTTTGGCAACTTCTAGTGTGGTTGGGAATTCAAATTTTAAAGGCTTTAAAGTTAAATTACCTTTTTGTGCTTGAAGTTTTAAGAAATTAGATTCTAAGAGATAATTAACAATGCCACTTCCATTAGCAAGTTCAATTTGTGAATGAAAAGTAAATTTAGTTGATGGGAATCCAATTTGTGTTTTTTCTTCTAAAAGAGGGCTATTAATAAAGAGATTTTGGCTGTTAAGTGAAATAATACCTGAAATTCCTTGTGAGAAATCTCGCAAATCCACTTCTAAATCAACATTGCCCTCAAAATAGGGATTTTTGTTAAAAAGCAACAAAAGAGATTGAGCTTTTAGATTCTTTGAAGAGATTTTGAGAGTTTTTGGCTTAAGATCTCTTAGGTTGAGATTATAATTAAGAGGAGAGCTAGAAAGCTGTATTTCTCCATCTAAAAGCATATTTTTAAAATCTCCCTTAGCAATTCCCTTGGCATCAAAAGATCCATTGAGTGGAATTTTAAAAAAAGGTGAAAGGGGGGAGAGACTAGTGAGATTAATATTAAAATTTGTGTTAGTTGCAAGAGAGTGGATATTAGTAGCTCCCTTAATAAAGGCATCGCCGATAGTAGAATAGATTTTTAAATAATGTGTTAGAGTATTTTGTTGTAGAGTTGATTCAAGTTTTCCCATAAAGCTTGTGTTTGGAATTTCTAGGTTAAATTCAGATAAAAAAAGATTCTTATCTAATTTACCCCCTTCAATTTCCAAATCCAAAGTGCCATCAAAGGATTTTTGCAGATGAGTAAAATTAGCATTTAAAGAAATGATTCCATCACCATAGGGCTTTTCATTTAAAATTTCTAAAAGGGAAGCTAATGATCCATTGGTAAGATTAAGACTAATAGTTTGTGGTGATAAATAGTGAAGTGTGGCTGTTAAATTGCTGTGAGAAAGAAAGAGATTGCTTGAGGCATAAAGTGTGTAGTGGTTAAAATTTCCTTCAAAATTTCCTTCAATCCATTGATTATCTCCAAAAGATAGGGTTTTGTTATTAAAAAGGGTTTGAAAGCCTTTAGAGTTAATATAAAAATCCCCTTTTAGTGTTCGCAAAAAAAGTGAATAATCGCCTTTTAAAAAAAGTTCGAGTTTGTCATCTTGGGAGCTAAATTCTAGCGCGATAGTGCTTGGCGTGAGTTTGAAGCTACGGCTTTTCCACTGCATTTGAGTGTGTGTTTCAAGCTTTGCTAAAATGGCATTTTTGATAAAATAATTCCCTATGGGAGAGAATATTAAGATTGCCAATATTAAAGCAACAAGAATCAAAGCAAAAAAGCTAAGAGAGATTTTTGAAGATAGGACTTTTTTCATAACCTGAAGTCTAGTAAAAAAATGGTTAAAAAGACTTTAACAAGGTAATTAGTTTATAGAATAATCCTTGTTTAATGCAATTTGGAGTAAAATCCCAAGAATTTTTATTTTTAAGGGAATGTAATGGATTATAAGGATACTTTAGAGCTACCTAACACGACTTTTCCAATGAGAGGAAATCTGCCTCAAAATGAGCCTAAAATTTATCAAGAATGGGGCAAGAGTGAGTATTATGAGAGAATTTTGAAAAATAGAGAAAATGCTAAAGAAAGCTTTAATCTACATGATGGACCACCTTATGCTAATGGACATTTGCATATTGGACACGCATTAAATAAAATCTTAAAAGATATTATCAATAAGTATCATTATTTTCAGGGTAAAAAGATTTTTTATACACCAGGTTGGGATTGCCATGGGTTGCCTATTGAGCAACAAGTGGAAAAGAAGCTAGGTAAAGAAAAAAAAGATTCTCTATCTAAAGGCAAGATTAGAGAGCTTTGTCGCAAACATGCACAAGAGTTTGTGGAGATACAAAAAAAAGAGTTTTTAGAACTTGGAATCTTGGGTGATTTTGAAAATCCTTATAAGACAATGGATTTTGCTTTTGAATCAGAGATTTATAAAGCTCTTTGCGAAGTGGCTAAAAAGGGATTATTAAAGGAGCGCAGTAAGCCTGTTTATTGGAGCTGGGCTTGTCAGACGGCTTTAGCAGAAGCAGAAGTGGAATATGAAGAAAAAGAAAGTGATTCGGTTTTTGTTGCCTTTGCATTAAAGGAAGATGCATTAGCTACTATTGGCGCTAAAGAAGCAGGATTAGATCAAGCTTATTGTGTGATTTGGACTACGACTCCTTGGACGCTTCCTGCTAACAGTGGTATTGCGCTAAACCCAAAGGAAACCTATGCGCTAACTAGTGATGGAAAAATTGTGTTGCATTCAGAAGTTGAGAAACTATCAGCACTTAATGTGGTAGAAAACAAAGTTTTAAAAACTTTTGAAGCGTATATTTTAGAAAATACTCACGCTATCAATCCATTAAATGGTAGAGATTCTAAAATTATTTTAGGAGAACATGTCGCAAGTGGTGAGGGAAGTGGTTGTGTCCATACTGCCCCTGGACACGGAGAAGATGACTATTTTATTGGATTAAAATATGATTTGCCTATGTTAATGCCTGTTGATGATAAAGGCTGCTATGATGAAACCTTAATTAGAGAAAAATTATTTTTCAATCCTGATGAATTTGTGGGAAAATTTGTCTTTGATACACACCCAAGAATCTTTGAATTATTGGGAAAAAATTTGCTAAGACATACTAAGATTAGACATTCTTATCCCCATTGTTGGCGTTCTCATCAGCCTATTATTTTTAGGGCAACTCAGCAGTGGTTTATTGTGATGGATGAGCCTTTTAATAAGGAAGGAAAAACTTTGCGAGAAGTAGCATTGGCTGAAATTGATAAAACAAAATTTTTCCCCGATCATGGTAGAAACAGAATTAGAACAATGATTGAGAATCGTCCTGATTGGTGTATTTCAAGGCAAAGAGATTGGGGTGTGCCTATTGCCTTTTTTAAAGATAAGCGTAGCGGAGAGGTGCTATTAGAGAGTGAAGTTTTAGATTTTGTTGCAGAAATTTTTGAAAAAGAGGGCTGTGATGCGTGGTGGAATAAGGAAGTTAAGGATTTATTGCCGCAAAAATATCAAAAAGATTCTGAGTATTTTGAAAAAATCTATCATATTTTAGATGTTTGGTTTGATAGTGGAAGCACTTGGAAAGCAGTCTTACAAAGTAATCTATATAAAAGTGGTGGCTATCCTGCAAGTTTGTATTTGGAAGGAAGTGATCAGCATAGGGGTTGGTTCCATAGTTCCTTATTGGTTAGTTGTGCAGTTAATGAAAGAGCGCCTTATAAAGCGATTGTAACCCATGGTTTTACAATGGATGAGAAGGGCGAGAAAATGAGTAAATCTAAGGGTAATGTCATTGTTCCCAAAGAAGTTTTAAAAGAGTTTGGCAGTGAGATTTTGCGACTTTGGGTTGCAATGAGTGATTATCAAAATGATCAAAGAATCTCTAACAATATCTTAAAACAAGTGGGAGAGAATTACAGAAAGATTCGCAATACTATCCGATTTTTACTGGCTAATACTAATGGCTTAGAGAGTTTGGAAGTTACAAGTTTTAACCCCATTGATTTGTGGATTTTAAAAAGTGCTAGAGAGTGTTTTGAGAGAGTAAATACACTTTTTGGCGAGTATGAATTTTCAAAAGCGATTCAAGAATTAACTTATTTCCTTAACACTGAGCTTAGTGGAATTTATTTGGATATTTGTAAGGATAATTTATATTGTAATGCCCTTTCCTCCAAAGAACGCAGAGCTTCTCAAAGTGTAATGGCATTGATTTGTGGTAGGCTCTTTGGGCTTTTAGCGCCAATTTTTACCTATACAATTAATGAAGCTCTAAGCCACACACAAAGTAAGGCAGTTTTAGAATCTTGTGGAATTACAAAGGGCGGAGATGTTTTTGAGATTCTTTATACACCATTGCCAAGTTTTGAGGGTTTGCATTTAAATTTTGATGAATTGCTTGAATTGCGTGGAGTGTTTTTAGAACAGATTGATATACTTAAAAAAGATGCGAAAATCAAATCTACTTTGGAAGTGGATTTGTCTGTTCCACAAAAAAAGATTGAATTTGCAGAGTTAAATCTATGGCTTATGGTAAGCAATGTGAGGAATGAAACAAAGGGTGAGGTGTTAGCAGAATTTACCTTTGGAGGCGAAAATTATAAGATTCTAAGAGCGCAAGGACATAAATGCCCTAGATGTTGGCAGTTTATCTCACAAAAAGCTGATGAGCCTTGTGGGCGATGCCAAAAGGTTTTGGAAGGACGATAATGTTTGAAGGCTTTTTTGACTTTAGTAAGCCTGTTGGGCTAGATGAAACTTGGGTTAGCATCTTTGTTGTTGTTTTTTTGATGTGGCTTGGATACAGGATTTTAAAACAAAAATCAAAGCGCTAAAGAAACGCAAAAATTTTTTTACTATGAATACATTAAGCACTAATGCTTAATGTATTTTATAATGTTTTGGATTTTTTAAAGACATTAGGCTTGTTTTTAAGAAAAAATTAAATAAAAAATTATATAATTTCCTTTCTTAAAAGGCTTGATAGCTCAGTCGGTAGAGCAGGAGACTGAAAATCTCCGTGTCGGTGGTTCGATTCCGCCTCAAGCCACCACTTCATTCTTTATATTACTATAATTTTTTATTCTAACTTTTATCTCGTATATGGATTTCAAATTTTATTTAAACAATTTAACATTATCGTAAAAATGAAATAATTAATTTGCAAATTTTATGTTCATTTTATAAAAAAAAGATATGATTGCAAAGTAATTTTTGATAGAGGAGTAAATTTATGAAAAAGATTTTACTAAGTCTTGTATTAGCAACAGGTTATTTGATGGCAGCTGATGGTGCAACACTTTATAAAAAATGTATTGCCTGTCATGGTGTGAATGGAGAAAGAGTAGCGCCTGGGAGCAAAGGTGATGTTAAAATTGGTGGCATGGATAAGGCTGAACTTATTACACAATTAAAAGGCTATGCTGCTGGGACTGCTGATAATGGTGGTGCTAAGCAAATTATGTATGCAAATATGAAAAACTTTAAATTTACAGATGCGGATATCGAAGCGGTATCAGATTACATTTCAAAACTTCCAAAACCATAGTTTTATCCCCTTGCTTTTGGGGATAAGATATGGCATATCTACAGATTGATTCTCAACATTTTTTTTCTAATTATCATCAAATCGCTCAGTTTATAGGGCAAGAAAATATCCATAAAATCGCAATTGTTCTAAAAGACAATGCCTATGGACATGGGCTAGAGGAAATAGCAAAACTTGCAAAAGAAGCTAAAATCACTACTTGTTTTGTAAAAAATGCTAAAGAAGCCTTAAAGATTGCTGCAATGTTTTGGCATATCACAATACTTTATCCACAAAGTTTAGAGGATAAAGAAGCTTTGCAGGAATGTTTAAAAAGGGATAATATCTATTTTTGTGTAGCGAGTTTAGAAGCTTTGGAGCATTATCCTAAGCATACCAAGATTGAATTAGAGATTAATTCAGGAATGAATCGCAATGGCATTTGTCCGCAACAGCTAAACAAAGCATTTGAAATTATTATACAAAAAGATTTGGAGCTAATAGGTGTTTTTAGCCACAATGGCTTTGGAGATGACTTTGGTAGTGAATTTTATACACAAAATGATGAATTTTTGATGGTTAAAAAAAAGATTTTGGAATTATGCAATCAATATTCACTTAAAAAGCCGCGTTTTCATTTTTTTTCCTCTTCTGGGGCTTTGAGGGCGGTTAGATATAATGAAAGTCTGCCTTTAGAATTGCAAGATGACTTGTTTCGAATTGGAATTGCCTTTTATGGTTATTTGTGTCAAGATGCTAGATTTTGTGGATTAAATGTAAAACCCATTGCCTCTTTATGGGCTAAAAAAATCAGCACTTATTTTTTAAAAAAAGGGAGTAGAATCGGCTATGGTGGTGCCTCAGAGACAAAAGAAGATACTTTTGTATCTAGTTATGATGTGGGTTATGGAGATGGTCTTTTTAGGTTAAAGGAAGGAATGGAATTAAAAACAAAAGAGGGATTTAAAATTTATCCAAGGTCTTCTATGGATTGCTTGAGTATTCAGGGGGATAGTGATGAATTGTGTATTTTTGAAGATGTAAGTCCTTGGGCGGAGGCTTTTGGGACGATTCCTTATGAGATTTTGGTGCATTTACAACCAACAATTCCTAAAAAGATAGTGTGAGATTAGTAGGAGTATTAAAATTTTGGTATGATTTTATAAAAATTTAGCGGTATAGAGGATAGGATTTTGAATTTTTGTTTTTTATTTGGTGGAAGCTCTTATGAGCACGAAATTAGTATTGTAAGCGCCATTGCTTTAAAAAAGCTTTTAGGCAATGTGGAACATTTTATTTTTTTAGATGATATGCATACTTTTTATTTGATACCAAAAGATAAGATGCAATCTAAATTTTTTAGTTCCAAAGAGTATTTAAAAGCGCCAAGAATCTACCCCAAAAACGGAGGATTTTACCAAAAAACATTATGGGGCGAAAAAAAGCTCCCTTTGCCTGTTGTGGTGAATTTGATTCATGGCGGTGATGGTGAAGATGGTGGAGTGGCTTCTTTGCTTGATTTTTATAGAATCAATTACATTGGTCCTAGAAATCCAGCGTGTGTTTTAAGTTTTGATAAAGAGCTTACTAAAATGTTGGCTGAAGAATGCGGAGTTTTAAGTTTGGATTATCAAATTGCACATAAAGATTCTATTCCTAAAATCACCTTGCCTTTTCCGCTTATTATCAAGCCTGCAAGACTTGGAAGCTCCATAGGTATTTCTGTTGTTTATGAAGAAAAAGAATTGGAATATGCAATACAAGAGGCTTTTGAATATGATGATAAGGTTATCATAGAGCCCTTTATTGGTGGCATTAAAGAATATAATATTGCCGGCTATAAAAGCAAAGAGGGAATGCGCTTTTCTTTTGTCGAAGAGCCACAAAAAAAAGAATTTTTAGATTTTGAGAAAAAATATTTGGATTTTTCACGCACAGAGAGCGCCAAAGAAGCAGAGATACCAGAATCATTAAAACAAACCTTGCAAGAAAATTTTACCAAGATTTATGGAAATTTGTTTGATGGCGCATTAATACGATGTGATTTTTTTGTTAAAGATAATCAATGCTTCCTCAATGAGATTAATCCGATACCTGGAAGTTTGGCTAATTATCTTTTTGTAGATTTTAGAAGTACCCTAGAAGAGTTAAGTAGAAATTTACCCAAACCAAGAGAAATTAAAGTGGGCTATGAATTTTTACATAAAATTCAATTTGCAAAGGGCAAATAGTGGCGCAAAAAAGTATTCTTTACAAGAATCAAAACTTTGATATTTCTTTTGAGATTGCGAATTTTCATCTGCCAAAAACTTTGATTTTTTTGCATGGTTGGGGATCTAATAAGGCTTTGATGAAGCAAGTTTTTTTTGAGAGTTTTAAGGAATTTCGGCATTTATATATTGATATGCCTGGATTTGGGAAATCAAAAAATCCTCCATTTAGTTTGGATACAAAAGATTATGCGGCAATTTTAAGCATTTTATTAAATGAAATGAAAATAGATGAATTTAGTATAGTTGGACATAGTTTTGGGGGAAAAGTTGGGGTTTTATTAAATCCAAAAGAATTGATTTTGTTAAGTAGCGCGGGAATCTTAAAGAAAAAAAGCCTAAAAGTGCGAATGAAAATTGCACTAAGTAAAAAGCTAAACCAGATTTCTCCAGCTTTGGGTCAAATATTTAGCCAGATTCTGCGGTCGCGTGATGTATCTGGAATGAGCCAAGTAATGTATGAGACTTTTAAAAAGGTTGTGGATGAGGACTTTAGTGGAATTTTTGAAAATTTCAAGAATCAAGCCTTTATTTTTTGGGGCAAAGAAGATAATATTACTCCTTTGGATTGTGGAGAGAAGATTCACAGCTTAATAAAAAAATCATATTTTTTTTCTTTAGCAGGAGATCACTATTTTTTCTTAAAACAAGCCCAAAAAATTGAAGAACTCTATCTTAAAGCAAAATCAATTTGAGATCATATTTATTTTTATTTTGTTAAAATTGTGTAATTTTATAAAGTAAGGATTGTTTTTGCAGAATATTGATGTTTTTATGATGATGAGTCGATGGGTTTTTCTCATTGCGCTTGGATATTATGTGATTATTAACCTTCAATGGTATCATTATAGGCTTTCACGCGTTTTGTTTAAGCATCATAAGCAGCGATGGCACTTTTTTTATTTTTTAGTGCCGGTGCTTTATTTTGTTTTTATCCCAGAAAATGTTTATTTTTATTTTGGTTTTTATTTATATATTTTTGTATTAATTATTTGGGCATTACGCCTAAGTAAAGGATTGGTGCTAACTGGGAGAGTTTTGCGATTTTTTGGACTTTATTTGATTTTTGTTCTTTTTAATGAGCTTTTGCTTTTTGGAAGCGAATCTTCTCCTTTGATGCGTGTTGTGTATCTTTTGCCTTTGATTATTTCTGTATTTTTGTCTTCTTTGGTAGAGGGGATTTTACTTAGTCGTTATAAAAAGATTGCCATAGAAACTTTAAAAAGTATGCCAAATCTTACTATTATCGCTGTTACAGGAAGTTATGGCAAAACAAGCTTAAAGAATTTCTTGGTGCAGGTTTTGCAAGATGAGTTTAAAGTCTATGCCACTCCAAGAAGTGTCAATACTTTAACAGGAATTATAGCAGACATTAATCAAAACCTTTCCTCTTTAACAGATATTTATATTGTAGAGGCAGGAGCAAGGAGAATTGGAGATATTAAGGAAATTGTGGATTTAATCAATCCACAAATTGCAGTGATAGGCAAAATTGGTCCAGCTCATATTGAGTATTTTAAAAGTTTGGATAATATTTATAAAGCAAAATATGAAATTCTTCAAAGCCCAAATTTACAAAAAGTTTATAATTATAAAGACAATACACCGCCACAAAATTTTTATGGTGATATAACTTGGTATCCTCAAAATATTTCCAATGTTGATGCAACTTTGGAGGGGACTAGTTTTTCTTTGATTTATAATGGTGAAAAAATGGATTTTGAAACTAAGATTCTAGGTGCTTTTAATGTTGCAAATATTAGCGCGGCGATTCAAGTTGCAAGGGATTTTGGAATCTCAAGTGAAAAAATCATTAGACAAGTTTGTCGAATGGAAGGGGTTAGCCATCGCCTAAGTAAAGTTATAGTTAATGATAAAATGATTTTAGATGATAGCTATAACGGAAATTTAGATGGAATGTTAGAAGCCATTAGACTTTCTTCTTTGTATGATGGTAGAAGGGTTATTGTTACTCCTGGGTTAGTGGAGAGTTCTAAGGAGAACAATATTGCTTTGGCAGAGGCTATTGATAGAGTGTTTGATATAGTAATTATTACAGGAGAACTTAATTCTAAGGTATTAAAAGAGCATATTCATAGACCACAAAAAATTATTTTAAAAGATAAGATAAATATGGAAAATATTTTAAAATCCGCAACAATGGCTGGAGATTTAATTCTTTTTGCCAATGATGCACCAAGTTATATTTAGGGGAAATAATGGAGCATTTATACGCGCCTTGGAGGAGTGGATATTTTAGGGAAAAGCAAAAGGAAGGTTGCATCTTTTGTAACATTTCTCAAACTCCTCATTTGGATTTGCAGAATCGTGTTTTTTATCGTGATGAGAGTTTGTTTTGCGTGATGAATAAATTCCCCTATACTCCAGGACATTTTTTGATTGTTCCACATTTTCATACGCATTCTCCGGAATTTTTAGAAGAATATTTGTGGTTAAATTTGCAAAAATGTGCAAGAAAAGGGATTGGTCTGCTTAAAGAATTTGGTGCTCAAGGGATTAATTTGGGTATGAATTTAGAGCAAGCAGGTGGAGCAGGGATTCCAGAGCATATTCATTTACATTTGTTGCCGCGTTATGTTGGGGATACAAACTTTTTTACAACTATTGGTGATTGTAGGGCTTATGGTGTGGATTTTGACGAAATTTTTCAAAAAATTAGAGAGTTATCATTGAAGCATTTTAAGAATCAACAAAGCAATCAATAAGCATTATTTTGCTTTGATGATTGCTTTGAAATCTTGCTTTATTTCTCTTAAAGTTTCTATTTCATTTTCTCCCAAGTTAGATTGTAAAATCTTGCCAAGATAGACTAAACCATTAAAGGGTGGTTGTTTGCCATAAAAAATCCCAATGTTTCCCCATGGAGAAAAGTAGAAAAAATCTCCAATTTGTGGATTATAATTTGGCGTATTTTTAACACTTAGGTTGTATGGTAAATGAGCTACCTTTTCTTTGTTTGCGTAATCACTAAATTCTAACTCCAAAGGAAGTTGTTTAATGAATTCCTTTGAAGCGACATTTTCTTCTAATTCAATGTATAAAGTTTTCTCTTTTTGTTTAGTCTCATTGATAATTTCCATTGTAATGATCATTTTGTTTCCTTGAATATAGGTAGAATCAGCATAGACAAAACAAAGACATAATATTCCAAAAAGATACCCAAATCTCACTAATCTCACTGCAAATTCTCTTTAAAAAATTCTGTGATTTTAGCAAAAGGGATTTTGTCTAGATTGTCATATAAATCAACATGATTGGCATCTTTAATAATCATTAGTTCCTTATTGTCTCCTTTGAGTTTTTTGAATGCATCTTCAGTGAAATATCTGCTATGTGCTCTATCGCCGTGAATCATTAATACAGGGGTATTAATCTCATCGCTATATGCTAAAATGGGCATATTAATAAGGGAAAGTGAGGAAGTGAGATTCCAATTGCCATTTGAATTAATGGAACGAGGGTGGAAACCTCTCTCTTTATTTTTGTAATAGTTATAATAATCTTGAATGAATTGCGGTTCATCTCCATTTAATTTTTCAGGCAAACCTATTGCTTTTGCATAAGTGTTGTTTTTGAAATCTTTTGTGCGTTGTTCATTAAGCGTTCTTTTGAGTTCTAGTCTTGCTTTTGAATCTATTGAGTCATTATAGCCTTTTGCATTGACTCTTGTCATATCATACATTGTAGAAGTTACTGTTGCTTTGATTCGTGTATCTATAGCTGCGGCATTAAGGGCAAATCCACCAAAGCCACAGATTCCTAAAATACCTATTTTGTTAGAATCCACTTTTAAATAGTTAGATAGAAAATCCACAGCAGCACTAAAATCTTCTGTATTAATATCAGGTGAAGCGACATTTTGAGGTAAGTTTTTGTTTTCTAGAGCACTTTCACCTGTAAAAGATGGATCAAATGCCAAAGTAATAAAGCCTTGTTCGCTTAAGGTTTGTGCATATAATCCAGAAGCTTGTTCTTTGACTGCTCCAAATGGACCACTAACTGCAATGGCAGGAAGTTTTGCATCTTTTGATATATTTTTGGGTATATAGAGATCTCCAACTAAAGTAATACCATAGCGATTTTTGAAAGTAACCTTTTGTATTTCTACATTATTGCTTTTGGGAAAGGTTTTATCCCATTGTGTTTGTGTGTTTGCTTGTGCCATAGCTGCATCTCCTAAGATTGAAAGTATTCCTAAAAGAAATATTTTAAAGAATAGGTGATTCATATAAACCTCCAAAATAAACTTGCAAAATAAAATGACAGAATCTATACAACAAAGTTTGTGCTAAAAAATGCATTTTCAATATTTTTTGATTCTAAAAAAGTATTATAAAAGATGAGAGTTACTCTAAGTCAAGAGAAAAGCACTAAAATTTTAAAAATATTATAAAATTACTTTTTGGCTTTATTGATATCCCCAGCTAAATTGTGTCGCGTTTTTATCGAATGTTTTGATAGTTTTTATTTCCTCTTTAGTTAAATTAAAATTGAAAATATCTATATTTTCTTGCATATGTTCCTTTTTGGATGCCTTTGGAATAGTCACAATGCCTTGTTGTGTAAAAAAACGAAAGACAATTTGTGCTATGCTCTTGTTGTATTTGTGGGCGATTTTTTCTAAGGCAGAATCATTAAAAAAACCATTTTTATTTTTTGAGACTTTACCTGCTATAAAAGGACTCCAAGATTCTAAAATTGTTCCATAGGGTTTCATTGTTTGAAGCAATGCTGCTTGTTGATAATAGATATGTGTCTCACATTGATTGATTGCAGGAGGTATCTCGCAGGTTTTGATAAACTCTTTAAAAGCGTGGAGTGTAAAGTTAGAGATTCCAATAGCTTTGAGTTTTCCTTCTTTATAATAAGTTTCCATGGCTTTATACATTTCTTTGGCTTTTGGATAGGGCTCATGGATTAAGATTAAATCAATATAGCTAGAATTTAGAGATTTAAGGCTAGTCTCTATCCCCTTTTTTGCTTCTTGAAAATTCATATTGTTAGATAGCTTAGTTGTAATAAAGAAATCTTCTCGTTTGATTCCCATTTTATCAATAGCTTCTCTTATTGCTGTGCCGACTTTGTGCTCATTTCCATACATTTGCGCCGTATCAAAGAGGCGATATCCATAGCTAATGGCTTTCAAAATTGTATGGCTGTCATTGATAGAGTATGTGCCAAATCCTAAAATTGGCATTTTTATTCCGTTGTTTAGGGTTACATATTGCATTATTGTTGATTGCATAGTTATTTTCCTTGTCTATTAATTAATGTGAATCAATTAAATCTCAAAGAGATTATTGCTTTGGTTGAATTAGCTTTTTGTCGTGTTAATTGATTTTGATAATTGTATTATAAAAGATGAGAGTTACTCTAAGTCAAGATACTTGGTTCTATTAATATTAGAATAATTATAATTTGCAAGATAGGGTAGTTTTTGTAGGGATAAATGCTATAATTTTAAGTTTAATGAATATTGTCGTAAGGAGAATTTTATGATGTTGAATCCTGATTTAGCAAAATTGCTTTTAAGACTTTGTGTGGGTGGGCTTATGCTGTTTCATGGTGTGTTTAAAATATTTAGTGGTGCAGATATTTATGTGGGTATGCTGGAATCAAAAGGATTACCTGGGATTATGGCATATGGAGTTTATGTTGGAGAAGTTTTGGCGCCCCTTTTGATACTTGTAGGCTACCAAGTGCGAATTGCAGCTTTGCTTGTTGCTTTTACGATGGTTATGGCTATTTATTTGGTCTATGGATTTGAGATTTTTGCGCTTGATTCTTATGGTGGTTGGGTTATTGAACATCAACTCTTGTATATTTTGCCTTGCCTTGCCTTGTTTTTTATGGGTGGAGGAAAATATGCGTTTTTTAAAAAAGAAGAAAAAATTAAGGCTTAAATTTTAATATTTAAGCTTATTTTGTAGTGAGATTTGTCCCTATAAAATTTCTCCCTAATTCCTTGCAGCACTCTAGCACACTAAAGCTTCCTGCTGCTGGATCGCACACTAAATCTCCGATATTGGTGCAAGATTCTATAAGGGTTTTTTGTAAGGTTTTTGGTTTGCTATGAGGGTGTGCTTTTAGCTCGTTTTGTGGAATTTTTTCGCTACACACATCGCGGATATTATGGAGTTTCCAAGTCCCCCTTGCTTTAATAGGCTTTTTTTGCACGATAAGTAGATATTCGCTTTGTTTTCTTGTGCGGTAGCCCATACCCATTTTCATTTTATCCCAAGTGATAAGATCCACAATCTCTAAAGATGTAGAATCTAGCCAAGGTCTCACGCCCTCACACAGATGAAATTTATCAATCCATAGCATAAGATAGCGACTAGGCTTTAAAACTCGGCTAATTTCTTGGATAAAATGTATAATCGTTGATTCAGACATTTGCACCAAGACACTACGCCCCTTTTGTCGCTCACCCTCATTGCCATAGCGCATTTTATCTAGCACACCACGATATTGTGGATCAAAAAAACATAAATCAATGCTACAATCCCCCAAACTTTGGAGTAATTCTAAGCCATCAATGGTGAGTTTGGTGTTTATCAGATCCAACATTATCAAATACTTAAAGCAAAGTTTTTTTGTAGAATGCCAAATCCTTGATTTTAGATTCTATGCTTTCTGTATAATGTTCTAGTTCTTTTTTTCTTTTAACAGAAATTTCTATAAACTCGCTTTCTTGTTCTATGCCAACAAATTTTCTATTTAAAAGATTTGCTGCAATTCCTGTAGTGCTAGATCCTGAAAAAGGATCGCAAATGAGAGAATTTTCATTGCTTGACATAAGCAGTAATCGAACCAACAACGCTAAGGGTTTTTGAGTAGGATGTTTTCCACAACTTTTTTCCCAAGGAGCAATGGCTGGAAAGCTCCATACATCACGCATTTGCTTACCACCATTTAAGGCTTTTAGAAACTCATAATTAAAGGTATGCTTATGTTTATGGCTTTTTCTTGCCCATATAATTTGCTCAGTAGAATGCGTTAGATAACGACAGCTAAAGTTTGGTGGAGGATTAGTTTTTTGCCAAGTGATAATATTTAAAATCTTGAAATCAAGCTTTTGTAGTGCTCTCCCAAGTGAAAAAATATTATGATAGGTTCCACTTATCATAATACTGCCCGTAGATTTTAAGGCAGTTTTTGCATTAGCAATCCATTTCATATTAAAATTATCAATGTCTTCAATTTCATTACCTCTATCCCATTCCCCCTTATTCACGCTTGCAATTTTACCATTTTGGATACTCAAACCATCATTTGACAAGAAGTATGGAGGATCGGCAAAGATTAAATCAAATTTTTCTCTCATCTGGGGTAAAAGCTCGTTACAATCACCTTGATAAAGACTAAAGCTAGAATCTATGCTTGCAAAAATTGGTTTTGATGTGCGAAATTCAGCGGTCATTTTATGCCCTTAAGAATCCATAGGAATTGGCAAGCCAAAAACTTGTAAGGGAATATATTCAAAGTAATACCTACAATTCACACTAATAATATAATCCAACACATCTCTATATTCTGGTTTTTGGAACCAATTACTTAATAAATATATATATTCCACTTCCATATTAAGGCTAGATAAAAGTTTTTGATACTGCTTTTTCTTAAAATCGCAAGTTTGTAATTTTTCATCAACAGAACCTGCGACCTGCTGAAATTTACATTCAATAACAAAAAATGTGTTATTGATAATAACATAGATGCTATCATCTGGCAAAAGCCTTTTAGAAACAATCTTTTTCCAATCTACTTGACGTTTTTCTAAAAACTTATAAAATTCATTTTTTTTAAAAATTTGTGCTACTAATTCATCGCAATAATATACTTGTCTATCAGAATCAATCCTGTATCCATTCTGCCTGGATAAAAAGGTAGCCAAATCTACCTTTCCTTCAAAAATTAATCCCGTTTTTGTATTTGAACCACCAATGCCATTTGCTATCATAAAATCCTCCTGCGATGATTTACCCAAACACCCTTTTAAAGATAGAATCCACATTTTTTGTATAGTAGGCAAACTCAAAGCAATCGCGGATAATCTGCTCTCCATTGCCACCATTCTTGCTAAGAAGTCCCACAAGTTCAGAATCTGCCAAAAGATATTGCAAATAAAGCGATTCACCCTTTGCATTAAGCGCAGGTTGCCCCTCTTGTAAGCTCTGCCATACTTTCATCGCATTTCTTTGCACAATCTTATAAGCATCTTCGCGACTTACACCGCATTTTGGAAGCTCTAGCAAGATTCTTTGAGAAAAAACTAAGCCACCTGTAAGATTAAGATTTTTTAGCATATTTTTAGGATACACGACAAGCTTATCAATCAAGCTTGTAAGGCGCGCAAGCATAAAATCCGTCGTAATAAAACCATCAGGTAAAATAAATCGCTCCACACTTGAGTGGCTAATATCTCGCTCGTGCCACAATGCGACATTTTCCATAGCCGGTAGTGCAAAACTGCGTATCACGCGACAAAGCCCTGTGATGTTTTCAGACAAAACAGGATTGCGTTTGTGTGGCATTGCACTACTTCCTTTTTGTCCTTGGCTAAAATACTCCTCTGCCTCATACACTTCGGTGCGTTGCAAATGTCTAATTTCAACAGCAATTTTTTCACAACTACTTGCTAAAAGCGCCAAATCAGTCATAAGCCGTGCGTATCGATCTCTTTGGATAACTTGATTACTTGCTGGAGCAGCCTTTAGCCCTAGATTAGCACATACAAGCTCTTCGAGCTCTATAGGAGTGTGGGCGAGATTCCCCATTGCACCGCTTATCTTGCCTACGCTAATCACCTCCAAGGTAGATTCTAAACTCTGCAAGTGTCGCCCTATCTCATCATACCATATCGCACACACTAAGCCAAAAGTGATAGGTTCGCCGTGAATTCCGTGACTTCGCCCCACCATAAGCGTATCTTTGTGTTCATAAGCGCGTTTTTTTATCACTTCACGCAATGCCTTCACATCTTCAATGATGATCTTTAGCGAATCGCGCATTTGCAAAGCCACAGCGGTATCAATCGTATCACTAGAGGTGATTCCATAATGAAACCATCGCGATTCTTCGCCTAGAGATTCTGCAACGCTTGTAGTAAAAGCAATAAGATCGTGCTTAGTAACCGCTTCTATCTCATCAATTCTTGCAATATCAAACTTCGCATTCTCACAAATTTTTTTACAATCGCAATCAGGAATAAGTCCTAATGTATTCCACCCCTTAACCAATGCCTTTTCTACCTCTAGCCACGCGGAATATTTCGCATTCATATCCCAAAGTTTTTTCATCTCTTCTCTTGCGTATCGCTCTACCATTATAAATCCTTTAAAAATATGCTACAATATCCTAACATAAGACCACTTAAAAGTTGCAAAATGCCCTTTATAAAGCAAAAATTTTATTTTCAAACTCCCATTAAAGCTTATTTGTTTTTAATGCAACAATTTAATTTAAATATGGCACAAGCTCAAAGCTATATTAATAAGGGCAGAGTTGTTTATGAAGGCAAGATTCTGGGTAATAATGAGAAAAATAAAATCTTAGAAAGGGAAGTCGAAGTTTGGATTTTTAAGCCCAATTCTATTGGGCTTAAACCTATTTATGAAAATGAAGATTTTGCTCTTTTTAACAAACCTGCTCAAATGTTAATTCACCCAAAAGGAAGGTTTTTTCATCATAGCTTGATTGATGAGGTGCGTGAATATTTTGGGGTTGAAGCTTCTTTGATACACCGAATCGACAAAGAAACAAGTGGTTTAGTTTTGGTAGGAAAACATAAAAAGAGTATTGTTGAGCTAGGGGAATTGTTTGCCAATAATCGCATAAAAAAGAAATATCTAGCGCTTATTAAAGGGAAAATGCGTAAAACTAGCAAGATTTTTGGAGATTTTTGCCTTTTGATGCCACTTAGTTTGCAAGAAAAGGGCGGAGATTTAAGTGTGCGCTCTGTGTTTTTAGGGCAGAATCTAAGAAAAGATTCTAGGCTTTTGGGGTTTAGAGATGCAAAAAGTGAGTTTGAAATTTTGGGGGAGTTTGGGGAGAATACTTTGCTAAAAGTTTATCCTATAACAGGCAGAACGCATCAGATTAGAGTTCATCTTTTTTCTATTGGTTTTCCGATTTTGGGCGATCCGCTTTATGGTTGTGAGGATTGGCAGAGTAGAGAATATTTGGATAGTGAATTTATAGAAGAAAATCGAGATTTTGGACTTTGTGCACAGAAAAGAAAAGAATATTTTGGGGCAGAGCGATTGATGTTGCATGCTTATAGTTTGGAATTTTCTTATAAGGGGAGGGAATATTATTTTAGGAGTTGTGAGAGATTTTATTTGTAGAATCTAAATTGTATAAAAGAGATTTCTTTTTAGGGTTGAATAGGGGATTGCAAGGGTAAAAGGGCGCTAAAGCCCTAGTTTTGTTTAGATTAGATTAGCAATTTCTTTGGCGTGATAGGTGATGATAATATCTGCTCCAGCGCGTTTAAAGCTAATCATTGTTTCTAGTAAAACGCGCTCATAATCTATAATTCCTGCTTTTTGTGCAAACTTTAACATAGCGTATTCGCCACTTACATTATAAACAGCTAGTGGTAACAAGGTTTGCTCTCGGATATCTCTTACAATATCCAAATAGGCTAGGGCAGGTTTAACCATTAAAATATCCGCGCCTTGCGCCTCATCTTCTAGGCTTTCTAGAATCGCTTCACGACGATTTGCAGGGTTTTGTTGATAACTTTTTCGATCGCCAAAACTTGGAGTGCTTTGTGCCACATCTCTAAAAGGTCCATAATAGCCACTTGCAAATTTCGTAGAATAACTCATTAAAGGAATGTGATTAAAACCATTAGTATCAAGCATAGTTCGCAAACTTACTATCATTCCATCCATCATAGCACTAGGCGCGATTAGATCAGCACCACTTTGGGCTAGTATCAAGGCTTGTTGATTAAGGATTTCTAGGGTTAAATCATTATCAACAGAATTAAGTTTTGGGTTTAAGATTCCGCAATGTCCGTGATCGGTGTATTCACAAAAACATAAATCAACACAAACTAGCATATTAGGAAATTTTTCTTTAATGGCTCTTGTGGCTTGTGCGATAATTCCTTCTGGGCTTAGGGCTTCGCTACCGATGCTATCTTTGATTTTTGGAATCCCAAAAAGAATGATTGAAAAAATCCCAAGATTTTGTAGAGCCTCACACTCTTTTAGGGCTTCATCAATGCTAAGCTGAAAAACATCTGGCATAGATTCTATTGGATTTCTGATATTTTTACCATGCGTGATAAAAAGCGGATAGATAAAATCTTTTTTATGCAAGGTTGTTTGTGTTAGCATTTCTCGAATGTTTGGGTTTAGTCGCATACGTCTTAATCGCTTGAACATAATTATCCTTTTAAAGTTTTATGGGATATTACCCCTTTTACTATAAAATTATTCTGATTTTCTTTGTAAAAATATTCTAATTCTAATCCTTGTGATTCTAGGGTGCTTTTGATGATATAAATCCCAAGCCCTAAGCCACTTGTATTGGATTTAGAATCTTTAAAAAAAGGCTTAGAGTGATCTTGCAAACTATAAGGTAGTGGCATTCCATAGTTTTTGATTCCTAAATTTTTGTCTTGAATATAGATTTCAATTTGTCCTTGTGTTTTATATTTAATAGCATTATCAATGAGATTTTTAATTACTAGGGCAATCATTTCAAAATCGGCATATAAAAAACATTCTTCTTTGGGAAAGATAAAAAGTGTGGAAATTTGTTCTTTGTCTAAAAGTAGCATTTCAAAAACTTTATCCAAAACTTCCTTAAGTGAGATATTGCATTTATTGAGGCAGTAATTGCGAGAGCTTAATTCTTCAATTTTTGCAAACTCATTAATTAGCGAATTAAGTCGCTCAAACACTGAACACAAACGCTCTTTATAAAGTGTGTTATCAATCATTTCAGCAGTAATTCTTCCTTTGGTGATAGGGGTTTTTAGCTCGTGCATAATGGAGCGCAAAAAGAGATGTCTAGATTGGTTTAGGGCATTGATTTTTTTAACGGCATTATCAAATTCTTGCGCTAATTCTCCAATTTCATCATTTTGATTGATTTTGCAATGAATGTCTGTTTGTCCATTGGCAAATTTTCTTATTTCCTTTTGGAGTGTTTTGAGAGGTAAGAGACTGCGAATAACAAGCACAAAAAGAAAAACAACGATAATAAAAGCAATAAAAGTAATGATATAGTAGTTAAAAAGCCTATTAAAATGAATATCTCCATAAACTCGCCAACCATTTGGGGTTTGTAAAAACAAATAAATCCCTTTTTTTTCTTTGATAATTTTTACAATCACTCCTTGGTTAAAATTTGGTGAAATATGATTCTCAAAGCGCTTGAGAAATTCTGTGTTGTCAATTTGGACTAAAGCCAATTCATCAAGGTATTTTTCAATCAAGGCAATGTTGCCCCCAAAGCGCACAAGTTGATTGATGGTAGCTAGGAATTGAGTGTATTTGAGTTGATTTTCATAGGTTTTTTTGTCGATTTCTTCACGAATAAAATAATAAGAAAAAGCACTTAAGCCGATAATGGCAATTAAAAAAAGAATAGTAATCTTTACGATGATTGAGTTTTTATTCATTGTCTTTAGTTTGGAATTTGTAACCGATTCCGCGAATAGAAAAAATATACTTTTTGCCTTTCTTTTCAATCTTAGCGCGTAATCTGCCCATAATCACATCAATGCTTTTGTTGGTGCTATCTGGACTAATTGAATCAGAATGTGCTGCAATAGAATCGCGCGTTAATGCTTGATTTTTGTTTTCTATCATAAAGCTTAAAATCTCGTATTCTGCTTTGGTTAAATCTAGTGGAGTATTGTTAAGAAAAATTTCTCGACTACTTTTGTTAAGCAAGAAAGGAGGGCAAATGATTTCGGTAGAATTAGGTTCTTTAGTTGTTTTATATCGGCGTAAAACACTATGGATTCGCGCTACAAGTTCTTTTGGATCATAGGGTTTTGGTATGTAGTCATCCGCACCATATTCTAATCCTAAGACTCGATCATCTATATCGTGTCTAGCAGAAGAGATGATAATGGGGATGTGCTTTTCTTTAGCAACTTTCTTGCAAACCTCAAGCCCATCTAGGTTAGGGAGTGTTAAATCTAAAAGAAGGAGGTCAAAATGTCGAGTGTTAATTGCACTCATACCCGTATAGGGTTCATCATAGTTTGTTACATTAATATCATGGGCTTTGAGGTATTCGCTAAGAATAGTTGCTAATTCTAAGTCATCCTCAATCATTAAAATTTCTAGCATGGTGTTTTCCTTACAAAAAGGAGGATTGGGTATTTTAGGGGGTTGAATAAAAATTCAGGAAAACACCCACTAGAATAAATATCTCTAATTAAAAATAAATTCTCTTCACAAAGGAGAAACGGATGAAAAACTCTAACTAATGTTGTGCGGAACATTTGTATCTCAAGCCATCCCGCTTGAGACAATGAAATTATAAAATAATAGAGTAAATCAAAAGTAAATGAAAAAATTTTTTTCATTTTTGATTCTTTTTTTCATCGATGATGGCTAAAGTAAATTCTAAAAAGTTAAGAATCATATCAACTTTTTCTTCAATATTTCGATTATTGGGTGATTGCAACCCTTCAAATAAGACAAGAATCCTATCTTGTAGATTATTTAAAAATTTTTCTTCTTCAGAATAACACTTAATAAGAAGTTCCTTAAGTTCTTTGTGGTTTTTTAAATCAAGCTTTTGGATTTTTCTTTCATAAGAAGCAGGAGTTGTGGGTGATTCTTTTTTTGCTTCTTCGGCTGCTATAATATCTAAAAGAGCATCTCTTTCTGGCTTTTCTTCAAGTGAAATTGTAGATTCTGCATCTAAGTCAATCTCTGCTAGAGTTTTTAAAATTGCCTCTTTTAATTCCATAATTGCAATAACCACCTTTCAAATTCATTAAATTCAATTTTAGAATCCATTTGGATAAAAAGATTAAGCATATTCTCATCAGCTTTGCCATAGCTTTTGCGATTACTTGTTAGGCGCTTTAGCGCCACTTTTGCTTCAGTGTTATTGGGGTTTTCTTGCAAGATAGTTTTATAAATTTGAGCGGCTTCATAACGATGACCTTGGGTTTCATAGATGCTTGCAAGCGTGAGTGTTTTCATTATATAGCCTCAAAAATTGAATTCCAAACTATCATTTTAACATAAATTTTATAAGTTTAAAATCTTTAAAATAAAATCAAGATTGTTTTTTATAGCACAAAGGCTTTTAAGAATTCAGAGATTTTTTGCTGATCCTTTTTACCTGTAGTTGATTCTAGACTAGAATTAACATCAAACATTTTAACTCCGATTTTTCTTAAATCTTGAATATTTGAGATTCCCACTCCACCAGCTACACAGAGATAGCAACTAGTTTTTTCTTGGAGTGATTTTAATGTGTTAAGCGCAATATTTTTGCCACTTCCACCCCCTAGAGTGCTTTTGGAATCTAGCAATACAAAAGGGCTTATAAAATCGCCCAAATCCTCTGCTTTCTCCACATTCCAAGCTTCATAAAATGCAAAATTTGCTTCTTTTAAATTTATGCCACCAAAGCTTTTTTGGCTTACTCCATGGAGTTGCAAAGCATCAATAATGCCCTCTTTGTAGAGATTAATAGCTATTTGCATCATTTCTTGGTCATCTTTAACCACAGCAATTTTAAGAATTTTTGGATGAGCTTGCAAACTTTTGGCGATTTCTTTGATAGTTTCTGGGTTGGTAAATCGGGGAGAATCTTTAACTAAAATAAATCCTAGTGCTGCAATTTTTTCTAGGGGTGAGTTTAGGTTTGATTCTAAAGCTTTAGCGCACATTAGCGCATCTTTGCTAGAAGTGATTCCACAGATTTTCAAAAAGCCTTGCTTGGAATCAAGGAGTTTAAAAACATTGCGATAAAAACCATTGGGCGATTGTTTTCCGCTAATAATTGCACTCTTTAGGTGTTTTAGGGTCTGTGCGGGTGTAGAATCGCGCACAAGATAACTGCCACACAAGATTCCATCAAAGCCAATATTTCCTACTACAAAGCCATCAAAACTACATTCAATGGAAGATTCAAAGATGATTTTACTTTGTGGATTTGTTTTTTGAATGTAGTTTAAGAGATTGTAAGCTTGGATTTTATTAATGGTAAAAGTGTGTAAATCGCGTGAATTGATGCCAATAAGAGTTGCTTGAAGTGGAGTGATAAAATCAACTTCTTTGGCATTATGGACTTCTATTAATGGGGTTAAGCCAAGCCTTAAAGATTCTTCATAAAGTTGCTTAAGTCTTGCAAAACCCCCATTTTCATTATTGTTGCCAATAAAAATAGCGGCGATTAAAAGCACCATATCCGCACCAAAATCATAAGATTCTTGAATTTGCTCAAGCTTAGTAATGAAGTCTTTGCGTAGTATGGTAGCATTTTCGTGGCTTAGTTTTGTCTCTTTTAAATCCTCTAAATTGCCTTTAAAGAAATCTTTTTCGCATAAGACAGAAATCGCACCAGCCCCACCATCAAGATAGCTTTGAGCTAGATCTTTTGGGCTGTTTATCGCTCCAATATCCCCTGCTGAAGGACTAGCTCTTTTAATCTCGGTAATCAAAAAAGGAAAGCTAAACTTTGGGGGAGTGAGTTTAGCTGTTCTTGTAGTTTTTAAAATGGGATATTTGGCTTTTGTTTGGAGAATTTTTTTAAGGATGGTTGGAATCATCATTAATCCTTTGTGGGGCATTGATTGCTTAGGATTTTAAAAGATTCTAAAAGAGAGAAAACTTCCTTGCTTTGAATGATTTCTTTGGCTTTAAAAAAACCTTCTTTGATATTTTGAGCTTGATTGCAAAGGTATAATGCAGCGCCCATATTTAAAGCAACTAAATCAAGCTTGGGAGAGGGTTTGGCATTAAAAATATCCAGTGTGATTTGTAAATTTTCTTGACTATCTCCGCCTTGCAAGAGTGAATGATTGACAAAGTCTAATCCCACTTCAATGGGATTAAAAATATAGGTTTTAATGCTTCCGTTTTGTAACTCTGTAATTTGTGTTGGCGCACAAAGTGAGATTTCATCATAACCATCAAGTCCGCTCACAACCATTGCTCGTTTTACACCTAAAATTGCTAAGGCTTTTGCCATAATTTCAGTGTAAGATTTATCAAAAACTCCGATAAGTTGGTGGGTTATTGGACTTGGATTGCTTAGGGGACCTATGAGATTAAAAGCAGTTTTAAATCCAAGTGAGGAGCGAGCATTGGCTGCAAAACGCATTGCAGAATGGAATTTTTGGGCAAATAAAAAGGTAATGTGGAGATTTTCATAAATGGTTTTAACATTGCTAAAATCCATATTGACATTAATGCCAAGTGCATTTAATAAATCAGCCGAACCACTTTTAGAAGTAACCGCTCTATTGCCGTGTTTAATGATTCCAAAGTTTGATTTTTGGGCTTGTGTGGCAAGAAGCAAAGCAGCTGTTGTGGAGACATTAAAAGTTTTTGCCTCACTTCCCCCTGTGCCGACCATATCAAAACGAATGTCAAAATTATCTTTTAAGTTGAGTTTAACAGCTTTCTTTTTAAGCACAGATGCAAAACCTGCTAATTCATACTCATCAATGCCTTTAATTTCCAGGCTAGTTAAAATACTTCCAATTTGCGCATCACTTAAGTTGCCTTCAGTGAGTTCATCCATTAGATTATAGCTTTCTTGAAAATTGAGAGATTTCTGGTGAAGGACTTTTTTGAGATAGTCTTTTGTGGGGATTGGCTCTCTTGTGTAATGCAAAAAGTTAAGTAGCATTTTAATGCCTTCTTTTGTGCCAATGGATTCAGGGTGGAATTGCAATCCTACAAGATGATATTGTTTATGCTCAACTGCCATAACTTCGCCATCTTCACTCATTCCGCTAATCAAAAAACAATCTGGAATCTCTTCTTTTTTGCCCACAAGAGAATGATAACGCGCGATGGGAGTTTTTTGACTAATATGGCGGAAGATCCCTTTGGCATTGTGAATGAGTGGTTCAACTTTCCCATGCACAATATTTTTGGCATTTTTGATTTCAACTCCAAAAGCGCTTAAGATAGCTTGGTGCCCAAGGCAGATTCCTAAAATTGGATAGATTCCTTTAAAGTGTTGCACAATTTGGATACTAATTCCTGCATCTTTGGGGGATTTTGGACCAGGTCCTATAATGATGTAGCTTGGGTTAAGTGATTGGATTTCTTCTAAGCTAGTTTGATCATTTCTTAAAACTTTAATGGGATAGTTAAAGCGACTAAAGGCTTGATAAATATTATAAGTAAAAGAATCATAATTATCAATGAGTAAAATCATAGCACTTCCTTTGTGTCTTTAGGGGCAAGTAAGTCTTTTTGTGTTGGATTAGTTTGCATTATTTTCTTCCATAATGGCTTCCACTAAAGATAGCATTTTATTTTTGGTTTCTAAATATTCTTCTTTGGGGATAGAATCATAAACAATCCCTGCACCAGCTTGGAGATAATAAATGCCTTTTTGATAAACTGCAGTTCGGATAGCGATTGCAAAATTCATATCGCCATCTTGTGTAAAATATCCAATGGCTCCAGAATAAATGGCTCTTTTGTGTTCTTCTAAAGATTCGATGGTTTTAATAGCTTGAATCTTGGGCGCCCCACTCACAGTTCCAGCAGGAAATGTTGCTAAAATAGCATCATTTTTATTATGAATTTGTAAATCCATTATGCCCTCTACTTCAGAGACAAGGTGCATTACCCTAGCGTATTTTTCGATCACTTTTTCTTGAGTAACTTCTATGCTACCACCTATTGCAACCTTTCCAATATCATTACGCCCTAAGTCTAAGAGCATCAAATGTTCAGCATTTTCTTTTGGATTATTTTTTAATTCTTCTTCTAATTGCAAATCTTGAATCTGATTGTTTCCTCTTTTGCGAGTTCCAGCTATAGGGCGAAGAGTGATTTTGGCTTTTTTATCATCAATTTTTTCAACTTTAACTAACACTTCAGGGGAGCTACCAATAATTTGAAAATGCCCAAAATTGTAATAATACATATAAGGGCTTGGATTATTAGTGCGTAGATTCTGATAAGCTTTTAGTGGTGGTAAGTTGCTTTGTATTTGCATACTTTGGCTTGGGACACATTGCAAGAGATTGCCTTTGTAGATTTCATCTTTAAGGAAGGTAACCATATGAGTGTAATAGGATTGCTTATCGCTAGAAATAACTTTTGAATGATAATTTTGCGGAGATTCTTGTTTTTGTTGAATATTTTCTAGCTTTTGGATAAGTTTATCAAGGCGATTTTTTAGGTTATGGGATTGTGTCTCTTGATCATAGGCGACACTAATGAGATAAAGCGATTCATAAAAGTGATCAAAAATAGCAAAATCACGCCCAAAAATAAAGGCATTGTCATAGCAATCATAAAGAGCAGGGTTGTGAAACTCAAGCGATTCAATTTCACTAAAAAATTCATATCCCAAATATCCTACTCCTCCAAGCGGTAAAGGTAAATCGCTAGGTAGTGCAGAATCAAAGCTAGAATCTTTGGGGTTTGGAGCAAGGTTTCTTAGGGATTCTAAGGTTTTCAAAAAAGATTGCTTGGGGAGAATGTGCTTAGAATCCAAAAAAAGCAAGGAGGTTTCTTGATTATCTTTTGTAACTCTAAAGGCTTCTTCTAAAATAAGAATAGAGAAGCGTCCTTTTCCACTTTTTAAAAATGCCGATTCAAGTAATACAGGAGCACTGAAAGTTTCACAAAGCATTAAAGGTGTAAGCTTGGAAGCCGGAATCTTGCAGAATTCCAAAGCCGAATCATAGCCTTTTTGATTGAGATTTAAAAACTTAAACATAACATTTCTTTAAAAATTAGTTTTAAAAATTAAATTTTTAATTATACTATTATTTTTTTAAAAAGAAATTTGAGTTTGGATTAGATATAATGGCACAAAAAATTATAAAGAAAACAAATGGCAGAAAAAATATTTTTAAAATCAAAAAAAGGGTTTTTTGGAGAGGATAAGGGTGATTTCCACGCTTTTGGTGGGCAGTATGTGCCAGAAATTTTGTATCCAGCGTTAGAAGAATTAGAAAAAGCTTATAAAAAACTTTTGTTTTCTAAGGGGTTCCAAAAGGAATTTAAGGAACTTTTAGCAGAATTTGTAGGTCGTCCAACACCCCTAATTTATGCAAAAAATGCTAGTAAGATTCTGCAAAATCAGATTTATTTAAAGTTTGAAGGTTTGGCAAATACAGGTGCGCATAAGATTAATAACGCTATAGGGCAAGTGCTTTTGGCTAAAAAAATGGGTAAAACAAGAATCATCGCAGAAACAGGTGCAGGTCAGCACGGACTTGCAGTGAGTGCAGCGTGTGCAAAGCTTGGCTTGGAATGTGTAGTTTTTATGGGAAGTAGGGATGTGAAACGACAATTTCCTAATGTGTTTAATATGCAACTTTTGGGTGCTAAAGTGATTGGTGTAGAGAGTGGATCACAAACACTTAAAGATGCTGTTAATGAAGCATTAAGAGAATGGAGTAAAGATAGCAAAAATACCTTTTATGTGCTTGGAAGTGCATTAGGACCTTATCCTTATCCAGATATTGTTAGAGAGTTTCAAAGCGTGATTAGCAAGGAGCTAAAAACTCAAACGAAGCAGTTTTTTAAAGGTAATCCCGATATTATGGTGGCTTGTGTTGGAGGTGGAAGTAATGCAATGGGATTTTTTAGGCATTATTTAGAGGATCGAGAAGTTACTTTGGTAGGAATTGAAGCAGGGGGAATGAGTAAGGAAAAAGGGAAAAACGCCATAAGAATGGGGAATGCAAATGCGCATCTTGGAATTGTTCAAGGCTATAAAAGCTATTTTTTAAGCGATAATTATGGTAATCTTTTAGAGACTTATTCAATTTCAGCAGGGCTTGATTACGCAGGAATTGGTCCTCAACTTGCACATTTAAAAGAAATAGGGCGTGTTAAATTTAGTTCTAGTAGTGATAAGGAAGCTTTAGAAGCCTTGAAGTTTTTTGCTAGAAATGAAGGGATTATAGCGGCTTTAGAATCAAGTCACGCTTTAGCAGGAGCTTTGAGCATTGCTAAAAAAGTCAAGAATAAAAAGATTTTAGTAAATGTTTCAGGGAGAGGGGATAAGGATATTTTTATTACCGCAAAAGCCTTGCAAAAAGATCGTTGGAGTGAGTTTTTGGCAAATGAGATTGCAGAGATGAGAGGGCAATAATATGAAAGAAGAAAACATTAAACTAATGGGGCATATTGTTGCTTCATTCCCTAGTTTTGGTGAGAGTTTAGAAGCAGCACTTGGAATCGCACGAGGTGGAGCGGAGTATTTAGAAGTGCAGTTTCCCTTTTCTGATCCTAATGCTGATGGTGTTGTGATTGCGAGTGCTTGTGAAGAATCGTTAAAAAATGGATTTAATACAGATTTGGGATTTGAGTTTTTGCAAAGGCTTAATGAAGCCTTTAAGCAAAGGGATATTAAAACAAAAATTTTGATTATGACTTATGGCAATATTTTGTTTGTCTATGGTATTGAAAAATTTCTTAAAAAAGCTAAAGAATGCGGAGTTTTTGGGCTTATTGTGCCGGATTTATCTTTACAGAATGATGAGAGACTTTTTGAATTAAGCAAAAAGCACGGGTTAGAGAATATTGCACTTATTGCGCCTTATACCGATACAAAGCGAATGGAGAAGCTTGATAGGGCAACAGGGAGTTTAATTTATGTTGTTGCGAGAAATGGTATTACAGGTGATGGGACATCAATTGATTCTACTCTTTTAGAATATATAAAGAGAGTGAAAAAACATACAACAAAGCCTATTGCATTGGGATTTGGAATTCATAGTAGGGAGCAAATTGATGCTTTGCATGGGATTGTGCCAATCGTGGTTGTGGGGAGTGCGTTTGTGAGAATGATTGCTCAAAGTGCTGAACAAAAAGTGAATTTGCAAGATAGACTTTATCAATTTACAAGGGAATTGCTAGGAATTACATTTTAGAATGTGATTTTATAGTTTGGTTATTGTTTAAGTAATGTAAAAATCATAGAATGTTAAAAATTAGAACAATATCAAGGATTGTGAAGTTTTGATTAAAAAGAAAATAATAAAACTTCCCAAACCCCAAAGGGTTTGAGATTGATTAAGAGACTATTGAAGTAGTCTTAAGATATTTTGTTGTGTAGCATTAGCTTGGCTCATTGCATAGCTTCCAGCTTGTGCAAGGATATTTAGGTTAGAGTAGTTTGCAGATTCGCTAGCGAAATCAACTTCTCTAATTCCTGATTCAGCAGATTTAACATTCACTTGTGTGATAGTGATGTTGTTAACTGTTGATTGCATTTGTTGTTGCACAGAACCAAGGTCAGATCGGATAGAGTCAAGTTGTTTGATTGCCGATTCTGCAATATCCATTACTAGCATTGCACCTTTAAGAGTTGTAACTCCCGCTCCAAGTGTTCCACCAAATCCTAGGTTTGCATTTGCAGAGTTAATACCTGCATTTCCACCCACCGCAGATTTAACATCTGCGCTTAATGTTCCTTTGATATCTCTTAGGGTTGTAGTGGCTTGTGCTGCTCCACTTGCTGGAGTAGAGCCAATTCCACTAAAGCTAATATCTGTTGCACCTACTCTTGTGAGAGTTAAAGAGCCAGTTGTTGTTCCAGCTCCAATTCCAACGGCTGCAGAGACTCCTATTCCATCAATATTAATTGCGCGTCCATCTGTTGAAGTAAGAACTAATGAACCATCTCTTGCTATTGAAGCTTGGACGCCGGTTTCTTCTTTGTAAGCGTTAATAGCTTGAACAAGTCTATTATCACTATCTCCCGCTGCAATATTATTAATATCACCAATACTAATTCCATTGATTGTCAAACTAGTAATATTTCCTCCAGCAACTGCCGTTGCTCCACCGGCTTGAACGGTGTAATCTGCACGAATTCCACCTAGAGTATCAGAGTTTTTATTAATTACTTCTGCTAGAGCACCCAAACCTGTCCCTGCTGAAGTTGAGATTACAACACTTTCCAAATTAATAGTTTCATTGCCTACTTTGAAGTTCATAGCAAAACTACCAGTCGTATTAGCACTAAAAGTTACAGTCTCGCTTCTAACATGTCCGATTTTATCTGAACTTGTTGCGCCAATAGTGGCTCTAATACTTTGGTTAGAGAATGCTCCCACTTGGAATTCTTTGTTAGTAAAGCTACCAGAAAGTAATGACAAACCATTATAAGAAGTAGTTTGTGCAATATTATCAAGTGATTCAATAAGACGATTAATGTCAGCTTGAATAGCAGTTCTTGTGGTTGTGGTTTGACCATCTTGCGCTGCTTGAGTTGCTTTTGTTTTGATAGTGTCAAGGATTTTTACTTGCTCATCCATCGCCTTATCAGCAATTTGGATAATTCCCATACCATCATTTGCGTTACGGATTGCTTGACCTAAAGTGTTTGCTTGAGAGCGCAAACTATCTGCAATTGCCATACCTGAAGCATCATCTTTAGCAGAGTTGATTCTTAAACCTGAACTTAACTTTTGCAAAGAACTAGAGAGACTATTTTGTGTAAAAGTGCTTTGTGCAGTTGCATTTAATGCATTAACATTTGTATTGACTTGAAATGCCATTTGAAACTCCTTTTATGTCTTGCTTTGCCTTCCTTGGCTTAGCATTGATTTAATTTTAACCCTTAAGCAAAAAAGCAATTTAAAAGCAAAGAGCTAATTTAGCTTTTTGCGGATGCTTTCTTGTTTGGTTATGTGATTATATCGGATTTTTTTTAAAAAGCTTTAGTGTTTTTGTGAAAAATTACAAATTTTTAAAGCAATAAAGTTATTGCTTTTTTAAAATGCTTGTTTTGTAGGATTTGTCTTGCTATTTTTTGGTAAGTGATTGGGAATATTTTTTTGATTATTTGTTGATTTACAATTTTTTGTAATAATTTCTTTATACATTTTATTTTAACAAAGGAGAACAAATGAAAATTAAAACACTTCTTTTTGGGGCATTGTTAGCTGGAAATGTTTTTGCTTTTGAAGTTAGCACGCTGCCTAATATTGCTTCTAGAGAAACTCCTGATATTTCAGAAAACAAAGTTTATTCTTTTTATGATTCAATTAAAGAAGCAAAAAAAGGTGTTGTTAATATTTCTACACAAAAAAAGGTCAAAGCAGCCAATATTCAAGGACATCCACTTTTAAATGATCCATTCTTTCGGCAGTTTTTTGGCGATGCTTTTGGGGCGATTGTGCCTAAAGATAGAATTGAACGAAGTCTTGGAAGTGGTGTGATTATCTCAAGTGATGGTTATATTGTTACTAATAATCATGTGGTTGAGGGTGCTGATAAAATTATCGTTTCTTTGCCAGATTCTAATAAAGAATATGAAGCAAAGATCATTGGTAGAGATGAAAAAAGTGATTTGGCAATTGTAAAGATTAATGCAAAAAATCTTCCTTTTTTGAAATTTGCTTCAAGTGATGATTTGCAAGTGGGTGATGTTGTTTTTGCTATTGGGAATCCTTTTGGCGTGGGTGAGAGTGTAACGCAAGGGATTATCTCTGCACTAAATAAAAGTGGTATTGGAATTAATGATTATGAGAATTTTATCCAAACAGATGCTTCTATTAATCCGGGAAATAGTGGTGGAGCATTGGTTGATAGCCGTGGTGGATTGATTGGAATTAACACTGCTATTCTTTCGCGCACAGGTGGAAATCATGGTATTGGATTTGCGATTCCATCAGAAATGGTAAAGAAAATTTCTAAAGCTTTAATAGAAGATGGCGTGATTGAGCGTGGTTATCTTGGTGTGAGTATTCAAGATATTAGTGGAGATTTAAAAGAAGTTTATAAGAATCAAAATGGCGCGGTTGTAATTTCTATTGAAAATGATTCTCCAGCACAAAAGAGTGGTTTAAAAGTTTGGGATTTGATTACTAAAGTAAATGGAAAACCTATTAGATCTGCTGCTGAGCTTAAAAATTATATTGGCACTTTTAGTCCTAAAGACAAAATTAATCTTACTATTATAAGAGATAAAAAGGAGCAAAATTTAACACTCACTTTAGCTAAACTTTCTACTGCGCAATCTGTTGCTAAAGAAGTAGGTAGCATACAAGGGCTTGAGGTTTCAGAACTAACGCCAACAATGAAAGAAAATTATGGAATCCCAAGCAATATTCAAGGGATTTTTATTTCTCAAGTGGCACCAAATAGCAAGGCAGAAGAGTTAGGATTTAGAGAGGGGGATATTATTGTTCAAATTGAAAGCTTTAGTATTTCAGATCTAAAATCCTTTAACGATGCGCTTAAACGCTATAAAGGGCAACCAAAGAGAATGCTAATCAATCGAGGTGGCAGAATCTTTAGCATTGTTGCTAAATAAAGGATAGGGGAAGCCTATCCTTGCCTTTATAATCATCTAAGTATTTAGTTTTTCTTTCTTGTTTTCTTAGCTTCTTTTAATTTTTTGGAATTATAATTGCACATTTTTTTTGGGATATTACAATGTTTGTTTTCACTCCGTTATTTACGATTTTTGTGTTATTGCTTGGTGGATATTTAGCAAAAAGAGTTGGGGCATTAAAACAAAAACAATCGCGTATGTTTTTGGATTTTGCGATTCTTTTTGCCTTGCCTTGCTTGATTTTTGATAAGACTTATCATCTTAATTTTGATTTAAATCTTGTTGTTTTAATTCTTGGTGGATTGTTCTCTTGTATGCTTGCAGCGATTTTTTCGGTGATTCTTGGAATAGTATTTAAATTTTCAAAAAGCACTTTGGTGAGTATGTTTTTGTTAGCTTGTTTTGGCAATACGCTTTTTGTTGGCATTCCTATTGTTTCTGGAGTGTATGGGGAAGTATTTTTAAGTGAAGTTATTTTTTATGATGCTTTGGCAACAGCAATTCCCATTTCAATTATTGGTCCCATTGTGCTTTCCTATGCGAGCAATCAAAAGATTAATGTGATGGAGAATATTAAAAGGATTTTATTTTTTCCTCCTTTTATTGCTTTGATGTTGGGCTTTGTTTGCAAGATTTTTGTGTTGCCAGAATTTATTTTTGAACCCATTGTGGTTTTTGGGAATTCTGCAACAGCAGTTGCGCTTTTTGCTATCGGTCTTGGTCTTGGATTTAGTGCTATTAAAACAGCTTATAAACCTACTATTATTGTTGTTTTGTGTAAGACATTACTAGCGCCTTTAATTTTTATTTTGCTTTTGAAGTTTTTGGCAGTAGAGTTAGAGCCTAGAGTTGTTGTGGCTATTTTAGAATCCGCGATGCCTACTATGACGCTAGCAGGTGCAATGATTATGAAAGCAAAACTGGATAGTAATTTGGCAGTAAGTTCTATTGCGTTTGGAATTTTGTTTTCTTTTGTTTCTATTCCGCTTTTGAGTTATTTTTTGAGCTAAGCAAAAACAGCGTAATGTCTAAAAAATAAAGAGATTTTAAAAGAGTGGGGGATAAAGAGATTATTTTCTAATCTCTTTAATTCTTGCAGATTTTCCACTTCTTGTGCGGAGATAGTAAAGTTTTGCTCTTCTAACGCGACCGATTTTAAGCACTTTAATGCTATCAATACTTTCTGAGTAAAGGGGAAAAATTCTCTCAACTCCAACCCCATTAGCTCCAATTTTACGAATTGTAAAAGTTTTTCCTGTGCCAACTCCACGCAACGAAATACAGATTCCTTCAAAGTTTTGAATCCTTGTCTTATCGCCTTCTGAAATACGAATTCCTACTCTTAAGGTATCACCTGCTTTAAATTGTGGAATCTCTTTTCCTGCTATTTGCGCATCTTCGAAATGCTGAATGTATTTATTTCTCATTTTTCAACCTTTGTTTGTATTGCCAATAGAGGTCAATTCTATGGAATCTTGTCTTTGCCTCTGATGCCTTTAATTTTAAATCGTGAATTTTAGCATGATTTCCCTTTGAATACTCTGAAGGGACACTTAAATTTTTAAAAATATATGGTTTTACAAAATTGGGTGCTTCTAATAAAAACTCTTCATAGCTCTCACCTTGGAGTGATTGGCTATTTCCAAGCACTCCATCAATCTGTCTTGAAATACTATCACAAAGGCATAAAGCGGCTAATTCTCCGCCAGTTAGAATAAAATCCCCAACGCTTAAAACTTCATCGGCATAAAGCTCAATTAGTCTTTCATCAAATCCCTCATAGCGTCCGCAAACTAAAACAATATGTTCTTTTTTTGCAAGTCGTTTAGAATCTCTTTGGTTGAAAGTTTTGCCACAAGGTGTAAGGAAGATAATGTGAGCTTTAGAATCACACTTTTTTAGCTTTTCTAAAGCTTCGCTTATCGCAAAAGGCTCTAACACTAATCCCGCTCCACCTCCAATTTGATAATCATCAACTTTCAAAAAACGATTTTTACTAAAATCCCTGGGGTTAATAAAATCTATAGAAATTTTTTTGGTTTCTATGGCGCGATGTAGAATAGAATCGCTAAAATAGGATTTTATAAGATGAGGAAATAGGGTAACAAAAGAAAAATACATTAGCTATTTTCTAAAATAACTTTGCAAAGTTGAGTGTGAATGATTTTGGGATTAAGATTTGTTTCTACTTCTAAGATATAGCGCGATTCATAGGGGATTAGAAAGCTTTTTGGCAAACCATTTTTACAGAATTCTTCTGCGGTTTTTATGATTAAAAAATCTTTTTCTCCCAAGCGCTCTATCTCGCTTACTTCGCCTAGAATCTCATTTTCTTCTATGATTTTACTCCCTATAATATCAAACCAAAAAAACTCATCTTTTTTTAAAGTGCAATGTTCTTTTGTGGAATCTTGCGTTGTGTAAAGAATTAGATTTGTAATTTGTTTGGCTTTTTGAGGTGAATCAATCTGTGAGAATTTCACGCGAGAGTTTTCTTTGTTGTAGTTTTGAATAGTTAAAGCACCATTTTGCGTAAAATAAGTGTTCCCGCTTTTTAATGATTCAGGAAAGTCCGTTAATAAGTGTAAAAGGACTTCACCTTTTACACCGACAGCTCGACCTATTTTTGCGACACTTACCCAATCTTTTTGTATTTTATTTTTTTGAAGCATTATTCTGTTTTTACAATCACGCGATAAGAATTGCCATCTTTTGCTTTTGAGCCAGAAATGATAGTTTTAATAGCACCAATCATTTTACCATCTTTACCAATTAATCTTCCAATGTCTTGCTCTGAAGATATAATTTCTATTTCATAAAAATTAGTATCTAATTCTTTTTTGGTGACTTGGATTTTTTCAGGTTTGCTAACAACCTTTTTGACATAAAGTGCTATAAAATCTTCAATCATTATTTTGTGATTGCCTGCACTCTCTCGCTCATTTTAGCTCCAACGCTAACCCAGTATTTTAAGCGTTCTGCATCAAATTTAACCGTGGAAGGTTCTGTTAGCGGATTATAATATCCAATTGATTCAATCCAACCCCCATCTCTTTTTTTTCTACTATCTGTTACTACAATTCGATAGAATGGTTTTTTCTTGCGTCCCATTTTAGTTAGGCGAATAACTGTTGCCATAAGCAAACTCCTTAAATAAAATAAATCTTATTTTACAGATATAAATCTGTCTAAAAGGGAGAAACTCCCTTTTAGACAGATTTATTAGACAAGCTTAGTCATCGTCTAAGATTGCCCATCCTTGCATCTTTCATCAATGCCATAAGGTCATTCATTCCACCTTTTCCGGAGAATTTCTTTGCCATTTTGGCTGCATTTTCAAACTGCTTTAAAAAGCGATTGAGATCACTTACATCCACTCCAGCTCCCAATGCAATTCGTTTTTTTCTGCTACCATTGAGCAAATCAGGATTTTCTCTTTCTTTGGGTGTCATAGAATTAACCATTGCCCTTATTTGCTTGATTTCTTTGGAATTATCTAAATCAATGTCCTTAAGTGAGCTTGCCATATTTGAAAGTCCAGGAATCATTGAAAGTATGGACTGCATAGAGCCGATTTTTTTGATGTTGTCCATTTGAGCTAAAAAGTCATTAAAGGTAAATTTCCCCTTTTTGATTTTTTTGGAAATATCTTTTGCTTCTTTTTCGCTAATGATAGCTGCGGTTTTTTCTGCAAGAGAGTGAATATCCCCAGCTCCCATAAGTCTGCTAACAATGCGTTCAGGGATAAAGACTTCTAAATCAGGTATTTTCTCGCCCACACCAATAAAGCGAAGCGGGATTCCAAGCTGTTGGGCTATTGAGAGCGCAATTCCTCCTTTGCTATCCCCATCAAATTTGCTTAAAATTACACCGCTTAAACCCATTTTTTCGTGGAATGTTGCAGCGCTTTTTACCCCATCTTGCCCACTTAAGCTATCAACTACATAGAAAATTTCATTAGGATTAATCGCTTCTTTAATAGCTTGTAATTCTTGCATTAAAGCTTCATCAATAGCTAGTCTTCCCGCGCTATCAACCAATAAAACATCATAAAGACCCGCTATGGCTCTTTCTTTGGCAGCTTTAGCGATTTCAATGGGAGTTTTATTTTCTTCATAGAAAAAATCAACTTCCACTTGATTGCTTAATTGTCTTAATTGCTCTACTGCAGCTAGTCTTTGTAAATCGCAAGCGGCTAATAAAACCTTTTTTTGTTTGGCTTTGAGATAATTAGCTAATTTTGCTGTTGTTGTTGTTTTACCACTTCCTTGTAATCCTGCCATCAAAACAATGGTAGGTGGCTTTGAAGCAAAGATAAAACCATAGTTTCCTGGCGCAGTTAGGATATGATTGAGTGATTCTTTGAGTGCATTCAGAAAGCTTTCTTTTCCGATTCCTGCTAATTTTGTTTTTTGTTCAACTTCTTCTAGTAAGTGTTTTAAGACTTTGTAATGGACATCGGATTTTAAAAGTGTTTTTTTTAATTCATCAATTGCTCGTTTTAAGGCTTTTTCATCATCTTGAAAACGAATTTTATTGATTGCATTTTGAAAACTTTCTGTAATAGCACCAAACAATTTTTGTCCTTATCGTATCCATAAATTTTTAGAAAAAATTGCCGTTATCCTATAAAAAATTAACTTTAAAGCAAATAAAATCATTTAAGATTTTAGGAATTTCAAATTTAAATGGGCAAAAAAGTTAAAAATTTATGATATAAAATTGAAAAATTAAGAATAATTATTGTAAGATAAAGTTTTATAAATGATAATAATTCTATTCAACAATGATTTTGTTAGATTAAAGAGAGGCTTTAGTGATGTTAGAACAACTTTTAAAACAAAATAATCTTAAAATTACCCCTCAAAGAATCACGATTCTTAAAGAGATAGAAAAAAGAGGGCATATTAGCATTGAAGAAATTTATGAAAATATTCGGGAGATTCACCCCTCTATTTCTCTTGCAACTATTTACAAGAATCTCACTTCTATGCAGGAGGCAAAAATTATTGATGAGGTTAAATTGCCTAATCAAAAGCAACGCTATGAGTTGATTAAAAAACCTCATATTCATTTGGTATGTGAGAAGTGTGGGGATATTACGGATATACATTTTGATAGCTCCATACAGCAACTTAAAAAAGATTGTGAAACCCAAATGCATTATAAAATCAAAGATGCTTCTATCGTATTGCTTGGGATTTGTGAGCACTGCCAAAACAGCTAAGTGAGTTGTTTTGGAGTTTGTTTTAGGTTAGCCTAAACCCTAAAATTGTATCTATAAACTTATAGCTTTGAGGTTATCAGCACTTATTGCGCCCTGCGCCATATTTGGCTTCCATGGCTTCTTTAAAAAACTCTCTTTGGGTTTTAGGTATTTTATCAGGATGATTTTTTTGCATATGCTCTAAGTATTTGGTGTAGCTTGGCATTCCCACCAATAAATGAAAAAACTTATCTGATTTTTGATAAAACTTTTTAAAATAAAAATAAATCTTTCCCATTTCACTAATTATCCTAAATTGTAAGTATATTCAAAAATTCTAACTTATTTTTTACCAAAAATCAATCTATGATTTATTGAAATTTTTGGCGTAAGTCAATTTTGTCTATTCCTAAAATAGCAGCTCCCTCACGAACCCCTTCATCGATGATTAAGCATTCTTCAAAGCCTAGAATCTCCATAAAAAATAAAAAGAGCATAATGCCAAAAGGTACTACATCAGCCTTTAAGATGCCTATCAAATTTTCTTTTTCTTCATTGCTTAGAGTTTCAAACTTTCGCAATTCTTCTTTGAAATCTTCTACCTTAAGCACTTTTCCAAAAACCTTTTTAGAATCATAGGATTTTAAACCCATTTTGAGAGCGCAAACCATCGTGGGTGTTCCGCTATTAGCTACTAAAAATTTGGGTTTATTGTGCTGCTTATTAATAAACTCTATAATAGGCGCTGTGATTTTGTCTTTATGGGAGATAAAATTTTCTAAAGTTTTATATTTGTCTTTGGATTGCACAATTCCTATTTCAAAGCTTTTTGCTGTGATTCCATTTTGCGCACAAAAAATAAACTCACTACTTGCCCCACCCATATCCACAATAACAAAGCAGTCTTTTTGATATTTTGGATTGATTTGTGCGAGTTTTTTGATTGATCTTTGTGGCGCTAGAGAAGTAATATAGGCTTCTTCTTCTCCTTTGATGATTTGAAAGGTGATTTGTGTTTTTTGCGCGATAATTTCTAGGACTTCTTGGGAGTTTGTTGCTTGGCGCATAGCCTGTGTTGTGAGAGCAATGATTTTATCTTGTGGCTTAATTTTTAAAGCTTTTTTGAGATTTTGCAATCCAAGAATAATTCGCTCTAATGCCGCATTGCAAATTTTTCCACTCTCACTTAAACCCTCTGCACTTCTTACGACTGCCTCATATTCGCCAAGCACTTCATAATGAGTATTCATTCTAATTCCACGCAAAGAATTGCTTCCTAAGTCAATCCCGATAAATTCTTGCATTATATTCCTTTAAATAAAATCATAAAATAATGACGATTGTTTTTGTATTGATATTTTAATTCCAGATGATGCAATTCTAAAATTCCTTTAATGATTCCAAGTCCCAAACCATGTCCTTGGATAAGTTCGTGTTTTTTATCGCGATAAAAAGGTTCAAAATATTCCCAAATTTCTCTTTGTAATTTCTCTCCCTCATTGCTTACTCCAAGACAGAAGCAATTGTCTTGCTTTTGGGTAAAAATCTCTATTTTTCCACCACTTTTGTATTTTTTGGCATTTTCGATAAGATTTTTTAGGGCAATGGAGAGAAAATTTAAGTCTCCATGAATTTTAAAATTTTCGCTGATTTTGACTTCCACTTCATCTTCGCTTATAAACATATGGCTTAGCGTCTCTAAGACTAGCGATTCAACAAAAAATTCTTTAAACTCCAATAAATCCCTGCCTTCTTGCACTTTTTCAAAAGTTAGAATTTGGCTTGTTAGAGTATCTAGATTTTGGATTGCTTTGTTTAAAATTTCTTTATTAGGGCTTGGCGGGATAAATTCTAGTGCTAGTTTTGCTTTAGAGATTGGTGTTTTTAGCTCGTGTCCGATATTGCGTAAGATAAATTCTCTTATCTCCATGAGTTTAGAAATTTTTGTTGCCATTTCATTGAAACTGCGTGCAAGCAGTGCTTGTTCGGGTTCTTTTGGTATTTTAATACGGACTTTGTAATTACCTTTGGTGAATTCCTCTAAAGAATTTCTCAAAACTTTCATAGGGTGCAAAATAGCTAAGATAATTGCAAAAGTAAGAAGCAGGACTAGAAAATCTAAAAGAATCCAAAGAATGGGATTATTATTAATAGAAAGCTGTTCTTTGAAATCTTTTTGTGCTATGTAAGATTCTCCTAGATATTCTAATCCAAAGCCGTAATTTTGATGAAATTTAAAAACTTGCATTTTAGCTAGAGTGTCGCTACTTTTGTAGATAATAGTTGATTCTTGGGGGATTTTGTCTATGCGCACAAAATCATAGCTTTTAATAAGAGTATGGATTCTGCGAATATTTCCATTAATGAGTTCCAACATAGATTGTTGCGCTAAAAAGGTTGTTTGGGAGATGATTTTTTCTTCATTTTGGCGTAAATTAGCAATGTTTAGAGAATAAGTGATAATAACACTAATAACAATAGAAATAAAAAAAAGCAGATAAATTTGGACAAATAAGGATGGATAAAGCCATTTTTTAATCACAGAATTTATATCCTATTCCCCAAACAGATTGTATGTATTTGGGTTCTTTTGCATCATCTCCGAGTTTTGCGCGTAGATTTCTAATGTGTGTGTCAATGCTTCTTAGTGAGGAATCAGGGGCGATACTTGAGATGGCTTGAGAGAGTGATTCTCTTGAATAAGGTTTGCCTTTGTTGGAAATTAGGAGATTTAAAATTTCAAATTCTGCTGGAGTAAGATCAATAGAATATCCATCTAAAGTAACTTTGTGCTTATTATTATCAATCTCTAAGTCTTCATAATGTATCACTTGATTAGCAGAGTATCGTTTTAATAAGGCATTGATTCTTGCGACTAGTTCTATGGGCTCATAAGATTTTGCAAGATAATCATCAGCACCTCTCTCAAAGCCTAAAATTTTACTGCCAATATCTCCTCTTGCAGAAGACATAATAATAGGCAAATCGCTAATTTCTCTTATCTTCTTGCAGAGCTCCAATCCATCCATTTCAGGCAACATAATATCAAGCACTGCTAAATCAAAATTCCTTTTTGATTTTAGCATTTCTAGAGCTTCATTTGGGCTATGCGTTGCCACTGCTTCCATACCACTTTTTTTTAGGTAATCAACTAGTAATTTTTGCATATCCAAATCATCTTCAACGATTAAAATTTGATACATCGCTATTCCCTTATAAATTCCATTAAGGAAGTGATTTCTTCTTTGCCTAGAATCTGTCCAATAGTTCTATAAAAATTAATTTTTGCTTCTGCGTAATTTTGGTTATTTTTTTCTAGCATTTGTTTATATTCTATAAAATTAACTTCGCCATAGCCCTTATTTGCGATTTCTTTTAGAATTTTATATTCTAAAATCACATCATTACTGTGGTAATTTTGCCTTTGTTTATAGAGCTCTCGTATAGCTTCTTTTAAAATTTGTCTTTTAGAGTTTGGAATCTCTAAATATTTTAAGCCTTCTTCTATATTTTTTCCTAAAAGATTCACGCCAAAAAAACAAATAAAAACCAATAAAAAACGCATTTTAAATTTCCTTTTTGTGTTTGCGAGAAGATTCTACACTAAAAATGTTAAGCTATTCTTGAGAATTTAGTTGAATTATAATGTTCTTGATAAAGCGATTTTCTTTGAAATTCAAGGGATATAATTATCTTGTAATGCCTTGCTTAAATCAATATGGCAATAGCCATTAGGATTTTTTGCAAGGTATTTTTGATGATATGATTCAGCAGGATAGAAATTTTCTAATTCCATGACTTCTGTTACAATCTCCTGTGAAAAGTTCTTTTGTAGATTTTGGATAAATGATCGCACTTTTTCTAATATTTTAGAATCTTTAGCATAGATTCCACTGCGGTATTGTGTGCCAAAATCATTGCCTTGATAATTTAGTGCAAAAGGATTGATAATGTCAAAAAATCTCTGCAAAATCTCATTAAGTGATAAAACTTCATCTTCATAAGTTATTTTCACTACTTCTACTGCGCCTGTGATTCCACTGCATACAAGCTCATAGCTAGGATTTTCTATCTTGGAGTTTGCATAGCCTACTTGAGAGCTAACCACACCTTTTAGTAAATCAAAATATCCTTGAATCCCCCAAAAACAGCCTCCTGCTAGATAAATAACAATGCGCATAAAAAACCTTTGAAAATGAATTTTTTAAGGAATTATAGCGGATAAAATTTAAGGATTGCGCAATCAATACTTTCTTTGTAATATTTTAACTTTTAGTATTTTATTATTATAAAACTTGACAATAATTGACTAAAGTTATATAATGCCAACAAAATAAATTTTAGGAGATTTCAATGAATATTTTAGAGAAACTCACCAATACTATGCAAGAAACATTAGAGCAAGGTGCTTCTTTGGCTTTGCATAATCAAAACCAAGAAATTGAGCCCATTCATCTTTTTTGGGCGATGCTAACTAATACTAATTCGCTTTTAAATCAAGCTTTAAACCGATTAAACATCGATAAAGCAGCCATTGAGTTAGAGGCAAAAAGTTTAGCAAATAATCTTCCTAAAAGCTCATCAGTAAATAAGGAGAATCTAAAAATCTCACGAAATTTAAGTGATGCGCTTAATCAAGCTGATGGCTTGGCGGCAAAAAATGGAGATTCTTATATTGCTATTGATACTTTTATTTTGGCAAATCTCAATACAGAGATAGCTAAAAATTTGTTTGCTAAATATTTAGATTTGAATGAGTTAAAAAAAACCTTTGAAGTAATAAGAGGCGGGACAAAAATTAATTCACAAAGTGGCGATGAGAATCTTGAAGCCTTGGAAAAATTTGGAATAGATTTAACGCAAAAAGCAATAGAAGGAAAATTAGATCCTGTAATTGGTAGAGATGAAGAAATCAATCATATGATGCAAATTTTGATTAGAAAAACCAAAAATAATCCCATTTTACTAGGTGAGCCAGGAGTTGGAAAAACTGCAGTTGTGGAGGGTTTAGCACAAAGAATTATTAAAAAAGAAGTGCCTATTTCTTTGCAAAATAAAAAAGTAATTGCACTTGATATGAGTGCGTTGATTGCAGGAGCAAAATATCGTGGGGAGTTTGAGGATAGGCTAAAAAAAGTTATTGATGAAGTTACTAAGGCAAAAAATATCATTCTTTTTATTGATGAGATTCATACCATTGTTGGTGCGGGTGCAAGTGAGGGGAGTATGGATGCAGCTAATATCCTAAAACCCGCTCTTGCAAGAGGTGAATTGCATACCATTGGCGCAACAACACTTAAGGAATATCGTAAATATTTTGAAAAAGATGCGGCATTACAGAGAAGATTCCAGCCTGTTCCAGTTAATGAGCCTAGTGTGAATGAAGCATTGCAAATTTTACGCGGTATTAAAGAAAGGCTTGAAGCACATCACAATGTAACCATTACTGATAGTGCTTTAGTAGCTGCCGCTAAACTTTCTAATCGTTATATTACAGATAGATTCTTGCCAGATAAGGCGATTGATTTAATTGATGAAGCTGCAGCAGAGCTTAAAATGCAAATAGAATCTGAACCTAGTGAGCTTGCAAAAATTAAGCGAGAAATTGAATCATTGCAAGTGGAGAAAGAAGCGCTTTTAATGGAAAAGAGTGAGAAAAATAATGCAAGGATTCAAGAAATTGAAAAAGAATTAAGCGATAAAAATGAAAAGAAAAAAGCCCTAGAAGTGCAATTTGAAAACGAAAAACAAGTGTTTAATGAAATTGCAAATATTAAGGTGCAAATTGATTCTTTGCGAACTGAAAGTGCTTTGGCAAAGCGTAATAGCGATTTTAATAAAGCTGCTGAGATTGATTATGGTAAGATTCCTGAACTTCAAAGGGCATTAGAAGAACAAAATCAAAAATGGGAAAAGATGCAAGAAGCAGGAACACTACTTAGAAATGCTGTTTTGCCTGAATCAATTGCAGCTGTTGTTAGCCGATGGACACAAATTCCTATTAAGAAAATGTTGCAAGATGAGAAAGATAAGATTTTAGGAATCGAAGAAGAGCTTAAAAAAGATGTGGTGGGACAAGATAAAGCACTTCACGCTATTGCAAGAGCTATTAAACGCAATAAAGCAGGGCTTAGTGAGCTTAATCGTCCTATTGGAAGCTTTTTGTTTCTTGGTCCAACAGGGATTGGAAAGACTGAAGTGGCTAAAACTTTAGCGAGATTCCTTTTTGATAGTGAGAAGAATCTTATTCGCATTGATATGAGTGAATATATGGAAAAACACGCGGCAAGTCGCTTAGTAGGTGCGCCTCCAGGATATGTTGGCTATGAAGAAGGCGGACAACTCACAGAAGCGGTGCGTAGGAAGCCTTATAGTGTTGTGCTTTTTGATGAGATTGAAAAAGCTCATCCTGATGTGTTTAATATGCTTTTGCAGGTGCTTGATGATGGTCGTTTGACAGATAATAAGGGTGTAACTATTGATTTTAGAAATACCATTATTATTCTCACAAGCAATATTGCAAGTAGCCAAATTATGGAATTAAAAGATGAAGATTCTAAAGAAAAAGCAGTTAAAGAAGCGCTTAAGGCTTATTTTAAGCCAGAGTTTCTCAATAGACTTGATGATATTGTGATTTTTAATCCTTTGGGAATTGAGCAAATTACACATATTGTAGATATTCTCTTTAAAAATATTCAAAAGAAAGTAGCTGAGAGAGACATTCAAATAGAATTAGAACAAAGCGCTAAGGAGTTTATTGCTAAAGTTGGCTTTGATCCAACTTTTGGTGCAAGACCGCTTAAGAGAGCTTTGTATGAGGAAGTAGAAGATAGATTAGCAGATTTGATTTTACAAGGGGAGATTAAAGAAGGCAGTAAAGTAACTTTTTATGCAGAAAATGAAGAGATCAGGACAAAAGTTTATTGATTTAATGTTTTAAATTTATAACTAAATAATATTTTTAAGTATTTATACTATAGGATGCCGAATGTTTTTTAGCTTTTTAAAGGATGGTTATATTTAATAAATTTTCTTTAAAGTTTAAATTATCTATTTTGGCATTCGGTTTTTTATTAGCTTTGGAGTGTTGATTGGTATTATTTTTTTTAATCAAAATAAGATGACTAATGAAGCTTCTATGAGTTTAAATTCTGTCATTGAACAAGAGGTTGAACAAAAGATCAAGTTGGCTACAGATAGTGTGGCATATTTTCTTGGTGAGCTTGTGGGGGGATTGGATGAAAAATCGCAAATAGCTATTATCGCAAAAGCCATTGAAAAATTTAGATTTGAAAATGATAAATCAGGGTATTTCTTTGTTTATAAAGATCATGTTCCAGTAGCGCATCCGACAAGAAAAGATTTGATTGGAAAGTCGCTTTATGATGCAAAGGATCCAAATGGCGTTTATTATGTAAGAGAATTATTTGAGAGTACAAAAAAACAAGATGAGAATGGGGGTGGGGAATTCATTCGTTTTGAATTTTCAAAGCCATTGCCCAATGGAGAGTTGATTCAAGCACAAAAGATTGGGTATGCACAGATGATACCTAATACTAACAATATGTGGATTTCAACAGGTGTGTATATCGATACTTTAGGTGATTACTCCAATGAAATATCGCATTCTCTCATGAAAGATATTTTGTATGCAATTAATAGTTATATTCTCATAGCCATAATTGTAGCAATATTAATATTCTTGCCATTATTATTGATGTTTTTTCCTATATTAATCACGAAAAGACTGATATACAATTAGTTCAGGTTAATTCAAATGATGAGTTTGGCTCAATGGCTAAAGTCATTAACACTAATATAGAAAAAACTAAAGTGGGATTGATACAAGATGAAAAAGCAATTGCTCAAAGTGCGCAAACCGCTAAAGCAATAGAGAGTGGCGATCTAACAGCAAGAATTATTGAAAATCCTGCTAATCCCCAATTAATTGAATTAAAAAATGTTTTAAATAAAATGCTTGATGTTTTGCAAGGCAAAATTGGTTCTAATATGAATGAAATCACACGAGTGTTTGATAGCTATAAAAATTTAGATTTTACTACTGAAGTTAAAAACGCTCAAGGTGATGTTGAGGTTATCACAAACATATTGGGTGAAGAGATAAAGGCAATGCTTAAGGTATCAGCTAATTTTGCATCAGATTTGGCTAAACAATCTCAAGAGTTAAGAGAATCAATGCAAAAATTAACAGATAGCTCTCAATCGCAGGCTAATTCTTTACAGCAATCTGTGGTTGCCATAGAAGAAATAAGCTCATCTATGCAAAATGTTTCAGACAAGACTTCAGAAGTTACAAGACAAGCAGAAGATATTAAAAATATCGTAGGAGTAATCAAAGATATAGCGGATCAAACCAATCTCCTTGCTTTGAATGCGGCAATTGAAGCAGCAAGAGCAGGAGAGCATGGAAGAGGATTTGCAGTTGTTGCTGATGAAGTAAGAAAGTTAGCCGAGAGGACAAGTAAATCGCTCAATGAAATAGAAGCGAATGTGAATGTTCTAGTTCAAGGAGTAAATGATATGAGTGAATCCATACGAGAGCAAACTACCGGTGTAGGACAGATTAACGAAGCTGTGGCTCAACTAGAGACAATAACCCATAATAATGTTGTGGTTGCTAATGATACTAATGTAATTACTCAAGATGTTAATAAAATAGCCAATGATATTTTAGAAGATGTTAATAAGAAGAAGTTCTAACTTCTTCTTAGAATCTTAGAAATAGAGGTAATGTTTTAGTATTTTTAAATCTTTTAAGTTTTTTGTTGAGAATTTAAAAGATTTAATTTATGGGATTTGCTTGAAATAAGCTGCCAAAAAAGTTTAAAAAATTATTTAAATAAAAATGCTACAATTCTAAAATTATTTTATTTTACAAGAGATAATAATGTTTAGTTACCATTCTATTCGCCCCTATATTTTTAAAAGCGATCCAGAAAAGGCGCATTCTTTTGTGGAAAAAATAGCTAAATTAGCACCTAAAATTCCGGGAGTTTTACCTTTATTTTCTCAAAAAACTTGCCTTCAAAATCCTATTTTGGCACAAAAAATTGATGGCATTTCCTTTTATAATCCTGTGGGCTTGGCTGCAGGTTTTGATAAAAATGCTACTATGATTCCAACACTCTGTGCGCTTGGATTTTCTCACTTGGAGCTTGGCGCAGTTACTCCAAATCCTCAAGAGGGTAATGAAAAGCCTCGCCTTTGGCGACATATTCAAGAAGAATCGATTCAAAATGCAATGGGCTTTAATAATGAAGGAGCAGAGATGGTTGCTACTCGTTTGGACAAACTCTATCCCTTTGCAATTCCACTTGGAATGAATATTGGCAAAAACAAAATTACTCCACAAGAAAAAGCACTGGATGATTATCTTTTGTTGGCTAAGAGATTTGTAAATTGCACAGATTATTTAAGTGTGAATATTAGTTCGCCCAATACGCCAAATTTGCGAGATTTGCAAAATGAAACTTTTATTAAAGAGCTTTTTTTGAAGCTTTGTGAAATCTACTCTAAGCCTATTTACCTAAAAATTGCGCCTGATTTAGAGATTGATTCTATTTTGAAGCTAACAGAAGTGGCTATCCAAAATGGTGCTAAAGGAATCATTGCAACCAATACAACTTTGGATTATTCATTGGTTTCAAATCCCAAAGAAAAAGGTGGTTTAAGCGGTAGAGTTCTTACTCAAAAAAGCAAAGAGATTCTAAAGCAAATTGCTAAAGTTTATGCCAAAAAAATAACGCTTATTAGTGTAGGGGGGATTTCAAGTGCGCAAGAAGCTTTTGAACGGATTGCTTTGGGGGCAAACCTTGTGCAAATTTATTCTGCCTTGATTTTTGAGGGACCTATGCTTGTTAAAAAAATCAATGAAGAATTGACACAAATCCTTGAATCAAAAGGCTTTTTAAATATTCAAGATGCAGTAGGTATTAATCTATGAAAATATTTAGAGTTTTAATTTTATTTGTTTGTTTTATAGGAGTTTTAATGGCGCAAAATTCAGTTCTTCCAAAATATCATAAATCAGTGCTTGAAAATGGTTTAGAAGTGTATATTATCCCACTTAATAATCAAAGCAATGTTATTACAACTGATATTTTTTATAAAGTAGGTAGTCGCAATGAAACAATGGGAAAAAGTGGAATTGCCCATATGTTAGAGCATTTGAATTTTAAATCAACTAAGAATCTAAAAACAGGTGAATTTGATAAAATCATTAAAAGCTTTGGTGGTAGCACAAATGCTTCTACAGGCTTTGATTATACGCATTACTATATTAAATCGAGCACTCAAAATTTAGATAAAAGCTTAGAGCTTTTTGCAGAATTGATGCAGAATCTCAATTTAAGCGATGAGGAATTTCAGCCAGAGCGTAATGTGGTAGCTGAAGAGAGATTGTGGCGCACAGATAATAATCCTATGGGTTATTTGTATTTTAGGCTTTTTAATACTGCTTATGTTTATCACCCTTATCATTGGACTCCAATTGGCTTTATGGATGATATTAGAAATTGGAGTATTGAAGACATTAGGGCATTTCACAAGACTTATTATCAGCCCAAAAATGCAAGCATTGTGATTGCAGGGGATATTGAGATAAATGAGGCTCTAAAAGCAGTAAAAAAACATTTTGAAAAAATTCCAAACACAGGATTTGAAATACCCAAAGTCCATACCATAGAACCAAAACAAGATGGTTTGCGTCAAGCTAGTGTGCATAAGCAAACTGAGGTTGAAATTCTTTCTATTGCTTATAAGATTCCGCCTTTTAATCACAAAGATCAAATCGCCCTTAGTGCTTTAAGTGAGATTTTAAGTGGTGGTAAAAGCAGTGTTTTGTCGAGTGTTATTGTAGATAAAAAGAGACTTGCAGCTGAAATTTATACTTATAATATGGATTTGGTAGATGAAGGAGTTTTTATTATAATGGCTTTAGCAAACTCTGAAGTAAGTTTGGATAAAATCCAAAAGGAAGTCTTGGCTCAAATAGAACTTATTAAGCAGGGCAAACTTAAGCAAAGTGAGCTAGATAAAGTTAAAATCAATATGCGTGCAAATTTTCTTTATGAGTTAGAATCAAGTAGTGGTGTTGCTAATCTCTTTGGTTCTTACATAGCTAGGGGGGATTTGCAGACTTTGCTTGATTTTGAGAAAAACTTTGAAGCTTTGAGTTTGGAAGATATTATTAGGGTGGTAAATGAATATTTTATTCTCAATAATGCCACCATTATGACTTTACAAAAGTGAGAGAAATATGCAAGTAGAAGAAACAATCATAGGTGCGATGACCGCGCTTGTTACACCTTTTAAAAATGGAAAGCTTGATTTAGAGACTTATGAGAATCTCATTCAAAGGCAAATTAATTATGGTATTGATGTGATTGTGCCTGTTGGAACAACAGGAGAATCAGCGACATTAAGCCATCAAGAACACAGAGAGTGTATTGAGGTTGCACTTAGTGTTGCCAAAAAAAATCGATTAAATGGCAAAAATATTAAGGTATTAGCAGGAGCAGGGAGTAATTCTACACAAGAGGCTATTGAATTGGCAAAATTTGCACAAGCTAGTGGTGCTGATGGAATCTTATGTGTTACACCTTATTACAATAAACCAACTCAAGAAGGGCTTTATCAGCACTATAGGAGTGTAGCTGGAGCAATTTCTATCCCATTAATGCTTTATAATGTTCCAAGTCGCACGGGTGTAAGTCTTGAAAACACTACAATATTACAACTTTTTAAGGATGTTAAAAATATTTATGGTGTCAAAGAAGCCGGTGGGAATCTTGAAAAAGTGATAGATTTAAATGTAAATCAAAAAGATTTGATTGTGGTTAGTGGTGATGATGTGATTAATTATCCTATTCTTTGTTGTGGAGCTAAAGGAGTTATTTCGGTAACTTCTAATCTCTTACCTGATAAAATTGCTACCCTAACACATAGCATCTTAAGTGATTTAGATTATCAAAAAGCCTATGTTTTAAGCAATGAGCTTTATAGGATTAATAAAGCGCTTTTTGTGGAGAGCAATCCTATTCCTATTAAAGCTGCAATGTATTTAAGCGGATTGTTAAAAACCTTAGAATATCGTTTGCCTCTTGTCTCTCCAAGTGCAGAAAATCTTAAGTATTTAGAGCAAATTTTAATGCAATATGAGGTGGTAAAATGAGTGAAAATATGAAAAATAAGACTTTAGTGATTAGTGGAGCAACGCGTGGCATTGGCAAAGCGATTTTATATCGTTTTGCGCAAAATGGTGTCAATATTGCCTTTACTTATAATAAAAATGAAGAAGAAGCACAGAGAATTATTGCTGATGTGGAATCTAAATATCAAGTTAAAATCAAGGCTTATCCATTGAATGTTTTAGAGCCAGAGACTTATAAGGATTTGTTTGTAAGGATTGATGAAGATTTTGAGAGAGTGGATTTTTTTATCAGCAATGCAATTATTTATGGTAAAAGTGTGGTGGGTGGTTTTGCTCCTTTTATGCGTCTTAAACCAAAGGGACTAAATAATATTTATACTGCAACGGTTCTTGCTTTTGTTGTAGGTGCGCAAGAAGCTGCAAAGCGAATGCAAAAAGTGGGTGGTGGAAGTATTATTTCTCTTAGTTCCACAGGAAATCTTGTGTATATGCCAAATTATGCAGGGCATGGAAATTCTAAAAATGCCGTGGAGACTATGGTGAAATATGCAGCAATGGAGCTTGGTGAATATAATATTCGTGTAAATGCAGTAAGTGGTGGTCCTATTGATACAGATGCCCTCAAAGCCTTTCCAGATTATGCAGAAATTAAGGCAGCTGTAGAATCGCAAAGTCCGCTTGGGCGTATGGGAAAACCTGAAGATATTGCAGGGGCTTGTTTGTTTTTATGTGATGATTCTTCTAGCGCTTGGCTCACAGGACAAACAATTGTAATTGATGGGGGAACAAGTTTTAAATAATGAATCTTAAAAGTCTTCCAAATCTTTTAACAGCCCTTAGAATTTGTTTTGCTGTTTTGCTTTTAGCTGTTTTGCTCTATGGTTGGGAGTTGCTACCGCCCTCAATTCATCCTACTTGGGTGAATTATCTTGCTTGTTTGCTTTTTTGTGTCGCAAGTATTACAGATTTTTTTGATGGTTTTATTGCTAGAAACTTTGAAGTTACAAGTCTTTTTGGGGAGATTTTTGATCCCCTAGCTGATAAGCTTTTAATGCTTGCAGCTTTTATTGGGCTTTTGGTGATTGATAGGGTTAATGTTTGGGCTGTTTTTTTGATTTTAGGGAGAGAATTTTTTATCACAGGGCTTAGAGTTGTTGCTGCTGCAAAGGGTTTGAAAGTGGCTGCATCTAATCTTGGAAAATATAAAACAGGGCTACAGATTACTGCGATTGCTTTTTTGCTGATGGATTATTCTTTTGCAAACGCTACTTTATGGCTTGCTGTGATTATCACGCTTTATTCGGGTTATGACTACGCTAGATCTTATACAAAAACAAGGTAAAATATGGGTTTTATTGGTTCGATTCTTGTCCTAGCTTTTTTGGTGTTTTTTCATGAATTAGGACATTTTTTAGCTGCAAAGCTTTTTGGAGTAAAGGTTGAGGCTTTTAGCATTGGTTTTGGAAGTCAAAAACTATGGAAAAAGCAAATTGGGGAAACTGAATACTCTTTGCGACCTATTCCGCTTGGTGGCTTTGTTCAGCTCAAAGGGCAAAGCGACATTGATCCCAAGAATCGCAATTATGACAAAGATAGTCTTTATGGAATTGCTGCGTATAAGAGATTAATTATTTTGGCAGCAGGATCGTTTTTTAATCTTTTTTTGGCTTTTTTGCTTTATATAACTATTGCGTTAATAGGGCAAAATGAGTTAGCTCCTATTATCGGAAAAGTGCAAGAAGATATGCCTGCAAGCAAGGCTGGTTTGCAAGCAGGTGATGAGATTATTGCCATTAATGGAGAAAGTATTAAGACTTGGGATAAGCTAAATAGGGTGGTAGAATCTTCTGTGGGTGCATTGGAGATTACTTTTGTGCGTGATTTACAAACACAAAATACAACTTTAATTCCTAAGCTTGGGCAGAGTAAAAATATTTTTGGTGAGGAAATTTCACGCCCCCTAATTGGCATCATTGCAGCTAATGAAATACGCAAAATTTCATATTCTCCACTTGAGAGTATTTCTTATGCCTTCTCTCAAACTCTCCAAGCTAGCACCCTTATTTTGCAAGGTTTAGAGAAAATTATTTTTGGAGTTGTGCCTTTTAGTGAAGTAGGAGGGGTTGTTTCAATTGTCTCTATTACTAAAAAGGCAACGGAGTTAGGAATTGTTACCCTTTTAACTTTCACAGCTTTAATATCTGTGAATTTGGGAATCTTAAATCTTTTGCCTATTCCCGCATTAGATGGGGGGCATATTGTTTTTACTCTTTATGAGATGATAACCAAAAAGATTCCAAGTCTTAATGCTATCTATCGTTTAACGCTAGCAGGTTGGGTTATTTTATTTGGGCTTATGGGGCTTGGATTATACAATGATGTTGTTCGTATTATAAATGGAACCATGCCTTTTTAAAGGAAAGTGATGCAAGATTTTAAAGAAAATTTAATTAACGCTATTGAAAAAATAGAAAAAGCTAGAATTGCAGTTGATAGACATAGGATTGTGAGGCTTGTTGCGGTGAGCAAATATTCTACTACTCAGGAAATACAAGCTTTGTATGAATGTGGACAAAGGGCTTTTGGGGAAAATAAAGTGCAAGATTTAACTCAAAAATCTAGCACTTTAGAATTACTACCGCTAGAGTGGCATTTTATTGGCAATCTCCAAAGCAATAAAATTAATGCACTTTTAAAGTTAAAACCTTTTATGTTCCATAGTTTGCATTCTTTGGATTTAGCCAAACAACTTCAAAAGAAATTAGAGCAAGAAGATATCCATTTAAAGACACTCTTGCAAATCAATAGCGCTAAAGAATCTGCCAAAAGTGGTGTTATGCCCGAAGAAGCAATAGAAATTTATCATCAAATTTTAGAAGAATGTCCTAATATTAAACTTTGTGGGCTAATGAGTATTGGAGCGCATTCAGAAGACCATCGGTTAATCCAAAAAAGCTTTGAGATAACACAGGCTTTATTTGAAAAACTTCAAAGTTTTGGCGCTAATACTTTAAGTATGGGAATGAGTGGAGATTTTGAATTAGCAATTCAATGTGGAAGCAATTGCGTGAGACTTGGAAGCACTCTTTTTAAATAAAGAGTAAGAAAATATATTTAAACGCCCCAGAAAGTCTCTTTTAAATTATCGTAGTTAAAATTTATAATAACACTCCATTATTTTTTGTTGCGATTCTACAATTGTTTTTTGCCAATTTATTTTGTGATTTGCAAGATATTGGTTGATTTTGCAAAAAGATTCCAAAATTTTGATATTTAATTGGGTAGATTTATGGGAAAATTCTAATCAAGGGTATTATTTATTGGGAAATTGATAAAATTTTTTAAGTGGCTAGGGTATAATTATAATAAAGAATAAAGGGGCTTATAATGTCTATTCAATTAAAAGAATCAAGCAATTTTATTAATCGTGAATTATCTTGGTTGCGGTTTAATACACGTGTTTTGAGTGAAGCGCAAAACCCAAATAATCCGCTTTTGGAGCGTTTAAAATTTATCGCAATTTATGGGACAAATTTAGATGAATTTTATATGGTGAGAGTGGCTGGATTAAAGCGACTTTATGCTGCTAGAATCACAGAAAGTGGGGCAGATAGGCTTACGCCAAAAGAGCAATTAGAGGAGATTCGAGGCTATCTCAAAAAAGAAAAAAAACTTTTAGAAACATGTTATTTTGAAATCAAAGAATCCTTAAATAAGCTTGGGCTTTGCATTAAAACTTATAAAGAAACAAACAAAGAGCAACAAAAACAATTGCAAGATTATTTTATGAATCATCTTTATCCTATTGTTGTTCCTATCGCGGTTGATGCAACACACCCTTTTCCACATTTGAATAATCTTAGTTATGTGTTAGCACTCAAACTCCAAAGCCTTGATAATCCCAATGAAATTAAATTTGGAATGACGCGCATTTCAAGAATGCTTCCTGGATTTATTAAGCTAGGAGACACTTATGTGCTAACAGATAGTGTTGTGGCTGAATTTACTAGTGAGTTATTTCCTGGATTTTCGGTGCTTAGTTGGACAGCTTTTAGAGTTACAAGAAATGCTGATATGGAAATTGAGGAAGAAGAGGGTGATGACTTCATGGCGCTAATGACAGAGGGATTGAAATCAAGGCGTAAAGGAGAAATTATTCGATTAGAAATTGCTAAAACCAAAGATGAAGAATTAAAGCGTTTTATTACTAATTATATTCCTGTTTCTAGTGAAGATATTTATGAATGTGAGTTACCGATGAATTCTAATATTCTGTGGGAAATTGTAGGAAACAAGAATTTTGCACAACTCACCTTTCCAAATTATACACCAAAGATTCTGCCTCCACTTGATCCTAATGCCAATATTTTTTCGATTTTAGATACTCAAGATGTGTTATCTTTTCAGCCTTATGAGAGTTTTGATCCTGTGGTGAATTTTATCCAAAGTGCCGCAAAAGATCCTGATGTATTTTCGATTCGCATGACACTTTACCGTGTGGGCAAAAATTCACCCATAGTTAAAGCGCTAATTGAAGCGGCTGAAAATGGCAAACAAGTAACAGCATTAGTGGAGCTAAAGGCGCGTTTTGATGAGGAAAATAATTTGCATTGGGCTAAGGCATTAGAAGGGGCAGGTGCACATGTGATTTATGGAGTCCCTGGGCTAAAAGTGCATGCTAAGATTGCTTTAGTGATAAAAAGCATAGGTAAAGAATTGCGTGAATATGTGCATTTAAGCACAGGAAATTACAACACAAGTAGTGCAAAAATTTACACAGATATTAGTTATATGACTTCTAAAAAAGAATTTACGCAAGATGCGACGAAATTTTTTCATAATCTTTCTGGTTTTTCTCATAAGTCAAGACTTAATACGCTACTTGCAGCACCTTTACAAATTAAGCCCAAAATTATAGAACTCATTGAAAATGAAGCCAAAAAAGGAAGTGAGGGGAGAATTATCTTAAAAGCAAACTCTATTGTGGATACCGATGTGATTGTGGCGCTTTATAAGGCTTCTAATGCAGGTGTAAAGATTGATTTGATTGTGAGAGGGATTTGTTGTTTGAAGCCAAAGGTAAAAGGAGTGAGTGAAAATATCCGTGTTATCTCTATTGTGGGCAAATATTTAGAACACGCTAGAATCTATTATTTCAAACACGCAAAACCGCAAATTTATTTTGCAAGTGCAGACTTAATGCCAAGGAATTTGGAGCGGAGAGTAGAGCTGATGACGCCTGTTTTTGAAGAAGCTTTGGCAGAGAAACTCTTTGGAATCATTCGCTTACAAAGCGAAGATAACACAAATGCTCACGAATTACAAGAAGATGGAGAATATAAAAAACTAGTTTCTAATGGCAAAAACATTAATAGTCAAAAGATTTTAGAGGATTATACAAACACCACCTATACCTCCTTAAAGCGTGAAGAAGAAGAGATTAAGGCAAAGCGACTAGCAAGGCGTATGTTTAGGGAAAGCTAAGGGGGTTTTATGGAGTTTTTTGAGACTTTAAGAAAAGCAAGAGAAGCAAAAATTTATATGGGGCAGATTCCTCACTCCATAAGGCAGGAATTTTTAAGGGAGTGTGCTAAGGAGCTAGAATCACAATGCAAAATGATTTTGGAGGCTAACCAAAAGGATTTGTCTAAGGCAAAAGAGTTTGGGCTTTCTGCATCTATGTTGGAGCGATTGACGCTAAACCAAGATCGGATTTTAGCAATGGCAAAATCTCTCAAAGAAATTGCAGATTTCCCTGACCCACTTAATAAGATTCTAGGTGGTTTTAGCAATTCAAAGGGTTTGGAGATAGAAAAAGTGAGCGTTCCAATTGGCGTGATTGGGATTATTTATGAATCGCGACCAAATGTAACAAGCGATACAGCAGCGCTTTGTTTTAAAAGTGGAAATGTGTGTGTGCTAAGGGGGGGGAAGGAAGCACAAAATTCAAACAAAGCTATTGTTGAGATTTTTCATCGGGTTTTGGAGAAATTTAAGATTCCTAAAGAAGTGATTATTTTTCTTTCTTGTGAGAGGGAGGAATTAAAAGAGTTATTAGGTGCTAGGGAATATATAGATTTGGTGATTCCGCGTGGTGGGGAAGGATTGATAAAATTTGTAAGTGAGCATTCTAAGATTCCTGTGATTAAGCAAGATAAAGGAGTTTGTCATATTTTTGCTCATTTAAGTTGTAGGGTAGAGCAATCTATTGCTGTGATAGTTAATGCTAAAACTTCGCGCCCTAGTGTGTGCAATGCGTGTGAGACTTTACTTGTGGATTCTGGTTTTGCTAAAAAGTTTTTGCCAAAAGTAGCTAAGGCTTTGAAGCAAGAGGAGACAATCCTTAAGGGTTGCAAAGAATCTTGTGAAATCTTAGCTGAAAATGGAATAGAGTGCGAAGAGATTCCCCTAGAATCTTACCATATTGAATACAATGAAAATATTTTAAACTTAAGAATAGTGCAGGGCTTACAAGGTGCGCTGGAGCATATTAGAGAATTTAGCAGTGGGCATAGCGAGGCAATTTTGTGTGAGGATTATAGTGTAGCAGAGGATTTTTTAAATCAAGTGGATAGTGCTTGTGTGTATGTGAATGCTTCAACAAGATTTAGTGATGGAGGTGAGTTTGGCTACGGGGCGGAGGTAGGGATTTCTACTTCTAAACTCCACGCTAGAGGTCCTATGGGTGTAGAATGTCTTACAAGCTACAAATACAAAATTAGAGGCAATGGGCAAATAAGATAAAGGATTACAAGCCTTGATTTTGTATTATCTCTTGCTCGGTTTGTAAGACTTCTTTAATGAAAACATCAATAAGCTCTGATTCTTTATATTTTCCTACAATTTGACCTTTTTTGATGATTAATCCATCTCCATTGCCAAAAGCAATGGCGACATCTGCGTGTTTGGCTTCTCCTAGCGCATTGACAGCGCAACCCATAACTGAGAGTTGCATAGGAGTTTTGATTTTTGGCATTCTTATTTTAAGTTCTTTTAAGATAGGCACTAAATCAGCTTGTAATCTGCCACAAGTAGGACAAGAAATATAAGTGATTCCCTCTTTTTGTCTTCCGCTATAGCGTAAAATAGAGCGCGCGACTTCTATTTCTTTTTCTAGCTCACCAGTGATAGATACGCGCATTGTATCCCCAATGCCCTCCATTAAAAGTCCTCCTAATGCCATTGAGCTTTTTATCATTGATGACTCTAGATCTCCTGCTTCTGTTACGCCAAGATGAAAGGGATAAGAAACTAAAGGACGCAACATTCGATAGGCTGCCATTGTGCGTTCAACATCGCTTGCCTTAAGTGAAATCTTGAGATTGCTAAAGCCAAAATCCTCCAAAAGTTTAATATTATAGAGTGCTGATTCCACCATTCCTTTTGGGGTAGCTCCATATTTATCTTCAAATTGTTTCTCTAAGCTACCAGCATTCACACCAATTCTAATAGGAATATTCCTATCTTTACAAGCTTCAACGACTGCTTTAATTTTTTCTTTTGAACCGATATTTCCAGGGTTTATGCGGATGCAATCCACAGATTGAGCAGCAATGAGTGCAAGTTTATAGCGAAAGTGGATATCGGCAACTAGGGGCAAAGAAATCATGCTTTTAAGCATTTTGAGTGCTTTTGCGTCTTCTTCATCGCTTACAGCTACGCGCACAATATCACAACCAGCAAGTTGCAATTGATCGATTTGATTTTTGGTGGCTTGTAAGTCTGCTGTTTTTGAGAAAGTCATACTTTGCACAGAGATGGGTGCGTCACCACCTATTTTAACTTCTCCAATTTGAATTTGTTTAGTAGGATAGCGTTGTATTTGCATTTTTAGCCTTTATTGTTTTTAGTTTAAGGATTGTTCGTTGATGCAAAGGAGAGATTCTGCTAGGCTTACACTGAGATAGCCTTGTGGATTGCCTTCTTGTGGAATGCTCTTTAGGATATTTTCTAAGCCCATTTCAGTAGCTATTTTTTTAAGCTCTTCATCTTTTCCATAGCGCTTAATATAGTATTCAAAACTTTCTTTCCAATTGATATTTTGGGAGCCTTGATAGGCGTTTTGAATAAATTCGTTGAGATAGGCAATTTTTAAAATAGAAGCAATTTTATCTTGCCAACATTTAATATTGAGGTATTCTTTTAAGGTGTCTATTACGCCTTTACCATCTCCATTGGATGCAAAACCAAAGGCAATTTTGCTTTTGGCTTTAAAATCATCATAGAGTATTTTGTATTCCAACATAGAGTGTAACTCAAAATGTTCCTCTGCCATTTCAAAGGCTTTTGAAAGTTGTTTGGAAGTGCAATATTGAGAAAATTCTTGTTTGAGCTGGATGAGTTTGGATTTTTCATTAGCAATATTCTTAAATGGAAACATTGCATTAAGTAGTTTGCAAACTTCAAGTGCTTTATGAAGTTCATTTTGATTTTCTAAAGCACTAATTCGTTGCATGATTTGATTGCCTACAAGTAAGGCGCTTTTGTAGCTTCTGGTCGCTTGTAAAAATGGGAATTTTTCACAAATTTTGAAATATTCTATAAAATTTTTAGCTTTAAACTCCTTATCGGCTTGAAGGAATTTATCAACATTTTTTAAAAGAGTGGAAATAACTTCTTTTTTAGCCTGAACATTAGCAAAAGGCTTGAGTAATTCTTTGACTTTCTGAATATTGAGTTGTGCATCTTGTGCTAATAGTTTTTTGGCTAGTTCAAAGCTTTTTTCCCATAACTTTTCAAGCTGAGCATAAGCCATTGTGTCTTTCAAGTGTGGATATTGTTTGGCGAGATGATAAGCTTCAGTATAGTTTTTTTCTTCAATTAAATCCATAAATTGTGCAACACTAGCCTTTTGGCGTAAATAATAATCAAATTCTTCTTTTTTGCTGTTATCATGCATAAAGGGCTCTATTAGACTTTGTGCTTCTTGTAATCTATCTTTAGCAAGTAGATCGATAGCTTCAAGTAATTTATCTTGCCAGAGTGAATCAAGCTTTTCTTTGTATTGGGGCAAAGTTTGGAGAAAAATATTTTTTTCTTTGATGAGTTTAAGGCAGGAACGCAAATCATCATTGGCAAGATATTCTAACATTTCTTCTTTTGCAAGATCAATTTGAGCAATCTCAATTGTGCCATTAGAGTAACCTATATATAACAGATTTTTATCTAAAAAAAGCGAGGTTGCACCAGTGTATTCCGATGGGATAGTGTCAATGATTGCGTTATCGCTAATACGAGCCAATCTTAATGGATTATATTTTCCGCCGACAACAGCAAATTCTTCCCCAGGTAGTTTTTGGCAGGTTGTAAGCCAAGAATCTTGTAAAATATTTTGGCAAAGATATTCTTGCTTATAGATATCATAAGTAAAAATTCCACCCCTAGTGACGCAAAATAATTTAGTATTGTCATCATAAAAAAAGGCATCTTCCACAACAAAATCGGTTTTAAAATCTATAATTTTTGTGTTTTTTAAGATGTTAAAAACCATAGCGGTTTTGCCAAAACAAGTACTAAAAATAAGTGTTCCACATTCACTAAATGCAATAGATGAAATATAATCGGGGAAGGGTGGCAAACTGAGAAGTAAATGATAATTTTCTCCCGTGTAAATAAGCACTCTACCATCTTCGCCACCGGTGGCAAGATAGTTATCATCATAGGAAAAGGTAATTTTAGAAATTTCAAGCTTTTGCCAAGTAAGTGCTGTAATAGGTGTAATTTTTGGCTTAGTCTTTAAAACAATGCCTTTGGAGGTTGAAGTAAAACCAGTTACAACTCTTCCGTTTTTGTGGGAAATAGCAACGGATTTACTAAAAGGATGTAAAGGTTCCCTATCTTTTGAGAGTTGCAGGGTTTGGTTAATGACTTTATCTTGAATAAAAAAAGTAACGATATTATAGAAGTTATCTGCACAAATAATACAATCCTCATCAGTAGCGATTCCTAAAACGCTACCAATAAGTCTTAATTTACTTTGTAATGGAAACATAAAGCCTCCTTTAAGAATCCAAATAATCTTTGGAAATTTGAATTATTATACTTTTTTATCCCTAAATGATAGCTTTTAGAGTCTAGATTTATTTTTCTATAACTAAAATATGTTAAAATTCCGCCGACCCTTTCATCTAGTGGCCAAGGATAATGCCCTTTCACGGCAGTAACGGAAGTTCAAATCTTCCAAGGGTCGCCAATTACTCATTCCCCTTGAATTTTTCCATTGTTATATTGGTGCTTGAATTAATATCTTTTCGTTTTAATACCTTAAAAAAGGTAAGATAAAGAATCTTTAAATCCAATCCAAAGCTAATGTTTTTAACATAATACACATCAAGTCTAAATTTTTCTTCCCAGGAGATAGCATTGCGACCATTGACTTGAGCCCAACCTGTGATACCGGGTTTGACTTCGTGGCGTCTAGCTTGTTCTTTGTTATAAAGCTTTAAGTATTCAACAAGGAGTGGGCGTGGTCCTACAAAACTCATTTCTCCCTTTAAAACATTAAAAAGTTGTGGGAGTTCATCAAGGCTGCTTTTGCGAATAAATTTACCAAATCCTTTTAATCTTAATTCATCACTAAGCAATTGTCCCTTGGAATCTCTTTGATTGCTCATTGTGCGAAACTTATAGATTTTAAAGATTTTTCCATTTAGCCCTGGTCGCTCTTGTATGAAAAAAATAGGCGAACCAAGTTTTAATCTAATTAATAGGGCAACTATTAAAATTATCGGAGAAAAAAGAAGAATCAAAAATAAAGCTAATAAAAAATCCAAGATTGGCTTAATGAAATGTGGATACATTTTTTACCTCTTTATACAGCTGAAGATAGGATTTTACAATAGATTCCACGCCAAATTCCTCGCAAATTTTTTTGCGGCTATTTTTTCCAAATTCTTCCCTTAAGGATTTGTTTTGTGAGAGTTGGATAAGTTTTTCAAAGAGAATTTGACTATCTCCAATAGGAACTAAAAATCCATTGTATCCATTACTAACAACTTCCTTGCAACCAACGGCATTAGTGGTGATGATAGGCTTTGCCATACTGCCTGCTTCTAAAAGTGTGCGCGGAATCCCTTCTCTATAGCTTGGAAGCACGAAAATATCGCAAATTCCAATAAGCTCTTTAATATCTTGTCTTTCACCCAAATAATGCACTTGTTTTTGATTTTCTAAAAATTCTTGATCTATAGGCGAGATATTTCCTGTGTCAATTCCGCCCACATATAAAAAGTGTAACTTTAAGTTTGCTTCTTTTGCTAAGTTTGCTGCTGCATAATATTCTTTTATGCCTTTGTGTAAAATTGCCCTTGCTATCATCAAGACTACAAGTGAATCTTGAGGGATTTTTAGGCTTTGGAGCAACACTTGATTTTTGGGTAGTGGAGAGAAAAATTCCGTGTCAATTCCAGAGCCTTTTATGAGAATGGTTTTTTTGCGTGGCACTAAGCCTTTTTTGACATAAAGTTCCAAATCATCTTGATTTTGAAAAAGCACCTTTTTAGCAATTTTAAAAGCAAAGAAATTTAGCCTTTCAATTAAGATTTTAAGCAAAAAAGTTTTTGGGGTTTTTTGGATATAAAAACTCCCCAATCCCGTGAGTGAATTAATCACATAAGGAATCTTGGCGATTTTTGCAGCAAAAGATCCATAAATATTTGGCTTTAGCATAAAAGTGTGGAGAATATCTGGTTTTTCTTTTTTGAGAATTTCTGCAATATTTTGAATAGTCTTTAGAGCTTTAAAGGGATTAAGACTGCTGCGCTCTATAGAATAATCAATAGCAGTAATTTGGTGCTTGGCAAATTGTGAGAAATATTCTCCTTTGGGAGTAAGGGCTAAGACTTCATGCCCTGCTTTCACCAAGGCAATCATTACAGGAAGCCTAAAGCGATAGAGATTTGAATCGGTGTGCGAGAGAAAGAGAATTTTCAAGGAATTCCTTATTGAAATAATGAAATATGGCTGAAATTATACCATTTTTATTTTTTATGTTTTTTGTTGTGTTATAATTTTGGTTTAAGTTTTGGATAAGGTGTTATAAGTGGAAGATGAATTTATAAATGAGGATGAAGATTTTTTGAATAAAGCCAATCAAGAATCGGTTGTTCAAAAAGTTTGCCAGAATATTGATTCAAACAATGGTGTAATTAAAGAGCTAAAAAATAGACAAGCAAGTGTTATGTTAGAGACAACTAGCAAAATGATTTTAGATAAAAGTGGGCTGGTGCATACAGGCAATCTTTATTCTAGCGCTGCTTATAGCGCCTTATTGGCAGTGAATAATCCCAATGCTATCATTATTGGAGTGGAGATGAAGTTTTTAGCTCCCATTGAGCTTGGAAATGAAGTGCTCTTTAAAGCACAATGTTTGCAAGAAGACACTAAAAAGCGAGAAGTGAAAGTTGAAGGATTTGTGCTTGATATTAAAATTTTTGATGCAATGTTTTTTGTTGCGGTGTTTGATAAGCATATTTTAAGTCTTCATATTACCAAAGAAATGGAAAAAAGGATGGAATAAATGCGAGTGGATTTGCATAATCATACTAATCTTTGTAAGCATGCTAGTGGCACTATGGAAGAGTATATTCAAAAAGCCATAAAAGAAAAAATAGATATTTTTGGTTTTTCTTGTCATAATCCTATGGAATTTGATAAGCAATATCGTATGGATTTTGCAGAATTACCTTTTTATCTGCAACAAATAGAAGAATTAAGAGCAAAATATGCTCCGCAAATTTCTATTAAAATGGCTTTGGAGATTGACTTTTTGCCTCATCTTTTAGATGAGAGAATCTTGAGTCTGCCTTTAGATTATCGTATTGGAGCGGTGCATTTTTTAGGGAATTGGGGATTTGATAATCCTGAGTTTATTCGCGAATATGCAAAGCGCGATATTAATGCTTGTTGGGAGCAATATTTTGAGACTACTAAGCAGATGGCTATGAGTGGTAAATTTGATATTGTTGCACATATGGATTTATTAAAGATTTTTAATTATCGCCCTACAAAAGACTTGCGCAAAACTATAGAATCAACCCTTAAGGCTATTAAAAAAGCCAATATGGCAGTGGAAATTAATGCTGCAGGACTGCGTAAAGAAGTCAAGGAGCAATACCCTTCTAGGGAAATTTTGGAGATGTGTTATGGGCTTGATATTCCTATTGTTTTTAGCAGTGATGCGCATGCCATAGAGCAAGTTGGGTTTGCAAGAGAAGCTCTGGAAACTTTAGCAAGAGAAGTGGGCTATACAAAATGTGCGATTTACACAGCACGCGATAGGGAGTTGGTGGAGTTTTAAGAAGAATTATTAATTTTTTTTTAATGGCTTTAGTAGGTTTATGAATGACTCATTTGGGTTTTTTGTTCAGTTTTGTAAAGCCAAATAAATACTTCCACGACAGCTTTGTAAAGTTCAGGTGGAATTTCCTCATCAATTTCTAAATGAATAAGCGAATCTACTAAAGCCTTGCTTTGAAAAAGTGGAATATCGTATTCCTTAGCCTTTTCAATAATTTTTTGGGCGATTAGTCCTTCACCTTTAGCTAAAACTTTTGGAGCGCGGTGTTTGTTTTGTTCATAAGCTAGAGCAACGGCTTTTTGAGAAAGTGGTAAAGGCATTTTAATAGCTCCCCAGGATTCTATCAACTTTTTCCCAAGTAAGATTAGAATCTTTTTTGTTGGATAAGAAATGCTGCACCATTCTTGCAAACATATCTGTTTCAATATTCACTTTTGTTCCGACACTATATTGCCCAAAGAGGGTGTTTTGGATTGTATGTGGAATGAGCGTAAGGCGTAGTGAATCATCTAAAACTTCATTAATAGTAAGACTAATTCCATTAATTGCAATACTGCCTTTAGGGACACAAAGCGCTAAAATATCACGATTGGTGGTGATAAAAAAATCAATACCAATGGCATGTGGAATGATTTTAATAATTTTTCCTATCCCATCTATATGCCCTTGCACCAAATGCCCATCAAGTCTATCTTGTAATCTTAAAGCAGGTTCAATATGCACTAAGCCTTGATAGGATTCTAAAGCAATATGTGATTGTGTCTCTTCACTTAATTCTACACTAAAGCCATTGTTAAAAATTTCTATAGCCGTTAAACAAGCGCCATTAACTGCTATGCTATCTCCGATTTTTGGGCGGTGTTTTGCTTTGAGTGTGAGAATATTCTGCTGGAATCCAAGCACTTCCCCAAACTCTCTAACTAAGCCTGTAAACATTTATATTCCTTAATTTAAGCCAAGTTCTATTAAAATTTTCAGAATTGTAACAAAAAATAAGGAATATTTTATGCAACTTTGCGATACACATTGTCATTTGGATGATAAAAGATTTAAAGAGGATTTTGAAGCTATTTTAGATCGTGCTAGAAATGCTGGAATCACTCGCTTTATTATTCCAGCAGCGCATCCAGAGGATTTGAGTAGAGCGTGTGAGTTAGCCCATAAATATGAAGAAGTTTATTTTGCAAGTGGGTTGCATCCAAAATATGCCTATTTGTATGATGAGAATTTTTTGAAGCAGTTTTTGGAAGATGAGAAATGTATTGCAGTGGGTGAGTGTGGGCTTGATTATTATTGCTTAGAAGAAGCACTAGCGCAATCAAAGCTAGGGAGTATTGAGGAGTTAAAACAAATTCAAAAGAAGGTTTTTATTGCACAAATTCAATTGGCTATTGCTTATAAAAAGCCTTTAATTGTTCATATTAGAGATGCTTCAGCAGATAGTTTAGAGATTTTGCGAACCTATTGTAATGAATTAGTAGGCGGAGTTTTGCATTGCTTTAATGCAGATTTTCAGCTCCTTAGCCTTGCTCAAAAAGGCTTTTATTATGGAATTGGAGGGGTTTTGACTTTTAAAAATGCTAGAAAGTTAGTGGAAATTTTGCCTAAAATCCCAGTAGAATCGTTACTTTTGGAAACAGATGCGCCTTATCTTACGCCTCATCCACATAGGGGCAAGAGAAATGAACCTTCTTATATTCCTCTTGTATTAGAAAAAATGAGTGAGATTTTAAATCTCTCCAAAGAGAGTTTGGTGGGGATAATTAATCAAAACACTAAAACACTTTTTGGGATTTAAGTTTTAATCCACCTTTAGTGCTAAAGGGTGCCAAAATATTATTTGCTTAGTAGGGTGATTTTAGAGAGTTAATATTTTTCGCACTCTTTAAACATTGCTTCAAATTCCTTTTGTGCTTTTTGAATAAATTCTTTGTTTTTTAGAATTGCTAATGTTTCATAATTAGCTTCAAAGGCACTCTTAGACCAATTTGCCGATCCTAGAATTAAATGTTTATCATCTATAATAGCCATTTTGCTATGCATTAGTCCATTATATTTTCCATTTTGTGAGCGTTTGCCCTCCAAAAAGCAAGTTTGTATATTTTTAAGTTTAGCAAGGTAGCCAATGGTGGAGTGATTATTTTTTTGATTGGACTTTTTATCATAAATAATTCGCACTTGCACACCCTTTTTGGCAGTATCTCGGATAGCTTTGCTAATTTCGCGATTTGTGAAGCTATAAATGGCAATATCAAGGGTATTTTGAGCGCTTTTTATTGTGTTAATTAGTTGTTTGATTGCTTGATTTTGCTCCTGTGGCATAAAATAAAGCGATTGTGCAAAAGCAGGGAGTGAAAGCATAAAGCAAAAGTAAAAAATACAGAAAAGTTTGTTAAACATTAAAATTTCCTTGTGAATCTTAAGATAAAAGTTGTTAAAATTTTGAAATTTTAGCAAATTCTTTCATTGCAAAAAATTAAAAAGAATGGAGCGCTTTTTCAAATGAAAATATACCTAGTAAATAAAAATCCAATGATTACTAAGCTCGCCTCGCTTAGTATTTCAAAAATTGGTTTAGAGATGGTTGAGACACAAGAGATTGATGTGACTATGCAAGTAGATGTGCTTTTATTAGATGATGAGTGCTACCAACAAGATGAATTTGAGCAATATAAACAAGCCAATTCGGAGACTAAAGCGATCTTGCTTTATGCTAAATCAACACAAAGAGTAGAAGGGTTTGATGCGTATATTCAAAAACCTTTTTTGCCTACAGAGCTTGTGAAGACTTTGTCGGAAGTTTGTGGAATAGAGACGCTTGATGAAGCAAAAATAGAAGAAAACACAAAAGAAGAAATTAAAGAGGTAAAGCAAGATGAAGAATTGTTAGATTTGGGAGATTTGGACTTGGAGGCTGATTTGGAGACTAATTCATCAGATGAGCTGAATGCAAATGTATTAGATGAAAGAGATATTGAAGAAGTTAAGCAATTGTTTGCTGATGCAGATAGCAAAAATGAAGATTTTGAAGAAATAATTGACTTAAATCAAAAGGAAGAAGTTTTAAATAAAGATATTGGGCAAGAGCTGGAAATAGTAGAGAATCAGCAAGAACAAGATGGGATAGAGCTACCACAAGATGACTTAGGAAAAAGCTTTGAGGATTTGGAGCTTGATAGAGCTCAAAATGAAGATTTAGAAGAACTAGAGAAAAGCGATAAGATAGAAAATACAGAGACTTTTGAGACTGCAGAATTACCACAAGAAGCAGATTTTGATGCTTTATTGGAAAATTTACAAAAAAGTGATGATGAGAGTAAGGAAATTGCAGATAACGCAGTGAATAATCAGGTAAATTGGGAAGTAGAAGGGGAGCTAGAAACGCAACCTTTAGAAAACAATGAAATACCACAGGTGGATATTGGATTAGAATCTCAAGAATCTCAAGAATCTCAAGAATCTCAAGAATCTCAAGAATCTCAAGAATCTCAAGAATCTCAAGAATCTCAAGAATCTCAAGAATCTCAAGAATCTCAAGAATCTCAA
>NZ_JALAIY010000001.1:1290800-1402266 GCF_022664765.1 Helicobacter sp. CaF467b | reverse complement strand
CTCAAGAATCTCAAGAATCTCAAGAATCTCAAGAATCTCAAGAATCTCAAGAATCTCAAGAATCTCAAGAATCTCAAGAATCTCAAGAATCTCAAGAATCTCAAGAATCTCAAGAATCAGCCCCCGCGGATATTTCAGAATATCTTGAAGTAGAAGATTTGAAAGAAACAGAAGACTTAGGGGAATTTGATTCTCTAAGCTTAGAAGCAATGAGTGAGGCTTTAGGTGAGCCTATTGCAAAAGAACCTAATATAGCATCTATTGTGCCAAAAGAAGAAGCCAAAGAAGTAGCTTTGCCAAGTAATGTGCAAATTAATTCGTTAGATTCATTGATAGGTGCTTTGCAGACTTTGCAAACACAGAGTTTAAAAGAGCTTTTAAGTGGCGCTACCATTAATATTAGCATTCAATTTCCTAAAAAAGAAGATTAAATGGAAGAAATTAAACTAAAAGGAGCCATTTTAATTTTATCAGGACCAAGTGGAGCTGGTAAGAGTTCGCTTTATAAGGCTTTAGCAAAAGAATTTCCAAGGCATTATTTTTCAATTTCATCTACAACAAGAGAAAAGCGAAAAGGCGAAGAAGAGGGTGTCCATTATCATTTTATCTCTAAAGAGGAGTTTCAAAAAAACATTCAAGAGAATAATTTTTTAGAATGGGCTTTGGTGCATGGGAATTATTATGGCACTTCTAAAATGCCTATTTTAGAAGCCTTAGAGCAGGGCAAGTTGGTCATTTTTGATGTAGATGTGCAGGGGCAAGAAAATATCAAAAAAGCTTTTCCTAATCATACAACAAGTGTTTTTGTAACTACCAATAGCAAAAAGATTTTAGAAGAGCGTTTGGGAGTTAGAGGAAGTGATGAGAATGAAATCATTAAAAGACGTTTAGAAAATGCAGCAGGAGAGGTTAAAAAGCTTGATAAATTTGATTATTTAGTAATAAATGAAAATTTAGAAGAATCAGCTAAAACTTTGGTTTGCATTGCTAAAGTGGCTTTTTGTAGGGCAAGTTTGTATCCCATTGATTTGGTAATGCAAAAATGGGAACAATGAAGTTTTTAGAATCTTTAAGTAAGCATAAGTGGTAATTTGTCACATTAATTTTCAAAAAGTAGGAAGGATTTTTTATGCCAAAACGAAATGATATTAAAACTATTTTACTCATCGGTTCAGGACCCATTGTCATTGGACAAGCGTGTGAGTTCGATTATTCTGGCACACAAGCAGCCAAAACACTCAAAAACCTTGGCTATCGCGTGGTGCTTATAAACTCCAATCCTGCAACCATTATGACTGATCCAAATCTTGCTGATCGCACCTATATCGAACCTATTACCGAAGAAGTGATTGCCAATATTATCAAACAAGAAAAAGTTGATGCTATTTTGCCTACTATGGGTGGGCAAACCGCACTAAATGTCGCGATGAGTATGTATGAAAAAGGTATGCTAGAGGGCGTAAAGTTTTTGGGTGCAAATCCTAGTGCGATTAAAAAGGGTGAAGATAGACAGGCTTTCAAAGAAGCAATGCTAAAAATCGGTATGGATTTACCAAAATCTCGCTATGCCTACACCATAGAAGAAGCACTTGAAGCAGCCAAAGAAATAGGATTCCCACTTATTATTCGTGCAAGTTTTACCCTTGCTGGTGGCGGTAGTGGCGTGGCATATAATATTGATGAATTTAAAACGCTTGCACAAAATGGCTTAGATACAAGCCCAATTAGTGAAATTTTGATTGAAGAATCGCTACTTGGTTGGAAAGAATTTGAAATGGAAGTAATACGCGATAAAAGCGATAACTGCATTATCGTGTGTAGCATAGAAAATTTAGATCCTATGGGTGTGCATACAGGAGATTCTATCACAATCGCCCCTGCTCTTACGCTTACAGACAAAGAATACCAACGAATGCGTGATGCAAGTTTTAAAATCTTGCGAGAAATTGGGGTAGATACAGGCGGAAGCAATGTGCAATTTGCTATCAATCCAAAAACCGGTAGAATGACGGTTATTGAGATGAATCCACGCGTTTCTAGAAGCTCTGCTCTAGCCTCCAAAGCCACAGGCTATCCAATTGCCAAAGTTGCGACATTGCTTGCGGTAGGCTATACACTTGATGAAATCAAAAACGACATCACGGGCACACCTGCGAGTTTTGAACCTAGCATTGATTATATTGTAACAAAAATCCCACGCTTTACCTTTGAAAAATTCCCACAAGCAGATTCAACACTCACCACCTCTATGAAATCCATTGGGGAAGTTATGGCAATTGGTGTGAGTTTCAAAGAATCCTTGCAAAAAGCCCTCTGTAGCTTAGAGACAGGAATCTTTGGATTTAATCCAATCAGCAACGATCTAAGCGAGATTCAAAGGGAAGTGCGTCGCCCAAATGCTCATAGGCTTTTGTATATTGCAGAGGCATTGCGTAATGATATAAGCGTGGAAGAAATTCATGAATGGTGCAAAATCGATCCATATTTCTTACACCAAATTGCAGAAATTATTGCATTAGAGAAGCAAATCTCTTTTGAATCCTTGCAAGATTCAGAGTTTTTAACACTCACCAAGCAATATGGCTTTAGCGATAAAATGTTGGCATTCCTCATCAATAAAAATGAGGGCTTAGAATTACGAGAAGAAGACATATATGCATTGCGACAAAGATTGCAAGTGCAGTTACATTATAATGAAGTAGATACCTGTGCGGCAGAATTTAGCACACAAACAGCGTATTTGTATGGCACAATGCCTTTTAACGCACAATCCTTTGTAGATTCTAACCCACAAGACAATCCAGACCAAAACGCACAAAAAAAAGTTTTAATCATCGGTGGCGGACCAAATCGAATCGGTCAAGGCATTGAGTTTGATTATTGTTGCGTGCATGCAAGTTTTGCCCTCAAAGATATGGGCATACAAAGCATTATGTATAACTGCAATCCAGAGACGGTAAGCACAGACTATGATACAAGTGATGTCTTGTATTTTGAACCCATTACCTTTGAATGTGTGCGTAGCGTGATTGAAAGAGAAAAGCCTGATGGCGTGATTGTGCATTTTGGCGGACAAACACCACTCAAACTCGCCAAAAAGCTAACAACCATTGGGGCAAAAATCATTGGAACGAGTGCAAAAACAATTGATATCGCAGAAGATAGAGAGAAATTTGCAAAATTTGTAGAAGAAAATGGACTTTTACAGCCTAAAAACGGCACGGCTTTTACCAAAGAAGAAGCAATAGAAATCGCACAAGATATTGGATTCCCTGTGCTTGTTCGTCCAAGCTATGTGCTTGGAGGTCGTGCTATGCGAATTGTTTATAATGTAGTAGAATTAAAAAACTATATGAGTGAGGCAGTGAGTGTAAGTGAAGATTCTCCAGTGCTAATTGACAAGTTTTTAAATAATGCTTTAGAGCTTGATGTAGATACGATTTGTGATGGCAAGGATGTTTATATTGCAGGTATTATGCAACATATTGAAGAAGCAGGGATACATAGTGGTGATTCGGCGTGTTCGATTCCAACTATTAGCATTTCTAAAGAAAAAATAAAAGAGATTGAAGAAACGACAGCTAAAATTGCTAAGAATCTTGGCGTGGTTGGGCTTATGAATACCCAATATGCAATTTTTGAAGGGACACTTTATTTGATTGAAGTTAATCCTAGAGCCTCACGCACCGTGCCTTTTGTCTCCAAAGCCACAGGAATTCCATTAGCCAAAGTTGCAACTCATGTGATGATTAATAAAGACTTAAAAGCTGCTTTAGAGTTTTATGATGAGCATAAAAAAGTAGAGTTTAAAGATGGATTATATAAGCCTAAAAAGCCAAAGCACATTGCAGTCAAAGAATCGGTGTTTCCTTTTAGTAAGCTAAGTGGAGCAGTTATGGTTTTGGGTCCAGAGATGCGATCTACAGGGGAAGTTATGGGAATTAGTGAGAGTTTTGGAGTAAGCTTTGCTAAAAGCCAAATGGCAAGTAAGAATCCTATTCCTACTGGGGGTAAGGTGTTTATTTCTCTAAGAAGTCTTGATAAGTCTCAAGCAGGTGATCTAGCAAGAGAGCTTGAAGGGCTTGGATTTGAAATTTGTGCAACAAAAGGGACTTCTCAAGAGATTCGCAAACAAGGTATTGCTTGTGAGGAGGCGCTAAAAATTAGTGAAGGGCGCCCTAATATCGGAGATATGCTTGCAAATGGCGAGATTGCTTTGGCGATTAATACTAGCGATGAAGCTTCTAGCAAAGATGATACTGATAAGATTCGCACTCAAGTTTTGCGCAATAATGTCCCTTATTTTACAACTATTGAAGCAGCAAGGGTGGCTATTAGCGCTATTAGTGAGATTAAAAAGATTAATCCAAATCTTACAAAGCCACTCCAAGACTATCTAAGTGAGTAGGTGTGTTTAGTGATTGTGTATTTTTAGCACAAAGCGACACAACCGCTGGTTTGTTGTGTTTGGATTTTAAAAGGTTAAATGCCAAAAAAGGAAGGCAATCTAGTCAAAAAGTTATTTTAACGCTAGGGAGTTTTCAAAAGCTTAAAGAGTTGGTGCGGATTCCACAAAAATATAAAAAAATAATTCGCAATAGTCCTAAAACTACCTTTATTTATAAGGGTAAAAATAGACTAGTTGATCATTCTTTGGGGATTAGGGTGGTAAGAGATTCTTTGCATAGTGAATTTTTGTGTTTTTTTCCTTATTTGTATTCCACTTCTGCAAATCCCCATAAGCAAAATTTTGATTTAGAGTTTGCTTTGAAGAGTGCTGATGTTTGGGTGATTGATAAACGAGGTTTTACATCCTCTAAGGCTTCAAGAATATTTAGAGTAGGGAATGATAATCTAAGGATTGTGAGGTAAAATGAAAATTTCTAACCTAATTGCTTCTTTGTTGGTGAGTGTTTGTTTGGTGTTTTTGTTATTTTGTATTTTTTGGGCAGCGATTTTTGCAAATTATATTAATTATTATGGAATTAGAGAATTCTTTAATCCTTTCTTTGGCAATGTTTTTAATCCCTTTGTTTTTGTTTTAATGGTTTTGGGGTTTGGGATTGCATTTATTATTCCTTTGCTTGGGAGTATTGCGCGGATTTTTTATGTGGTGTTATTCTTTTTGTGTTTGATTTTATTTGTGCCTATTTTGGGAAATAAAACAGGGGAAATCATATTATCCAGCAATAAAGTGATACAGATTAATGGAGCGGAGAGTAGAGTGTATAGTCTTTATGAAAATAGATTCTATATTTTTTATTTAAAAGATCCATTAAATGGAAAAGAGACTTTAGAAGAGAGAAAGAAAAAAATAGCTTATTATGAAAAGCCAGAATCTTAGCTTTCCAAAATAAAAGGCGTGTCTTGATAAACCGAAAAGTTCAACCAATTTGAAAACATGACACTTGCGCTAGATCGCCAAGAGAGTATGGGATTTTCTTGAGAATCGAAGTAATTGAAAGGTTTGTGAATGGATAATCCCTTTTTTAAATCCCTCTGATATTCAGATTCTAAAGTGTTTTTAGAGTATTCTGGGTGTCCTAAGATAAAGAAATCTTTGTTGTCTTTAAGGGCAGTGATTCCACTTTCTTTTCCTTGTAATAAAACCTTTAGATTAGGATTTGTCGCAACTTGAGATTCGTTGATGCCTGAATGCCTAGAATGAGGAATTTTTACTATTTCATCTAAACCATTGAGTAACAAATCCTTTTCTACCCAAAAATGTTCAAAGACGCCAAAAAGTTTTTCTTTAAGAGGTATTTTTTGTATTTTATGAAAGTGATAAAGTCCTGCCATTGCTCCCCAACATAGATACAAAGTGCTAGTGCAATTATGCTTTAAATAATCCATAATCGCTACTAATTCTCTCCAATATTTTACTTGCTCAAACTCTAAATGTTCAATTGGAGCACCTGTAACGATAGCTCCATCAAAGTTTTTATGTTTAATTGAATCAAAATTAACATAGAATTTATCCAAATGTGATTTTGGTGTATTTTTACCTATATAAGTGGCAGTAGAGAGTAGAGTGATATTAACTTGCAAGGGGGAGTTTGCAAGGAGGGCTAGAATCTGATTTTCAGTTTCTATTTTAACGGGCATAAGATTAATGATTAAAACTTCCAAAGGGCGAATATCTTGTGATTTTGCCCTTTTTTGACCCATAATAAAAGCGTGTTCTTTGAGAGCTTTGAAGGCAGGAATATCTTCTGGAATAATGAGTGGCATATTTATCCTTTATTTTTCTAAAGCTTGTTTTAAATCAGCGATTAAATCAAGCGGTGATTCTAATCCGATGCTTAAGCGGATTGTAGCAGGTGTGATTCCTGCTAAATCAAGTTCTTTTTGGCTTAATTGTGAATGTGTGGTGGAAGCAGGATGGATAATGAGAGATTTAGAATCTCCGATATTAGCAACAATAGCAAAAAGTTCTAGAGCATTGCAGATTTTTTGTGCTTCTTCAAAACTTTCTGATTCAAAGCTAATAAGTCCGCTGCATTGGTTGTTGGTAAAATATTTATTCACAAGGTGATGATAGGGATTGCTGCTTAATGCAGGGTAATTAACGCTTTTGACTTTTGGGTGAGATTCTAGGAATTTTGCCACTTCTAGTGCATTGGCACTATGTTTTTGGATTCTTAATTCAAGAGTTTCTAATCCTTGTAATATAATCCATGCATTTTGTGGAGAGAGTGTTGCTCCGATATTTCTTAGCCATTCTGTAATAAGGCGAATAGAGAAAATAGGTAAAGGAAGTGAGGCATACACAAGCCCGTGATAACTTTCATCTGGAGTATTGAAAGGTAGATAGCGAGGATTGTCTTTAATGAGTTCATTAAGTCCATTACGCTCAATAACTGCTCCACCTAATGCACTGCCTTGCCCATTCACATATTTGCTAAGGCTATAAACAGCAATATCAACACCATAATCAAAGGGTTTGTGTAAAAATGCAGTGGCAACAGTGTTATCGCAAACGCTTACAATCCCGTGAGCTTTGGCAATTTTTGTGATTTTTTCTGCATCAGCAATAGCTATTTGTGGATTGGAAAGACTTTCAAAAAAGATAGCTTTTGTTTTTGAATCAATAACTTTTTCTAAAGTGTTGTCAATATCATCAATATCAAAAACTCTTGCTTCAATCCCAAATCTTTTGAGTGTATGCACTAATAAGGTTTGTGTGCCTCCATAGATTTTGTTTGAAAATACGATATTATCGCCATTTTGCGCTAGATTAACAAGCGCATAAAAAATAGCCGCACTTCCACTTGAAGTCGGGACGCCAAAGGCTCCTCCCTCAATCGCAGCTAATCTAGCACCTAAAATATCTGTGGTTGGGTTAGTAAGGCGTGAATAGATATTACCAAGCTCTTGAAGCCCAAATCGTGCGGCTGCTTGTTGCAAACTCTCAAAACTATAAGCGGTATTTTGGTAAATAGGAACACTAAGCGTCCTTTGAGAATCATAAGTGTATCCAGCATGAAGCGCAAGAGTTTCTTGTGAAAAATTATTATGTGTTAAATTTGGCATTTTTTATCCTTTTAAAGTTTTATTGTTTTGGTGAAATATTAGCATAAAATATTTAAATACATATTGTATATAAAATAAAATTGCAAAAATATATTTTTTTGTTACTAAATTACTCAAGATTAATAAATTTTTGCTCAATTTAATAATAAAAAGTGTTAGAATTACAAGCAAAAATCATTAAATAAAAGTATAAAATAAAAGTATAAAATAAAAGTATAAGGGCTTCAAAAAAGGATTTTGGTGAGTTTAAAAACATATAAACCAAATATTATGATATTAGCAACAGGTGGGACAATCGCTGGAGAAGCAAAAAACAAGCTTAGAACAACGGATTATAAATCAGGCAGTTTAAGCGTGGAGTTATTGATTGAAGCAATTCCGCAATTGCAGTGTATAGTTAATATTCAAACTAAACAGATTGCAAACATTGATAGTGCTGATATGACTGATTTGATTTGGCTTAAACTTGCTAAAACTATTAATGTGCTTTTAAAAGATTCTGAGATTGATGGCATTGTTATAACGCACGGAACAGACACAATGGAAGAGACGGCATATTTTTTAAGTCTTGTAATTAAGAGTGATAAGCCGGTGGTTTTAACTGGTGCTATGTATCCTGCAACTGCAATGAGTGCAGATGGTCCTAGGAATCTTTATAATGCCATTAGTCTTGCAGGAAATAAAAACGCTGAAGCAAAGGGCGTGATGATAGTAATGAATGATAGAATTCATTCTGCAAGGGAAGCTACTAAAATGCATACTTTAAATGTAGAATCTTTTCAATCCCCAAATGGTGGAGAGATGGGTTATATTATAGATGGCAAGGTCTTTTTTAAGACTATTAATCTTAAATTGCATACCCTGCAAACTCCATTTAACATTGAAAGGCTAGATTCTTTGCCTAAGGTAGATATTGTTTATAGCTATGCTAATGATGGCTCTAGAGTAGCTATTGAAGCATTTTTGAAGGCAGGTGCTAAGGGATTAGTGATTGCAGGAAGTGGTGCTGGGAGTATCCACAAGAATCAAAAAGAATATTTAATAGAGTTATTAAAAGAAAATAAACTACAAGTGGTAAAAAGCTCAAGAGTGGGCTGTGGAATGGTATTGTTAAGCGAAGAAGAAAATACTCAAGGGTTTGTTTCGGCTAATGATCTTAATCCACAAAAAGCAAGGATTCTTTTGATGCTCTCCTTAACACAAACTAATAATCCTAGAAAAATTGCAGAATATTTTGAAAAATTTTAATTCATTCGCTTCATTAGATCCATTAGGCTTACTTTTGGATTCTTTCCTTCCATAATAAGGGCAACTTCCTTAGCAATAGGTGTGTAAATTTCATTTTTTTGGGTTAGTGCATAAATTTCCTTAGAAGTTTGCACCCCTTCAGCAACTTCGCCTAGATTATCCAAAATCTCCTGCAAGTGCTTATTTTGAGCTAATCCAAGACCAACCCTAAAATTCCTTGAAAGTGTGGAGTTGGCTGTTAAAAACAAATCACCTGCTCCTGACAATCCCAAAAAAGTTTCTTCTCTTGCGCCAAAAAATTTTCCAAATCGAGTCATTTCAACAAGCCCTCTAGCTACTAAAGAAGCTCTTGCGTTATTACCAAGCCCCATTCCCTCGCAAATTCCACTTGCAATGGCAATCACATTTTTATACGCTCCCCCAATCTCTCCACCTATAATGTCATCATTAGCATAAGGCTTGATAAAATTGGGAAATAAATCTAGCCATTCTTGGGCGCTTTGGAGACTATTAGAATGCACATTAAGCGCACAAGGGAGAGATTGGGAGACTTCTTTGGCAAAGCTAGGTCCAGCAAGGAAGCTTAGCTGCGCTTTGGGATAAAATTTAGAGAAAATATCGCCTACAAACAGCCCATTTGCTATACCTTTGGAAGCTACTAGAATCTTAGATTCTTGAGGGAGGGGAGAATCTTTTAGCCACGATTCTAGAGCTGAGCTACAAATTGCTACGACAAAAAAATCGCTATTTTGTGCTTGTGCTTGAGAGATTTGGTTGGGGGAATTAAGACTTTTTCTTGAAATAATATAAGAATCATTTTTTTCTCCAAAAGCAAAATGTAATGCCTTGCCCCAAGCACCACCGCCAAATACGCTGATTTTAGCCATTTTTTTCCTTCAAGCTTTGAGTTTTAAAAGTATTATTTTAATAAAATTATACTAAAATCCAAAATTTATTATTTTGCAATACAGAGAGTTTTATGTCTTTAGCAAATCTTAGAGAGCGCCTTAATAGCTTGAATCTTTCCCCAACTTTTGGGTTAATTACCAAAGTGGAACAGGGATTTTTATCGGCTAATGGACTTTCTCCTAGTCTTGGCGATATTGTTCGCGTTGTCAGTGAAAACTCAAATACCATAGGAATGGTTACAACTTTAGAGAGTGGTAGTTTTAAAATCACGCCCTTTTCTTTTGTGGAGGGAACAAAGGTTGGTGATAAAGTTTATTTAAATACAAAAGGTTTGCAGATTCCTGTGGGTTTGGAGCTTTTGGGTAGAGTAATTAATCCGCTAGGAGAGCCTATTGATGGCAAGGGAGAGCTTAGAGTTGAAGAGTTAATGCCTATTATTAGACAGCCTATTGCTGCAATGAAGCGTGGAATGATTGATGAGATTTTTAGTGTTGGTGTGAAAAGCATTGATGGACTTTTAACTTGTGGTAAGGGACAAAAGCTAGGAATCTTTGCAGGAAGTGGAGTGGGAAAATCTACGCTAATGGGAATGATTGTGAGAGGCGCACAGGCAAAAATAAAAGTCATTGCCCTAATTGGCGAGAGAGGTAGGGAAGTGCCAGAGTTTGTGGAGAAAAATCTTGGTGGAGATTTGACTAATACTGTTTTGATTGTTGCAACAAGTGATGATTCACCGCTTATGCGAAAATATGGTGCATTTGCTGCAATGAGTGTGGCAGAATACTTCAAAGCCAAAGGCGAAGATGTGCTTTTTATGATGGATTCTGTAACACGTTTTGCAATGGCGCAAAGAGAAATTGGACTAGCATTAGGCGAACCACCTACAACCAAAGGCTATCCCCCTTCTGTTTTAACGCTTTTGCCACAATTAATGGAGCGCGCTGGAAAAGAAGAAGGCAAGGGTTCTATTACTGCATATTTTACCGTTTTGGTTGAAGGTGATGATATGAGTGATCCTATTGCAGATCAAAGCCGAAGTATTTTAGATGGACATATTGTATTAGATAGAAGCTTGACTGATTTTGGGATTTACCCACCTATTAATATTTTAAATTCTGCTTCAAGGCTTATGAATGATATTGCACAAAAAGAGCATATTTTAGCCGCAAGAAAATTTCGCCGATTATATTCAATTCTAAAAGAAAATGAAGTTTTAATTAGAATTGGCGCTTATCAGGCAGGGAGCGATAAGGAAATGGATGAAGCTATTGCTAAAAAAGCGGATATGGAGGATTATTTGCGACAGAGTTATGATGAGGTTTGGGATTATCAAGAAAGCACAAGACGGCTTATTGAGCTTATGCAATAAAAAAGTTACATTAGTAAAATAAATTTTAAAGATTCTTATATAAGATTTTATTTTTTTTAAGGTATTTATCGTATAATGCTAAGGATAAAAATTATTATTTAAGGAGAAAAATATGGCTGGTTATATTGAATTAACAGAGCAAAATTTTGATGAGACAATCAAAGATGGTGTAGTAATGGTGGATTTTTGGGCACCTTGGTGTGGTCCTTGCAGAATGATTGCCCCAGTAATTGATAAACTTGCAGCAGAATATCAAGGAAAAGCAAAAATATGCAAAGTTAATACAGATGAGCAACAAGAATTAGCAGCAAAATTTGGAATTCGTTCTATTCCTACAATCTTTTTCTATAAAAATGGTGAAAAAGTTGATGAAATGATTGGAGCTGCTACTGAAGCTGGTTTCAAAGACAAGCTTGATAGTTTGCTCTAAATTAAATTTTGGGAGAATCTAAGGGATAATGAAAAAGTGTTGCCCTGGATTCCCCATTGCATTTATTGTAGTTTTTGTAGTTGGTGCATTTTTATACTATTATTATTCTTTTAGTGCGGTTGCTGAGGTTGATTTTAAAAACAATTCCTTTTATGCAACAAACAATCAAAAAATGTTTTTGTTTGAACCAAAAGATAAGGAGTATAAAATGTGCTTTTTTAGCTCTTATGTTCCAAAATGGCAAGAAGCCTTGGAGTTAGAGAGCAAAAAAACAAAGCTTACTACGTTGGCTGTGGATTTGTATCAACAAGGCGAGAGCTATGCTAGTAATGTGATTAATTTAAAGGTTTCAAGCGAAGTAATGTTGAGCCTTGTGCATAAATTTGAACTCAAGGCGATTCCTAGGTGCTTTATTATAAAGCAAGATAAAGAAAACTTAATACTTTATAGACATTTAAAAAGCAGTGGAATCTATAAAATATTAAATTTTAAACAAACTCAAGGAGAATAATTATGTTAGATTTAGCAATTATTGGTGGAGGACCTGCAGGACTTAGCGCTGGATTGTATGCCACTAGAGGTGGATTAAAAAATGTTGTTATGTTTGAAAAGGGAATGCCTGGAGGACAGATTACTTCAAGCAGTGAAATGGAAAATTATCCCGGTGTTTCTGAAGTTAAAAGTGGATTTGATTTTATGATGCCGTGGCAGGAGCAATGCTTTCGTTTTGGCTTAAAACACGAAATGAAGGAAGTTTTGCGTGTTAAAAAAGTGGGAGATCATTTTAGCATTATTTTTAGTGATGGTAGCGAAGAACAAGCAAAAGCGGTTATTGTTGCTACAGGTGGAAGCCCTAAACGATCTGGTGTTAAAGGAGAGGATGTTTTTTGGGGCAAGGGTGTAAGCTCATGTGCTACTTGTGATGGATTTTTTTATAAAGGTAAGGAAGTAGCGGTTTTAGGTGGTGGTGATACTGCCGTAGAAGAGTCAATTTATTTGGCTAAGATTTGCTCTAAAGTTACGCTTATCCACAGACGCGATGCTTTTAGAGCTTCTCCTACAACACTAGAAAGAGCCAAGAACGAACCAAAAATTGAATTTTTAACGCCTTATGGGATTGATGAAATTTGCGGTGATGATTCTGGAGTTACAGGTTTAAAACTCAAAAATCTCCAAGATGGAAGTGAAAAAGAGATTAATATTTCTGGAATCTTTGTATTAATTGGTTATAATGTTAATAATTCTGTGCTTATGCAAGAAGATGGCTCATCATTATGTGAAGTAAATGAATATGGACAAGCTGTTGTTAATCTTAAAATGGAGACAAATATTCCAGGATTGTTTGCTGCAGGAGATTTAAGAGAAGATGCGCCAAAGCAAGTTGTTTGTGCAGCAGCTGATGGTGCTACGGCTGCGCTTGGAGCCATAGAGTATATTGAGCATCATAAATAAAAGGAGCATTTATGCTAAAAATTGGAGTTTTTGGAGCAGGCGGACGCATTGGAAAACTAATAGTAGAACTTGCTAAACAAAGCGAAGTGATTAAGTTAGAAAGCGTGTATGCGCGAAAAGAATTAGATTTTTCCATTGAGCCAGGAACACTCATCACAAGTGATTTGAAAGTTTTTTTGGAGAGTTGTGAAGTGGTGATTGACTTTACAACTCCACAAGGAACAGAACAATTACTAGAAGTTGCTCTAAAACATCCTTGCCCTATTGTAATAGGGACAACTGGTTTGGAATCACACCATGAAAATTTAATAAAAGAAGCAGCCAAAAAAATGCCTATTCTTTATGCGAGCAATATGTCCTTGGGTGTGGCGATGCTCAATAAAGCTATTAAGCTTGTTGCAAGTGCGTTAAGAGATTTTGATATTGAAATTGTTGAAACACATCATCATTTCAAAAAAGATTCTCCAAGTGGAACTGCACTAAGACTTGCAAAATCTTGTGCAGAAGCAAGGAATCTTGATTTGGATAAAGTGCGTATTAGTGGTAGAAATGGAAATATTGGAGAGCGCACAAAAGATGAAATTGGTGTAATGGCGTTGCGTGGTGGGGATGTTGCAGGAATCCATAATGTTGGTTTTTATGGCGAGGGGGAATATTTAGAATTCACACACACTGCAACTTCACGATTAACTTTCGCAAAAGGTGCTATTAAAGCTGCTCTTTGGCTAAAAAATCAACCCAACAATCTTTATGGTATTGAAGATTCTTTGGGTTTATAGGAAGGCAAAGTGGAAGAAAGAAATTGGAATGAAGAATGTGCAGTAGTGGGGGTTTATAACGCTCCTAATGCAGCAAGTATTGCTTATTATTCTCTTTTTTCTATGCAGCATCGTGGTCAAGAGGCTACTGGGATTGCTTCAAGTAATGGAGAAAAGATCACAACTATCAAAGATCACGGATTAGTAACTGATGTTTTTTGCGATGAAACTTTAAAAAAACTAAAAGGCTTCAGTGCAGTAGGACATAATCGTTATGCAACCGCAGGAGCCGATTCGCTAAGTGATGCACAACCTATTTTTGCGCGTTATGATTTGGGAGAAGTTGCTATTGTTCATAATGGGAATCTGACGAATGCGGAAAAGATTCGCAATGATCTTATTAGGGATGGCGCCATTTTTCAAAGTCATATGGATACAGAAAATCTTATTCATTTGATCGCAAAAGCCAAGGAAGAAAATCTAGTAGATCGGATTAAAGAGGCGGTTTTAAAATTAGAGGGGGCTTTTTGCTTCATTATTTTAAGTCGCAAAAAAATGTTTGTTATTCGCGATAGAAATGGTTTTAGACCGCTAAGTTTAGGACAGATACAAAATAACGATGGTAGTGTTGGTTATATTGTGGCAAGTGAAACCTGTGCTTTTGATTTGGTGAATGCTAGATATTTGCGCGATGTGGAACCCGGTGAAATGCTTGTGCTATCTAAAGATGGTATTGAAAGTCATCATATTATGCCTAAGAATCCTTATCCTTGTGTGTTTGAATATGTGTATTTTGCGCGCCCAGATAGCCATGTTTTTGGGCGTTTGGTATATAATATTAGAAAGGCTATGGGCGTAGAACTTGCTAAAGAAAATCCAATTGATGCTGATATTGTGATACCTGTTCCTGATAGTGGCGTGGCAGCTGCGCTTGGATATTCGCAAGAAAGTGGAATCCCTTTTGAATTAGGAATTATTAGGAATCACTATGTGGGGAGAACTTTTATAGAACCAACCCAGCAAATTAGAGAATTAAAAGTTAAGTTAAAATTAAATCCAATTAGAGAATTAATAGAAAACAAACGCATTATTGTGATTGATGATTCGGTTGTTAGAGGAACTACTAGTAAGCAAATTGTTAAAATATTACGAGATTGTGGTGCCAAAGAGATTCATATGAAAATTTCTTCTCCGCCAACTATTGCACCTTGTTTTTATGGGGTGGATACGCCAAGTAAAGATGAGCTAATTAGTGCTACAATGAGTAATGAAGAAGTTTGCGAGTTTATTAAAGCCGATTCTCTTTCTTTTCTTTCGCTTGAGGGTCTAAGGCGAAGCATAGGGGTGGAAAATTATCAATTCTGTCAAGCCTGTTTTGATAATAATTATATTGTAAGGTAAGTTTTATGAAGCAAATGTTGACTTTTGGGCGTTATTGCAAACGCCGTTTTGGGCAAAGGGTAAGAAAGATTCCAATTGCTCTTGCTGGATTTACCTGTCCAAATATTGATGGTAGTGTCGCTAGGGGAGGTTGTATTTTTTGTAAAAATGAAAGCTTTTCTCCGACTTTAGAACATGAACCAAAGGTACCTCTAAAGATTAATCCTAGAATGCAGGATAATCCACTACTGCCAATGCAACTCAAACAGCTTCATAGTCAATATCAATGGCAAACTGATTTTCATAAAAATAAGTTTGGTGTTGGGAAATATTTAATCTATTTTCAGTCTTTTACTAACACTTATGCGCCATTTGATACTTTGCAAAAACTTTACATAGAAGCACTTAATTTGCCTAATGTAGTTGGAATGTCTATTGGCACCAGAACTGATAGTGTTAGTTTGGAATTATTAGATTATTTAGCAAATTTGCAAGAGGCAAGAAAGCAAGAGATTTGGATAGAATATGGAATCCAATCTGTTTATGATGAAACTTTGAAATTTATTAATCGTGGACATACCACAGAGGGAATGGAGTATTGGATTAAGGAGACTAAGCAAAGGGGATTAAAGGTTTGTTCTCATATTATCTATGGATTACCTAATGAAAGTAAAGAGATGATGTTAAATAGCCTTAGGCAAGTGTTAGAGTGGGGAAGTGATGGGATTAAAGTTCATCCGCTATATATTATTGAAAAGACTATTTTAGCACAAATGCATGCCAAGGGGGAATACAAGCCTATTGCACTTAATGAATATATTGAATTAATAGTTGAAACGCTTAAGATGATTCCGCAAAATATAGTCATTCATCGTGTGAGTGCGGGAGTGAGAAATGATACGCTTATTGCGCCTAAGTGGTGTTTTGATAAAAATATCCAAATGCGTGCCATTCGAGATGCGTTAAGAGCAGCAGGAATTGAATACTAAAAAGGGAAAATATGCCTTCATATACTCTAAAACAAAAAGCCAGTTTTGCCAAAGAGGGGTGTGTTTTTGTCTGTGTTGATATTCAAGAAAAACTTTTTGGGGTTATGCAAAACCAAGAAAAACTTCTAAAAAATGCTAATAATCTCTTGAGATGTGCAGAGGTTTTTTGTCAAAATGCTTTGGTTTTGGAGCAGTATCCAAAAGGTTTGGGCAAGGCTATTGTAAGCCATTCTAGTCAAATTATCCAAAAAAATTCTTTTAGCGCTTTTGGGGAGGAGACTTTTTGTCGAGCATTAGAAAAATACAATGCTCAAACTCTTATTCTCTTTGGCATTGAAAGTCATATTTGCGTGCGAGAAACGGCTTTGGATTCTTTAAAGAGAGATTTTGAAGTGTTTATTATAGAGGATGCTTGCAGTGCTAGAGATGCTCATAATCACGCCTTGGCAATGCAAGAGCTAAGAGACTTGGGAGCAAGAATCATAAGCACTGAGAGTGCTCTTTTTTCATTTCTTTTGCATTCTAAGGAAGAAAATTTTAAAACTATTAGCGCACTTGTCAAAGAATAAATAAAAAGGTAAAAATTTTAAGCAAAAAATGCTATACTAAAAAATATAAATTTAGCATTACTTTATTTTAATATTACTTAATATTACTTTGGAGGGAAAATTGCCCAAACAAAATCAGATTGAAAACGCAACAGAAACCCTTGAAAAGCTACAAGAACCTATCCGCTACAAAGTTATTTTGCTCAATGATGATTATACCACTCAGGATTTTGTAATAGAGATTTTGCAGAAAATTTTTCACAAAAATTTTGAAGAATCGCTCAATCTTATGTTGCAAATTCATCATAATGGGCGTGGAATGTGCGGAATCTATCCCTATGATATAGCAGAAACTAAAGCAATGCAGGTTAGAAAAATGGCAAAAGAAAAACAATTTCCTCTAAGAGCCATTTTAGAAAAAATGTAAAGAAATGCGATGATTGAGATTAGCAAAGAACTGAATTATATTTTGCAAGCCGCACAAAGTCGCGCTAAGCATTTAGGGCATGAATACCTTACACTAGAGCATATTTTTCATTCTCTTTTGGATAGTCAAACAATTAAAAAAGCTATTGAAGAATGCGGAGGCAATATTAAAGCGCTTAAATCGCAAATAGAGCGTTATTTAATGCATTTTTTGCAGTCTCACCCTGATGTGAGTGAGTTGCCTATAGAAACTCTAGCTGTTACGCGTGTTATTGAAATTATGGTAAGCCATGTAAAGGGTGCTCAACGCAAAGAAGCTCAAGTTGGAGATTTGTTAGCCGCAATTTTAGAGGAAGACAAAGCATTTTGCACTCAGCTTCTTAAAGCCCAAGGAATCACACGCCTTAATATTTTAGAGTATATTACAGAAAATCAAGATTTACAACAAATTCAAAAGTTTGAAAAAGATGAAAATAAACAAGAGAGTGTATTAGAGAAATATTGCATCAATCTCACACAAGAAGCAAAAGAGGGCAAAATTGATCCAATTATTGGGAGAGACAAAGAGATTGAAAGATGCCTAGAAGTCTTGCTAAGACGCAAAAAGAATAATCCACTCTTAGTAGGTGAGCCAGGAGTTGGGAAAACAGCTATTGCAGAGGGGTTGGCGATTGTTTTAAATCAAGAGAATAATCCACTTTTTGGTAATGAAATTTTTATGCTTAATATGGGGGCGCTTGTTGCAGGAACGAAGTATCGAGGGGATTTTGAAAAGCGGATTAAAGCTTTAGGTGAAGAAGTTTTAGAGCGCAAAAATGTTATTTTATTTATCGATGAGATTCATATGCTTATTGGAGCAGGAGCTACAAATAGCGGCAGTATGGATGCTAGTAATCTCTTAAAGCCTATGCTTGGCAGTGGAAAACTTAGATGTATTGGCGCTAGCACCTATGCAGAATACCGAAATTTTTTAGATAAAGACAAAGCATTTTCAAGGCGATTTGCTAAAATTGATGTGGATGAGCCTAGTCAAGAAGAAGCGGTTTTGATTTTACAGGGTGTTAAAAAATACTATGAAAAACACCATAATGTTACCTATCCGCTAGAATCGCTTAAGTTAGCAGTGGAGCTCTCTAGCCGTTATTTGCATGATCGTTTTTTACCTGATAAGGCAATTGATGTGATTGATGAAGTTGGAGCGGCTTATAAACTAGCTAACAAGAGTGGCAAGGTAAGTCTCTCTAGCATTAAACAAATGGTGGCTAAAATGGCAAAGATTCCCGAGATTGAAGCCACTAAAGATGACAAGAATCTCTTAAGAAACTTAGAAAAATACCTACAAAATAGAATCTTTGGGCAAGATTTGGCTATCAAAGAGATTGTAACGGCGCTCAAGCGAAATAAAGCTGGACTTGGATCGCCTAATAAGCCCATTGGTTCTTTTTTGTTTAGCGGTCCAAGTGGTGTGGGGAAAACAGAGTTGGCTAAGGAAATCGCTAAGGCTTTAGGGATTAATTTTGAGCGTATTGATATGAGTGAATATATGGAGAAATATTCAAGCTCTGGACTTATTGGCGCACCTGCTGGTTATGTGGGCTATGATAAGGGAGGGATTCTTACAGAAATGATTAAGAAAAATCCTCATACTTTATTGCTTTTAGATGAGATAGAAAAGGCACACCCTGATGTTTTGAATATTTTCTTGCAAGTGATGGATAATGCCAAGCTAACAGACAATAATGGGGAGAGTGCAGATTTTTCTTCGGTGATTTTGATTATGACTTCTAATGTTGGCTCCAAAGAAGCTCCAACACTTGGTTTTGCACAAGATTCTGCGACAAAATTCAATTCTGCCATTAAGGACAATTTCACACCTGAATTCCGAAATCGTTTGGATGCTATTGTGGCTTTTAATCCTTTAAACGAAGCAGAAATTCTAAAAATTGTAGAGAAGAATATCAACGATTTAAACGAGCAAATTGTTTCTAAAAATATCCATATTTTGCTAGATAAGAGTGCTAAAGAACAACTTGCTAAACTTGGATATAATCCAGAGCTTGGTGCAAGACCTCTTGGGCTTGTGATTCAAGAGAAAATTAAGAATCCTCTTAGTGATTTAATGCTTTTTGGTGAATTAGAAAAAGGCGGTGAAGTTATTTTTAGCTACAATAAAAAAAGTGATTCTTTTAGCTGTAAAACTAAACAAAATAAACCATTAAACAATAAAGTTAAAATCAAAAGAAGTCGTTGATGAATCAGTTTGAATGGGATTGTGAGCGACATTGTGCTGCCATTTATCGCAGTAGTGGCTATTTGCATCAAGTTTATGAATTAGAAAATTATGAGTGGGAAGATTTCTATAATTTACAAAAAGAAATAGGGCTTTTATGTGCCAATACCGAATCTTTTTTGTTTAAGGGAATGGGTGTGAATGTTTTGCTCTGGGGCGCTAGAGGTTGTGGAAAATCTTCATTAATCAAAGCACTTTTGCCAAAATACGCTAAAGCAGGTTTGAGAATCTTGCAAATTTTTAAACAAGACTTGAAAATGTTGCCTGAAATTTTAGATTTTTTACGCACCAAAGATTATAAGTTTATCGTTTTTTGTGATGATTTGAGTTTTAATGAAAATGATCAAGAATATAAGAATCTAAAAACAATTTTAGAAGGTAGTATTGAGAGATTTCCACAAAATATTCGCTTTTATGTAACTTCTAATCGTCGCCATTTAATGCCAGAATTTCATAGTGAGAATGAAATTTTTGGATTTGAGGGAAATGAAGATAAAATTGCTTTGTTTGAGAGATTTCCACTTTGTATTGGGTTTTATACACATGGCAATCAAGAATATTTAGAAGTGTTGCAAGGTTATTTTAAAAAGTTGCCTTTAGAGTTGCAAAATCCCGATAATTGGGAAAATATTCGACAAAAAGCTCTTATTTTTGCATCTAAAAGGGGTTCAAAAAATCCAAGAATTGCAACACAATTTTTTAAACTTTACGAAAGTGGTTTGATAGATTTGATTTAAAAAGGAGAGATGATGATAAAAAAATGCCTATTTCCAGCTGCAGGATATGGAACGAGATTTTTACCAGCTACAAAAGCAATACCTAAGGAAATGCTACCCATTGTTAATAAGCCTTTAATACAATATGGTGTAGAGGAGGCAATTGAGGCAGGGATTACTAATATGGCAATTGTAACAGGAAGGGGCAAACGCTCTTTGGAAGATCATTTTGATATTAGTTATGAATTAGAACACCAAATACAAGGAACTAGTAAAGAGGGTTATTTAAAAGACATTCGTCGCCTTTTAAACACTTGCACTTTTTCTTATACAAGACAAATGGAAATGAAAGGATTAGGGCATGCGATTTTAGTGGGTGAAAATCTTATTGGCAAGGAGCCTTTTGGGGTGATTTTAAGCGATGATTTGTGTGATAATGAGGGTGGTGTTGGAGTGCTATCTCAAATGTGTGAAATTTATAAAAAATACAAATGTTCTATTGTTGCCGTCGAAGAAGTAGCAAAAGAAGAGGTAAGTAAATATGGAGTGATTTCTGGTAGAGAAGTAGATGATGGTGTTTTTATGGTGGATAATATGATTGAAAAGCCAAGCATAGAAGAAGCCCCAAGTAATCTAGCCATTATTGGGCGCTATATTTTAACTCCTGATATTTTTGAAATTTTAAAGCACACAAAACCTGGTAAAAATGGTGAAATTCAAATTACAGATGCCTTAATGGAGCAATGCAAAAAGGGAATGGTGCTTGCCTATAAATTTCAGGGTGTGCGCTATGATTGCGGAAGTGTTGATGGATTTGTTAGGGCAACTAATGTGTTTTATGAAAAATATCAAGGCAAATAGTGTATAGCTTTCAATTTTATCTTTTTATTTGGGTGGCATTATTTTTTGCGATGTTGCCTTTTGCTTTACTTACAAGTGCTTTTTTGATTCTAGGTAAGATTCAAGCTTATCTTGAATCACAAAAAAGCAGGGATAATTTGCTAAAAAATATTCAATACCTTATTTCAATTTTGCAAAATAGCCCTAGCAGGGAAGAATTAGATGAGATTTTAGATGCTTTTAGGAAAAACTTTTTAAATTTTGATAGCTTAAAGAAAGAAAGCAAAGATTATAAAGATAGGATGGATTTTATTTCGGCTTTGGCATGCTGTTCTGCTGTTGATATTGATAGCGTGGCAAGATATAGGGAAGAGTTTGTAAAGGCAAATCCAAATTTTAAAAAAGAAATTGAAACACTCATTAGTGCGGCATTGAAAAATCGAGAAAGTAGCGAGAAAAATAAAAAATAAAGGAAAAAAATGGACTTTTTACGCATTGAGGGACAAGCGTGTTTGCAAGGTGCTGTTCAAATTTCAGGAGCAAAAAATTCGGCACTTCCACTTATAGCCTTAAGTTTGCTCTCTAAAGAAAGGGCGACTTTAAGTAATCTACCTGATGTAGTGGATATTAAGACATTTTTTTCTTTATTGAATATGCTTGGTTGCGAAATTATTCAGCTAGATAAACACACAACAAGCATTGTTGCAAAAACACTTAATAATACAAAAGCCAATTATGATATTGTGCGTAAAATGCGTGCTTCAATCCTTGTTTTAGGACCACTTTTGGGGAGATTTGGTTGTTGCGAAGTAAGCTTGCCAGGGGGTTGTGCTATTGGCGCAAGACCTGTAGATTTGCACATTAAAGCGCTTCAAAAAATGGGTGCTGAGATTCGGTTGCAAGGTGGATATATTGTCGCAGAAGCAAAAGAGGGCTTAAAAGGGAGTGTGATAAATTTTGATAAAATCACCGTGACAGGCACCGAGAATATTTTAATGGCAGCTGCTATGGCAAAGGGTAAAACGCAAATCATCAATGCCGCAAAAGAGCCAGAAGTAATTCAACTTTGTGAAGTTTTAAAAGCAAGTGGAGTGGAGATTAGCGGCATCGGAAATGATGAAATTGAGATTTATGGCACAAATAGAGAACCTTTAAATTTTCCTGCTAATATTGAGGTGATTCCAGATAGGATTGAGGCAGGGACATATCTTTGCGCAGGTGCCATTACTAATTCACAAATCACATTGCACCGCCTTAATCCCATTCATCTAACAGCAGTTCTCTCTAAGCTTGAGGAGATTGGTTTTGCAATGGATATTAAAGGCGATTCAATTACAATTTATCCTGCAAGGAATCGGCAAAGTTTTGAGATTTCTACAGCAGAGTATCCTGGGTTTCCTACTGATATGCAAGCGCAATTCATGGCTTTAGCTACGCAGTGTGAGGGGGGTAGCATTATTCAAGAGAGACTTTTTGAGAATCGCTTTATGCATGTAAGTGAGCTTCAAAGAATGGGTGCAAATATCAAGCTAAAAGGCAATATAGCAACAATTCAAGGTAAAAGTGAGCTTTTTGGTGCGGATGTTATGGCGACAGATCTGCGTGCTTCAAGCGCATTGGTTTTGGCTGCTCTTGTAGCAAAGGGAGAGAGTCATATTCATCGAATCTATCATCTTGATAGAGGTTATGAGAATCTTGAAGCCAAGCTCACTGGGCTTGGTGCTAAAATTTCAAGAGAAAAAGAATGAGAATTCCACATATTTCGGTTTTAAAGCAAGAAGTTTTAGAAGCTTTTAATACAGAAATAATCCATCAAAAGGGTGGAATCTTGATTGATTGCACTTTGGGATTTGGGGGGCATAGCTTGGCGCTTTTAGAAAAATATCCTAAGCTAAAAATTATAGGCATTGATCAAGATGATGAAGCAATCGCTCTTGCAAAGAAGCGTTTAGAACCTTTTTTAAATCGTTTTAGCATCGAATATGGACGCTTTAGCGGAGTTTTAAAACAGATTTTACAAAGAGAGAGCAATGTTGTTGGAATCTTAGCAGACATTGGAGTTTCTTCAATGCAGTTTGATAGCAAGGAGAGGGGATTTTGTTTTGATTCAGAGTTTCTTGATATGCGAATGGATCAAAGTCAAAATTTTACTGCAAAGGATATTGTTAATTCATATCCACTAACTGAATTGGAGCGAATCTTTAGGGATTTTGGCGAGATTAGGGAGTATAAGAAACTTGCTCACTGCATTGTGGAATTGCGCAAAAAAGAAAAAATTACAAGCGCAAAAATGCTTAGTCAATTTATCGCCAAGCATTTTAAGCACCCCAAAATTCACCCCGCTACACTTGCTTTTCAGGCTTTAAGAATTGAAGTAAATAATGAGCTAGGCGAATTAGAATCAATGTTAAAAATTTTTGATTCTCAAGAAATGCAGGATTTTAGCCGACTTTGTCTTATTTCTTTTCATTCTTTGGAAGATAGGATTATTAAAAATAAATTTAAACAATGGGAAAATCCTTGTATTTGTCCGCCACAAGCTTTAAAATGTGAGTGTAGTAGAAATCATCAAAAGGGTAGAAGCCTTTATAAAAAGCCAATTGCTCCTAAAGAAGAGGAGATTAAAGATAATCCTCGAGCGCGTAGTTCTAAGATGCGCGTTTTTGAGTTTTTGCATTAAGAGATACAATGGAATCTTATGAATCTTTGCGCTTAAAAGAATCTGATAAAATTCAAAAAACAAATTTTTGGGATCGGTTTAAAAAAGAAAATAGCCAAGAATCGGGAATTCAAGAAGATTTTAGAGAATCATCGCAAAATATTCAAAAAGAAAGTCCCTATCAAGCAAATTTTTCTACTAGTGAAACTTCTAGCCAAGAGCTATTAGCTTCAATGGAGCAAACAAGCTTAAATCCACAGGAAAAAGAGGAAGTTTTACAAATTGATTTAGAAAAAAGAGAAATTTCTTTTAAAATGGTTTGTATTTCCATTGGGATAATGTTTTTTGCGCTATTGCTTTTTATTCCAAAAATCTATATCCGAAATAATATTTACTACACTAGTCGCAATATTACTCAGCTTCAAACTCAACTTGATTCGTTAGTAGAAGAAAACAAGCAAATTAAAAAGCAATTAGAAGATATTAAGTTTAGGAATCTAACTCACGAATTGGATTTTTAAAAAGATTTGGTAGCGGGGGGCGGATTTGAACCACCGACCTTTGGGTTATGAGCCCAACGAGCTACCGGACTGCTCTACCCCGCGATAAAAAAATGTAAAAATTATAGAAAGTTTTTGAAAGTGGCTGGGGTACAAGGATTCGAACCTCGGAATGGCTGGACCAAAACCAGCTGCCTTACCGCTTGGCGATACCCCAACAAAAAGTGAAATGGAATTATATTTGAATTTTATTATTTTGTCAAGGAATTTTAGAAAATATCCTAAAAATATTTGATTATTTGATTAAAGCATTTCTTTTAGGGCTTGTTTTTAGGGGATTTATTGAAGTGGCTACTTTAGAGTATTTAAGTTTAATTGCATTATAATGCGCGATTATTTTTTTATTTGTTAGGTAGTTATGGAAGCGATTTTAAGAGTAGAAGAAGCAATTAAAGCCATTAAAAATGGTGAAATGATTATTATAATGGATGATGAAGATAGAGAAAATGAGGGCGATTTGGTTATGGCGGGAATCTTTAGCACGCCAGAGAAAATTAATTTTATGGCTCAAGAAGCAAGAGGGCTTATTTGTGTTTCTGTTACAAAAGAAATTGCCAATGTGCTAGATTTGCCACCAATGGTTAGTCATAATAGCTCTAATCACGAAACAGCCTTTACTATTTCTATTGATGCTAAAGAAGCTAAAACGGGTATTTCTGCTTATGAGCGTGATTTGACTATAAATCTTATGTGCAGGGCAAATGCAAAGCCTGATGATTTTGTGCGTCCGGGGCATATTTTTCCTTTGATTGCCAAAGAGGGTGGAGTGCTAGAGCGGACAGGGCATACAGAAGCGAGTGTGGATATTTGTAAATTAGCAGGATTAAAGCCTATTAGCGTAATTTGTGAGATTATGAGAGAAGATGGCTTGATGGCTAGGAGAGGCGATAAGTTTTTGAGTGAATTTTCTATCAAACATAACCTAAAAATCTTGTATGTTTCAGATTTGATTCAATATCGTTTAAGCTTTGAAAATCTTATTGCGATTCTTTCAAAAGAGAGCTGTCAATTTTTGCAAACCAAAACAGAAAAAATCAAAATTAAAGATCACCTAAATCGAATCCACACGATTTTTAAATTTGGCAATCCATCGCAAAACCCTTTGGTAAAATTCCACACCATCACGCAGGATTTAATGCTGCTAGAAGATACAGAAAAGTTTAATGGGCTAATGAGTGCTATAGATAAACTAAAGAGTGAGGGCGGATATTTGATATTCCTTGCAACAGAAGCAAACAAGGACATTAAAGGGCTTGGGATTGGGGCTCAGATTCTAAAAGCCTTGGAGATTCGAGATTTTAAACTGCTTACTACTTCTAAATTTGATGAAAATGATTGTGGTATGCTAAGTGGATTTGATTTGAAAATTCTTGAGAGGATTGAAATATGATGGAGACTAAGATAAGCTCGGTGGGGGGGGGAGCAAATAATAGTGCTTCTTTAAAGGGAAGTATTGTTTTGCTTAGTGGAAGTAATTTAAAGAAATGTAAAATTTGGTTATTGTCAAATCTAATAATTGTTGAAATGTGCTGATTTTTTAAATATCCCATTCAATCAAGAATCTCCTAAAGAAAAAGAATGTCTTACTTACAAGCTAGGAGAAGCTTTTATAAAAGCAAACACTGCGGGGGGGGGCACAATTATTCAAATTACCCCTTGCTTACTTCAACTTTGCAAAAGAAGTGCGTAAGTTAAGAAAAGAATTGAAAGAGAAAAGAAAGCATTAATTGATAAAACTCAATGAAAGTGAAGATAAAAGTTGGACTATGGCAATGGAATTTGATATTTAAGAGTCAAAGGTTTTGAAGTGAGGAGGTTGAAGGGGGAGAGGAAGTGAGTGTGTATTTTGGTTTCATAGGAATTCTAATTTTTTAGAAATTTATTTTTAGTTTAGAGTAGCTAGTATAAAATAATAATCCATATTAAAAATAGAAAGGATAATAAAATGGTTACTTTTAAAGGAAATTCAGTTAGTTTAAGCGGTAAAACTCTAAATGTTGGCGATAGTGCTCCTAAAGTGGAGCTTGTAGCTGGAGATTTGAGCGTAAAAAGTGTGGGTGGTGCTAATGGTAAGTTTCAAATTATCAATGTTGTGCCTTCACTAGACACAGGTGTGTGTGCTACTCAAACACGCAAATTCAACGAAAAAGCCGCAAGTCTTTCTAATGCTGAAGTGTCTGTAGTGTCTCTTGATTTGCCTTTTGCGCAAGGAAGATTCTGCTCAACAGAAGGTATTAAAAATGTTGTTGCATTGAGTGATTTTAGGAATAAAGCATTTGGTGAGGCTTATGGAGTAATTTTGGCAGGTTCTCCACTTGAGGGACTTCTTACACGTGCAGTGTTTGTGGTTAATCCAGAAGGTAAAATCGTGCATAAAGAAATTGTTAGTGAGATTACAAGTGAACCAGATTATGAAGCAGCTTTAGCAGCAGTTAAATAATTAGGCTTTTGTGATTTGTGAAGCTGTAAATTAAAAATATTTGTAAGGTAAGAAAATGCTTTTGTATTTGCATGGATTTAGAAGTGTTGGGCTTTGTTACAAGGGTAGTTTGATAGCTAGTTTTGCGCCTAATGCACTAACTCCCAACTTACCTTATGTTCCAGATTTAGCCATAGAATTGATAGAAAATTTTATTAAAAAATATCAAAAAACACAAAAAATCTGCCTTGTAGGTAGCTCTCTTGGTGGCTATTATGCAACTTTTTTAGCAGAAAAATATCAACTTAAAGCAGTGTTAATCAATCCTGTTATAAACGCATATCAAACCTTACTTCCAGCCATTGGCAAGGTGTCTGTTCCTTATAATGGAGAGAGTTTTATTTGGACGTTTGATTTGGTTGAGAGTCTTAAAAAATATTATGTGGAAGCCATTAATCCTAGTTTGTATTGCGTATTGTTACAAAAAGGTGATAGGATTTTGGATTATAGGGTGGCTGCGCAGAAGTTTAAAGATTCTAAATTGGTAATAGAAGAGGGCGGTTCGCATCATTTTGATAATTTTCTTTTTCAAAAAGATTTATTGTTGAGTTGGGATTCTTAAAATCATTAATACTTCCAAAAAAATCTTTAAAAAATAATAATAATCTCCAAAGCTTATACTTTTTATGTCTTTTGTTTAAAAATAACTTGTTATAATAGTCCAAATTATTTTATTCCAAGGAAAATAAGCAATGGAACAATCAACGCTCAATCTCTTAAGTGCGTATATGCCAATGGCGCAACGCTACAGATCTCAATTTTCATCTCTTAATACCCTGCTTAGCAAGACGACTTTAACGGGCAAAATCAGCTCTTTAGATATTGCGGCTAATTTGTTTGATTATATGGAACAAACTCAAGAAAAATTTGAGAATCTCCAAGAAAAACTAATTAACACGATTATTGAGCAAAGCTTTTTGAATCTCTTTGAAGAAGCGCAAACCTCTTCAAAGATTTTTTCAGAAATGTTAAGTGCTTTTTTGCAAAGTCGCTATGGCGAGATTCTGGCTTTTTCAAAAAGTCGTTATATTTTGGAGCAATGTGCTAATGCACAAGCACAAGAAACTATTTTTGAATACTTAAGAGAATTTGCCAATCACAGCAGTGTTTATAAAGATATACTTTTGTTTGATGATAAGGGGAATTTATTAAAATCTCTTTTAACAAAAGTGCAAAACAAGACTAATTTGTCGGCTATCTTAGAGGCAAATAGTCTTGAATCTTTTGGGGATTTTTATAGTAAAGTTGATTTTTATAGCCAAAATGATTTTCAAGAAGAGAGGCAAGAGTTTTTCTTTGTGTTGCCTTTGCGTGAGGAAGAGGGGCGACCTATGCGATTTGCAGCGGTTTTTGTGCTAGATTTTCAGAGTATTTTTAAATGGTTAAATCGCCATTTTGCTTATCGACTTCCACAATCAAGTCTCGTTATTGTTAATCAAAGAAATGTTATTTTATTTTCAAATAATCCCAAAAATTTCGTTATAGGGCAGACTTTAAAGGTGAATGCTTGTGGTGATTATAACTTTACAGAATTTCGTTCAAAAGCGTGTTTGCTATCTCAAAATGAAATTGCACCTATGCCTATTGGGAACTTGGTTGAGAATTGGAAAGTATGTCGGATTTTGCCCTTGTATGTGGCTTTTGATGTTAAGCAACAAAATAAACAAAAAATAGATGCTGAAATGCTAAAAGATTCGCTTTTAATTACAGATGAGCTAGATTCTGTGATTGCAGAGGGAGAGAACATTAACGAAGAGCTTGGAGATGCGGTAATTAATGGAGAAATTATTGCCTCTAAAAGTCATTCTTATACGCTTAATCCTATTTTAAATAACATTAGAATCTTGAGTGAAGAAATGAATACTTTGTGTGTTCAATCAACTGAAGAATTGCAAAGAGGTATTTATGGTGCGCTTTTTAATATTGTGAATTATTATTCAAAATACGCCGTAACATTAATGGATAATTGGGTAAAAGAAAGTGTTGATGAGATTGGTTGGATTAAAAATATTCCGGAATTTTCTAATTTTATCCTTTCTAAAAATGAAAATAAACACTCTGCATTTAAAAAAGAAAACTTACAATTATTTTTAAAAAATCTTAGTGAAAGCTTGAAAAAATATCACAATATTTTCTTGTTTGATAGAGAGGGGAATATTCTTGTTGATGCTCTTGATGAGGTTAAGATTGATAACAATCAAAAGACTAATTTAATTGAGCGTTTTGAAAATGGTTCTTTGAATGCAGGAATTGTACCATCAAATTATGAGCAAACTTCGCTGTATAATAATAATTCTACAATCATATTTTATACTGGAATTAAAGATGGAGCGCGGGTTGTTGGGGGATTAGCCTTTGTTTTGGATATTCAAAAAATTGTGGAATTAATTCAAAACATTATCCCTCAAGATTCGCCTATTATTTCAGAAAAAAGTGAAATTTTTGTAGCACTTTTTGATAATAATAGAAATATTTTAGCAAGCACAAATCCTGAATTTAGCTTTGAAAAATATGAATTAAATGAAAAAATTGATTTTAAAAATATTAAAGATTCAGAGCAAATTATTCAAATTGGGCAAAAACATTATCTTTTGAGAATGGAGGCTTGTCCAAATTCAAAAGGTGGCTTTATAGAATGCACAAAAAAGATGCTTTATTCTATGGTGCTTGTCGCACTAAAAGAGGAAGTATTGGAAGTATAGATTAATGAAGGATTAGCGATGATTGCCTTATTAAATACACAAGATGCCGATTTTAAGATTCGTTTTGAAGAATTATTAAAACGCGGAGCAATGGATATTTTGAGCGTTGAAGGGCGTGTAAAAGAGTTATTAGAAGCTATCAAGCAAAAAGGTAAAAATGCGGTTATAGAGCAAGTTTCTAGGTTTGATAATTGGAAACCAAAAGATTTTTTGGATTTAAAAATTTCACAAGATCAAATGCAAGAAGCTTATGAAAAGCTAGATACAAAGCTTAAAAAAGCCTTACAAAAAGCTTATGAGAGAATCTATGCTTTCCATTCTAAACAACTACCTAAAACCTGGCTTGATTTTGAAGAAAATGGAAGTATATTAGGGCAAAAGGTTAGCGCTGTGGATAGAGCAGGGCTTTATATCCCTGGAGGCAAGGCAGCTTATCCTAGTTCGCTTTTAATGAATGCGATTCCAGCTATTGTTGCAGGAGTAAGGGAAATTGTGGTTTGCACACCAACTCCCAATAATGAAATCAATCCACTTCTTTTGGCGGCGATGCATCTTTGTGGAATCAAAGAAGCTTATAAAATAGGTGGTGCAAGTGCTGTTGGTGTAATGGCATATGGCTGTGAGGGTTTGCAAAAAGTAGATGTGATTAGTGGTCCAGGAAATATTTATGTGGCAACTGCTAAAAAGCTTGTGTTTGGTGAAGTGAATATTGATATGATTGCAGGACCAAGTGAGATTGGAATCATTGCAACTGCTAATGCAAAAGTGGATTATCTTGCTTGGGATTTGCTCTCACAAGCTGAACACGATGAGATGGCAAGTTCGATTCTAATCACCCCTGCTCAAAGTCTTGCTAAAGAGGTTGCTTTAAAGGTAGATGAGTTTTTAGAGCAATTGCCGCGCAAGGAGATTACAGCAAAATCCATCAATCAACGCGGAGCGATTATTGTTACTAAGAATTTGGATGAAGCGATTTTTTTAATGAATCAAATTGCACCTGAGCATTTGGAATTAATTGTAGAAAATCCCCTTGAGATTTTGCCAAAAGTCAAACACGCAGGGGCGATTTTTATCGGAGAGAATACGCCAGAACCAATTGGGGATTATATTGCAGGACCAAATCATACGCTCCCAACAGGCGGTAGTGCGAAGTTTTTCTCCCCTCTTTGTGTGGAGCATTTTATGAAAAAGAGTTCTATTATTGCATTTTCTCAACAAGCCATTCAGGAATTGGGTGAGGATTGCGGTATATTAGCGCATACAGAAGGTTTGGATGCACACCAAAATTCTGTTTTAGTGCGATTAAATCAAAAATAAAGGAAGTGTGATGGATCATATTTTTGAAGGATTGCCACAAGATAAATGGGTAGAGATTGTTTTAAATGCTTCTCATTCTTCAAGCAGTGTTGAGCTTAGAAGGATTCTGGAGAAATTAGCCGCAATGGAAATTTTACTAGAGAAGCGCTTGGGTGAGACTTGGGAAGAGGAATTGGAATATCTTTTAAGCAGTGAAGAAGTCTCTGAAGAGATTCACACGCATACGCAGAATCTTGCCATTGAATCTATGGGGAATATTCTGACACAAAATGAATAAAATCTTTTTTTTGCTTCTTAGTTGGGTTTCTCTGCTTTTTGCTCCTATAGAGTGGAAAGCACAAAACACAATGGAGCTAAAAAAAGATGAATTTTATGTTATAAAGTTACAAGCTAATCAAGCGCAAAAAACTTTGTATTTTCGTTGGACTTTGCTAAAGAATGATGGATTGGTGGTGCATTTAAATTACGATTCTTTTCCGCATCAATTTGTGCTTTATGAAGATTATCAAAGAAATTGCTATAAGATAGCCTTGTGGAAACCAATTGATGGCTATTACAAAGAAGAGCCTTATTTTATGCTTTGTTTTAAAGATTACAAGCGCGTAGAAAAAATTGCAAATTTAAAATATTATATTCATGAGGGCAATCGAGATTTTAATATTATCGATGAAAGGAAGGTAGCTAATGGAAGTTTTGGCGCAAATTAATCAAAAAATCCAAAATTTTTTAGAAGAGCTAGAATCCCCAATTGTTCTGGGATTATCTCAAAGGATTCAAAGCGGTAAAATGTTGCGTAGTAAGCTTGTTTTGAATATTGCTAATAAGAGCAATGAATGCATTTTGTTGTGTGCAATCATTGAAATGATACAAAATGCGTCTTTATTGCATGATGATGTGATTGATAATGCTACAATAAGAAGGTCACAGCCTTCTATTAACGCAATTGCAGGGGATAAAAATGCAATTATGCTAGGAGATATTTTATATTCCAAAGCCTTTTGTGAGTTAAGTGCTTTTCAAGAAAATTTTCCAATGATTCCACGAATCATTTCTAGTGCAGTAACTATGCTTGCAATAGGGGAAATGGAGGATGTGGAGTTGGCAAAACAATTTAATGCTAATGAAGCTAAATATTTAACAATGATTGAGCATAAAACCGCTTCTTTAATAGAAGCAACAGCCTATGCAGCAGCGTTTTTATCAGGCAAAAATCAAGAGGAAGCAAAAGACTTTAGGGTATATGGTAGAAATTTGGGAATTGCCTTTCAGATTATTGATGATGTTTTGGATATTACTGCTGATGAAAAAACACTTGGAAAGCCAATATTAAGCGATTTTAAGGAAGGAAAAGTTACCTTGCCTTATATTTATTTGTATCATAGTTTGAATGAAGTGGATAAAAAACGCTTGGAGAGTGCCTTTAAAAAAGAGTTGCCTAAAAAAGAGCAAGAGTGGATTTTGCAGAATCTAAAAGAAAGTGGCGCTATACAACAAAGCATTGATTTGGCAAGACATTTGGGAAGAGTTGGGATTGAAGCTATTTCCAATTATTCTTGTGATAAACTTGTAAAAATAATGGAAGAAATGATTAATAGAGATTTTTAAGGTAAAAAATGGATTATTATATTTTAAGCTATTCGCACAAAAATACTGATATTGCGTTGCGTGAAAAATTAGCATTAGATACAAAAAATAAAAACACTAAAAAATTATTATTAGAATTGGTGGAAAATAAGTTTATAGAAGAAGCCGTTATTCTCTCAACCTGTAATCGTATTGAGTTTATTTTGAGTGTGCATAATCCACAAAAAGCAGAAGAATTTTTGTTTGCAAAATTATGTGATTATTCAGGAATTAGTGAAGATTCTTTAAAGAAACACGCCGATTCGTATGATAATATCGCCGCAATCCACCATCTCTTTAGTGTGGCGAGTTCTCTTGATAGTCTTGTGGTGGGAGAAACGCAGATTTCAGGACAACTCAAAAATGCGTTTAAATTTTCTTATGATTTGGGTTGCTGTTCGCTTAGTCTCTCTCGCGCTATCCATTTTGCTTTTCGTTGCGCAGCAAGTGTGCGTAATTCTACAAATATCTCACAAAATTCAGTTTCAGTTGCTTCCACGGCGGTGGTAAAGGCAAGAGAAGTTTTTGGGAATTTAAAGGGACAAAAAGTCCTTGTTGTAGGTGCTGGAGAGATGAGTTCGTTGTGTGTGAAGCATCTAGTTAATCACGAAGCGCAAATTATTTTGCTAAACCGCGATATTGAGAATGCAGAGCGTTTGCGTAAGGAAGTTTTACAAAATAGTCCCAAAGCAAACATTGAAGTATTAAGCTTTCGGGATTTGGGAGTTTTGATTAATCAGCTTCCGCTTGTTTTTACCGCCACGGGTGCGCCCCATACTATTATTACACAAGATATGGTAGAAAAAAAAGAAATTTCGCGTTATTGGTTTGACTTAGCAGTTCCACGAGATATTGATCAGATACATGATGAGAAGATTCATATTTTTGCAGTGGATGATTTGCAAGACATTGTCAAAAAGAATCTTGCCCTAAGAGAAGAGCAAGCTAAGGTGGCTTATGGAATCGTTGGGCGTTGCACTCAAGAATTTTTTGCTTGGTTGCAAACTTTGAATGTGGAGCCATTAATTAAAGCAATTCGCCAACAAGCCAAAGATTCCAGTCTTAAAGAATTGCAAAAGGGGATTGCTAAGGGTTATTTGCCCAAAGAATATGAAAAAAATATTGAAAAAACTTTACACAATGCCTTTAATACTTTCTTGCATCAATTAACGATTAATCTAAAATCTGTAGCGAATACTTCAAAAGGCGATGGTATTATTGAATCATTGCGCTTTTTGTTTGAAGAAAACACAGAGACAATAATGGTTGAAAAATACAAATGTGAATATTCTGATAATAAACCGCTAAAGGAAGACTAATGAGATTTTCAAAATTTTTTATCCCAACTTTTAAAGAAATGCCAAAAGATGTGGTGTTAAAAAGCCATGAATATTTATTAAGGGGTGGGTTTATTCAGCAAATTGGGAGTGGAATCTATAATTTTTTACCTTTAGGCAAAAGGGTTTTGGATAAAATTTCTAGAATCGTAAAAGGCAAGATGGATGAAGCAGGGGCTAATGAAGTTTTGCTAGGTTGCGTAACTCCAGCGAGTTTATGGCAAGCAAGTGGTCGCTATGAGCGCTATGGAAAAGAGCTTTTGAGATTTAAAGATCGCAAAGAAAATGAATTTGTCTTTGGTCCTACGCATGAAGAAACAATCACAGAGTTAGCAAAGACTTATGTGAAAAGTTACAAGCAATTGCCTTTGCATTTTTATCAGATTCAAACCAAGTTTCGAGATGAGATTCGACCGAGATTTGGGCTAATGCGCGGAAGAGAATTTATTATGAAAGATGGCTATAGTTTTCATAGTAGTTATGAGGATTTAAAGCGCGAATTTGATGTGATGGAAAAAACTTATAGTGCGATTTTTTCAGAGCTTGGCTTGGATTTTAGGGCAGTAGAAGCAGATAGCGGCGCTATTGGAGGAAGTGGCAGTAAAGAATTTATGGTATTAGCAGAGAGTGGGGAAGACACGATTTGTGTGTGTGATTCTTGTGCTTATGCAGCAAATCTAGAAGCAGCTAGTCGTCTCCCTAAAATGCCCTTATCAACTCACCCTGAAGCTAATTTTGCAAAATTTCATACTCCACAGATTAGGACTATTGAATCTTTAGCAGAGTTTTTTAAGGTCGATTCTTATTGGACTTTGAAAGCTGTGGTTAAAAAGGCTTTGTTTGATGGTGGAAAGAGTGAATTTGTATTTTTCTTTTTAAGGGGTTGTGATAGCCTTAATGAAACTAAGGCGCTTAATGCGATTAGTGGGGCTAATGAAATGGTTGATGTTAGTGAAGAAGAGTTAAGAAAACTTGGCTTATTCCCTGGATTTATTGGTCCTTATGCTTTGCGTAATCTCACTCAAAGTCCTTATATTTATTTTGATTTAGAATTGCAAAATGCGAAGAATTTGATTTGTGGGGCTAATGAGGAAGATTATCACTTTGTTGGTGTGGATTTGGGGCTTTTTGAAGGTTTGGAGTTTAAGGATTTGTTGGAAGTTAAAGAGGGAGATTATTGTAAAGAATGCCACAAAGGAAAGCTTTATTTTACTAAAGGCATTGAAGTGGGGCATATTTTTCAATTAGGAGAAAAATATTCTCAAGTAATGGAAGCGACTTTTTTAGATGAAGAGGGCAAAGCAAAGCCTTTTGTTATGGGTTGTTATGGGATTGGAATCTCAAGGCTATTAGCAGCTATTATTGAGCAAAATCATGATGAAAAAGGCATGAAATGGACGACTTCTACTGCGCCTTTTTTGCTTGATATTGTGATTTCAAATATTAAAGATGAAAATCAAAGCAAGTTAGCAGAAAAAATCTATCACACTTTGAATGCGAGTGGTTTGGAGTGTTTGCTAGATGATAGAAAAGAGCGCTATGGAGCAAAAATGGCTGATTTTGAGCTTATTGGAATTCCTTATGCGCTTATTGTAGGCAAGGGTGTAGAAGAGGGTAAGATTGAGCTTGTATGTAGAAAGAATCTAGAAAAAATTAATTTAGAAATTGCTGATTTTGAATCATTGATAGAGAATATTAAGCAGACTTTACAAATGTGAAGATAAACTTCATAAAAATGCCTTAAGATTTGCCTAAAAGAAAGGTTTTGTATGCGACTTATTTTGCTTGTAATGTATTTGATTATTGAAGTGTTTGTGAGTTATGAAGTTATTGATATAATCGGCGTTTTAGGATTTGTGCTAGAGATTCTTGTGAGTGCTTTTTTGGGATTTGGGATTTTATTAAATTTCCGATTGTTTTTTGGGGAGGCTTTAGAAAAGTTGCGCTCAAGAGAGATGACTTATGAGGCTTTTGTGGGATCTAATATTTTTAGAATCTTGGGGGCAATTTTATTGATTTTACCTGGTGCTTTTACTGATATTTTGGGTTTGTTAATGCAATTTAGTGTTTTTGGTTTAATGCTTGTTAAGCCGTTTGTAAAAGTGGATTCTGCAAAACAACATTCTGATATTATTGATGTGGAAGTTATAGAAAAAGAAATAAAGGATTAAAGATGCAAAAAATTATCATAGGCACAAGGGGAAGTGTTTTAGCGCTTTGGCAGGCAAATTTTGTAAAGGATTCTTTAGAGAAGCAATATCCTAATTTGCAAGTAGAATTAAAAATCGTTAAAACTAAGGGGGATAAGATTCTTGATGTGCCTTTAGCTAAGATTGGTGGGAAAGGGCTTTTTACTAAAGAATTAGAAGAGTTAATGCTACAAGGTGAAATTGATGTAGCGGTGCATAGCCTAAAAGATGTTCCCGTGGAATTTGTTGAAGGGCTTGGGTTAGCTGCGATTACCAAACGCGAGGATGTGCGAGATAGTTTTTTAAGTTTTAAATACAAGAATTTACAAGAATTGCCACAGGGTGCAAAAGTGGGGACAACTTCACTAAGGCGTGTGATGCAGATTAATACTTTACGAAAAGATTTGGATTGTATGAGTTTAAGAGGGAATGTGCAAACGCGACTTAAAAGGCTAAAAGAAGGGGATTTTGATGCGATTATTTTAGCCCAAGCTGGAGTAAATCGCTTAGGGATTGAAGGGGAAGTGGATTGTATTGTGCCACTTGATTTTATGATTCCCGCTATGGGACAAGCAGCACTTGGGATTGAATGTAGAGTAGATAGCGAAGTTGCAAAATTACTTGAATTTTTAAATGATACAAAAGCCTCTTTTGAGACAAGCACTGAGAGAGAGTTTGTAAAAACTTTGGAAGGCGGTTGTCAAGTGCCTATAGGCATTAACGCAACACTTGAAAAAGATAATTTAACTATTAGGGCAATTTTAGGGATTCCTGATGGCTCTAGGATTCTTAAAGATACTAAAGTATGTGCTGTTTCTAGCTTGGAGGATTGTAAAAAAGCAGGGAGAGATTTTGCATTGGAATTTATTAAAAAGGGAGCAAAAGAGATTCTGCAAGAAGCACAAAAGTGGGAATTTATTAAAGCTTAGAAATAAAGAATTGAGTAGCTAAAACAATAGAGTGAATAATGAATTTATGCACGATTGCATTGGTGGGGTTAGGCGGATTTTTGGGAGCCGTGTTACGCTTTTTGATTTATGAAATGTCTTTTAAAATTTCTAGCTTTTTAGCTAATGCAACTAATATGCAATTTGTTTCTTTGTTAGCTACATTGTTTATTAATATCATAGGTTCTTTTGCTTTGGGATTTTTGTTTGCTTATGTCCAAAATGAAGAATTAAGATTGTTCTCCAAAGATATTTTGATGAGTTTTTTTGGCGTGGGGCTTTTGGGAGCATTTACGACTTTTTCTACTTTTTCTTATACAAATTTACTTCTTTTGCAAAATGGATTATATGGGCAATTGTTGCTTAATATTCTTTGCAATGTTGGGCTTTGTCTTTTGGCAGTGTATGGTGGATTATTAGTTTATGAAATTAGTAGATAAAATACAAAATGATTTTAAATCAAGTTGGTCTTTGGGATTGCTTGTTATTTGTTTTAAAAATTAAAAATTTATTTTTAGATAATTATTCTTATTTTTTAAAATTTTGTCTATAGTTATATTTTTAATTTTAAGATAAAGGAGTAACAACGCTTAAAAAAATCGCAGTAAGTTTTGCTTTGGTAGGGGCTTTGGCTACAAGTGCTTTTTCCCAAGAGATTGAGGGGTTTTCTGATCCTGAGAGTGTTTTTTATCGTAGGTGAAGATGTCTTTGTGGGGAATGTGGGGGAGAAGCTAGAGCCACTTAATAAAGATAATAATGGTTTTATTTCAAAACTTGATAAGAGTGGAAAAATTATAGAAAAGAAATTTTTATCCAATCTTAATGCACCAAAGGGTATGAATACAATCAATGGTGTTTTGTATGTAGTGGATATTGATATGCTTAAGGGATTTAATTAAAAAGTAAAAAAGAAGTGCTGAATCTATCTATTAAAGGTGCAATCTTTTTAAATGACATTGTGGCTTTAGATGATGAGAATTTGCTTGTGAGCGACACAGGGACAGGGATTATTCATCAAGTGAATGTTAAAAATAAGCAATATGAAACTTTTGTGGTTGTGGATTCAAAGTTTGGCGGACCTAATGGAATCTTGCTTGATTTAAAGAATAATCGCCTAATTGCTGTGGGCTATGATCCAAATGGAAATGCTAAAGGAAGCATCATAAGTATTGATTTAACAAGCAAGAAACAAAGTGCATTAAGTGAGCCTTTGGGTGCTTTAGATGGTGTAGTGTGGGCTAAAAATGGAGATTTATTAGCAAGTGATTGGGGAGAAAATTTGCAAGGTGTGATTTATCGCTTGGATAAAAATGGAAAGATAGAAAAGCTTGATTTACCAGCTATGAAAGGACCAGCAGATATGGTGAGCGATGGAGAGAATCTTTGGATTCCAAGAATGGTTGAAGGAAAAGTGCTTAAAATTACTTTGCCTTAAAAAATAGCTTAAATCTACTTTTATGCTTCATAAAACCACTGCAAATCTATGGCGGTGGTGAAACTGCTATAATATAAATATTGTTTTTTTGAGAGTTAATTTACTTTTGTTTTGCTATTTATAGGTATTATTACTCTGTTTTAGATATTTATAAAATAAGTGCGCTATTTGTTAAATATTTTTAAGGTTTGGTTGCTTACAATTGAATATTTAAATTAATCAAAACCCAATAAAATATTGTGGGGAGTTAAATGCTAGGGGAAACGGATACAAGAATCAAATTTATCGATACCAAACTCAAAGATTCTGGCTGGAGCGAGGATTCTATTAAGCGTGAATATTATTTTACCGATGGTAGAAAACTGCTTGGAGGCAAATTATTATTGAATTCTTTGTGATGCATTTTGTTGGATACAATAGATACCCTAGCTCCATGTAACAATAATAAAGACACAAGCACTTTGCCAAGCATACCACCAGCACCATTTACCAATACATCTCTAGCAAATAAGTTGGGTATTTTTTGGATTGCTTGATATGCACTCAAACCAGGACAAGGCATACTAGCAGCTAAATTGTCATTTATAAAATCATTGACAGGTATGAGAGCCCTTGCTTTTACTATGGTATAATCAGCAAAACTACCATCATATCTTAAATCACAATGATAAGCGTATCTAGATAGAAGTTTTATTCTTGTATCTTTGGCTTTGATTGCAATTCCTACACCATTATAATATTATTGTTCTTTTTTACTTTCCAAATCTACTGGATTGAGAGATGCTGCTGTATTTTTGATAAGCACCTCATTATCTTGTAAATCTCTTAATTGTTTTTCTATTGGATCTAATTCATCTCCCCTAAAGGCAAAACCGCAAATCTTGCTTGGTATTTTCATTGTATTTATCCTTATGATTCTATTGTTTTGTAAAATATAACTTCGCTTTGTCTATCACTTAGGCTTTTTAGATACTCTATATCGATAGACTGATTTTCTATATGTAAATCAAGCTTTTCTTGATTTTCCCACTCTTCTATAAATAGGATTCTCCCATTGTTGTCTTCATTTAGCGTATAAGATATACAACCATCATCTTTTTTGCTTTTTAAGACAAGGCTTGAAGCAATCTCCAAAAATTTTTCTTTACATTCTTGTTTTGGATAACAAATAGCAATTAACTTTATACTCATAGCACAATCCTTATTGCATATCTTTAAACACATTGTTTAGATGAAGTTTGTAATCTTGTATGTATTTTTCTACTTGTGGATTTTTGATAACATCATTGCATATAAAGGTAGGTAATGGCTGCATTCCTAAAAACTGATGAGCTTTATGCAGGTGCAAATACACGCCATCTACGCCAACACCCTCAAAAAATTGATCTTTTTCTATAAATGCCTCTAATGGTGCATTCCAAGTAAGAGAAAACATATATTTTTTGTCTTGTGATAGACCACCACTGCCATATTTTTTGCTTTCATCATTTCTTGATCGCCCATCACTTGTATAGAGCTTACCATGCCCCATAGTAAAAACCTCATCAATATATTTCTTTACTATCCAAGGCTCACCCATCCACCAACCAGGCATTTGATAAATAACGACATCAGAATCTAGAATCTTTTGTAATTCTTCTTCTACTTGATAGCCTTTATCTATATGTGTTTCGCGTATGTCAAATCCCAAACTACATAAAGTTTCTTTGGCTACATTATGCAAAGTCTCGTTTAATCTACCAGCAGAATGCCCAAAACTCTTGCCACCATTTAATAAAAGTATATGTTTCATTTTCGCTCCTTTGTTTGAAAAGTATTGTATTTGTCTTAAATTTGTATGAGAATTTTAGTTTATATGATTTATAATGTCAATACGATATATAAAGTATGATACTATCCAAAAGTAAAGTGTAAGTAATAAGGAAGTTATGATGCAAAATACAAAAAATTCAAACTGCAACTACCAAGAATGTGGATTTAACTATACTTTGAATGTGATTTCAGGCAAATATAAATTGAGTGTGCTTTATTGCCTTTATAAAGACAATATCGTGCGTTATAATGAGCTTAATAGAATTCTAGCTCCAATATCGTTTAAAACTCTAACAAATGTCTTGCGTGAGTTAGAAAGCGATGAGCTAATCATACGCAAAGAATATCCACAGATTCCGCCGAAAGTAGAATACAGCTTATCAAAAAAAGGACAAAGTTTTATTCCTATTTTACAAGCAATGTGTAATTGGGGTGAGGAATATAAACGCTATACAAAGAAATAAGAAGTTTAAGGTTTGCTTGATAAGAAAAAAGTTAGTCTTTGGTTTGTAAATAAAAGAATTAAGAAAATTTGTTGTGGGATAAGAATTATCAAAAGTAGTGGCCGGGAGAGAGGGATTCGAACCCCCGGAGGTGTGACCCTCAACGGTTTTCAAGACCGCCGCTTTCGACCACTCAGCCATCTCCCGAAAAAAGTGTGAGCTTTTAGAGAAGCTAGAATTTTAAATGAAATCATAAATTGGAGGCGACACCCAGATTCGAACTGGGGAATCAAGGCTTTGCAGGCCCATGCCTTACCGCTTGGCTATGTCGCCACCATTTTGATTGTTACTACCATAGTGGTGCCCGGGGCCGGACTTGAACCGGCACGGACGCAATGTCCGAGGGATTTTAAGTCCCTTGTGTCTACCATTTCACCACCCGGGCTAATTATTATTAAATTCATTACTTTTATGATTTAAAAATGGAGCGGGAGACGGGGATCGAACCCGCGGCCCCAACCTTGGCAAGGTTATGCTCTACCACTGAGCTACTCCCGCACAAAAGCAAGGGTAAAATTATAGCAATGCTTTTAAAAAAAATCAATAGTTTTTTGCAAAAAAATTAAAAATAATGCTAGAATCTTTAAAACTTTTTGATTTTAAAGGGTGGAGAATGCAAATTGGGATGGCTTTATTGAAGGTGTTTGTTGGCGTAATATTAGCATTTACTAGTGGTTTTGGAATGCAGGGTGAGGATATTTCTTACAAGATTTATGACTTTGAGGAAGGAAAATTGTATCTTGCGCAAAATGCACAGGGGATTTTGTTTGCTGGGGTAAAGAATGAAAAGTTTCAAGGCTGTGAAATATCGCCCAATAAGGTTTTGAAAAATGGTGAGCTAAAGTGTGGAGAAAAGGTTTTTGTGATTAAAAATGGTGAGATTCAAAATAAGATAGCACTTCAAGATTCTTTTAATCTTAAAAGCCAAGAGGTTGTTTATCGCTATTCTAAGGATAGTTTAAGTCAAGTGAGTGCCTTGGTGCTATGCTCTAGTGATTTAGAAGTTCAAAATCTTTTAGAATTAATGTATGAAAAAGACTTTAATTGTGCAAATGTTAAGGAGACTTTTTTACCTTCTTTAGAAGTATCAATGCAAGAATATTTAAAAAATATTGAGGGAATGGAAGCATTGGCTTATCTTAAAAAATTTCCTTTAGAAGAAATGGTTAAAGATAGACTTTATTATTTTGATGATGAGATTTTGGTGCTTGAGAGAACGAGCTATCTCTATACAGGTGGTGCTCATGGGAATCACGGAAAATGGGGCGTAATAATTTCAAGAAAGGAGGGAATTGTCCCACTTAATGAAATGATTGATTTAAATAATTTGGAATTAAAAAAGCTACTTTGGACAGAATACCAAAAATATCTTACAGAAATTGACAATGTAGCGCAAGATTATGTTGATTTTGAAAATTTTAAAGTTTCTGACGCGATTTTGATTGATTATGATGGTGTAGTTTTTATTTACCAGCCCTATGAAGTTATGCCTTATGTTTATGGGATTGTGGAGCTTAAGCTACCCTTAGAATCAATTGAGAAATTTGGCAATTTTAGTCATTCTGCCTTAGGATATTTATTTGCAAAATAAGCTTTAATGTGGTTTTTCTTTATAGGAGTGTATAATTTTGTTCTTTAATTTTAGGAGAGTAGATTTGAAAAAAGTAATCTTAGTAGTGATGATTTTAGGTATTGGATTGTTTTTTAGTGCTTGTGAAAAACCAAAAGAGACTTTGGAAACCACTCAAAAGCAAGAAATTTTAGATAATTTAGGCATTTTAATGAATAATGGCGAAAAGCTTATTGTTAATCAAAAAAATACGCAAGATAAGACGCAAAATTTTAAAAATATTGAACCTAAAAAAGTAAATGTTTTGCGGGATTTGCTTGTTACTACTAATAAAAAGAATATAAAAATGTTATTTTTCTTTACGACTTGGTGTGAGCCTTGCATTGCTATTTTGGCGCATTTAGAGAATTTGCAAAAGCAATTTGGCGAAGAAATTAGCATTTATGGAATCGCAATTGATGATTTAGTGGGAGAAGTGGAGAATTTGCAACAAAGCATTGAAGTTTTTATCCAAGAAAATCAATACTCATTGCCTTTGGCTTATGGAGAAAATAGAGATAAGCTTTTTGAAGCATTAGAAGGAATTGAAGGAATCCCTTTGATTGTTTTGTATGATGAAAAAGGGGAGTATATTATTCATTATTTAGGGGCGATTCCAGAAGAAATGATGGAATTTGATTTATCACAAAGTGTAGCAAAGATGAGGGCAAAATAATGTTTGATATTCTCAAAAAAACTTTACAAAAAACAGCGCAAAGTATTAGGGAAATACTTCCAAAAACCAATAAAAAGCTCACCAAAGAAGAACTAGAGGAAGTGCTAATTGCAACAGATATGGATTATGATTTAATTGAGTTAATCCTTTCTCCACTAGGAGATGAGATTAGCAAAAATGAGCTTGAAGTTGCATTGCTTAGGCTTTTTAGGGGAGAGAGTTATTATGATAAAGTGCAAGTTAAACAAGTAGAAGCTAAGCCTTGTGTGGATTTGATTGTTGGGGTAAATGGAGCGGGTAAAACCACCACAATTGCAAAGTTGGCTAATCGTTACAAAAAGCAAGGAAAAAGTGTTATTTTGGGCGCAGGAGATACTTTTAGGGCAGCGGCTATTGAGCAGCTAACACTTTGGGGGAATCGCCTTGGTCTCCCAGTAGTTGCTTCTAAACAAGGACACGATCCATCAGCGGTAGCTTTTGATACGATTACTTCAGCGGTGGCAAAAGGAATGGATTGTGTGATTATTGATACGGCAGGGAGATTGCATAATCAAAGTAATTTGCAAAATGAATTGCAAAAAATTTTGCGAATCTGCAACAAAGCAAAAGAGGGTGCGCCTCATAGAAAAATTTTGATTTTAGATGGTACACAGGGCACTTCTAGCCTAGATCAAGCAAAGGTTTTTAGTCAAACTTTGGGTGGTGTTGATGGAGTGATTATCACCAAGCTTGATGGGACAAGTAAGGGTGGGGCTATTTTTAGCATTATTCATACTTTGCGTGTGCCAATTCTTTATATTGGAGTGGGAGAGGGTGCAGAAGATTTGATTGAGTTTGATGAGGCTAAATACATTCAGACAATCTTGGATTCTATTTTTGATTCTTAAGGGGCTAGATGGCTAAGAAAAAGGCGCAAATCTTTGAATGTCAGCATTGTGGATTTCAAAGTTCCAAATGGCTTGGAAAATGCTCTAATTGCGGTGCTTGGGAGAGTTTTTTAGAATTAAAAGAAGAGCATATAGAAGCCTTTAATCCCCTAAATCAAACTTCAAAAGTTACACCTATTACAGAGGTTAAAGAAGAAGAATTTATCCGTTTTAGTTCTGGAGAGAGTGAGCTTGATATTGTGCTTGGTGGCGGGATTGTGCTTGGGGGAATGTATCTTGTAGGCGGAAGTCCTGGAGTTGGAAAATCAACTTTATTGCTTAAGATTTCTAGTAATCTTGCCAAAATGGGTAAAAATGTCCTTTATGTAAGTGGCGAGGAGAGTAGCTCACAAATCGCTTTGCGTGCGGAGCGATTAGAAGCAATGAATCCAAATTTATATCTTTTAAATGCAATTCAATTAGAAGAAATTATTGCATCTATTAAAAGTAAAGAGCGCAATTATACAATGCTAGTCATTGATAGTATTCAGACACTTTATAGTGAGAAAATTGCTTCAAGTCCTGGAAGTGTTTCGCAAGTGCGTGAGGTTACTTTTGAATTAATGCGATTGGCTAAGGAATGGGGAATCTGTGTTTTTATTATCGGTCATATCACCAAAGAAGGATCAATTGCTGGTCCTAGAATCTTAGAGCATATGGTAGATTGCGTGTTGTATTTTGAAGGAGATTCTAGTCGTGAATTAAGATTCTTAAGGGGTTTTAAGAATCGTTTTGGAAATACTAGTGAAGTTGGGATTTTTGAGATGAGAAGTAATGGGCTTGTGGGGGCTAAAGAAGCATCAAGAATATTTTTTTCCCAAAAGACTTCAAGTCCAGGAAGTGCCTTAAGCGTGGTTTTGGAAGGAAGTAGGGCGCTAGTTTTAGAAGTTCAAGCCTTAGTGAGTGATTGTGCTTATGGTATGCCAAAACGATCTAGCACAGGTTTTGATACAAATCGTTTAAATATGATTTTAGCTCTATTGGAGAGAAAGCTTGAGATTCCGCTTAACCGCTATGATGTTTTCATTAATGTAACAGGCGGAATTAAAATTTTGGAAACAGCAGCGGATTTAGCCATTGTTGCAGCGATTCTTTCAAGCTTTCGTAATCGCGTGTTATCACCACAAAGTGTATTTATTGGTGAGGTGAGTTTGGTAGGAGATATTAGAGAGGTGCCTAATGTGGAGCAAAGGCTTAAAGAAGCGTTATCTCTAGGGATTGATAAGGTAATTTTGCCTAAAAAACCTTCGCAAAACCTAGGCATTAAATGCTTTGAGGTCCAAGAGGTTACAAAGATTATTGATTGGATGTGATTTGTAAAACTTTTAGGTTATTAGGTTTTACATAAGTTGTTCGATTCTATCTTTTTTAGGAGCTATTTCTGTGATTTGGATTCCAAAGTTTCCATCTACAATCACAACTTCTCCTTTAGCAATCACCTTATCATCTACCAAGACTTCCAAAGGATCATTGGCAAGCTGGTTTAATTCTACAACACTTCCAATATCCATAGCAATAACATCTTTTAAAAGCATTTTTTTCTGTCCAATTCGCACCTTGACTTGCAAACGCACATCAAGCAACATTGCCATATTTTTCATTTCTGCATTGTTGAATTCTAAGGTGGTGTCATCTTGATGACTTGTATTTTGGGGTGAAGGTTGGGGTGATTCCTGGGAGGTTTCTTGGGGATTTTCTTTGAAAAGATTCTCAAAAGTTTCCGAAAAAGCCAAAAATAAAGAATCTTGGATACCACCTAAGTTAAAAGAAAAAGTATAAAAACTCGCAAAATGATCGATTTCTAAATCAGAGGTTTCGCTGATAAATTGAATATTTTTGAGATTAAAGCTAAGCTTTGGCAATTCTTTTTGTGCACCAAGAGAAGTAGAAACTGCGCCAAAAATATTAGACACAATCTCTTTGGTTGCATCTAAATCATCATCATCCATTATTTCTTTTGCGCTTCCTTCTCCGCCTAACATCATATCAGCAAGGGTAGTCGCGACTTTTGGAGAAATAAAAAAAGCAAGTTTAGCACCATTGTCTGCTTCAATATCCACTCTAGCCATAGGAGCTTCAATAGCAGATTTGTCATTATCTTTTTCTTGCAAATAGCTAACATCTGGGGCTTGACCTAATAAACCTTCAATAGTGGAGATACTCTCTTGTGTGATGAGGTTTAAAAAATTATTAAGCATATTTTCTCCTATTCATCTTCAATTTCATTCGCTCTTGATTTTCGTTGTGATTCAAGCATTTCTAAGATTTCTTTGACTTGATCTTTTTCGGTTTTAATCATTTCTTTGATTTCAATAGTTTTGCGGTATCGGTGTAGCCCAATACCAGCTAGGAATTTTTCCCTACCATCTACATTAATAATCACGGTGTCATCAGCAGGTCGATCAAGTCGCATAATATCGCCTACTTCCAAATCCAAAACTTCCCTTAGCGTGAGTTTGGTTTCACCAAGGATAGCAGCAACATTGACTTTGGCTCCACCCAAAAGGGCTTGAAGTTCTTTATTGCGAGATTTTTTAGAGCTAGTTTCACTAAGCATAATATCACGACTAGCAAGGCGAGAAAGGACGGATTCTAGAGAAATAACAGGGTAGCAAAGATTCATCATTCCACTACTATGTCCTATGATAATCTCCATAACCACCATGATGACAATTTCATTTTGTGCAACAATTTGCACAACATTGGGACTTGATTCTTTAACATCTACATTGGGGAAAATCTCTGTAATAGGCGCCCATGCTTCTTTTAGGTTTTGCATCATTTGACGCAAAATAGTATCTAATAAATTAAGCTCAATATCGCTAAATTCGCGCGTTGATTCATAAGGATCGCCTTTGCCCCCTAAAAGCCTATCAATCATAGGAAATGCAATGCTTGGGTTAATTTCTAAAACACCAGTTCCATCAAGGGGTTTCATAGAAAAGACATTAAAGCTTGTTGGACTTGGCAAACTCATTAGAAATTCCCCATAAGTCATTTGATCCACGCTATGGAGTTGAATCTCAACAATGGAGCGCATAATAGCTGAAATTTGACTAGAGAGAGAACGCGCCATTTTATCGTGAATCCCCCTAAAAGCCCTTAATTGTTCCTTGCTAACGCGATTGGGACGCTTGAAGTCATAGAGAGTGATTTGTCTTTGATGAATGGTGGCTGGTTTTTCAAAGGTTTCGGGTTCTGCTCCCCCATCATCCACGACTTCTAATAGTGCGTCAATTTCTTCTTGACTTAATATATCAGCCATCTATCCCCCTTTCTTCAAGGTATGCTCTGATTTTACGAATTACAGCCTTGTGGATTTGTGAAATCCTTGATTCGCTAATTTCTAAAATTTCTGAAATTTCTTTAAAGTTTAATTCTTCATAATAGTAAAGCTGTATTACAAGTTGTTCATTTTGTGATGCAGATTCCAAGATATTTTGAATAATTTCAACTAGTTCTTGCTTTTCTATTTTATTAAAAGTTTTATCTTCTTGTGTTGCACTTAATTCTTCATCTAGTGGCAAGATTCCATAGATTTCACTAGCATTTCTTGCTTCTTTGATTTTTTCAATATCTTCATTTAAAATCTTGCTAAGATAGGCATTATCTGGTTCTTCTTGGTGTTCGTTATAGTATTTTGCAATTTCTTTATCAATGCTTTTTGCGAGTGTTCTTGTTTGGCGACTCATACAATCAAGCCCCCTTAAATAATCAAGCATAGCACCATAAACTCTTGATTTTGCATAACCCCAAAAAGAATCATTAAGGTTTTGATCGTATTTGCGTGCAAGTTTGATAAGTTCTTCTGTGCCTATGGACACTAAATCAGAAAATTCTACACTTGCAGGTAATCTTTCTTTAAGTCTTGCTGCAAGTGCTTTGAGAGCAGGTAAATAGGCTAATGCTAGATTATCTTGATTTTGTTTGATGATATTTTCATATCCCCTAGAAGTTTTCAACATTAGCTTTTTCTTTCTTTGATTTGCTAGTTTGAGCGACTTTGTCCTCTTGCTCTTCTTCGTGCATAGTTTTTTCCATAGCGCGTAAGAAACCTCGAATTTTGTTTGCAACTTTTTCGCGTTTGTCAAATTCTTGAATATATTCTTCTAATGTTGCATTATAAGAAGCGCGTCTATCGCTTGTTTCTTGATCATTGATAAAATGCACAAAAAGAGAAACACTTACTAAAGTGATTAAATAAAATCCTATGGTTGAAATAAGCGTCCAAGCAACAATCATTTCTGGTTCATCAAACTTCAAAAAGGATAATAAAAGTCCGATAAAAAATCCATTTACAATCGCAAAACTTAAAAAATTATCCATTTTTAATGCCATAAATTCATCCTTAAAATTTTAAAAATGTCCTAAAATTTTTTTGAGAAATTTCCCAAACTTTTTATCTTCCTGCACTAGCACATTTTGTTCCAATTTTGCTGCTAAGGATCTTGCAATTTTTTCAATTTCCATTGAAGCGTTGCAGTTTGGCTCCTCTTTGACAAAAAGAGCGCGATTTTTGCTGTAGCGACTAATGAGTGGTGTTTTAGTAAGTTTTCCGAGGTATTCTAAACGAATATTTTCAATATTATTTTGTGCAATTTTTTGGATTTTGTTAAAGATCATTTCGGCTTCTTCTTGATTTTTTGTCATATTAATGAGCATAAAGATTCTATCTTTGAAAGTAGCAGTAAGTTTGATAGTGGCATATGCATCAGTGATAGCTGCTGGATCTGGGATTGTAATCACAATGGAATCATCACTATTTTTTAAAAAAGTTTGGGTGTATTCTCCAATTCCTGCTCCTGTGTCAATTAAGATAAAATCCAAAGAATCTAAAAAGCTAGAATCTTCAATGAGTGCTTCAAACATAAATTCGCTCTTGTAGCGAAAAATATCTGTGCCTGAATCACCTGGAATTAAATAAAGATTGTGTTCAATAGGGATAATAATGTCTTTTAGTTTAACTTGATTTTTTAGCACATGCAAGAGATTCTTTTCGCATCGGACTCCAAAGAGAATATCTAAGTTTGCAAGTCCAATATCTGCATCAAAAATCCCAACTTTAAAGCCAAGTTGCCAAAGTTTATAAGCAAGATTTGCGCTAAAGGTAGATTTTCCAACTCCACCTTTTCCGCTTGTAATGGTGATAAATTTGGTATTAGTTTTTTTTGTTGTGTCAAGGAGAAGTTCTAAATTTGCAGCTTGATTTTTCATTATCGAATTAATCCATCTAACAAGCAATCAATTAAAAAATCGCTAGTAGCGATCATTAAATCATTGGGCACTTCTTGTCCGATTGAAAAATAGCTAGTTGCTTTTTTTGTATCATAAATAAGAGAGAAAATATTTCCATAGCTGTGAGTTTCATCTAGTTTAGTAAAAATAAGCGTGTCAATCCCTAGTGTAGAAAAGGTGTGATAAATATCTTTTAAATCCTCATATTTTGTGGTTGCACTCATTACAAGACTTACATCAATTTTGGTGTTAGGATCAGCATTGACAAAACTTTTAAGAGATTCAAGTTTGGCTCTATCGTGCTGGGAGCTTCCGACCGTGTCAATTAAGATATAATCGCAATATTTAAGCGAATCAAGTGCGCCAACAAATTCTTCTGTATCCACAACAGTGTCAATGCTTAGTTTCATTTTCTTAGCATAAAACATAAGTTGATCTACTGCACCAATCCTGTAAGTATCAAGGGTGATGATTCCTACTTTGTAGTTTTTATTAAGCATTCTAGAATAGCGCGCAGCAAGTTTGGCTAAAGTCGTGGTTTTACCCACCCCAGTTGGACCTACAAGCATCATAATGTTTTTGACATTATTATTTAGATTTTCTGTTCTTGCATAGACCATTTTTCTCAAAACTTCACGGAAATAACGCTTAATTAGCACAGAATTTTCGCGCATTTTAATAGGCATTAACTCCAAAGTAAGCTGCATAATTTTTTCTAAATGCTCCTTTGCCATTCCGCTTGCTTTGGCAATACGATAGATTTCTGCAAATTCGTGAGGGATAATCAAGCCTTCTTTTTTAGGTCCCCTTTCTTCCCAAAACATATTTTGTATAAGTTTGATTTTATCATTAAGTTTATCAATTTCACTGCGAATAATTCTTAAATTTGATAGATCTTGGATTTCTTCTTGTTTCTTTACTTTAGCGGTTTCTTTAGGTTTTTGGGGAGTGGAATCATCTTTAATTTGAGGTGATGGTAACTCTTTTGGATAAGTGGATTTTGGCGGAATCTTAGTATTAACTCCAGCGATTTGAGAGATTTGGCGCACCGCATCAGAGAGTTGTAAGGAAACATCTTCGGGTAGATTCTGCAGACTTTGGGCGGCGCGTTTTCTTTCTAACTCTTTTTGGGCAATGAGCTCTAGACGCTCTGCGATATTGTTGTTTCTAATAGGAAGTGGCTGCTCTTTTTTAGTTTGCTCTTGCTTGGTTTTGAGTTGTTTTAAATCTTCTTCGCTAATGGCAACAGAGATTTCATAGTTACCATCGGCAAGTTTTTTTTGTGAGATGATGGAAAATTCATCACCGAGTTCTTTCTTGGCTTCCGCTAAAGCAAGGGCAGAAGTTTCAGCATTATAAGTAAATAATTTCATAAAAATCCTTTAAGAGGGATAGTTACACTTGGTCTATTTGCCCATTCTTTGTGTGGAATACACAAATGTTTGAAGCGAATAGTTTTGTTTTTGAATCCTAAAATATCAAGATCTAGAGTCCTTGGCGCATTTTTAAATTCTCTTTTTCTTTTTCGCCCAAAAATTCTTTCCAAGTAAAAACAAAAACTAAAAAAATCAGCACAACAAAGTTGTGTTTTAATCCAAACTATACCATTATAAAAATCAGCTTGTTGGGTGTATCCAAAGGCTGGATTTTTTAAAAAAGGTGAATAAGCAATTATAGCATTTTTCTTTTTGAGCCTTAAAAAAAGTTTCCAAAAAATTGTCAAAGAATCTCCTTGATTGCTACCTATACCTAAAAGTGTGTAAGATTTTAGCTTTGAATTATTTTTAAACAAATCATAAGGGCTTGGTGGGCGTATGAATCGAGATTTTGGGATTTTTCTTGTAAGAGAAAAGGCATTGTTTTTGGGGAAGTGTTTAGGGGTGTAGAGCAAAAAGTCTTTTTTGAGTGAAGTAATTTTGTAAGATTTGCTTCCAAAATAAGAATTCAAGCAAGGTTTATTCTCCAAGAATTCTTGCTCCATTGCTTTCTATCACCACTAAATCTTCGATTCTAACGCCATATTTATTGGGAATATAAATGCCAGGTTCAATAGAAAAAACCATTCCCTCTTCAATGCGAGTTTTGGAGCGTGCTGAAATAATGGGAAGTTCGTGAATGTCTAAGCCTATGCCATGACCTGTAGAATGCACAAAATATTTGCCATAACCCGCTTTTTCAATAACATTGCGCGCTAGAGCATCAATTTCACAAGCTAACATTCCAGCTTTGGCGTGTTTGATAGCATTTTCTTGTGCCTTTAAAACAATATCATAGATTTTTTGTAGTGTTGAATCTTTGAAATGTTGCTCTTTTTTGAAGTTAAAGCCGTTTTTGCCAAAATACCCTGTCCTTGTCCTATCTGAGCAATACCTTTGGTATTTTATTCCTGCATCAAAAAGCAACAAATCGCCTTTTAAGAGCTGATCATTAGAGGGCAGAGCATGTGGCTTTGCGGCATTTGCATTGATTCCAACAATAGGATTAAAGCTTAAATCATATTTGCCTTTTTTGGTTAAAAAGGCTTGGGATTTAAAATGCAAAAAAGCCTCATTTTTGTCTTTAGCATTTTTAGAAATCCACGCTGCAAACTTGTCAAAGGCTTTAATATTTAGCTTTTGAGAATGCTCAATAAGTGCAATTTCTTCTTTGGTTTTACAGATTCGTTTTTCTTGATGGAAATTTGGCTTGGGCACAAAGTTGATTTTTAAACCACTGGTGAGTTTCTCGTAAAAATAGAGTGAAAATTCTTGTGGATTAAAAATAAAAGTAGCCTTTTCATGTTTTTTTAAAATATTTTTTGCGGTGCGTATGAGATCGTGGCTAATTAGAATTTCAATCTCATATTGAGTGCTTTTAATATGCTCTTTTGCCTCTGTCTCATAACGACCATCGGTAATGAAATATCCTTTTTGACCAATGGCTAAAAAAATGGCATTATCACAACTATAGTGTGTTTCAAAATAAAGGGCATTTTCATCTCTAATAATGAAATTTTCCATATTTTATAAACTTAGACTATGAATTTGTGGCTTGAGCTTGTTGTTCTCTAGCTTGTTTGATAGCTTGAATCTCATTAAGAATCTGTGAAAGCCCCTGTAATGCTAAATGATAGCCCATAGGACCAAACCCTGCGACAACTCCTGCGCAAACTCCTGCGGTTATACTTTTGTGGCGAAAATCTTCTCTTGCATGGATATTGCTGATATGCACTTCAATAGCTGGGAGATTAACCGCGCTAATAGCATCACGAATAGCAATAGAAGTGTGAGAATAAGCAGCTGGATTGATGACAATTCCATCGTATTGTCCGAGTGCTTCTTGGATTTTATCGACAATTTCTCCTTCAAAATTACTTTGAAAAAAATCCACTTCTAAGCCAATTTGTTCAGCGTGGTTTTGAATATTTTGGTGAATTGTTTCAAGTTTTGCAGGTCCATAGATTCTAGGATCTCTAATACCTAACATATTAAGATTTGGACCTTGGATAACAATCACTTTCATAAAAACTCCTTGAAATAAATTAGGTGGATTATAGCAAAAAAATATATAAAGCTTATTAAAGCTAAAGATTTTAGTGGATTTGAGTTTTTGAAATTTGATTATGAAGTGCAGTGGTGTGATTTTGATTTTTTACTTTATTTGAATTCTTTTTCTCTTACTTTTTTGTATTTTTTTTAATATAATGTTTAAAATTTTTCTTTACAAATTTTAAGGAAAAGCATGAAAATAGCTCTTATTAGCGATTCTCTTTTATTGGGTAAAACTTTGGAAATGTATTTAAAAGATTATTTGACAAGCTGCAAGGCGTGTGATTTTGTAGTTGCTACTCAGCCTATTGATTCTCAAAAGCCCGTTTTTTTGATTGGTGAATATGAAAATGCTAACTTAAATAAGCCTTTTACCAAGGAGGTTTTATTGGAGAGATTGCGGATATTTTATGAATCAATTAAGAATGGAAAAAAAATCAAAGAGGAATATAAGGGAGAGAGTGAGGAAGAGATTAAACAAACCAATGTGGAGAGTGTGAATTGGAATGAAGTGTTAAGTGATGTAGAGTTTTACAAGCAAGAGAAAAAAGATGATGTTTTGCATGAGAAGATTCGTGATGTTTTGGAGCGATATGCAAGAGAGATTGAGGGCATTATTTTAGAGCATTGGAAGGATAAAGATGCAAACAGATAATTTTAAAAAAGCAACTCTAAAGGTTATTGGCGGAGTTTTTAAAGGCAGGAATCTTCAAATGGCTCCTTTGGAAATCACTCGTTCTTCTAAAGCAATCTTAAAAGAGTCGCTTTTTAATACATTAAATTATGATGTAGTAGGAGCTAATTTTGTAGAGTTTTTTGCAGGGAGTGGGAGTGTTGGCATTGAAGCGTTAAGCAGGGGAGCTAAAAGTGCTATATTTTTTGAGCAAAATAGAGAATCTTATGAAGTTTTAAAAAGCAATATTCAAAAGGTCTGTAAAGATTGTGATTGTCAAGTTATTTTTGGCGATACTTTTGAAAATTACAAAGAAACACTAAAGGGAATTAAGGATTTTAGTATTGGCTATTTTGATCCACCTTTTGATATGCGCGAGGGAATGGGGGGAATTTATGAAAAATGCTTTAAGGTGGTTAAGAGTTTGGATTCTAATGTTTTTGGCATTGTGGTATTAGAGCATATTTCTAGCCTTAAAATCCCTCAAAAACTAGGTGATTTTGAATGTGTAAAAACAAGAAAGTTTGGCAAAAGTGCTTTAAGTTATTTTGTAAAAGGATAAGAATGCAGTATTACGGAAAAAATTATAAAAGTCTTGCAAAGGCGATTTATAAAGAAGATTTAAAAGATATTTTAGAAAATGAAGAGTGGATTTGTGTGGATATCCGAATGCCAGAGGATTTTAGAAGAGGGCATTTAAGGGGTGCTAGAAATATTACAACCAAAGAAGAATTGCAAGAAGTTTTAAATCAAGATAAAAAGATTCTAATTAATTGTTATTTAGGGCATTCTGCATCTTTGCTTGGAACTGATTTGGTAGAAGCAGGGTATTTAAATATCTATTATTTAGATGAGGCAGTGGCAAATTGCCTCTAAAGTGGGCAAAATCACCAAAGGATTCCTTGGAAGCAGAGGGTTAGTAAATATCCCCCAAAGATTAAGATGAGAAAGAGCAAAAAGGCTAAACCAAAGGCTTTACCACCTAATTTGATAAATTTTTTAAAATCAATTTGAAGCCCTAAAGCAGCCATAGCATAAACAATACAAAGTGTGCAAAGGAATCGACCGCTTTCAACAATAGATTGAATGCTAAAGATATTTAAAATAAGTGTGTCTTTATGGGCACTTAAAAAAGTATTAAGCACAATAACCCCTAAAAACATAAAGGCAAAATAAGGAATGTCAATTCTCTTGCTAGTTTTTTGGGCGGTGTTTTGCGCATTGTTATCCCTAGCGATAAAATAAGCAACAATCAATAAAAAAGGCACGAGTAAAATCACGCGCATCATTTTAATGATGACTGCAAGATTAGCAGCACTTTGAGTGAAGATTCCATTTGTCATCTCTTTTGCCATTTCAGCAGCACCAGCAACATTGGCAACTTCATGCAAAGTGGCTCCCATAAAAAGCCCCATTCCATTGCTATCTAATAAGGGTATGATTCCAGTGCTAAAGGCAATGGGGTATAAAAACATCGCAATCAAGCCAAAAATTACCACGCTACCAACGGCAACAACGCCTTTAAAAGAATCGGATTTTAGGCTTGATTCAAGAGCTAAAACTGCAGCAGCACCGCAAATAGCGCTTCCAGCACCCACAAGCATAGAAGTTTCCCTATCAAGCTTAAAGATTTTTGTCCCTGCAAATAAGGTAATTAAAAAAATACTTACAATCACAATAAAAGCAATCAAAAATCCGTAAAAACCGATGCTGTATAGCTCACTAAAAGTAATATTAAATCCATAAAGCACGATTCCTAGTCGCAAAAGTTTTTTAGCACTAAAATGCACACCTGCTTGGAGTGTGTGTTGGAATCTAAAAAACCAAGGTGAGAGGGCTGCTCCAATGATAATTGCAAAAGCAGTAGCAGCTAAATGGGTGGTGTCTTGAATAGCTTGGATTCCAGAGAGATAAAAGGCAAAGGCAACAATTAAGCTAACCAATAAAAGTCCTTTGAAATTTGAAGAAATCATTTGAAATAAATGTTTATTTTTTAACATTTCCAACCCCTATTTGAGAATTTTTGTGGGATTATAGCACCAAATGTATCATAATAAAAATATATTAATTTAATTAAAAATATGGAATACTTAACAACAAAAATAAAATGGCTTTTATATCGGATTCTAAGATTTTTTAAATAAAAAAGGGGTGAAATTGAAAATTAGAGATTTAGAGATTTTCTTAGATTTATTGCATACCAAAAGTCCGACTTTAACCGCGCAAAATTTTAAAATTACACAGCCAAATGTTTCGGTGCTTATTAGAAATATAGAAAAAATGCTTGGAATCACTCTTTTTGAGAGATTGGGGAAAAGGCTTGTCCCTACAACAAGAGCTTTATATCTTGGGAGTTTGTGGGTGGAAGTAGTGCAGAGTTATTATTCGAGCTTGGAAGCTTTGGGAGAAGAGGGTGTTTTGATAGGTGAGATCAATCTTGTAGCCACACACACTATAGGGGAGTATTTTTTGCCTAGAATCTTATTTGATTTTGCAAAGGCATATCCAAAAGTCAAGGTTAATTTAAAGATTTATAACACTCAAGAATGCTTAAATCTCTTAAAAAATGGTAGCGTAGAATTGGCATTAGTGGAGGGTGAAATTGGGCTAGAATATGCACAAAGTGAGGGGTTAATTCGTGAAGTTTTGTGTGAAGATCGTTTGATTGTAGCAAGTAATGATTTTATTTTGGCTTCAAAACCGCGTTATATTGATGAATTATTAGATAAAAAGTGGATTTTTAGGGAATATGGTTCGGGATTAAGGGATAGCTTTTTAAATGCTTTGGGAGAATTAAAAAAAGAAGTTCCAATTTTTTTAGAATTAGATAGGACAACGGCTATTAAAGATTTGGTGGTAAATAAAGGAGCTATTGCGGTTTTTTCTGAAGTAGCTATAGAGCAAGAGCTGAAAAATGGCATTTTATTTTCTATTGAGATTGTTAATCTTAATTTAGAGAGACATTTTTATAGTTTGAAGCGAAAAAGTCATCCTATCAATACTATTTTAATGCGTTTTGAAGAGTTTATTAATGAAAGCTTGCAAAACAAATATTAAAATTTAGAGAGATTGGACATAGACTTTAAATTTATCACCCCTTTCTTTATAAGAGCTAAATTGATCTAAACTTGCTGCAGCAGGTGAAAGCATTGCGATGCTTTGTTGTGTGTGGTGTTTGTGGATTTCTTGCACCGCAGTTTCTAGGGTATGGCAAGGAAAACAAGGGATATGGTGATCTTTAGCCAAAAGAGTTATTTTTTGGGTATTTGATCCGATGGCATAAAGGGTGATTTGACATTTTTCTATTAATGCAAAAAGCGGCGTTAAATCTGCACCTTTGTCATCTCCTCCTAGAATCAAATGGAGTGCTTTATTTTGATAGCGTTTGATAGCCTCCATTGTGGCATCAAGATTAGTGCCTTTGCTATCATCAACCCAAAGGCGATTTTGGCTATCAAAAAATTCTTCAATTTTATGAGCGCCGATTTTAAAACTATTAAGCAAATCATAATCCACCTCATTAAAGAGAATCCGTGTAGCACTAAGAGCAAGAATGGCATCGAGTAAAAAGGGTTCTTTAAAGGTAATTTTGTTTAGATCTAGGAAGAACTGCTTTGCTAAAGATTGAGAATCAGAGTAGAAAAAAAGTTTAGCTAGGGTTTTTTGACAAAAAGAATGAGACTGCAAAGATTGGGGGATAATGGCTATTTCTTTGTCTTTCATCGACAAAAGAGGTTTGAGTTTGTCTGCGATATAAGATTCATAATTGCCATGCCAGCTAATGTGATCTTGGGTTATGGGTAAAAGTAGGTATAGATTGGGTCTAGCTATATTGGTGTAATGGATTGTAAAAGAGCTAGTTTCTAAAATCCAAAGGGGAGCTTTTGGGTTAAGATTAGCTAAGGGAGTGCCAATATTTCCGCCACTAAGAGCACCTTTGTTTTGGAGGAGGTGGGTTAGCATTTGCGTGGTAGTGGTTTTTCCATTGGTTCCACTAATCCACACGCTAAAGGGCATTGTGGAGGCAAAAAAATCATATTCACTAATGGGTTGGCTAAGCTTTATCATCGGATTTTGTGGAGGGATACCTGGGCTTGTGATAATTTGTGTGTTAGGGTATTTTTCTAAATAATCTTTTAGTTGGTTTGAGGGCAAAAGCGTGTTGCCTTTAGAATCTTTAGAGACTTCCTTAAAGTTATCATCAAAAATGTAGCAAGGGCTAAATTTATCAGCAATTGCTTGATTGGTTTTGCCATATCCGAGTAAAAAAAGCATTCATATCCTTTAGCGAAGTTTGAGGGTTAAAAGTGCGATGAGGTTACTCATTAGAGCTACAATCCAAAATCGCACGATAATTTTACTTTCTTTTAAGCCTTTTTCTTCAAAATGGTGGTGGAGTGGTGCCATTAAAAAGAGCTTTTTACCCCTTGTTTTGTAGCTACCAATTTGCAAGAGCACGGATAGGGCTTCAACAACAAAGATAAATCCTATCACAAAAAGTAAAATTTCATTTTTTGAAATAATTGCCATATAAGCAATGAATCCACCGATAGCGAGACTTCCACTATCGCCCATAAAAACTTGTGCAGGGTGGCAGTTATACCACAAAAATCCAATAAGAGCACCAATGAGTGCTGCAGAGAGAATCACAACTTCTCCACTCTCTTGAATCTTAGGATACAAAAGATAAGCACTAAGCCCTGAATGACCTGCAACATAAACAAAAACTCCCAAAGAAACAAGCGCATAAATGGAGGGAATTGCCACTAATCCATCTAAGCCATCAGTGAGATTGACTGCGTTGCTAGTAGCAACAAAAACTAGCATCCAAAATAAAAGGCTTAATATCCCCCAATCCCAAATGGGATTTTTTAAAAAAGGGAGATAAAGGTGGCTATTCATTCCATAAAAATAAAGCCCCAATGCAATAAAAAGTCCACTTAATCCTTGTAATGCAAACTTTGTCCGTGCGCTCATTCCTGCATTTTTCTTTTGCATTACTTTGGAGAAATCATCATAAATCCCAATGCTAGAAAATAAAATAAGACTTAAGATTCCAAGAATCACATAAGAATTATTGAGTTTAGCACAAAGCAAGGCTGCAATTAAGGTAGAAAAAATAAAAACGATTCCGCCCATTGTTGGAATATTGACTTTTTGTTGGTGGTTTTTGGGTGCAAATTGTGAGATGGGCTGATTAGCCTTTTTGCTACTTGCCCATAAAATATAATAGGGCATTAAAAAAATAGTCATCAAAAATGCAACAAAAAAGGCAATGGCAGCGCGAAATGTGATATATTGAAACAGGTTAATGTTTAGAAATTCATAAAAATAATACAACATTCATCAAACTTCAATTAAAAATTATAAAAAAATTGGATAGGATTCTATCTAAATAAACTTTAAAAAGAATGGAATGAATTATGAAAACAATTTTAGTCATTACAGATGGGATTGGTTATAGTAAGCAAGAGAAGTTTAATGCATTTTTTGAGGCTAAGAAGCCTAATTATGATCGCTTATTTGAGGAAGTTCCTTATGGAATGATAAAAACTTATGGGCTTTCTGTGGGATTGCCAGAGGGACAAATGGGAAACTCTGAAGTGGGGCATATGTGTATGGGAAGTGGGAGAATCTTGTATCAAGATTTGGTGAAAATTAACCAAGCTATTCAAGAGGGTCGCCTTTTAGGCAATCCTGCTTTGGAAGTTTTAAAGGAATGTAAGCGGATTCATTTAGTGGGATTAATGAGTGATGGTGGAGTGCATTCGCATTTAGAGCATATTCTTACCCTAGCTGAAGGATTGCAAGAGAGATTTGAGATTTTACTGCATCTAATCACAGATGGGCGGGATGTCTTGCCACAAACTGCTTTGAAATTTTTAGAAGAAGTGGAGCGTAGAATCCAAAATAAAAATATTAAAATCGCTTCCATTAGTGGTCGATTCTATGCTATGGATAGGGATAATCGCTGGGAGCGTGTGGAAGAGGCGTATAATGTGATTGTTTGTGCGGAGAATCTGCAAACCATATCGCCTAAGCAATACATTCAAGAACACTATAATCAAGGAGTTTTTGATGAATTTATCAAGCCTGCTAGTTTTGATGCAAGTGGAATCAAAAAGGGAGATGGCTTGATATTTGTGAATTTCAGAAGCGATAGAGCAAGGGAGATTGTCAGTGCGCTTGGAAATGAAGAATTTAGCGGATTTGAGCGTAAAAAATGGATACCAATCCCGCTTGTAACTATGACGCCTTATGATAAAAACTTTAATTTTCCTATTTTATTCCCCAAAGAAAGCATTCCAAACACCCTTGCTGAAGTGATTTCAAACCGCAATTTAAGACAATTTCACACAGCTGAAACCGAGAAATACGCTCATGTAACTTTCTTTTTCAATGGTGGGATAGAAGAACCATATCCTAATGAAACGAGAGTTTTAGTCCCTTCTCCTAAGGTAAAGACTTATGATCAAAAGCCTGAAATGAGTGCTAGAGAAGTTGGCGATATGGTATTAAAGGCGATGGAAGAGGATTATGATTTTATTGTGGTGAATTTTGCAAATGGTGATATGGTGGGGCACACAGGAGTTTTTGAAGCGGCAGTTAGGGCGGTTGAAGCCGTGGATAGAGAGATTGGCAGAATCTATGAAAAATCTAAAGAGAAAGATTATGCCTTTGTGATGACAAGCGATCATGGGAATTGTGAAGAAATGCAAAATGATAAGGGTGAAATTCTAACAAACCATACCATAGGAGAAGTTTGGTGTTTTGTCTCTGCTCCAAGTGTAAAAGAAGTCAAAAATGGCGGATTAAATAATATCGCCCCAAGTGTTTTGAAGCTTATGGAGCTAGAGATACCACAAGAGATGGATGAAGCGTTGTTTTAGGGATTGTTGGGTAGATTTTGGAAAGCAAAAAAGTTGAAGGAGATAATCCAAAAAATGGATAGAAAAATTTATCTTTGTAGTTTTGCAGATACAAGACTTGGGATTTCTGCTTGTAGATTCAAGCAACAAGCAGAAATGTGAAAAAACTGCTTTAGATAATATTTATAGGAGAATCATTTGCAGGTATGATTTCTCCAATAATTTGAGCCGAATCTATTCCTTCGCTTTTTAACTCATTAAGCAAACTTTGAGCTTGATTATAAGGGGTGGCAAAGACTAATCCACCAGAAGTTTGCGCATCAAAAAGTAAAATTTCCAATCCCAAATACAAAGAATCCAAAGGAAGTGCAAAATGGCAATAAGGATTGATTGCCTTTTGATTAGAGTGGCTACCTCCGGGGATGATTCCCATTTTGGCAAATTCTATGGCTTCTTGTAAAAGAGGAATTTGGTTTGAATAAAGCTTAATTGAGATTTTGGGATTTGTCATCTCATATAAATGCCCCAAAAGCCCATAACCTGTAATATCTGTGCAGGCATGAATGGTGTATTTAGAAGCTATTTTGGCGGCTTTTTGGTTAAGTGTTGCCATAATTTGAGAGATTTTTAGCTCCACTTTAGAATCAAGCATATCTGCCTTAAGCGCTGTTGTTAAAATCCCCATTCCAATGGGTTTGGTAAGGATTAAGCAATCTCCAATTTGTCCGGTGTTGTTGCGCCATATTTTTTGTGGATGGATGATTCCTGTTACGCTTAACCCATACTTTTGCTCCTTGTCTCCTATCGTATGTCCGCCAAGTAGCACACCTCCAGCTTCTTTGATTTTGGATAATCCACCCTCAAGCACTTCGCTAATCATTTGTGAATCAAGGTGGCAACTATCCCACATTAGTAGATTTAGCGCAGTTTTCACCTCTCCACCCATAGCATAAATATCGCTAAGTGAATTTGCCGCTGCAATTTGTCCATAAGTATAGGGATCATTGACAAGTGGTGTGATAAAATCCGCACTCTGCACAAGCGCAAGTTCATCGCTAATTTTATAGATTCCGGCATCTTCGTTTCCGCTAAAACCCACAAGGATATTTGAATCCTTGTTATTTTTGAGATTGCAAGAGAGATGTGAGAGGTCTTCCAGACCCACTTTTGCAGCTCAACCAGCAGACTGAACGAAATGTGTAATTTTAATATCGTCTTTGATTTTAAGTTCTCCAAATTTTTTGCCATTTTAGCAATTTTTAGCTTATTTTTATAATAAAATATTGTTTTTAAATAAAGGTTTGAGTATGGAAGTTTTGGCATTGGACCTTTGGAGTGTAGGTGGATTGCTTGCAGTGGGGCTTTTAGCAGGGATTCTAGCAGGGCTTTTTGGGATTGGCGGTGGGGCGATTATTGTTCCAATGATGATTTTACTTGGAAATGATATTAAAATTGCCATTGGAATCTCTATTATGCAAATGATTTTTTCTTCTGTTTATGGCTCTTATGTGAATTATAAAAAGAAAAATTTAGATTTTAGAGATGGTGTTTATGTGGGGATTGGTGGGCTTATAGGGGCGTCTTTTAGTGGGCTAGTTATTTCTAGTGTGCCCTCTGGTATTCTAGAAATTATATTTAGCCTTTTTATTGTTTATAGTATTGTGCGATTTTTCTTTACCAACGCTTATGGTGGCGAACGCAAAGTGGGCGAAGGTTGGAAGTCAATTTTGTTTTTAATAGGTTGTGGGTGTGTGGTTGGAGTTTTCGCAATTTCGCTAGGAATTGGCGGAGGAATGATGTTAGCACCGCTTTTGGCGTATTACCTTGGATATAGCTCAAAGCAAATTGTTCCTATTTCGCTATTTTTTGTGATTTTCTCATCAGTATCAGGATTTACTTCTTTAGCATTGCATGGCTATGTGGATTATATCCAAGGCTGTATTGTAGGTATTGCTTCTTTGATTGGGGTTAGGATTGGGATTTGGACTTTAAGTAAAGTGGATTCTAAGAAACACAAATACGCACTTTTGGCAATGTATTTGTTCGTTCTAGCTATTATGTTTGATAAAATGCTCTTTAGGTGATATGAATCGCATTATCTCTATTTTCTTTTCTCTTGTATTTTTTAGGCTGTGGACTCCTTTTGCAAGATTTAAACAAGCAATAGAGCTACAAAGTGAGATTGCATACATGATTAATTTAATTTATTGCTAACTCACTTTGTGAATTGAAGATTTTTTTAAATCTCTTTAGTGGATTCGCCTTGTTTTTCTTCCTCTTCTTTGATAGTTTCAATGGCAAGATTTGAAAGGATGGTTGCAATTTCCATTGTGGAGTTGATGACACCATAAAGCCCCATTGCTTTGAGTTCTGATTCAAGTGCATTATCGCGTGTTTGGACAATGATTTTAGTGTATTTGGATAGTGCTAGGATATGTCTGCAAGCTTTTTCGATTTCTACTGGCGATTCAATACATAAAATTACTGCAGTAACCTTTTGAATCTCAACTTCTCTAAAAATCATTTTATCAGTGATGTTTCCATAAATGATTTTATCTCCCCGTATGATTCCTTTCTCTACTCTCTCATAATTTGAATCAATCCCAAAAACCTCTATATCATAGTCCTTTAAGAAGTCAAATATTTTTTGTCCTACAAGTCCATAACCACAAATAAGAATGCGTTTTTTGGTCTCTTTTGATTCCTTTGTTTCTTGTTGTTCTTGCGTGTAAGTGGTTGGATTTTTTTGTGGAATCTTGATAGCTTTTAGGGCAAAAGCGGTGCATTTATCAAGATTGTCAAGAATAAAAGGGGTGGCAATCATTGAGAAAATAACCATTAGCGTAAGGAATTGATGGATTTCAACTGGGGTAATGGAAGCAAAAAATTCTGTTCCAAAAATATGCTTTAAGATTCCACCATCTAGTTGTAAGTTTAGAATCTCATGTTGGCTTGCAAGGAGGAAAATTGCAAAAGAAAATTCTCCAATTTGAGAAAGAGAGAGGGCGATTTTCATTGCGATCTTAGTCCCCCTAAAGAAACTCAAAAAAGCAAACATAATGAGAGTTTTTGCTAAAAGTGTAAGGAAAACAAGGAGAATAATAATAATGAAATATTTTGCCAAAAATATAATATCAACCTGCATTCCTATAGTGATAAAAAAGATTCCAAGTAAGAGATCGCGGAAATAAACCAAAACTGAAGCAACTTGGTATTTATAGGAAGTGCTTGAAATAATCATACCAGACAAAAACGCTCCAAGTGTCATTGAAAAACCAAAAGATTGACTTAAAAAAGCAGAGCCTAAAACAATCAAAAACACTGTTCCTACAAAAATTTCATCAGTTTTCATTTTAGCTGAAGAGCGTAAAATGATTTTAGCCAAGAATCTACCTGGCAATAAAAGTAAAAGCACAACAATAAAAGCAGAAATGCCTGTAGTTAGCAAAAGATCACTCATAGCTAGATCTTTGCTACTTAGGAGCTTAATCATCAAAAGGATAGGAATTACAGCCAAATCTTGAAAGATTAAAATCCCTACAGATGCGATTCCATAAGAAGTTTTGGTTTGATTAACTTCATTAAGATATTTGAGAACAATTGCGGTTGAAGAAAGGCTAATTGCACTAGCAACAATAATAGAAGTATCAAAGTTAAATCCAAAAAGAGAATAGCAAATAAAAAAGAAAACTAGGATAGAAAGTCCAATTTGCAAACCGCCAAATAAAAAAACTTCTTGCTTAATAGAAGACATTTTTTTGAAGCTGAAATCAAGTCCAATCATAAACATCAAAAAGACAATTCCCATTTCAGCTATTTCGCTTAAATCATTTGAATCTTCAACCCTAAAGTCAAAAATATAAGCAGTCAAAACCCCAGTAACAATATATCCAATAATAGTGGGTATTTTGAGTTTGTTTAAAATAATGCCCGAAATGACTGCCATTGCAAAAACACAAACAATTACAAATAAAGTATCTATGGAATATCCCTTGCTAAAGAATTTTTTGAATTATATACAAAGTCATAAGAAGTTACAAGATATTCGAAGCAAAATTAAATTTTATTAATAATAAGCATTATTATAATCATTTTTTAAGGTGATCTGCTCTAAACTCGCAGTTCTTAAATTAATAAATTTGGAGGAAATTATGAGTAAAATTGGATTGTTTTATGGAAGCGATGGTGGGAATACTCAAAGAATCGCAGAAAAAATTGCTGTAAATTTACGAGAAAAACACTCTAAAGAAATAGAAGTTTTTGATGTGGCTAAAGCTTCTAGGGAAGATTTAAAAGGATTTTCAAATCTAATTTTAGCTACACCAACTTACGGAAGTGGTGAGCTTCAAAACGATTGGGAAGAGTTTTTAACTACTTTAAGTCCTTTGGATTTTGAAGGTAAAGTTGTTGCATTTGTTGGACTTGGTGATCAAGACACTTATGGTGATACTTTTTGTGATGGGGTTTTTGAGATTTACAATCGAGCTTCCAAAAATGCAAAGATAATTGGTAAAACTAGTATAGAGGGCTATGAATATCAAGAATCAAATTCAGTAATTGAAGGTGAATTTGTGGGATTGATTTTAGATGAAAATAATCAAGAAGATTTAACAGACACAAGAATAGAAAATTGGTGCGATTTAATTGCAGGGCAATTTAATTAATAGGGCTTGGGAGATTAAATTTAAAAATTTAATCTCTAGATTTGGAGTTAATGTGGATAAGCACACCCTCTAAGATAGAATCAATATCTCCATCTAAGATGGCTTCAACATTGCTATAAGCGATATTAGAGCGCAAATCTTTGACTTGTTGGTAGGGCGCTAAAACATAAGATCGGATTTGGTGTCCCCAACCAATCTCGCTTTTATCATCATTGGCAATTTGCTCATTGCGCTTTTGCTGCTCTAGTTCATAGAGCTTAGATTTTAGCATTTTTAGAGCGGTGGCTTTATTTTTGTGCTGACTTCTATCATTTTGGCATTGCACGACAATTCCTGTTGGAATATGGGTAATACGAATAGCAGATTCGGTTTTGTTGATATGTTGTCCGCCCGCTCCACTTGCTCTATAAGTATCAATTCGCAAATCTTTTTCTTCGATTTCAATGGAAATATTATCATCAATTTCAGGCGTTACTTGCACAGAGGCAAAGCTTGTGTGGCGTTTGGCATTGGAATCAAAGGGTGAGATTCGAACAAGTCGATGAATCCCATTTTCAACTTTAGTGTAACCATAAGCATTTTCACCTTTAATAATAAAACTTGCATCTTTTATTCCTGCTTCATCGCCTTCTTGATAATCCAAAAGCTCCACTTTAAATCCGCGTCTCTCCGCCCATCTTAAATACATTCGATACAACATACTTGCCCAATCTTGCGATTCTGTTCCACCTGCTCCAGGTGTGATAGTAAAGATTGCATTATTAGAATCAAGTTCTCCGCTAAGCATAACTTCAATTTCTGCTTTTTTGATTTGCTCTTCTAGCATTGGGGCTTCGTTAAAAAGTTCATTAAGTGTTTCTTCATCATCGCTTGAGAGTTCAAAAAGTTCTTTGGCATCACTAAGGGCTAGATTTGCTTCTTTGTATTTTTCAAGCTGTCTTAAGCAGCGTTTTTTTTCTTTTTGGTATTCTCCAGCTTTTTTGGAATCTTCCCAAAATTCTTTTTGTTGCTCTAAAGATTCAATTTCTTCAATCCTTGATTGTAATTGGCTAGGTTGCATAATTTTTTCAATATTTTGTCGCTTGATTTCTAACTCTTTAAGTAATTCGCCATATTCATAACTATCCAAAATTATTCCTTTATTTTATAAAATTCTTCTGCAAAAGCTTTGATTTCTGCAATAGCTTGGGTGGTGCTTTGATAATGCACTACTTGATGAAAAGATTCTTTTTTATAGACTTTATCATAATATTCTATGAGCAAAATTTCTGCGACTTTTTCTAATTGATTAGCAAAAAAGGCATCATAGGCTTCTTGCCAAAACTGCTTTTTCATAAAGGGAGCAATTTTTTGCATCGAATCTCTAAAAAATTTTTCTGAAATTTTACCATATTGTGTAATGATTCTTTTGATTCTTCGCTCTAAAGGCGAAAGGATAAGAATCTTGGGTGACTTTTGGTAGGCATTATAGAGCGGAGTGGGCAAAATAAGATTGCCAAGTTTCTTGCTTTCTCCTTCAACAAGCACAAAAGGAGCATTTTGTAATTCTCTTAATCTCGTAAAAATTAGATTTTGGAACATTTTAACGCTAGGTTGATTCCCACAAATTTGACCAAAGCTTGAGCCAAGGTGTTTGGCGATTTGTTCAATATCTAAGGAGTGATGAAAAGCGCTAATAATCTCACTTTTACCACTGCCTGTTGGTCCTATGAGTGTTAAGAAGTGGTGTGTGGGGGCTTGATCTAGGCTTTGGGTTATGAATTTACGATAGGATTTATAGCCTCCCTCTAGCACCAAAACGCGATAGCCAATGCGTTGCAAAATAAGGGCAAAAGAGTGGCTGCGCATTCCACCTCTAGCACAATAGATTCCAAAAGGAATAGCAGGAGTGATTTTTTCTTTAAGACTTAAAAGGTGAGTAGAAATATTTTGACAAATTAAACTTGCCCCAAGAATCTTAGCACCAAAAGTATCTTGTTTATAAAGTGTGCCAACTCTTTCAAATTCATCATTTTGTAAAACTGGGTAATTTAGCGCTAGGGGAATGTGAGAGAGCTCGTATTCTCTAGGTGAGCGAACATCAAGTATCAAAGGAAGATTTAGATTTAAAAAACTTTGAATTTCAATATCTTTTTGCACAAGTAAATCCTTGGATAAATTCAAAAGGTATTGTAGCAGAAAAAATTTATAATTATTTTCTTAAAAAGTTAATTTAATTATTAAAATTAAGTTAAGTTTTAAGTTAGTATAATTCCGACTTGAATTTCAAAGAAAGGAATGTCAATGGAGAAAATTTATAAAGTTGAAATTATAACGCGTTCTGAAAAGCTTAATGTGCTTAAAGATTCCTTGTCTCTAAAAGGCATTAAAGGAATGACGGTGAGTAATGTTATGGGTGCTGGGAATCAAAAAGGAAAGACAGAGGTGTATCGTGGGAATGAAATGCGTATTGATTTACTTCCAAAGATTCGGATTGAAATTTTAAGCAAAGAGAGTATGGTTGATGAAATTATACAAGTAGCCAAAGAATGTCTTAATACAGGTAATGTTGGGGATGGAAAGATTATTATTTATCCTGTGAGTAATGTAATTAGGATTCGCACTAATCAAGAAGGAACAGATGCAATTTAATAAAGAAAAGGGTGTTAGATGATGAAAAAAATTATATTAATGTTAGGTTTAGCGGTTTTTGGGTTTGCTTCAGAGGATGTGATTTTGTCGGTAGATACTTTGTTTTTGATTGCTTGTAGTGGGCTTGTTTTGTTAATGACTCCTGCTTTGGGTATGTTTTATGCTGGAATGGTTAATCGCAATAATGTTTTAAGCACAACAATTAATAGTGTTATTTTGTATGCTTTAATTGCATTGCAGTGGATTATTATAGGTTATACTTTAGCCTTTGGCGATGATATTGGATTGTTGATTGGGAATTTGAACCATATTTTTTTAGTGGGTATTGATGGGCAAAGTGTAGGCAATGTTAGTGAGAATCTTTTTATGTTTTTTCAAATGCTTTTTGCAGTGATTGGTGCGGCTATTATTACAGGTTCTTTGGCTGAGAGAATGCATTTTGGTGCCCTTTTGATTTTCATTTTGTGCTGGAGCACTTTGGCTTATGATATTTTAGCACATTGGGTTTGGGGCGGAGGCTGGCTTATGGAGATTGGCTCTTTAGACTTTGCAGGGGGTGGAGTAGTGCATATTGCTGCTGGAGTAGCTGGACTTGTGGGCTGTATTGTGCTTGGTAGAAGAAAATATGCTCAAGGAATTATGCCTCATAATTTACCTCTTTCTTTTATTGGAGCTGTTTTTCTTTGGATGGGGTGGCTTGGATTTAATACAGGGAGTGCTTTGAGTGTAAATTCTGTTGCAGTGAATGCATTTTTGACAACTAATTTTTCTGTGGTTGGGGCGATGCTTTCTTGGATGTTGGTAGAATGGATTAAATATGGCAAACCTACTTTATTGGGAAGTATTACAGGAATCGTGGCAGGGCTTGTAGCTATCACACCATCAGCTGGATTTGTTACGCCTTTTGCAGCAGTTTTGATAGGATTTATAGCATCGCCTATTTGTTTTTTTGCCATTAGTTATTTGAAATCTAAATTTGGATATGATGATACTTTGGATGCTTTTGGTTTGCATGGAGTTGGTGGAATATGGGGTGGAATTGCAACAGGACTTTTTGCGACAAGCTCTGTGAATGAGATTATCAAAGAAGATGCAGCTGGAGAAGGGTTGTTTTATGGTGGTGATGTAAGTTTGTTAGTTGTGCAAATTATTGCAATACTAGCTTGTTTTGTGCTATCAGGAGTTGTGAGTTATGTAATCTTAAAAGTGATTACGCTTTTCAATCCTCTTAGGGTAGAAGAATCTCAAGAAATTAATGGTTTAGATCAGGCTTTGCACGGAGAGATTGCTTATCGCTAAGGGTGCTTAGAAAGCTTGAAATAAGGTTGATTTTGGCTTTTTGGATATGATCTTTGATTTGATTCCCATTGGGTTTTGATTTTTGGGATTGTATCCATTCTTTAGGAGAGTAAGAATTGATTTGACTGAAGAGTTCAATGATTTTTTTACTCTCAAGTGTGGCAGATTTGACTTGACTAATGCGTCCTTTGTGATCGGCTTCAAAGAACCTAATTTGGTCAAGCAAAAGGGCTTTGTCGCCTTTGAAGCTATGAAAAAAATCAAGTATTTTGGAAGGGCGCATAGAAAAGAGATGGGTGATTTTAATGTGATTGCCAATTAGAATCAGCATTTTTTTTTGGATTGTTTTTGGGATTTGCATATCAATAAGAGATTCTACTTTTTGGGGGTTGTCATGCCCATTGGAATTTCCAAAATTTCTATAAGTATATGGTTTGGCAATATCGTGATAAAGCGCGGTTAATTTAAGAAGCAAAGAATCATGATCAAGGTATTTTAAAACCTCCATTGTATGGACAAAAACAGAGGATTCTAAGTGGTAAGGGCTACCTTCTTTGAGTGTGGTTAGCGCATAAAGAGAGGGAAAAATTTCATTTAAAACACCAAGCTCAAAGAGAGTTTCAAAAAATAAATGGCTGTTTTTTTGGCTTAAAACTTGCTTGATTTCTTCAAAAATACGATTAGATTCTAAATCTTTTAATTCGTTTTTCATTGAATAGACTAAAACTTTGGTGCTTGGATGAATCTTCCAATGAATGCCAAGTTTTGCTTTGAATCTTGCAAGTCTTAAGATTCTAAGTGGATCTTCGCAAAAAGCAGGTGAAGTGTGGCGTAAAATCTTATTTCGCAAGTCTTTTTTACCACCAAAGGGATCAATAAGTGTGTTTGAACTCAAATCTAGCGCCATAGCGTTAATACTTAAATCACGCCTTTTTAAATCATCTAGCAGCGCAACATTATCTGTTTTGTAGCTAAAGCCATTGTAACCTTTTGTGGTTTTGGTCTCTTTTCTAGCAAGAGCGATTTGTGTGTGAGAATCAATGAGAAAAACGGGAAAGTTTTTACCAACTTTTTGACAATATTGAAAATCATTTTCGCTAAATCCAATTGCCACATAATCTTTGTCTTTGGTGGGAAGCCCTAAGAGATAATCTCTAATAGCGCCACCAACAAGATAGATTTTTTTAGTAAAGTCCGTATTTTCCATCAATTCGTTTGTAAATCACGCGCATCTTAGAATCTTTGTCATTAAAAACAAAGAATTGCTGTGAGCTACTTTTGAGTCTCTCTAGAGCATCTTCAATGTCTAGGGGTTTGTGTAAATCCAAATCCATTGGCACAATTTCATCATCTTGATTTGAAGCCTTAGCTTCGCTTCTTAGGATTTCTAGTGCTGTGATTTCCTCGCTAGGTATTGCCTGTTTGCAATTAATCTTATCGTGGTGGCGGCGCAAGACTTTGTGCATTCGCGAAAATGCTAAATCAGCAGCTGTGTAGAGATCTTTATCTTGTTGGCTAATGACAATGGTATTGGCTCTTGCCATAGAGAGAGTAAGGTCGATTGTGTAAGAGCGCTTTTTCTTTTCTTTCCCCTTCTTTTCTTGATAGGAAATGACAATACGCGTGCTTAAAATGTCAAGATTGTATTTTTCTAGGCTTTCACTAAGGCGAAAAATATAGCTTTTAATCGAATCGGTTAATTCAAAATGTCGTGAAGTAATGGTAGTATTCATTGTTTCTCCTTTATTTTATTTTAGCATAAAAATTTTCTTATAGAGCATTTTGCATACTATTAATGAGAGTATTTTTGCAATAGGCGATTTTAAGAGAATCCATAAAGATTCCAAAAGAAAGAATGGCTTGGTTTATGAGCATCATTTTACCATCTTGTGTGGGGATGTGTAGATTCTTAGCTAGATTTAAAAAGGGAGTTTGGATTCCATAGACTAAATCAAAGGCAAGTTTAGAATCTTTTAAAAGAAGTTTTAGCTTAGATTCTTCAAGGGGCAGGGAATTTTGGATTAAACCTGAAGGGGTAGTGTTGATAATAATGTCATAGGATTCTTGTTTGGAAAAATTATCATAAGTGGAGCATTGAAAACCTAAAGTTAGGAATGATTCTAGTCTTTCTTTGGAGCGATTAAGAATAGTTGTGGATATTCCTTTGTCTTTTAAGATGCAGGCTACTGCTTTTGCAGAACCTCCAGCACCAAGAATAAGAGCATTTTTGAAATTAAATTTTTCAATACACTGATAAAAACCAAGTGCATCGGTATTGTAACCCAATAGTTTATTGTCTTTGAATACTAGCGTATTGACAGCTTGAATTTCTTTGGCAATTCCAAAAACTTCATCGCAATGCAAAAATGCGGTTTCTTTGTAGGGTATGGTGATGTTAGCACCCTTAAGTTTTAGTGAGATTAAGGTGGAAAAATTCTCATGAGTATCTAGGCAATAGCGCCCATAGTAGCCTTTAATTTTAAGAGCTTTGAAAGCAGAATTATGTAAAAGTGGGGAGAGAGAGTGAGAAATTGGATTTCCAATAACGGCAAATTGCATAGATTTAAATCTCTTTAAGAAATTTTTTCATCACCCAACCACTTTTATTAGAAGTGGGATTAATATCTTGGATTTTTACCCATTCACCAGTATTTTCTAGAATCTCAACGCTATCTTCAGGTGTAAGAGAACCTAGAATCTTAGCTTCTGTGCTTGGCGTTTGGCGGATATTGAGCCGTGGAGCCAATGAAGTGAAAAATCGCGGTAAATCAATTTTTATTTCCTGTGTTTCTTGGAGGATAGCCTTTTGTGGTAGGATTTTTGTGTAGGTTTTCAAAACCCAACCCAATGCTTTGCTATTTTGATTTGCTCCAATTAGCAACCATTTGCCATCATCTTCTAAAATAATAGCTTGGATATGGGGCGTAAGCTTGCCTATAATAGGAGAATTTACATTGGGTTCTTGGCGAATGTTGAGTGAAGGAACTTTGGAAGTAATTATCTCATTATTTTCTACTTTTTCTTCCATCTTATTTTCTGCAGGTGTTGCTAGTTTAGGCTGTGGAGTTTCTAGTTTTGACTCTTGTATGGGTTTGGGGGTGATTGGAGATTCTTTTGGAATTTCATTTTGCATAAGTTCTGCTTCGGTGATGGGTTGTGCCGTTTTTAGATCTTGCTTTTTTAGAACTTCAAAAATTGAGTAATAAATAGTAAATACCAATAAAAGCACAAAAATGGGAAGTGGATAGATTTTAAAAAAACGCTTTATGTTAGATAACATAATATTAATTCCCTTTGTAAAAAATTCTTAAACATTATATCATAAAGACACATTTTAAACAAATTTTACTTCACGGCTACCTTCTGTAAGCTCACCTAGGATATACCCTTGTGATTCTCTTGCGATAAAATCTGCATCTTCTTTAGAGCAAACAAAAATCATACCAATACCCATATTAAAGGTGCGATATTTGTCAGATTCTTCGGTGTATTTTGTCAGTAAATCAAAAATGGGAAGAGTTTTGATTTGGTTTTCTTTGATTAAGGCATCAAGATTATTAGGGAGGCATCTTGGGAGATTTTCTATGATTCCACCCCCTGTAATGTGCGCTAGAGCTTTAATTTTATTTTGGAGTTTTTTAAAGGTTTTTACATAAATTTTAGTGGGTGTTAGCAAGGTTTGAATAAGTGGCTTACCCTCAAAATTAGCTTCTAAATTTATTTTATTTTGACTTAGAATCTTGCGCACTAATGAATAGCCATTTGAGTGGATTCCACTACTTGGAAGCGCGATTAGCACATCTCCAGCCTTAGCTTGATTTTCTCTTTGAATAATTTCTTTCTCTCCGATTCCAACAGCAAATCCCGCAAGATCAAAATCTTCTCCTTCATACATTCCGGGCATTTCAGCAGTTTCTCCACCAATTAAGGCGCATTCAGCTTCTAAGCAACCTTGAGTAATGCCTTTAATCACTTCTAAAGCCTTGTTTTTATCAAGTTTTCCTGTGGCGTAATAATCTAAGAAAAACAAGGGGGTAGCAAAATTACAAATAAGATCATTTACACACATTGCCACCAAGTCAATTCCGACGCTATCTAAGATTCCATAATCAATTGCTAGGCGGAGCTTTGTCCCAACTCCATCGGTGGCTGCTAGAATTACAGGTTCTTTGTATCCACTAGGAAGTGCATAGGCTCCACTAAAAGAGCCAATTCCACCTAAAACATTGGAATTAAAAGTTGATTTGACAAGCCCTTTTAGGTTTTCTACTAATGCATTACCCTCTGCAATATCTACGCCTGAATCTTTATAATTAAACTTTTGCATTAAAACTTCCAAAATAATAAAATTGAGTTTAAAATAATACAAAAAAGTAACTTAAGACTCTTTTGTGAGGATAATTTTGTTTTAGGTGGATAATCTTTGGAAAAATTTAATTTGCCTAGGGTATAATTATCTAAAAATGCAAGTTTAAGGATGAAAAATGCAAAAACCCTATCTCAAGCAATTTCCTGATGAAAATGGATTTTTTGGCAAATTTGGTGGAAGCTTTGTGCCAGAGCCTATTGCTAAGGCTATGGAAGAGATTAATCAAGCCTACAATCTTATCGCGCAAAATAGCGATTTTATCGCAGAGCTTCGCAAGATTCGCAAACACTTTCAAGGGCGTCCTACACCAATTTATTTTGCACATAATTTAACCAAAGAATATGGCGGTGCGGGAATCTATCTCAAGCGAGAGGATTTAAATCACACCGGTGCTCACAAGCTTAACCATTGTATGGGCGAGGCACTTTTGGCAAAATTTATGGGCAAAAAGAAGCTTATAGCAGAAACTGGAGCAGGGCAACATGGCGTGGCTTTGGCTACTGCCGCAGCGTATTTTGGGCTAGAGTGTGAGATTCATATGGGTGAGGTGGATATAGCAAAAGAACACCCAAATGTCGTGCGTATGAAGATTTTGGGGGCTAAGGTTGTGAGTGTGAGTCGCGGTGCCAAAACGCTTAAAGAAGCTGTAGATTCAGCCTTTGAAGCATATTTGAGCGATCCAAAAAACACAATGTATGCCATTGGTTCTGTGGTAGGTCCTCACCCATTTCCTAAAATGGTGCGTGATTTTCAAGCGATTGTGGGTATTGAATCTAAAGAGCAATTTTTAGAGATGACAGGGGAATTACCAGATATTGTGTGTGCGTGTGTAGGTGGTGGAAGCAATGCTATGGGAATTTTTAGTGGTTTTATTGATGATGCCATAGAACTTGTGGGTGTGGAGCCACTAGGGCGTGGCAGTGTGCTTGGAGAGCATGCAGCAAGCCTAAGCTATGGAAGTGAGGGTGTGATGCACGGATTTAATAGCATAATGCTTAAGGATTCTAATGGAGAACCTGCACCGGTATATAGTGTGGCAAGTGGGCTTGATTACCCAAGTGTGGGACCAGAACACGCGTATTTGCATAGCATCGGACGCACAAAGGTTGCAGCTATTAGCGATAAGGAAGCCATTAGTGCGTTTTTTGCGTTGAGTAAAAAAGAGGGCATTATCCCTGCTATTGAATCTAGTCATGCTCTAGCCTATGCGCTAAAGATTGCACCAGAATTAAAGGGTAAAAAAATTCTTGTGAATCTTAGTGGCAGAGGGGATAAGGATATCGATTTTGTGGTAGAAAAATATGGCTATGGCGAGTGAAGTGTTTTGCTGCAATTTTTAATGCAGCGCTTCTTGCTTGGCGCAATTTTTTTAAGGTTTTTGGCGCGGAAAATGGCTTCTTTGATGGCATTAAAATAGCTTTGTAGATTGGCTTTGTTGGAGTAAGCAATGTCAAAAGCTGTGCCATGATCCACAGAAGTGCGGATAATAGGGAGATTTAGAGTAAAGTTAATACTCTCTTTAAAATAAAGGGTTTTTAGCGGAATAAGTCCTTGATCATGATACATAGCGACATAATATTTTAAGTGTTTGCCGATAAAAGCAGTGTCAGGCACAAGTGGTCCAATAAAAATTTCTTTGCCAAGTTGTTCATTAACGCAACAAATTGCCTGTTTGATTTCATTTTCTTCATTGCCTAGGACGCCTAAATCTCCAGCGTGTGGATTTAACCCCAAAACACCGCAGGGCGTTTTGGTGATGTGGGGTGCGAGTTTTAAAAGGAATCTTGTTAGGGATTCTTTGGTGATTTTGTTTGGCACTTCTTTGAGAGGTATGTGATCGGTAAATAAAGCAACATATAGCTTAGGAGATCCTAAAATCATAATGGCATCTTGTTTGAATAAATCTCTAAAAGCTTCAGTATGTCCTGCATAGGGGATATTGGCTAGTTGCCACGCTTTTTTGTGGATTGGGAGTGTGGTTAAGGCTTTGGTTTTTTTGTTCTGTGTAAGATTTAGAGCGCAGAGAAAACTAGCATAAGAGTAAGCACCACTTTCTTTGGTTAGGGTAGCAGGGATAATTTCAGGAATTTTGGCATTTGGAGAAATGCAGATGAGATCTTTTGGTATCTTAATATCAAGTATTTTGGCTGCTTTTTTAAGAAGGGGTTTATCAATACAATAAAGTGGAGTGCAAATTTTGGAGATTTTTGTGTGGCTTCTAAGCAGGATCTCTAGCCCAATTCCGTTAATATCTCCAACGCTAATGGCAATTTTCATTAATAGCAATCCACTTGAGTTTGGAGTTTATAATTAGAATGAATAAGGGATTTTGGAGCTTCAAATAATGCTTCAAATTCAAAAGATTCTTGTTTTTTTAAGGGTTTTTTGTAAGTTTTTTTGTAGAGAAAAATGGGATTTAGTTTGTATTTGATTTGCTGGAATTGATTGGAGTTTTTGGGCATAAAGTTTGCTGTTAATACGCAACCCCTTAAATCAAGATAACCGATATTTTTGACTACACCTTTGATATAATAGATGTCATCATATTGGAGTTTATTGTTATAAGAGAAAGTCGATTCTGTTTTTTTGAGATAATTTTGCATAATATGCTGATAAACAAAAGGAGAAGTTAAAAATAAAATAGCACTTACAAAAAGCACTAAAATGCGCCCAATAATATTTGATGAAATTATAATGCTTAAAAGAAAGAAAAGTAAAATGGTTAAAAAAAGCGATGCGAGAATCAAATAATCATATAAAGAAAAATATCGCGTAAATTGTGTTAAAAGCGAAAGAAAAGATTCAAGTCTTTGTGGCATTATTTCTCTCTAGAGTTTTTCTCTTCAATTCCGCTAAGCCCAAAACGCCGGATAATCTCTTGCTTAACTAAATCAGGGCTTAAATCTCTATAAGCTAATCCGACAAGAGAATGATAGAGTAAATCTGCAGCCTCATAAATAATATCCTTAGATTCTTTATCTTTGATAGCAAATCCTAATTCAGCTGCCTCTTCAACTATTTTTTTGGCAATGGTGTTTTCACCTTTGTGAAATAGTGAAGCTGTGTAAGAAGTGTTTGGATTAGCGTTTTTACGCTCTAGCAAGGTATGATAGAGTGTATCCACAGCACCATAAAGCTTGGAGGTGTCAATAGTGTTTTGGGATTTTTGCGTGATTGTATCTAAGGAGATTTGATTAAAAAAACAAGTTTGATTACCTGTGTGGCAAGCAACCCCCTCTTGTTTAACTTTAAGTAGCAAAGTATCTTTGTCGCAATCAAGATAGCATTCAATAATCTCTTGTGTATGACCACTTTGTTCGCCTTTTTTCCAAAGACGATTTTTTGTGCGTGAAAAATAATGAGCGTAGCCACTTTGCAAACTAAGTTCTAATGCTTCCTTATTCATAAAAGCAAGCATTAGAACTTCATTGGTTAGGTAATCTTGAGTGATAGCAGGAATAAGTCCATTTTGGAGTTTATCCCAAGCAATAGTTTCTAAAATATTCACTTATTGTCCTACTGCACTTGATCTTTGCGTGTCTTTGGAATCAAGCCAAATATTTGGAGTAGATCCACCTGGAGTTAAGAAAATTTTTGCATCACGATTATTTTGGAGTGCTTCATTAAACTTCCCTTGCACTTCAATTTGACGGAGTTGCAAAAGTGGATTACTTAAGCTTTGACTAATAATTCTGTTAGCCTTAGCTTGAGCATCTGCTTGAATGATTGTTGCATCAGCAGCACCTTTGGCTAAAGCAGCTTGTTTTTCTGCTTCTTGTTTAGCTCGTTCTACTTCATATCTTGCTCTTTCTGCTTCTTGTCTAGCAACTTGCACACGCTCAATTTGCTCTTTAATGGCAATAGGCAAAACAATCTCTGTAAGCTGGATTGATTCTAATTGCACGGGGCGATTTTCTAAACCATTAATGTTATCGCGGAATCTTTGATCAATCAGTGTGGCAATTTCGTTGCGTTTAGTTGGTAATTCTTCAGCTGGAAAACTTCCTACGACATTGCGGACAATTTCTCGGATAACGGGGATAATGATTCTCTCTTCCCAATTTTGTCCCCAAGTAGCGATGGTTTGAGGCACTCCTAATGGATCTAAGCGGTATTGAACAGCTAATTCCACAGAGACAGATAAGCCTCTTGAATCAAGCACACTAATGGCTTTGTCTCTAATGCTACCTTCATCAATATTGCGGAAATTCTTTGCTTCAGCGCTTGTAAATTCCGCAATTCTCACTTTAGTATTTACAGGGATAATCTTTTGGATTCCGGGGATAAAGAAGTGGATTCCAGGTTGCAAAGGTGTAGGATCAAATTCCCCTGTGGTGATTTTTACTCCCACTTCACCGCTGTTGATAATAGTAAAGGGTTTAAGTAAAAATAAAAGTGCAACAAGAATGATAATTACATAAAGTGTTGCCATTTTTTTGCCATTTGGTATGTTAAAAGAGGGCATTTTAGGATAGTTTTGAAAACCTCTGTTGCGATTGTTTCCATTATCTCCATTACCACCATTATTATTGTCATTTTGAGATTTATAGTTTTTATTTTTCTGTCTTAAATGTTCATTTAAATCAATGGGCATAAATAACCTTTATGAAATGTAAGTTAGCCAGTGGCTATATTTTGGATTGCGTCCATAAACAATATCAAAGAAAGCATTTTGGAGTTTATGAGTGATTTCTCCTCTTTGTCCATTGCCAATGATGCGAGAATCAAGCTCACGAATTGGAGTTATTTCTGCTGCGGTTCCTGTGAAAAACGCTTCATCGGCAATATAAGCTTCATCGCGTGTGATATTGCGTCTTATGACTTCTAATCCTAAATCTTTGGCGAGTGTAATAACTGAATCTTGCGTAATGGATTCTAAAGAAGAATCATTAGGTGGAGTGATGAGCTTACCTTCTCTAACGATAAAAAAGCACTCTCCGCTACCTTCTGCTATCATTCCTAAATCATCAAGCAATAAGGCTTCTTCATAGCCACATTCAATAGCCTCAAATTTTGCCATTTGTGAGTTAAGGTAATTTCCAGCTGCTTTTGCTTTTCCAAAAAGGGATTTTGTAGAATTTCTAGTGAGCGATGAAGTCTTTACGCGGATACCCTTTTCTAATCCTTCATCACCAAGATAAGCGCCCCATTCCCAAGCGGCAATAGCAACTTGCACTGGAGAGTTTTTGTGATAAACTCCCATGGCTCCATAACCTAGATAAATTAAAGGTCGAATGTAGGCATTATTTGTAAAATGATTATCTTTGATGATTTCAATTTGTGCTTTTTCTAATTCTTCTTGAGTGTAGGGGGAATTAATTGCGACAATTTTTGCAGAATTTAAAAGTCGCTTGGTATGTTCTTTTAGTTTGAAAATAGCCATTCCCTTGTCGGTTTTATAGGCTCTTGTTCCTTCAAATACTGCATTCCCATAGTGTAAAGTGTGAGTTAAAACATGGATTTTTGCATCTTTCCATGGCACGAGTTTGCCATCCATCCAAATTGATTTTGCTTCATTCATTCGTATAAGCTCCAATATAAAAATAAGCACTGGAATATATCAAAATGTTACTTAAAATTCTTTTATTTTATCCCAAAAGAAACTCTTTTGGTGGAGAATCTTCAAAGCTATAATCTAGCAATGCAATTTTTTGTGCATGTAGCAAGATTCGATTAGCGGGTTTTCCTCCATAAAAGGTATCGCCGATAATGGGGTGTTTAATATGAGCTAAGTGTGCTCTTATTTGGTGGGTTCTCCCTGTTTTGATTAAAATCTCTAGCTTGGTTTTTTTGCCCTCAATTTCTATGGGAGTGATTTTTGTGTAAGCTTTGATTCCATTTTTCTTTGCCACGATGACTTTAGCAAAATGCCCTTTTTGAATAATAAGGGGCTCAGTAATTTCTTGTTCTTCTTCAATGATACCCTCTACAATAGCGACATATTGTTTAAAGACTTGTTCCTTTTTGAATTCTTCCTTTGCTTTAAGATGAAAGGGGCTATTTTCTTTGATAAACAACAAAATCCCACTTGTCTCTTTGTCTAGTCGATGAAGTAATGCCCATTGTGGATAGAGTTTAGCAATTTCTTCTGAAGTTAAAAAAGCTGGTTTGGAGAGGGCAAGAATGTTTTGGTCTTGAAAAATTATTTTAATAGGCGGAAGTTGTTGAACTTTAAAATGCGTATTTGGGCTAAGCAAAGCACGAGCAATTTTGAGTTTCTTTCCTTGAATGGTAACTAGCCCCCTATCAATAAGACTTTTTGCTTCATTATGAGAGATTCCCTCTTGCACGCTTAAAAGCTTGTAAGCCTTTTGTGCATTGCTTGGAATCTTTGCAGAAATGGATTGATTCTTTTGGGCTGAATTCTTAGTTTGTTTTGGTTTCATTTTTCATTCCTTATAGTATTAATGATTTTGGATATATCTAGTTTTTTTGTGATTTTGCATGGGAGAAGTAAATCGGATTTAGTCAGTATTTTATGAAGATTTTCTAAATCGGTTAAAGTGTAATTTTGGAGTGATTTAAAAAGACTTTTTTGATTATAAATATAGGGACCGCTAATGAGTTTGGTTCTAAAAAATGCCGGTTCTATTGGATTGTGTCCTCCAATATTTGGCAAAAAGCTCCCACCTAAAACCACTAGTGAGGCAATAGGGTAGAGATTGTTTAACTCTCCTAAAGTGTCAATAAATCCAAAGGGTGCATTAATGCTAACTTGGATTCCATCTTGGGAAGCAACACTTAGGCTTGGGAGATGATTTTGTTTAAGAAGGGCGTTGAGTGTTTTTATTAGTTGCGTGAAGCGCTCTGGATGACGAGGAGCAAATAGGATTCTAGGGTTGTTGGGTGAATCTTTTGGGAGAATCTTCAAAATCTCTTTGAGAATGAGAATTTCCTCTTGCTTGGAGTTTTTTTCGTGCGTGCTAGCAATCAGCCATAGCTCTTGGCTTGGTTTTTGGTAGTGTTGTGTGATTTGTGGAATTTCTGCAAGTTTGAGATTGCCAAACACCTTGATATTTCTTGCTCCTAGGGTTTGTAGGTAATGCTTGTCTTTTTTTTCTTGACAAAAAATATTATCAATAAGAGTAAAAAGTCTGCTATAAAAAAAAGTTAGCCTATGATATCTATTGTATGAATTTGATGAGATTCGAGCGTTAATTAAAAGAGTGGAAGCATTTTTGTTTTTGGCACAAAAAAGTGGCATAAGCCAAAGTTCAGCTTCTATTAAAGTGAGGCTTTTGATTTTGAGATTCTTAATCCAAAAGGGGATAAAAGTTTCAAAAGGTAAAAAGCAAACAAATACATTTGGAAAAAGCTGTTTAGCTAAGTTGTAGCCTGTTTGTGTGGTGGTGGTTAAAAGAATCTGTTCGTTGGGTTTTAAAAGTGGGCTTAGGTTTGTGATGATACCTTGCAGAGATTTAACTTCGCCATATGAACAAGCATGAAGCCAATGGATTTGCATTTTACTCTCAATAAATTGCGGAAGAAAAAATCGCCTTTTAATAGAAGTAGTGTATTTAGATTTAAAACTTAAAATAAATAAAAGAGGCAAGGCGCAAATATGCGCCACACAAAGGAGTAGATAGTAAAAACTTACAAACAAGCCCATAAGATTTAAGCATTTTCTTCTTGGTTGTAAAGGATTCTTCCACAATGTGGGCAAGTGATAATATCATCAGAGCGGATAACATCAGAGTAAATTTTATCATTAATGCGAATAAAACAGCCCCCACAAGCTTGTCTAGTAATAGGCACTACGCTTGTATTTTTTGCCCATTTACGGATTTTTTCATAAAAAGAAATAATTTTTTGATCCATAATTTTAATTAGGGTTTCTTTTTTGTTAAAAACTTCTTGTTGCTCTTTTTTGATTTTTTGAATTTCTGTTTCAACTTTTTTTTCAATTTCTTTTTGCGATTCTTGAAGTGCGCTAATCTTGTCTTGCAATTCTTTGATATTGCTATTTTTAGTTTCCAAAAGAGTGTTTAGACGCGCGATTTCCTCATTAGCAAAAGTGATTTGCTCTTTTGCAAGCTCTTCTTCAAGACTTAAGGCTTTGCTTTCTTTTTCGGTTTTGATGATTTTGGTTTTCTTGGCAATTTCTTCAAGCTTCAAAGAGAGATCTTCTAGGTGATTCTCGTTTTTTTGAATAGAGAGAGAAATGTCTTTTGCAGTATTTTTTATCTCATCTACTTGAGTTTGTAGCGTATTTTGTTCAGATAAAAGCTGATTTAATTCCTTGTTGGCTTCTTTGATTCGTGGCTCAAAAGAATCGATTTCTTTATCAAGATTTGCAATTTCTATGAGCTGAGTTAGGTGTTTATTCATAAATTACTCCGATTTTAAAATGACCTTTAAATGTAGCTAAAAGGATTTTTTGAGTCTAAAATTATAGCTTTATAGCCGAGATTTGTCAAAAGTGATGAAAGAATTTCCCCAAAATAGCGTTCTAATTCATAATGACCACAATCAATAAGGTGGATATTTTTTTGCATTCCTTCCATGGCTTCGTGGTATTTAATATCTCCTGTAATAAAGCAATCAATGTGATTTAGTTTGCTTATAAAACTTCCCCCACTTCCTGTAATAAGTGCAATATTCTTGCATTGTGGGTTTGTGGTTTGGGTAATTTTTAAAGTTTGGAGTTTGAATTTTTCTTTGATTAAGGCACAGAGTGAATGAAAATCGCTATCCCATTGAAATTGCACTAAAAATTCCTCTTGTGAAAAATTTTTGATTCCTAGAATTTCTTTTGTGATATATTTACCAAAATGTGTTTTGTCAAAATTAGTGTGCATTGCAATGAGTTGAATATTTTTTTGAATAGCCAAGCAAAGCAAAGAGGAAGGATAAGATTCGCTAATAAGCTGCTTTAGTGGAGAGAAAATTAAGGGATGATGTGTGATAAGTAATGAATCTGCTTTTATTTGTTCTAAAAGCTCTTGAGTAACTTCTAGTGCAACATAAATTTGCTTAAAGCTTCCATCTTTGCTTCCTAGAATCAATCCTGAATTATCCCAGGATTCTTGCAAAGAAAAAGGGCTTAGTGAATCTAAAATATCTAGAAGATGAGAAATGTTATTTTTTTGTTTTTTTGGCATTTTCTAATCGCTCCATACGCATTGGTTCTTGCTCTTTGTAAAGTATTGCACAAGCTTTTGAGAGATCGCGAATTTTTAAGATATAGTTCTGGCGTTCAGTAGCTGAAATGGCTTTTCTAGCATCAAGGACATTAAAAAGATGGCTAGCCAACATAGCACAATCATAAGCAGGTAAAGGAAGTCCTGCTTCTAGAGCTCTTCTACCTTCTTCTTGCATTTTGGCAAAAAATTCAAAAAGCATTTTGGTATCAGCTACTTCAAAATTATATTTTGAGAATTCATATTCCCCTTCTAAATGAACATCTGCATAAGTATAATGTTCATTCCAAGTAATATCAAAAATATTTTCAACGCCTTGTAAATACATTGCAAGGCGCTCTGTCCCATAAGTAATTTCTACTGCTACAGGTTCGCAAGGGATTCCTCCAACTTGCTGGAAATAGGTAAATTGTGTAACTTCCATTCCATCAAGCCATACTTCCCAGCCAAGCCCCCAAGCACCGAGTGTTGGTGATTCCCAATTGTCTTCAATAAAACGCACATCATGATCTTTGAGATTAAGCCCTAAGAATTCAAGGCTTTTAAGATAGAGTTCTTGGATATTATCGGGATTTGGCTTGATTAAAACTTGAAATTGATAATAACTGCCCAAGCGATTAGGATTCTCTCCATAACGCCCATCTGTTGGGCGACGAGAGGGGGCGACATAAGCAACACTCCAAGGCTTAGAATCAAGACTTCTAAGTAAAGTTGCGGGGTGAAAAGTCCCAGCACCTGCTGGAATATCATAGGGTTGAATAATTAAGCAACCTTGTTCTTGCCAAAATTGCTGGAGTTTTAATAAAAGTTCTGAAAAATATAGCATATTAATCCTTCTTATAGCCATTGTAAAATAGTCTGTGGGAGTAAGTCTTTATCTACAACTTGTGTGTGAATTTCATTTTTAGCAAAGAGTTCCAAAATTTGTTCTGGAATGGTAATGGAGAATTTTTTTGCAAGAGCGTGTAACGCTTCTTCATCGCTTAAATCTCCCATTTCTAAGGCTTTTGTGAGAGTTGGTGCGAATTTAGTCCATTCTGCAGTGGAGCAAAGTATGCAAGGAATACTAGAATCAAGGCTTTGGATTTGTTCGTAAGCCTTAATACCACAAGCAGTGTGTGGATCAATAATAATCCCCATAGTAGCGTATTTTTTAAGCGTTTCAAGGCAATAAGAATCATCACAAAAAGTAGCTTCAAAATATTGCTTAATCATTTGAAGTTCGGATTTTTCAAGAGAATATTTTTTATTTTTTTCAAGATTTTCCATTAGCTCTCTTGTGCGATTTTCCCCAAAGAGCGCAAATAACACTCGTTCAATATTGGAACTTTTTAGAATATCCATTGCAGGAGAATAGGTTTTTTGCAAAGATTTGTGAGAAATATCATAAGTCCCTGTTTGGATAAATTCTGTAAGGATATTATTAGAATTTGAGGCAATCCAAATTTTTTGGATAGGGAAGCCCATTATTTTTGCATAAAATGCACCAAGCGCATTTCCAAAATTCCCACTAGGGACAATGATATTAATAGGTTTTTTGGTTAGTTTATAAACTTGCAAACTAGAATAAATATGATAAAGAATCTGAAATGCGATTCTCCCAAAATTGACAGAATTTGCAGCACTTAGAGAAATGTTTTTTTGCTCTAAAGTTGCTTTGAAATTTTCATCTTTTAAGAGAGTTTTTAGCATATTTTGCGCATCATCAAAATTTCCATTAATTCCAATTACTTTAAGATTTTTGGCTTCTAGGGTTGTCATTTGTAGGCGTTGGACATCGCTTGTGCCACCTTTTGGATAAATGCAAACGACTTTGATGTTTGGCTTATTTGCAAAGCTTTGGAGAGTAGCAGGACCAGTGTCTCCACTTGTCGCTGTTAAAATAAGATATTCTTTGGAAGAATTGCTAATAAAATCACTAAAAATTGAGCCAAAAGGCTGCAATGCCATATCCTTAAAAGCTCTTGTTGGACCACAATAGAGCTTTTGAATATAGAGAGTTTCATTGATTTTTTCAAGTGGAGCAGGAATCTCTGGGTTATCAAAATTTTCATAAAGCTTTAAGGCGTTTTCAAGGATTGAATCTTTGATGTCTAATCCTAGTGATTGAAAAATATTTTTTGCAAGAGAAGCATAATTTAAATTTGCAAAAGATTGAATTTGCTCCTTAGAAAAAGTGGGTAAGTTTTTTAAAGTGTATAATCCGCCATAAGGAGCATTAGGGTTTAAGAGAGCATCTTGAAAGGTTACAGAAGGGCAATTCCCTCCCCTTGTCCCTGTGAAGTATTGTTGTTGCACGCAAGTCCTTTATTAAAAATTGTCGTATTTTATCATAGCTTAAGCTAAAAAAATCTTAGTTTCTTTTGCTTTAAATAGGGATTTTAAAGTTTATTTTTTAGATATGAAGCTTTGGAGTTAAACTTTTCCTAAAAAATTTAGGAAAAGAATTAAAAAGGCCAAACACTTTCAATAAGTTTTGTTCCCCAGCCTTTTTCTGTGCTCTTCTTAAGTTCGCCTTGGGTGTCATACATAATCTTTGCATCAGCGATATATTGAGATTCAATGGTATTGTTTCTTGCAATGTCTGTTGGGCGCACAACACCACTTAAATGGATAATTTGTTTTTCGCCATTAATTAGCACTTCGCGACTACCTTCAATAAAATAATTACCATTTTGTAAAACTTTAATAATCCTTGCTGCAATAGTTGTGGTAAAGGTTTCTTGGCGGTTTTGAGTTCCTGTTCCTGCATAAGTAGAAGTGTTGTTCCCAAGGTTAATTCCAAAACCTGTGGCATTGTTGATTCCATTAACAATGCTTCCGATGCTTGAGCTAGATCCCGCATAAGAAAGGCTTGGAGCGCCAAAAGTTCCACTTGAATTTTCATTCAGATTCTTATTGGCACTTGAGCTTGCTTGGGCGGTTTGATTGATGATAACAGTTACAAGATCATTTAGCTGCATTGCACGCCTATCAGAAAAAAGTAAGTTATCTCCCTGTCCAAAAATACTACCTGGATTTCCGAAATTATCCTCTTCCTCTTTGGGTGGTAATTCTTCAACATAAGCAGGTGGTTTAAAGGAGATTTGCGGTTCTGTGGTGGCACAACCATTTAGTAGCAGTCCATAGATAAAAGCAAGACTTGGGAAAGCAGTTTTTAAAAAGTGCGTGGTTTTCATAGCTTATCCTTTGTTTTTGGTTTCTTTATTGAGAAATAAGCAAAGTTTGTTCCAAGTTAATTTTTTCTAAAAAAATAATTTATTTGATTTTCTCTTGATTCTCTTTAAAGGTATTTTAAAAATTAAAGTAATTTTTATAGTAATTTTTTGTAGAATCATCATGTTTTTATGCATATTATTCGGATTATTCGGAGGAATTGTGAGTATTAAAGATTTTTTGCGGTATGAAAGGGCTTTGCATTTAAATGTTGAAGATATGCAAAGAATTGGAGTTATTACTTTGTTTGTATTGTTAATTATAGTCTTAGTGATGTGGAATGATGATAACATTACAAACTCGTTATTTTTAGGATTTGCTGCAATTGTTGGTGGATATATGGCACTTAATATTGGCGCTAATGATGTTGCTAATAATGTTGGTCCTGCAGTTGGTTCTAAGGCTTTAAGCATGTTTGGAGCAATTACAATTGCAGCAATTTGTGAAATTTCAGGAGCTTTGATTGCTGGAGGTGAAGTTGTAGATACGGTGCGTTCTGGAATTATTTCTATGGATGCGATTGGTGATTCACGGAATTTTGCAACTTTAATGTTAGCAGCCTTGCTCTCTGGTGCAATTTGGCTACATTTTGCTACTGCAATTGGTGCGCCAGTTTCAACAACACATTCTATTGTGGGTGGAATCTTAGGGGCAGGAATTGCAGCGGGTGGCTTTGGTGTAGCTAATTGGATGGAGTTTGGGAATATTGCTGCTAGTTGGATAATTTCGCCTGTGAGTGGTGGGATTATTGCTGCTTTATTGCTATTTTTTATTAAAAATACCATTACTTATAAACAAGATAAAAAGCAAGCAGCTAAGAGGGTTGTCCCTTATTTAATTGCTTTTATGACTTGGGCTTTTACTTTATATCTCATTAATAAGGGTTTAAAGAATGTAATTGCAGTAGATTTTGCAAGCGCACTGATAGTTAGTATAGTTCTTGCTGTGGTGGTGTTTTTGATAGTTAGGGTGATGATTGCTAATGCTGTGGAGAGTATGGAAAACAAAAAAGAGGAAATCAACAAACTCTTTACCATTCCTTTGATTTTTTCTGCAGCACTTTTGAGTTTTGCACATGGAGCAAATGATGTGGCAAATGCTATTGGACCTTTGGTAGCTATTTATGATGCGTTAAAAGAAGGTTTTAGTTTGGGCAGTCAAACGAGTATTCCATTTTGGATTATGTTTTTGGGTGGGCTTGGAATTTCTATTGGTTTGGCATTATTTGGTCCTAAATTAATTAGAATGGTTGGAAGTGAGATTACTGAGCTTGATCAGATTCGTGCCTTTTGTATTTCTATGAGTGCAGCTCTGACTGTGCTTATAGCAAGTGAGCTTGGAATGCCGGTTAGTTCTACGCATATTGCTGTTGGTGCGGTCTTTGGTGTAGGGTTTTTGCGCGAGTATTTAAAGAAGCGGTATAAGCAAATGGAGCTAAAAATACTAGAATCTTATAAGGGTAATGATAGTGAGCAAATTCGGAGATTCTTGGAGCGTTTTAGAAGGGCTTCCATTAAGAAAAAGGCAGCTATTTTAAAAAGCATTGATAGAAAAAAAGCAAAACGCAAAGAAGGGATTCCAGAAATCAAGAAAAAAGAGCAAAAACAACTCAAAAAAGTCTATCAAGAAGAGCTTGTTAAGCGTTCAGCAATTAATAAAATCATTGCAGCTTGGTTAATTACCGTTCCACTCTCTGCATTGCTAGGTGCGGTAAGCTTTTTTGTTTTGCGATGGATGGGAATTTAAGCCTTGGATTATTCTAAGTCGATTTATGTTATTGGTGATGTGCATGGATGTTTGGATACTTTGTGTGCTTTGATTGAAAAATTACCACAAAAATGGGATTCGCAGATTATTTTCACGGGAGATTTGATAGATAGAGGAGCAAAATCCTGTGAAGTTGTGGATTTGGTGATGAAATATAATTATGCCTGTGTGCTTGGGAATCACGAAGAGTTAATGTTAGAATATTATCATGCTATTCCTTCAAAAAGTTATAATAAAATTTGGATTAATAATGGTGGCTATGAAGCAATGGAGAGTTACCAAAGAAATGGTGGATTTGAGAAGATTCACGAGCATTTGGAGTGGTTTTTAAAGTTGCCACGATTTTTAGAGATTCCGCTTTGTGATGAAAAAGGACAAAAACTTTTTGTAACCCATGGTTTTGGATTGCCTTACTACAAAGAAAAAGAAAAGAAAGCAGAAATGGTGACTTGGAGTCGGCTAAAATCTCATAATTGGGAAAAAGAATCAAAGAAAAATTATGGGGTTTTTAATGTCTTTGGGCATGATGTGCGAAAAGTGCCAATGATAATGGAGAATTTTGCAGCAATTGATACAGGCTGTGTGTATGTGGGAGATGATTCTAAAAGTGCGGTATTGAGTGCATTGGAGTGGCCTAGTAAGCGGATTTTTCAACAAGATAATTGTGAGAGATAAAATGTCAAAAAATAATGTTGTTTTATTGGGTGGCAGTAATTCTATGATGAAAAATGGCATAAAAAGTGGATTGGAGCAAGATAATGTCCATTTGACTAATTTGGCTTTAGGTGCTTCAGGGAGTTTGCAAAATTTATATGAATTAAAATTGCCACGCAATCAAAAAGCTATTATGGAGGCGGATACTATCATTACAGAAAGCAACATTAACGATATTGGAAATCTTAATGCATATGCTAAGCTAAAGCTAGAAGTGGTTATTGCAAGTATAGCCTATCTTTATAATGAATTGTCTAAGTTGAATAAGAAAGTACTTGTTTTAATTTTACCTCTTTATGATAAAAGTTATTCTGATATAGAAACAATTAATAATGCTCATAGATATTGGGCTAAAAAACATGGGTTTAATGTGATAGATATGCATGGTTTTTATGAAGAAAAGAATGTGATGGACTTTTATATGCAGGGAGATAAATTGCATCAAATTAACCCAATAATGAAAACATTGGGACAAAATATTGCAAGTTATTTAGATTTGCTTAAAGGACAAAAAAATACCAACATTACAGAAACACAAAAAATGTATTTTACTATTCTTTCTCCAAAAGATATGGAAGGTGGGGAAGAATTAGAAGTTAATGAGATAAAAAATTCTGTATTTTGTGAAAAAGCTTTTAAAATAGATAAAGATATTGAATTAAAATTTAAAGAGCAATATTATAATACTTTTTTAGTGGGGATTCATACTTGAAATAATGAAAAAACAGATATTGGTGGAGATTTCATTGCTTCAAAAATGCGTATTAAAACTAAAGATTCTTGCATTATCAAGGGTAGCCCTAATGGCAGAATCTTTCACACCATTAATCCTATTTTAATTGATAGTCAAGTTACCATTTCTTTAGCAAATAAAAATACTCAAATGACAGAGGGGAGTGAATGGTTAAATACTAAACCTAAAAAGATATTGGATTATTGCAATTTGGTAGATTTTTTTGTAGTATCTTGCGAAAAATTAGAATATGAAAGCTTTTTAAAAGAAGATATAAAAATAGAAAAAGAATATGATTTTAATTTTTTAATTCCTGATGTAGTATTTATCAAGGAAGCCATTGAGGAGTATTGTGGTGGAATTGCCGGAAGTATCAGCTATTATCTGTTATTGATAAAATTAGGCGAAGCGGTACTGAAAGCCCCTAAGAGATGGTATAAAGGAGGGTATCTGTGGCTCTGGTATAAGGTTTATCAAATTAAGAAAAAATACGCAAAAGAGCTTAAGGAGAGAGAATAAAGTCTTGTGATCCATTGCTTGAGTGATAAATGGTTGTGCCATAGTTGAGTGAGAAATATCGCATTAAAAGTTTTTGTAGAGTTGGTTCTATACTGGGCTTAAACCAAGCATTGTTGCTAATAGCAATCAAAAAACTTGGAGAATCTTGATAAAATTCTTGTCTTGTAGCTTCATAGCAAATTGCAATTTGAAAGTGTTGATTTTGGAGAATTGTTGAGTTTGGTTTTTGATTGGAATTGGTTGTAAAATCCATTCCACCTTTAAAAAAGATTTGATTGATTAAATCTACAAAGAATTGGGGGAGGGGGATTTTTTCGCCAAAAGGAACCAAGATAATTTTATCAAAAATTTGCATTTCTCCTTGATTAAAAAGATAAGCACTATTGTAATAAGAATTGCCTTGCTTATGGATAGCACCCACTAAAATCGTTAAATCTTGACTTAAATCTTGCAATATTTTAAGCAGAGAATCTTCGGCATTTAGAGCGATAGGGAAAGCGGTTTCAGGTAAAATTACTAAGTCATATTTTTCTTGTTTGGCTTGTTGAATAAGGCTAAAATTTTCATCAATAATTTGTTTTAAATTGCTAGAATCCCAGCGTAAATTTTGGGGAATATTTGTAGAGATTGTTTTGATTTTAAGGGGCGATTCTTTGGGAGTTGGGTAGAGGGTTTGGCTAAATATCCCAATGCTAAATAAACCCAAAATAAGCCATAAAAAGCTTATTTTGTAGAATTGCTTTTGAATAAGAAAGCTAAAAATAACAAGCAATATTAATAAAAGTGCAAGAATGCTTTTTGAAGGAAAAAAGTAGCTTTGAGTGAGTGTTAATTCAGGGATAAACCAATTAAAACCAAAAGGATGAATAAAGCTTGCACAAAGTAGGACAGAGATTCTGTAAATTGGGGTTTTAAAATAACACAAAGCTAAAAAAAAGATTCCAAAAATCAATGCTACAAAAATCCAAACTAATGGAATAAGGTAGGTTAAATCATAAAAACGAAAGCTTAAGCCAATCCAATAAAACCATAAAATTCCAATGCTACTACCACAAACAAAAGTGCTTAAACGCGAGAGTTGCAGTAGCATAAAAAATCCAAGAATTGCAAAAAAGCTAGAAAAAAGAGGGTGTCTCCAAGTGTTAAAAAAATGCTCTTCATAAATAAAAACACTTAAAAAAAGAGCCGCAAGAATCCCCAGTGTAATTTGGGTGAATTTTGTTTTGCTAGATGAAAATATCCCTATCAAGTGAAGTTTCCAAAACTTAAAGAAATTTCTAATTCCATTTTTTTGAGATGGGCGATAACTTTTTGGAGCTCGTCAATGTCTTTGGATTTAATGCGAATCTCATTCCCTTGAATCTGCGTTTGGACTTTGAATTTTTGATTCTTAATTTCTGCGTTAATGGTTTTTATATTTTTATCATCTAAGGCATCATTAAGTTTGTAAGTTATTTTGAGATTTCCTCCACTTGCATTGTCTTTGGAGACTTCTTTTAAAACTTTTAAAGAAAGATTGCGTTTGATGAGTTTGGAATCAAAAATATCCTTAATAGTCTTTGCTTTATTTTCGCTTGTGGCAAGAATAGTGAGAGATTTTTCTTTTTCATTAAAATCTAAATCTTTAACTTTATCATCTTTAAAATCAAAGCGGTTTGCAATTTCTTTTTTTGCTTGTTCTAGGGCGTTTTTAAATTCTTGAATATCAACTTTTGCTGAGAGATCAAAACTATGTTCCTTGCTTGCCATTTATTTTCCTTTTTGTAATGATTTTTTAAAGATTTTTTCTTATCATATCTTTTTTTAGGTTAGTTTTGTGTAAAATAATAAAGTTAATTATGTATTTTCTAAAAGGTTTTTTGTTTTGAATAGTTTTAGTTATTTTGATTTGGTCGTTGGTTTGCTTATTGTATTGGTTGGACTTAAGGGTATTGTAAATGGTTTTATCCGTGAGGTTTTTGGATTAATTGGAATTGTGGGTGGTGTTTTTATCGCTTCAGTTTATGCAACAGAAGCGGGGGGTTGGATAAGCCAACATATTTACACTTTTGAAAATCCATCGGCTATTTCATTGATTGGTTTTTTAGTTTTGCTTGCATTAGTATGGATTTTATCTTTGGTGATTGCAGAACTTTTGCAAAAAGTTACAAGAATTAGTGCTTTAAATTCTATGAATCGTATTTTGGGCTTTTGCTTTGGGGCTTTTAAAACCTTTATGATTTTTTCAATCATTTTTTATGCAATTTCTAATGTTCAAGTAGCAAAGAGATTTATGCAAAAATACACAGACAATAGCTTTTTATACCCATTATTACTTGATTCTGGAGCGGTAATTATTAAGCTTGATTTACCACAAGGGGAGGTTAAGGAAGCTAAAGAAAAAATAGAAGAAAAAAATTAGTAACTACAAAAGGATGGAGGAATCTAACTAAAATTAATAAGATTAAGCAAAAGATTAAAGGAGTTCAGTTGTTTGAAGATGATATTTATGTTCAAGGTCGAATTCAAAAAGCCAATTCCCTAAGGGAGATAGGAATCAATCCTTATGGCAATGGGGTGCCAAAGGAGATGGATTGCAAGGCTTTTTTGGAGGCTTTTGATGCACTTAAAACTCTAGAGAGTGAAGAAAAAAAAGATATAAATAAAAATGCACAAGTCGCTGGTAGAATTAAATTTATTCGCCTTATGGGAAAAGCGGCTTTTATTAAAATTGAAGATAATAGTGGGATTTTACAGATTTATCTTTCTAAAAATGAATTGGGTGAGAGATTTGATATTTTTAAAAAATACATTGAGGTAGGCGATATTATTATGGCAAAGGGCTTTCCTTTTGTAACAAAAACAGGAGAATTAAGCCTACATGCCCTAGAGTTTCAAATTCTTACTAAAGCCATTAGTCCTTTACCAGAGAAATATCACGGATTAGTAGATATTGAAATGCGCTATCGCCAAAGATATTTGGATTTGATTATGAATAAGGAAGTGCGAGATACTTTTGTTTTGCGCTCTAAAATCGTTTCTTGTGTGCGGAAGTTTTTTGAAGAAAATGGCTTTTTAGAAGTGGAAACGCCAATGATGCACCCAATTCCTGGTGGTGCAAATGCCAAACCTTTTGTTACTTTTCATAATGCTTTAAATGTGGAGCGTTATTTAAGAATCGCTCCTGAGCTTTATTTAAAAAGACTTGTTGTGGGCGGATTTGAAGCTGTCTTTGAGATTAATCGTAATTTTAGAAATGAGGGAATGGACCACTCACATAATCCGGAATTTACGATGATTGAGTTTTATTGGGCTTATAAGGATTATAAAGATTTAATTCAATTAACTAAGGCGCTTTTTAATTATCTTTTTGAAGCCTTGAATCTTTCTAAAACTTTGCAGTTTAATGAAAAAGAGATTGATTTTAGTGAGTTTAGAGAGATTACTTATTTGGATTCTTTAGTGGAGATTGGTGGAGTTCCTAGAGAAGTTGCGACCAATGAGGATAAATTATATGAGTATTTAATTAGCCATAATATAAAAATAGAATCAAAAATGGAATTGGGCAAATTGCAAAGTGAAGCTTTTGACGCTTTTGTGGAAGATAAATTAATTAATCCAACTTTTATTACAGATTTTCCTATTGCTATTAGCCCACTTGCAAGGCGTAATGATTATAATCCAGAAATTGCTGATAGATTTGAATTGTTTATCGGTGGAAGCGAGATTGCCAATGGATTTAGTGAATTAAATGATCCATTAGATCAATATGAGCGCTTTAAGGCTCAAGTGGCTGCAAAAGAAGCAGGAGATGAAGAAGCGCAATATATGGATGAGGATTATATTACAGCACTTTCTTATGGTATGCCTCCAACGGCTGGAGAAGGGATTGGTATAGATAGGCTTGTAATGTTATTAACAGGTCATAACATTATCAAAGATGTGATTTTATTTCCCGCACTTAAACCACAAAAAAAGGATTAAAATGAGTTATTTTTTGGAAAGTTCAGATCAAGAGGTTTTTGGTTTTATACAAGAAGAATTAAATCGCCAAAATACACATTTAGAAATGATTGCTAGTGAAAATTTCACCTTTCCTAGCGTTATGGAGGCTATGGGGAGTGTTTTAACCAATAAATATGCCGAAGGTTACCCTTATAAGCGTTATTACGGGGGTTGTGAATTTGTAGATAAAATAGAAGAATTAGCAATTAATCGGGCTAAAGAACTTTTTGGTTGTGAATTTGCAAATGTGCAACCACACGCTGGTTCTCAAGCCAATGGCGCAGTGTATGCGGCATTGCTTAAGCCATATGATAAGATTTTGGGAATGGATTTAAGCCATGGTGGGCATCTAACACATGGATCAAAGGTGAGCATTACAGGGCAAATGTATCAAAGCTTTTTTTATGGGGTGGAGTTAGATGGGTATATCAATTATGATAAAGTTCAAGAAATAGCTCAAATTACAAAACCTAATATGATTGTTTGTGGGTTTAGTGCATATTCAAGGGAGCTAGATTTCAAGCGTTTTAGAGAAATTGCAGATAGCGTTGGAGCGATTTTGTTAGCGGATATTGCTCATGTTGCAGGACTTGTAGTAGCAGGAGAATATCCAAACCCATTCCCTTATGCAGATATAGTAACGACTACAACACACAAAACTTTACGCGGACCTAGGGGGGGGATGATACTAACTAATAATGAAGAATTTGCTAAAAAAATTGACAAGGCAGTATTCCCTGGAATGCAAGGTGGTCCTTTGATGCATGTCATTGCGGGTAAGGCAGTTGGATTTGGAGAGAATCTAAAGCCAGAATGGAAAACATATGCAAAGCAAGTCAAGGCTAATGCGAGGATTCTAGCTAGTGTGTTGCAAAAGAGAAATTATAAAATCGTGAGCAATGGAACAGATAATCATTTGATTTTATTGTCATTGCTTGATAAAGACTTTAGCGGTAAAGATGCAGATTTAGCATTAGGCAATGCAGGGATTACGGTAAATAAAAACACAGTTCCAGGTGAGATTCGTAGTCCATTTGTTACTAGTGGTGTGAGAATTGGTTCTCCAGCATTAACTGCAAGAGGATTTAAAGAGGCAGAATTTGAGATTGTGGCTAATAGAATTGCTGATGTTTTAGATGAAATACAAAATACACAAAAGCAAGCACAAATAAAAGAGGAATTAAAGGAGCTTGCGTTAAAATTCCCTGTGTATAACAAAGCAATATTTTAAAACTTTTAAAAAGAGGTGGAAATGCTAACAGATATGGATTTGAAACTTATCAAAATGATTACCACCCATTATTGGATTAAAGAGCCAGGAATTGGACAAAAAATCCACCATAATGGTCGGATCTTTTATGATAAATTTAAAAGAGTTGATGAGCCACTTACTAGAACTATTCTACAAAGTCATTTTAAAAAAGAAATTACGGTGGCGCATTCTCTTATTAATGCTCAAGAAAAAGTGGAAAATATTGTATTTGATTATAATGGTTTTAATGCGGAGAGATTTTGGCATAGAGCGCAATTGCTTTTAAGAGAAGAGGGGTTTATTAACTTCACTGCTTATGAAACAAAGACACCAGGGCATTTACATCTCTATATTCATAAAGGACATACGACTTTTCAAGAAGCTTGTCAATTAGGAAAAATGTTAAGTGCGAAGTTGGCACAAAAAATGCCAACAGAGTGGAAAATGTTTCCTTCGCTTGATATTCCTAGAAGTTTCAATGTCCTTGCAGTTCCTTATCGGGTTTATAATAAGGAGCGTGGGGCATCTTGGTCGAAACATATGTAAAGGAGAGAAAATGAAAAATATTGATGAGAACAAAAAAGAGGAATTAGAGCTTGATGATTTGCTAATTAGTGGTAACGAAGATGAAGAAGTAAGAGAATCTAAGAGCAAAAAAACAATTTTATTAGTAGCAATTGGAGTGGTTTTATTTGCTATTATTATTTTGGTAGTGTATTTATTACAGGGTGATACCAAACAGGCAACTTCAACAAATACTGCAATTAACAAGCCATTAGAAGAGGCAAAGTTACCAGAGGTCGAACAAAAAGAAACTAATACAGATTTTGGGCAAGTTCCAATTCAATCTCAAAATTCAAGCAATTCTGATGAACAATTCCAGAGAATCATTGATCAAATCAAAGCCCAGCAAAAAGAACAAAGCTTACCTAATCCGCCTAAAGAGGAAGTTGCTCCTATAAAAGAAGTGGTTGTGCCAAGCAAATCTGAACCTGAGGCGAAAAAGGTGGATAATAATGTGGCAACTCCAAGTGCTCCTAATGTAGCAACACAATCAAATCAAAGTAGTAATGAAATTGCAAAAGGATTTTATATTCAAGTGGGATCTTTTAGTAAGTTTTCTCCTAATAAAGAGTTGCTAGGGACTATTAAAGATTTGAATTTTAAATATAGTATGCAAAAGGTAGGTGAGGTTAATCGCTTATTAATTGGTCCTTTTAAAACAAAGTTAGATGCGCAAAATCAACTTGGCTTGGTCAAAGAAAGACTTAATAAGGATGCCTTTATTAAAGAAATCAAATAAGCTTCATGCTTGTTTGGTCAAAATTCAATAATAAAACCTCTTTCTAAATTAGCAAGATCTTGGTAAAATTCTAGCTTCTGATGCGGAATATTTTGCATAAGACTTTCTATACTTTCTCTTTGATTATAGCCCATTTCACAAATTAAGTGTGGAATCTCATTTTCATAAGCTAATCTAATGATTTGATGAAGTATTTCATCCCCCTTCTCTCCGCCAAATAGAGCCTTTTGTGGCTCAAAGCTAAGAGAAGTTGGCAGAATCTCCCCTTTTTTGATATAAGGGGGGTTAGAAACTAATAAATCAAAACAGATATTTTCTTCTTTGTTAAAATCTAAAAAGGAACTTTTATAGAGTTTGATGTTTGAAACTTTGAATTTTTTAAGATTAACATGAGTGTTAAAAAGCGCCTCTGGGGCAATATCACTTGCATAAAAGTTTAAGTTTGAATCGGGTAATAAAAGAGCTAACATAATGCTTATAATTCCGCTTCCAATGCCAATTTCAGCGATATTTTTGTAATTATTTTGCGCAATAATATCTTTTGCTTTATCTACTAAAATTTCTGTTTCAGGGCGGGGAATTAAAACTCCTCTATCAATGTAAAATTCTTCTCCATAAAAACCAACTTTATTAGTAATATATTCAATGGGTTCAAGATTTTTTCGCCTTTGGATAAGATCTATAAAAAGCATTTCGTGAAAGGATGAGAGATTTTGTGTGCTATGGCTGTGGAGATAGATTCTAGATTGGTTTAGAATGTGAGAGAGTAGGATTTCAGATTCTAAATAAGGGCGTTGGATTTGATTGTTTTTTAAAGCATGAGCGCCAAAGTCTATAGCTTCTTTGAGTGTCATTTTTGATTCTCAAATGCCAAATGTTCGCAATTTAGAGCGATTAATCGCGCCATAAGGGGTGGATGAGTGTAATAAAAGCGCATATAAAGTTTGTGTGAAAGGGGGAATGAATTGTTTTCTTTTACAAGTAGCAAAAGAGCTTTGGCTAAGGCTTCATTACTAGTGAGTTTGGCACCAAATTGATCGGCATTGTATTCATTTTTGCGGCTAAAATAACCAAGAATGGGGGTAAAATAAAAGCCAATTGGCGCACTTAAAAGCAATAAAAAAACAATAATGCTGTGTGGAGATTGCACAATATTGGCTTCTGCAAATAGGGATTGTGGCAAATTGGCAATTAAAAGCAATAAAACAAAAAAGAAAGACAAAACGAGCACCATCATTTTATAAATATCATTGCGTTTAAAATGTCCTAATTCATGCCCTAAAACTGCCAAAATAGAATCTTTTGGGATTTTTTCTAAGAGTGTGTCAAACAAAATCACACGCTTTGTTTTGCCAATACCACCAAAATAAGCATTTAATCTACCATCTCGGCGTGAGGCATCCATAACAAAAACTCCGTTAGAATGGAAGCCAACTCTAGTTAAAAGATTTTGAATGGCATTGCTTAAATCTTTATCTTCTAGGGGGGTGAATTTGTTAAATAAGGGCGCAATTAAAGTGGGATATAAAAGGTTAGTTCCAATAATAAAAAGAGCGCCTATAATAAAAGCATAAAACTCCCATGAAGGGATATTGGCAATAATCCAAGTAAAAATAAAAATCAAAATACCGCCTAATATCAATAAAAGCAAAAAAGATTTTATGGTATCAGCAAGAAAAAGTTTGATTCCGCCTTTGGCAAAGCCAAACTTTTTATCAATTACTAGAGTCTTATAAGCATCAAATGGCAAAGAAAAAAGGCTTTGGATGAATAAAAATAACAAAACAAAGAGTGTGCTACCTAGGAGTGAGTTTGTGGGTAAGAGAGATTCTAGTATTTGTAACCCAAAAAGAATCCAAACCCATAGCAAACAAAAATCTACAAGGGTATTTAAAAAGGAGATTTTTTCCTTGATAATAGAGTAATTAGCGGCTTTTTTAAATGAAGTCGAATCTAAAATATAAGGTTTTTTGTTATATTGGGTTTTGAGAAATCTAAGCTCAATAATACTTAGAAGCATTTTGGGGAGTGTTAAAAATAGACCATAAAATAAAATAAAAGACATTAATTTCCTTGCAATAGGTGAATTTTGCAAATTATAGCAAAAGTTGATGAAAATAGAGTTTTAAATAGCAGTTTGCAAGTAGTTTTGTTATAATTTTGTAAAATATTATGGGTTGGAGAATTATGGCTTTATTAGAAAGAAATGATATTGCAATTGATTTGGGCACAGTAAATACCATTGTGAGAAATAATGCAGAAGATATTATATTTTGCGAAGCGACTTGTATTACTTTAGAGGATATGGGCGATTCTAAGAGAGTGGTGTGCATTGGTGATCAGGCAAAAAAGATGATGGGGCGCGCACCAAGTAATTTTGAAGTGATTAATCCGCTTTTAAATGGAGCCATCAGTGATTTTGAAACAACAAAAACTTTTATTAGTGCTTTGATTTCTCTTGGTCAAACTTCGAAACTTGCACCGCGCGTTGGGATTAGTATTCCAAGGAATCTCACGCAAGTAGAGCGCCATTCTTTGTATGAAGCTACAATACTTGCAGGAGCCAAAGAAGCCTTTTTGATAGAAGATCCCTTTAGTGCTAGTGTGGGGGCAGGATTAGATATTAGCACAGCAAGAGCAAAAATGGTGATTGATGCGGGTGGGGGCTTGATTGAAGCAAGTGTTATTTCTCTTGGAGGTTTGATAGCAAGTGCTTTTACAAAAGAAGCGGGAGATTTTGTGGATTACGCCTTAATAGAGTATTGCAGGTATAACAAAAATATCGGCATTAGTAAAGAATTGGCAGAAAAAATTAAGCGACAAATCAGAGTTTTTGGTGAAAATCCTATTATTAATATTGGCGCTAAATCTTTATCTAATGGAATGCCTATTTCCTATGAATTGAATTTAGATGAGTTAAAGCATGTGCTTTTGACAGGAATGTTTAAAATCAAAAACACTATTTTAGAAACAATTCAGAAGTCTCCACCTCAAATTGCACCTGATTTGATAGAAGATGGAGCAATTCTTACTGGGGGTATGGCATTGATAGAGGGAATGAAAGAATTTTTAGAAGAAGAACTTAAAATGCAAATCAACCTTTCTCCTAATCCTTTGTTGGATATTTCTAAGGGGGCTTGTATAATTATGCAAAATTATGATGCTTATGATAGAGTGGAATGGAGCGGAGGGAGTATCGTTGATAATTCCTAAGGGTTTAGAGCTTTGGTTAAGCAAAGAGGGGAGAAATATAGCTTTTCATGCTGGAAATTTAACCAAAGAAACAGTTAAGCAAAATCAAAGTATAGAACTACAAAGTCGTGGTTATTCTATAGAGCAATTGTGCTTTTTAAAACAAGTGCATGGGAATAATATTTTAAAGGCTTCTAGTGGCGGATTGCTTGGCGATGGAGATGGAATTGTTTTGGATAAAATCGGCTTAGTTGGCTTAATTATGGTGGCAGATTGTAATCCTATTGTTGTGTTTGATAGGGCTAAGCGAGTTTTAGTATTGCTTCATGCAGGTAGGCTTGGTGTAGAAAAAGGAATTGTTTTTAAGGCATTTTCTCTTTTGCAGAGAGAATATCAAAGTTGTTTGAGTGATCTTTTTGTTTATATTGGTCCATCAATTAGAGGATGTTGCTATGAAGTGGGCATAGAAGCCTTAAGCCAAGCGCTAGAGAGTGGCAAGATTACTAAAGAAAGAAAAATATATTTAGATTTAATAGAAGTTTTAAAAGAGCAATTTAAGAAAATTGGTATTTGTGATTATGAGATTGATCCGCTTTGCACTTGTTGCAGTGGGCGATATTTTTCTTATCGTAGGGATAGAAATTGTGGGAGATTTGGAATATTCGCAAGTTTGACTGAAAAGTAAAGTGATTCTGCTATAAAGCAGAATCTAGTCTTTAGTGTAGGGCTGAATTGAGTTCTATTTTTCGGTTAGAGCGGAAAGCAATCATAACACCACTCTTAGAATCGCATCGGAAGTGGATTCCATTTTTGCCTGAAAGTTCCCTGCCTTTGTAAAGCCCATTGTCTTTGATTTCAAAGTCTGGATTAATTTCTTTAATTTTTTGAGCTTCTTGCGGAGCAATTTGGAAAATTGTTCCTGCTAAAATCGCAATTCCACCATCTACAATACACCCATCGCCCAAACTAATACCTGTAGAGCTATTTACGCCAAGTAGGCAGTTTTTACCAATGCTAATAGGATCAGAGTTACCACCACTTAGCACACCTAAAATACTTGCACCACCGCCAACATCACTACCTTCCCCAACAATTACGCTAGATGAGATTCTGCCCTCATTCATGCACGCGCCCATTGCACCGGCATTGAAATTCACATAGCTTGCTCCAGGCATTTGTGTATAACCACCGGTTCCTAAATACGCACCAAATCGAGTTTTTGCAGTGTCAAGAAGGCGGATATTGTCATATTGTGGAATAACTTGCATTAAGTAGCGTGGGAATTTATCGACAAAATCAATTGCAGGGAATTCTCCACGCATTTTAAGAGTAATTTCATTTTCTCTTAGCCAATCTAGCTCAAAAGGCACATTTCCACTCCACGCTACATTGCTTAAAAGCCCAAAGATTCCATCTAGATATAAACTTCTAAGAGGTGCTTTACCCAAAGAGAGTGCAAGGAGTTTCATATAAGCAGATTCAACGCTTTTACATTGCTTATCTTCATAGATGGCGCAGAATCGGTATCTAAAATCGCCATTTTCAGTATAGATTCTATCTTCTTGTAAAGCGCGTTGTAATTCTAAGACTACCGCTACATTTTTATGTGCGTTAGGATTGCTTTGAGTTTCTGCTAAATAAGGAGAGAAAGCTTCTAAGGCTTTGATAACAAACTCTTCTGTGATACCAAAAACCAATTCGCTTTCACAATCCTCTAAGATTTCACACTCTTCGCGCAAATCCCAAAAAATAGCATAACTACCAAAATTTTCTTGCCAGTTTAAAACGGGGTAAGTGGCTTGTAAAACTTTGTTGCTCATTACTCCGACATCAGCATAGCAGATTCCAAAGCCAAGAGGCGTTTTATAATTGCTTTTTGCTTGAATCTCACTTACTTTTTGTTTAAAATCGTTTGCATTCATATAAATTCCTTCCATTTTTTATTTTGCTATTATAACCAAAGTTTAACAATTCTACAAAAATTAAAGTGAAGTTAGAATATAATTGAAGTCTAGAGATTAGGGGGAGTAGATTTGAAAATGCAACAAGATTTTTTGTTTTTAGTGTTGATGGGTGCGGTGATAGGGATTTTATTTTTGGGTTTGTTGGCTGCCTTTTTGCTAAAAAAACCTAAGGTGGCTAAGGAGGCAAAAAACTTTCCTAGAGCCCAAGAGATTTTAGAAGCTTTAAAGCAAAAAGATAAAAGTTTGGAGGATTTAAAAAAGTGTGTAAATTTGGCTAAGATTTACTATAATGCTTATATGGAAGAAATTTTAGATTTTGATGTGCAATTTGTATTATTGCTTGCAACGCATAGAGCAGTCAATGCAAAATTGCTTTTAGAGATTGAATCGTATTTTAAAAGTGCTAATCCTAGTCGCAAAGAGATTGTAGATAAAGCTTTAGAAGTTGGAGTAACAAACCGAAAATGAGAGCAGTTTTTTAATTTAATCTGTAGAAATTTAAGTTAATTTCTATATAATTTCTTCAAAAAAAAGGGTAAAAAATGCAGTGTCCAGTTTGTAGTGGCGTAGATTTAGTGATGAGTGAGAGAAGTGGTGTTGAGATTGATTATTGCCCTAAATGTCGTGGAGTTTGGCTTGATAGGGGTGAATTAGATAAAATTATTGAGCGTTCTACCCAAAATATGCAAACTCCAAGATATGAGGAAAGAAGGCAATATGGGGATACAAGATACAAAGAAAACTATAAGCCTAAAAAACGAGAAAGTTTTTTGGGTGAATTATTTGATTTTTAGACTATGATTATTATTCCTGCTAGATTAAAATCTACACGCTTCCCTAATAAGATTCTTGCTCCCATTGGCGGGATTCCTATGGTGATTCGAGTTGCAAAAATAGCAAAAGAAGTGGATGAGGTTGTGATTGCTTGTGATGATGTTAGCGTAAAAGAAGTGTGTGAACAATATGGCTTTAAGTCTATTCTAACAAGCAAAGAGCATGAGAGTGGCACAGATAGAATCGCAGAATGTGCAAGAATTTTGGGCTTAGGACAAGATGAAATTATCATTAATTTGCAAGGAGATGAGCCCTTTATTGAAAAAGAAGTGATACAAAAATTGAAAAATCTTATGGAATCTAAGCTAAAAGAAAAAGGGGAAATCCCTTTTATGGGGAGTTGTATGCGAGTGGTTTCAAAAAAGGAGGCAGAAGATCCTAATTTAGTTAAAGTTGTGATAAATCAAGAAAAAGAAGCGATTTATTTTTCGCGCGCTAGGATTCCTTATGATAGAGAAAATATTCTTGATTCGCATGATAAGTGGCAGTATTTTGGGCATTTAGGAATCTATGCTTTTAGCGGAAAGAGTTTGCAAGAATTTTGTAATCTACCTAAGTTGGCGCTAGAAGAAATTGAAAAATTAGAGCAGTTAAGAGCCATAGAAAATAAAAAAACAATTGTAATGGTGGAAGTGTGTAGTCAATCTTTTGGGATTGATACTAAAGAAGATTTAAAAAGGGCTTTAGAAATTTTTTCTCTTTAGAATAAAATTTGTAGATTCTAGTTTGTCTGACTAAAGGCTTAGAATCTGCAAAGCTTAAGTGGTATTTGTGATTAATTTATTTTTAACCAAATGATAAAATTTACCTTTTGTGAAAGTAGTTGATTCTAAAGAAAATAAAGCTATAGGTTTTAATTATCTTTAAGGTTTTTTAGAGTAAAAGCTAAATTCATTTTGATTTTTTTAGAAAATGAAAGATTTTATAAATTTATTTGAATAATTTGAAAGGATAATAAAATGAGTGAGGCTAACAAAAGGGTTTATTTGGATAATAATGCAACAACAATGTTAGACCCTAAAGCTAAGGAATTAATGGATTCTTATTTTTGTGAGAAATATGGCAATCCTAATTCCTTGCACATTTTTGGAACAGAAACGCACAAAGTCATTAGGGAAGCCTTTAATCATCTCTATGAGGGCATTAATGCAAGAGATGAAGATGATATTATCATCACTTCTTGTGCTACAGAATCAAATAACTGGGTGTTAAAAGGTGTGTATTTTGATGTTTTACGCTTTGGTGAAAAGAATCATATTATTACTACAGATGTAGAGCATCCAGCGGTTTTGGCAACCTGTAGATTTTTAGAAAGTCTTGGAGTGGAAGTAACTTACCTCTCCATTGGCGAAAATGGGACATTAGATGCTAAGCAAGTAGAAGAAGCCATTACAGATAAAACAGCGTTAGTTAGCATTATGTGGGCAAATAATGAAACAGGAATCATTTTTCCTATTGAAGAAATTGGTGCAATTTGTAAAAAAAGGGGTGTTTTATTTCATACTGATGCGGTGCAGGCTATCGGCAAAATTCCTGTTGATGTGCAAAAGGCTAATGTGGATTTTCTAAGCTTTAGTGCGCATAAATTCCACGGACCTAAAGGAATTGGTGGGCTTTATATTAAAAAAGGCGTGAAATTAACTCCACTTTTCCATGGTGGTGAGCATATGGGTGGAAGACGCAGTGGAACGCTTAATGTGCCTTATATTGTTGCAATGGGAGAGGCAATGCGACAAGCTTGTTTGTATTTGGATTTTGAACGCAATAATGTAAGACGATTGCGTGATAAACTAGAAGATGCACTACTAGAAATTCCTGATGTATTTGTTGTGGGAGATAGAGCGTTGCGTGTGCCTAATACGATTTTGGTGAGTATTCGTGGAGTTGAAGGGGAAGCAATGCTTTGGGATTTGAATAAAAATGGTATTGCTTGTTCAACAGGAAGTGCTTGTGCGAGTGAAGATTTGGAGGCAAATCCAGTTATGAGTGCCATTGGTGCAGATAAGGAATTAGCGCATACTGCAGTAAGAATCTCTTTAAGTCGTTTTACAACGCAAGAAGAAATTGACTATGCAATCACTATTTTTAAAAAATCAATTGAACGCCTAAGAGCGATTTCAAGTAGCTATTAAAAAGGATTAAATATGGCAAAAAATGAATTACTTGGTGGAGCATTGTGGGATGCTTATAGTAAAAAAGTTAGCGAGAGAATGGATAATCCAACTCATTTGGGAGTTATCACGCAAAAAGAAGCTGATGAGCGTGGCTTAAAGCTGATTGTGGCAGATTATGGCGCAGAGGCTTGTGGTGATGCAGTAAGGCTATATTGGCTTGTGGATTCTAATGATGTGATTGTGGATGCTAAGTTTAAAAGCTTTGGCTGTGGGACTGCTATTGCAAGTAGTGATATGATGGTTGAGCTTTGCTTGGGCAAAAAGGTGCAAGAGGCAGTTAAGATTACAAACATTGATGTTGAAAAGGCTTTGCGCGATGATCCTGATACTCCAGCAGTTCCAGGACAAAAAATGCATTGTTCTGTTATGGCTTATGATGTTATTAAAAAGGCGGCAGCTTTATATTTGGGTAAGAATCCAGAAGATTTTGAAGATGAAATTATCGTGTGTGAGTGCGCTAGAGTAAGCCTTGGAACAATTAAAGAAGTGATTAAACTCAATGATTTAAAAAGTGTAGAAGAGATCACAGAATACACTAAAGCAGGGGCTTTCTGTAAAAGCTGTATTAAACCTGGAGGACACGAAGAGAGAGAATATTATCTTGTAGATATTTTGCGTGATGTGCGCGCTGAAATGGAAGAAGAAGCGCTAAAAAACAAAGCAGATTTAGAATCAAAGGGAGATTTGAAGTTTGCTGATATGACTTTGGTTCAAAAAATTAAAGCCATTGAGAGTTTAATTGATGAAAAAATTCGCCCAATGCTAATGATGGATGGCGGAAATATGGAGATCATCGAGCTTAAAAATTCTAGCGATGGACATACTGATGTTTATATCCGCTATCTTGGTGCGTGCAGTGGCTGTGCTAGCGGTGCGACAGGAACGCTTTTTGCCATTGAATCAGTTTTGCAAGAAGGGCTTGATTCTAGTATTCGCGTTTTCCCTGTGTGAGAAGTAAATGCTAATGCGTCGCAGTGAATTTGAGTGTTTTGATTCTCAAATACTACAGACAATGTTAGCAAAAATTGAGTTTGGAGTGATGGTTATCCCTGATGGTGAGCCTTATGGAGTGCCTATTAGTTTTTGCTATGAAGAAGGTGAGATCTATTTTCATGGAGCAAAAAGTGGCAGAAAATATCATTTGTTAAAGGAGAATCCAAAAGTCTCCTTTAGTGCTACAAAAATTTATTCTTATATTCCTTCTTATTTTTTAAATAACACAATGATTCCTACGCAATTTTTCTTTTCTGTTTATCTAAGTGGCACTTTTGAAACAATTACAGATTATCAAAGAAAAAAGTGTATTTTAAAGTCGTTAGTGCAAAAGTATGAATCTCATAATGATTCATTGGATATGGATTTGGGTCAATTTAAAGGGCAAGAAAGGGGTGTATTTGTTGGAGTAATAAAGGTAGAAAGTCAAAGCATAAAAGCAAAATTTGGGCAAAACTTAAAACAGGAAGTTAGAGAACAAATAATCAGAGATTTGACTAATAGAGGCACTTTATTAGATCAAGAAACTATTGAAATGATGCGCTATTTTAGCCCCCAACCTTGAGGTTTGTTAGTGATTTAAAATTAATAGGCTAAAGGCTATGACTACCATTCCTAGAATTAATCCATATAAGCTATCGTGTGCTTCTCCATAGTTTTTTGAAGCGGGAAGTAATTCATCTAGTGAGATAAATACCATAATTCCAGCTACAAAGGCAAAAGTAATTGCTAAAGTTAAATCTCCCATAAAAGGTAATAGAAATAATGCGCCAATGATTGCTCCTAAGGGTTCTGCAAGTCCAGAAATAGCAGAGTAATAGAAAGCTTTCTTTTTGTTGCCTGTGGCGTGATAAATAGGTAGGGAAACCGCCATACCTTCAGGAATGTTGTGAATGGCAATGGCAAGTGCGATGATAATACCAAATGAAAGATTATCTAAGCTTGAAGCAAAGACTGCAAAGCCTTCTGGAAAATTATGTATTCCAATGGCAATGGCTGTTAAAATCCCCATGTGTTTAAGTTTTAAAGTTTCTCTTTGTGAGATTCCAGGGTGATAGCTTGGTTTTTGTTTGCCACTAGGAATGGGGCAAATTTTTAACTCTAATAACTCATCATTATCTTTAGGATTGTGTGGATTAAGTTCTTTTGGGATTAGTTTATCGATAAGTAGGCTGATTAATAAGCCTCCAAAAAAACATAATAAACCTATTATTGCGCCAAAATCTTTAGAATAGGTTTTGAAATCTAGCAATGAAGAGGGTAGAATCTCTACAAAAGCAATATAAATCATAACTCCCGCAGAAAAACCCAGCCCAAAAGATAAAAATCGAGTATTATTTGCATATGAAAAGAAAGCAATTAAAGCTCCAATTGCACTTGAGGCACCTGCAAAAAATGTTAGCATGATGGCATAAAAAACCTGCCAAGATAAAATTTCCATAATTAATTCCTTTAATAAAAACCAAATTGTAGCACTTTTTGTATTAATAAGATAAAGAGAATAATATTAACAATATAATTGTATTTTTTTAATGATTTAAAAGTAAATAGTTTATTTTTCTTTGTGATATATAAAATGTTACAATATGTAATTATAAAATCAATAAAGCAAACCAAATTATAAGAATCTAGTTTAAGTGCAAGTTTTATTTAAAGCATCGTGTTATAATCCTGTTAGTTAGCTTATTTTAATTGAGGCTGTGAGTGAGATATTGATACAAGTAAGCCATTAGATTCTTTTTAAAATAAGATAATAATTTTTAAGGAGATATTTCATGAAACACAAAGCTTTTGCATTCTTATCTCTCTCAACTCTGCTTTATTCTCAAGGCAATCAAGTTACGATACAATATGCTAATTCTCCCCTAGCAAATCCTACGCAAATTGATTACACTGATATTTTAGGTAAAGATTCGCTTTTAAATAGTAGCGATATTGCAAAGAGTTTGCAGCAGATTCCTGGGTTTTCAGTCGCTAAAAAAGGCGGAGGTGGAACAGAAGCGTTTTTTCGATCGCTTGGTGGAGGTAGATTGCCAATTGTCGTAAATGGAGGGACTTTATTAGGAGGTTGTGGTGGTAGAATGGATACGACTTTAACCTATGTGTTCCCGCAAAATTATAATTCTATTACCATTATAAAAGGTCCTCAAGATGTAAGATATGGATCTTTGATTACTGGGGGAATGCTTTTTGATAGAGAGATTCTAACACTTCAAAAACCAAGCTTTAATGGTGGTGTGGATGCACTTTATGGAAGTTTTGGAAGGGTTGATGCTAATGCGCATTTAATAGGCGGAAATGAACTAGGTAGCTTACAGGCTATTTATTCAAACTATAGAAGTGATGATTATGAAAGTGGCAGGGGAGATAGGGTGCATTCTGCATACAAAAGACAATCTGGGACTTTTGTTGGCGCTTTAACTCCTAGTCCTGATTTAAAGCTAGAACTTAGTTTTGATATTGGCAGGGGAGAAGCTGCTTATGCAGATAGGACAATGGATGCGAGAACTTTTGATAGAGAATCTTATCAAGCACATCTTGTTAAATTTTTCAATGATGATAAGCTGGATTTTCATATTTATCATCACGAGATTGATCATATTATGGATAATTTTAGCCTAACTAATGGTATGCCAAAAATAGGAAATAAATATCAAATTAGCAATCCCAATAGGACAAATACGGGCGGAAGATTAGAATATCAAAAAAAGTTTGATCTCTCTAAGATTTACTTTGGTGGAAATTATAATTTAGATAAGCACAAATCTAGGGCTATTGCAAATCAAAATAGCGCACAAGAAGCAGAAATGATTCTAAATAGCCCTTATGCGCCTAATTATACTTTTAAAAGTTATGGGGTTTTTTCGCAAATAGAAACCTTTACTTCATCTAATATGGGATATTTTGCAGGTATAAGGGGCGATAGGGTGGATATGACAGCCCACAAGCTAGATACTTCTAATACAAAATATGCCCTAAGTGGTTTTGGAAGAGCTGAAAAATATTTGGGTGATTACACGCTTTATGCAGGTTTGGGCTATGCACAAAGGATTCCTGATTTCTGGGAAGTTTCTAAGGGAAATGGCTTGAATCTAAAAAAAGAAAAAAACACGCAATTAGATTTGGGGGCAACTTATCACAAAGAGCAGCTTAACTTTAGTGTGTCTAGCTATGTTTCTTATATTCAAGATTATATTATGTTAAATTACAATACAGCTACCACTACAGGCTTTAACACTGATGCGTTATTATTGGGTGGAGAAGCAGAGATTTCTTATGAATTTTTGCCTAATACATTTGCATTAGCTCAAATGAGCTATACCTATGGACAAGACACAAAAGAAAATAGACCACTAGCGCAAATTGCGCCTTTGCAAACACTCTTTGCGCTAAAATATGATGACAATAAATATTTTATTAAAGGTGAAATCATCGCGCATGCAAAACAAACTAGAAGTTTAGAAGGCTATGGCAATGTGGTGGGTCAAGATTTTGGCGATTCAAGTGGATTTGGTATTATAAACTTTTATGTGGGTTACACTTATGATAATATCAAACTTTTTGCAGGGGTTGAAAACCTCACAGATAAACTCTATAGCTACCACCTCTCTAAAAATAGTATTGATTTGAGTGTAGCAGACAATCCTGTTAATTCTAGAATTTACGAAATGGGAAGAAATTTTTGGATAAGAGCTAAAATAGATTTTTAAGGATTAAAAAGAATTAAAAAGTAAAAAACTTTCACCTAGAGAAAATTAATTTGCTTTTTTTAAAAAAAATAAATATAATTTCAGTCGCCCTTTTTGAGACTTGTGCAATGGGTTTTTTGAATAATGCTTCAGGGTGGGAACACAGCAGAGCCTTCAAAATGCTTATGTGCCGCAAGTATCTTAAGAAGGGTTTTAAAAACTTCATTTTTTTACTACTTTAACCCTTTTATCAAAAATATTTTTTTATAATTCTAAAATTTTTTAAAATTCATGGAGTATTAAATGTATATCCCTACTTTACAAGAAGCATTGAAACTCGATAAAGATGGAATTAGAGAGTTAAAAGCAAATTTAACACAAGCAATTAAGCAGAGCAATCTTAATGCTTATGTGGGAGATTTGCAAGATTATAATAAAGAATGTCTCCCTATAGCTATTAAAGATAATATTAATGTTAAAGGTTGGGAGATTACTTGTGCAAGTAAGATTCTACAAGGCTATATCGCACCTTATAATGCTACTGCAATAGAGAATCTAGCAAAACATAAAATGGCACCTTTTGGGCGCACTAATATGGATGAATTTGCTATGGGAAGCACAACTGCAAGTAGTTGCTATGGCAAAACGCTTAACCCAAAAAATCCAAGCAAAGTCCCGGGTGGAAGTAGTGGGGGGAGTGCTGCAGCAGTCGCTGGTGGAATTGCAATTGCTGCATTAGGCAGTGATACAGGAGGTAGTATCCGCCAACCTGCTAGTTTTTGTGGCTGTGTGGGATTAAAGCCCACTTATGGTAGGGTTAGTCGTTATGGGTTGGTGGCTTATAGTTCTAGCCTTGATCAAATCGGACCTATTACACAAAATATCACAGATTGTGCGATATTATTTGATGCTATTAGCGGATATGATAAAATGGATTCTACTTCTGCAAATTTTTCATCTACAAACACTTATGATAATCTTAATGGAAATCGTAAGATGAGAATTGCAATATTGCCTAGTCTATTAAAAGATGCTGATAAAAATATTCAAGATGCATACCAAAAAAGTATTGATCTCTTAAGTGCTAATGGACACACTATTGTTGAAAAAGAAATGCTTGATACTAGCTATATTATCGCGGCATATTATGTGATTTGCACAGCAGAAGCAAGCTCAAATTTAGCGCGCTTTGATGGAGTGCGCTATGGGAATAGGGCAGAAAATGTTAATAATCTTAAAGAATTGTATTTAAAAACCCGATCACAAGGCTTTGGTGATGAGGTGAAGCGTAGAATCTTGCTTGGTTCTTTTGTATTAAGTAGCGGATATTATGATGCTTATTATATCAAGGCTCAAAAGGTGCGCACTCTTATTGCAAGACAATACAATGAAATCTTAAAAGATTGTGATGCGATTCTCTCTCCAGTAGCACCAAGCACTGCTTTTGGATTTGATGAATGTAAAACACCTTTGCAAATGTATTTAGAAGATATTTATACAATTGGGGTAAATCTTGCAGGACTTCCAGCGCTTTCTTTACCAGTTGGAGAGAGTGAGGGAATGCCTATTGGAATGCAATTAATTGGTGCGGCTTTTGAAGAGCAAAAGTTGCTCGATTTGGGCTTAAATTTGGAAAATCTTATTAAGGAGAGCTTATGAAAATTAGAGCGCGTGCATTGACTTTTGAAGATGTGTTGTTGGTTCCAGCTTATTCAGAAATTTTACCTAAAGAAGTTTCTTTGGGAACAAAGTTTAGTAAAAATATCACTTTAAACTCACCGCTTGTTTCTGCAGCGATGGATACGGTTACAGAATACAGCACAGCCATTGCTATGGCAAGGGTTGGTGGAATTGGTATCATTCATAAAAATATGGATATTAACTCTCAAGTAACACAGATTAAAAAGGTAAAAAAGAGTGAAAGTGGAGTAATCATCGATCCAATTTTCATTAGTCCAGATGCAACTTTAATGCAAGCCAAAGCCATCACAGATAATTATAAGATTTCAGGAGTCCCTGTAGTTGATGATAATGGTAGTTTGATTGGAATCTTGACTAATCGCGATATGCGTTTTGAGACAGATTTAAGTCGCCCTGTTAAAGAAATTATGACAAAAGCGCCTTTGGTTACTGCAAAAGTTGGCACAAGCTTAGAAGAAGCGCGTAATATTATGAATAAGCATAAAATTGAGAAATTGCCAATTGTCAATGAAAAAGGAATTTTAAAAGGATTGATTACTATTAAAGATATTCAAAAAAGAATTGAATATCCAAATTCCAATAAAGATGATTTTGGCAGATTGCGCGTGGGAGCAGCTATTGGTGTTTTTCAATATGATAGAGCAAAAGCATTAGTAGAAGCAGGAGTTGATGTTTTGGTACTTGATTCAGCACACGGGCATAGTCGTGGGATTTTAGAAACAATCAAAGAGATTAAAAAGCATTTAGTTGTGGATATTGTCGCAGGAAATGTGGCGACAAGAGAAGGTGCTCAAGCGCTAATTGATGCGGGAGCTGATGGTGTAAAAGTGGGTATTGGACCCGGAAGTATTTGCACTACTCGTATTGTAGCAGGTGTGGGTGTGCCACAGATTACAGCCATTGCTGATGTGTCTGAAGTTTGTCATAAAATGGGAGTTCCGTTGATTGCCGATGGTGGGATTAAATATTCAGGTGATATTGCAAAAGCACTTGCAGCAGGGGCTAGTAGCGTAATGATAGGCAGTATGTTGGCAGGGACTGAAGAATCTCCAGGTGAGACAATTATTTATCAAGGCAGACAGTATAAAAGTTATCGCGGAATGGGTAGCTTAGGAGCGATGAATAAGGGGAGTGCAGATAGATATTTTCAAGAAGGCACCGCACAAGAAAAACTTGTCCCAGAGGGTATTGAGGGTAGAGTGCCTTATCGTGGAAGGATTTCTGATGTGATTCATCAAATGCTTGGTGGATTGCGATCTTCAATGGGATATTTGGGAGCTAAGGACATTACCACTTTGTGGGAGAAAGCAGAATTTGTGGAAATCACACAAAGTGGATTGCGTGAATCGCATGTGCATGATG
>NZ_JALAIY010000001.1:1203497-1290700 GCF_022664765.1 Helicobacter sp. CaF467b | reverse complement strand
GCTAAAAGCGCGAAATATCTAAAAGACAATCCACAATACAAAGAGCTAGTAGCACAAGAGCTAAGCAATACACTAACAAAAGGTTGGGGGAGTGCTAAAGCAAAATACCCCCTTTTAGAAGCCTTAGAACCAAGATATATTATCAAAAATGAAAAAGGCAGGATTCTCCAAAGCAAAGCAATATTAAAAGAACTTTTTGTTAAGGAGGATAGGATCTTAGAAGAGAGGTTAAATTCTTTTGCAGAATCATTGCCAAAAGCTTTAAGCAAACAAGAGTTTTTAAACCAAAAGAACAGAGGATATAACAATATCAATACACCCATAGGCGGAATCACTATCAATTTAGAACACGCTTGGGAGCATATGAATAAGAAAAATACTTACAAGAAAGATAGGAGTATGTATAGCGGAGCATTCCTTGATACTCTTACCGACCCGCTTTTTATCGTTAAGCAAGAATATGTCCCTAATCCAAAGTTGTCTGCGAATGCTAGGGAAATGCAAAATAGCAAACTAGTGCAGAATAAAGACAATCAAAGTATAGCACAAGATTCTTATGTCTTTTTTAAGCCCTACCAATTGCAAGAAAAATATACCTATATGGTGGGATATGCCCTTGATACTAATGGCGAAATTATCAACACAACTTTTATCCCTATGAATAAAAGGGATTTTGGCAGAATTAAGAAAATGTTAAATTCTAATGTGCTGTATTTTAAAGAAAGAAAAAACGATTTTCAATATTTTAATGAGAAGTAAAGAGACTATTTAAAAAGAATTTGCTATTTTCAATGGAGAACATAGGATAAGGAGCGTGTTTTTAATGGATAAAAACCAAATGGAACTGAAAGCAATAAGTAATAACAAAGCACGGCAATAAAAGAGTTTTTTTAAAAGGGTTAAAAATTTTGAGTTATCCACCCGCTAAAGCATGTGGGGCTTCTGGACTAAATAGCTTTAAAACTTGTTTAACAAAAGTCCTTCTTTAGTATTGATTACACAAATATTTTTGTTTTTAAATTGATTTTTTAATATATAAACCTTATATTCATTGTTGTTGAAAAGAAAGGTAAAAGTTAGCTAAAGAATAGTTTAAATAATTTGCTATACTTTTTTCTATAATAAAAGGTAAAAAGTAGAGCAGGGTTTAATTAGAAGTTTTTACTTTGTTTTGTAGTTTTTTTACATCAATTTTAAAATCAAAAAACTCTGATACTACACCAGAATTTACCAAGGCAGTAAATTGTGAAGCAGCTGCATTATAGTTATTTTCTTGTAAATATAAAAGTCCATTAGCAATTCTAGTTTCAAAGTTTGTAGGTGCTTCTAGTTTAGAGAGTTGTAGAAGAGTGGCGGCGTTTTGGGTATGTCCTGCACCAATTGCGGCAACAGCAGCTAAAAACAATGTTTGTGTGTCTTGTTCTTTAAAGTCATCAATAAGGCTGTTATAAAGTGTGAAAGATTTTTCAAACTCTTGGAGATAAATATAGCTCAAAGCGAGTGCTTGAATGATTCCACGCACATCTTTTTGCTCGGTAATGAGGCGATTGTCTAAATCTTGCTCTACATAATGCAAAGTCCCAATAATATAAGCAATTTCAATATACATTTCTCTAACAACAGCCGCCCCATAATAAATAGGATCTTTGTTGATAGTAGAATCTTGGTAGTAACCTTGAAGCTTTAGAGCAAGGCTTTTTGGGTCATCTTTATAATTGATTGCTAAAAGATTAAGTAGGTTACTTAGGGGGTCATTGGGAAGAAGTGTTTTTAATCCATTAGCAGATTCTATGAGTAAATTCTGATCTTGAAGAGCTATATTTTGGACAAAATTAAGAGCATAATAAATAGCAACATTACTTTTTTTGTTGTCTAGCGATTCAAGGGGTTTTGGTGTCCCATCACGCGCAAAGTTTAGAAGTGTTTGAAAAAATTCTCTTTCTTGTGGTGTGGTTTCTAGGTTTGCGAATTCTTGAGAGACTTCATTATCTAAGCGTGTGGAATCTCGATGGGTGAGTTGAGAAGTAATAAGTGCAAAAATACCGGCTAATAAATCTTTTGGATTAAGGTGAAAGGCGCGTATGAAGTGCTGATAAGAGTGATCAAAATCTCCCATTTGCGCGTAATTAAGCCCTAAGTTGTAATGTAAGATAGAGTGATTGGGATAGTTTTTGGTAGCGCTAATAAGTAGAGCATTGGCTCTTCTAATATCGCCTTGTAATGTTTCTAAGATTGCATTGGCAATATTGCGATTAACTTTGGAGATTGTTTGTCCGCGCAGTAATATTTCTTTGGCTTCTTGGAGATTCTCTATGTGGATATTGATTCCGCCTTTTTGGATAATACTGAAAGCTTCTTGTGCATCAAAAACCTTGTAAGGAGCAAAATAAAAGAGAATCTTATAGGAGTTTAGCTTAAAACCACTGAAGTTATTCCAAAATCGTTTTTGGGCTGTGTTGATATTAAAAAAATCTTGTTTTAAAGTAACTTTAATGGGGTAGGGATTATGCTTGATGGCTTCTTTATTGTTGGCATATTTGCTTAATATTCGTGAAACTTGTGTGTAATCATGCAATTGGAGTTTGACAAGAAGTAGTGCCATTTCTCTTTGGAGAGAGATTCCAAAAGTGTCAATAGTTTGTTGGATTAAAGTGTTGGCTTGTTTGTATTCTCCAATTCTCGCATAAAGAAGTGCTAGATTAAACCAATGATTGGGATTTTCCGAATCTTTATTAAGGACTTCTAGGGCTTTGCGATTATTATTAAAATAAGCATATAGCGATGATAGTAAGAGATTATTTTGTTCTTGGTAGTAAGGTGAACTTGGGTGTGTGAGAGGAGAGAAAGCTTCAAAATAATTTCCTTGATAATAGTGTGTGAGAGCATAAAGATAAGAATAAAGGGGGAGATTCCCAGCATAAGGAAGGTAGGTTTCTGCAAGATTGAGATAATATTGAAATTTAAGTGGTTGATTGAGATATAATGCGCAAACAGCAGCATTAAGGGAGCTAATTACACGATCCTCCCCTAAATCAATGGCTTTTTGAAAAGATTCCATTGCATTAGCATAGGATTTTTCTTCCATTTGTGCAACTCCTAGATTGTAACTAGAGAGTCCTTCAGAATAGTTTGAGATTTTACCATAGAGATCAAGCGCCTCTTGTTTGTTTCCACTTGAATAAAGAAAGTTAGCCTTTTTAAGCAACGCATCGAGATTTTCAGCATCAGGGATAATGTCTCCACCTTTTTGGATTGAGAGTTGTGGTGGCAGTATTTGTGTGGTTTTTTGGGGTTTTTTGGTTTCTTGAGTAAGAAATTGCCCGATGATAAAAATAAGAGCAACCATAAAAATTCCAAGTAATAAAGCAAGAGAAATAGTGGTTTTTTTATGTTTTCTAAAGAATTCTTGCAGCTTATCCCACTTGGTTTGTGGTTTTGGTTTTTCTTCTTTGGTTAGAATGTCTTGGAGAATATCTAAGCCATCATCAAGATGAATAACCTGTTTGCTATCTTCTTGATCAATCATTAGATTACCTTAGATAAGGTTGTAAAACATTTGGAATATCAATGCTTCCATCTTCATTTTGGTAGTTTTCCATAATTGCAACTAAAGTTCTGCCTACAGCAAGGCTTGATCCATTTAAAGTATGGACAAGAATATTTTTTTTATTAGAATCTTTATAGCGAATTTTTGCGCGTCTTGCTTGGAAATCGCGTGTGTTAGAAATGGAACTAATCTCGCGATAGCAATTTTGTCCAGGTAGCCACACTTCAATGTCAATGGTATTACTAGCGCTAAAGCCTAAATCTCCGCTACAGAGTTGGATTAAGCGGTGAGGTAGTCCTAATGAAGTCAGTAAATCTGAAGCACAAGAAACCATTCTTTCTTGCATCATATCGCTATCTTGTGGGGCGGTGATAGCTACAAGCTCAACTTTATCAAATTGATGCTGACGAATAATACCTCTTGTATCGCGACCTGCACTCCCAGCTTCTTTTCTGAAGCAAGGCGTGTAGGCAGTCATCATTAAGGGCAAATCTTCTTCTTTAAGAATTTCATTATTGTAAAGATTGGTTAGTGTAACTTCTGCAGTGGGTATTAAATAAAGCTCGTGCCCCTTTTTGGCTTCTTTGTTGTCTAATTCTTCCTCTTCAAAATCTGAAATTTTAAAAAGATCATTTTCAAATTTTGGCAATTGCCCTGTTGCAAAGAGAATTTGAGAATTCACAATAACAGGAGTTCCCACTTCACTAAAACCTCTTTGGGTGTTAAAGTCAAGCATATAATTAATAAGCGCCCTCTCTAATTTTGCTGCCATTCCCATAAAGACACTAAAACGACTTTTAGCGAGTTTTACTCCGCGCTCAAAATCAATCCATCCATTTTGCTCAGCAAGTTCCCAATGTTCTTTTGGCGTAAAAGAAAATTCTTTTGGCGTAAGAATCTTTTTAATCTCAATGTTGTCTTTTTCATCTTTACCAATGGGGGTTTTAGAATCAGGAATATTGGGGATAATATGAGAAAATTCTTGTAATTTTTCTTCCCAGCCTTGTATTTCTTGAGTATAGAGTGCGATTTCTGCTTTGAGCAAATCACATTCTTTTTTAAGTGGTTGAATATCCTTTCCTTCTTGTTTGTATTGTGCAAAGAGTTTGGTTTTGCTATTTTGTTTGGCTTGGAGCTCTTCAAGCGCGATCTTTTTTTGCTTGTAATTAAGGTGAGTTTGTCTTAAAGTTTCTAAAAAAACTTCATCAATATTGCGTTTAGCAAGTTGTGCTACAACTTTTTCGAAATCATTCACTAAGAGTTTTAAATCAATCATAAATTCTAGCCTTAAAAATAATTATCTGTGTCCATTTTATCCTATAGCTTGTTAAAACATAATAAATTCTCAGATTGATTTTAATTTTTAGCAAAAAATGGTGGTATAATTTTAAAAATTATTCGCCACTACAAGTAAATTACAATATTTCAAGGAAAATTTATATGAATAGTATTAGTGGATTTGGTTTGATTTTGATGTTGATAGTGGCAGTTTCGTTTCTGATTGTTGTTGCGACTATCATCTCTGTGGTAAGAAGTGGTGATAAGCTAACTTCCTTTGAGAAAAAAATTTTAGTTTTTGTTGCAGTGGCGTTGTGTCTGCTGGTAGTGGGGCTTTACATTACTTCAAATCTATCTTTATTTTTGGCTTTAATTGGCTAGACTTTATTTTTTCTCCAAGTGCCTTTTTGGAATATTTTCCAATATATAAATGCGCGCAAAAATGTCTCTAAGCAAATGCAAAGATAAATATAAGAAATAGGGTAGTGAAACTTAGCAATCAAATAGCAAGGGATGACTCTTAATCCCCAAATCATTAAAGTGTTGATGATTAATGTAATTTTAGTAATTCCTGCCCCTCTTAATGCACCATCTAAGATACAAATAAAAGCAAATGCGACTTGTGAAATACCAATGGGAATTAAATATTTTGCACTTGCTTCAATGGTTTGAGTATCATTGGTAAAAAAACTTGCAAGAAAGGGAGCAAAAAATGTCATAATTAAGCCAATTATCCCCATAAAAAGGCTTCCAAGAAAAAGTGTATTTAAGGTGCTGTATTTGGCTTCTAGAGGTTTGTGTGCTCCAAGGTTTTGTCCCATTAATGCCATAGCAGCAATCATAAATCCAAATCCGGGCATAAAGGCAAAGCCCTCGATTCTTGTGGCGATTTGATAACCTGCTAAATCAAAAGTACCATAAAGTGCTACGAATTTAGCCATTAAGATCATAGACAAAAGCGTAAAAAGTCGCTCACAACCTGATGGAATTCCAACAACAAAAGCGCGTCTAATATAATCAAAATTAATTTTTCCTCTTAGGGAAATTGGGCTTTTTTTGTAACATAGCAGATATAAAAAGAGAGCTAAGGTTTCAATAAAATTGATAATCAAAGTGGCAATAGCAGCCCCAATTACTCCAAATTCTGGGATAATTAAAAAGCCAAAAATAAAAATATATTTTAAGATAGGATTGATAAGCGTGATAAAAATTTTAATAAAAAAGGGTATTTTTGTCGCTCCAGCAGCAGAAAATGAAGAAATGCTTACTTGTTTAATTAAAAGCAAGGGAATGGTAAAAAGTGTCAAACCCAAATAAGAACTGCCAATTTCTTTGGCTTCATTAGAAATTCCAATCCAGCTAAAAAAATAGTCATAGCATAAAAATGCTAATAAGCACAAGGGAATGGAGAAACAAAAAGCCGCAAAGGTAAGACTTAAAACTACTTCATTGGCGCTTTCTCTTTGGTTTGCACCAAGGAATCTTGAAACTAAGGCGCTATTGCCAACAAAAATAATTGTTGTAAAAGCAAAAGCTAACATCATATAATTAAGACTAACTCCCACAGCCACAATGGCGTTAGCGCCAAAAACTCCGATAAACATTAAATCAATAGAGAGATTAATAATATCCAAAAGAGAATTTAGTCCAGAGGGGATAGCAATGTTTAGAATCTTTTTGCTGCGTTGTTTGGAGTAAAAATGTAAAAAATTAGGCACGCGCAACAAGCCTAGCGACTAAAGCTAAAGTGTGAGAATCTCGATTTCTGGAAATAAGCTTTTCTTCATAAAAAAGAATTTCTAAGTCTAAAAATGCCCTTAAAAGCTCATTTTTTCTTAAAAGATGGGAAGAATCTGAAGCAAAAGCATTGTGAGATTCGTTGTCGCTTCTTGCAAAAGTTTCAAAAATCAAAATACCATTTTTTTTAAGCCCCTCAAGGATAGAAGGAAACAATCTGCGCTCCAAAAAAAAACTATTGCAAATAAGATCGTAATGATTTTTGGGGATACTAAAGGTGTCTAAATCCACGCAAATAGGATTAATATTGACTTCATCTTTAAGGCTTGAAATGGCATAGGTAGAAATATCAATACTATCCACCACAAAACCATTATCGCGCATAAATCTTGAATTTCTCCCCATTCCACAAGCAATGTCTAATGCTCTACCTTTTTGTGCTTGAGTAATGTATTGAGAAAGAAGTTCTAATGGCGAGTTTGGGATAGGATTGTTTTGGTGGCGCAAATCCCACTTTTCTTTGTCGCTAATCATCAAAACGCTTTAAAATATTTTGATAAGAATCAATGCGTCTATCTCTCAAAAATGGCCAGATTCTGCGCACTTCTTCACTTCGTTTTTTATCCCATTCAAAATACAAAATTTCTTCACCCTCTACACTTCCAAGTGTTAAAAGCTCTCCTTGTGCGCCAAAGGCAAAACTAGATCCCCAAAAGCGTATGCCCTCTAAAACTCCACTTTTATCTTTTTCAAATCCCACGCGATTAATGGCAACTACTGGAATCCCATTGGCTACTGCATGACCTCTTTGAATGGCTATCCAAGCTTCCCTTTGGCGATCTTTTTCTTCTTTAAAATCAGAATCAAACCAACCAATTGCAGTTGGATAAATTAAGATTTCTGCTCCCTTTAAAGTCATACTTCTTGCAGCTTCTGGATACCATTGGTCCCAACAAATCAAGATTCCAAGCTTTCCAAGGCTCGTAGAGATAGGCGTAAATCCTAAATCTCCGGGAGTAAAATAAAATTTTTCATAAAATCCTGGATCATCTGGAATATGCATTTTTCGGTATTTTCCTGCAATTTCTCCATTAGTTTCAAAAACTACAGCAGTGTTGTGATAAAGTCCGCTTGTGCGCCGTTCAAAAAGTGAAGTTACAAGCACAATTTTATGGTTTTTAGCAATTTCACTAAAGTATTCGCAATCTTCTTCAAAACTCAACGCATAATCAAAAAAATCCACATTTTCACTTTGGCAAAAATATTCCGTTGTATGTAATTCTTGCAATAAAACAAGATTTGCACCATTCTTTGCTGCTTCTTTGATCATTTTTGCAGTGGTTTGCAGGGTGGCTGTTTTTGTGCCTTTAAAGGCTTGTTGAATGAGAGCAACTTTGATATTTTGCATTAATAATCCTCATCATTTTCATAATCGCTATCGCTATTATCGTAATCATCTTCATCATAATTGTATTTATCACTATCTTCATATCTAGAATCATATCCATCGTATTCTTCTTCTTCAAAATCTTCACATTCATCTTCATAGCTTTTTGCTAAGATTTGCATAATGTCTCCTTTTTTAAAATAATTGAAATGGCTTCACTTGCAAGACGTAATCCAAAGCTTCCTGTAACACCACTAAAGCTTCCTAATTCCTTGCAGTGAGGGGGTTCTGGGCTAAAAATCGCTTGAAAATTTCCCTTGAAACCTTGCTTTTTTAGTCCCTCGCGAAATTTTCTAGCAAATTTATCCCCATAGGTTTTCCAAATACTAGCGCTTTGAATCTGTGAGGGATCAAGTTTCTTAGCACTTCCTGTAGAAGAAAGAAGTAGGGGCATATTTGGATTTTTGGGGTGATTGGCAATTGTGAGAGCTAGAGCGATTTTTGCATCAATATCATCAATTGCATCAATGACAATATCAAAAGGAGTAAAATCAAAATTTTGAAGAAATTCTTGAGTGATTTTAGTTTCTATGGCTTCTATGCCTTGATATTTTTGTGCTAGGATTTTTACCTTTTTTTCTCCCACACCCTCAAAAGAGCCAATTTGTCTATTTTGATTGGTTTCATCAAAGTTATCATAATCTATAATGCAGATTCTGCCAATTCCTGTGCGATAAAGACAATCAAGAGCGAATCCTCCAACGCCACCCACCCCAAGAAGTAAAACACTGGAATTTTGGAGTTTTGCAAAACCATCTTCTTTAAAAAGTAAAAGAGTGCGAGTAAAGCGCTTATTTGTCATTGCATAATCCAATTTTGTAGGGGTTGCATACTTTTTTTAGCAGTAAAATCAAGGGTGATAGGCGTGATAGAGACATAATCATTCATCACAGCGTTAAAATCTGAAGATTCTTGCTGATTGCGCTCTTTCCAATTTAGCGGATGAAGTCCTAGCCAATAGTATTCTTCTCCACGAGGATTCCTATGTAAATGTGCATCATTCCCATAAAGTCTAATTCCAAGCTCTGTGATTTTCACTCCTTTGCATTGATCTTTTGGAATCTGTGGAATATTGACATTTAAAAACTCTCTTTTTTGAAGAGGGAAGCCATTTTCTAAGATTTTTTTTGCAAGGTTGTAAATAGTTTCTTTAGCAAGAGAAAAATCAAATCCAAAGTAATTTTTATCTTGTAAGACTTGCGAAATAGCTATAGAGGGAATATCGTGTAAAACTCCCTCCATAGCAGCACTAGCAGTGCCTGAATAGCTAACATCTTCACCCATATTAGAGCCTATGTTGATTCCACTTACAATTAAATCTGGTTTAAATCCTTCTTCATAAAGTGCGTGAAGTGAGAGATAAATACAATCAGTTGGCGTTCCATCATCAAGTTTATAAAAATCATCATCAAGTTTTATAAATCTTAGGGGACGCGTTAGTGTCATTCCATGCCCACACGCAGATTTTTCACTCGCAGGAGCAACAATCATAACATGTCCTAGCGGAGATAAGGCTTCTTTAAGTGCTAGTAATCCTGGGGATTGGTAGCCATCATCATTAGTAATCAATATTCTTTTCATAGATTCCTCATTAAAATGTAAAATATTCTTCCAAAAGGATTCTTAAGGCTTGATTGGTTTTAGGATTTAGAGATTGGAGTTGCATTTGCAAAGATTCTTGAAGCTTTTTAGCTTCTATTTTGGCAGTTTCTAATCCCAAAAGATTGACATAGCTATTCTTTTCTGAATCATTTTGTGTTGTTTTTCCTGCTTCTTGCGAACTTTGTGTTGCATCAATAATATCATCACGGATTTGAAAAAATAGCCCCAAATCTAAGCCGATTTTATAAAGTTTTTGGCAGAATTTTTTATCACATTTGGCTATGATTCCACCCATTTTTAAAGCAGCAGCAATAAGTTTGGCAGTTTTGTTTAAATGAATGATGCGCAACTTCTCTAAAGGCAGAGTTTGTTTTTCAAAATAGCAATCTAAGGCTTGTCCCAAAACCATACCATAGATTCCGCCATTATAGCTTAGAATCTCAGTGAGCTTGTTTTTAATTTTTGGCTTTAAAGAAGATTTGGCAATGCAATAAAAACTATGAGTATTGAGTGCATCACCAACTAGGATTGCTCCACACTCATCGTATTTGTGGTGCAAGGTTGGCACACCCCTTCTTAAAGTGGCATTGTCCATTGCAGGTAAATCATCATGAATTAGCGAATAAGTGTGCAAGATTTCTAAAGCAAGTGCAGGAGCAAAGGCTTTGGAAGTAAATTTTGATTTATTAGCATAAACAACACTTAAGAGTAATTTAGGGCGGAATCGTTTCCCACCACTTAGCACCATTTCCCAAAGCGCTTTTTCATAATAAGGGTGAAAGCTAGGGACTTTAGGGGGTTGCGAGATGAGGTAAGATTCAAATTCGCTAAAAAGAGAATGAAGTTTCTCTGTCATTCTTTGCCTTTTGTGTATTAACTTCTATAAAAAATTGAAAATCATTGCGAGAGATAAGCCATTTTTGTCTGTCATTAACATAACTTCCTAAAAAATGGATAATAGAATCATAATCTTGTGGGACATCTTTTTGATTGATTCTTAAAACTTTATCGCCAACTTGTAACTTTTCAAAACCATTTTTAGCACTAGGTAAAATTTGCGTGATTGTAAAGTCATTAGAAATCTTTATGCCTACTCTTCCAAAAAAATCTTCTTTTAAAAGCATACCACCACGTCGCTTATCCACTTTTACAGAGAGATTTTGCACTATACCATTGCGCTCTATTCTAACAGGAATTACAGAATCTTCTTTTAAATCTAAAACCACACGATTAAAGTGACTAACATTTGGGATAGCTTCTCCATTAATCATCATAATAATATCGCCATACTCAAAGGGATTGTTATCAAAAAATGGATCAATGAGATTGACTTCAACTCTATCTTTTGAATTTTGAAACACCCTAATGCCAATATCACCATAATAAATGGGATTGTTAATAAAGCGATCAAGATATTTTTTTTCTAAAAATTGATTTTTGCCAATACCAATTCCATAGTTTTGATCACAAATGGTATTAATAAGGCTATTTTGAAAAGTTGGGACATTTAAAGTGGCAAAATCAACAGGGCTTTGCATTCTTGTCATAATCTTTCCACTTACACTATGAGTAGGCGTGATACTAGCAATCTCATCTTCTAGCATTTCGCTATTAATTTCTTTTAAGGAAATGGGGTTTAGATTGGTTTTTGACTCTAGGAGATAAAATCCTAAGAAAGGATCGTGTTTGAGGATTTTGTAGTCTTTTGGGGTGGTATTTGGAGAATAAAAAAATAATACACTTTTTGCAGGGAGTTTAGCATTTTTTTTCAAAGGCTTGATGGCGATTCCATAGCTTTGATCTATTTTTTCCATAGAATGCACGGCTTTAATTTGACAAGTGCTAAAATCATAAGCGACAAGCTTGATGCTTAAGCCAAGACTAAAGAGTAAAAGCAAGAGTTTTTGTTTCATTAATTAACCTTTAAAAGGAAAATTTCCAAGGTTTCCAAGCATTCCCATTGCCATTTTTTTCTTATTTCCTTCTACACTTTTGCAGACATCATTAATCGCACTCATCAATAAAATTTGAAGCGATTCTTTATCTTCTAATAATGAATCATCAATACTAATATCTATAATTTCTCCCTCACCATTAGCACTCACACTTACTAATCCTCCACCACTTTTGGCACTAAAGGTGAGATTTTTATTTTCTTCTTGCGCGTTTTTGAAATTTTCCTGTAAATTTTCTAGAGTTTTTGCTAAGTCTTCTGGATTAAACATTTTTTAATTCCTTTTTGATTTGAATGATTTGATTATTTTCATCTACCAAAACTACTTTAGGTTCATAGTTTTCTAGCTCTTCTTTGGAGAATTGAGCATAAGCCATAATGATGATTTTATCTCCAATTTGCACTTTTCTAGCAGCAGCACCATTAAGGCAAATATCACCACTTTTACCTTCAATAACATAAGTAGAAAATCTCTCGCCATTATTGATATTAACAATATCAACCTTTTGACCCTCTAAAAGCCCAGCAGACTCCATAAGTTTGGTATCAATCGTAATGGAGCCAACATAATTAAGATTAGCATCACTCACTCTTGCGCGATGAATCTTACTATAAAGCATTGTAAAATTCAAAACTTATCCCTTGTTTTTGACTTCAAAAATTCTTGATATTTTAGCACATTTTAGAAATGTTTGTAGTTATTTGTAGTCATTTATGACTTTTAATATTTTTTTTATTCTAATTCTAACCATTTTTTGTAGAGTGGTAATTGGTGTGTGATGCTAAAGGTTTTGGCTTGAGATAAAAGATTTTCTTTTTTGAAGAAATCAGGATTTTCTAAAGCCCAATGAATAGCTTCTATCATAATTTCTTTATTGTTAAGAGGAGTAGTGATGCCACATTTACCAAGTTTAAAGTTTTGCATTTCTTGGGTGCTTTGTAAAATCATCTGAGGCGCACAATCAGTCGTGATAATAGGAATCCCTAGAGCTAATGATTCCACTAAAACATTGGGGAATCCCTCATGATTTGAGCCAAAAAGAAAAAAGTCTGCACAACTAAGTGGCGCATAAGGGTTAGTAGTCGCCCCTAAAAGCGCAATATGATTTGTGAGTTTAAGGGCATTGATTTGCTTTTGCAAGGATTCTCTTAGCACACCCTCTCCAAGAATAAATAAGAAGATATTTTTCTCTTTGAGTGCAGCTAGTGTGTTAATTAGCAAGGCGTGATTCTTGCCCTCATCAAGTCTGCCAATGCTAACAAAAATTTTTTTCCCCTCTAGTTTTTTGGCTAGAATTTTTTCTTTGAGTGGAGTATTTTCTTGACTTAGATTCTGGATTTTTTCAAGATCAAAGCAGTTTGGGAGTAGGGTTGTTTTGGATTTTGGGACTTGAAAATTTGAGATTAAATCTTGCAAGTTTTGTGGAGAGTTAGCTGAAATTTTATCTGCCCTTTTATAGAGGGCTTGGATAAGAAAGCGATTGATTTTGGATTGTAAATTTCCATAACCATATTGTTTGCTAGGATAACTGCGTTCTGAAATGAATATTTTTGGCTTTTTGGTAAAAAAGGAAGCAAGAATATTGATATAATTTGGGCGCGTCATGAGCGAAAAAGAATGCGTGCAATTGCGGATAATTTTAGAATATTTATAAGCTAAAATAGGTATTTTGATAAGTTTTTTTAGTCCGCTCTCATAAGTGGAATTTTTGCCTAAAATAACTTTGGTTACATTGCTAGGAATCTTATAGTGGCAAATATCTTCTAGTAAGACAAGTGTGATTGGATATTCTTTGCTTAGAGATTCTAAAAGCAGTGAGGTGATTCTCTCTGCGCCACCTGGACCAAGTGAGTAAATAAGGATAACTAAAGACATTGTTTTAGTTCTTTGAGAGTGGATTCGACCATTTTTTGAGCAGAAAAGTTTCGCAAAATATGATCTCTTGCTTGTTTTTTTAGGGTTTGCAAAGAATCTTTTGGAAGTGCTAGGATAGAATCTAATCCTTGACAAAAAGATTCTAAGTCTTTTTTAGGGAAGCAATAAGGGTAGTTTTGCTTAAAATTAGCAATTATTCTGCTTTCTCCAGCATCGCTAACAAGTGGAATGCATTCACACGCCATAGCTTCAGCAATAGAGTTTGAAAAACTCTCTGTATAAGAGGTTGAAAGAATGCAGTCAAAAAGAGAATAAAACATTGGCGTGTCTTTTTGGATACCCAAGAACAAAAATCGCTTTTTAAATTCCCCTAAAATTATCTCACACTCTTTTAGAATCTCTTCATTAATTTTTCCAATGGCAATAAAAAAAACTTTTTGATTCTTAGCTAGAATTTCTTTAGCACCTTTTGCAAGTAGTGGATAATCTTTGACCTTATCCATTCGTGCAGCTATTCCAAAGACAAAAGAATCTTTGGGGATTTTTAGGGAGCTTTTAAGGGCGTTAGATTGCTTGGGGTAAAACTTAGTTGTATCAATGCCATTGTAAATAATTTTGGCTTTTTCCATGTTGTATTTGGCATTTTTATAAAAGCTAATGGCATCACTTGAATTGCAAATAATAGCTGCTGCTTTGGAGCTTAAGAATCTTTGTAAGTAAAAATAAATTTTAGAGAATAATGAAAGTCTTGCTATGTCAATTCCACTAGAGCGGAATCCCCAAATAACAGGAATTTTTAAAAAGCTACTAGCCAAAAGGCTAAAAAGATTAGAATCGGGCATAAAAGCATAAATGCAATCAGGTTGAAACTCTTTTATAAGTTTGCGATAGCGCCATAAAAATAGAAAATCTCCCTTGCCTTTTTTGTGAAGACCAAAATGTGGAATCTCATTAATTTCATCTGCTAATTCACCTCCGCTATAAAAAGTGCAAAGAAGCAAATTCACTTCTTGCTTTTTGGCTAATCCGCGTGCTAGTAGCACCCATTGTCTCTCAGCCCCGCCAACAAAAAGAGAGCGAATTACAAGCAGAATCTTTATTTTTTTCATTTTTCGATTCTTTGGCGGACATTAAAGCGTGGTATAAATGATTTGGGCAAGAATAAATAAACTAGTGCTTTGAGTGCTTTGAGATTAGGATAGATAAGAAGGCTTTGTAGAATCTTTTTAAAAGCGTGTTTATTATCTCCACCTTGCCGATAAAGCAATGCGGCTGTTGCACAGAGTTCAGCTAGGTATTTGGGGCATAATTCTTTGCGTTCTTTATAGAATAATAAAATGTCTTGCTCATAATTTTTAACCATCTCAAGGGGTTTGTATTTCATATTGTGCGTAAGTGATTCAGCATGTATTCGATAGAATTTTAAAGGACGATGGAGATAAAAACAGGGGCTCTGTTTGTGCATTCTAAGCCATAAAAGCCCAACATTTCCGCGTTTAAGATTTTCGCTAAAGCGCCTTGTTCCAAGCAGCTTTCTCTCAAAAAGTGTAATAAATTCTCCCTTTAAGTTGCCACATAAAACTTCTTTAAAAGACACTTCGCGTGTTTCATTTATGCCTTTGCCAGAGAGAAATCCATCATCGCTTCTTGTGCAGTTTGCAAGAATGATTCCATAATGTTTATTAAATTGCAAATAAACTTCCACCATTTGGGAAATTGCCTCTTTAAAAAGTAAGTCATCATCATCTAAAAGTAGCACTAAATCTCCGTTTGCATAATCTAAGCCATTGTTGCGATTCCCAGCTGATCCTTTAGAATGAGCATTTTGAACAACTTTAATATTAGGATGATCTTGGGCGTATTCACAGGCAAAGGCAAAGGTGTTATCACTAGAACCATCATCACTGATAATGATTTCCAAATTTGGATAATCTTGCTCTAAGATACTTTCAATCGCTTCTGTAAAAAAATATTCTCGGTTAAAGGTTGTTAGAATGACACTTACCTTTGGAAGATCTATATTTTTAGAAGTCATTTGTATCCTTGTCTTTAAAATCGTATCTTATAAATCGGCATAAGAAATCTTTTTTGGAATCCCTTTTTTAATCTGATAAATAGTATCACATTTTTGAATAGTGCTTAGGCGGTGTGCGATGATGAGTAGAGTTTTATTTTGTGAGATTTGATAGATTTCTTCCATAATTTTTTGTTCAGTTGTATTATCTAGAGCGCTTGTTGCTTCATCTAAAACAAGTATCTCAGGATCCCCATACAATGCTCTTGCAATGGCGATTCTTTGTTTTTGTCCGCCACTAAGTGCGATTCCGCTATCTCCTACTTGAGTATAGATTCCCTCTTTGGTCGCTAAAAAATCATAAATATTGGCTAATTTTAAACAATTTATCATTTTTTCTTCATTAAATTCCCTGCCAAAGGCGACATTGTCTGCGACATTGCCATCAAAAAGATAAACATTTTGTGGAATGTATCCTATCTTACTTCTCCAGCTTTTGAGATTTTTATCACAAAGTCTAGTTTGGTCAATGTAAATTTCTCCGCTATTTGGCTCCAAAAGGCTAATAATGAGATCTACTAATGTGCTTTTGCCACTACCTGATTCTCCTATAAATGCAGTTTTAGAGCCTTTTTTGAGAGTGAGATTTACATTTTCTAACACCTTTTTGTCTTGTGTGTAGCCAAAACAAATATTTCTAAGTTCAATTTTTTTGCAGAACTTAATTCTTTCATCACCTAGTTTTTTGGTTTGCATTTGAATGTCTTGATAGATGATCTCTAAAGAGCGGTAGTTAAAAAGGATTTTATTATAGGAATCTAAAATTCGATTAATGGAAGGCAAAAGTCGATAGAGAGCAAGGACATACATTGATAATAAAGGGAGATGAGATGACATATTTTTGCCATCGGTAATAAAGAGATACAAAACAACAGCAATCATCATACAAAAACCAATGGCTTCAAGCAAAAGACGCGGAATATGAAAAAAGGTTTGATTTTTGATATTAGCCAGTGAATAGCCCCAAGAACTTTGGGTGAAATGATCTAAAATGGTTTGATTATTGCTTTGAAGTTTGATAATTTTGTAGTTTCCAAAACTGCTTGCAAGGCATTCAAAAAAGCTTTTTTGATAGAATTCTTTTTGTTTGCCTTGTTTTTTGATTTTTTGTGAGACAAATTTACTCATTAAAAATCCAAAGAATCCGAGCATAATGGTAAGCCCTAGCGTGATTTTGAAATTCACAAACAAGAGTGTTCCATAAATCAAGAGCACCACAAACACTTCTGAAGTCATAAATAAAATGGCTGCAAGCAAAATAGTAAAATTATGGGCTTCAGTGGTGATTGTTTTTGTGAGATAGCTTGTGTTTTTGGTTAAAAAATCTTGGTAATTCATACCCAAATAATTTACAAATAAACGCCCTACAATAAGATGATAACGCCCAAAAGTAAAACGAGCCAAAAGATGCTGATAGATGAGGTTTGCAATGCTTCTAAAGCAATAAAATATCAAAAGTGAAATTCCAAAAAAGACAACAAAGTGATAAGCAGAATCAAATTTAAGAAGATGATAAAAATAAGCAAAATAAGGCTTATTTTCTATTAATGATAAATCGCTTGCTATAGAAATAAAAGGAGCAATGGCGGAGATTCCTATTAACTCTATTAATGAGACAATAAGTGAAACAAAAAGTAAAAAATAAATATAGATTCTATCTTCTTGAGAGAGAATTAAATCAAGCTTAGCAAACATATTTACCTTTTTATGTTTAAAAATTTTTGAAATTATAAAACAAACTTGGTGTGAAGTTTTTTAATTTGCGTAGTTTTCTTAAAAAAATTATATTTTTTAGAGTTTATTTAACGCAAAATAAAGTAAAATTTTATAAGTCTTAAATTTTAAAATAAGGAATAAATCATGAAAACTTTAGCTGTAATTGGACTTGGTTATGTTGGATTGCCCCTAGCTGTAGAGTTTGGAAAGAAATACAAAGTAATTGGATTTGATATTCACCAAAAGCGCATCGATGAATTAAAAGAGGGTTATGATAGGACTTTAGAAGTTGAAAAAGAAGAATTACAAAGTGCTAAGGGATTGAGTTATACAACTAATTTAGAAGATTTAAGGGAAGCACAAATTTACATTGTTACAGTTCCCACACCTATTGATCATTACAATAAGCCTGATTTAACGCCACTTCTTAAGGCTTCTAGCAGTGTGGGTAAGGTGCTAAAAAAAGATGATATTGTGATTTATGAAAGCACTGTTTATCCGGGTTGCACCGAGGAAGATTGTGTGCCAATTTTGGAGCGTGAGAGTGGATTAAAATTTAATGTGGATTTCTTTTGTGGATACTCTCCAGAGCGGATTAATCCAGGTGATAAAGAGCATCGATTGCCTAACATTAAGAAAGTTACAAGTGGCTCTACACCACAAATTGCCCAAGAAGTTAATACGCTTTATGCTAGTATTATTGCAGCAGGCACTCACAAGGCTTCAAGTATTAAAGTAGCTGAAGCAGCTAAAGTTATTGAAAATTCCCAAAGGGATATTAATATTGCTTTTGTCAATGAACTTTCTTTGATTTTTGATAAAATGGGAATTGATACTCTTGATGTATTGGAAGCTGCAGGGACAAAGTGGAATTTCTTGCCATTTCGCCCAGGGCTTGTGGGGGGGCATTGTATTGGGGTGGATCCTTATTATCTTACACACAAGGCAGAATCATTAGGCTATCATTCTCAAGTGATTCTAGCGGGGCGACATATTAATGATAATATGGGTGTTGTAGTAGCAAATAAAGTGATTAAATTGATGATTAAACAAGCGCATCAAATCGTGGGTAGCAAAGTGGCGATTTTAGGGATTACTTTTAAGGAAAATTGTCCTGATATTCGTAATTCTCGCGTAGTAGATATTATTAAGGAATTAAAAGATTTTGACTGTTGTGTTGAAGTGTTTGATCCTTGGGCTGATTTAGTAGAAGTAGAGCATGAGTATGGATTGACATTAAAAGAAATTAAAGACTTTAAAATGCAAGATTATGCTGCTGTTATTGTGGCAGTGGCACATAATGAATTTAAAGAGCTTGATTTTAGCAATAAAGGTAAGACAATCATTTATGATTTAAAAGGAATCTTGCCAAAAGAACAAGTAAGTGGGAGATTGTAATAGAATATTAGCATTAGGACTTTTAAGATTTCTTATGAGTTTTATGAAATAAAGCATTAAGAAATAAAGAATATTCATTTTTTTAAGCAAAAGATTGATAGAATCCTAGTAAAAAATAAGGATTTTGATGAGCGCGTATGAGACCATCATCGGACTAGAAGTGCATGTCCAACTTAACACCAAAACTAAAATCTTTTGTTCGTGTGCCACGAGCTTTGGCGCAGAACCAAATACCAATGTCTGTCCTACTTGCTTGGGACTTCCAGGTGCATTGCCAGTGCTAAATAAAGAAGTGGTAAAAAAAGCTATTGCTTTTGGCACCGCTATTAATGCACAGATTAATCAAAACTCTGTATTTGCGCGCAAAAATTATTTTTATCCCGATTTACCAAAAGCTTATCAAATTAGTCAATTTGAAATTCCCATTGTAGGGCGTGGAAATATAGAAATAGAAGTCAATGGTGAGAAAAAAATCATCGGCGTTACACGCGCACATATGGAAGAAGATGCCGGAAAAAATATCCACGAACACGATTACTCCAAAGTCGATCTAAACCGCGCTTGCACACCGCTTTTAGAGATTGTGAGTGAGCCAGATATGCGTAGCAGTGATGAAGCAATTGCATATCTAAAAAAACTCCACTCTATCGTGCGATTTTTGGATATTTCTGATGCAAATATGCAAGAAGGAAGCTTTCGCTGTGATGCCAATGTTTCTATCCGCCCAAAAGGAGATTCTAAACTCTATACGCGCGTAGAAATTAAAAATCTTAATTCGTTTAAATTTATCCAAAAAGCTATCGAATACGAAGTGGAGCGACAGATTGAAGCGTGGGAAGATGGCAAGTATCAAAGCGAAGTAGTGCAAGAAACGCGTCTATTTGATACTACAAAAGGCATAACGCGATCTATGCGTGGCAAAGAGGAGGCTGCGGATTATCGCTATTTCCCTGATCCAGATTTATTGCCTGTATATATTGATGAAGAGTTAATGAAAGAGGGGAGAGAGATTCCAGAAATGCCTGATGAAAAAAGAGAGCGTTATGTGCGAGAATTTGGCATTAAACCCTATGATGCAGGGGTGCTTACCTCTAGCTTAGAGCTAACACAATATTTTGAATCTATGCTTGGGTTTGGCGCAAGTGCCAAAGGTTCTCTCACTTGGCTTACCACAGAGCTTTTAGGGCGTCTAAAAGGTGAGAATACTTTGCAAACTTGTGGGGTAGATTCACGCACGCTTGCGACTTTGGTGTGTCGCATTGATGAATCTAAAATTAGTGGCAAAAGTGGCAAAGAAATTTTAGATGTCTTGGTAGAGCAAAAAGGCGGTGATGTAGATAGCCTTATAGATTCTATGGGATTAGCACAAGTCAATGACGATGGTGCAATCCTAGCTACCATAGATTCTGTGCTATCTGCCAATACCGATAAAGTCGCGGAATACAAAAGTGGCAAAGATAAACTCTTTGGATTTTTTGTCGGTCAAGTGATGAAAAATAGCAAGGGAGCAAATCCTGCTAGAGTAAATGAGCTTTTAAAAGAAAAATTACAATAGATTTGACTTTTTGACATAAGCGATTTAAAAAAGCTTATAACAAGGTATTAGGATAGGTTAAAGGGCGGTCTTATAAAATAATAAAATACTTTGAGGAGAGTTTATGTGTCATTCACAAGATTTGTGGAATCTTACTCCGCTTTTTTCTAACAAAGAAACATTGGAAGAATCGTTGCGTAATGAAATTAATCGTGCAGCAAAGTTTGAAGAACAATATAAGGGTCAATTAGCCACGCTTGATCACCACTTCTTTTATCAAGCTATCAAAGAGTATGAAAAGATTTTTGAAAATCTATCAAGGGTAATGACTTATGCATTTTTGTGTTTTGCGGCTAACACTAAAGAAGGTGCATTTTTAGCCAAATGCGAAATGGAAGTTAATAAAGCACAAGATAAATTATTGTTTTTTGATTTAGAATTTAACGCACTAGAAGAAAACAAAAAAAAGGATTTTATTTGCAATGCAAAAGAATATAGCTATTATTTGGAACTTTTAGCTAAAAACGCAAAACATCAACTCACTTTGCCTGAAGAAAAAATATTGTTAAAAACACAACCTGTGGGTGTAGATAGCTTTAAGCGCCTTTTTGATGAGCATTTAAGCCACTTGAAATTTGAATTCCAAGGCAAACAATTAAGCGAAGAAGAGATTCTAAGCTTTCTTTATGATAAAAATCAAGCAACAAGAAAAGAGGCTGCAAAATCTCTTAGCGTAACTTTGAGAGAAAATTTGGAGCTTTTGGCTTATATTTACAATGTGGTGCGTAAAGATTTGAGAATCACAGCAGAATTAAGAGGCTATAAATCGCTAGAAGAATCACGCCACAATGATAATCAAATTACCCAAAAAAGTGTGGATAGTATGGTTAAGAGCATTAATGATTCAGTAGGGATTGTAGAGGAATACTACACTCTAAAAACAAAGCTTTTGGGATTAGAGAAATTATATGATTATGATCGCTATGCGCCACTTTTATGTAGTGAAGATTCAGAATTCACTTATGAAGAATCTAAAAAAATCGTTTTAGAAACCTTTAGAGAGTTTTCACCGCGGTTTTATGAGATTGCTAAAAAGGCTTTTGATGAGGGGTGGATTGATTCGCATCCAAGAGAAAATAAAAGAGGAGGCGCTTTTAGCCATAGTGCAGTGCCAAGTGTCCATCCTTATTTGATGCTAAATCACACCAATAAAAGACGAGATGCTTTCACAATGGCTCATGAATTAGGACACACAATTCATCAATATCTCTCTTATGGGGTGGGTTATTTGAATGCAGATACTCCCTTGACAACAGCAGAAACTGCCTCTGTCTTTGCTGAAATGCTTTTATTTGACAAAATGAAAGAGATTTTATCTAAAGAAGAAAAAATCGCACTTTATGCAGGGAAGTTAGAGGATATTTTTGCAACACTCTTTAGACAAAATGTTTTTACTAATTTTGAAAGAAGGGTGCATCAAGAAGAATCGGAGTTAAGCGCAGATGAGTTTAGCCAAATATGGCAAGAAGAGAATCAAAAAATGTTTGGCAAGAGCGTGATTTTGACTGAGGATTATCGTTTGTGGTGGTCGTATATTCCGCATTTTATTCATACTCCTTTTTATTGCTATGCGTATAGCTATGGGCAACTTTTGGTTATGGCACTTTTTGGTGTTTATAAAAAAGAGGGAAAAAGCTTTATAGAGAAATATGAGAAGTTTTTGAGCTTAGGCGGTAGCAAATCGCCAAAGGAATTGGTAGGTATTTTTGGCTTGGATATTGAAGATGATGATTTTTGGAAAATAGGGATCAAAGAAGTAGAATCATTGCTAAAGGGATTAAAAGAGATTTTATAAAGGGGGAGGTAGCAGCTATGAATTTAGAGAAAATCCTGCACGATAAGAAATTTATGGAGCTTAATAAAATGCATTGTCGTAAGATATTAGAGTATTTAATCCATAAAAAAATCAATTTTTCCATTGTTTGCAATGTTTCTTGTGTGAAATTTGAGCCTGAACTTCCAAGTAATATCAAGGCAGCCTTTAGTGAATTAACCGTGTTTATTTTAGCGGGTTATACTTTTGAGAGTTTGGAAATTGATGAGAATAATCTCTATTTTGAAGCAGGGTTTGGTGAAGAAAATTTGGGTAGTTTTGTAACAACTCCTTTGGAATCTATTGTTCAAATTTTGCTACCCAATGAAACAGATATTCGTGCTGATTTTTGCGTTTTTATTAATCTTTTGGCGACTTATATTGTGCCGCAAAATGAGAATGATTTTGGTGATGATGGTGTAAATAGCTCTATGAAAGCTTTATTATCAAATCCAAAGAATCGTAAATTTAAGAAATAAAAATGGATAATATTTTTGAATTTTTAGGGGGAGTTTGTGGATAAAAAAATTAACTTAAAAATATTTCGATTTGATGTGCAGACAGATTATTTGCCTTATTTTTCAAAGTTACAGATAAAAATAGACAAAGAAAGAACACTTTCAGAATTATTAGAAAAAATAAAAGAGAATCTCTTTGGTTTTGCTTATAATGCTTATGGGTTTAAAATCAATGGAATCGTGGTATGTGATTTTGGCTTAAAAATAGAAGATTTGATTGGAAGATTTGGGCTAAATTGGACAATAGAACCTTTGAATGTGAGATTGGTTACAAAGGATCTGGTGATTGATACTAAGCCATTTTTGCAAAAGATTCAAGAATTGGAAAGATTTGGGCTTAATCAAAGTGAGGATTTTGTGCTTACATTTTTTCCATTTGCTTATGCTACGCCCATTGGCTTAGAAGAAAGTAGTTCTAGTGAAGTGTTTTTTGTGTTAGCGTATTTGATTTATCAAGAAACTAACAATGAAGCAATACTTGAGTTTGTTACAATGGGAGAAAATAATATTTTTAATACCCTAGCTATTAAAAATTATGTTTTTCCGATGAATAGTTATGTTGATAATTATTTGAATGAATTTAAGAAAATTATCTTTAAAAAAAGTAATCATAAAGAAGTGAAGAATTTAGCTAAATTGCTTTTAAATAGAATTTTATAAAGGGAAGTGTGATGAAGGAATATATTTTATTACATAATGATTTTTACCCTAAAAGTGCTTTTATTTTGACAGAAAATTTAAAGAAGCTTTGCCAAAAACTACAGATTCCTATAGCTGGGATTCAAAAAATTGCTTGTGAGAATCGATTATTACCCTTTGTGGATGAGCTAAAATATTATGGGCAAATTTTAAGAGCTTTGGTAGAGGCACAAAAAAAAGAGAGTAAGCTTTTGGTTTATGATAGTCAAACTTTGCTTGGAATTTTGGAATTTTTTAGAAAATATTATGAAGATTTGGAATTCAAAGAGCAATTATTGAAAGATTTTGGTATAGAAGTGGATATTTTGGAATTAGAGAAATGTTTTATTTTTATGCCAGAAGTGATTTTGCAAAATATCAAGGGATTGCATAAGAAGAGAAGATGGGAGGGTTTTAAGTACGCATTTTTACTAGATAGAGAATTGGAGAAAATAGTCAGGGATTATTATCTTATTGAAGAATTTGAAAATATTTTGGGACTCAAAATTTTAACTTTCTATAAAGATAGTCTTGATTATTTACTGCTTAGCAATAAGAGATTGGCTCACAAAATGGGTGGTAGAGATTACTATGAGATGGTGGATTGTGGAGTGGATTGTATTATCACGCCAAATATTGGAAATTTTGAGCTTTTAGATAGGAATGCCCATGAAAATAAAAGAGCTTCAGGGCGCGATGATTTGGAGATTCCGCTTTTGTTTATTCCACAAATTTTTCTAGCACTATTTGAAGAGTTTGGTGCAAGCGATCTGTTGTTTGATCAGCATATCATAGCTCCAAAGATGCTTTAATGGTTGTAGCTTTAAAGGTTATCGCATCATTAATTATTGCAATGGTTTGGTATCAGCTGACTTCAAACCAAGAAACTGCTATTTTCTTTTTTGTTTTAATGCTGATTATATTTTTTATTCGCCCCATTGCTTATCAAAGCCCAACAGAAAGGCAGGATTATTTGGATAAATTCCGTAAAGCTAAAGAGAGACAAGCTAATATTGAGCAGCTTCGCAGGGAAGAAAAAAAGAAAGTCCAAGAAGAGCGAAATAGAAAAAAACCAAAAGAGTCAAAAGAATAGTAAATGTCTTTAATGCTCTTGCAAACAACTACAACACCGGAGAATTCAGAAATATTAATTAAAGAAGCTTTGGAAAGTGGTTTGGTTTCTTGTGTTCAAAAAGTGCCTATAGAGAGTTTTTATTATTGGGAAAATACTCTAAGAGAAGATAGTGAGATTCTGCTAACTTTCAAGGTTAATCAAGGTGATTTTGAAAAATTAAACAAACTGATAGAAGCAAAGCATATTTATGAGATTCCAGAGATAATCGGAGTGCATTTAGATTTTGTCTCTAGCAAATACCAAAAATGGCATAATGAGACTAAAAAACTCCATAAAGGAGTTTTGTAAGACTACTTTTTACTTTCTTTATACTCCATAATCATGGCTAGAGCTTCATCTTTTAAGCTAAGCTTTTTCTTTTTTAATTCACTTAGTTCAATATCTGTGGCGTGCTCTCTACCCTCGCTAATGTCTTGTATCTTTTGATCAAGTTCGTTGTGCTCATCAAAAATTTTTGCAAAATGTGCATTTTCTTGCTTAAGCACTGTGATTTCATCTCTGTATTCGTGTAGCATTTTTACTCCTTTAAATAAAATAATATTATAAACAAAATTGCCTTAAAAACATTAGGCAAAACAAAATTTAAGTGCGATAATCCGCATTGATTTTTACATATTCATAGCCTAAATCACAGCCATAGGCAACAAATGATTCTTTACCTAAGCCGATATTGCAAGAGATTTTATAAGAATCTTGCTTTAAGACTCTAGCGGCTTTTTCTTCATTGAGGCTATCAAAATAGATTTTACCCTTGCTATACACGCAAATTTCTCCAAAATTAATCTCTAAGGTATTAGGATCGCATTCAATCCCGCTTGCACCAATAGTAGAGGCGATTCTTCCCCAATTTGGATCGCAACCAAAAAGTGCAGTTTTTACTAATGGAGATTGACTAAGAGCCTTCGCGCAAATCTCTGCCTCTCTTTGTGTTTTAGCACCCTTAACTTCAAAAGCAACGAGCTTAGTGGCTCCTTCTCCATCTCGCACAATATCAGTAGCAAGTTTATGCATAATTTTTTCTAACGCAAAGAGAAAGGCTTCTTTGTCGTAATTGCCACTTTTTTGGTTGCTAAGTAAGAGAATCGTGTCATTTGTTGAAGTATCACCATCAACACTAATGGCGTTAAAAGTTGTTTTTGCTGCTTCAAGAAGAAGTGGGCGCATATCTTCTTTGGGGATAGCTGCATCGGTGGTAATAAAGCAGAGCATTGTAGCCAAAGAAGGATTAATCATTCCTGCTCCCTTGCAAATTGCGCCAATCTTAAAACTTCTTGTATCATCTAAAAAAACTTCAAAAGCAATGGTTTTGTTGAAGCGATCGGTTGTCATAATAGCTTGAGAAGCATTTTGATTATTTTTTGATTCAAGATGAAATTTGCTAAAAGATTGTATGATTTTTTCTTTTGGGAGTTGCACTCCAATAGTCCCAGTTGAACTCATTATGGGATTGATGATATGGGGGAAAGTGGTTTGTAATTTTGCTAAGATTTCTTGGATATTTTGGATTCCCTCTTCTCCAGTTAGCGCATTGGCATTTTTGGAATTAACTAAAATAAAATTGGTTTTAAAATTATCTCCATATTGCCTAAAATGTGTAATGGGGGCAGCGCAAAATTTGTTTTTTGTAAAAATACCCTCTACATCACATAAGGAATCAGCATAAATAAAAGCAATATCAAGCTGTGAATTAGCCTTTAATCCTGCACTTACTCCATCACAATAAAAGCCAATAGGCGCACAAACTCCATTTTCAATTGGAAAAAGATTAAACATATTTTAACTCCTCTGGTTTGTCTTTTTTAGATACTAATTGCTTAGTTAGGCGTATTCCATGTGAAGTTCCAATTACAAGCAATTTACATTCGCTAGTTACAAGCGTATCTCCATTGGGCATAGAGATGAATTTTCCATCTTTTTGCGTGATTCCGACAATGGAGGTTTGTGTGATTTCACGCAAGTGAGATTCTTTTAATTTTTTAAGAACAAGCCAAGAATAGCGTGGAACGACAATTTCCTCTAAATCTAAAGGTGTGTCTTTTTGGTAAGCAAAGCGTTCAAGCAGATTCTCCATATCTGGTCTTGTTGCCATTGCATTTACTCTTTGCGCAAAAAGCTTTGAGGGGGAAACAACAGAATCTGCACCAAGTTTTTTTAACTTTTCTTCTTCTTCGCTATTGTTTGCATTGGCAATAATAAAATAAGGCTTTCTGCCTAATTCCTTTTCATAAAGTCTTACAGAAACAATTTGGGCAATATTATCAGCGATATTGTTAGACAAGGCAATTACTCCCCTTGCGCTAGATAAATGGGATTTTAGCATTGCGATTTCCTCTAAAGGATCTTCATTGATAAAAAAAGGATAGCGATACTTTAGGGCAATGTCTTCTAATGATTGATTGCTATCTACAACAACAAATGGAATATGAGCTTCTCTGAATTGTTTGGAAAGTTGAATGGTGTATTCATTGTGATGGCAAATGATAAAATGATTCTTAAGACGCGCAATTTTGTAAATCATACTCCGCTCCTTGATGACTGAGATAAGTTTTCCTCGGTTTAAGGTGTCAATTACGCCGATGACGCAGAAGCTCAAAACAGCAGAGCCTGCCAACATAACAATGGCAGTATAAATAATGCTTAAAGCATCAAATTCGCTTTCTTTTAGAGCACCAAATCCAGTTGTTGTGAAAGTATAAGAGCTTTGAAAAAAAGCTTCAATCAAAGTGTAATCGGTGATGACAATATAACCAAGTGTGCTAAGCAATAATCCTAGAAAAAGTAAAATAAAAGGAAGGCGAAAAGGCTTGAGTTGCTCATATAATAAGCCAGATAAATCAATATCAGGTTTTTGAGTGCCTTCCCAATGAAGAAGTTTTTTGAGTTTTGTGAAAGCCACTACTCAATCCTAAATCAGGATTAAGAGCGTTTTTTCATTGTGCGTAGAGTAGAAGCAGCGATTCTAACTTTTGCAGTTGTGCCATCTTCTAGTTTGATGCGAACTACTCTTAAATTAGGTAATGAGCGTTTTTTTGTCTTGTTGTTTGCGTGGCTCACATTGTTTCCAACCATTGGACCTTTTCCGCTAAAAACACATCTTTTTGCCATTTTTGATTCCTTAAGAAATTAAATAAAATAAACCATAGATTCTAGCAGAATCTATGTAAAAAAAACTTTAAAAGCACAAAGCTTTTATAATCTTTTTTTGATTTCTTGCACAATGTGGAATCCATGATTAAGTGCAGCCGCAATAGAACCGCCATTTTTATAAAGAATATCCCCAGCAATGTAAATTTTATCAATTGAGCTTTGGTGATTCTCATCAATCAATGGAACTCCATTGTCATCAAGTGCTAGATTGCATTTTTTGAGAAAATCAACAGGAGCCATTCCGCCAATAGCATAGACAACTCTATCAAAAGTTTCACTTGTTCCATCGGTGAAATTCACTTTTGGTTTTCCATTTTCATCTTCAAGGCTAACAATGTCAATACCAAGTTTTGGAGTAATTTTCCCAGCCTCTAAACAAGCATTTAAGTTTTCTTTATTAGTTTCGTTGATTCTAGAAAACTCAGTGCGTCTGTAATTAAGCATCACAGGATTGGTATCACTAAGCACACAAGCATACTCTACAGCGGAGTTTCCTCCACCAACTACAAGAATTTTTTCATTGTTTTGACAGCTGTTAGCGTTGAAATTTACTACACTTCTAATAGTGCTTGGAATCGGATAAGAAGGCTTGTTTGGCTGCCCCATTTTCCCAATAGAGATAACGATAAATTTTGCCTTAATAGAAGTGTTTTGCGTAGTGTGAATTAAAAAATATTCCCCTTCTTTTTTGATTGATTCGACTTCTGTTTGGAATTGTGCTTCAAAGTTATTTTTAGCAATAATCTCATCAAATAAATCCAAAGTGCTTTCTTTAGTGCCATCACAAAAATAGATATTTCCATTAAGCTCTACTTTTTGTCCTTTGTAATCTTTATCAACGCGTTTATTATCTTTGTAGAATTTGCGAATAGTTGTGGAGTGATTTTCCCCTTTTTCAAACAAGATAACATCTTTAATTCCTAAAATAACTGATTCCACTGCAGAACCAATTCCGCCTGGTCCTCCACCAATAATTGCAATATCATAAATTTCTTTCATTTTTTATCCTTTTTAACAGGTTTGTTAGTTGCAGCTCGGCGCAAATCTTCTTCATTATCAAATAAAACGCCTTGCATCATTTTTTTTTCATCATCAAATTGTCCATTTTTCAATCCCCAAAGAAATGCAATTAATCCTAAAAGCCCTATGATTAACGAAGTTGCAAGCATAACTCCCACCATTGTTATATTCATAAGAGCTCCAAAAAAGGCTGGATTGCTTCAAAATGCAAACCCATCGCATTAGAAGTGCTACCAATTTGCTTTTTGATATATTTTTTGTGGAATCCTTCCACCATAACTGCCCCTGCCTTATTTTGCCATTGTTGGCTTTGAAGATAGACTTCCAAATCATCTAAATCAAAGCTGGAAAATTCATAAGTAGTTTTGCCAAGATTGATAAAATAAAATTTGTTAGAATGTAAAATGCAACAGCTCAAAATATGGATAGAACTTCCACTTTGCATTTGAAGAAACTCTTTGGCTTCTTTTTGATTTTTGGGTTTTCTTTGTAAAGTATTAGCGCATTCTATGACGCTATCAACTACTAAAAGCGGAAGCTCTAAGCCATAAGTTTCTAATGCTTTTTTGTATTTGCAAACTGTAGCAGTATAAACAAAACTTCTTGGACTAGATAGCTCTAAAGTCTCCTCATCAAAGCCATTATCGCATTGTATAAAGGTAATTTCATTTTCTTTTAGAATCTGCTGTCTGCTAAGCGAAGTTGAACATAATCTCAGCACAAAAATCCTTAGAATTGAATTTAGGCTTTTAATTATATTATTTTTTGGATTATAATGCCATTAAGTTTCTTTAATTTTGAAAATTGCTGCTACAATTGCAATGGCAAATCCACTATCATGAGAAATAGAGAGACTTAGTGAGTGGAGATTAAAATATTTCATTTTGTCTTTTGTTAAAGTAAGCAGGGGGGCACCTTTTTTGTCTTTTGAGATAATCATATCATGGAAGTTTAATTCTTTAGATATTCCGCATTTTAAAGCTTTAGAGCAAGCTTCTTTTGCCGCCCAAAAACCAGCAATGGTTTGGGGGGTTTTAGCTAGTTTTATTTCTTCAGAATTAAGGAATCGAGCAAGTCCTTTATGATTAAATTTTTGCAAAAAAGCTTCTATTCTTGCAATAGAAACTAAATCTACTCCAACTTCAAACAAGGACTATTGCACCACAAATTCAGTGAAGAAAATATTTGAGATTCTGCCATCTACTAAAAATTCATTAAGACGAGCAATAATTTCTTCTTTTAGTTTTTGTTTACCTCTTGTTGTTTGTATTTCTTCAAAAGTTTTAGAGGCTAAAATACTAATAATAGTATCGCGTAGAATATTGACTTTTGTGTCAAGTTCGGATTGCATTTTAGTAATACTCATTTCTAAAGCGATTGAAGTTTTTAAATAGCGTTTTCCACCACCTGTGGAAACCAGATTGACAATAAATTGATCAAGAGGATACATAGGACCTACATTAAGAAGTGAGCTATTTGGATTTGCCACACTACTTTTAGAAGCAGAGCTTTGAGTGGGCTGATTTGCATCTTGAGTTTGTGTATCATCTCCACCACTAAAGATTAAGATTCCCACCACAATAAGAATAATCAAAAGCAATGCAACTACACCAATAATAACAAATAAAATCATTTTGTTTTGTTTAAGACTTGCTAGTTTGGATTCTTTTTGTTCTTCTTCTGCCATTTTAACTCCTTATTTTTAGAAATATTATATTATTTATCATATTAATTTTTCAAGTAGCTACCAAGCCATTTGAGTTCTTTTGGGTAGCGTTGAAATAATTCATTAATATTAGCATCATCAATATGTCCATCAATATCAATAAAAAAACAATACTGGAAATCATCTCCAGTGTGTGCAGGGCGCGATTGTATAGAAGTCATATTGATATTTAAATCTCTAATATCATAAAGCAAATTATACAAAGCACCTGGTTTGTTAGTATTAGTGAGATTGGCAAAAATTGAAGTTTTATCTTTGCCACAGCGTTGGTTTTTGAAGTTGCTAATAATAATAAAGCGTGTTTTATTGCCTGCGCTATCTTCAATATTTTCAAACAAAATAGGCACATTATAAAGTTTAGCGGCAATATGAGAACAAATTGCAGCGCATTGTGGATTTTTGGCGGCAAGTTGCGTGGCTTTTGCAGTAGAATCAACAGGGATTCTTTGAATGTGATCAAGGCTGTGTTCGCTTAAGAAATAGTGGCATTGTCCAAATGCAATGTCCTTTGAATAGATGATTTGTATGTCTTGGAGTTTTTGTGAAATACTTGCAAAGCAATGATGGATAGGCATATAAATTTCAGCAACAATTTTAAGATCAGTTTCCTCTAGCATATCAAGAGTCTCTCCAACAGCGCCATTTTGATTGTTTTCAATAGGCACTACTGCATAACTTGCTCTTCCTTCTTTGACGCTTTTAATAGCAGAAGTAATAGTGTTGTGAGAAAAATATTCACATATGGCGCCAAAGCGACTTTCAGCGGCTTGGTGTGTGTAGCTTCCAATAGGTCCAAGATAGGCTACGCGTTCCGGTAATTCAAGGTTTCGACTTACTGCAAAGATTTCTAGATAAATTGATTCAATGGCACTTCTAGTTAAAAAGATTGGTTTTTTGTGATCTAGTCTATCAATGATTTCCTTTTCTCTTTCTGGGCGATAAACTGGAGAATTAGTTTGGATTTTGGCTTTACCAATTTGTTTAACAATCTCCATTCGCTTCTCTAAAAGTTCTAGAATACTATCATCAATCTTATCAATTTCATTTCTAAAAAGCTGTAAATTCATTTAGAATCCTTATAAATAATCTTTTTCTAGTGCAATTAAATCTTCAAAAGTTTCTCTTTTACGGATTAATCTTGATTTTCCTTGTGAAATAGCTACTTCAGCGCATCTAGGGCGTGTGTTGTAGTTGCTTGACATACTAAAGCCATAAGCTCCAGCACTAAGAATAGCAAGTATATCTCCGGCTTTTAAAGGAGGTAAAGTGATATTTTTACCTAGATAATCCCCACTCTCACAAATTGGTCCTACAATATCTGCAGGAGTGGCTTCTCCTTCTTGTGGAGTTAAGGGAGTGATTTTATGATAAGCATTATAAAGGCTAGGGCGGATTAAGTCATTCATTGCACCATTTACAATAATAAAACGCTTTTCTTGAGAAGTTTTTTCATAAAGCACTTGAGTTAAGAAAACTCCTGAATTCCCCATAATAAATCTACCAGGTTCGCAAATAATAGTTACATCAAGCCCCCTTAAGCATTCTAAAATGCTTTGAGCATAATCGTAAGGATTAATGGTTGTTTCATCTTTGTAAGTAATTCCTAAACCCCCACCAATATCAAAGAATTTAATGTCAATTTTAAGCGCTAAAAGACTATGAAGTAGTTGAGCGATTTTTTGTGCGGATTCAGAAATAGGTTGGAGTTTGGTGATTTGACTTCCTATGTGAAAGTGGATACCTATGGGTTCTAGAGATTCTGATTTGTGAGCATGGAGATAAAGACTTTTAGCTTCTTCAATCCCAATTCCAAATTTGTTTTCTTTAAGTCCTGTTGAGATATAAGGGTGGGTTTGTGGATCAATATCAGGATTAACGCGAATAGAGATTCTAGCTCTTGTGTGAAGAGTTTTTGCAATTGATTCAACTTTAAGCAACTCTTCTTTACTTTCAATATTAATAAAAAGTATCCCAAGCTTAATAGCTTCTTGGATTTCATAGTCTTGTTTGCCAACTCCGCTATAGATGATTTTATAAGTTGGGATACCAGCTAGAATGGCGCGTTTAATTTCTCCTAGCGAAACACAATCTGCACCGCTTTCTAAAGAGGCTAGTTTTTTAATAACACTTAGGTTAGAATTTGCTTTTAGAGCATAGCAGATTAATGATTTTCTGCCACTAAAGGCAAGTTTAAATTGATTAAAATACTCTTCAATTTTATCAAAGTCATAAACAAAAAGAGGGGTTTGGTGCTCTTTGGCTACTTGCAACAAAAGCTCTTTATTTAGATTGCCATCAAGGTTGGGAGTGTTTGGTAGTGGAATATTTTTCATAAAACTCACTTTAAAATAAAATTTTTGAGAATTGTAATCAAAAAATCTTAAAATTAGGATATTTTGGCTTTTTTGCCAATGGATAAAACTAATCCAATCATAATGCTCGTTGAGAGCATAGAGCTACCTCCATAGCTTAAAAATGGGACGGCGATTCCTTTAATGGGAATTAATCCTGAAATCCCAAAAGCATTAATAAGAAAAGACAATCCTAAGATGATTCCAACTCCAGAACAAAATAAATAATACATTGTATTTTTACAGCGGTTTGCGATTCTTAAGATACGATAAATCATTACTAGAAAAATAAGACTAATAACAAATAAACCAATAAAGCCAATTTCTTCTGTGATACCTGCTAAAATGACATCGGTATGCACTTCGCTTAAAAAACCAAGTTTAATAAGCCCATTTCCTAATCCTTCTCCTATGATTCCACCATTAGCAATTGCATTAAGAGAATGTTGTATTTGATAGGGTTCAGGGAGATTTTCAACACGCAGAGAATTAGCAATGGATTGTGGGAAGAAAGATAATATTAGATCTTGCGTTCCTGCCCACCACGCTTTAATGCGCATAATGCGGTGCGCACTTGTAACAATCACCAAAATAAATAAAACAGACGCAAGGGCTAGAAGATTTGCAAAAAGCTTAAAAGAAGAACCTGCAAAAATCATCATCAAAGCTAAAGTAACACCAAGAAGAACAATTTGTCCTAGGTCATTTTGCAAAATAGCAATGAGATAAACAGCAATTAAAAATACAAAAACATAGGGTAAAAAGGTAATAAATTCTTCTTTGAGTGTTTTGGTCTCTATAAGAGAGAATTTACGCGAAAAACTCCAAGCCAAAAAGACAATAAAGCCGATTTTAAAAAATTCTACAGGCGCTAGAGAAAAAAGAGGGAATCTAATCCAGCGTTTTGCTCCACCAGCACTTGTAGCAAGACTTTCGGGGAGAAAATGCATAATAAACATTAAAAAGATTCCACCAAAAAATAAAATAAAGCCAAACTTTAAAACAAAGTTATCAGGATTGCAACGAGAAATACCCCACATTAAAAAAATCCCTAAGATTCCTGCAATAAGCTGCCTTATCATAAAATGGAATTCGCTGTAATCATAATATAAAACAGCAAAAGAGGAAAGTGAGTAAGAAAAGATTATGCTAATAGTAATGAGGCTTATGCTTAAAAAAAAGAGTGGCTTATCAACCATTGAGAATTTTTCCGATAATATCTGCTTTATTGGCACTCATAAGATGAATTTTGCGGTGGATTTTGCAAAGATGATTAAAAAGTTCTTGGCTTTTTTGTAGTCCCACTTCAAATTCTATTCCTTTTTGAAAAGCTTTTTCCATGGATTTTAAATAATCTTGTGGAACAAAAACACCCGGTAGTTTATTGTGTAAAAAAAGAGCGGTTTTATAAGAAGTAATAGGAAAGAATCCAAACATTAATATACAATGTGTGTTGTATTCTTGATTGATTTGGTTTATCCATTGGAGTAGCTCTTCTGCGATTTCAAGATCATAAATGGGTTGTGTGAAAATAGCTAAAGCACCATTTTGAATCTTTTCTTGCATTTTTTTATAGAGATTTTGTTTTTTATTAGCATAAGAATTTAGCACACTAAAGGGGTAAAAAGGTTTAAAATCGCCTTGTATTTGGTTGTTATTAATGTCTTTTGCGGTATTTAATTGACAGATGGTTTTAAGTAAAACATTGCTATTACCCTCAAAGATGCTTTTAGCTTGTGGCTGATTGCCATGTCTCATAGGATCACCGGTGAGTGCTAGGATTAATCGTAAATCAAGGCTGTTCATACCGATTAACTCGCTTTGGAGTGCTAGAGTGTTTCTATCTCTCATTGACATTGTTGTGATGCTTGGAATCTTAAAGGTATTTTGGAGTTTTAGACTCGCTAAAATCGCATTGTGTTTGAGTTTTGCAAGGGGAGAATCAGTGCAAACAAAGGCATTAATTTTGCTAGGGAGATTCTCTTTTTTTATTGTCTCAAAAAGCGCTTCTAGGGTAAAACTAGCTGGTGATGAAAATTCATATGTGAAGCATTTCTCATCGCTTCTTAGGGTTTTAATAAAAGTTTCAATCATATTCATTCACTAATAGTAAAAGCCTTGAAATTAAGGCTTTTATTGAATTCCAAGAATTTTGTTAATTGTTGTGTTCATCTTGGTCTCAAGATTATATCGCACATTATGCTCTTCGTGTTTGTTTTGCTGAATCTGCGCTTCTTTTTTGGCAATAGAGTGATAAAGATTTTGGATTTTGGCTTGATCTTTTTGAATCCTTGCTTCTTCTAAATCAAGCAAAAGCAAATCTTTTTCTAAGTGTAATTTATCATTAGTATTGCGATATTTTTCGGTTTGTTTGCGAAGATCTTGATGAAATTGGTATTGAATATTACGAATTTCTCTTTTTTGACTAAAGCTTGAATTGTGATAAAGTGTTTTGGTGATACCTTTTGGTGCTTTTAGTGTTTCTTTTGGTGGAAGTGCATAAACAAGAGAGGCAGTAAGTATTAAATGGGAAATAAAAAATAAAAAAATCTTTTGCATATAGCAATCCTCTTTTATAAAATTAACCTGAATTATAACATATTTGCATTGTTTTGAAATTGAATTTGCTATAATCCTGTGGTAAATTTAATTTTATGGGTTGGTGAATGTTTGGAATTGGGAAAAAACCTAGCGTGTTAGGTGGAACAATGATTATTGCAGGGACAGCAATTGGAGCTGGAATGTTAGCTTTGCCAACAATCTCTGCTGGAATGTGGATTTGGTGGTCTTTGGGGCTTATGGTGATTACTTGGCTTATGATGTTGCTTTCTTCTCAAGCCATTTTGGAAGTTAATCTCAATTATAATCCTGGTGCAAGTTTTCATACACTTGTGCATGATAATTTAGGGAAATTTTGGAATCTTGTAAATGGTTTGAGTGTAGCCTTTGTTTTATATATTTTACTCTATGCTTATGTTAGTGGTGGAGGTTCTATGGTAGTGCATACTTCTGTGGCATTGTTTGGATATGAGCCTCCCAAGTTTTTATCAGGATTGCTATTTGCAATTTTATTGAGTGGCTGTGTGTGGTGGAGCACTTATGCAGTTGATCGATTTTCAGTAGTGATGATTGGGGGTATGGTTATTACTTTTATTTTTGCGATGAGTGGAATGCTTGGGGAGGTTAAAACTTCTTTGCTTTTGGATTTGCAAAATGATGGAAGTAGTTATGGGATTTTTGTATTTGTGGCAGTTTCAACTTATTTAACTTCTTTTTGCTTCCATGCTTCGGTGCCAAGTTTGGTAAAATATTTTGGTAAAGACCCTGTTTCTATTGACAAATGCCTTATTTATGGGACATTGATTGCGCTTTTAGCCTATGTGATATGGATTGTTGCGTGTGATGGAAATATTATGCGAAGTGATTTTAAAGAAGTTATTGCAGCAGGTGGGAATGTTAGTCATCTTATTGAAGCAGCAAGTAGTAATCTTAATGGTAGTTTTTTATTAAGAATGCTTGATGCTTTTGCATTTTTAGCAGTAGCCACTTCATTTTTAGGGGCAGGACTTGGATTGTTTGATTATATGGCAGATTTGTGTGGATTTAATGATAGCAGAATAGGACGAACAAAAACAATGCTTGTTACTTTTGCACCACCTATTATTGCAGGAATGATTTATCCTGATGGATTTTTGCTTGCAATTGGTTGGGCAGGACTTGCTGCGACAATTTGGTCGGTGGTGATTCCTGCTTTACTCCTTAGAGCTTCGAGAAAAAGGATAGAAAATCAAGAAGTTAATTATCAAGTTAAAGGTGGTAATTTGACTATTTATGCACTTTTGATTTTTGGCTGTGTGGTAGGAATCTGCCATATTTTATTTGTGTTTAATGTTTTGCCAATGTATAAATAATGCTAAAAGAATTATTGCAAATTTTTCAATACCTTCAAAAATTCCATAAAGATAATCTTGAGGTTTTAAGAATCATCTTGGAATTTTTGTTGATCTCCAAAGATAAAAAATTCCTAAAGGGATTGATAGAGGGGGATAAAGAGCAAATTGACGAGAATCTTTCTGAAAATTTAAGGGGTTATGGGCTAGAAGCCTTTAGTGCAAATCCAAAGATTAATCGCAAAAAAATTTTAAAAGTATTATTAGATTATGAAATTACTCCAAAAGATTTGGAGAATTTTATTCAAGCTATTGTGATGCATAAGACAATTTTGGGGCTTTATGAATACGCTACTCCCATTGAAGTGAATCTCTTGGTTTGTAAGTTTTTGGATATTAAGAGTAATGAGAGCCTTTATAATCCCTGTTGTGGTTTAGGGGGTTTGCTATTTGGCGTGAGTGAGAGGAATTTTGATTATTATGGAGAGGATATTCAGCCAAAGATTCTTTATCTAGCTAAGATTTTATCGCTTTTTATAGGGTTTAAGCGGAGTTATTTGGAAGTGGCAGATATTTTTAAGGAATCTGCCTTTGGGGATTTGGTAGCAAACAAAGCTTTTTGTTATTTTCCCTTGGAGATGCCTTTAAATCTATGGAGCTTTAAAGATGATGATTTGGAGCCTTTTATTAAGAGTATCCCTGAGATTCCTTTTTTGGCTTATACGCTAAGGCATTTTAAGCAAAAAGGAGTTTTTATTGTTCGCTCTTTATTGTTGTATAAGGCTTATGGTAAGCGTTTAAGAAAGTTTTTAAGAGAAAAAAGGCTACTTGAGGGGGTGGTGGAGTTTCCTAAAAATATTTTTCCACACCAAATTGAAGAATTTTCATTGCTTATTTTATCAAAACAAGAGAACAAGAAAGTCTTTTTTGTTGATGCTCAAAAGTTCTATCTCAAAGAGGGCAAGTATAATAGGCTAACTAATATTGATAGGATTTATGATAAATATCTTAGCAAGCAAGATTCTGATATTTCTAGGTTGGTTGATTATGAAACTCTTGATGATGGGAACTTTAAAGCCTCTTATTACACGCAAAAAAAAGATGTTTGCGATTCTGCGTTGCTTAGTGAATTTTTGGAGTGTATTTATAGAGGGCAGAGGGTTGAAGCAAAAAAAGATGGAGTTTTGGTGGATTGCTATAATGCGGGAATTAAGGATTTTGAAGAATATGGCTTTAGTGAGAGATTTTTGGAATTTTCTCCCAAAAGCGATCAGAAGCGAATCGAAAAACTTAGAATCCAAGCTTATGATATTTTGCTCTCTATACGAGGAGTTTCACCCAAAGTAGCAATTATTGGAGAAAGAATAGGAGAGAAAAGGATTTTGCCTAATGCAGGAATCTTGGTTTTGCGTCCCAAAAGCAGAGAGATTGCAGAGGCTTTGTATGTATATTTTTTATCTCCAAAAGGATTTTTGGCGCTAAGTGAGATTTATCAAAAAAATCAAGATCGCATTGGAGAAGAGCAAATAATGAATCTTTTATTGCCAAGTGGTTTTTTGGAATATCAAAAGCGCTTTGATTTATTGCTAAAAGAGGGTGAGCAAATTAAAGAGCACCAAAGAGCAATAAAGACATTGCTTGATTTTTAAAAAACAAATGGAATTAACTTAAAAAAAGAATCACAAGATTATGGAATCTTGTGAATTATATTAAAAAACTAGCAATTAATGCACCAATATAAGAGACAATATAGGCAGTAATAGTTGTTAATAAAAAGAGATAAACAATATATTTAAATCCGCCTGCTTCCTTTCCAAAAACCACACTTGCAGCAAGGCAAGGATTATAAATCATAATAAATAAAATATAAGCAATAGCAACTTTTAAAGGAATGACTGCTTTGATAGTTTCCATTAAAGTAACGCTACTTTCATCAACTTCTGCACCTAAGGAATATAAAACTCCCATAGTGGAAATGATAACTTCTTTAGCCGCAAGTCCGCTAAGCAAAGCAACACTCATTTTCCAATCAAATCCTAGAGGCGCAAAGATTGGTTCAATGAGTTGTCCGGTTTTGCCTAAATAACTATTTTCAATAAGCTGTTCTTGCAAGGTAAATTCTAAAGCCTCTTTTTCTTCTTGAGTATTAGCTTGTTCTATTTTTTGAGCATAGATAGCTTGGGTGTCTTCTTGGAGTGGGAAAGTGCTAGCAAACCAAATAAGAATTGTCGCAGCTAAAATGAAAGTTCCTGCTTTTTTGAGATACATTTTTGCTTTGTTATAGACAGAAAACCATACAAGATTCCAGTTTGGGATTCGATATTTTGGCATTTCCATTACAAAGGGTTCATCGGGTCCTTTAAAGACGCTAAGGCGTAAGATTTTTGCCATAATTAATCCAAATAAAGCCCCTAAAATGTAGATTCCAAAGAGCCAATTTCCTGCTTGTTCTGCGGGGAAAAATGCCCCTACAAAAAGCACATAAACAGGTAATCTAGCACCACAACTCATAAAATTGACAATAAAAAGAGTGAGTAATCTATCTTTGCGGCTTTTGAGTGTTCTTGTAGCCATAAAAGCAGGCACCGAACAACCAAAGCCTGTAACAAGCGGTATAAAGCTTTTTCCGTGTAAGCCAAATTTGTGGAAGAATCCATCAAGTAAAAAAGCGACACGAGACATATAGCCTGTTGTCTCTAAAAGGGCGATTCCAAAAAATAAAATAATAATGTTAGGCAAAAATAAGATAACTGCGCCCACTCCGCCTATAACTCCATCAGCCAATAAAGATGCAATGTGTTCATTAGCAATATTTTCTTTAATGCTATCGCCAATTCCAATAAAGAAGGATTCAATATAATCCATAGGAATCGCACCTAGCGTAAAGGTGAGCTGAAAAAGTAGCCACATAAGAGCCAAAAATATAGGGATTCCAGCGTATTTATTGATAAGAATTTTATCAATCTTTTTGGTGTAGTTTGGCAGAATTTTATTTTCGTATTTAAGCGTTTCGGTTACTAAGCCATTTACAAAAGCATTTAAATCATCAATGAAAATATCGCTACTTGATTTGGTATTGTAGATAATATAGAGATTATTAAGAGATTCTTGTAAAAGCGGAGAGATTTCCATCCAAATAGGTTTTTCATGCAAGAATTTAAAGAGTTTTTCATCTTGTTTGAGAAGTAAAATGGCAATTTGTCGATTAGTGAGATTTAGCGATTGAATATTTCTATCATTTTTGCTATTTAAAAATTCTTCAAGCCTAAGAATCTCAGTTTCAATTTCATTGCTATATACGCGTTTGTTTGATGAAGTGTTTTGCGTGTGTGTTTGAAGTGCCAAAAAGAGAAGTAATCTAAGATTTTCTTTGGTTTTAGCAGAGATTTTTAGGCAAGGGATTCCTAAGAGATTGCCAAGTTCTTTATGATTGATTTGCACCCCTTCTTTTTCTGCTTCATCACTCATATTAAGTGCTAGAATCATTTTCTTTTGGAGTTCTAGTAGCTGTGTGGTGAGTAGTAGATTGCGTTCAAGATTGGTTGAATCAACTACATTGACAATCAAATCATATTCTCCATTGTCAATAAAATCTCTAGTGATTTTTTCTTCTTCGGAATAACCATAAAGCGAATAAGTCCCAGGTAAATCGATGATTTCTAATTCATAGTCTTTGTAAGTGGTTTTGGCATGAGCTTTTTCTATGGTTACACCTGTGAAATTTCCAACTTTCATATTAGAATGGCACAGGGCATTGATTAATAAGCTTTTACCGACATTGGGCTGCCCTACAAGAGCGATTTTGATATTTTTTTTATTCATTGATATTTCCTACTTTGATTGCTTTTGCTTCTTCTGCGCGCAAGATAATGCAGCTTCTATCAAGCTCTACTAGGATTGTAGAGCCACCTAATGAAGTTTCTAGTTTTTTGATTTTTTTGGATTTACAAATACCAAGACTGAAAAATCTATCTTTAAGCTGTGCATCAACATCTAATTCTGTGATGATTGCACTTTCACCATCTTTTAAATCTTCAATTGTCATAAGATGTCCCTTAAGAATTAGTTTAATTTGTATTGTAGTCTTAATACTCTTAGAGTAATATTAATATTGATTATCATTTATAATAATAAAAAAGAGATTCCCATAAAACTAAAGTAATAAAATAGGGCAGGGGGTTAGGGGTGGATTTGCAGGTGTGAAACTTTTAGAATCTATCTTTTGCGGTTAGATATTGTTAATTTCTTTGTTGAAAACGCAATGCAAATATGTTACAATTAGACAAAGTTCCTAGCTATCAATAAGACTTCAAGGAAGGCTTCCCTTGGTGGATAGATAGCATAGGTCATCAATAATACTCCTTTTTAAATCTTGGAATCAGCTCAAAGAATTATTTAAAATATTTATTGTCTTTGTAAGTATGAAATTTTTGGAATTTGTCTTTTGTGGTTAGGCATTGCTAGTTCCTATCATTTTTTCATAATGTTCAAGATGTCCTAAATATTCAAATACTTTTTTAAACGCTTCAAAAAACATATCAATATCAATTTCTTTTGTATCTGATATATTTGTTTGATCAGTGTGTGATTCCCTGCTCATATATCTATAAAAAGCTTTATATTGTATGCCATCTGTAAAATATTGATCAATAACATTTTGCAATTTTTTTGCATATACAAAACCCACAAAATTTTCTAAAATATTTCTCATTACATTAGGTATTATTGCCTTATGTGCTGTTTTGTTCTTGTATTCTTTTAATATTTGCCAATAAGCTTGATAATCATTTAAAATTTCATCTCTTTTTAAGGTGTTAATACAAGAATAATTATTTTGATTTTTAAATATTCTAAATGAAGCAATATTCTTCCTGCAATCTTCTTTACTGATAATTGTAAAAAATTCATGATAAAAATATAAATTATGTGTAAAAATAAAAATTTGTTTATATGAATTATTATTAAAGAAAGTATTTTTTATAAGTTGAGCTACATCATAAACATAATTAAATGAAAGACTAGAAATAGGATCATCAATCACGATAATTTTATCTAGAATTGCTTCATTTTTTTCTTTTTTGCCTTGACAGAGTTGCAAAAAATACAAAAATGAAATTAAAGTTTTCTCACCTTCACTTAAGGTTTTAAAACTAGGCTTATTCTCTCCTTCTCTTGTGATAATATATTCTTGCTTTTCATCATCTTGGATTTTAATGCAAAAACTTAAAATTCCTAAATCTTTTAAATAGTTATTTATCTTATCAACTGCTTTTTGAATGTTAATTGTTTTTTCTTGTTCATCTTTTAAGGCATTTTCTATATTTTGTATATTGTTTTTGATAGTTTCATTTTCTCTTTCTACAGCTTGTTTATTTATTTCTTTATCTTTCTTGTCTTTTTTATATTTTTCTATAATCTCTTTTTTCTCAAAAATCACAAATTCCCAAAAAGATTTTTCTAATTTTTCTAACTCGATTTTTTTGTTATTTAACTTAGTATTAAAGTCTATAATTTTTTGTTGTATTTGTTTAATGTAATTATTTAAATTTTGAAATACTTCTTCGGTTTTTTCTAATTCTATTTTTTTGCCAGGCTCTTTAATTTTTTCTTTAATTTTTTCAATATTTTTTTTAAGTTTTGATTTTACTTGAGAATATAATTTTTCAAATTTCAAATCTTCATTATCTGAAATATCCATTCTATAAAAAGTTTCTATGCTTGGTATATTTAAAAGTAATTTTTCATAATCGTTGTTTAATTTTTTAATTTCTTGGATTTTTTCTTCGTATGTTTTATCAAAATAATTTTCCAAATAGCTTCTGAATTCTTGAGTGATTGTATTATTTTGACAAAATGGACAAGTTTGAGAATCTTGTAAAATATACTTATCAAAACCTTCTTTTACCCAATCTCCATTTCCTAGCTTTTTGATTAAATCCGAAATGATACTATCTTCATTACCTACTATTATTTTATTAAATATTGAGTTATTTTCTATACTTTTGAATTCTATATTTGAAATCTCATTGACATTTTCTAGTTTGTCTTGCGCTTTGTCAGTAAGAATATTGTATTGTTTTTTTAATTCTTCTAAATTTATATTTTGATTTATTGTATCAAAAGATAAAACCTCTTTTATTTTTGGATTTATAAAAGCAAAAAAATCTTCTCTTTTGCCTACAATTCCTTTAAAAAAATGTTTGAAATCATTATAATAGCTACCTTTAATTTTCCAAATGCTATCCTTAAAATCATTTTCTGTTCTTGTTATATCTTTTTGCTTTTCTTCTAATTCTCTTTTAATTTCATCTTGACTAGATTTTAACTCCATTAATTTTTTTTGTAAATTTTCAATTTCTTGTTTTACACTTATATTTTCTTCAGAGAGTGTAAAAATTCCCTGCTGTTTGTCTGTATCATAAAAGTTTTTTTCAATAAAATCTTGATTATAAACCAAAATTTCTTCATCACTTAAACCTTTTATATTACAATCTTTAAAATTTTCATCTTCTTGATTTGTTAAAAAATTAGATATTTGTGTTTTTCCTGCTCCATTTAAACCATAAATCAAATTAATGCGTTTATTTGTTTCTAGGGTTGTTTCATCTTTATAACTCGCTACATTTTTCATAGAAATTTTAGTAATCATTTCTCCCCCTTATAATTAACCCTGCTTACACAAAGCTAATTTTTGCAATCTCTCTTTCAATCTCCAAGCTTTTATGCAAAGTTTGGATAATTTTTTGAAAATACTCAAAGTCGATTTCTTCATCTTTGTGGCTTTTTAGGTATTTATCCAACACTTGATACCCTCCGATTTTATACTCCCATACACTAGATTCTACTTTTTCAAAATATAGGCTTTTGTTTATAAATAGAAAACACAATTATTGTATCCTCACTCTATCACGCTGGTGGTTTGGAAGTAATGTCATTAAATAATATAATGATATTAAAATATGGCGGACTTGTAATAATTAGATCTACGCTACATTCCCTAATTTCGCTCATGGAAATGCTAGATTTGTAAAATACGCAATCTACAGGCATTATCCTACTCCCACTCAATCGTTCCCGGGGGTTTGGAAGTAATGTCATACACCACGCGGTTTATGCCTGCTACTTCGTTAATTATGCGGTTTGAAACGCCCTCTAAAAAATCGTGGGATAAAAATAATTGCATCTTAAAATTCATCTTCAACATTCTCATAATGCCTCTTTTTAAGAATTTCAGGTAATTCTTTTACAGATGGAAATTCCTCTGTAATTTCCAAACAAAGTGTTTCTAAAAGCTTATCACCAAGCAAATTGGAATATTTGCCGCGCATTGCCTTTTCATACCAAGCAATCAAATGAGATTCTGTAATAATGCTTTGAATCTTATTTCTCCAGCCAATTTGTGTAAGCAAAGATAAAATAATAGACTTTTCGGCTTCCTTACACACAATAATAATTCTATCACTTTGAATATGAGATACGATGCTTTCTGCTAATTCACTATCAAGACTTAAATGCTTAATTTGTATCGCCACTCCCCAATTTGCATACATATCAAGCCCTCTATCTGCTGCATTGGTTACACCCACCCTATAAATACGCGCTTTTTGTGTAATAAAGAGATTATTAGAATCTAGGCACATTACAGATTTTGCAAAATCTTCAAACTCCTTTAAAATATTGAGTTTATTTTGATTGATTGAGAGGGTAATGCTTAATTCTAAAGTTTGTGCTAATGTATCAAAAAGCGAATGCGTGATAATTTCATAAACTTTATCTAAACTGCGCTTTAATCCAGCCTCATACCAAAATAAATTAATAAAATGTGAAATCTCAAAATGTGCTTTATCTGTATTCAAACAATAATCCAGTGCATTGTTAAGTTGTATATATTTGCCAATGAATTTATTATAGATGTAGCTTTCAACTGCTCCTTTGTGTTCTCTATTAAACTTTCCAAGCTCTGCTATAAGTTTGGGAGGAACTGCATTAAATAAATCATCTTGGAATTTTGCTGAACTTGTAGAGATTCTACCAAGCAAAGCGATACAGACTTCATCTCTCCAAGCTTTGCTTTTAGTTCTGTATGTCTCAAGATTGCTTAAATCTATATCGCCAAAGATTCTATCGCGATAAAGAATCTCTGCAATTTGAATCGGTTTGTAAAAGTGGATTCTTGATTTTGTAATGACTTTATCTAGTGCATTTTTAGCTTCTTTTAGCATATTTTTTCCTTAATATCCTGCGATAATTCAAATCCTCTTAAGGCTTTAAGCATTTCTCTTGCTACTGCTTCTATGACAGGCACTGCTACACTATTGCCTGTTTGCTGCTTAATCTGCGTATAAGAAACTACGATTTTATAGTCCTCTGGAAAACCTTGCAAACGCAACATTTCCCTTTCTGTTAATCGCCTCTCATTATTGACTAAAAGATAATTTGCTGAAGCACCAGCCCTAAGAGCGCAAGAATAGTGGTGGGGCGTAATTGAACCACCTACATTTTCGTGGGTAATATAAGGCTTTGCCATTTCTTTTTTCATTCTTTTTTGCCTAGATTCTTTAATATTATCTTTAACATAATACTTTTTATCTACATTAGATTCTAAAATTTCTTTAAGTGTTTTTCTGTAATGTGTTGGAAGTGGAAAAGCAAAATCTACTTTTTCCTTAAAGCCACAGATAATAATTCTCTCTCGTTTTTGTGGTAGCCCAAAATCAAGCGCATTTAAGACTTTATGATATACAAAATACCCTAAAGATTCCAAATGTGAAAGAATTGTTTTAAAAGTTTGTCCTTGATGATGAGCAATTAGGTTACGCACATTTTCCAACATAAAAGCTTTGGGTTGCTTATCCTTCAAAATGCGTTCAATCTCAAAAAATAATGTCCCCTGTGTTTCGTGCTTGAAGCCCTCTTTATCTCCTATAATACTAAAAGGCTGACAAGGAAATCCAGCTAATAAAATATTAAAATTTGGGATAGCTTTAGAATCTATTTTGGTAATATCGCCTTTTGGATATTCTCCAAAGTTTGCAAAATAGGTTTTAGCAGCCTCCTTATTCCATTCTGATGAAAAGACACAGATTCCACCTAGTTTCTCAAACCCTAACCGAATCCCACCAATCCCAGCAAACAAATCAATGAAAGTAAATTTTTTGGGTGTCAAATCTTGTTGTTTTGTTAAAATGGCATTAGAAAATAAATTTGCAGTCATTTCTTGCTCCAAATTCATAACCCTCTACTCCCACTCAATCGTGCCTGGTGGTTTGGAAGTAATGTCATACACCACGCGGTTTATGCCTGCTACTTCATTAATGATACGATTAGACACAGATTCTAAAAACTCGTGAGGCAAATGCGAAAAAGTCGCTGTCATTCCATCAAGCGCTTCTACCGCACGCACACAGATTGTATTATCATAAGTGCGGTTATCGCCCATTACCCCCACACTTCGCACATTAAGTAGCACACAAAATGCTTGCCACACGCTATCATATAGATTCCACTTATGCAACTCTTCTATAAAAATGCAATCCGCTTCTTTCAAAAGATCCAAATCCGCTTGATTGACTTCTCCCATAATGCGGATTGCAAGTCCTGGTCCTGGGAATGGGTGACGCATAAGCATAGATTCTGGCATACCAAGCTCTCGCCCCAAAGCCCTCACCTCATCTTTAAAAAGCTCTCTTAAAGGCTCGATTAGCTCAAATTTCATCCATTCAGGCAAGCCCCCTACATTGTGATGAGATTTTATCGTTTTGCTTGGTCCTTTCACGCTCACAGATTCAATCACATCAGGATACAGCGTGCCTTGTGCGAGGAATTTTATCTCGCCATTGGCATTGTGCGCTCTAGCCTCACGCTCAAACACCTTGATAAAAGTCTCACCGATGATTTTACGCTTACTCTCAGGATCTCGCACACCTTTAAGCAATCCCAAAAATTCTTCACTTGCATCAATGGTGATAAGTGGCACACGCAAGTTTTCCCTAAACATTTTCTCCACGGCTTCTCTCTCGCCTTTGCGTAAAAGCCCCGTATCCACAAAAATAGGGATAAGATTTTCCCCAATCGCACGATAAAGCAATGTAGCTACGACGCTCGAATCCACCCCACCACTCACCGCACAAAGCACCTTGTGAGGTTTGGCTTTATTGGCTTTATCTGTATGCCCAAATGCACAGCTTGTCAAATGATCGCACACAAGCCCCACAGACTGCATAAAAGCATAAATCCCTGTGCTTCCTACAAAGCTAAAGCCGCGCTTTTTGAGATCATTTGCGATTGTGTCAGAAAGTGGTGTATGTGTGGGAATCTCCTCCAAACTCTCAAAATGATTGATAATTGGTGTATTATCTACATAACCCCAAAGAAACTTCGCAAAGCTCCCAAACTCACGCTCAATCTCTAAGAATCTTTTGGCATTGTTGATGGCAGATTCTATCTTAGCACGATTGCGGATAATACCTGGATTTTCCATAAGTTCTTGTATCTTTGCCTCATCATAAGTGGCTACAATATGAGGATCAAAGGCATCAAAGGCTGCCCTAAAAGCCTCGCGTTTTTTAAGTATCGTGATCCACGAAAGCCCTGCTTGCATACCCTCTAGCACAAGTTGCTCAAAAAGTCGCTTGTCATCGTGCTGTGGAATGCCCCACTCAAAATCGTGATAATCTTGGTAAAGCTTTTGTGTGGCTTTATCGGAGGCATTATACCCTTGATAAATCCAACCACATCGTTGTAGTGGCGCTGTATTCGTCGCTACACAATCCAAACCTAACTCCACCATATCACCACATACCGCACCTTTTTCAAAACCAAGTTCGCTAAAAACCTTTAGCCCTTTTTTGTCGTGTGTATCCCATTGTGTGTGGAAGCTCTGTGCATTTTGAAATTGCATAAGCGTATCTAAAAAAGATTGCGTTACTTCTTTTTGTGTTAGATTTCTATCGATGATATAACACTCAAAATTGCACGCATAGCCACTTGTATCCTCTACATACACGCAAAAGCCAAAGGCACTTACATTTCCTACATCATCTTTTCTGGCAAAAAAATGCTCTGAATTATGAATGCGTTGTTTTAGCGTCGTGGCAATATGCTCTAATAATTTTGCTCCCATAAATCCGTGTGTTTTTGTGAAGCTCTCTTGCCATAGGGCAAAAATTTGCTCTTGTTGCGCGCGATCCTCGGTGCGTTGGAATGTGGGTGTTTGGGATAGTATCCCTGTGATTTTACGAATCTTATCTATCTCATAGGTGATAAAATTTTTCATATTCCAGCTTGTATCTGCTCTGCAAATATTCACCGCGAAATTTTTGAGAATCTCCCCACCACACTCGCTATGCACGACTTCAGGGTGAAACTGCAAAGCATAGATTTGACGCTTTGTGTCTGCTATGGCACAATAATGCGTATTGCCACTTTTGGCTAATTCACTAAAGCCTTGCGGGATTTTTTCTACCTTATCAGCGTGACTCATCCACACAACAGAATTATTTTTGACATTTGCAAAAAGTGCTGTATCAGTAGCTAAAATCTCTAATTGTGCCTTGCCAAACTCCTGCTCTTTGGCTCGCACCACCGCACCGCCAAAATGATACGCGATATATTGCATACCATAACAAATCCCAAGCACAGGAATGCCAAGCTCAAAGACTTTGTTATCAGGCTTATATGCCCCCTCTTCATACACACTAGCAGGACCACCGCTTAAAACAATACCCTTAGGATTCTTAGCCTTGATAGAATCTATACTTTCAAAATAAGGCACAATCTCGGTATAAACGCCAAACTCCCGAAGTCTCCTAGCGATAAGCTGTGTGTATTGACTCCCAAAGTCAAGCACTAACATTTCAACATTATTCATTTTCTTTCCTTACTTAGTCTAAATATATGGTGTTTTTGAGATATTTTTCTAGGGCTTCTTCCTCGAGCACCTCATCAAAACAAGCTTGGATTTTTGTATCCGCTCCGGCTTTGATTTGTTTGTTGATATCCGCTACAAACTCCCTAAAATTAGGATTTGAATCCACAAGTCTGTCCATAGTTTGCAAATCAATCTCGCTTCTTTTTGCCGACAACAACACTCGAGAATCCAAAGGATTTGCCTCTAGCTTAATCACTCCTATCCCAAAACTTGCATTAAGTCGCCTTAATTCCTCTAGCACACCATCTTCTATGTCTTCAAAAATCACCAAATAACCTTCATTTGCCCAACTGGAATTAGAAACTGCTTGGAAATAAGATTCTTTTAGATTCCCAAAATTTACCTTGACTTTTAATTCAAACGAAAAGAGACTGCACACATTGTGATTGATATGTTTGAGGATTTCAAGGGTTTGGGGTTCATAATCATTAAAAGGTATATAAACGCCCACAATATCGGGGTTTTCCCATTTGTCTTTGCCACTTATTTGTTTTTTGCTTTTTTCGTGATAGATTGTTTTGCATTGCAATCTAAATTCAGTTGCATTTGCGAGATAATACACAAGTAAAGGGTGCAAATCTCGCTCTTTATACTTGGTGTTTTTTAGGCTTTCTGTCTCTTCTTTGGTGATGAGTTCTTGCACATCTTCTTTGAGTTCATCTTTGCGAGATTTGAGCCAAAAGGTGGTAGGTCGCTTGGTAGCAATGAAAAAGATAGAATCTTGCCTTTTAATATTGAGATAAAGTTGTGCTGCTAAGGTTTGCCAAGGCGTTTTGTCTGTGCTGTCTAAGGATTGCGTAAGTTCCTTTTGTGCAGCTAGATCCCATATTTGTTGGTAAGTCATAGGTCGCTTAGCTTCTTGCAAAATCTGCTTTGCTAACTCCAAAAATGTCATTTTTGCCATAGGATTCCCTGCTGTTAGGTTTTGATGTGGGGTATTATATTGTATTTTTACTTAAAGGAGAGTTGATTAGGGCGGTTATGAGAAGCTAGATACACGCTATAAGTAGCTTATCATTCTTTGTGGTTATTGCAAGTAATTTTTTGCAATGGCGGTAATGATAATTGAAGTTCCTGTATAGCCTTTAGGCATTCTATGTGAAATATAGAAAGATTCTCATTAATGCCATAATATGCCCAAGTGCCTTTGCGTTTGACATATAAAAATCCACAATCTTTTAGAATCTTTAAGTGTCTTGAAAGGCGAGATTGCTTTAAGTCAAGTGCGTTTTGTAAATCACAGACGCAAAGCTCACCATGATTTTGTAAAAATGCCAAAATTATTACACGAGTTTCATCATTAAGAGCACCTATGAGATTAAGAAAAGCATTCATTTTGTCCATCTTATCACCTTTATATAAGATACATAATGCCACCAAAACCTATGGCAATAAAAAGAATTAAACTAACAAAAATTGCTAGGAATCTCATTGTAAATATACTTTGTAAAAGAATAAGTTCAGGCAAAGAGCATCCAGCACCAGCTATCAAAAAGCTAAAGATTATGCCTTCATGCACACCCACTCCAAGCAAAGCCAAACCAATGGGAATAATAGCTTCCACTCTAATATATAGCAAGACTCCAATAAATGCCGCAAAAACCACACCCAAAAAGCCAAAATTACTTAAGTGATTTTGGATAAATTCTTGTGGCACAAATCCATGAATACAAGCTCCTATCCCCATACCTATGGCAATATATGGAATGAGTTTTTTATAATCTTTTAGACTTTGATAAAAAAGGTTTTTGATAGATATATTCTTTGTGTTTTCACAGCAATTTTGGCTTGAAGTTTCATTGTTACAACAACTCCCTGCTTGTAGCTTTATGGTGCTAAATGAAGTAAGCTTGGTAGGCTTATTAGAAGTAAAAATTGAAGGCTTTGTGTGTATAGAATCTTGCCTAAAATCTTGTTTTAACAATGTTGTTGTATCTAGGGTTTGTAGCAAAATTGAAATAATAAAAATTGCAACACAAAGGATAATAACATAGATTAGAGTGATTTTAAATCCAAAAGCTAAAAATAACATTACAACAATGATAGGATTAATAAGAGGCGAAGTAAAAAGATAAGCAATACAAACACCAAAAGCTACATTTGCCTTAAGCAATGCACGAAGCAAAGGTATAGTAGAACAAGAGCAAAAAGGTGTAAGAGCACCAAGCAAGATAGATTTGATATAGCTAGAATACGAATCTTTTTGCAAATGATTTTTGAATAGATTCTGATATTTTTGCTGGATTAGAGCTATAAGCATTTGCACCGCAACAAAAAGAACAGACAATTCGACAAAATACAAACAAAAAAGTTTTATGCTTTCTAAAAAACTTACTGACATAAATCAATCCTTTATTTAAAAATCAAAATATTATTATATCAAAATATATCAATATATTAGAAATATAATCTAAGCTTAAATATTCAGCGATATAAGAATTGCACAATACGGCTACAAAAAAATCTACATACATTTCACAAATATCAAAATATCACAAAATATCACGGATATAATGAGCGTAATTTTTCATAAAGAAGTGAAAAATCCTACAAAACAAGACTCAATACATTAAAGCTTAATGGGATAAATCTTGTGATGAAAATATCACGCATTTTTGGTTCTTGTGTTAGCCCATTACCAAGCAAAATTTTGTGCTTGTTGGGGCTTTGTTGTTAATAATTTTAATACAGATTCACAGGATAAGGATCTCTGTTATCTACCGTAAATCTCTGATGCCAATATGGATATGCCAATTTTGTTTGACTAGCCTTATCTAATCTTTTGATATGTTCTGCATCAAGTTGTAACTCGCTAGCTTGCAAATTTTCTTTTAATTGCTCAACTTTTGTAGCACCTATCACAAGGGAGCTAATTGTCGGTCTTGATAATACCCAAGCAAGTGCAATTTGTGCTATTGAATGACCAGTTTCTTTGCTAATAGATTCTAACTCATCTACAATACTTAATAAATGCTCTCTATCCATATCCCAAGCACCGCCTCTTCCTAATCTAGAATCATCAATGTTTTGCTTACTTCTTGTGATTTTACCTGATAGCAGAGATCCACTCAAAGGACTCCAAACAAGTGTGCCTATTTTTTCTTCTATGCCAAGTGGCATTAACTCATTTTCAAATTCTCTCGCACCAAGTGAATAATACGCTTGATGCACCACGGGTCTTTGGAGATTATAGGCATCTGCAACACTAAGCATTTTCATCAAATGCCAACCTGAATAATTGCTCACCCCAAAATAGCGTATTTTGCCTGATTTGACTAAGTCATTAAGTGTTTGCAAGGCTTCTATATGTGGAGTTCTTGCATCATAGCAATGTAAATGATACAAATCAATATAATCAGTTTGTAATCTCTGCAAACTGGCTTCAATACTTTGTAAAATCTTTGATCTTGAAGTGCCGATGTCATTTGGATTATCGCTCATCCACATACCTGTTTTTGTAGAGATAAAAACTTCAGATCTTTTGTAATCCTTAAGGGCTTGTCCCAAAATAATTTCAGAATCTCCAAGAGAATAACAATCCGCGGTATCAAAGGCATTAAACCCTAAATCCATACACACTTTAATCAAAGCCTTAGCCTCATCTACTTGAGTGCTACCCCATTTTTTGAAAAGCTCTGTGCTGCCTCCAAATGTCGCAGTTCCTAGCATCATATTTGGGATAACTTGCCCACTATTGCCTAAATATCTGTATTTCATACATATCTCCTATAACAAATAATTAAACTTGGCATTATACACACCACGCGATACATTTCAGCAAATCCTAGATTCAAAAATGCACTTGTGCAAGATGTCTAAAAACAACCCAAGAAAAACTCCACACAATTAACCCAAGCAATGCACAAAGAGAAGTAATTGTGCCAATAAGCCCAATTTGCCCCTCTAAAAAATGATAATTTTTTAAAAATATGCCTAGATAAGGACCTAAGCCATCACGCACATTAGCAATAAAGAAATTTAACCACGCCAAAGTGTTATATGTATTCATTGTTAGTTTTTGTGATGATTTGAAATAAATTTGAAATAAAAATGTGATTTTACACTAAAATTAATTCAAATTAAAGGTTTGTAAGGATTTAGTGTTGATTTAAAGGGAATTAATAAAAAATCATTGCACTAATCCATAGTCCAAAAAGAGAAACTAGAAGAACAAAAAAAACAAGAATAAAAGCAAAAATTATGTATTGTAGGAGTGAAATTTTGATATTGTAGATTTTAAGTTTAAGCAAAAAGAGTAGGGTAGCAAGTGATCCTAAGGGTGTGAGTTTGGAGCCTATATTGCAGCCTAGTAAGTGTGCAAATGCAAGGATTTGAGTGTGTAGTGAATTAAGTTCAAAAGATTGAAGTGTGAGATTACCTAAGAGCGCCATAGGAAGATTATTTATAATGCTAGAACCAAGGCTTGAGAAGATTCCAACACTAAAGATTTGCATTAAAAGTGGTGCTAAGTCTATAGAATCAAAAATAATTTGCATAGTATCTAAAAAACCTGCATTTTTCACGCCAAAGACAACAACGAAAAGTCCAAAACTAAAAATCACCACAGAAAAAGGAGTTTCTTTTAATAAAGTTTTAACTTGAATCAAATCTAAAGCTTTTGCATAGATGAGTGCAATAAGGCTAATGCCAAATAAAAAGATATAGAGTTCTATGCCATAGTGTTGCCCAAGAGTGATGCCTATAAACAAAATAATGATTAAGATATAGCATAAAACAAGAGTTATTTTGGAGGGCTTGTGGTTTGAATTTGGATTGGAATTGACATTATCACTAAGCGGAGTGTCTGGTTTAAAATGGAGAGTGTGTGGCAAGAATTGCCTAAAACAAATCCAAGCAATGATGATAAAGACAAATATTCCAAAAATTTGAGGTAGCGCCATCATCATAGCAAAGTGCAAAAAGCTGATTTTAAACATTTCTGCTGTGATAATATTAGTAAGATTAGAAATAATAAAGACATTAGAAGCAAAATCGCTAATAAAGCTAATAAGAAGCAAGAAAACCACAAGAGGCGAGAAAGAAGCAAAAAATTTTATTTTTGGGGTGATATGTTTTTGTTTGCTAAAGTCTATTTTGTTGAAAAGTGCTAATACAAGTGGAGTTAGCACTAAAATTGCTCCATCATTGGCAAAAACCATACTCACTATACTGCCTAAAATGATAAGCAATACAAAAAATTTCCAAGTTTGAATGCAATGTGTATTAGGAATGATATATGAAGCAAGATGAGAAAAGAATCCAAGCTTTTCAAAAGCAAGACTAAAAAGAATAAGTCCAATGAGTGCTAAAGTGCTGGGTTTGGTGATTTCCCAAACAAGTGCTATATTATTAAGACTAACTACATTTAAGCTATAAACACACATTGCGCCAAGTGTGCTAAAAACCCATATAGGCAACTTAAAGGGACGCATATAAATGCAAAATATTGTTGCTACAAAAATAATATAACCCATAATCTCACTTAAATTGATGTTGAAATTAATCTTAAATTATAACATACTTAAAATATTGATGTTACTAAAACATACATATTGGTTAAAATAAGATAACTTTTATAGAACCTTATTGGCGTTTTTGTAATTTTTTGTAAAATGGTGATAAATGTATTTAAAAATAACCTTAAGGAGTTATAAATGAAACAAATAATAGAAGAATCTCTTAAATTTGCTGAAGAGCTACAAAGCAAGATTGAAGCAAATATTTCACAAAGTGAGCGAGAATTTCACAGCAAAATGCAAAAATTGCTCAACAATCCTAAAAATAAAGTTATGCTTATAGAGCTTCTTGATAGATCTTTTAGATGTAAAGATAAAAGAGCTTCTTTTGAATTAATAGAGCATACTTTGAATAAATTTGGTATAGCAGATTTTTTCTCGCCTTTTGAGAAGTTTTTGCTTTATAGTTTTATTAATTTGGGTCGATTTGCACCAAATATTTCGGTGCCCTTTTTTGTTTCTCATTTAAGAAAAGATACAAGTGCTATGGTGCTAGATGCAGATAAAGGCTTTTTGAAACCTCATATAGAAAAAAGAAAACAAAATGATCACATTACATTAAATGTGAATCTAATTGGTGAGGAGGTCTTAGGTGAAGCAGAATCACAATATAGAATCCGAAAATATGAAGAAGCCTTGCAATCAAGTTATATTACATATATTTCTATTAAGATAACTACCATTTTTTCACAGATTAATATTATAGATTTTAAATATTCTAAAGATGAAGTGGTAAAAAGATTAGATCATCTCTATGCTCTAGCTGAAGCTGAAGAAAAAAGGCAAGGTGTAGAAAAATTTATTAACCTTGATATGGAGGAATTTAGAGATCTTGAGCTAACAGTTGCTGCATTTATGGAAAGTCTTTCTAAATTTAATATTAAAGCAGGTATTGTTTTACAAGCTTATATACCCGATTCTTATGAATACCTCAAAAAACTCTTTGCTTTTTCAAAACAAAGAGTGCAAGAGGGTAAAAAACCCATTAAGATTCGCTTTGTAAAAGGCGCAAATATGGAAAGTGAGGAGACAATTGCTAGTCAAAGAGGATGGGAGCTTCCTACTTTCTATAAAAAGATTGACACAGATAGCAATTATAATAAAATGCTTGATTTTATCCTGCAAGATGAAAATTATAAATATATCAACATTGGTATAGCAAGCCATAATATCTTTGAAATAGCTTATGCTTATACAAGAATCAAAAAAGCAAATGCATTTGATAGCTTCACCTTTGAAATGCTTGAGGGTATGAGTTTGCAATGTTCGTATGAGATTTCTAAACTTCATAATCTTATTTTGTATGCACCAGTGTGCGATGAAGCGCATTTTAATAACGCCATAGCCTATCTTGTTCGAAGACTTGATGAAAATACAAGTGAAGATAATTTTATGCGATATTTCTTCAATTTAAAAGTGGGTGATGCAAATTGGCAAACACAAAAAGAGTTGTTTCTAAAAAGCCTTGAAGGTATCAAAAACTTAGATAATAGCACACACAGAATACAAGATAGAAACAAAGAACAAACTATTAAGAGTGCTTATGAAACTAAAGTTTTCAAAAATGAAAGCGACACGGATTTTATTTTGCCTCAAAATAGAGAGTGGGCGGAAAAAATCAAAGAAAAATATGAAAATTTAGAAGCTTATGAAGTCTATCCTGTGATTTCTGAAGTAATTAAAAAGGCAGATTTAAAGCACATAGAAGTAAAAGATAAGATTAAAAATCGTTTAATTGCAAAAGTGCATTTAGCCGGTGAAAAAGAAATTAAACAAGCTTTAGAAGTTGCTAAAAATTCTAAATTTAAAGAAAAAAGTTTTGATGAGATTCATCAAATTTTAGCTAAGGCAGCTAAGATTATGAGAGAAAAAAGAGGGGATTTAATAGGAATTGCAGCCCTAGAAGTAGGAAAGACTTTTTTAGAGATTGATCCTGAAGTGAGTGAAGCTATTGACTTTACTGAATTCTATCCTCATTCTTTGGCTACATTAATCAAGCAAAATCCAAAAACAAAATTTGCCCCTAAAGGCGTTGGGGTAACAATTGCTCCTTGGAATTTTCCTGTTGGAATCTCAGTGGGCACGATAGTAGCCCCTTTAGCAGCAGGTAATGCAGTGATTTATAAACCTTCATCTTTATCAACACTTACAGGGTATATGATATGTGAGTGTTTATGGGAAGCTGGAGTTCCAAAAGATACTCTTATTTTCTTGCCTTCAAAGGGAAGTGATGTTTCAAAATATTTACTCACAAATGAAGCTGTAAAATTTGCTATTCTAACAGGAGGAGAAGAGACTGCCTATAAGATGCTAGAAGCTAATCCAACCTTGCTTTTAAGTGCGGAAACTGGTGGTAAAAATGCGACTATTGTCTCAAAATTTGCTGATAGAGATAGTGCGATTAAAAATATTATTCATTCTGCTTTTTCAAATTCAGGACAAAAATGTTCAGCTACTTCTTTGCTTGTTCTTGAGGATGAGGTTTATGAAGATGCGGAATTCAAAAAAACCCTTGTAGATGCAGCTTCATCTATGCTAGTTGGCTCACCTTTTGAGTTTAAAAATAAAATTGCAGCACTTTGTGATGAAATTGATCCAAAGGTCCAAAGAGCCTTGGATGAATTGAAGCCTTATGAAGAATGGGCGTTAAAACCAAAATTTATAGATGATAATAAGCATTTAATGAGTCCGGGCATAAAATATGGCACTAAGAAAGGTGATTTTACATATATGACAGAGCTTTTTGCGCCAATTCTTAGTGTTATGAGGGCAAAAGATCTCAAGGAAGCCATTGAAATAGTTAATTCTACTGGGTATGGCTTGACAGCTGGTTTTGAAAGTCTTGATGAGAGAGAATGGGAATATTTCCATACGCATATAGAAGCAGGAAATATTTATATCAATAAGCCAACTACTGGTGCTATAGTGCTTCGTCAGCCTTTTGGTGGAGTTAAAAAATCAGCTATAGGGTTTGGTAGAAAAGTAGGAATTTATAACTACATCACGCAATTTTTAGAAATCACTCAAAAAGAAGCAGATAGCAATTTGCTTGAAAATAATTTTTCAAAAACTCTTAAGAGCTTGGGCTTTAATGAGCTTGATAAAATGGCACAATCTTATGCCTATCATTATAAAAACGAATTTTCTGTAGCAAAAGATTATGTGGGTATTAGGGGCGAGGATAATCTATTCTCTTATACTAAGATTAAGAATCTAGCTTATAGGGTTTGCAAAGAAGATAGCTTAAGAGATATTTTAGGGGTTGTCTTGGCGGCAAATATAGCAGAAATAGAACTTTTGGTGAGTTTTGATGAAAATTCTCATATGGAAAGCGCAAAAGAATTATGTCAAAAACTTGGTTTTAAAGTTAAGTTTTTAAAAGAAGTAAAAGAGGATTTTGTAAGTAAAATTTCAGATTATGAGAGAATCCGCTATCATTTAGCACCAAATGTTAATGATGAAATCTACAAAGAAGCTTCAAGTTTAGCCAAGATAGTTATTAGAGAAAAACCACTCTTAAATGGTCGATTTGAATTCCTATTCTATCATAATGAAAAGTCTTTAAGTATATCTTATCACCGCTATGGAAATTTAGGAATTCGTGCTTTAAAACAATAAAAGGAGAAAATAAATGGAAGTTGCAAATATTAATACGCCTATTGCAGTTATGTTTGTTGCTTATGCAGCTTTAATGTTGTTTATAGGTTTTTATTTTTATCGACAAAACAAAAGTAGCGAAGATTATTTTTTGGGTGGTCGTTCAATGGGTCCTGTGGTTTCAGCTCTAAGCGCTGGAGCTTCGGATATGAGTGGATGGTTGCTTATGGGCTTACCTGGGGCTTTGTATGTAAGTGGATTTATTGATAGTTACATTGCCATTGGTTTGACTATAGGAGCTAGTTTGAATTGGATTTTTGTAGCCAAAAGACTTCGCATTTACACAAGTGTTGTAGCTGATTCATTAACTATTCCGGATTATTTTGAAACACGCTTTAGTGATGATAAACATATCTTACGCGTAGTTTGTGCGGTAGTGATTCTTATTTTCTTTACTTTTTATGTTTCATCAGGACTTGTAAGTGGGGCAAAACTCTTTGAAGAAGTTTTTGGGATTAAATATTCTTATGCGCTTTCTACAGGAACTTTAATTATTGTGGCTTATACCTTTTTTGGAGGTTATAAGGCAGTGTGTTGGACAGATATGATTCAGGGTTTATTAATGCTTTTAGCACTTGTTGCTTTGCCAGTTGTAATGCTTTCACACATTGGAGGTTTGAGTGAGGCAAAGAAATACATTAGCCTTTCTGATGATTCAAGTAAAAAGATTGTCGAAATTCAAGCGCAAATCCCAGATATACTAAGCAATCTTGAAACTGCAGAATCTCAAGAAAAGATACAATCACTAATTGCAGCACTCAAAAATACTCAAGATCGTAATATTAGTGCTACTAATCTTGATAAAAATCTTAGAAATGATGCACAGATTTTAATACTGTTTAATCAAGATCTAAATTCTTTAGTTACTTCAAGAGATTTTGCTAAAAGGCTTGAATTGGCAGTAGAAACAAATGATGGTGAAACTTTAAATTCATTGCTTTTGGCATTTTCAAAAATACCTTTTGTAGTAAAAGAGAGATTGCAATGGTTTAGTGGCGTATCATTGGTGGGTATTATTTCTGCTCTTGCTTGGGGGCTTGGTTATTTTGGACAGCCTCATATTCTCGTGCGCTTTATGTCGATCCGATCTACTAGAGATATTCCGCAAGCAACATTTATTGGTATAGGTTGGATGGTAATTTGTCTTGTTGCAGCTTGTTTTATTGGTATGCTAGGTGTAGCTTATATTAATAAATTTAACCTTACTTTAGCAGATCCAGAGAGGATTTTTATTGTAATGTCTCAGTTATTGTTTAATCCTTGGATGGCAGGAATCTTGTTGAGTGCAATTTTGGCGGCTATTATGAGCACAGCTAGTTCGCAATTACTTGTTTCTAGCTCAACAATTGCAGAGGATTTTTATAAAAAGATTTTCAAACAAGAAGCTTCAAATGCTATGGTGTTGCGCCTAGGTAAGATTGGGGTGCTTGTGGTTGCTTTGATTGCCTTTGTTATCTCTACTGATAAAGATTCTAGCGTTTTAAGTATTGTTGCATACGCTTGGGCTGGATTTGGAGCATCTTTTGGTTCGGTGATGGTTTTCTCTCTCTTTTGGAGTAGAATGACAAGAATTGGTGCAATTGCTGGAATGATTAGTGGTGCAGCTGTAGTAGTGCTATGGAAACAATTTTTTGCCCATACGGGTATCTATGAAATTATTCCAGGGTTTTTAGTGGCTTCTTTGGCTATTATTGTTTTTAGTCTTGTGAGCAATGTGCGACCTGGGACTAAAGTCGCTTATCAAAAAATGCTAGAAAATCTTTAACCTAGAAGCTTTTAAGCTTCTAGGTTTTTAGTATTTTCTTTCTAAAATACCTTGTGCTTTTTTAATCATAGGAAGATCTATAACATTGCCTTCAAAACTAAATGGTTCTCCTTTGTGAAGTTTTGATAGTTGTATGACTTCTTTTGCCCATTCAATTTGGTTATTACCTTGAGCAAAAATTGTATTGATAATTGAGAGTTGATTTGGATAAAAAGTTAATGATCCACCAAAGCCCATAGAATAAGCCAATTCCATATTTGCTTTAAGTCTTGATTCATCTCTAGTATTAGGGAAAACACGGTTGATTGGAGCTAAAAGATTGTTGATTCTGCTTGATAGAGCTATTTGTGTGCGCACATAATTGAGCATAAAGTCCTTGCCATCACCATCTCTTAATCCTAGATCTAAAATCATATCAAATGCCCCAAAAGCAAGTTGTTTGACATTAGGCTGTGAAGCGGTGATATTGATGTTTTGCACTCCTATTGCGCTTTCAATAAGCAAAAGCAATGGAATCTTTTCAAGTGCTACATTAACAGCTTCTACATGTTCTTTTTGCTCGGTTTTGGCTAGCATAACGCCATGGAGTTTTTCTAAGCCAAGTTCTTTTAAAAACTTCATATCATCTTCAAAAAATGGGCTTTGTGCATCATTGATACGCACAAAAAATTTGTATTGACTATTTTGTTTGCAAAAATTTAAAATGTTAGTCCTACCTTCATCTTTGCGATCTTTTGGAACAGAATCTTCTATATCCAAAATAATGGCATCTGCTTCACTTTCAAAACCGGGTTTAAAATTTTCAGGTTTAATGCTAGAAACAAAAAGAAGACTTTTTGCCTTGGGGTAAGTTGAATTAGACATTGGAGTATCCTTAAAAAAGTGTGTAATCTATGATAGATGTGGCAGGGATTATAGCAAAAAATACAAAAATCTTTGAACTTTTTTAGTAAAAAATTATTGAATATAATGCGCTCCAATTGATTCTTCGCGTTTAAGTGCGGATTGAATGATATTTTGCGCTGTTAAAAGGCGTAATTTTAGTAATCTTCCAATTCCACTTTGTAACATTACCTCCACTCCACCCAAGGCTTCATTTAAGCCGCTTTTTTTGCGAATAATTCCGACTTTATTCCACATTAAATGGCGTAAAAGGGCTTTTAGATTCTCATCTTGTTCTTTTTGGAGAATTTGTGTATGCAAAGGGAATTCTCTAATCTTAAAAGAGAGGCTATTAGCCAAAATATCTTGAGTGGCACGGCGAGAAAAAACCAGTCCTTCTAAAAGAGAGTTTGAAGCAAGGCGATTAGCTCCATGCACACCTGTGCAGGCACATTCTCCTACTGCATAGAGATTTTGCATTCCTAGAACTTTGCCCACATTGTCTGTTTGGATTCCTCCCATACAATAATGGAATGCAGGAGAAATGGGAACTCTATTTTTTGGAACATCAAAGCCTGCAGAATTAAGATTGCGTGCAATATTTGGAAAACGCTCATAAAAAAAGTCTTTATCAAAGGCGCTAAAATCTAAATAAACTTCTAATTCTTCTGGTTTTGCATTAGGGTATTTTTCTTTGAGTTTGAGTTTGTAGTCAAAAATAGAGCGTGCAACCTTATCGCGCGGTGCAAGTTCGCCCTTAGAATCATAGTCAAATAAAAATCGTTTGCCCCAAAAATCCACTACAAATGCACCCTCTCCACGCAAAGCTTCGCTTAAAAGCATTTTTCTTGCGTGTGTTGTTTGAACAAAAACTGTGGGGTGGAATTGTAGCATTTCCATATCTTTAAGTTTTAAACCATTTTCCAAAATCATTCCATGCAATTCACTTGAAATGGTATAGGCATTTGTATGGTATTCAAAAAGTGCGCCAACTCCACCACTAGCTAAAATAACATTATTAGCATAGAGATTATAGTTTCCTCGTTTGGTTAGCACACTCACACCACAGCAGTGATTATCATCAATAAGCAATTCAGTAACACTAGCATTTTTCCATAAAGTATGTGTGATTTGTGCAATTAAATGGCTATGTAGCACACGACCTGTGCAGTCTCCACCAGCGTGAATAATTCTTGAAGTGCTATGAGCAGCTTCTTTAGTAAAGAGCAGATTCCCATTAGAATCTCTATCAAAAGGCGTTTGGCGTATAATTAAATCTTCTAAGACTTCCAAGCTTTCTTTGCTAAGAGTGGCAACAGCATCTTCATTGCACATTCCTGCTCCAGCCTTTAGAGTGTCTGTGATATGTAAGGGGATATCTGCTTGATTTTTGGCAACGGCAATTCCACCTTGTGCATAAAAGGTATTGCACTCCCAAGGCTGATCTTTGCAGAGAATAAGCACTTTAAGTTTTTTGGGAAGATTTAAGGCTGCATATAGTCCAGCAATCCCAGCGCCAACAATAATTACATCATATTGCATAAAAATCCTTTATTGTATTTGCTCACTTTTTGGGTTAAATGGATCGTCTTTGAAGCCACAACCTACTAATAAAAAAGCAACAAGATGTGCTATAATTATGCAATGAAAAAAGCGTGTGAAATTTTGTCTCATCTTTACAATAATCCTTTGTATAAAAAATTATCTCAACATCAACAAATTCAGCATTTTATCGTGATGTTACCCTTTAGTTTGCGCCAAGGGATTCATTTTTGTTATAGTAAAAATAGCATTTTATATTTCGTTCTTAAGCATCCCTGTTTTAAACAAGAGTTTGATTATAAACTAACAATTATAAAGCAGTTATTAAAACAATATCAAAAAATTCAAAACAAATTGCTTGATATTAAGTATTTAAAGGCATTTGTGGGTAAAAGTGCTTATCAAAAATCCTTGCAAGAATCAACACATAAAGTTGCTAGTTATGGTGAATTATCTAGTGGAGAATTTGAAAATTTAGCAAAAAATCAAGAAATTTATGAAATCTTTGAAGAAATTAAAAAAGTGATTGTATGCAATCATTAGAACAAAAGTTATCGCCCCTTAATGATACTTTACTTGAAATCCTAAAGAAACTTCCTAGTCAAAGTGGAGTGTATCATTATTTTGATAGTGAGGGGAGATTGCTTTATGTAGGAAAAGCAAAAAATCTAAAAAATCGCGTAAAAAGTTATTTTCGATTCACTCCTAAGCTTTCTGTAGCACCAAACTTAAGCGCTAGAATTACGCAAATGGTTTCACAGATTGCTTTTATGCGTTATATTGTGGTAGAAAATGAAAATGATGCCTTGATTTTGGAGAATTCATTTATTAAGCAGCTTAAACCCAAATACAATATCCTTTTGCGAGATGATAAGACTTACCCTTATTTGTGCGTAGATATGTCCGTTGATTTTCCGCGTATTGTGCTAACAAGAAAGATTCTAAAAAGCCCAAATATTCGTTATTTTGGACCTTATTCTAGTGGTGCTAGGGATTTATTAGATTCGCTTTATGAAGTTTTTACTCTTGCACAAAAAGAAAGTTGTCTTAAGGGAAAAAAAGCTTGTTTGTTTTATCAGATTAAGCGTTGTTTAGCTCCTTGTGAGGGTAAAGTGAGCAAGGAAGCTTATCAAGAGATTTTACAAAAGGCTTTAGAATGTATCCATAATCCCAAAAAAATCTTAAGTATTTTAGAAAAAAAAATGGAATTTTTATCTGAAAATTTGCGGTTTGAAGAAGCTATGGTGCTAAGGGATAGGATTAGCAAAATCAAGCAAATTAATCCGCTCTCAAGCGTGGATTTTGCAAGAATGGAGGATTTGGATATTTTTGCTTTGGAGAGTGAAGGGAATAGAGGCGTTTTGGTGAAATTTTTTGTGCGTGAGGGGAGGGTTGTCTCTAGTGCGAGTAATGTTATTAAAAGTCAATATGAGATAAATTTTGAAGAAGTTTATACGCAAAGTTTGATTAATTATTATAGTAACACACTTCCTATCAAGCCAAAACAGGTTTTGATACCTTATAATTTTGGCGAAAAAAGAGAGGAATTAGAAGCGTTTTTAGTTAAGCAATTAGGAAAGAAAATCCCTATTCATTTTCCAAAAAGTGGAGATAAAAAGAAGCTTTGTGATTTGGCATTGCAAAATGCTAGAGAAACCTTGAAAATTAATGTTACTAATGAAGAAGCTTTATTGTTAGCATTAAAAGAGCTTTTTTCTCTTCAGAGTATTCCTTATAAAATTGAAATTTTTGATACTTCTCATCATAGAGGAAAGCAGTGTGTGGGAGCTATGGTAGTTTATGAAGAAGGGTTTATTAAAGAATCTTATCGGCATTATTTACTAGAAGGTAGTGATGAATACTCTCAAATGCGCGAAATGCTAGAGCGTCGAATCGCAGATTTTAGCACTGATTCACCACCGGATTTGTGGGTGCTTGATGGGGGGATTGGGCAAATTAATTTAGCCAAAGATTTGCTAAGTAGCGCAGGAGTAAATCTTGAAGTCATAGGTATTGCCAAAGAAAAGCTTGATGCCAAAGCCCATAGGGCAAAGGGTAGCGCGCTAGATATTTTGCGTGATGAAAAAAAACAAGAATACCGATTAAGTAGTAGCGATAAGCGTTTGCAGTTTTTGCAAAAATTGCGTGATGAAGCGCACAGATTTGCTATCACATTCCACCAAAAGCAAAAACAAAAAACAATGCAACAAAGCAAAATTTTAGAGATTAAAGGCATAGGCAAAGCAACTCAAAAGCGACTTTTATCCTATTTTGGAAGTTTTGAAGCAATCAAAGAAGCTAGTTTAGAAGAGTTAGAAAAGGTGCTTTCAAAAAATCTAGCCAAAAGTGTGTATGAGTGCTTAAAATAAGCTCTATTATTTACGCCTAGCGACAAATAGTGTGCAGACATTTGCTGAAAATGATTTGGTATAGAGTGGTTCAAAATTATTTTCTTGGAGTTCTAAATTGAGTTTATTTGCAGTTAAAAACTCTTCAATAGAATCGGGCAAATATTTGTAAGCACGGTAATTTTTGGAGATGATTCCACCCACAAAGGGTAAAATATTTTTGGTATAAAAGCCCATAAATTTTTCTAGCATTTTAGGATTTTCGCATTTGGTAAATTCTAAAATCACCAAAATTCCCCCTTTCTTAAGCACCCTTGCAAACTCACTTAGAGCTTTTTTGCGCTCTACTACATTGCGGATTCCATAGGCAATAGAGAGAATATCAAATTCATTATCTAAAAAGGGCAATTTTGTAGCTTCACATTGTGTAAAATCAATTTGGGGAAGCTTTTTTTTAGCCACTTCTAGCATACCGCTACTTGGATCTGCACCCACGATTTTTTGGAGATTGATTCCAGCGTTTTTAGCGTTTTTTTGCCAATGGGTTATCATATCGCCTGTGCCACAAGCTACATCAAGAATCTTTAGAGATTGTAAGTTTTCTGTAGAGAGATTTCTAAAGGCAAGATTACAAGCCTTTTTTCTCCAAGCAATGTCGATTCCACAGCTCATTACGCGGTTTGCTAAATCATAGCTACTTGCAATATCATCAAACATTGAAATAATTTTTTGTTGTTTATCGCTCATTGCATTCTCCGCTTTTAGCGATTTGTAGCCACGCTAATAAACTTTGGATTTGAGTTTGTGTGGCTTTTGTGGAAGTGCCACCATAAGAATCACGGCTATTCATTGAAGCTTCCAAATTTAGTGCATTGTGAGCTTTTGGCGGGATTTTAGAATCAACACTACAAAGCTCTTGCGCGCTAAGTTGGCTTAAGTCTTTATTGAGACTTTCGGCATAAGCGACCGCTTTTCCGGTGATATGGTGCGCTTCTCTAAAGGGAATATTGCAGCTTTGCACAAGAAAATCCGCCAAATCAGTTGCGGTTAAATGTCCTTTTTGACAAGCTTCTTTCATTTCTTTGGGATTGATTTGCATTGTTTTTAGTAAGTCATTTAGAATCTTAAGAGAGATTTCTAAGGTTTCAAAGCTATCAAAAACCCCCTCTTTATCCTCTTGCGTATCTTTATTGTATGCAAGTGGTAAGCCTTTCATGATAGTAAGTAGGCTAAAGAGATTCCCATACACACGCCCACTTTTGCCCCTAAGGAGTTCAGGAACATCAGGATTTTTCTTTTGTGGCATAATTGAGCTTCCAGTTGAATAAGAATCGCTAAGTGTGATGAATCTAAACTCATAGCTACTCCACAAAACAAGCTCTTCTGCCATTCTTGAAATATGCATAGCAATCAAGCTTAAATCATAGAGAAAATCAAGTGCAAAATCTCTATCGCTTACGCTATCAGTGGCATTAAGTGTGGGAGCGGTGAAACCTAGTGCTTTTGCAGTGTAGAATCGATCGGTTTTGTAAGGCGTTCCTGCTAATGCAGCACTTCCTAGTGGGCAGTAATTGTTGCGCTTAAATGAATCGCTTAATCGCTCAAAATCTCTCACAAACATACAAGCATAAGCACACATTAAAAAGCCAAAATTTACAGGTTGTGCGTGTTGGAGATGTGTCATTCCTGGGAGTATGGTTGTGGTATGCAAATTGGCAATGTCAAGTAAGGTTTGAATGAGTTCTAAAAGAAGGGCGCGGATTTGTCGATTTGAATCAAGCACAAAAAGGCGAAAATCTAAGGCAACTTGGTCATTTCTACTGCGCGCAGTGTGAAGTTTTTTGCCCACTTCTCCAATGATTTCTATAAGGCGTTTTTCCACTGCCATATGAATATCTTCATCGCTAATATCAAAGGTAAATTCACCTTTTTCTATTTCTGCTTGAATCTGTTCTAAGCCTTGACAGATTTGCTGTGATTCTTCTTGGGCGAGAATCCCGCAATGGCTAAGCATTTGTGAATGGACTTTTGAGCCTAAAATATCTTGTTTGTAAAGTTTTTTATCAAAAGGAAGTGAAGCATTAAATAAATCAAGTATTTCAGATGCCTTTTCTTGGAATCTCCCTCCCCATAATTTATTGTTTTTCATTCTTTAGACCTTTTTAGAAGGGTTTGATAATAACAAGGAAAGTAACAATGATTAAAATTAGAGTTGGCACTTCATTATACATTCGGAAAAACTTTCCGCTTTTTTGGCATCTATCTTCCCTAAAAGCAATCATAAAACGATAGAGACTAAAGTGATAAATCACAAGAATCACAATGAGTGAGATTTTTGCGTGAAGCCAACCGCCTTGAAGCCAAGTTGGTTCTAGCATTAAAAGCCAGATTCCAGAGAGTAGTGTGCAGATGATTGCTGGGTAGCCGATGAAGTTATAAAGTTTTGATTCTTGGATTTTAATAACTTCACAAAAGCCCTTGTTGTCTTTGTGTTCGGTGTGATAGACAAAAAGACGCGGCAAGTAAAATAACATAGCCATCCAGCTAACAAAAGAAATAATGTGAAAGATTTTGACATAAAGATAAGTCATAATGCCCCCTGATTTTTAAGGTATTTTATTGGGATAAAATTCTATCAAAAGAGACTTAAAGATACGAAAAATTAATGGTATTTTTTGTATAATTTATCTAAAATTATTTGATTAGACTAAGTTTGTATTGAATCATCTTAAGGATTTTATTGACTGCTTTATATTTAGATTTGGAATTTATTAAAAATGCAATTCCTATTTTTGGAGAAGCTTTGTGGCTTACTTTACATTTGTCTTTTTTTGGGATTATATTTTCTATTTTGCTTGGCTTTTTTATTGCTTTGGTGCAATTTTATAGAGTGCGATTTTTAAGCACGCTATGCCAAACTTATATTGAATTATCTCGCAACACCCCTTTGCTTATTCAGCTTTTTTTCTTGTATTATGGATTGCCACAGATTGGATTGCAACTTACAGGTTATACTTGTGCTTTAATTGGAGTTGCTTTTTTGGGTGGAAGTTATATGGCGGAATCTTTTCGTGCAGGGCTAGAATCAGTAGGGAGGATTCAGTTAGAATCAGGCAGAAGCTTGGGGCTAAGTGAAATGCAATTAATGTTTTATGTGGTATTGCCTCAAAGTTTGGCAGTGAGTTTGCCTTTTATTGGAGCTAATGCTATCTTTTTACTAAAAGAAACATCAGTGGTGAGCGCGATTGCATTAGCCGATATTTTGTATATCACTAAAGATTTAATCGGTAGCTATTATAAGACAAATGAAACGCTTTTGTTGCTTGTTTTATGCTATCTTGTCGTGCTTTTGCCACTTTCATTTTTATTTTTGGCTTTGGAGAAATACTATAAAAGGAAAATGGCGTAATGGAAATTCTTTTTGATTCTCAAAATATTTTGCGCCTATTGCAAGGTGTTTTTGTAACTTTTCAAATCGCCTTTATTGCGATTTTCTTTTCTTGTATTTTTGGTTTTGTGCTTGGGTATTTGATGACTTTGCCCAACCGATTTTTGAGCTTTTTGTGCCGTTTCTATTTGGAGAGTATTCGTATTATTCCGATTCTAGCGTGGCTTTTTATTGTTTATTTTGGATTTTCATCATTTTTAAATCTTAATGGAATAGGAGCGTGTATTCTTGTCTTTAGTTTATGGGGTATTGCAGAAATGGGAGATTTAGTGCGTGGAGCGATTTCAAGTTTGCCACGGCATCAAAGCGAGAGTGGAAGGGCTTTGGGCTTAAGCGAGATTCAAATTCAAATCTTTATTATTTTGCCTCAAAGCTTTAGAAGGCTTTTGCCTCCATTGGTGAATCTTTTTACTCGTATGATAAAAACAACTTCACTAGCTGCGCTCATTGGAGTTAGCGATATGTTAAAGGTGGGACAACAAATTATTGAAGTCAATCTCATTCATTATCCACAGGCAAGTTTTTGGGTTTATGGTGGAATCTTTGCCTTGTATTTTTTACTTTGTTATCCTTTGTCGCTTTTTGCTAAGCATTTAGAAAAGAAACTTGTATAAGGAAAAAAATGTCAAATCATATGAGTAATGAAGTTTTGTTAAGCGTTTCAAATTTGGTTAAGAAATTTGGCGATACTTTGGTGCTTGATTCGGTATCTTTGGAAGTCAAAAAAGGCGAAGTTTGTGCGATATTGGGACCTAGTGGGTGCGGAAAAAGCACATTTTTGCGTTGCATCAATGGTTTGGAGAGTATTAATGGTGGGAGCATTACTTTTAATGGAGAAGTGATTAATGCGGTAAATGATTCAAAGATTAATTGGAGCAAGATTCGCCAAAAGATTGGAATGGTTTTTCAAAGTTATGAGCTGTTTCCGCATTTGAGCGTTTTGGATAATATTCTCCTAGCGCCTTGTAAAGCGCAAAAACGCAAAAAAGAGGAAGTTACTACTCAAGCAATCAAGCTTTTAGAAAGGGTAGGGTTGGCACATAAAAAGGATTCTTATCCTAAGGAATTAAGCGGTGGGCAAAAGCAGCGAGTGGCGATTGTAAGGGCGTTGTGTATGAATCCTGAAATGATGTTGTTTGATGAAGTTACTGCTTCTTTGGATCCTGAGATGGTTAAAGAAGTGCTAGAAGTTATCAAAGAACTTGCAACGCAAGGTATGACGATGATTCTTGTTACTCACGAAATGAAATTTGCCCAAAATGTCGCAGATAGAATCGTGTTTTTTGATAGTGGAAAAATCGCTGAAATCGCTACTCCACAAGAATTTTTTACTAATCCTAAAAGTGAGCGAGCCAAGAGATTCTTTAATATTTTTGAGTTTTAGAATTCTTACAAAAAGAATCTATTTGATAAAAATAATTTAAGGGAGTAAAAATCCATATTCATAGACTTTTACTTCTATGTTTTTGGCTAATACTTTTAGGGCGTAGTTGAGCTCTCCTAGCTTTTGTTTATAGACTTCATCGTCGGCTTTTTGTGGAGGATTCATTTTGCCTTTGTCATTAAAGCCTTGAAAGTGGGCTTTTATATCATAGAGTGAGGCATTTGGATTGTAGTCTTTGTCCTCTTTTGCTTGTGCATGATAGTGTCTAAAAAGTTCTTTTCCTGCATTTAGCACTTCTTGTGCTTCTTGGCTAAAAGTGAGTGGCTTAGTTGGGATAAATGCTATATCATCATCGCCAAAAAGGCTTTGTTTGGAATCTTTGTTTGTCGCACAATCGTGCTTAATCTTGCCTTGCAAAAAATCTCGCATAAAATGCGACTCAAAGGCTTCATGTGCTCCTATTTCTTTTTCGCTAAAGGGTATAAAGTGATTTATACCAACTTTACTTGTGATTCTATTTTGTCCATGAAAAAGCATAAAGGCAAGACAATCGCTTTGAAACACAGAATCCTGCTCCCATTTGTTGTTTGGGTAGAGAAATTGATCTCTATCATTTATCCAAGTGGCTTTGATACAATGGCGGACAGAAAGATAAATGCAAGACTGTATGAGATTTCTTGCATTAATGGGAGCATATGGTACCATTCTTGTGCCTTTTCTGTTGAGAAAGCATAAATATTTTTGATTTTGAAAATCGGGAGCTCCCGCACCAAGCCAACCAATTATGTTGTTTGTTTCGTTGCTAAAAATACTCAACCATTTATTAATGCTTTGCTTATCTAGTGTTGCATAAAATCTCTTTTTTCCTAAACTTGTTCCATTGTCATTAAAAATATCTAGTGTGATATTTTTTATTGCTTTATGCGGAGCTAAATTCCATATAAGAAAGCCTATGGGGAAATTTCCCTTAACATTATCAAAGGTGTAAGCTGGCGCCATAAAGCCCTTTAAAAATTTTGCATTAAAGGTATTTCTAAAACTTGCAAAAGCACTGCCATTTATGTATTTTAACTTTGAAAAACTAGCCAGGATAGCATCTGGAATTTCTTTATAAATTCTCATAAAAAACTGCACAAAAAGTTCTCTATTTGCTCTACCTAAAATTTCTTTATATTTCCCACCAATCATAGTATCCTGAATATTTGGCTTGTTTGTTCCTTTGCCAAGTGCAGTGTTTCCTGAACTTGCTTCCGCATAGGGCGGATTGATAAAGATAATTAGCTTTTTGCGTTTTTCCTCATTTTTTAGAATCTCTTGCAGGGATTTTGGGAGTTTGGATTTTACACAATCTTGGCATTTAGGATCTAGTCCGCTTTTTGTGTGTTTGGTGCAGGGCTTGTCAAAAAACTCATCGTTTAAAAAATCAAATTGAAAAATATGTCTAGGAAGTAAGCTTAATGTGCCATTTGCTGAGAGCTCTTGCATAATCTCAACATCTGATTTATCAAGCGTGGAGGCGTATAAAGAGGCGGATTCTGTGAGATTTGCTAGGAGATTGCCTGTGCCTGCAGCACAATCCCAAATATAATACTCGCTTTGGTAGTTTTCGCCTAAGGCTTTTTCTAAGTAATTTTGGGCTTTACTTACCCAAATTTGTGGGGTGAAAAATGCACCTTTTCTCTCGCGTATATCGCTTGGCACAAGCAAATCGCGTCGTTCTATGATATAGCCCCAATACTCTTCTTTTGGTGGGCGTTCATAAAGATTCCAAAACTCTGTGTGTGCTTTTTGGTGATCATTAAAGCCAAACTCTGTGAAATTAAAACTCGTGCTATTTGCGCGTTTTTCGAGTTTGACTTTGTAGGAATCACTTTGCAATAAGATTCTAAGAGATTTGAGAATCTCTTTTGTGTTGTTATTTTCGCTTAAAAGATCGGCTAGATAAAAATCACTGCTTAGAATGTCTGGCTTTTCATTTTCCCAATCAATGCTAATGCTAGGCGCGACACTTTGGAGCCATTTTTGGTAAATGGTGGTGAAATTGTTTTTGGTTATGGGGATTTTGGTGATGCTTGTGTTGTGGATTGTAAAATTTGCTTGTATGAAGTCTTGGAGTTCTTTGCAATCGTTTGTAAAAGAAAATTGTAGTTTTTTGGATTCTAAGAGATGTTTTGTGAGTGCGTGGAGTTGTTTAAATTCTTTGCTATCGTGATTGCTTGGGGTAACATTCCAATTAAAGTCGTTTTGTGCGAAAATATGATCGAGCTCGTGATAAGGAATAAAGGCTATCTTTTGGCAATCAAATGCTCCTAAGAAAATAGGCGGGAGATTGTTTTCATAGGTTTTTTCTTTGCCTATGGTTAGGATTAGCTGGATAAAAGATTCGATAATGTCGGCTTTATTGCCTTTTTTGGCTTCAGCCCATAGGAAGTTTATAGGCTGAAAGAGTGTTTGTGCATTGAAACTCACGCAAAAATCAACACGCCCTAAAATCTGTGTAGAATCTAGATTTTTTAGAATCTCTTTTGCTTGTTTATCAAGCTTTATGCTTCTACTCTGTGGATTTGGGCTAAAAAAGTCGGTGGCGACTTTATTTTTTAGTTCCTCTTCGGGTAAATTTATAGGATACATTTGCGACCTTTTTTAGGAAAACTATTTAATATAACTTAAAAAAGCTTAAAATAATGAATGATTTGTAAAGTTTGTTTTTTAAAAGAAAATATAGGAAATCCAAAAGCCATAAAGGCAAAATTTGGCTTGAATTAAACCCTTTTCATTAAAAGATAATAAATACAACCAAGTAGCGCAATAAATCCGCCTACATATCCAATGTAGCCTACTTCGAGCTTATCTATGACGATTCCACCAATAAATGCTCCACTACCAATTCCTATATTGTAAATCCCAGAAAACATTGACATTGCAATGGAGGTGGCTTTGGGGACTAAGTGAATGATTTTGGATTGAAAAGTTAGATTAAAGATTGTGATACACAATCCCCAAAAAATACAAATAAACACTATGCTAAAGCCACTATAGGCAAAAATTTGCAACACAAAAAGACTAGCCATAATTCCAAAGAGAGCAAAATAAGTAAATCCTAAAATGTGATTATCGTGATATTTTGTAAATAAAAAGCTACCTAAAAATCCAACAGCTCCAAAGGCGACTAAAAGGAGTGTGATTTCTGTTTTATCAAAGTGTGCAATTTGGGCTAAAAAAGGCTCAATATAGCTATATCCGGTAAAATGTGCAGTGGTTAAAAGAATCGTTAAAAGATAAATGCTTAGTAAATGTGGGGTTCTAAGGATTTGTGGAAGTTCTCGGATAGAAACCCCTCCAGTGCTTGGCATAGTTGGAAAAACTCTCCAAATAACAAGCAGAACTAAAAAAGCAACAATTCCTATGGCTAAAAAAGTGGTTCTCCAGCCTAGATATAAGCCTATCACACGCCCTAATGGCAATCCAGCAATAAAGGCAATAGCGGTTCCTGTTACAACAAAGCTAAGTGCGAGTGATTGTTTGCCCTCTGGAGCAGCACGCACTGCCATAGGAGTGGCAATTGACCAAAAAAGGGCGTGAGAAAAAGCCACGCAAATTCTTGAAATCACTAAAGTAATGTAATCATTTGCTAGGCTAGATAAAATATGACTTGCGACAAACAAAGCCATTACGCAAAGCAAAAGCTTCTTTAGCTCAACTTTAGAAAAGAGAAGCATTAAAGGCAAAGAAGTCAAAGCGACTACCCAAGCATACATTGTAATAAGAAAACCAACTTTGGCTTCGCTCATATTAAAATCTTGTGCTATAAGACTTAAAAGCCCAATAGGCACGAATTCTGAAGTGTTTAAAATAAAAGCACCAAGGCTAATAGCTAAGACACCTAGCCAAATTTTGATTTTATCTTGCATTATTATCCCCTAAAAAGAAAAAGCGGCATTGTATCAAAAATGGTTTTGAAATGCTTTAATAATTAGAATATAAAAATAAAGAAAAGCTTAGTTTTAAGTAAAAGTTTTAGATATTTTTAAAGTAAAATACAAAAAATTAATCGTATAATTATAGATTGAATTACTTTGAATTGAGGTTAGGCTAATGACACAAGAAGAATTAGATGCGCTACTTAATGAAAGTGTCCTAGACACAATGGAAGATGGAAGCGCCAACAAGGAAGAAAAAGCAGAGAATTCCAGCGAAAAAGAAGCAGAAATTAAAACTGCTGAGGGGATAAAAACAGAAGGTTTTCATATTGATTCAGAAACAAGTTGGCCACCACCACCACCGACAACAGAACATAAAGTTGTGCATCAGCTTGATGATGTAACGCGAGATTCAGAGGTTAAAGCCACAGAAACATTTGATAAATTAGAGTTAATTAACAATGCAGGGATGGATATTGAAGAGGGGCTTGGTAAGATTGATAAATTTGTAAAATCTCAAGAAGCAATGCTACAAAAATTACACCAAAAATTCCCAGATTTTCATACCTTTTCTCAGCAGTTAGAAGAAGTAGTAGAAGTAAAAAGCGTTTTGGAAACGCTTTTAAATGCTTCTCAAGATATTAGTAATGCATCTTTGGAAGCTATGGATATTATGCAGTATCAAGATATTCATCGCCAAAAAATTGAGCGTGTTATTAATGTTATGCGTGCGCTTTCTCGCTATATGAGTTCACTTTTTGAAGGAAAAGTGGATGATGCTAAGCGTGTAAGTTCTGCGGTGCATATCCAAGGCGATAATACAGAAAATGTTGTCAATGAAGAGGATATTGAAGCATTGATTGCAAATTTTGGTAAATAGCCATAATGAATAAGAATCTAAAAAAGCCTGAGCTACTTTCTCCTGCTGGGAATCTTAGGAAATTAAAAATTGCTTTGGAATATGGAGCGGATGCGGTTTATGGAGGCGTTAGCCATTTTTCTTTACGGAATCGAGCAGGAAAAGAGTTTGATTACGAAACTTTTGGTGAAGGTGTAGAATATACGCATAAAAGGGGTAAAAGAATCTATGTTACGATTAATGGATTTCCCTTTAACTCACAAATTAAGCTCTTAGAAAATCATATCTACAAAATGACAGAATTAAATCCTGATGCCTTTATTGTTGCAGCACCTGGTGTTGTGAAGCTTGCCAAAGAAATCGCTCCGCAAATACCTATTCATCTATCCACCCAAGCAAATGTGCTTAATGTGCTTGATGCAAAGGTATTTTATGAGATGGGAGTAAAGCGAATCGTTGCTGCAAGGGAATTAAGCTTAAAAGATGCAGTTGAAATCAAAAAAGTCTTACCGGATTTAGAGATTGAAATTTTTGTGCATGGTAGTATGTGTTTTGCCTTTTCTGGTCGTTGCCTTATTTCAGCCCTTCAAAGCGGACGCGTGCCAAATCGTGGGAGTTGTGCTAATGATTGTAGGTTTGATTATGAGTATTATGTTAGAAACCCAGATAATGGCGTGATGATGAGACTTGTAGAAGAAGAGGGAGTAGGGACGCATATTTTTAATGCCAAAGATTTAAAGCTTATGGAACATATGCCTTTGATTTTAGAGAGTGGCGTGATTGATTCGTTAAAGATTGAGGGGAGAACAAAATCGAGTTATTATGCAGGAATTACAGCTTTAGCTTATAGGGAAGCCATTGATGGATATTTTGGTGGAAATTTTGAGCTAGAAAAATACGAAAGAGAGCTAGAAACACTTAAGAATCGAGGTTTTAGTGATGGATATTTGATACACCGCCCTTATGAAAAAAATAATACACAAAACCACTTAACCGCCATTAGTGAGGGTAGTTATCAAGTTAATGCTGAAGTGAGTGAAGATGGTAAATTTGCCCTTTGTCGCCATACTATTAGAGCAGGGGAAGCAAAAGAGATTGTAAGCGCTAATGAGGCAAATATTAGTGAAGGGAAAAATGACTTGGGTGAAATTTATTCGCAAGGCGATAAAAAGTTTATGAGATTTTTTAAGATTGTATTAGAAAATGGGAAAGAATTAGATTCTATTCATAGCGGAAATGAAAATAGGATCGCACTCCCATTGCCACTTCCACCTTTTAGCTTTTTACGCCAAAAGCTTTAACTCTTTTTGAGTAATTTATAAAGCGGACAATATCCATAAACTGCACTTAGCAAAGGTAGTAGAGAAATAATCCACCACCAGCTAGGACATAAAAAACCAAAAATAAAATAAATTAGCATCGCTACAAGTAATCGGATAGTTTTGTCTAAATTGCTCATTTTTTCTCCTTATTTTTTAAGCTCTCGCATAAATCATACCATTCATAACCATTGGTTTCATTAAATAAATTTTAACAAACCAATTTAACCAACTCTCTCTTGTTGCGCCAAAGCAAGGCAAACTAGGTGCTGCACCTTTGTAGTCAAATTCCACCATAACAGCTTTTCCATATCTTGTTAATAAAGGACAAGCGGTATAACCATCAAATTTTGCTTGAAGTGGTTTGTTATTTAAATGCGCAATGATATTTTCAGCAATAACTGGATATTGTTTGCGAATACTTGCCCCTGTTTTTCCTTTTGGGATTCCTGCGCAATCTCCGATAGCAAAGATATGAGGGTATTTTTTGTGTTGTAAAGTATATTGATCGACATCAACCCAATGTCCAGCAACATCGCCTTTGGTAATGGCAAGTCCTGAATCACTAATAAAGCTAGAAGTTGTCATCCTAGGAATTACAAATAAATAGTCAAAAGGTTTTTGAAAAGTTTCTTTAGCTACTTTTGAGACACCATTTTCACTATAAGGCATTAATTTTTCAAAAGTTGCCATTTTTTTATCTTTATCTATTTCCACTAGCACATTTCTCATTGAATAGGGCATATTTCGTGAAATGAAAAATTGTTCAATCATTTTTGCATGAATTGGACTAGAGAGCATTGCACCTCCGCCAGCATATAAGTGCATATCAAATTTATCTTTTATATTTTGGCTGTTTAATCTATCTTCTAGCAAAAAGTAGATTTTCTTATTAGCTCCACCGCATTTAATTGCTGTATTTGGTTCTGCAAAAAGAATTTTACCTCCATTACTTTTTTCTATTTTTTCAAACATTTTTTGAGCCTTTACGGCCCCATCAGCAGTATAAATTGTTGTGATATTGTAGTTTGGATCTTGAATGGTTTCTTCATCTAGACCTTTGACTTTATCAAACTCATAAGTTGTTCCAGTAGCAATTACTAAATAGTCATATTGATGAGTTTGATTGCTTGTAGTAGTTAAAGTTTTTGCTTCAGGATCAACTTTGGTTACATTTTCTTTAATCCATTTCACTTTATCGTGAATCAAATCTTCTTTTTTGTATGAAGTGTCTTGCTTATTATAGATTCCAGCAGCAATAAGAGTGAATCCGGGTTGATAATATAAGATTGGATCGGCATCAAAAAGTATTATTTTTGCATTAGGCAAATCTTTAATTAGCTGCGCAGAAAGTGAGATTCCACCAAGTCCTGCACCAATGATTGCGATGTTTGGGGAGAGAGTGGATTTGGCTTCTGAAGGTGTTGCAGCAAGGCTTGAAGCTCCTAGTGCCACTCCGCTAACTCCCATAATTTTTAATAAGTCTCGACGACTGAGTTTTGCTTCCATAATTATACTCCACTAAATTAAGTTGGTGAAATATTATAATACGAAATGTCCTTAAAGTTGTGTGATAAAATCACAATAGATTGTATAAGAATTTTAAGGATTGCAATGAAATATAAAATTTTAGAGTGCTTTTTAGAGCAAGAGATTAAAATCTTGCTTTAAACTCAATAGATAAGAGTGTCTTGAAGTGTCTTTTGAAGATCAATTTCCTTGCCAAAACTTTTTTGATAAATAATGTAGTTTGCAAGGACTTTTTTACCATATTTTCTAGTTTCCTCATAAGGAATCATCTCCATACTATACCAAGGATCAAGTGGATTATCTTTTTTAAAGAGTTGTTTGGTCTCTAAAAGTCTGCGCGTAAATCCCGGACCGCCATTATAAGCATAAGAAATAAATAAAGGGTGTTTGAATTCCTTTAATAAAGGGCGAGTAAAGTATTCTGCATAAGGGATATTAATCGCAGGATCAAACATATCTTGGTAAGTGATTTTTTCTGATTCGCCCATTTGTTTGGCAATAGCTGTTACATTAAAGGGCATTAGTTGCATTACTCCTAGGGCATAGGAAGTGGAAATTGCCGTGGGAATAAAAAGGCTCTCTTGTCGTCCTAGCGCATAAAGAAGTGCTTGTGTGTCATTATTGAATTGTTTCATAATTGTTGGAAAAGGTTTAAGAAAGTATTCTTTATTAGCTTGTTTGTTTAACCAAAAGAAATGTGGCTTAGTGTTAAGATGATTGACTTTTTGTAAGAGCGCTTCTTTATCTTTTGGGGTTTGATTTTTATAAGAATCGCGGATTTTTTCCCATTCAAAAGGATTTTTAATATCCCATTTTGCAAGAGTATTAGATGTTTGAATGTCATAGAGAATTTCAAATTGTGGTTTATTGTTTGTAAGCTCTAAAGCCGCTAGAGTATAGAGATCCATTGATTTAGATTGTGAAAGTTCTTGAAGATAGCTTGAATCTTTGGAGGCAAGATAAGCCCAAAAAAGTCCGCGATTCTTTTCAAATGAGTATCTCGCATTTTCTAAAGAATGGATAAAAAAGCTTAAAGAATCGATATTATTATGGTTTCTAATGGCATTTAATCCCAAATAAAAGGCACTCTCATCATCTAAAAATAGAAGTGTTTCTTTGGGTGAAATCTGCGTTAAAGAATGGCTAAAAACTTTCATATCAGGATTAAGAATAGCAAGTCTTATAAGTCTCATAAAGGGTGGATGTTTTTGAGAAATATAGTCTAATAAAACGCGTTTAGGAAGTGCGGCGTTAAGAAATCGCTTCCTGTAATAGCTAGAAACTCCAAAATAAAAACTACTATAAACTTCAACATTAGTTTTAATAAGCTCATTAAAGGGATTTTGTGAGGCAAGAATCTTTAGTTGTGTAGCAAGAATTTGGTCTGTTTTTTGGAGTTTTTGGGAGAGTTGGAGTAGAGTTTTTGGCTCTAGTTTTTCGGCTTTTTGGAGTGTTAATCCATAGGCGATACATTGCGAATCTTGTTTGATTAATTTTTGAAGTTCCATTTGTTGGCAAATGGTTTCTTTTGAGAGGGTTTTGTTATCGCCTTTTTTATAATAAAGTCCAAAGAGTTTAGCGTTTTTTCTCAAAGCAAGATTGTAGGCTTCTGTGGCTTCTTTGGGATTAATATCTTGTTGTAAAAACAGCCAAATGTAAAAATCGCGCGAGATTCCTTTGGGCTGTTTTTTTAGATAATCTAAAGTAAGATTTTGTGAGTTAGCAGAAGCATAAATTAAAAAAGAAAATAATAAAAAAAGCACTTTCATGGCATTTCCTTAGAGAGTGTTTGCGAAGCTATAGAGTAACTTTACAAAAAAGAGATTAATAAATTGCAAAGCAAGAATCACAATAATAGGAGTAATGTCAATCCCACTAATGATTGTTGGGATAAAGCGACGAATTTTTGCATACACTGGCTCTGTGAGTTTGTAGAGAATCTGCACGATAGGATTGTAAGGATCAGGACGCACCCAAGAGATAAGGGCAGCGATAATCACAATCCAGATATAAATATTAATCGCCATACTCATAATTTGTGCGACAGCTTGAATAAAAGTGCTTAAAACCATTTTAACTCCTAATAATGTCTTGCAAATAAAGTCTTAAAATAGGGAATAAGTCGCTAAGTTCTGGTCCGTGTTCGTAGCCAGTAAGCAAGAATCTTAAAGGTTTAAAGAATTTTTTACCTTTGAGATTAGAATGATTCATGGCTTGATTTTTGAAATTTTCATAATCTTCTTTGGTAAAATCTTGGGCTTGTAGCATTGATTGTAAGGTGCTTTGTAGGATTTTAATTTCTTCTTGAAATTCCATTGTTGATTCTAAAAGCAAGGATTTTTTCATAAAGATTCTATCAACTTTCTCGCGCAATTCATTAAGGGTGCTTGATTCTTGTAAATAAAGCTTTGCTAAAGCGCCGATGCTAGAATCTTTGTAACCCAAAAGCACCGCTAAATCTTGTTCGCTAAGGAGTTTAAAGTGTTCGCGATTTAAAAAACGGAGTTTATTAATATCAAATTTCGCAGGAGCTTTGGCGATATTTTGAATATCAAACCATTTTATCGAATCTTTAAGAGTAAAAACTTCACAAGGCGTTTTATTGCCTATTAAAATTAAATAATTAGCAATGGCTTGGGGTAGATAACCCTCATTTAATAACCACTGCACACTTGAAGCATTGTCACGCTTGCTCATTTTTTTGCCCTCTTCATTAAGTAAAATAGGCAGATGCGCAAATTCAATATTTTTTTGATAGCTCAATGCTTGATGGATTAGCATTTGTTTAGGTGTGTTGCTTACATGATCTTCTCCGCGCACGATAAAATTAACATCATAAAGCATATCATCTACCGCACAAGCAAAATTGTAAGTTGGAATCCCATTTTCTTTAAGGATTACAAAGCTGTCTAGTTCATTAGGTGAAAATTCAATTTTTCCTTTGATTTTATCAGTAAATTCCATTGCCACTTCAGAGCCTTTTAGGCGAATGACTGGGTTTGGGTTTGAATCTTTTTGGAGTGTTGCCCATGAATCATCATATCTAAAAGCTTCGTGCTTGGCTTTGGATTCTTCTCGTTTTTGCTCTAAAAATTCTTTGGTGCAATAGCAATAAAATGCCTTGTTTTGTGAGATAAGGTAGTCTGCAAGTTGGCGATGGCGTGGGAAATTATCACTTTGATAGACAAGCATATCCCATTTGATTCCAAAAAGGGTGAGCAAAAACATAATGTCTTTGTCTTTTCCTTCAATATTTCTTGCAGTGTCGGTATCTTCAATCCGCAAAAGGAATTTTTCACCGCGCTGCATACAAAGAATGTAATTAAAAATAGCAGCACGTAGATTTCCTATGTGCATATCACCTGTGGGACTTGGGGCAAATCTAAGCATAAAAACCTCTGATATATGGATATAGTTTCGTGATTTTATCATATGGAATCTTGAAATACTCTATATAATGTTATAATTTTAAAAATAAAAGGGGTTAAAATAATGTTTTTTAGTAAATATTCTGCAAGTGGAAATGATTTTATATTAATGCATACCTTTAGATTTAAAGAAAATTCTTATGGTGAGTTAGCTAAGAGAATCTGTCATCGCCAAGAAGGAATTGGAGCTGATGGTTTGATTATTTTAAAGCCACATTTGGAATATGATTTTGAGTGGGAATTTTATAATGCTGATGGCAGTGTGGCTGAAATGTGTGGAAATGGGAGTAGGGCAGCTGCAATGTATGCAAGGGATTTGGGGTTAGCAGGAGAGCAACAAAAATTTTTAAGCAAAGCTGGGGTAATAAGGGTTAGCATAGAGGGGAATTGGGCGGAGAGTGCTTTAAGCAAGGCGGATATTTTACAAAAAGAAATTAGCGAGTTTGGCGTAAAATGGTGGTTGCTTAATACAGGAGTGCCGCATTTAGTGTGTGAAAATGCAAATCTTGCATTTTTAAATAAAGAGGATTTACGATTTTTGCGACATAAATACAATGCTAATGTTAATATTGCTTCATTGCAAGAAAATAAGGTTTTGGCAAGAACTTTTGAGCGTGGGGTAGAAGATGAAACTTTGGCTTGTGGAACAGGAATGGCAGCGATGTTTTATTATTTACTTTTATTGGGTAAGGTTTCTAACCCTTGTCTTTTTAATCCTGCAAGCAAAGAGAATTTATATTTAAGAGAGAATAAGGGGGTGCTGTATTTAAAAGGAGAAGTGAGAAAGATATGTGATTTTGTGAAAGATTAAGCACTATTCAATACCATTTTGAATAGGCACAAAAATGCAAGAATCAAGCTCTTCTGAAGTAATGGAATGATTGTGTTTATAAAAGCGTGTGATAATTTGGAGATTCCCTTTTTGGATTGGAGCTATAAGAATCCCACCTATTTGAAGTTGATTAAAAATCTCTTGTGGAATTGTCGTGGCTACTGCTGAGAAAAGTATCCTATCATAAGGCGCATATGCACTCCAGCCTTTTTGCCCATCATCTAGTTTTGTGTTGATATTACTAAGATTGCAGGTTTTGATTCTTAAACGCGCTTCATTAAGAAGTTTTTCGATTCTTTCAATGCTGAAAACTCTACGAACAAGACAGCTAAGAATAGCTGCTTGATAACCACTTCCACAGCCGATTTCTAAGACATTATCTGCACCTTCGCATTGGAGGTATTCTGTCATTTTGGCAACCGTAAGTGGAGAGCTAATCCATTGACTAGCACCCATAGGAAGTGCATCAAGGGAATAGGCTAGATGCTTAAAACCTTCAGGGACAAAAATTTCACGATTGATTTTTAAAAGAGCATTTTGGACATTTTGACTTAAAGGAAATTGGCGTGTAATTTCATGCACCATTTGAGCAGTTTTGATGGTTTGCATTAAAGTCCTATGTCAATGAATTTTCGCACTTTTGCAACATCATTGAAATTTGCCTTTAAGCCTATGATTTCTTGTGAATCATCTTGAGTTGCATAGCCAAAAGGTGTGATAATCGCACTGCCCCCATCCATAGAATCATTGGTGCTATTACTTGCTACAACAAAGCTTTGAGTGGTGATTGCAAGGGCTTTGGTGAGAGTCTGGAAGTGATCCTTTCGCTCTTTTGCCCATTGCGCAGGGACAAAAATAAGATCGCAACCTTTGAGCTTTTGCCAAAGTTCAATAAATCTTAATTCAAAGCAGTTAATAGCACCGCATTTGATACCATCAATTATAAAAGGGGAAATTTCTTCAATATTGCCTGCTTGAAAGTGTAAATGCTCATTACCTAGCGGAAAGAGCTTGTTTTTACTTTGCTTGTGAAGCAATTCTCCGCGATGAAAAACTTTAAGATTGTTATAAAAACCATTTTTGTATTTTTCTATCATAGTGGTTATGATTGTTTTTTCGCTTGATAGTTTGAGTAGAGTTTCTGTTGCTTCTTTAGCAAACTCGCTCGCTTCTTCCATTCTTTGGTAACAAAAATTAGTTAAAGCAACTTCAGGTGCAAGAATAATAGAATCACTTTCGCATTCCAAGATAAGATTTTTAAAATATATAAGATTCTCTTCAAAATTTTGTTTGGTTTTAAATTGTAAGGTATAAAGTGACTTAGAAATCATCAAAATTAATACTCCCTTTTGCGTAATTTGTTACATTTCCTTCAAAGAAGTTAGTTTTTTGTTCATTAAAAGAGCTAAAAGAATCAACCCATTTAATAGGGTGTTTAGCATTATAAAGTGCGGGTAGTCCCACGCGTTTTAGGCGCTCATCGGCTAAATATTTAATGTATTCTTGAATAATTTCACTAGTAAGCCCAAGAATCTGTCCTTGTGTAATATATTCTCCCCACGCAGTCTCCACCTTAACAGCTTCTCTAAACATTTCAATTACTTCTTCTTCTAAATCCTTAGTAAAAAGTTCAGGAGTTTCTTTTCTAACAGAGTTAATCATATTTTGAAAGAGAAGTAAATGGGTAACTTCATCGCGTTGAATAAAGCGAATCATTTGCGCACTTCCGAGCATTTTTCCGCTTCTTGCTAGGGTATAGAAAAAGGCAAAACCGCTATAAAAATAGATTCCTTCTAAGATTTGATTGGCAAACATAGCTTTAATAATATTGCGCTCTATTGGATTTATTGCAAGTTGTTCATAAACTGCTGCAATATAATCATTTTTACTTTTTAATTGCATATCGCTTCGCCACATATCATAGATTTCATCTGTGTTAGCTGAGATTGATTCTACCATTACAGCATAACTTTGGGAATGAAGTGCTTCTTCAAAAGCTTGGCGCACTAAAATAAGATTGATTTCTGGGCTTGTAATATAGGGATTAACATTGTCTATTAGGTTGTTAGTTTGTAATGAATCCATAAAAATAAGTTGCGCTAAAGCTCTATCATAGCCAATTTTTTCTTCAGGAGTAAGCCCTTCTGCATAGTCACGCTTATCTGGTGTCATATTAACTTCTTCAGGAAACCAAGAATTTGCAAGCATTACTTTCCAAAGGTTGTAAGCCCATTGATATTTGATTTTGTTAAGCTCAAAGATGCTAGTTGGATTACCCCCAAAGATTTTCCTTTCATTAACGCTTTCATTGGAGTTTGGATTATAGATTTTTTTGCGATGCAACATAAGTTTTCCTTGAAGTCATTTAGTTTTAAATATTTTATTTTTTTGTAATTATAATAAGTTTTTTATTTAAAATAACTTGATTTTAAATGTAACTAAAAAAGGAATTCGTTAGAATCTTAATAAAATTAACTTTTAAAGCTATATTTTCTTAGAGATAAATATTTAATGCACTAGGATTTAAGGGATAAAATGACTGAAGTTGCAAAATTAAATATTAGCGGAATGCATTGTAGTGCTTGTTCTGCCACAATTGAACATAATTTAAAAAAAGTGTCAGGCATTACAAACATTAAGATTAATGCAATTAGTGGTAGGGCAAAAATTGCTTTTGATTCAGCAAAAGTAAGTGAGCAAAAAATTATTGATTTGATCACTTCTTATGGATTCCCTGCCTCAAAAGATAATGCAAAGGAATTAGAGATTTTATACATTCAAGGCTTAAAAAAGCGTTTGTGGATTGGAATCCCTTTGTTTTTATTGATTTTTATACTGCATATGAGTGGATTCCATAGCACTTGGAGCTCCATTGTTCAGCTTGTTTTAGCAACGATAGTGCAGGTGTATTGTGGCTATCCTTTTTATGTGGGAGCTAAAAGTTTTTTTAAAACTAAAAGTGCGGATATGAATGTATTAATTGCGCTTGGAACGAGTGTGGCGTATTTGTATTCGGTATATTTATTTGCTAGTGGTGGGAGTAATGGATATTATTTTGAGGGGTCTAGTGCTGTAATTTGCTTTGTTTTATTGGGAGAATTTTTAAAAAGCAAAGCCAAAAAAAAGGCAGGTGATGAGCTTGAATCTTTGGTAAAGATTCTGCCAAGTCAAGCTAGAATCTTAAAAGATGGAAAGATAGAGTGGATTGCTATTAACCAAATTAAAAAAGGCGATGAATGCCTTGTAGTTGGTGGAGAGAAGATTCCACTAGATGGGATTGTAATAAAAGGAAGTGCAGAAGTTAGCAGTGCGCATATCAATGGCGAAGAAATGCCTAGAGTGCTAGAGGTAGGTAGTGAAGTTATTGGAGGAAGTTTGGTATTAAATGGAGAAATTACCATTCAATCTTGTAAAGATTCTAATGAGTTTTTTGTCTATGAAATGCTAGATCTTTTGGAGCTTTCACAAACCCAAAAACCACCCATTGGCAAAATGGCAGATAAGATTGCTTCTATTTTTGTGCCAAGCATTGTGATTTTAAGTCTTGTAGCCTTTGTGTTTTGGTGGACTATGGGTGAGGGATTTGCCTTTAGTTTATCTATTGCAGCGGCTATTTTGGTTGTCTCTTGTCCTTGTGCTTTGGGGCTTGCTGTGCCATTAGCGATTGTGTGTGCAAGTATGCGCGCAAAAAAAAGTGAAATTTTGATTAAGTCTCCAGAGATTTATGAGAGAGCAAAGCAGATTAAAACAATTGTATTTGATAAAACAGGAACGCTAACAAAGGGCGAAATTACGCTAAAGAATGTTGAGTTGGTTGAAGAAAATGCAGAGTTTGATTTAAACTTTCTTGCTAGTTTAGTCTATGTAATGCAAGAGAACAATCCTCATCCTATTGCAAAGGCATTTTTGGAGTATTTTAAAACAAATAAACAAACAATTAAATTGCAAGAAAAAGAATATCTTGTTGCTAAAGGTGTGAGGGCGAAATATCAACAAAAAGAATATTTTTTGGGATCATTGGGGTGGATTGAAGAGATTCTAGGTGGAATAGAAAAGATAAAATGCAGAGAAAATGTGATTGCTTTGTGTGATAATAAGAAACTTTTGGCTTTGTTTTATTTGCAAGATTCAATTAAAAATGGCGCAAAAGAAGTAGTAGAATCTCTTAAAACTAAAGGAATACAATCTGTCATCTTAAGTGGAGATAATATAGAGAGTGTGGAGAGGGTGGCTAAAAGCATAGGGATTGAAAGATTTTATGCAGGGGTAAATCCCACGCAAAAAGCCGAAGTGGTGGCAAAACTCGCAAAAGAGGGTGGAGTGTGTTTTGTGGGAGATGGAATTAATGATGCTTTAGCACTTAAACAAGCTAGTTTTGGAATTTCTTTTGTTAATGCCACAGAATTGGCTCAAGAAATAGGGGATGTTTTACTTTTAAAAGATGATTTAAAAGGAATTATTAAGGTATTTGAAATCGCTTTTGCAACTTTAAGTAATATCAAGCAGAATCTATTTTTTGCATACATATATAATATAGTTTTAATTCCTATTGCCGCTGGAGCTTTGTATCCTGTATTTGGGATTATTTTACAACCAGCATTTGCAGGAATGGCAATGGCATTTAGTTCGGTGAGTGTAGTGAGCAATGCGTTGCGTATTACAAAGTTAAAGCTAAAAGGAGAATAAATGTTCCAAAGGATTCTAGGGATTTTACTCTTTTTTGGAACTGCTTTGTATGGATTAGAATATTTTGTGTTAGAAGAAGAATATCATTTTGATGAAAATAAAATCTATGCTAAAACATTATTTCCACAATTAGACTATGACTTTTTGCTTTTGGAGATTCCTACAAATTCTAGTAATTTTCAAATCAAAAGTTTTCAACTAATTGCTCTTTTTGAAAAAGAGGGCATACAAATGGGGGCAAAATCCTCTGTTATTACTTTTAAAAGAGAGATTAAGGGTGATATTGATGGAGTTAAGAATTATATTATGGGTTTATTTTTACAAGAATACAAAAAAAATAATATTAAGATTCGCTCCATTGAGCTAGAGCAAATAACGCCAACTGATTTTAATCCCAAAACAATGAGAGAGATTGATTTCCACTCTAAACTTTTAAAACGCAAAGAAGGAACTTTTGATGTGGTGGTAGAAGAAAATGGGCGCAATAAAAAAGTGTTTTTTAAATATAATCTTGATGCTACTTTGGAGGGAATTATGACGATAGACGAAATAAGCGGAGGGCAGACAATCACCTATCAAAATGCGCGTGTAGTTGAGATTCCTTTTGATAAAATTAGCGCCGAATTAATGAGAAGCGAAGAGATTGGCAAAGTGGCAGTGCGCTCTTATACCCCAAAAGAAGTTTTAGTAACGCACGATAGATTAGTGGCTAAACGAGTTGTTAAAAAAGGCGATAAAATTGTAGTAAGTGTGCAAGAAAAAGGAGTTTTGTTAGAATTTGTTTTAGAAGCGCTTAAAAATGGAGCCATTGGAGATGTGATAAGAGCTAAAACGCTTGAGGGCAAAAAAACTTATCAAGTTAAAGTCATTGATGAGGGGAGGGGAATTTTGCAATGAAGCGAATTATTGTTGGAATTAGCGGAGCAAGTGGGGCAGGGCTTGGATTGCGATTCTTAAAAGCTTTGCCTGGTGAGTTAGAAAAATATTGCGTGATTTCAAATGGAGCCAAGCAAGTTTTGCTATCAGAAGAAGGGCGAAAGGAATATATGGAATTTGAAGCAATACAAACTAAAGATAATAAGATTTTTATACTAGAAGATAGTGATATGGGAGCTTGCATTGCTAGTGGATCTTTTGTTTGCGAGGCAATGGCGGTGATTCCTTGTTCTCAAAACACCCTAGCAAAAATCGCTTGTGGAATCAGCGATACTTTAATAACTCGCGCTGCAAGCGTTATGATAAAAGAACAAAGAAAACTTTTGCTTTCCCCGCGAGAAATGCCCCTAAGTCCGATTGTTTTAGAAAATATGTTAAAGCTCTCAAAACTTAGAGTGATTATGGCACCGCCTATAGTGGGTTATTATGCTGGGGGTGATCTTGAAAGCATTGAGCATATGTTAATAGGTAAGTGGTGTGATAGTTTAGGGATTCCTTATAAATATAAGCGCTGGGGAGAATAATCTAATCTTAAATTATAATTTTCATACAAATCTCTCTCAATCCCTTTTATTTTAATATTCCCTTAAGCTTATGCTGCTATAATTCCACTTCCTTTTTTGAAATAAAAAAAGTGTTCTTTTGGCTTTATATACATTAATATAGTATAGTTTTAAAGTTAAAATGATCTTTGACAACTAAGCAGGAATATAAAAGACAA
>NZ_JALAIY010000001.1:1141062-1203397 GCF_022664765.1 Helicobacter sp. CaF467b | reverse complement strand
TAAACGCTAAACCATTAAGATTACACTATTAATATTTGATATTGCTCTTACTGCCTTATGTTAATATTAATATTTTTCGTTGAAATATTTAATTAATGATTGTTTGGTAAATAGACAGATAAATAGAAATTTAAGAGGATTAGGAATAAAGTGCATAAAAGATAGAAGTTTATGATTGTCTATGCTAAAGAATAAATGTGCGAAATGGTATGTATTGGGAGTAGTAGAATAATATAGGTTTAATAGGTATTTTTGAAATATTAGCAGAGAGTTTTTGATGCTTTAGTGGTTGCTAGTATGGGGAATTGGGTTTGGGGTGGAGATTTACTTTAAGGTAAATGCTACAAGATTAAAGATTAAAGATTAAAGATTAAAGATTAAAGATTAAAGATTAAAGATTAAAGATTAAAGATTAAAGATTAAAGATTAAAGATTAAAGATTAAAGATTAAAGATTAAAGATTAAAGATTCTGCTTGGAATCTTTGTGGTTAAAGGCTTGTATTGGTTTTTTGAGTGGGTGTATGATGATAAACTTTGTAATTTTAATATTAGGATTGTTAGGTGGAATCTAAAAATTAAAAGATAGAAATTCTAGCATTAAAAGAAAATAAGTGAGATAAAGAGTTGCTAGAGATTGAAAGGTTTAGTATGTGGGGGGGGGGGTTGGATTGTTGATTGTGTTAGTGCAGGGTTTTTGCTAAATGAGAGTAAAAGGGTTAGAGTGGATTGGAAATAGAGTGTTAGTTTGAATGTTTGTGGGGGTTTAAATTTATTTGGATTATTGGTGGCTAGTTGTAGTGGTTTTTAAAATCATTGATAAATATATTTAATAGTGATTAATAGTGATAGGTGAGTTATAAGGCGTAAGCTTTGTGAGATTCTTTGGGATAATTGTTTATTTGTGGGTTGTGTGAAATCTGTTCTTTTTAATGCTTTGATAGATGAGTAGTTTTTTGCAGATAAAACAATTATTATGAAATAGTTTTATAATTTAAAGTAATTTATTTATATAAAAATGGTTACTTAAAGTAACTATTTTTATATGCGCCTAATTATAAAAATTATCTTATCGTTTATTCTTATAGGTATTTGCTTGTAGGATTTTGAAAGCTTACAAGTTTGTTTTAAAAATCAATAGAACTTCATTGTCTTTTTGGATTCATCAAGCCTTATGTTAAAATATCTTAAAGTTAAATAAGTCTTAATGGCTTTGTTATGAATAATAAAAAGGAGACAATATTATGGATAAAGTTGTATTTATTACAGGAGGTTCTACGGGTATAGGTAATGCTTGTGTGCATAAGTTTCATCAAAAAGGCTACAAGGTTGCTTTTATGGATATAAATTAAGAGGAAGGGTGTAAAGTAGCATAAAATTTGGAAAATGTTCTTTTTATAGCGGTAGATACCAAAAAAGAAAGAAGATATTAAAAATGCTATTGACAAAGCGGTAGAAAAATTTGGAAAGTTTGATGTAATTTCTTTAAATGCAGGTATTCATCGTTGCAATACCATTCTTGATATTAGCGATGAAGAGCTTGATTTGATAATCCAAACAAATATTTATGGTTATGTCAATACTATGAGACTTGCTATTCCTTATATGAAAGAAGAGGGTGGAAGTATTGTGATTAATGCTTCAGATCAATGTTTTGTTGGTAAGCCAAATAGCTTTGCATATGGACTTACTAAGGGTGCTTTAGGGTAGATAACAAAGTCTTTAAGTATAGATTTAGCTCCAAAAATTAGAGTAAATGCTGTGTGTGCTGGGACTATTAGAACGTCGATGGCAGAGAAGTTATTTCAAGATTTTGCAAACATTACGCATAATGGAAATACAGATTTTTATTGGCAGAGCGAAAGAGAAAAATATCCTTTAAAGAAAATAGGGCAACCTAGTGAAGTAGCAGAACTTATCTATTTTTTAGCAAGCCCAAAGGCGAGTTTTATTACAGGGGGACTTTATTTGATTGATGGTGGATTGACAGCTGGGATTCCTCATTAAATATAGTTTTTTCTTAAGAAAAATATTTTGTTGGTTTGTTTTATAAAAGGACATTGTAAAGTTTGTTTTTCTAAAAGTTAAAGATTTTTATGTTTATTTTTTTTAAAACTCTTGCATTTGTAAAAACTTTGTGTTAAAATCGCAGTTAAGCTTATGAGTTTAGATTCTAAGCTTTAAGCGAGAAATCTATTATGCAAACTCTGACTTTAAACAAATTCATTTTGTTTTCTGTGTGCGAAATTTTGTATAATCAGATTGTAATTTCGAAATTCAATCTTAAGGAGATTAAAATGAAATTTATCAAATTAAGTCTTGCAGCTAGCGTTGCACTAGGTGCATTATCTACAGCAAGTTTCGCTCAACCACTAGAAGAAGCGATTAAGGGAATTGATGTAAGCGGATATTTAAGATACCGATACAATGATGATAGATATGATAATGGAAATGGGGATGTGAGTGGAAGTTCTGCAAATCATCAATGGAGAGCAGTAGCAGATTTCAAAACTCCTGTGGTAAATAATGTTGCTTTGGGCTTAGGCGTATGGTATGATAATCGAAACAATGTAAATCATGGAAAAGGAACAGGAAATGAAACTCCTGGAACAGCTCAGGCATTCACAGGTAGTGGCTTGGGTTCAGGTTCTGATGGTGAATTTGGTGTAAGAGAGTTTTATGCGACTATTACTCCAGATAGCACAGCGACAACAATCAAACTCGGTAAGCAACTTCTTGATACACCTGTAACCAATGCGGCTGATGGTGATAGAGGAACAGGTATCTTAGCACTTAATAGCGATATTCCAAACCTCACTTTAGCAGCCGCAGCATTTGATTCTTGGTCAATTAATGAAGTTAATATTGGAAGAGCAGGGATTAATGAGGCTAATGGTGTTTCATATACTGATGGTTCAGGACTTTCTGTTGATAAACCACTTTATGCTTTAGCAGGTATCTATGGTGTGGATACCAACTATGGTAGATTTGGCGGACAACTTTGGGGATTCTATATCGATGATGCAGTAGATGCGTTGGTATTTGGTGAGCTTTCATGGCAAGGTAGTTTGCTTAGAGCAAAATTGCAATACTCTTATGCAGCATTAAATAATGATTCTGATTCTGTATTCTATTCATTGTATGGAAATGGAACAGCAAATGGAAATAAAGCAGATATTTCAGAATCAAATGATGCTTTTGTAGTTGAAGTGGGTGCAGATTTCAGAAATTATTATCAACTTCCACTAAATGTAACTTTGGGATATATTACAAACTTCGCAGATGGAACAGCAGTTTCACTTGAAGATGAAGGAAGCAATGTATCAAGAAAAGGTAAAATTTGGTGGCAAAACGCTGGGACAGGTATCTCTACTTCAGCACTTAGAGCTTATGGAACTCAAGGATTTGGGACAGAGCAAGATGTTAATGTATTCTATGCAGGTGTAGATTATAGCTTCCTTGATGAGAGATTAAATGTAGGTCTTGAGTTTGCTTGGGGTGAAAATGATATTTCTTCAGGAAATAATAATGCTAACAATCCTCTAGGTATTAAAAAAGTAGAATTCACTGAAATTACTCCAACAATTAGCTGGAAACACAGCAAACAACTTACTCTATCTACATTCTATGCGTTCTTGAACAATAGCTATGATATGGTAGCACCTGGTGCTTCAATGGATGATCAAGATAGAAACAGATTTAGGGTTGAAGCAAAATATAGCTTCTAATTTTTTTAACAAAGCCTTTGGGCTTTGTTATCTTCTAAAACTTCTTTTATAACTACAATTTAATATTTAAAATCATTTAACTCTTTTTTAAAATTCAAGATTAGTTTGACTAAGTTTTCTGGTTTAAGTTAATGTGGCTTTGGGATTGATTATTTGGGATTTTTAGAGAGAAATATTGAATCTCTTAGCATTGTAAGCTCTTCTTGTGTGAAGCCAGCTTCTATCCTTGCTTGAGTGTTGAAAGCGGTGTTGGCTTTGGGGAATGAAAAATGGTGTTTTTTAAGGATTTCTAAATAGACTTCTGCGCGTTTTTGCTTGGGAATGCTTTGTTTGTCGCATAGATAATGAAACCAAATATTGCCTTTTGAGACATGTGAAATTTCTTCTTGGTAGATTATTTCTAAGACTTTTAAAAAGTCTTCCTTGATAGGGTGGTTGCTTGCTTGGACTTTGGCGCATAAAAAGGGATTAACATCTAGCCCCACAGCTTCCATTCCTCTTGGCACAAGGGCGATCCTATCTAAAAGAATATCGCAGTTTTTCATCGAATCAAAAAGCAAAGTGTGCACCCCAAAATCCCCATATCTAAATCCTATGCTTTGAAGCAATTGATTGAGTTTGAGAAAATGATGCACTTCTTGGAATGCGACTTCCACCCACGCTTGATAATATTCTAGGGGTAGATTTCTAAAGCGATAAGCACAATCTAGTGCCAAATCAATAGCAGAAAATTCAATGTGTGCAATGGAATGTAGCAGATGAGCTGCGTTGAGATCATTTTTTAGATATTTACCTTGTGGGACTTTTTTGGGTGGGACAATCTGACAAAAATAAGAAAAAGTAGGAGCCATTAAAGGAAGTATTTCTGCATTATGATTTATTTTTATATGTTTAAAATTATAAAAAATTTCTTCAGTTAGAGTGCATTTTTCTTCTGCACTTTTAGCATCTAGGGCGTTTTTGAGTGCGTTAAAAAGTTCTATGGAATCCTCCTTTTTGGCAAGTGCTTTGAGATTTGCTACCATTACCTTTTGTTTTAAAAGCCTATAAATTTGCTTAGGTGCTTTAGCCACTAGAATCTACTAAGGATTCTTAAGCTTATCTGGGATTAGGGATTGGCTGTGAATCTTTTTGTCTTTTGTAAATCTCATCATTGATTTCTTTTTTGCAACATTTAATCGCAAAGATTAAATGGTATTACAACAAAAATTAGTGATTAGTATCCTATTGCGTTTTTATGTAAGGGATTATATGGAAATTAACTAAAATAAATCTTAACCAAAGGGTGGCTTGTAATTCATTTTTTTTTGTTTAAGTATTGATATGCTAAAGAGTTAGGAATGATAAAATAGACAAAGAAACTTATAGATGAAAGATGAGTCACGCCTTTAGTGAGCGAAAAATGTTTAAATATATTGCACAAGTTTAAATTTTTTATAGTATAACTAATCAATCCATTTGGTAGATGGACTAAAGGTTTCACAAAGCCTGTATAATAAGATTGGCTATTTGGTTGGGTATGCGGGTGGAAATATCTTATTATATAGGAGTCCATAATGGAGCTGCTCAGTCTTCTCATTGCGATAATTGCAGTAATGATTACACTTTTTTTTAGTTAAGTTTGATTTATAAGTGAAATCTGACTTGTTTTCTTTGATATTTTCTATAAGTTTCTTTTAATATCTTTTCTTCTCTTTGTTTAAGCATAAATTTTAAAAAGCTTTTGTGTTAAATATCTATTGTTTCTACTGAATCTATGAAATATAATTATTTAGTTATTTAATCAATGCGATTAAGCAAGTTTGTCTAAAATACATTTACTAATGGTCTAGCAATGAAATAAGCATAAAAGCATTAAAAATCTATATTTCTAATATGAAGAAACACGGGAAATCTGGGGAGATTATTTTTGGTAAAGCCATTGTATTTGTAGGTGATGAGAGAATTAATTGGTGGGGGATTTTCTCGTTCTTTTTGAGTGAATCCTGAACCAATTTTAAAGGTTTTTAACTCTCCTTTGAAGTTAGCTTGGCATAAAATGGCTCCAAGTTTCCCTTTAAATTTGCCTTTTCCTTGTGTGTAGCCAATCACTTTACATTCGCTATCCATATAGGGTTTGTATTTGTAAGAGTGATTAGAATTATTATAGGGGGAATCATTTTGACGAATGATGATTCCCTCTCCCTTTTTATCAAGAATACTTTGAAAATAGCTTTGCAAATGGGTTTTGTCTTGGATTTTGATTTGTGGGATTATTTTGATATGGGGAGTTGGATTTTTATCAAGGTATTTTTGGAGTTTGTCAAGTCTTTCTAAAAGGGTGCAATTTTGACAAACATTTGGCGCATCAAAAACATAGTAGGTTATTTTTTGCCATTCTTTTGGATGTGGATTTGAAGTGCGTATAATACTAGAAGTTTGCTCAAAAGATTCATAATCTAACCATAACTCTCCATCTAAGCTAAAGGGAGGGAAATTTTTAAGCCAAAAATTTGGAGGATTTAAGGGATTGTTGTTACGAGTGTGAAGTGTTTTGCCATTCCAGATTCCGCGGATTCCATCGAGTTTTTCACTCATTAGATAAGTAGTGGTTTTAAAATTTAGAGAATATTTTGAAGAATACTCTTTGAATTTTAAAATTTCACCTCCAAAAAGGAGGCTAAAGGAAAGGATTAAGAGTAAAGCTAGTCTTAGCACAAACCTTGCTCAATCATTGCATTAGCAACTTTGCGGAATCCTGCGATATTAGCACCTAATACAAGGTTTGTAGGATCGTCAAATTCCTTTGCAGTTTCACTTGCATTTGCATAGATATTTTGCATAATGTTGTGAAGTTTTTTATCTACTTCTTCAAAACTCCAAGAAGTCATAGAAGCATTTTGACTCATTTCCAAACCACTTGTTGCCACACCACCTGCGTTTGCAGCTTTCCCTGGTCCATAGCAGATTTTTGCATTAAGGAATTTATGCACCGCTTCGATTGTTGAAGGCATATTAGCTCCCTCGCTTACACATTTGCAACCATTTTTAAGGAGATTGTCGGCATCTTTTGCGTTAATTTCATTTTGTGTTGCGCTTGGGAATGCAGCAAAAGCAGGAATGCTCCAAAGTGGGTTGTGATCGCTTGGATAGTCTTTTGCGCTTGTGTATTTTGCACTTGATCTTTCTTTTGCATAAGATTCAAGGCTTTCGCGTCTAACTTCTTTGATTTCTTTTAAGAGTGCTAGATCAATTCCTGATTCATCATAGATCATACCTTTAGAATCACTGATTGTTACTGGTTTTGCGCCTAATTGTTGAAGCTTTTCAATAGTGTAGATTGCAACATTTCCGCTACCTGAAACTAGACAAGTTTTGCCCTCTAATGATCCAAATTCGCTATGTTTTAACATTTCTTGCGCGAAATATACGCTACCATAACCTGTTGCTTCTGTTCTTACTAAGCTTCCACCCCAAAGCAAAGATTTTCCTGTAAGCACACCATCATAGCGATTAGTGAGTTTTTTGTATTGACCAAAGAGATAACCAATTTCTCTTCCACCCACACCAATATCTCCTGCTGGAACATCAGTGTGTGCGCCGATGTGACGATATAATTCATTCATAAAGGCTTGACAGAATCGCATAACTTCTCTATCGCTTTTGCCTTTAGGATCAAAATCACTTCCACCTTTTCCACCACCCATTGCAAGTCCTGTTAGGGAGTTTTTGAAGATTTGCTCAAAACCTAAGAATTTGATAATGCCTTCTGTAACACTTGGGTGAAAACGCAATCCACCTTTGTAAGGTCCAAGAAGTGAGCTAAATTCGATTCTATAACCACGATTTACTTGAATTTCTCCCTTGTCATCTTCCCAAGTTACACGGAAGTTGATTTGTCTTTCTGGAATTACAATTCGCTCTAACACTTTGAATTTTTCATATCTTTTATCTTTTTGCAAAGCGGGTTCAATTGATTCTAAAACTTCTTTAACAGCTTGGTGAAACTCTACTTGATCTGGATAAAGTCTTTGGACTTTTGCAATAACATCTTGTGTGTAAGACATTGACACTCCTTTAAATGAATTTATGAGTGGAATTGTATTAATACTTTAATTAATCTAAGCTTATAATATTAAATTTTTTTTTTAAGTTATTATATAGGATACAGATAAATATAAAAAGATAAATATAAAAAAGTGTCGAATTATTGGAGTTTCTAGCATAAAGTGGAATGGATTTTAAATTTAAGAATAATTTATTTATTTTTTTATTAAGTTTTTTGGGGAATAGCCGATATTGAGTGTGTTATTTAATTTTAATAAAGGAGAAACGATGCAGACAAGTATGAGTTTCTCTTCTCTACAAGCCTCATATACCACCACGCATTGGAGTGCTCTTGGAGAAGAGATTGTAAATGACAAAGCAAATAGCGTTCCACAAATCAATAATGAAGGAGAAAATAGCCAAAAAGCTTCCAACATTCTCTCATCAACAGAGCTTTTAAATAGTAAGCTAGATGATTTTCATAAGCAAGTTATCAATCAGGCTTTGGGTAAAATTGCAGAAATTCAAGATGAAGTGATTAAGGTTTGGGAAGAAGTTTTTGGAGTTTCTAGCGGTAAATCAAGCAATGCTTCTAATTCAAATATTTCTTTAGAGTCATTACTTAATGGAAACTTTTCGCGCCCTAACTATGATCTTGGAAGTGGGATTAGCATTACTCAAGGTTTTTCGCAATCTTTGGAATTATCAATTCAAGGCACAATTGTAGGCAAAGATGGAGTCAGTAAAAAACTTGATTTAAATATTAGCGTGTCTCAAAGCTTCGTGCAAAATTTACAAATCAATTCACAAAACAAAACCAATGGTGGTACTAATTCTGGAAATTCTAATAAAGTGATTGATCCACTTGTGATTGATTATGCAGGGAATGGGACTGAACTTAGCGATACAAAGATGAGTTTTGATCTTGATAGCGATGGGAAAAAGGATCAAATTTCTACGCTAAAAGAGGGTTCTGGATTTTTGGCATTGGATAAAAATAATGATGGTAAAATTAATGATGGAAATGAGCTTTTTGGGACAAAGAGTGGTGATGGATTTAAGGATTTGAGTGTTTATGATTCTAATCAAGATGGTAAGATTGACAAAAATGATCCTATTTATGATAAGCTAAGAATCTGGACGCCTAACCAAAAGGGCGAGGGCGAGTTAGTAGGGCTTGGAGAAAAAGGAATTGGCGTGATTTATCTTGATGCAAAAGAAAGTCAAGAGATGATGAGGGGAGAAGAGGGGGATTTGCTAGGAATTAAACAACAAACTTCTAATTTTATGCGAGAAGATGGAAGTCTTGGGGCGATTCATCATATTGATTTTGTAGCTGAAAATCCTATTAATAATACACAAGATGAGTTAGGTGTTAATTTACAACAAGGAATGCAGGTTGCAGCAAGTCGCGCTTATTTGCAAAACTTGAATATTAATTTTAACTTTTCTCAAAGCAGTGGAAGTCTTTTAAGTGGAAACCAAACTTCATTAAGCATCTTTAGCTTTAGTGCTGCGCAATATTCCTTTAGTCTTAGCTCATTAGAAAGCGCTAATAATGGAGTTAGTCAAGAATTATCTGCTTTGTGGAAAGGATTACAAGAAACATTTTTGGGCTTTGAAGCTAAGGAAGAATCATCTAGTCTTTTTGGGGATCTTTTAAAGCAGTTTGATGAGACTTTTGCGGATTTAAATCGTTTTGTGTTTGATGGAATGGAGGAGAATTTGTTTAAAGAAAGTCTTGCAGGGAATTTACAAAAACTTCTAGCTGCTTAAAAATTTCAAGAATCAAATGGATTTTAAATCATTTGATTCTTGAAAATAAAATATTTTGCAAATGGAATTTTTGTGATTTTAGCAGATTCTAGGCAGTAATTCTCCGCTTGGATAATCCAAGAATCGTTTAGCACCATAGGCGGTTTTTAAGATAACTTTATTAAGGTTTGTTGAAGTGGTGTAGCCTATTATACTGGCATTTTTTCCTGCTGGAGTTTGTTTTAGGATTTCTAGGGCTTTTTTAGAATCTTCTTTGGAAATAGCTAAGACACACATTCCCTCATTAGCAAGATTCCACGCTTCAAAACCTAAAAGTTCGCAGATTCCACGCACTTCATTTTTGATAGGCAAGGCTTCTTCTTCTATTTCAATTCCAATGTGTGAAGTGTTTGCCCATTCATTTAAGACACTTGCAATTCCACCTCTTGTCGCATCGCGCAAAGCATAAATGGAGATATTGTTTTTAAAAAGCTCTTCTAAGCTTGGATAGAGTAATTGACAATCGCTTTCTAAATTACTTTGCAAGGAAATTTCCTCGCGTTTAGAATACACTACTGCTCCATGATTCCCGATTTCTCCACTTACTAAGATACAACAATCCTGCGAAATATTAGAAGCGCTAATTTGTAAATGTGGATAGAGAAATTCGCCTAAAGCTGTTGTGGTAATAAAAATCTTATCTAGTGTTCCTTTTGGCAAGACTTTGGTATCTCCTGAAAGGAGTTTTGCGCCACTTGCTTTGAGGGTTTTTCCAAAAGAATCAAGAATTTTTTTTAAATCATCTATCAAAAATCCTTCTTCAATCATAAAACTAGCACTTAAATATTTGGGTTTTGCACCCATCATTGCCACATCATTACAGCTTCCACAAATGCTTAATTTGCCAATATCTCCACCGGGAAAAAATAATGGAGAGATTGTATAACCATCGGTGCTAATAGCAAATTTTCCTTTAGAAATAGAATCTAATTCACCAATGCCTGCATCTTCTCCAGCGCCTATTACACAGCCTTCTAAAAAAGGATAAAAAAGCTCTGAAATAAGTTTTTGAGATTCTATACCTCCACTTCCATGACTTAGAGTGATGATGGATTGTTTCATTTAGATTCCTTAGGAGAGATTAGTTTAGGTGTAGCTATAAGCCGAGTTCTGTTTATGTGGTTATTTATCTTGTTTTTGCCTTACAGCAAAAATCTAGCGAAAGGTTAAAAATTTGGGATGCTAACCATACCTTTCTTGCTGCAGATTGGGCTTGCAATGACAGAATGTATTGCTACACTCTCGGTGGGCTCTTACCCCGCCTTTTCACCCTTACCTTTAGAGACTAAAGGCGGTTTGTTTTCTGTTGCGCTTTCCCTTAGATTACTCTAGCCATTAGTTAAATGGAATCCTATCCCAAAGCAGCTCGGACTTTCCTCTTTAAAAAGTAACCACTCGCTACACCTAAGCTTGGAATTTTAGCAAAAAAAGAGATAAAAATAAATTTTAATTTTTAAAATCTGGTATTGATGTGCTTTTTAAAGATAAAGAATATTTGAGTAAAAAAAGAAAGAAAATTATTTTAGCTTTTTAAATAATGTTATAATTTGGATTTAGTTTGATAAGATTTATAGGGGTTTGTGCTTGGAGTTTTATGAAAAAGTAGCTATTAGCATTGTTACGCTTATGTATTTGGCATTTTTGATTTATCAAAATAGAAATTTGTTTAAGAGAAGGCAATGAAAATGAAAAAACCTACACTTAGTGTCGCTTTATTGCAAAAAATTTTTGTAGCTGCTAATATAAGGCGTTGGAATGATCAAGCTACTCCAGTAGAATTTTATGAGCTAGATAAACAAGCCCATAAAATCGTGATTGCTTACCTTTTGGCGCATTTTGAAGAGATTGAAAATGGTAAAAAAATCGATTGGGAGCGATTGATTTTGCAGTTTTGTTATGAATTTTTTGAGCGCATTATTCTTACTGATATTAAACCTCCTGTATTCCATAAGCTTACACAAACGCACAATAAAGAACTTGTGGATTTTGTATGTAAAGAATTAGAAGAGGATTTGGGTAGATTTGCTTTTTTTGAATCAATGCGAAAATATTTATATGGAGAGATTGAGAATCTTGAGAAAGAGATTCTTAAAGCCTCGCATTATTATGCTTCAAAATGGGAATTTGATATTATTTATCATTTTAATCCAAAAATGTATGATGTGCAAAATATTAAAAATATCATTGATAGGCAAGTAGAAGAGCATTATCATTTAGCCGGTATTAAGCAGATTGTGTTGTATGAGGATATGAGAGAGCTTGTAGCGATGTTTGGACAGCTTAGGTTTCAGAAGCGTTGGAGTCAGACTCCAAGGGTTCCTCCTACTTCAGTTTTGGGACATACTTTAGTCGTAGCACTTTGTGCTTATTTGTTAGGCTGTGATTTGGGATTTTGTCGGCAAATGCAGATTAATCACTTTTTGTGTGGATTATTCCATGATTTACCAGAGATTCTAACGAGAGATATTATTTCTCCTATTAAACGCAGCGTAGAAGGTTTAGATGAATTTATAAAGCAAATTGAAGAAGAAGAGGTAAGAGAAAAGATACTTTCAAAAGTTCCAGAAGCTATTAAAAAAGATATTTTGTATTTTACGCAAAATGAATTTACAAATCGCTATAAAACAACTAAAGGAGTTGTGTATTTGCCTAAAGGTGAAGAGTTTTTAGGAAAGTATAATGAAGATTCTTGTTGTGCTATTTATGGAGAATTTTTAAAATTTTGCGATCATTTGAGTGCTTTTTTGGAGGCTAGAATCTCTATGCGACATGGGATTTCAAGTAGAGAATTAGAAGAGGGCGCAAGAAATTTGGAGTATTTATATAATGCAAAAGAAATAAATGGCGTGGATTTGGGTTATTTATTTAGGGAGTTTAAGGCTTAAAATGCTTTTGACTATTTTGTATATCATTGGAATCACAGCAGAGGGAATGACAGGTGCGCTTGCAGCAGGGCGACATAATATGGATTGGTTTGGGGTGATTTTTATTGCTTGTGTTACAGCTATTGGTGGAGGATCGATTCGGGATATTTTGTTTGGGCATTATCCGCTTACTTGGGTAGCGCATCCGGAATATTTGGTTATTGTTTGTGTGGCGGCATTGATAACCACTAGAATCCCTTATTTTGTAGAGCGTTTTGAAAAAGCTTTTTTGATTTTAGATGCACTAGGTTTGGCGGTGTTTAGTGTGATTGGCGCTAGAATTGGAATGGATTTTCACCCAAGTGGTGCAATGGCAGTGGCTGGAGCGGTAATTACGGGTGTGTTTGGGGGAATTTTGCGAGATATTTTTTGCGCTAGGATTCCACTTGTTTTTCAAAAAGAGCTTTATGCAAGTGTGGCTTTGATTGTTGGTAGCTTATATGCTGCTTTGGAATTTGTTAGTCAAAATTATTTTTATCTCAATGAGGATTTGGTGATTATAGGTTCTTTGCTGTTGGGATTTGTGATTAGATTGGTTGCTATTAGGTATCATTTGGGACTTCCAACTTTTAAATATATTCCCAAAAATTAGTTTTCATTTATCAATTATTTACTTTTTTGATTTAAATCAAGGCAAATTTTTTTAGAAGTGATTAAAATTTCAAAATTGGATTTAAAATTTTTAAATTCAAAAATTTCTCAAGGAGCGTAAATTGGAAGGTAATAAACCTAAAAAACCGCTCTCATTTATGGCAGGATTGCTAGGGTTTTTGTGCGTTGTGATTGTTGTTATAGGGCTTTATACCTTTTATAATGCAAAGGGTTTGTCTTATTTTAGCAATGATAGCGAAGCTTGTAACAATTGCCACATTATGAATGATGTTTATAATGATTGGTCAAGGGGGGCACATTCACAAAAAATAGCCGGTAAGCCACGCGCAACTTGCAATGATTGTCATTTGCCACATAACTTTGTGGAAAAATGGGTTGCAAAAGCAGAAAGTGGAGTGGGACACGCCTATGCTTTTACCTTTAAGCTAGATGTTTTGCCAACAAACTTAACTGCAACGCAAAAATCAAAAAATATGATTCAAGATAATTGTGTGCGCTGTCATAGTGAAATGGTTAGCAATGTTGTAAATCCAACAACAAATCCACATGGAAATGGGTCGCTTAGCTGTGTGTCTTGTCACGAAAGTGTGGGACATAAAAGAGGTTTTTAAATTATTTTAGGAGGTTAAAATGCAAAAGAAATCACCTGTATTGCCAATTTTAGTTATTGTTGCAGTGATTATTATTGCAGGGTTGTTATGGTTAAATAGTGATATTGCTAAAAAGCAATCTGAAGGAACGGGAGGAGTTAGCTCAAAGAGCTTTGTGGAAATGAGCGATGATAATCCAACTTTTGATCATTGGGGTAAAAATTTCCCTGATTATTTAGATATGTATTTGACAGTGGAAACAGAGAAGCCTATTTCAACAGAATTTGGTGGAAATCTAGCTTATTCAAAGCTTATTCGCTATCCACAGCTTACAATTCTTTGGGCGGGATATCCATTTAGTCTTGATGCTAATGAGGAAAGAGGGCATTTTTGGATTCAAGTTGATCAGATGGATACGGCAAGAAACAATAAAGATTTTTTAAATGCTCATGGTTTTGCGGCTTTTAATGGGCAGCCTACAGCTTGTATGAATTGTCATAGTGGTTGGAGTCCGTGGTTACTTAAAAATATGGGAATTGGAGATACTCCAGAAGAGAAATGGATTTCTTTTAACTCTACAAAATATTGGACAATGATTAAGAATGTGCCTGAAGTAGAAGGTGTTGTTGATCATAGCGGACCACATGGAGGGACAAGAATGGGAGTAACTTGTGCAGATTGCCATAATCCAAATGATATGCAATTGCGTCTTACAAGACAAGCGGCTATTAATGCATTAGTAAAATTTAGGGGTTATGAACCTGATCCAGTAACAGGGGTAAAGGCTTCAAGAGAAGAGATGAGAACGCTTGTGTGCTCACAATGTCATGTGGAATATTATTTTAAACCAACAGGAACAAAAGTAAAAGCAATAGGTGAATCAATTGCTAATGATCCAAGTAAAAAGTGGTGGAATGGCACACAAAAAACTTATGATGAAATTGATGTTTGGAGAGATGGAAACAAACCTACAGAAATTGAAGTTGATGGCATAGAGCTTGTATTCCCTTGGAGTGAATGGAAGAGAAATGAGCCTTTTAGAATTGAAATGTTTGATGCACATTATGAAAAAATAAGAGATGTGTTTGATAAAGATTGGGCGCATAAATTTACTAAAGCACCGATGCTTAAGATTCAGCACCCAGAATCAGAGCTTTATAGTGGTGGTGTGCATGCGGCTAATGGCGTAAGCTGTGCAGATTGCCATATGCCTTATATTAGAAAAGGTTCTAAGAAAATGACACAGCACAATATTACTTCACCATTGCAAGATATTAATGCAGCATGCAAGTCTTGCCACACTCAAAGTGAAGAATATCTTAGACAACAAGTGGCAGATATTCAAAAATCTGTAGCTTATGATTTAAGAAGTGCAGAATATGCAATGGTAAGTTTAATTGAAGATATTAAAGTGTTGCGTGAAAAACTTGGTGCAATGCCTGGTTATCAAACTAATGGCAAACCTGATGATGCAAAAATTTCTGCAGCATTAAAAGAACCTTTGGAGTTGCACAGAAAAGGTCAAATGAGAGGTGATTTTGTGGGTGCTGAAAACTCAACTGGTTTCCATAATCCAAGAGAGGCAAGTAGAATGTTGCTTCAAGCTGTTGAAATGGCTAGAATGGGGCAAACAAAGCTTGTAGAAATCGCTAATGCAAATGGAATCAAAGACTTTAAAACTTCTAATTTAGGTTTTGAAGATATTCAAAAATATAATCCAGGGGAGATTCGTTATAAAGTGGATTTGAATGGACATAAAGCAGGTGAGCGATATTATAAACATGAAGAAATTAATGGTCCTGCTCCAAAAGAACTTTTGGAATTAGATAAGAACAATAAGCCTTATAATTATAGGGTGATTGATTCTAAAACTTCTTCTTATTGATTTTTTATTAGAGATTCTAGGTGAAACTTAGAATCTCTAAAATTAAAATTACATTTCTTGCTTTGCCTTTTGCTTCAGTTTATCTTCAAAATTTTTTGTTTATAAAATTTAAAATCTTTGTTTTAGTTAATTAAATATTTAAAAAAATAAGGATAGAATCTTAAAAAAATTCTTAACGAGGTTTTAAATATGAAAAAAATACTTTTGAGTTCGGCTATAGCATTTTCTTTATTGCAGGGTGTGAGTTTTGCAGAGACTTTTGCTAAGGTTAATGGTGATGAGATTACAGAAAAAGATATTGCAGCACTTATGAGAGCGATGCCGGGGGTTTCTTTTGCGCAATTACCACAAGAAGCAAAAGATCAAGTGGTGAATCAGGCTATCGAAAGAAAACTTTTAATTGCTCAAGCCAAGAAAGAGGGTATTGAAAAATCAAAAGAATTTAAAAACGCTTTAGAAAGCGTTAAGGAAGACTTGGCATTAGAAGTTTGGATGCGCCAAGAAATGGAAAAAGTGAAGGTTTCTAGCTCTGAAATTGAAAAATTCTATAATCAAAATAAGGCTAAATTTGTTCAGCCAGAAACTGCTAAAGTTAAGCATATTTTAGTTAGTAGCGAAGCAGATGCTAAAAGCATTATTGCTGAACTTAAAAAAGCAGGTAAAAATGTTGCAAGTAAGTTTGAGGAACTTGCCAAAGCAAAATCTAAAGATGGTAGTGCGCAAAATGGCGGAGAATTAGGTTGGATTGCAAAAGGTCAAGTCGTCCCAGAATTTGCAGATGCGGCTTTCAAGCTTGATAAGGGTAAATACACTCAAACTCCAGTAAAAACACAATTTGGATACCATGTGATTTATGTTGATGATAAACGCCCAACAACAACTTTAGGACTTAAAGAAGTGAGTGAGCAAATTGAGCAAAATCTAAAATTGACAAAATTCCAAGAGAATGTTAGAAAAGAAGGTCAAGATTTGCGCGCTAAAGCTAAAGTAGAAATTATTAAATAAGGGCTTATATGTTAGTTTGTGGAAATGCAATTTTGCAAAAGGCTAATCAAGAAAACTATGGAGTAGGGGCATTTAATTTTGTAAATTATGAAATGCTTAGTGCTATTTTTGAAGCAGCAAATCTTAAAAATTCGCCTATTATTGTCCAAGCCAGTGAAGGGGCTATTAAATATATGGGGATTGATATGGCAGTGGGAATGGTAAAGATTCTTGCTAATCGTTATCCACATATTCCTGTTGCATTGCATTTGGATCATGGGACTAGTTTTGAATCTTGTGTTCGCGCTATTAGGGCAGGATTTACTTCGGTAATGATTGATGCTAGTCATCATCCTTTTGAAGAAAACTTAGCAGAGACAAAAAAAGTGGTTGAAGTTGCTCATATCGCAGGTGTAAGTGTAGAAGCAGAACTTGGAAGATTAATGGGAATTGAAGATAATATTTCAGTAGATGAAAAAGATGCTTGTTTGGTAAATCCACAAGAAGCAGAAGAATTTGTTAAAGAATCCAAAGTAGATTTTTTAGCTCCTGCTATTGGGACAAGTCATGGTGCATTTAAATTTAAAGGAGAGCCAAAGCTTGATTTTGAGCGATTGCAAGAAGTGAAGCGCAGGACTAAGATTCCGCTTGTTCTTCATGGTGCTAGTGCGATTCCTGATTATGTGAGATCGAGTTTTTTAAACACAGGTGGAGATTTAAAAGGAAGCAAGGGTGTACCTTTTGATTTCTTGCAAGAAGCTATAAAGGGTGGGATTAATAAGGTTAATACAGACACTGATTTGCGAATAGCCTTTATGGCAGAAGTTAGACGCGTAGCCAATGAAGATAAAACACAATTTGATTTGCGTAAATTCTTTGCCCCTGCTAAGGAAGCAATGGTTAGGGTTATGGCAGAGAGAATGGATATTTTGGGAAGTTCAAATAAAATTTAATAAAAAGGAAAAAAATGGCTTATTCAATGGGAGATTTAAAAAAAGGTTTAAAGATTGAGTTAGAGGGTGTCCCCTATAGAATCACAGAATATCAACATGTAAAGCCTGGTAAAGGTGCTGCATTTGTGCGAGTAAAAATGAAATCTTTTTTAGATGGTCGAGTGCTAGAAAAAACTTTTCATGCCGGTGATAAATGCGAAGAGCCAAATTTGCAAGAAAAATCAATGCAGTTTCTTTATCACGATGGAGACTTCTTTCAATTTATGGATAATGAAACTTATGAGCAAATTGGCTTGAGTGAAGATCAAGTTGGCGATGTTGCAAAGTGGATGACAGAATCAATGGTAGTAAGTATTTTATTCCATAATGGTAAAGCAATATCGGTTGATGTGCCACAAACGGTTGAGTTAAAAGTAGTAGAAACTCCACCAAACTTTAAAGGTGATACGACAAGTGCAAGTAAAAAACCTGCTACTTTAGAAACAGGTGCGGTCGTGCAAGTGCCTTACCATGTTTTAGAGGGTGATTTGATTCGTGTTAATACTGAAACGGGCGAATACCTAGATAAAGTTAAATAAGGTATCTAATGGCAAAGATTTTGATTCCACTTGGCAAGGGTTTTGAAGAATTAGAGGCAATTACGATTATTGATGTTTTAAGAAGAGTGGGTTGCGAAGTCGTGGTTGCTAGTTTAAATGATTCTTTAGAGGTGATTTCTCAAGGTGGTATAAAAGTTATTGCAGATGCTTCGCTTAGAGAAATCAATAGGTTTAGCTTAGATGCGGTTGTTTTTCCTGGAGGTTGGGAAGGAACACAGAATCTTATCGCTTCTGGTGAATTAAAAGAAATTGTTTTGAAATTGCACTCTGATTGTAAAATTATCGCTGCTATTTGCGCTGCCCCATTGGCACTTTTTAAAATGGGTGTATTAGAAAATTGTGATTTCACTTGTTATCCAGGTATTGAAAAAAATATAGAAAATATAAATTATAAAAAAGATAAAAATGTGATTCAAAGTGGTCATATTATCACCTCAAAAGGACCTGCAACTGCTTTAGAATTTGCATTTTATTTGGCTGAAATTTTAGCTTCAAAACAAAAAGCTCAAGAAATTAAAGAAGGAATGTTAGCTTCTTGAAATCTTTTAAAGTTTTAATCCCATTAGCCTTTCTAGCCCTTTTTTTGGGCGGTTGTTTGCTAGGTTATAGGGATATAATCTATAACTCACAAAACTTTTCTACAGAACAAGTTGTAAAAAAAGTTATTAATCAAGCAGTGGATACGACTTTAGAAGTAGCAAAATCTAATGCTGAACCGACTTTAGATACGGCTATTAATGCACTCTTAGAAGAAGTTTTGGATTCTGAGCAATTAGAAAGTCTCATTAAAAATCTTCAAGCTAATTTTAAAAAAATTGTTGCACAATTAACACAAAAAGTTATCCAGAATTGGGGTAAAGATGATGCGCAAACTGCCTCCCAAGAAGTGTATGTAAAATATACTGATTCTTACCTATCTCGCGCGGAAGTTGATTTTGCTAAAGGTGTGATTTTGGTTTCAACTTTGGATACTAAAAATCCCAAAGAAGCCTTACACAAAGCGATTGTAATGACCTTGCTTACCCCAGATGATCCAGAAAAGGTGGATTTGTATTCGGATAAAGAGGTGGTTTATTCAGGGACTCCTTATTTGGCAAATTTGGTCAAAGATAATGAGGGAAAAGTGATTTTGTATCCGTGGAGGGCAAATCGCTATGCAACTTATTTGATTAATAATAGCTTAAAAACAAGGGAAATAAAAGAAGAAGGACAGAAAAAGGTTGTCTATTATGTGCAGTTTGATATGGTGGCAGATAGAGAGATTCAAAATGAGCATAAATATGGTGAATATGTGGCGCTATATGCTAAAGAGTATGGCATAGAACAAGCTTTGATTTTTGCTATTATTAAAACAGAAAGCAGCTTTAATCCTTATGCGGTTAGTCATATTCCTGCTTATGGACTTATGCAAGTCGTTCCTGCAAGTGCTGGGCGAGATGTTTATAGAGCGCTAAATAACAAAGATGGTATTCCAACTAAAGAGATGCTATTTACCCCAAAGATTAATATTCAATATGGTTCGACTTATTTGGATATTCTTTTTTCGCGTTATTTAACAGGGATTAAAAATAGCCTTTCTCACGAATATTGTGTGATTGCTGCTTATAACACGGGGAGTGGAAATGTGCTTTCAGTTTTTCATAAAGATAGAAAAAAAGCAGTTGAAGTGATTAACTCTATGACTTCAGCAGAAGTGTATCGCAAACTTAGAACCTCATTGAAATATGAAGAAGCACGCAATTATTTATTAAAAGTAACCAATGCCAAAAAAGAGTTTCAAGCTACCGCTAAAAATGTAAATGATTCTTCTATTTTGCTTAGTGTGAGATAATGGAAATTTTTGAAATTATTCAAAGCTCAAAACCTTGTAGTTATTTAGAGGGAATAGAATCTAAATTTCGTTATTTTTATATTAAGCAGTGCAGTAAAGAATTTTATGATTTGTTGTTACAGCGGGGTTGGAGGCGTTTTGGGTGTTATTTTTTTGTGCCTATTTGTCAAGGTTGTGAGGAATGTATTTCAATTCGCCAAGATTGTGAAAATTTCATTTTTTCAAAGTCTCATCAAAGAATCCTAAAAAATCCATTAAAGCTTAAAATTACAAGACCAAGAGTGAGTTTTGAACATTTGGAGCTTTATGAAAAATATCATAGAGTAATGCACGATAAAAAAGGTTGGGAGTATCAAAAAAGCACTTTAGAAATTTATTATGAAACCTTTGTTCAGGGTTATCAAGATTTTGGTTATGAATTTGACTATTATTATGAAGAAAAGCTAGTTGGAGTGGCGTTAGTTGATGTTTTAGATAATGCAATTTCGGCTGTGTATTGTTATTACGATCACGATTTTAAAAAATTTTCTATTGGAAGTTATTCTATTCTTAAACAAATTGCCTTTGCAAAAGAGTATAATATCAAATATCTTTATCCTGGGTATTGGATAAAAGACCATTATTCTATGGGATATAAAGAAAAATTTAAACCTTTTGAAGTGCTTCAAAACCGCCCTAATTTAAATGAATATTCTATTTGGATAAAGGAGTAATCTTGCATTATACAAATTTGATTTCACAAATTTTTGAAAAATTGTCTTGCTTTGCCTTTTGCTCTAAGTTACAATTTTTAATCAATAAGACATATGTTGAACTATTCAAAATTGATTTAGAAGAGTTTGACACTTTGCAGAGTTATCCCACACTTGATGCACTTTTTACTCGCTCATTAGTTAAGATGCGAAGTTTTGATAAGAGGGAAAATACATTGATATCTCCTTGTGATGGAATGATAATGGAAAGCGGGGTTTGTAAAGGTAATATGGCAATGCAAATCAAAGGGAAAAGCTATGGGTTAAGAGATTTTATCCATCAAGATTTAGATGAACATTATTCTTTTGTTAATTTTTATCTCTCACCAAGAGACTATCATCGATTCCATGCACCAGTTAATTTGGAAGTAAAAAGAATTGAAGTTATACAGGGAATGCTTTTGTCGGTCAATGAAAGATCACTGCTTAAAAATGATAATCTTTTTAATAAAAATAAAAGAGTGGTTTTGGAATGTCAAGATGATTTTGGTAATACTTTTTATTATGTGGCAATTGGTGCTTTGAATGTGGGGAAAATTCAAATTAATATAGAATCAGAAATTGTTAATCTTAAAATGAATAAAATCTATGAATACAAAAATCCCATAAAAATTAAAAAAGGTGAGGAAATAGGCTGTTTTCATATGGGTTCAACGATTGTGATTCTTTCAAAAAATTGGGAATATGATCTAAAGCCTAGAGAAAAAGTGCTTTTTGGACAACAGATTGCCAAATACAAGGAGTGAAAATGAAAGCAAGAATCAAAGAATTGCAAAAGAAGCTTGATGTATTGTTAGTGGCACATTTCTATCAGCGTGATGAGATTGTGGAAATTGCAGATTTAATTGGAGATAGCTTGGAATTAGCTAGAAAATCTTCTCAAAGCAGCAATAAAAATATAGTGTTTTGTGGGGTTGGCTTTATGGGTCAGAGTGTGAAAATTTTGGCACCACAAAAGCGTGTTTTTATGCCTAAGATTGCTTGTTGTTCTATGGCTAGAATGATTGATGATACTTATTTTGATAAATCTATTGAAAAATTAAAAGAATATGGAATTAATTCTATTTTTCCCATAACTTATATTAATTCTAACGCAGAAGTTAAAGCAAAAGTATCAGAGCTTGAAGGAGTGGTTTGCACAAGTGCTAATGCAGCTAAAATTATGGATTATGCTCTCAAACATAATAAAAAAATATTCTTTTTGCCCGATAAGTGCTTAGGGCAGAATCTAGCTTCTCAAAATGACTTAAAAAGTGCGGTTTTGGGGCTAGATTCAAAGGAAAAAATTTTAGATGCGGATATTATTTGCTATGATGGGTTTTGTTCAGTGCATCAGCTTTTTAGAGCAGAAGATGTGGATTTTTATCGGCAAAAATATTCTGATATTTTGGTGGCAGTGCATCCTGAATGCGCCCCTAGTGTTGTGCAAAAGGCAGATTTTGTTGGTTCTACTAGTCAAATTATTCAATATGTGCAAAAATTAGATCCAGCTCAAAAGGTTGTAGTAGGGACAGAATTTAATCTTGTAAATCGCCTAAGAAAGCCTTATAATGGAATTCAAAATACCTTTGTGCTTTCTTCTACTAAGCCTGAATGTCCTACAATGAATGAAACAACTTTGCAAGATGTTTTGAATGTCTTGGAAGCTTTGGATAGGGGGGAAGAATATAATGAAATATTACTCAAAGAGGAAGTGGCAATAAAAGCCAAGCGGGCTTTAGAGAAAATGTTAGAACTTTCATAAGGATAGATAATGCATAAGATTTTATTAGATGATTTTTTGAGAGCAACTTTAAAAGAGGATATGGGCAAGGGAGATTTATACTCAAGAATTGAAAACAATATTGCAGTAGAAAGCTATATTATAGTCAAAGAAGATGGTATTTTATCAGGCAGAATCTATGTGGAGCGCCTGTGTGAATTATTAGGCATTGAAGTAGAGTTTTCTCTAAAAGATGGAGAGGCGTTTTGCAAGGGAACTAAAATTGCAACTTTCAAGGGCAAGATGAGTGCGATTTTGGGAGCAGAGCGAACTATTTTGAATCTTTTACAGCATTCCAGTGGAATTGCTACTCTTACAAATAAGTATGTTAAGGCTCTAGAAGGGACGCAGTGTGTATTACTAGATACGCGAAAAACACGACCTTTGCTTAGAGATTTTGAAAAATATTCCACGAGAAATGGTGGAGCTATTAATCATCGTTTTGGCTTAGATGATTGTTTGATGTTAAAAGACACACATTTATCAAGGATTTTATCATTAAGTAAGTTTATTCAAGAAATACGAGAGAAAATCCCCTTTACCACCAAAATAGAAGTAGAATGTGAAAATATTTTACAAGCCAAAGAAGCTTTAGAATCAAGAATTGATATTTTAATGTGCGACAATATGGAGGCTGCAGCAATCAAAGAAGTTGTTAAAATACGAGATTTAATTGCGCCAAATGTATTGTTAGAAGCTAGTGGCAATATTACTTTGGCTAATTTAAAAGAATATGCTAAAAGTGGGATAGATGCAATTTCAAGTGGAGCGATAATCCATCAAGCAACTTGGATTGATATGAGTATGAGAATTGACTAAAAAATAGCAAAACAATGAGAGATAGAGAAAAGGTTTTTATTGAGGAATTAACGCAAAGCAAAACAAGTTTTGGCATAGGTGATGATGGGGTTGTGCTTGGTGATTTTGTTGTAGCAAATGATGCTTTTTTTGAAGGGATTCATTTTAAGCGAGAGTGGGGGAGCTTAGATAGGATTTTCAAAAAGGCTTTTTTAGTTAATCTCTCGGATATTTATGCGATGAATGCGATTCCAAAGTTTGCTTTATTAACACTTTGTATTCCAAAGGATTTTAAAGAGGCAAGGGAGTTAGCAAGAATTTTTAGCGCTATAGCACAAGGTTTTGGTGTTAAAATCGTGGGTGGTGATACTATTGTAGGGGAAAAGCTACATTTTTCTTTTACGATTCTTGGAGAAAAAGGTAAAAAAACACTTTTTAGAAAACCAATTCAAAAGGGTGATTTTTTAGCTTATCTTAGTCCAAGAAGTCCATTAAATTTGTCTAACAAACAAGCTTTTGGCAAGAATCTTAAGCATCTTAAAAATGCTTTACGCTTTGATCAGATTCTTAAAAATTCTCGTTTTGATTTTCCTATTTTATATCCCAAAATGATTTTAGCTTTTAATGAGATTGCTAAAGCGGGAATGGATATTTCTGATGGAATCTTTGCAGAATTAGCTAGACTTGCAAAGCTTAATAGTATAGATTTTAAATTTTTTCAACCCAAAGGAGAGTGGTTTTATTCTCCAGAGGAATATCAAATGCTTTATGCCCTAGGTGCTAAAAAGCTAAAAAAAGCGCAAAATTTAGCAAGGAAATTCCGTCATAATTTGATTGTTTTTGCTAGAGCTAAGAGGGGAAAATATAAAAAAATAAAGAAAAATTGGCATTCATAATTTGGCAAGATAGAATCTTAAGCAAATCCTTAAAGGAATTTGCTTAAAAACTTAAGAAGAACAAGCAGATTTGCCAGTATCTACGGGTTGGATTGCACTATTATCAGCAAGTTTCTTGGTATTCACTTCTTCCATAAAATCCCATAATTCTTTAGCGGCTTTTAAATATTCTTTAGCAGATTTTGAATCAGGATGGAAATAGACAATTGGTTTTCCATTATCTCCTGCTTCTCTTACGCTTGGTTCAATTGGGATTTGTGCTAGAGTTTTTGTTCCATAAGCTTTAGCGACTTCTTCGGTGGTGCCTTTGCCAAAAATGTCATATTCTTGACCACAATCAGGACAAATAAAGCCACTCATATTTTCAATAATCCCAGCAACAGGAATTTTGAGTTTTGCAAACATATCTAAGGCTCTTGCACCATCATCTAATGCTACTTTTTGTGGAGTAGAGACAGCAACTCCAGCTGTAACAGGGACACTTTGAGCTAAAGTTAGTTGCGCATCTCCCGTTCCTGGTGGCATATCAATAACCATTACATCTAAATTGTCCCATAAAACATCGCTAAGCATTTGCTCAATGGCGCGAATAATCATTGGACCACGCCAAATAAGACTTTGTCCTTCATCATAAAGCACTCCCATTGAAATCATCTCGATTCCATAAGCCTGTAGTGGAATGAGTTTTTTGAGTTTTTGATCCACTTCTGGTTTGTCATTTTGCAAACCTAGCATACGCGGTATATTTGGACCATAAATATCAGCATCAAGTAAGGCTACCTTTTTGCCCTGTTGAGCTAGAGCAATTGCAAGATTAACGCTTGTAGTGGATTTTCCAACCCCACCTTTACCACTGCTTACCATTACAAAGTTTTTAATTTGTGGAGCGAGATTTTTTGTGCCTTGCGGTTTTTGATTTTGGGCTTGTGGTTTGGGCTGTTTAATGTCAAGGTTGATTTTATTAATACCTTGAGCATTGAGTTTTTGTGTGATTTGTGTGCGAAGTGTTTCTGCTACTTCGGAGGAAGCTGATGGGATTTCAACGCGAAGTGAAACCGCATTTTCGTGAATTAACATTTCTTTTACAAACCCAAAGGTTACAATGTCTTTTTCGAAATTAGGGTAAATAATTTCTTTTAATAAGCTAACTAGTCGTTCTTGATTCATCTTTTTCCTTTTTAACTATTTTGTTCGATAATTTCTTGTGAAATTTTGTAACTGCAGAATTTTGGACCACACATTGAACAGAATTTTGCTTCTTTGAAAACTTCTTGTGGCAAACTTTCATCGTGATATTCTTTTGCTCTTTCTGGATCAAGTGCGAGTTCAAATTGTTTGTTCCAGTCAAAATTATAGCGCGCATTGCTCATTGCATCATCTCTTACTCTAGCATTAATACGCCCTCTAGCAATATCTGCAGCGTGTGCGGCGATTTTATAAGCAATGATTCCCTCACGCACATCTTTAGCATTAGGCAAACCTAGATGCTCTTTTGGGGTAACATAACAAAGCATAGCAACACCTTTCCAAGCAGCAATGGCTGCTCCAATGGCTGAAGCAATATGATCATATCCTGCAGCAATATCTGTAACTAGCGGTCCTAGAACATAAAAAGGCGCTTCAAAGCAAAGTTCTTTTTGAAGTTCGACATTGCGTTCAATTTCATTCATTGGGACATGACCTGGACCTTCAACCATTACTTGAACATCTTTTTCCCAAGCTCTTTTGGTTAATTCCCCTAAGACTTTTAATTCACCAAGTTGAGCTGCATCACTTGAATCAGCCAAGCAACCTGGGCGCAAAGAATCTCCAAGGCTTAAAGAAACATCATATTTTTGACAAATCTCTAAAATATCATCAAAAGCTTCATAGAAAGGATTTTGCTTGTGATAATGCATCATCCAAGAAGCCATTAGGCTGCCTCCACGGCTAACGATTCCCATTTTACGTTTGGCTAGAAGAGGCATATGTTCTAGTAAGAATCCGCAATGAATTGTGAAATAGCTAACGCCTTGCTTGGCTTGTCTTTCCATAACTTCTAGCATTTTATCAATGGTTAAGGCATTAATGTCATTTTTAACATCGTGTAAAATTTGATAGATTGGCACAGTTCCAATTGGGACGCTAGAATTTTTAATCACCGCTTCACGAATGGAATCTAAATCTCCGCCTGTGCTTAAATCCATAATGGTATCAGCGCCATATTTGATAGAGATGATTGTTTTTTGAACTTCCTCTTCTATGGAGCTTGCAAGGGCAGAGCTTCCGATATTGGAATTAATTTTTGTCCTTACAGAAATCCCAATACCCATAGGTTCTAGATTGGTATGATTGACATTGGAGGGTAATATCAAGCGCCCTTTGGCGATTTCTTTTCTAATAGTTTCGGCTTCTAAGTGCTCGATATTAGCCACATATTCCATTTCTTGAGTAATAATTCCTTTTTTTGCATAATGGAGTTGAGTTTTAATTTTGTCATTTTTTCGGGTTTCTACCCATTTTGTTCGCATAGATTCTCCTTAAAATAGAATAATAATAATTTTTTAGAATATGCAACATTAAGGTAGCAAAATAAAAATAAATTTTAGCTTTTCTTTTTGTGAGAAATGAAAAAAGTTTTTAAAAAAATAGAATTTGTAGCAAACTTTCAAAAAAGTTTTATAAAAAGTAAAAAAAGAAAATAAGGGGTTAAATGGGAAAAATTCCCATTTATATTAGAAAGTGTATTTAACTTCCACTCTTAGACGATTTCTATCTTCAGAATCGCTATTAACTGCATCATTCCAAGCTGCAGTATTTTGGCTATCTAATGCAATTTGTCTTGTCGCATCTGTTGTTAAAATAGAGTAGTGAGCGAAGATTCTAAGAGATTTAGAGTATTGCCAAGTAATGTTTGGATTGATTTCTGTAAAATCAATATCACCACTATAGTGTGCTGCACCTTGACCTCTTGAGATTTTGTTAGTTCCACTTACGAAGTCTATTCCAAGATTTAAGTTTTCTAAAATGTCATAGTTGATGTTGGCATAAAATAGACTTAATTCATTGGATTCAAATCCTCGTGGCATCTTTTGTCCTGTTGCAGGTAACATAGAAATGCTAACACCTGTTGCGGCATTTTCAAACCAAATTTGTCCTACTTTTTGGAATGATCCTTCATTGTCTAGTGAAACTGCATAACCATCTTGTGTGTTACCCCAATAACCTATTTTTGCAGCAAGTGGAACATTAAGCTCGTGGAATTTTACACCTGCTTCAAGTGTGTAAAGATCGTTCCCTTCTTTTACTTTATTTCTTTCATATATGCCTGTCCAAGGAGAATTGGCATCGCTATTGAGTTTGCTAAAAGCATATTGCCCTTTTAAATGAAACATTGAATCTTGCCAAGCAAGTTCACCAAAACCTGCAAAATCAATCATATCTGTAGCATTAAAAAGCCAAAGTTGAGAGCTGAAATTTCCAATGCTTGTATCATAATTGCTCAAAGCTGCAGCGGTATAAAGAGGTTTATCAATAGAGCCGTTGTTAGGATCTAGTGCATATCCTGTTTGATAGTCATCAATGCTCCAAGAATCAAATGCCCCAAGACTAAATGTCCAGTGATTTAAATCTGAATTTGTTACAAAAATACCTGTTGCTCTATCATCAAGTGTGTCACTAATTGGGGTTTGCATAATCATTTTACCCGCTTTAATAGTGGTGTTAGTTGAATCAGGAGTAATTACCATATTAAATTCTCTTACACCAAACCGGCTATCAGAACCAGAACCTAAGCCATTGCCTAAGAAAGCGTTAGCTGTTCCAGGAGTTGCAAGATTACCATTGTTATCAGCAACCCCTTTTCCATGATTGACATTTTGTTGTGCATTGTGGTAGCCAATTCCTAGATTCATTGAAACATTGTTGATTACAGGAGTCTTAAAGAGTGCTTCTGCACGCCATTGGTGATTGGCATTTCCTTTTGTGGTTCCATTTTTGTTAAAATTTTGATCTTTGTAGCGATCATCAGTGTAGCGATAACGCAACATTCCGCTTACATCAATGCCTTTAATGGCTTCTTCAAGTGGTTGTGCAAAACTTGCAGTTGAAAGACTTCCAAGTGCAATGCAAGCTGCAAGAGATATTTTAGTCATTTTCATCACATTTCCTTTAAGAATTTTAATTTGAATAAAAAGCAGGTATTCTATTTAATTAAAACTTAAAAATTTATAAAAAAAATAGCACAATTTTTCAAGGGCAATTTTATTTTCTTGTGTGTATAATCTCTTTTAAATTTGGGAAAATTAAGGAGTTTTTAGAGAATGAAAAAGTTTTTAAAAAAAATATCAGATCCTAAGATTGTAGGCGTTTTTAGCAAAAGCGGCTTAGGATTGGTAGCAATTTTGACATTGGTGGGTTGCGATAATGGAGCTCAAACTTCTAATAACACTGGAAGTTTGGAACAAGCAACTAAAAATGGCGCAACAGTAAGTATTGAGCAACAAAGTGATGGAACTTATAAGATTTTAGAAGAAACTCCAAGTGATACAACGCGTGTAATTTTGAGAGAAGCTAATGGAAATGAGCGGATTTTAAGTCAAGAGGAAATTGATAAAATCATAGCAGAAGAATCAAAAAAAATCGATGCAGGCACTTCGCAACTTACAAACCCAACAGGCGCTGGATTATCACTTGGTGAAACGATTTTAGCAAGTGCAGCAGGAGCAATTTTGGGAAGTTGGATTGGAAGTAAGCTTTTTAATAATCAAAATTATCAAGCCCAGCAAAGAACAAGTTATAAAACCCCACAAGCTTATGAGCGTTCACAAAGCTCTTTTAATCGTAGTGCTACAGGTGCTACAGGTGCTACAAGTAGTGCAGGTCGCAGTGGATTTTATTCTCCAAACAACACTAGCGCAACCCAGAATCGCTCTAGTAGCTCCACAAGTGCTTTTGGGGGTTAATAATGGAGATTATTAAAGCAACGCCATTAAGTAACGAAGATTTAGAAAATTTAGGGCTTAGTTGGCATACAGATGTTGATGAGACGCCTTATGTGAGTAATGAAATTGTTGTAGTAAGTGAGCAAGAAGCACAAAATTATTATGATGCAGTCAATGAGTTGTATGATATGTATGTAGAAGCAGGTCAATATGTGATTGATAATGATTTATTTTTTGAGCTTGGAATCCCTTTTAATCTAGTAGAAGCGATTCAAATGAGTTGGGAAGAGGAAGTGCATTGGCATTTGTATGGGCGATTTGATTTGGCAGGTGGGCTTGATGGAGCGCCCATTAAGCTACTAGAATTTAATGCAGATACGCCAACAATGGTTTATGAAAGTGCGATTATTCAATGGGCTTTGCTTAAAAAAAATGGATTTAAGGAATCATTGCAATTTAATAGCTTATATGAATCGTTGTGCGATAACTTTAAACGAATCATTACTTTGGGTGAAGATATTTCTAATTTTAATGAAATTTATGAAGGGTGGAAGATACTTTTTTCTAGCATTCAAGGAAGTGAGGAAGAAGAGAGGACGATACGATTGCTTGAAGTTATTGCTAAAGAAGCGGGATTTGGGACAAATTTTTGTTATGCACACGAAGCACATTTGGATGAAAATACTGGTTTGAGTTTCAATGGAGAAAATTATGAATTTTGGTTTAAATTGATTCCTTGGGAGAGTATTGCCATTGATGAGCCTGATTTGGCTAATCTTATTACTACAATGATACGAAATAAAAACACTATTTTTTTAAATCCTGCTTATACATTAATGTTTCAAAGCAAAAGAATGCTTAAGATTTTGTGGGATTTATTCCCTAATCATCCTTTGTTGCTAGAGACTTCCTATGAGCCTTTGGTAGGCAAAAAGCAAGTAAAAAAACATGCTTTTGGCAGGGAGGGAGAGAGTGTAAGTATTCTTGATTCAAAAGGGAATCCTTTGGTGCAAAATGGTGGAAATTATGGAAATTATCCTGAGATTTATCAAGAATATGCTTTAATAAATCAGCACAATGGAAGTTTTTATCAAGCCAATGTTTTTTATGCTTATGAGGCTTGTGCATTAGGCTTTAGAAAAGGTGGAGAGATTTTGAATAATATGTCAAAATTTGTCTCTCATAAAATAAAATAAAGGGTAATTTATGGAAACTTTAAATCATTTAAATAGTATTAATGATTTTAATGAAGCAAAGCAGGTGATTCCAGGTGGAGTGAATTCGCCTGTTAGGGCATTTAAAAGTGTAGGGGGCACACCTCCTTTTATCAAAAGAGGGGAAGGTCCCTATTTGATTGATGAAGACAATAATACTTATATTGATTTTGTGCAAAGTTGGGGACCTTTGATTTTTGGGCATTGCGATAAGGAGATTGAAGCAATTGTTATAGAAACTATCAAAAAAGGCTTATCCTTTGGAGCTCCAACGACTTTGGAAACAGCTTTGGCTAAAGAAGTAATTTCAATTTATGAAGGAATTGATAAGATTCGCTTTGTTTCAAGTGGCACTGAAGCGACTATGAGCGCTATTAGATTAGCTAGAGCTTATACAAAAAGAGATGATATTATTAAGTTTGAAGGTTGCTATCATGGGCATAGTGATTCTTTGCTTGTGAACGCGGGAAGTGGGTTGGCAACTTTTGGTTCGCCAAGTTCTCCTGGTGTGCCTGAGGATTTTACTAAGCATACTTTGGTTGCGCGATACAATGACATTCAAAGCGTAGAATCTTGTATTCAAATTAGCAAACAAAAAGGTAAGGGTGTAGCGTGTGTAATTTTAGAGCCTATTGCAGGAAATATGGGGTTAGTTCCTGCTAAAAAAGAGTTTTTAGAATCTTTAGAGAGGCTTTGCAAACAAGAAGGGATTGTTTTAATATTAGATGAAGTGATGAGTGGATTTAGAGCCTCATTAAATGGTTCTCAAAGCTTCTATGGAGTAAATGGAGATTTGGTAACTTTTGGAAAAGTTATTGGTGGTGGAATGCCAGTTGGAGCTTTTGGTGGAAGATCAGAGATTATGAATCTCCTTTCACCTCAAGGTAGCGTGTATCAAGCAGGCACATTAAGTGGGAATCCAGTGGCAATGAGTGCAGGGCTTGTGGCTTTAAAAAAGCTAAAAAATAATCCTGAAATTTATGGAAAGCTAGAATCACTTGCTTTGCAACTAACTAATGGATTAAAGAATATTGCAGCTGAATTTGGGATTACACTTCAAACTTGTGTGAGAGGGAGTATGTTTGGGTTTTTCTTTAACCAAAATCCAGTAGAAAACTTTGAAGATGCACTAAAGAGCGATACAGAATTGTTTGGAAAATTTCATCAAGGAATGCTAGAGAGGGGAGTATATTTTGCCGCTTCGCAGTTTGAGACAGGTTTTATTTGTGTAGGAATGAATGAAGCAATGATTGATGAAGTTTTAGGTAAAGCTAAAGAAGTGTTTTTAGAGATAGGCACATATGGAAAATAAAGATTCTATTCAAAAACCAAAGTATAGTGATGCGATACTAGCGTATTCTAATGCTACTCTTGGAATCTCAATGGTAGTGGCGGTGCTTATTGGGGTTGGGATTGGCTATGGATTGGAGGCTCTATTTGGCTATCGGTGGCTTTTTTGGCTTGGGGTTGTTTGGGGTGTTTTGGCAGCTATTTTAAATGTATATAAAGCTTATAAAAGGCAAAAAAGGGAGCTAGATGAGCTAAGCAAAGATCCAAAATATGCTTACCAAAAAAAATGGGATGATGATGAGGATTAAGACAGCCATTTTTGTGCTTGTTGGAATCTTGATTGTTAGCGGAAGTCTGGCTACTATTTTTTGGGGCAGACTTTTTGCGTTTAGCTTTGTTTTTGCCTTTCTTTCTTTTCTTATGATTGTGGGTTTTACTTGTCTAGCTCAGAAAAATAAGATTTCTAGGCTTATTTTAAGATCATCTAAAGAAGAGCTGGAGGCATTGGCAAATCTCTATCAAAGCAAAGAAGACAAGGAAGAAGAATTTTGGGATGAGAATGCACCACAAATCTCTGAAGAAGAGTTTGTAAAAGAGTGCAAACAAAGGGGGCGAAAATTTTGGCGTGGGTTTAGCAAAGATACTAGTAAGTTTGGATTTAAAATGTTTTTTATGCCTTTAAGATTATTGGCATATGCACTCTTTGCAATTTTATTTTTAATTTTTTTAAAAAAAGGTTGGTTGGATTTTGTAGGATTTTTTAGTGGTTTGATTCTAGCAAATATTGCAGTAGTTTTGGTGTTACTTTTTGAATTTTTAAGGACTAAATAGTTAAAAGTTAGCTAGAGGTGTGCTTATTTGCCAAGGCAAAAATCATTAAACATCACATCAAGCATTTGGGAATATTCATAAGGTTTTGTAATAGAAGCTAAAGCTTTTAAGGCTTCATTAATATGAAAACTAAAGAGTTCTAGTTCGCCATTTACTAAAGGAAGTTTTGAATCATAGAGAGCTTGAATACACTCTTGAATGGCTTGAAATTGATATTGTGAGACTAGAAGTAGCATTTGTGAGTTTTCTTGAGAGTTAAGAAGCGAAATAAGATGACTTTTAAAATGCGATAACAAAGAATTACTAGAAGTTATATTGTCATCTTTGAGACATAAGTTAAGTGGATTAAAAGGAGCTAGTATTTGAAAATCAAAACTTCCTTTTAAATCTGCTTTATTTAATAAAACGATGATTTTTTTGGAATCTTGGTGGGTTTTTAGAATTTCTATTATTTTGAAATCTTCTTCTTCTAGGGGGCGACTACTATCAAAAAGGGCGATTAAAATATCGCTTTGTTCGGCTTTTTGCAAGCTTCTCTCTATGCCTTTGGCTTCAATTATGTCTTGGCTTTGTCGGATTCCTGCTGTGTCAATGAGGCGCAATAAATGCCCCTCTAAAGTAAAATTTTCTTCAATACTATCGCGTGTTGTTCCTGCAATATCACTTACAATAGCGCGATCTTCGTGTAAAAGTGCATTAAGTAAAGAGCTTTTTCCTACATTGGGTTTTCCGATAATGCAAAGTTTATAACCCTCAAAAATAGATTTTTTTTGTATGGATTGCTCTAAGAGATTTTGGAGAGTGAGTAGGGTAGAATCAAGTTTGTTTAAAAGATTTTTCATTAAATCTTGTGGCAATTCTTCATCAGCATAATCAATAAAAACTTCGCTATGAGCTAAGAGTGTAAGGAGATTTTTGCGTAAATTTTCACAAAAACTATGCATCTCGCCATTTAAATGACGCATTAGCATTTTGTGTGCATTAGCATTTGAAGATTCTATGAGTTTGGCGATAGCTTGAGCCTGACTTAGATCGATTCTGCCACCTAGAAAGGCGCGTTTGGTAAATTCTCCAGGTTTAGCCAATCTTGCACCAAGCTTGATGCATTCTTCCAGAATACTTTGGGCAATAAAAGTGCCTCCATGGCATTGAAATTCAATTACATCTTCAGTGGTGTAGCTATTGGGTGCTTTAAAATAAATCAAAATACATTCATCAAGTAATTCACCATCTTGAAAGTAGATTTTGGTGAGTTTAGCGTGGCGCACTTTAAGGCAATTGGGATTTATTTTGGCAAGTTTGGAAGCAATAAGCAGAGAATCTTGTCCGCTTAATCTAATGACATTAAGAGAGGATTTTCCATAAGTGGTAGCTGGGGCTACTATGGTTTGATTAATGTTGGAATTCATTGATAATGATATATCTCTGTCCTTCTTGATTGATTCTAAAAGAGATATATTTGTCTGGGAATTGTTCTCTTAATTGCTTAAGAGCGATGTGTGCCAAAACTCCATCTAATGGTTTTGTTTGAGCTTTTCCATAGGTTTTGATATTTTCAATAACAGGCATAAGATGATTGGCGATCATTTCTTCTTGATTTTTAAGAAATTCAGCAATTTCTAATCGCACCATTAGTCCATAGACATGATTTACCCAATTAAAAATAAGATAAGAAAAAGCTTTGTATCGGTAACCCTCTTTGCCAATTAATAAAGCTGAATCTTCCCCATCAATTTTAATATACAAGGTATTTTCATTATAGGGTTCTACAATTACTTCATCAATCTTATAAGGAAGGAGTTGAAGCAATTCTTGTAGTTCTTTTTGAACTTGTATAGAGATTTGATTAAGATCTTTGGAGGATTCTTTTTGTGGTATTGGTTGAGGTTTAGGCGTAGAGGTTTGTTTGATTGGGGTTTGATTTGTTTTTTTTGGTTGAGCGCAGATAATGGCATTTTTTTTGCCAAAACCTAAAAATCCTTTTTGGGGATTTTGAATGATTTCATATTCTAGTTCTACAATAGAGCAATTAAAAAGTTTAGAAGCTTCAATAAGGGCATTTTCAAGAGTTGTCGCTTCTATTTTCTTCATTTTTCAACCTTGTGCTTTTTGTGTTCGGCAATTTCCCTTGCTTTTTTGCGTTCAAGAGCTTTGTTGATGAGTAGTTGCTGTAAGATGGAGAAAATATTATTTACAAACCAATAAAGCACCAAACCTGAAGGGAAAGTTACAAAGAAAATAGTAAAAATAAGTGGCAAGAATTTAAAGATTTTTTCTTGTATAGGGTCATTAAAAGTAGTTGGCGTTAGATGTTGTTGGAGATACATAGTAATACCCATAAGAACTGGTAAAACAAAATAAGGGTCCATAACAGATAAGTCTTGAATCCAAAGTAACCAAGCAGCCCCTTTTAGCTCGATGGCATTGTATAAAACGCGGTAAATTGCAAAAAACACAGGCATTTGCAAAAGAAGTGGCAAACATCCGCCCATTGGATTAGCGCCGTGTTTTTTATAAAGCTCCATCATATGAGCTTGAAGTTTTTGTGGCTCACCTTTGTATTTTTGTTGAATCTCTTTCATTTTTGGAGCAAGTTCTTTGAGTTTTTGCATAGAGACCATTCCCTTGTAAGTCAAAGGATAAAGGACAACTCTAACAATAAGTGTTAATAAAATAATCGCCCATCCCCAGTTCCCACACCAGTCATAAAGTGTTTCTAAAAGTAAAAAGAGAGGCTTGGCAAAAAAGGTGATGATTCCATACTCAACTACTTCGGTAAGATTAGGGTTGATGCTCTCTAATAAGCGATAATCTTTAGGTCCAATGTAGCCAGATAATTTAATATTTCCATTAGCGCTTAAAAAAGGCATTGGATTTTCATTAGCATTACTTAAAACTACAGAGTTAAGATTGTTAGATTGACTAAAAAATAAAGTTGTGTAGTATCTATCTACAGCGGCTAATATGCTAGAGTTTGCAAAATTGCTTTGTCCGCTAGAATCGCCATCTTCAATAGCGGTAATTGTCCCATCTTGTTCTTTTATGATAACGCCCTTAAAGACATAAGAATCATTTTCGGCACTTGGGCGCATACCAGGAGAGATGAAGTAAGTGTAGTTTTGTGGAATCTCTACCTTGACTTCATAAAGACCATTAGGGTGAAATGTGATAGTTTTTGTAAGTGTGAAATTTTCTAATTTTTGAGTAAGTGTAAGGGTTTGTGCTTTATCTTTTAATTCAATATTTGTGGCGCTTGTTTGATAAGGGGTGTTAAAAGCTTGTTGATTAAGCATTGAATCGGCAAAACGAATTTCTAGAATTTTTGGATTGCTTTGATTGGTAATATCATTGCTAAATAACTCAAGATTTTTTGCATCTTTTTGATACTTTTCTTCTTTGAGAGTAACTTGTGCGATTCTCCCTAGGCGATCGATTTGGTATTCAAAATTTTCTCCACTAATAATAGTGATAATTTCTTGTGTTGTAGAAATTTGCGTTGATTCTTGAGTGGGATTGGGCTTTGCTTCTTTGGTCGTAGGGAGATTTTGTGTGGTTTGAATAGATGAAGCAGTAGCAGTGGCATTATTTTCTTGTGGTTTTGGTGCATAAAAATAACTATAAGGAACGAAGAAAGCTAACGCTAAAACAACAGCTATGATGATACGAGTTTGTGAGTTTAGATTATCGAGTTTATTAAGCACGGGAAACCTTTGAGAAATTTTTTATAATATAAACATTTTGTATAGAATCTCTAGTTATGCAAGGGAGATTCTTAAAAGTAAAATTTTTAGTTTTTATGGGTATTAACCAGTATTTTGGCGTTTTGGGTGGCATAAAGCTATAGCGGAGAAGCTTACGAATTTTTGGATAAGAAATGCCCCCTTGGAAGAATTGATTGCAACTTAAAACTCTTAAGAAAGTTTTCAAAAAAGCGACAATGGGATTTTGAAATTCAAAAACTTGCTTGGAATATTCTGAGCAAGAGGGATAATAGCGACATTTAGGACCAAGCAAAGCTGAAATATAACGCTGATAAAAAGAGATGAGGGATAAAAAGAAGCGTTTTTGCATTTTTAGATTCATCCAATTTGAAGCAGTTTTAGTCGCATCAGTGCGTGGCTATAGCTACTTTGTAAAGTGGAATAGGGAGCTTTATCTAATCCGTTTTTTGCCAACAAAACCATATCGCCATTGACTAGGTTAGACATTGAATTGCGATATAGGTTTCTTAGGCGTCTTTTGACAAAATTTCTACAAACTGCATTGCCTACTTTTTTGGAGACACAAAAACCGACTCGGTTAGATTTGAGATTTTCTTTAAAAAAAAGAATAAAATAGGGATTGTGCCATTTTTTAGGGCTTTTATAGACATTTTCAAAATCTTTCTTATTTTTTAAAGTGACCAAAACTAAAAACCCAAACTTAAGATTAAACAGCTAATCTTTTTCTGCCTTTTGCTCTTCGTGCATTGATAACTTTTCTACCATTTTTGGTTTGCATTCTTACGCGAAAACCATGTGTTCTTTTTCTTGGTGTGTTGTGTGGTTGATATGTTCTTTTCATAAGTTATTGCCTTTTTGTAAAAATAAGGGTTAATTCTACTACAAAATTACTTAAAATTACTTTTATTTAAAGAATTTTTATTCTTCAAATTGACTGGTTAATGCCACTGCAATAGCTGCCACCAAATCACTCTCATCACTTGTTTCTTGCGGCATTAGCGATGGCAATTTGTTTTCTAAATAAGAAGTATCAAAAATCCCGCGTTTAAAATCTTTGTCATTACAAATATTAATCAAAAATGGAATTGTGGTTTTAACGCCACGGATTTTAAATTCACTTAATGCGCGTTTGAGTTTATTGACTGCTAAATCATAGCTTGTAGCACGCACAATAAGTTTGGCAATCATTGAATCATAAAAGGGCGGAATTGCAAAGTCTTTATAAATATAGCTATCTACCCTCACAAAAGGTCCAAGTGCAGGATAATAGGCAGTGATAATTCCGGGGTTTGGTATGAAATCATTATGCACATCTTCAGCGTTGATTCTAGCTTCAATAGCAAATCCTTGTGCGGTAATGTCATTTTGGCTTAAATCAAGAATTTCTCCATAGGCAATTCGTATCTGCCTTCCAATAAGGTCTAAGCCTGTGATTTCTTCTGTTACGCCGTGTTCAACTTGGATTCTTGTATTCATTTCCATAAAATAAAAATTATTCGAATCATCAATTAAAAATTCAATTGTTCCTGCATTGGTATAGTTTGCAGCCTTAGCTGCAGCCACAGCAACCACTCCCATTCGCCGCCTTAAATCAGCACTAATAGTAGGGCAGGGGGCGATTTCTATGAGTTTTTGATGACGCCTTTGAATAGAGCAATCGCGTTCTAATAGGTGAATAACATTGCCATAATTATCAGCTAGAATCTGGAATTCAATGTGTTTTGGATTTTGGATATATTTTTCCATAAAAACATCATCATTTTTAAAAAATGTCAAAGCCTCTCTTTTGCAAGCATTAAAAGCATTTTCTAATTCACTCTCTTCATGCACAACACGGATTCCTCTACCACCCCCTCCGCTACTTGCTTTGAGTATTACAGGATAGCCAATTTTTCTTGCAATTTTTTGTATTTCATAAAGACTTAATTTGTTAAGCGGTTCTGTGCCTGGGACAACTGGGATTCCATTTTGTATCATTAGATTTCTTGCGGCATTCTTATCTCCCATTTTGGCGATGACTTCACTCTCTGGACCAATCCACACTAATCCTGCTTCTTTGACTTTTTTTGCAAAAAGGGCATTTTCACTTAAAAAACCATAGCCTGGGTGAATGGCTTCTGATTCGGTTGCTTTTGCTGCTTCAATGATTCTATCAGGATCCAAATATCCTTTAATAGGATCTTCGCTTATGGCATAGGTGTGGGTTGCCATTTTGACATGCAGACTATCTCTATCAGCGTGAGAATAGATTGCTACAGATTCGATATTTAAATCATTGCAGGCTCGAATAATGCGAATGGCAATTTCGCCACGATTGGCAATAAGAATTCGTCTAAACATAAAAACTCCAAGATTTTGGCATTAATTTTAAAATAAATGATTCTATTTTATATTGAATCTTTTTAATTTTTTCTTTAGGGAGCAATAAAAAACTTTATTAAAAAAATAAATTACACTTAAATCGTTATATTTTTACACATAGATTCATTGAAGTTTTGTGTGAAAATCAAAATGGTTGCCATTAATTAAGCAAACCATTTTGAATAATAAAAAGATTGTAAATTTGAAATTCTAAGGAGAGCTAGACTTGAAATAAAGCCTAGCAAAATGAAATTTATTTATTATAAAATGTGATTAAAAATTACCTGTTAAAGAAACCCAAAAGCGTCTCCCTTCTTCAATTCTATTATATTGAGAGACATAACCATCTGTTGGATTCCCTGCAAAACTATCAGTGAATTTCTTATCTAAAAGATTGTGAATAGCCACATTAAGCTTCCAAGAATCATTGAAAGCATAAGTTCCACCAGCAGTCATTAAGAATACATTTTTGTAGTATTCTCCTCTTGAATCGTCACCTGCGTAGCGATCACCTTGCCATTGTCCTTTGAGATAAGGTGTGAAGTTGTTAAAGGGTATGCTAATTTTGGTGATGAAATTGTGTTTTAAAGAATTGCTCTCTGGTTTTCCAATAGCACTTTTAGTAGATTCGCGCACTTCAGAATCCAAATAAGTATAAGAAGCGTCAATGTTGATTTTTTCTAAGACTTTAAATCCTGCTGCTAATTCCACTCCCATATATCGCACTTCGCCGTGATTGATTTCTTGAAAACATTGAGCATAGGTGCAGATTCCAACTCCTGAAATTGCTTCGCCTTTTTTTATTTGTGTGTCTGAGATTTTATCTTTAAAATCTGTCAAAAATCCTGTAAGACTTATGTAATGAGAATCTTGATTGTAAATAGCACTTAATTCATAATTAATTGAAGTTTCTTCAGAAAGATTTGGATTCCCATATGAAGGATATTTTCCTTGACCTCTAAAATTATAATATCCTGCAATAAGGCGATTTGGCGTTGGTGCTTTAAATCCAGTTGCAACACCACCTTTTAGTGTTAGAGAATCAGTTGGATTATAGACAAGATAGCCTCTGGGTGAAATATTATCGCCAAAAATTTCGTGGTGATTGTATCTTGCTCCTAGTGTAAAGTTTAGATTATCTAAAATTGAAAGTTCATCTTCTGCAAAAATTCCAAGCAAATATTGATCAAATTTAGTTGGATTTGCGATTTTATCTTGCATTTTTTCTATGCGATATTCAGCGCCAACACTCAAGAGATTTCTCTCTCCTAATGGAACAACAGCTTTAGTATCTAAAATAATATCTTCTGCTAGAATATCTCTATTTTCTCCCAAATGGGGTTGTGTTGCAAGTCCGACAACTTCTCTACCATCATTGCTAACGCGATTGTATTGGATTCCAGAATCTAACACAAAATTTTCATAAGTTCCCTTGTGTGTTAAATAGGTTACTAATTTATCAACTTGCATTGTATCAGTGTAGCCCCCTGTTAATGCACCAGTATTATTAAGGGGTTTTGTTAGAGTCCCTAGCTGCCCATTGGCGTTATCAAAAACGCTTTGCGAGTAATCTACATCAAAGGTAAAATGATTTTGAGGATTAGCTAGGTAATCTAATTTTAATCCAAAATTATGATTATTGGCTCTTGTTGGGCTTTGTGCTTGAGAGGTATCAATGATTGTTCCATTAGGCCCTGAATAGCTCACACTAGAACCCTCTCTGTAAAATTCTCTTGCGCGTAGAGTAAGGGAGAGTTTGTCTTTAATAAGTGGTCCGCTACCATAAATGCTAGTCCCATAGAGATTTCCCCATTGTGAATCTTCTTGAAGCAAGGCTTCTGTTTGGACGCTTAAGCCCCATTTTTCGGGAGATTTTTTTGTAATAATATTAACCACACCACCTAATGCATCAGAACCATAAAGGGTGCTCATTGGACCTTTGATAATCTCAATGCGTTCAATTACTGAAATTGGAGGCAAGAAAGAAGAAGTAATTTCAGTGAAGCCATTAGGACCCACATCTCCTCCAACGCTTTGTCTTCTTCCATCTATTAAGATAAGGGTGTATCCCGTGATTCCACGCATAGTTATTTGATAAGTTCCTGTTTTTCCTTTACTAGCAAATAAATCTACTCCAGGAATATCTGCAATCGCTTCTGCTACATCGCGATAAGGCTTGTTTTCCAAATCTTCCTTCTTGACAATTGAAATACTAGCGGGGGCTTCTTTTATGTCTTGAGAAAATCCACTAGCACTCACAACTGAAGTGTCTAAACGATATTCTTCAGCAGCATTTGCGCTAATTGCGCCAAGCATTAAAGATAACACAACAGATGAATATCTAACCTTGTTTGATATAAACATTTTTACTCCTATTAAAAATAATAATGATATTTAAAATTGTATTTATTATTAGCTTAAGTAAAAATAAACAATCATGATAATTACTATTATAATTGAATAAATTTAATAACTAAAGAGTTTATTTTTTTTGGTTTAACAAAAAAGAGTTGTAATATTAAAAATGCAGTTATAGGATAGGATTGTCAGCATAAAGGGTGTAAAAGAGTAATGGCTTTTAGGAATGAATAATTTTATTTTGTATTTATTTTTAAATTTTCTTTCAGTAATATTATAAAACTTTATAAAAAAAGCAAATTATGTTAGAATTGCTTTGTTTTTATATAGAATAAGGGTTTTTTATGGATTTGATTTATGCGATAGTTTTGGGAATTGTTGAAGGTTTGACAGAATTTTTGCCTGTTTCTTCAACAGGACATTTGATTCTTACTTCAAAATTGCTTGGAATCCAACAAGATATGTTTCATAAAACATTTGAGGTTATAATTCAATTAGGGTCAATTTTAGCAGTTATTTTTGTCTTTTGGGAAAGGTTGTTTAAAAATAGTTTGGAGCTTTGGGTTAAGCTTGCCATTGGATTTTTGCCTGCGGGTATTTTGGGTTTTTTGCTTTATGATTTGATTAAAATGCTTTTTGCGCCCATTACGACTTCTATTATGTTAATTGTGGGTGGAATCGCCTTTATTGTTATAGAGATATTTTATAAAGAAAAAGAGCATCACACCAAAGAAATAGCAGAAATTTCTTATAAACAATCTTTTTTGATTGGGATTTTTCAAGCTTTGGCGATGATTCCAGGCACTTCTAGGAGTGGGGCGACTATTATTGGTGGATTGCTTTTGGGCTGCAATCGCAAGGTAGCGACAGAATTTTCTTTTCTCCTAGCTTTACCTACGATGATTATTGCAAGTGGATATAGTGCTTATAAAAACTATGCTGTATTTAATGCTGATAATTTGCTTATTTTAGCAGTTGGGTTTGTTGTAGCATTTTTAAGTGCTTTGATAGCGATTAAATTGTTTTTAGGCTTTGTTTCAAGGTTTAATTTTATCCCTTTTGGGATTTATCGTATTATTCTTGGAATCGCATTTTTGTTTTATTTAGAAGTTCTTTAGGTTAAACTTTTGTAACATAGCCACTTAAAATCTCTCTTAAGAGTCCGCCAAAATTAATTTTTAGCTTGACTTCTTGTCCGCTTTTTGTAACTTCTATTACTCTTCCTGCTCCAAAAATTTTGTGCATTACACAATCTCCCTTTTGGAAGCCTATCTCATCGGCGCCTTTTGATAAGTTTGTGGTGCTAGGGTGCGAAAAATTTTCTTTAGCAAGAATCTTGCTTTCTGCTAAAAATCTTGAAGGCAACAAACTAGCACGATTTCCCCTATAAAATCTTGAATCAACATAGCTTAAATAAAGCTCCTTTTTCGCTCTAGTGAGGGCAACATAGCCTAGTCGCCTTTCTTCTTGGATATTAGTGTCTTCTCTTGCCATAGGAAAGAAACCTTCTTCAAGTCCAATGATAAAAACATAATCAAATTCTAAACCTTTGCTAGAATGGACGCTCATACACGAAATGCCCTCAACCCCTTTTTGCTCATTTCTTAATTCTGTGTCCTCTTGATCGCTTCTTAGCGCAAGTTCATTGAGAAAACTTTCTAGCTCCATTAGTGGATTTTGTTTAACATATTCGCGGTATAGTCCATAAAATTCTTCAATATTGCTTACTCTATCAACTTCTTCACTATTTTGCGATAAAGCTTTGCAAAGTCCGATTTTTTCTTCAAAATCATCAAGGAATTTGAGGCTAGATTGACTTTGTGATTCTTGGAGTTCTTCAATAGTCTTAAAAAATTCCCAAATTGTATTGTAGGCTTTTTTACTGATTGTTTGTTGTAGTGATTGTGGAGATTGCTTGGTAAAAAGCTCATAAATACTGCAATGATGAATCTGACTAAGTGATTTTAGTTTTTCAAGAGTGGTTTTTCCCAAGCCTCTTTTGGGCTTGTTGATGATTCTAAAGAGCGAAAAATCATCGTTGATATTGGTTAGAATCCTAAAATAGCTAATCACATCTTTAATTTCGCTACGCTCATAGAATCGAATGGTTCCCACCAAAACATAAGGAATTCTTTCGCGATTAAAACCTTCTTCTAAAGAACGAGAGAGTGCATTTAAGCGAAATAAAATGGCAATGTCTTTGGGATTTATTCCATTTTGAAGTAGTTTTTTAATGATTTTTGAGAGATTCCTTGCTTCTTCTTGTTCATCATTAGAATGCAAAACTTCAATAGGCTTCCCTTCGCCTAAATTGCTTTTTAGTGTTTTGCCTAGTCGTTCTTTGTTATTAGAAATAAGATGATTAGCAGCATTTAAAATCGATTTGCTAGAGCGATAGTTTTCTTCTAGTTTAATAGTTTTTGCGCCTTTGAAATGTTGAGAGAAATTAAGAATATTTTGGATATTAGCACCCCTCCAGCTATAAATGCTTTGATCATCATCGCCCACTACACAAATGTTGCTGTGTGTGGTGCAGAGATATTTTAAAAGTTGATATTGTAAGTCGTTGGTATCTTGATATTCATCAACCATAATATATTGGTACCTTTGGCTGATTTCTGTGGCAACATTGGGATTTGATTTCAAAATCTCAATGGGAAGCAAAAGCAGATCATCAAAATCCACCATATTATTCTGCAAAAGCGTTTCTTGATAGTTTAGATAGACTTTTGCGATATGCTTATAAAGTTCATTGTGAGCATTTTTAAGAGCTTCTTGGGGTGAAATTTGAGAATTTTTATAGCGAGAAACCTCACTTATAACCAAAGGGAGTGGTGCAAGATCGCAATTAAGCTCTTTGATGATTTTTTTAGTATCATCGCTATCGGCTAAAATAAAGTTTATTTTACGCCCTAAAAGTGGGATATAAAATTTCAAAAACAATAGTCCAAATTTATGAAAAGTGCAAAGCAATGGGGGGTGAGAAGTTGATTTTTCTAGCATATTTAAAGCGCGTTTTTGCATTTCATTGGCTGCTTTATTAGTAAAGGTGAGAGTTAGGGTATTACTTGGTGGAATCCCCACTTCATCAATCAAATATGCAAGTCTAGTTGTGATGGTTTTGGTTTTGCCACTTCCTGCACCTGCTAAAATTAATAAAGCCCCTTCAATGGTAGTAACAGCCTGTTTTTGTGAGGCATTAAGTTGATTAAGAAATTTTTCTTGCATAAAAAGCCTTGATGAAAATTTCGGAATTATACCAATTTATTGCATCACAAAACTCTTAATTTGCAGAAGTCATTAAAGGCAATAAGAAAAAAATATAAAGGTTTTATTGGAAAATTTTAATGCTAGTTTAATAATCTATGATAACACAATATCCCAAAAAAACAGAAGCAATAAATCATAATATAAGAGATTTGCAATGATTGTTCCCACCTTAGTTGCACAATAATTAGTTTTCAACAAATACCATCTGCTAAATAGAATATCAAAAAGAAGTGGAGTAGTTGGTATGGCAATGAATAACGCTTCATCATTAAAAACTTTTGAGACTCTTTACAAGAGACGCAATCATTATAAGGAATTTAAGCTAATTTATTCTCTTGTTTAGAGCTGATTTTATTTTAATAAACAAGTTTTTAGAGAGAGAATATACTTGAAATTTAATTGATATAGTTGCTAACTTTTAGTATTGCTTATGCATTACTCCATAATTAGCTTGAAAATACAACCCTTGATGCCAATAGTCTAAAATAATCTTTTGACCAGAAATCAAATACTCTTGCATCTTTAACAAACCCTTTTACTTCATTGATAGCTTGTTTTATATCAAGAGTATCTATTTTGTCATGAAGTAGTTTGGCAAACTCTTCTTTAGTTAAAATATCTTTGTTAAAATTTCCACTTTCTTTCATTCTTTGACATAAATGATAAATTAAGTGGAATATTGTTTTTAACATACCACTCAAAATCAAACCAATCTCTCCCTTTAACACGAGTTATCCAGTTTCTAAATAAAAGAGCATACATCTTACCAGCATAAAGATTTGGCAAGGTCATAGTTCTAATATTAAAAGTCATAGGAAGAAGAAGTGTTTTTTGATTTAGTTTGAAATTTTAATGGAGGATTGGTATCTACTTCAAGTTTAATTTTAATCCTTCGCCCATTATGAATATCTTCTAATCCTTTAGCTTCAATATTAAGTGTATGGATAGATGTGTCATTTTTTAAAAATGCTGATTCTATATTTGTCTCATTTGATTTACTTTTTTTATTTAAGCTTACTTCAATACCCAAAGCTTCAAACTCATTCACAATACTTGGAAAATATTTTTCCATATCAAAGCTTTTGTTTTTTTCTAAATGTTCTTTGATTAAAAGAAGTGCATTTTTTCTGCAAACTCATAGACATCACCCAAGTGCAAAATATTAGAATCCATAGAATTTGCCAACAAGAAGCTGCTAAGAAATATAGAAAAAAAAGTTTTTTTTATCATCATTTATCCTTTTCGATAATTACATTGTCAAAAAGGAATCTAGTATTGCTAAGGATTTCGCTTTGCGTGGCAAGTCTTGCTTTAATCCTATGCCAAATGGCTTCACCATTTTTGTTTTTATAAAGAAAGAAATTTTCAGGACTTGTGGTAAGTTTAAAGCGTTCTTTTATTAGTGGTTTATTATCAATATCTATAAATTTTGCTTGGATTCCATAAAGTCTTTGAATATGCTCGTAAACTTCTTTTTGTCTGTTAATTGCATCTTGGTTTAAATTCCCATAGAAAATAACAAAAGCAAGCCTGTCCTTTTTAGATTTAAAAAAATCCTCTGTTTCCTTGTCTTTTTGTGCAATCTTGGAAATTTTTGCAAATTTAGTATCTACAATATTTGGATATTCTAAATTAGGATCTTCAAGCAAATTAATAGCCCAAACTTTTGCAAATCTTTCTGACTGCTCTGTTTGCCATTTATTCATAATTTGCATTATTTTTACATTTTCTTTTGTAGGTCTCATGGTTGCAATGGATTTCACTCGTTCAAAAATTTCGGTATATTCCTTGACACTTAAATCATCCAAGGAATTTAATGGGACAGAACGCATAAAAGCTACATCATCGCTTATGCGCTCTTTTTTCTGTATTTCTTTTTCCTTTACTTCAGGTTCGTAATAGTGCCAACCACGCCTTGAATCATTAAAAAATGAATTGCTTTGGGAGTATAAAAAAGTGGTGACAATTAGCGTAAATAGAAATTGTTTTGGCAAGACAGAACCTTTGGTGGTGAATTTTAATTATTCTATTATTTTTAGTTCAACAAAAAGTAGTCGCTATATATTTTTTCTATTTTTATTTTGCATATTCCCTGATGCAATTTCAAGCATCGAGATAAAAATTTCAATATCCTTGGCATTTAAAAACTTTCAAGCGCGTTGCATTAATCGTCAATCCACTTGCCACAAAATCTGCATTGCCGCTGCTTACTGCGCTTACAACCGCATCAAACCCCATATCTTTAACTTCCAATGTTTTACCAAGTCGTTTAGCAATCTCATGCGCAATATCCATATCAACGCCCTTATATTCCGACCCCTCTTTAAACTCAAAAGGAACGAATCCCGTAGCCGTCGCGACAACTATTTTTTCCTCTCCCTTGCACGCACTTAAGCCAAAACTTACAAAAACCGCTAACAAGCCTGATAGCAACGTCTTATATATTTCTTTCTCCTTGATAAAAACTAGCTAGGATTATAACAAAAATATAAGCTGCTGTTAAGCCTTTTAAGGCAGTATATCAAAAATTAATCCAATGGAATCCAAAATGTAATTTCTATATTACTGGCACACACAATGCATATAAAGATTTATTGATTTGTTTTTTTTGATATAATACTTTCTCTTGCCTAAATGAAATGGACGATTACATACAAGCATAAAAGTGCGGATTCTCTGATTTTTTGTATCCCCCCCCCATTTATCCAATACCTTTAATCAAGAATCCGCACTTTTATGCTTACTTCCTAAAACATCAATAATTTTACGATTCTACTTTGATTTAAGATTTTATTTGAAAGGGTTTAATGCAGTTGGAATGCAGTTGGAAAGCGGAGAATTGGAATCCCTTAGAATCCCAAATTCACTCCGCCATTTTCATCAATTTTATAGTTAGCATCGCGCCCGATTGTGTAGCCATTTCCACTACCACTTCCATTACTCAATGGACGGCAAATATCGCCCACTTTCACGCTTCCGCTTGTAATTTTTGCATAAGATAGCTTTGGAGTAGAACGCACAACTTCAATATCACCACTTTTTGTCTCCACTCTACCAGTAGTTTCTTTAGTGTAGGAATCTTTAATCGCCTTACCCAACGCAAAACATTCATAAGTATCACCTTGGTTTAACGTTTGTGAAAACACCACTTCACCATTTTCTACACTTGCGACCTTTAAAGGATAAATCGCATTTAAAATATCACTAGAAATGCGTCCCGCAATCTGTTCTATTAATGCAGTATCGGCTGTTATGCTATCATCTTTTATTGTAGTTTTCATTACAAGCGTATTTGAAAATTTAATCTGCCTTGTCGCAAATAAAAGCACACGATAATCCACCTTAATTTCTGCTTCTATTTTAGTTTTGCCTGTGAGATTGCTTTTCTTTACGCCTCCATCAATATCCGAAACAGAAAATAGCAAAATATAATCGGTTGCTAGGACATTTTTAAGCTTATAGACTTCATCACTTGCCGCATCACCGCTTTTGATAAGGGATTTTTCCATTTCGTAATATCCGGGCGTATCACGTTCTAAGACATTAAATTTTCTACTTTGGAGCAAATCCGTGATGATTTGCTGCTGTAAATTATTTCCGATTCCGCGCTTATTAATATCAGGCGTTGCATTAAACACCGTAATACTGCGGCGATTACTCGCACTTTGCCCGGGGGCTTTATACTTTTTTATTGTGGTTGTTTTCTTGATGAGCACAACAACCTTGTATTCATCGCCTTGTTTGGAATTTGAAATTACTTCATAGGAATCAAATGTCCCTCCACTAATGCGCGCAATCTCCTCGTTATAGGATTTTTGTAGCTGCTGTTTGTCATTTGTTTTGGTGTAATCTGTACTTAGTTTTGAACCAACCGCTAATTTGCCACCATACATTTTTGATATAGCATCCGCCAAAGCCTTATTAACTGCTTCTTCATAAGAGGAACCATAGCCCTCACCGCGAGCATCTTTGGTGTTTTTAGTAGTTACCACTTCCGCGTTTAATCCCACACACATCAATAAAAACAATAAAAAAGTTGCTAACAATTTCATAAACACACCTTAAAAATCATCGACTTCTAAGTTGGTTGCGCGTTTGACGCCAGGGGTTGCTTTCGCACCACTTTTGCCGCTTTGTTGTGTTGGTATATTTTCCATTGCATCAAATCGCTTATTTGCCTCATCAATGCTATCCATAGAGTAATACACAATCGCTCCAACCACTTCATAATCGCCCTTATCCACACTCCAAGTTCTAGCTACTTCCATACCGCGCAAAGAAGCTTGAGCAGTACTGCTAAACTCTTTAGACATTTCTTTTACTATGCTTGTGCGAGTTTTTTTCTGCGCCGCACCCATTTTGACCTTACCGTCAGTCTTGCTAGCCTTTAGCATTGCATTTTTTGTCTTCTGTTTTAATTCGGTGTTTTTCATAAACGCATTAACATTGGAGGATAAAAACTGCGCAATGGTCGCCTCCGCATTGCCTTGTGCGCGAGTTCTTGCTTCGCGCCTGTAATCAGAATTAAACCCTTCCTCTTTTATAAAGGAATCCATTCCGTAAGCAAGAAGTGCTGGACGACAATTTTCATTGTAAAAATACTTTATACCAAGATGTGTGAGCAAGTATTCATCATCAAAATCTTCTACTATACTATCTGCACTTTTGCATTGCGCTTTATTCTCTATTGGTTTTGATTTATGTCCTTGCGCTAAATCGCGTGCAAGCTGAAGTGATTTTGGCGTGGTATAAGCTAAAACACCAATCTCGGTCTCACCTTCTTCATTTGTAACAATAAAGGTTTCATAGGGAATCATACCTTTAATTTCATCAAAGGCTTCTTTTGTGAATCCGCCCGTATATGCATTATTAAAGATATTTTCCTCTACTTCTGCTTCTATTGTTTCTGGCTTCTTATCGCCTTTTGCGTTGGTTACAACGCTATTGACGATATTTCCTACGATTGCAAATATCCCATCAGCATCTCCGCTCTTTTCCTCTAGCTCTTTTTTGACCTTTTTTTGCATTTCATCATTAAGCATATCATCTGGCATTTGCTTGCGGTGGTATGAAAGTGCTTCCTCCACTGCAATTTTTCCTGCTTTTGACAAAATCATATCTGCCTTTAAAGTCAAAAATGCCTCTCGATAAGCCATTGACAAATATTCATAATATTGCGCATCGTCTGGACTTGCATCAACAGTTGCAGTCGCACTATAAATACTGGCTGCTTTATTTTTCTTTTTTAGCTCTCTTTTTGCCTTATCAAGCAAATCATCTATATTTTGCTTTTTGGGCTTTTCCAAATTAGGCTTCACATCTGATTCTATGATTTTCTCAAGCTGTTCGCCTGTATTCTCTTTTGTTGTATCCTCGGCATATAGTAAGCTTGCTAATGCTAAAGAACCAATCAATAATAGCTTTCTCATTTGCTTCCTTTTTACCAAGTTACAGATTTGCTAGAGCCTACTTTATCAATCGTCTGCTCATCTTCCCAATATACAAGCCCAGAAGTCAAGTCTGTTAATCGCAAGAGAAAGAAATATTCCACCTGTGTTTTACCATTGCTTAGCTTGACATTATCCTGTCTAATTTTACCTGCTAGTGAAAAATCTGGCGATACTAAAGTTCCTTTTTTGGCAATTGTTTTTTGGTTAAACTCATCATTATCTCTTAATTCCCTCACATCCTCACTCATACTATCTAGCGCACCACCTGCGGCAACTGCAGAGGTTAGGACAAATTTACCCGACCTTCTTAAAGCAGCTGTAATTTTTGCAGTTAGCTTTTCCGTGTCGATTCTTTGTGGCGTATCATTCACTACTCTACCAATCGCAATCACCTTTCTTTGTCCGGGCTTAATGCTTGCAAAAGCAGGATCGCTAAGCATACTATTAATCATTGTTTCTGCCGCATTTTCAAAATCTTCTCTATCAAGCCCAAGCGTAAGAGAATCCCCTTTTTTAACCTGCGTGGCTTTGCCATCTGTATAAACACCACCGCTTCCTGTTGCACAACCTGTCATTACCAAAGCTCCTGCAAGAGCTAATCCTAAAATTTTTGTTTTTGTCATTTTGTATCCTTTTGTTTAAATTTAATTTTTACGAATTTCTATTCTAAAGTCTTGCGCTCTCACATCAGATGCAAGTTTGTGCAAAACAACCTTCTGTCTAGCTGGAATCCTAAGCACTTGATAATCTTCGCTTAAAACATCACGCAGCACAAAGCCATCTTTATCTAGCCATTCCACTTTATAGACAATATCCTTAGCAGAATCGCTATAAAAAATAATTTCAAACTCCAAATAACCATTATCATTGATACGCTTGCGTCTCTCTTGAATAATATCCTTAGAAAGAGAGGAATCCAAAGTGATATTAGGTAAGTTAGAATCCTTTTGGTATGTTGTCGAACACGCACTCAACAAAATTACAGCACAAATTAATAACCATTGTTTCATTGTTGAACCTTATTTTTGTGTTAAATTAACATTGCTTGGCAAATTTTGTGCAAATGAACGCACTATAATAAGTGCATTTTTATTCTTATCCAATGTGTTTGTATAAATCTCTTCTCCTTGAGGATTTTTAATGTTCACACTCCCCTTGTTTTCAACCATTGCCACAGAGATGTTTTTAGGCAACCCACGCCACGAACGCACATCGGCATTATTTGTCAATGTTGTTAGTATAGAACTACCAAGCGATAGGAATCCACCTGTTTTATCATTGCTTGCCACAACGACATTTAATGTAGTTTTGGTAATTGTCTGTGCTAGGGCTTTAGTAATCATTGCAGGCATATTAATTTTAAACTCTGTTGCAATAATATTATCTAAATCAACCACTTCTGTTGTTTGAATGCCATTGACTTTAATATTAGGAAAAGACGCTTCACGCTTTTTTAAAGTTTGCAAAGCCACATTTGTCGTAACAATATTTTTATCTACAACAAATGGCAATGTCAATGTAAAATCATCTTTCATTACACCAAAACCATTCTCATAGACAACAAAAATATATTTTTTGCCCTTTTTGGAAACAGAATTTGCGCGCCCCTTAAAAACTGCATATTCCTTTTGAATCTCTTTATTTTTAGGATTAATTTTAGCAACTTCTCTAAATAAATCCGCTGCTTTACGATAATCGTTGTCCATAAAGAAAAATACAGAAGCAAGATAAGTCGCATAAGGATTTACAAAATCTTTTGTTGTTACAAACTCCTTAAATAGCGCATCATATTCCTTTGTTGCACTTTTTAGATTCTCATTCATATTTTTATCGTAATTTGGGTCTTCTTTTGCCTTTTCAATCTCTTCACGATTCTTAGCGATCTCTTTTGCAAAATATTCTTTTGCTTTATCTTGACGCATTAAAGCGCGATTAAACTCCACTCTAGCATTGCCATAATCACCCAAATCCATAAAGTTTAAGCCCTTATAGAGATTAAGCATAATGCGTTCATACAAACTTCCCTCATAATCCACAATTGTGTCATTAACCAATGTTGTTGTAACAAGCTTAGCTCCTTTTTTGCCTGCATTTTGCAAATCTACATCTTGTTTATAAGACTCCTCTGCTGCGTCAAAAAGCTGATTGCTAAGATCAAATTCACCACAATTTCTAGCGATTAGCCCAACATTAATACCCGTATAAATTGCATCATTTCCTTTCTTGACTTTATCTAAATTTTGCGAGAAAAAGCCATCATTGCAAATCCTTTGATACAAGGCACTTTCAAAAGTCTGATTTTGTGCGCTATGATTTGCACACGCGCTAAACAATAGACAAGTAGCACCCAATACCGCCAACTTTAATGTTCTGTTTTCATATAAAAACCCCATAAACCAAATACTCCCAAAAAATTAAATTTAAAAATGGAACAGCAGTATATCAAAAAAAGCTCAAGATAAGTTAAAAACTTTTAAAGGGGTTTTTAACTATGATTATACCGATGAAAAATAGGTATATGTATCGTTCCCAAATTTCAGAAAAGAAATTTCGTGAAATTTTATGGTATTTTTGCCTTGATTTAGAAGCTGTAAAAATAGCTGAAATTTGTAAAATTTCTAGGATAACAATTAATAAAATTCTTAAAAATATTAGACTTTTAATGCTACAATCTTGTCAAAACCAAGGCAAGCTAAGCGGTGAAATTGAAATAGATGAAAGCTACTTTGGAGCCAAAAGAGTGCGCAGCAAAAGAGGCAGGGGAGCAGCTGGTAAGCATATAGTGTTTGGCATGCTAAAAAGGGATGGCAAGGTGCATACGCAGCTAGTTAATGGGTGCTCCGCAAAAGAGCTTTTACCGATATTACAAGGCTTTAGCGATATTAGTAATTCTACCATTTATAGCGATTGTTGGAAGGCATATGATGGCTTAGTAGATTACGGAGCTAAAGCTCATTATAGAGTGAAACATAACCAAAATGAGTTCGCAAATGGCAAAAATCACATCAATGGGATAGAAAACTTTTGGGGCTACTGCAAGCATCGCTTAAGTAAGTTTAAAGGTATAAAAAGAGAGAATTTTCTTTTACATTTAAAAGAGTGTGAATTTAGATTCAATAACAAGGAAAATCTCTATCAAGTTTTATTAAAATTGATAAGAGAAAATCCTCTTAACTTATCTTGAGCCTTAAAATTATCCCCACCTGCTGGGAGATTTTTTAATGGCGTCCAAATAACCCCTGTTTGCCCTATACCCATCGCCATAGGGTGTGGAAAAGGATACATAAATTGCAATCTATAAGTAGTTTTAATCCAAATAGGTAATGGGTGTTCTCCACAAAGTGCTGTATAAGAAGCAGAGTTCCATAAAATTAATTGCCTATGTAATTTGTAAATCATTGAAGAGGCAACGCTTGCTGAATCCTCCACATAATTTTTAGTATTTGTAGAGCCTGTTAAAGGATAAGCATTTCCCCAACTTCCTTTGCACCAAAATAAAGTATCAAGTGGAGAATTTGCGACAGAAGCAACACTATCAGCAATACAAGCAAGATTTGTAATGGGGTTTCCAAACAATAAAGCTTCTGGATTAATTAAAGCGCTAAGAGAGTCATCATTCCATAAAGGATCAACTTCTGTAAAATAAGCTATATCTATGCCTTGTTCTCCACGCAAACACATAGTGTCTGTAAATACTCCTACCATCTCAAAAATAGAGTAAATGTAATAATGAGATTGAAACCAAGTGCGTGTTTTGTCCTTAGTATTTGCATCCCCCTTAGTTCCTTGTTGCAGTAATGAAATTCCCATATTTAATCCTAGTCCTGCAAAGCAATAAGGATCTTTGTTTACATCTATGCTTCTGCTAGGCTCATAATACCCAATAGGAAATCCAATTCTGTAGAATAATGGTGGTGGTGCAGGACACATACAAATAGGGCTTCTAACTGCCGTTGGAAAGTCTGGCATTGGACCATTAATAACAGGAATACCTGCAATGCTGATAGGAAAAATACAATTCCAGCACATTGAGCCTAGTGTTGTAATAATTTGTGTTGGATTTACTGAACAAACAGCAAATGCTAACTGTGTGCTTAGGGCAAGAGAAATAAATCCACTTAAAACCTTTTTCATCTATAAACCTCCTCATCACTGTCTTTTCTACATTCCAAGCAAATTTCATTAACTATTATTTTATCTCCTTGCTGTTGGATAATGCTTGGTGTGTGCTTTAAAGCAAAGCGTTCTGTGATTTCGGGCAAAAGGTAGAAAAATTCTTGCTTGTATTTTTTAATCATTTTATAATAATTACCATCACTTAGAAAGATCCTATATGCGATGGTGTTTAAAAAACTACTTTTTTCAAGCCATTCTATCTCTTTAGGGTTGTTTGCGTTAATTACAACGATTCCATAAGAGATCCTAGCATATTTAGCAGGATTAAAAGTGAAGCCCTGTGGATATATGATATTTCCTTTAATATCTTTAATATCTTGTTTGAGCGTATAGGTCAAATCAGGACTAAATTCCCTATTTTTTGTTGCTGGAGTAAGCTGAATTAATCCTTTAGGTTTGTAATTTTTAATGTTCTCCCTTGCTTGTTCTCTTGCAATATTAGCCCTTTTTTCTATTATTTCTTTGTTTTTTTCTAAGAGTGAAAAGTCTAAATCCTCTGAAAATCTCTCTAACCCATAAAGTATTCTCAAACTCGTTCCGCCATAAAAAGCAGCTTTATTAAAAAATCCACCTCGATAAAGACCAAGAAGTGTTATTTCTTGAAATATTTCTTTAAGTGCATTGATGGGTTCAGTTTCGCTTTTGGGATTATATTTTTTTAGCATTTGTTCTATTATATTCATCTTGATAGCCCTTTTATAACTTTAGTAAGAATTTCTATTTTTTTTGATTTGCTAACTTTTGCATACGCTTCAAAAATTTTTATATCGCAGTTTTCAAACTCATCTATATCGATTCGCAAATCATCTTCCAAAAATTCTCTCATGACTTTTTGGCTTCTTAAATCTATATCTTTTGTAAAATAAACTTTATCACATAAGGCTTTTTCTTTACCTGCAATTATAAAGTTACTGCTTTTGGAAGTTTTGATTTCTAAGCCAATATTAAATAACTCTTTTCTAATTTGTATATAGCTAAACACCCCATAAGGTGTATCAAAAGATTTTGATCGTTTGATGCTAATAGAAATGATTTCATAAACACTTTCAGGTATGAGCCCATGAAACCATAGAGCAAAATTTAGTGATACATAAGAATGTCCTAAAAGTATATTTGCAATTATCTCTTTAGAAAGAAGAGCGTTGCTATAGAGTGGATTATAAACATAAAGCCCACTTTTAAGAGGAGTTAAAATATTTTTGTTTTTAAGTTGAACTATTTTATCATTGATTCTTCTGTATGCCAAATTTTCAAGTATTGAGGAGAGTGTAGCATGTTCTATAATTCTAGAAGGGTATGCATCTAATGCTCTCTCTAATTCTCTCATTATGTTTTCCTTGCCTTTATAGTCTATATTTAATAGATTAATATATTTTGCCTATAAAATTAGATTGTTATTAGTATTTTTCCAAAGAAGTTTGGCAGTTTAGCAATAGTAATTTCTAATTTGCGAACTTTTTATAATAAAGAAAGAAAAAGTAAGTATTTATAAGGCTTTTAGCAAAGTAAATTAATAATACTTGTTTTATTTCTCTATGGCAAAGAATGCTATTAATGGCTATTAACAATATAAGACCCGATTAAAGGGGATTGAAATCTATTACTAATTATCTATATTACAAAATGTAGCAAACCAAATTCGTTTTAGTCCCTTCTTAAATTTCTTTATGGTAAAATTGCCTCTTTATCAAAAGCAATATTAACATAGTTTTAGTCCCTTCTTAAATTTCTTTATGGTAAAATTGCACTTCAAGCTCTTTTTTCAGATATTCAGTTTTAGTCCCTTCTTAAATTTCTTTATGGTAAAATAGATACCCCAAAAACCAAGAAATTCAGGGATTTAAGTAGAAAAATTAGTGAAAAATATGCTAAAATTTTGCTAGAGAAATTTAAAAAGGGACTAAAATAAGTGGTTTTCGGTAAGCCACGCAGGATTAAAATTCCTTTTAAAACCGAAACTTTATTTTATGCTTTCTTTAGAACATTTATAATCTTATATTTCTTATTCCATCCAAAAAATATTTTCTTAAAAATAATGTAATTAGACTACAATTATTTATTTGAACAAAGAATCCACAAAAAATAAAAAAATACCTATTTTACAGCTTTATTATCCACTTACTATCCTGTTGTTATTCCTTTATTATCCTGCTACTATCCGCTTGCTATCCCCCTATTATCCTAACTTTGAGCCATTAATAGTGATTTATACTTTTTGGAGAAAAAGTTCAAACAGATGGAGAATTTGTTCAATAAACACTCTTTTATCTCCCTTGTTTGCGAACTATTTAGCTTATCTAAAACTAATAAATATACAATATAATCATTAAATATCTAAATTTTACTGGTAGGGCGGAATGCTAAAAAATGTCTATTAAAATTATAATTATTATTTCACTCGTATTGTTGTATAATGAGTTGCAATCAATCCAAAAGGGAATACATGTTAAATTTAGCGCAGATGATGAAATAATAATAAATAGAGAAAGCTTTTGGAAAGAAGTTTTATTAACTCGCACAGAGTTTGGATATAACGATAATTAGTTATTTTTTTAGTGGAATTCCAAAAAAATGGAATTCCACTAAAACAGGCAATAAATAGTCTGCAATTCTAGCTAAAATTCTGCTTATAAAACCAAAAAACAAAGGAAAAGTAATGTTTGCGTATATTCACGGATATGGCTCAAATAAAAACGGCAGAAGTGGAAAGGTGCTAAAAGAGCTTTTAGGGGCAAGGGGCGAAGTTTTAGAGCCGCTTGGCTGGGATAGCAATGCCACTTATGATGAGATTTACGCTGATTTAAAGTCGCAAATTCTAGATTTGCAAATTCGCGCAAATGGTAATCTAACGCTAATTGGCTCATCGCTTGGTGGATATCTCTCGGCTCGTTTTGGTATGGATTTGGGGCTAAAATCTGTGCTTTTTAATCCATCTTTAACACCTAGCTTTCGTATCCCTAGTGTGCCTGATTTGGTGCTTGATAAGCCTATAAATGCGCTTATTTTTGTATCTGCTGATGATGAGCTTTTAGCTCAAAATGATATAAAAGTAAAAGCACTTTTTGGCTCTAAGGCGCAAATATTCATCACTCACACCACGCATAGAGTGATGGACTATGAACCTTTTATAGTTAGAATCCTAAAATTTGCTAAAAACTAGAATTCTAGCTGTATTTTAATATAATACTATCTTTAATTTAAGGGGAATAAAATGCTTGAATTTAGCGTCAAAATCAATCCTAGCTTAGAAAAAGTAGCGATGAATGCAATAAAAGATGTGCTAAAAAAAATTGACCCAAGTGCGATTGTTGTGCAAAATAGTGGGCTTAGCAAAAGCGATGAAAATGATTTTAAAGAGCTTTTAAAGGATAAAAAGGCTGGAAAATTAAAGTTTATAAACGCTGATGAAATGTGGGCAAGTATAGATAAAACAATAGCAAAATACGAATGAAAATAATTTATAGTAAGAAATTTCAAAATTCCTTAGCAAATATAGTAGATTTCATCGCACAAGACAGCCCAAAAAGAGCTAGGGAATTTGCCACAAACCTTAAATCACAGCTAGAAACAATTACTATTATGCCCTATAAACATAGAAAAAACTTCATAGCAAATGATGAAAATATCCGTGATTTTATTTTTAATGGTTATGTAATTATCTTTGAAATAAACGAAAATATTGAAATCTTAAACATTTATAAGCGCAATTTGCCTAAATTATAAATTTAAAAATGACAACAAATAGTCTGCAATTCTAGCTAGAATTCTAGCTAGAATTGCCAAAATGCAAAAAATGTATCGGCAGAAAGGATAATAAATGGATGCAAATCTTACAAATTACTTGGAATTCTTAGAAAATTCTAGCAAATTCAAAGCGATGGATAAAGCTGCGAAGGCGCAAATGCTAAGCCAAATAAATGAGCTTATCAAGGCTGACGCTCTTTGGGTGTGAAACTCACACAAAGATGAGAGTAAAAGGCGCATTTCTGCCCCTTTTTTTGAAAATTTTTTAAAATGCTAGCATAATAATACGACATAAAATAGTCTGCTAAATTTGTCATGATTTTGTAAAGACAAAAAATAATTAAAAGCGCAAAAATTTTAGATATAATTCAAAAATCTCAATGTTCAAAAAAGAGGTATCAAATGTCAATTGACATGGCAAAAATAATAGAAAAATTACAAGACAAGCGTCAAATTTTTTGTTCTGAGGCTGATTTTCAGTTAGAAATGGCTTGGGTTATAAAAGAAATGTATCCTGATGCGAAAGTAAGATTAGAGTATGTGCCTAAATTTAATGATAAAATGCACATTGATATTCTTGTATTTATTAGCAATAAATGGATACCGATAGAACTAAAATACAAAACTAAAAATAGCAAAAAAGAAGAAATGATAGATAAAAAAATTCAAGAGGTTTTCAATCTAAAAGACCAAGGGGCAAAAGATATAAGCTGTTATTTGTATCTAAAAGACATTATGCGAATAGAAAGCATAAAAGAACAAGAAAAGAATAATTTTAAAGAGGGCTATGCTGTTTTTCTCACAAATGATAAAATATATCTTAGACCACCGCAAAAAAATGATTGTGTTTACAAGGAATTTTCACTTGAAGATGGAATTACAAAACATGGTGAGCTAAAATGGGCAGAACATACTGGTGCTGGGACGAAAAAAGGCATTGAAGAACCCATAAAACTAAAAGGTATTTATAAAATGAAGTGGAAGGAATTTTCAAATGTAGATGAAGAAAAAAGTGATGGAATTTTTCATTATTTAGTCACAAAAATTATATAAATTTTTCAAAATTCTATTTTTGGAATTCTAGATTGTGCGAATTCTAGAATTCTAAACAATACACCAACACCCCAAAAAGTTAAAAACCGACAATAAATAGTCTGCTTTATATGCTAGAATTCCTATAAATTTTATAAAATCAAAGGAATTCTAGATGGAAAAATATCAGCCACAAAGTCTAGCCCAGCTAAAAGCTCTTGTAAAAGATGAGAGTGTGTATCTAGGCGATATCGATACTAGTCTTATTGCCGATATGAGTTCGCTCTTTGAGCCTGATGTATGTGGGGCTTGGGCTGGGCGAGAGGATTTTAGCGGAATTGAGAGCTGGAATGTCTCAAATGTCCGTGACATGAGCCTTATGTTTCACAACTGCCATTTTTTTAACGCCGATATCAGCGGCTGGAATGTGAGTTCTTGCGAGAGCTTTTATAAAATGTTTGGAAATTGCTATTTATTTAATCAGCCTTTGGGCAAATGGAATACAAGCAAAGTGCGTGATGTGCGCTATATGTTTAGTATGTGTGCGTCTTTTAAAGGGGATTTAAATAGCTGGGATATATCTAATCTAAAAGAAACTTATGGTATGTTTGGTGGCTGTAATTGCACTGTTCCTAGCTGGTATAATAAAATGAAAGGATAAAAATGGCTCTTTCAAAATCTCTATATATAAATGGTATGCAGTGTCCTAAGCTGCTGTGGCTAAGCAAGCACCGCAAGGGCGATGGGAGTGTGTTTGCGCCAAATGCTAGCTTGGAGACTGTTTTTGAGCGTGGAAATGAAGTTGGCGATCTAGCGTGTGAGCTATTTAAAGGCGGAGAGCACATTGAGTGGGAGGGCACGAGCTTTGATGAGAAAATCGCCCAAACAAAAGAGCTAATTGAGTGTGGTACTCGCTACATTTATGAAGCTACTTTTAGCTTTGGCGGAGCGCTTATTATGGTGGATATCTTAGAGGTTTGCGCTGATGGTAGCCTTATTATAAACGAAGTAAAATCAAGCACCAGCGTAAGCCCTGTGTATATGGATGATACGGCTTTTCAGCACTTTGTGCTAACTAGCCTTGGCTACAATGTAAAAGCTGTAAATCTAATCCATCTAAATAGCGAGTATGTGCGTGGGGATGAGCTTGATTTAAAGGCACTTTTTGTCAGCGAGGACCTTACTGAGAACGCCAAAGAGCAGTTTAATAATGTGCGTGAAAATATCGCTCGCTTTGAGAGAATTCTAGAATTCCCTAATGAACCAGAGTGCGATATAGACATGCATTGCTACGAGCCTTATACTTGTGGGGCATTTGAATACTGCTGGGCTGGGGTGGCGCAAGGCTCAGTCTTTGACATAGGCTCAAAGCTTGGAGTGAAATTTTACAAAAAAGACAAGTTTGCCTTGTGGCACTCGGGCGTAAAAAATATAGATGATATAAAGAATATTTCAGCATTTCCAGCCTATCAGCAAATCCAGCTAAAAGCCCACAAAGAAAAATCTAGAATTCTTAATGCTAATGCTGTGCGTGAGTTTCTCTCTACGCTTAGCTATCCGCTTTATCATTTGGACTTTGAGACTTTTCAAAGCGCAGTTCCGCTGTGGCGTGGGGCTAAGCCATACGAGCAGACGCCTTTTGAGTATTCACTCCACATTGATAAGGGCAATGGTAGCGAGCCAGAGCATAAGGAGTTTTTGCCTACTGAGTTTTGCGACCCACGCAGAGCTTTGGCTCTTAGCCTAGTGCGTGATATACCAAAGGGTGTTTGCTTGCTAGCTTATAATGCGCAGTTTGAAAAAGGGGTTTTAAAGCGACTAGCTGAGCTTTTCCCTGACCTAGCCGAGCATTTGATGGATATTCATAATAATATGAAAGATTTAATGGAGCCTTTTGCTAAGCGTGATTTTTACGACTGGCGCCAAAACGGCAGCTACTCTATCAAGAAAATCCAGCCCATACTAGCCCCAAGCATAGATGATGGATATAAGGCAATGGCAAGCCGTGGCGAGATATCAAATGGCGGCGAGGCAATGAATGCTTTTCCAGCATTTGCAACGATGAATAGCGAGCAAATCGCTAAAAAACGCAAAGAGCTACTAGCTTATTGCGGACTTGATACGCTAGCGATGGTAAAGGTGCTTGAAGGACTAAAAGAGCTGGTAAAATAGGTATTTGCAGCTATAAAAATAGTCTGGAATTTTGGCTAGAGTTCTGAGTATTTTTAAGGAGTAAAGATGAAAAAAGTGCTTATTTTAAGTGGTGCTGGATTATCAGCTGAGAGTGGGCTAAGGACTTTTAGAGACTCTGATGGACTTTGGGAAGAGTATGATATAATGGAGGTTTGTTCAGCTCGTGGATTTAGAGAAAATAGGCAAAAAGTGCTAGATTTTTACGACAAGCGCAGGACTCAGCTAGCAGAGTGTGAGCCAAACGAGGCTCACCGCATGATAGCTCGTATAAAGGCAAAATACCCCGAGCAAATCGCAGTGCTAACGCAAAATGTAGATGATTTGTTAGAGCGGGCAGGCTGCGTGGATGTCGTTCATTTACACGGATTTTTGCCCCAGATTTACTGTGAGCATTGCAAAAAAATAGAATATATCGGCTATGAGGCGATAAATGCCAAAGAGCATATTTGTAAATGTGGGTGTAAGAAGTTTCGCCACAATATCGTTATGTTTGGCGAGCAGGCTCCATTTTATAAGGTGCTTTATAATGAGCTAAATGCGCTTAGAAAGGCTGAGGACTCGCTATTTGTGTGCATTGGCACTAGTGGGCAGGTGCTAGATGTGGCAGATTTTAGCGGTTTTGCTAAAAAGAGCATTTTAAACAACCTTGATAAAAGCGATATAGACCACGCATTTAACAAATGCTACATAGAAAAAGCCACAACTGCTGCGCCAAAAATAGAAGCTGATATAGAGAAGTTTTTTAGCTAAAATTTTAGCAAAATAGCTATATAGAGCTTAAGAGATAAAAAAATCAAGCTAAAAAATAGAGCTGAGTTAAGAGAGCTAGTAAAAGATAATGACATTTATCTAAGCGACATTGATACAAGTGCGATTACCGATATGCGTGCACTTTTTAAAGATGTAAAGCGCAAAAATTTTAGTGGTATTGAATACTGGGATACTAGCAATGTTATTACTATGGAAGGCATGTTCGCTGGATGTAAGCATTTTAATATCCCTATTTGATGCTAGGATGTCTCAAAGGTAAAAGATATGAGCTCTATGTTTTGCTTGTGTAAAGACTTTAACGAGCCTATTGGGTGCTGGGATGTAAGAAAAGTAGAAAATATGGAACGGATGCTTGAGTATTGTAAGAGCTTATTAACAATATAAGACCCGATTAGAGGGGATTGAAATCTATTACTAATTATCTATATTACAAAATGTAGCAAACCAAATTAGTTTTAGTCCCTTCTTAAATTTCTTTATGGTAAAATAAATGGAATCAAATTAAACGAGTGGAGAGAGTTTTAGTCCCTTCTTAAATTTCTTTATGGTAAAATTTAACAACAACTAATAAAAGCAATCTTGTTGTTTTAGTCCCTTCTTAAATTTCTTTATGGTAAAATAAATTCACGCTGGATAAATTCCTCGTAACGGTTTTAGTCCCTTCTTAAATTTCTTTATGGTAAAATCAGAAGCTTTAAATACAATTATTGAAGCTGGTTTTAGTCCCTTCTTAAATTTCTTTATGGTAAAATAGCTTTTTAAAATCTATAGCTATAATTTTGTTTTAGTCCCTTCTTAAATTTCTTTATGGTAAAATTGTTGTGGATATGAATACTTGGAGTGAGTTG
>NZ_JALAIY010000001.1:1087576-1140962 GCF_022664765.1 Helicobacter sp. CaF467b | reverse complement strand
AAAAAGAAATATTTGATGATTAGGTAGCTTTAGATTTAGCCTTTGATTCCAAAGTTGTTGTTGTTCTTCTATCCAGCTTTGATTTTGCTTTAAAAACTCTAAACATCTCTTTTTGGTAAAGTGTTTTGGGGCGCTAATTAGCAAGGTAGAAGAATCTCTAAAAGACATTCTTAGGTTTTTGTAATTGCGCTTTTGAATAATCTTAAGCTTAAAAGGAAGCATTAGAATTTACAAAGCGATTGTTAATGGGCGATAGGATTTCAATTTTATATTGAACTTGATTGTCCTTGATATTTTCTTTGAAATAATCCTTTGCGCTAGGGGTATTTTTGCGATAAAAATATTCAATCCCAAAAGCAGTGGCGTAATTAATCCAATCGTATTCTAAATCCGCATTAAGCATTTTACTCTCTTCGCTTAGTAAATCATCTAAAGGTTGAATTGAGTTTGCAATATACATTTTTTTTCTATCTTTGGGTTGTGTGATGGAGAGAAGTGTTGGGCTGTAGTTGATTTGTGTGGAATAGACACCTTCAGTTGCGATACTATAATAAGTGAGTTGTGAAAGGACAATGCTTGAATTAATCACAGGTGTATTAAGAAAAATTCGTGAATGCTCTAGTAAGGGCTTGAGCGTTCTTGCGGTTTTTGTAAAATTGGAATTATCTTTAAGATTAAAAGCAGTTGAATAAACAATGTTGGGATTATATTTTAAGACGCTTTGGTGGATTTGATTGCCTATGTAGCTAGAATCATAAAAACTAGCCGCTTTGCTTTGTGGATTAAATCTGGAGAGTTCTTGGATTTGCTCTTCATAGCTAATGCCCCCATAGATAATGTTTGGAAGTGGGGTGGTTGTGATTTGAGAGGAATGCACACTGGGTATAAAAATAGGGGTTTGAATTTTAAGTGTGTTAAGATTATTAGCGCCATTGTAAGTTAGAATTGCGATGATTTGTCGGTAACCTTTAGAGTGAATCGCATCAATAGTAACTTGCAGATCTTGTGCAGATTCGCTTTTGCTATCAAAGACTTCGAAGTTAAAGGGCTTGTTTTGGTGCAGTAGATAACTTAGAATCACATTAGTAGTTGAGGCTGAATAAGCACCAATGTCTTTGCGAGAAAATAAAAGTGCGATATTAAAAAATGATTGTTTGGAATTTTCAAAATAAGGAATTTGAGAAATATCTAAAGCACTCATTAGCGCATTAAGCGATTCAAGTAGGGTTTGATTTTGGTTGTCTTGTGTGAAATTAGCAATAAAAGAAAAGACTTGTCCTTGTTCTAATAATCTCTCCAAACAGCTTGTGTTGCATTTTTGGGTTTCAATATTTAAAATTTCTGTGCTAGGAGTGGGGAGAGGTGATGGGTATCTTCCACTTGCAAAAATAAGGCTTGGTAAAAGCCATAGCAATAAGATTTTATTAATTGTTTTCATAGAAATCCTTTTTAAGGGTTAAAAATTCCTTATGAGCTTGTATTTTAAGCTCTGGTTGCCTTAAGAGCTGGGTGAGTGAAAAGGTCGGAAAAAGTTTTAAGCCGTTCCATTTGAGTAATTTGCCTTGTATGTCTTTGTAGGGAGTTTTGTCTTGAGTTAGGGCGCTATAGACTTCTTCGCCTAAAATTACAATGATTTTGCTTTGAGAAAATTCTAATTGTTTAAGGAAATAGCCCATGCAGTTTTTAGCGCATTTATCTTGTGTATTTTTGGGAATCTCACATTTAAGAAGTGAGAGAATGGAGACTTCCTGCAATTGGAGTGCAAAGACATTTTCGATAATTTTTTTTAACATTAACGCACCTTTAGAGACAAAGCGCATTTGCAAATCTAAAAGAGGCGTCATAGTTAAAAAAAGCAGTTTTGAGCGTGGATTGCAAAGTCCTGTGTGTGGTGGGGAGAGTTTTTGTGGGCAGAGTTGGCATTCTTTGATGATTTGATTAAGATTCTTTGGGCTTTGGCTTGGGAATTGAGTTTGTAAGGGTTTTTGGAATTGCAAATTACAATAATCAAAACCAATGGATTTTAATAAATAAAGTTTTTGTAAAAGTAATGCCCTTTGAAGTGTTTGCACTTAAATCCTAAAATTTTGAAATAAAAGTAGAATTATAAAGTTAAAAAAATTAAAGGTAGATAATTTTTAAATAAGGAATAAAAATTGCTTGTAAAATGCCATAGGAACGAAATTTCTTTCTCAAGGATAGAGTAACATTTGGGAGAAAACAATGTATTATATTGATGCACGAGGAAATTATTCTTCTTATATTAAAGGTGTAACTTTTTCACAAGAGATTCAGCAAAATTGGGCTTCAAGAAGCAAAGAAAACAAAAGACTAAGCACAACTTCAAGTCAAGATAAATATTTTGAGAAACAAAAATTAATGCAGGAGGCGATTTCGCAACTTAAGCAAAACGGAAGTATTTCGCCTAAAATTGCCAAAGAAATTAATGTAGAGGCTTTGAAAAATAGCTTAGAGAGTGCCAAAGAGGGGCAGTCTAGTGCATTATCAATGTTAGGGCAGGGAGGAGAATCGCAAGAAGCAGCAAAAAATAGTGTATTTGATTCTAAAAATGCAATCCCAAATCCACTTGCCTTAGATGAAGAAATGCAAAATAACCAACATCTAGCAACACTTGATAAAATAGCATATGAGGCAAGTAAGGCTAAAGAAAAAGAAAAAATCAGGCAAGAGATTAAGGAAAGTCTTACAAGTAAAAATCAAGAATCTACAATGGCAACTTCCACTTCTGTGGGGAATTTTTTTGAAAAAACACTTGTTCAAACAAGTTCTAAAGTTCCACAAAATGTGAGTGAAGAGGTCAAAAATGCTTATAATCCTCTAGAAATCAATGCAGAGGAGAGTGTGGGGGAGAATGCAATAAGCTTTATTGATGAGGTAAGCGGGAAAAAGGTTGCTATTCCTTTAAGTGAAGCAAACGCTAAAAAACTAAATGAAAAGTTTGGAAGTTTAGAAGTAGCAAGTGATTATGTAAAGGGTTGGTATTATGATGCTGCTTATGGTATGGGTTATTTAGAGGGCGATGTAGATGGTGATGGAAAAATTAGCTTAGAAGAGGGAATTCACTTAAATAGCCTTGTTTCTTTAAAAGATGGGCAATACCATTCTATAGCTGAGCAGATTCCAGGTAGTGTAGATGAACAAATGAAGTTCTTAGAACAAGTTGGTTTTATTGATAATTTGGGAGATTATATTAATCATTCTATCTCGCAAGATAGTAACTTAGATGGTGCTTTAAGTCTTAATGAAATTATGGGGGATAAAAATGAAATTATGCTTTTTCAAACTAGCAAAGATTCTAAAAGTCTAGATATTTTTGTGATACAAAAATTCAATCTTGAAGTTGAAAATATTGAGGAATCGCTTAATAATATTTTGCTAAATTTGGGTGCTAAAGAAGAAACAAAAGAGCCAAAGCAAGAAAAAAAAGATGAGGTAAAAGAATCTCAAGAATCACAAGCAAAAGTTGTAACTAATAAAGAAGAAATCAAAGAATGGTTAGAAGTCGCTAGAGATTTACAAGATGAAAATTATTTAGATTCTTTGGAGTTTTCTAAGAGAGAGAATTTGCTTAAAAGTGATAAAATTTTACAAAATCTTTTATTGAATGTTTAAAATGGAAAATTATCAAAATCTCTTGATAGAAATTGTGTTTTTTGCTGTGATAATGGGAATCTTATTGCTTTATAAAAGAAAGCTTAAATAGGGGAATTATTTAGGCTTTCTTGTGGATTATTGAATAATATAAGCCTTAATAATTTTTTGCTCTTTGAGGGGCTTGTCTTGAGAATTAGTGGGAGAATACTCAATTTTTCTTAGAGTTTTGAAGCTTTCTTCTTGATTGTCTTTGCTAATTTCTCCAAAGATTGTGTGTAGTCCATTTAAATGGGGTGTTCTTGTGGTGGTGATGAAGAATTGACTTCCATTGGTATTTGGTCCTGAATTTGCCATAGCTAAAATCCCCGTTCTATCAAAGGCATAGCCTTGAGCAATTTCGTCTTCAAAATCTTCTCCCCAAATGGATTCTCCACCACTGCCTGTTCCTGTTGGATCGCCACCTTGAATCATAAATTTGCGAATCGTGCGATGAAAAATTGTGCCATTATAATATCCATTATTAATGTGTGTTGCAAAGTTTTCCACAGCTTTTGGCGCCACTTCTGGGAATAAGTCTAGAGTAATTTTTCCTGAAGTTGTTTCTAAAATGGCTTGAATCTTTTTAGATTCTGCAGCATTGAGTGAAACTCCCAAAATAAAGTAGCAAAGAAAAAGCTTAAATAAAAAGTGAATTAACGCTTTCATTGTGATTGATCCTTCTAATAACTTCAGCAAACAAAGGTGCTACGCTTACGACTTTAATTTTTTCTATTTTTTCTTTAAGGGGGATAGTATCTGTAATAATAATTTCATCAAGGGAGCTTTCTTGGATTCTTTGGTAAGCAGGACCGCTAAAAACTGCGTGTGTGCCTAATGCAATCACACTACTTGCACCATTTTTCTTAAAAGCTTCTGCAGCCTTTATGATAGTCCCTGCAGTGTCAATCATATCGTCAATTAAAATGACATTTTTGCCTTCTACATTTCCAATAATATTCATCACTTCACTTTCATTTGCCTTTTCGCGTCTTTTATCTACAATAACAATTTCTAGCCCTAAAAGTTTTGCAAAGTATCTTGCGCGAGCTACTCCGCCAATGTCAGGACTAGCAATGATTGGGTTTGGGAAGTTTTTGGAAGCAACATAATTTTTTAACACAATAGAACCATAGAGATTATCCACAGGAATATTAAAAAAGCCTTGAATCTGCCCTGCATGTAAATCCATTGTAATAAGGCGCGTGATTCCAGCACATTGCAACAAATCTGCGACTAATTTTGCGCTAATTGGCACTCTTGGAGCAGCCTTTCTATCTTGTCTTGCATAGCCAAAATAAGGCATAATAACATTAATAGAACCCGCAGAACTTCTTTTGAGTGCATCAACCATAATAAGTAGCTCCATTAAATTATCATTAGTGGGCGCACAAGTGGGCTGAATCACAAAGACTTCTTTTCCTCTTACGCTCTCACAAAGCCTAATATTAATTTCTCCATCGCTAAAACGCGTAATTTCAGCATTAGACAATTCCACATCAAGACTTTTTGCGACTTTCTCGGAAAACTCACGATGCGCATTCCCACTAAAAATTTTAAAATTTTGCATTAGACACCTTTGAAAAGATTTAAAAGTGTAATTATAGTCTTTTAAAATTTAAAAAACTAAGAAAAATTACTTTTTACAATAATAAACAAAAGCAGGTGGTAGATTATTCCAAATAATAGGGGAAGTTTTGACATGAGAAAAGTATTTTCGAAGTTTCTTTTTAAAGCTTAAGGCTTTAGGAGTGGGGAGCACATAAGCAAAGGTAGAAAAACTTCCTCCCTTTTTTAGGGCTTGATGAATATTTTTTAAAAGCAAATCTTGTTCTTTTGATTTAAGCAAACTCCAGGGAATTCCAGAGACAATAACATCAAGATGTTGAATATCTTTATTGCGCATAATTGAAAGGATTCTGTTGGCATTTTTGTGTTCTATTTCAATATGGGGAAATTTTTCTTGGAGTTTTTTAACAAAGTGAGGATTAATTTCAATGGCAAAATAATGAGATTCTTTAGATTTGAGATTGAGAATCTTTTGAGTAAAAGCGCCTAAGCCTGGACCAATTTCGGCAATGTAATTTGCGTTTTGAAGATCTATGTTGCTAACTATAGCTTGACTTAGGGCTTGGGAACTAGAATAAAGAGAGCCTGTGTGCTTTGGGTGTTTTAAAAATTCTAAAAGCATTGATTGCCTTAATATTTATAGTGTAAAATTGTATTTTTTAGAAACTATGTTGTATTATAACAAAATTATTGTTATGAATTTGTCAAGAAAATATAAAGTTTTTAAAGTAAAATAATCTTCAAATGAGTAAAGAATGGGAATTATAGAATTTTTAGAAAAGAGTAGTTGTGAGGAGATTGAAGCATTTTGCTCTCAAAGATTTAAGGAAAATTTGAATTTTTTTCAAGCTAATTATCCTAATCTTTTTGCAGCTTTGCAAGAGCCCTTTAAAGAATATCAGCTCTACATTGGTAAAGAAGGCTTAAATATCATTAGCACACTTAATAACTCTTTGATGTTTCCCTTAGATAAGGGTTATTCAACGATGCTTTTGGTGCATAAAAATTGTGCCTTTAATCCGCCAATTAATGAAAAGTGGAATCGTATCTATGGTAGCGATATTTCTATAATGAATGAAGATTTTCCTTATAGTTCAATTTTGGTTAATGGAATTTTGGATTTTGTAGCCCAAAATGGCGGTGTTGATTCTTACCACTTGCCTTCAGATTTTTTGCCCAATATTAGTCTTTTTGGGCTTGGGGGTGGAATCTTCTTGCAAGCATTAGTGGAGAAATACAATAAATTTAACAATTTTTTTATTTTTGAAGAATCACTAGATTTGTTTAGAATTGCTTGTTTTTTTGTAGATTTTGCAACTTTATTTTACAAGACAGAAAATAAGGGTGGATACATTTTTATTGAAAGCTTGATGAAAAAAGATTATGCTCTAAGCTTTTTTTTGATGCGAAGAATCAGCACTTCTGTGATGCGTTTAGAATTAATGATGTATCAAACTCCTCTTAATATGAGTGCTCGATCTATTGTGCATGAATTGCACTTGCAATCTCTTAGGGGTTGGGGGACTTATGAGGATGAAATGATAGGAATTAGAAATAAAAAAAGTTTTCCACTTTTGCCTATGTTAGTGGAGCCAAAACGCATTAATGCTCCTATTTGCGTGATTGCTAATGGACCAAGTTTAGATTATTTACTCCCTTTTATTAAGACTAATCAAAATAAAATGATTCTTTTTAGTTGTGGAACAGCGCTAAAACCACTTTTGGCTGCTGGAATCAAACCAGATTTTCAAATTGAAATTGAAAGGCATCATTATTTGGGGGAGGTTTTAAGGGAAGCTCCACTTGGTGATATTCCCTTGCTTTGTGCTTCAGTGCTAACTAAAGAAGCTAAAGAATTAGCAAAAGAAATTTATTTGTTTGAAAGAGATGGTTCTAGTGCTGCAAATTTAAATGAGCCCAAATTTAAAGTCAAATTTACAGCACCGCTAGTGGGGAATGCTGGAGCCTCTTTGGCGAGTTATTTAGGTAGTGATGTAATTTTGTGTGGGCTTGATTGTGGGTATAAAAAGGGCGCTAAGAAACATGCCAAAAATTCTTATTATGGAGAAGAAAAAGAAGAGATTCCACAAGGCGCTTATCAAGTAAGGGGTAATTTTAGTGAGGATATTTATTCAGATGCTCTTTATTCTCTCTCGAGAAATGCGCTAGAAGAAGCCTTTAGAACCCTTAAGCCTTTTAATATTTTAAACTTAAATGATGGTGCTTATATTCAAGGGGCTACTCCCATACATTATGAAGATTTTGAGCTAAAAGAAATCAACAAAAAGGAGGCTTTGGAGCAACTAAAATCACTTTTTAAAGATCCTAAAGCAGAGAAATTTTATACTAGAGATTCTCAGCTTTATATTTTTGAGATTCTTGCTTTTAAAAACACAATTGGAGATTTATTTAAAGCAAAAGTAAGTAACAAAAAAAGTCTTTTTAGTGCGGTAGATAAAATCTTTGAGGTAATCGCACAAACTTCCCAGAAAAATGCTTTTATAGGGATTTTATTTGGAGGGACTTTAAGTCATTTTCTTTATCATTTGGTGTTGGGTAGTTTGCATTTGCCTTATGATAATATGGAAGATCTTTGGAGAAAAGCAGGAGAATTGTATGGTAAGGCAATGGAAAAAATGGTGGAGAATCTAAGGGAAACAATAATTGGAACGCAGATTGCTTTATAGGGTAATGTATTTTAAATAAAATTCAAAGGATTGAAATGGTAACAAAAAAAACGATTTCATTAGTTTTAGCAGGAATGCTTTTTGGGACAAGTTTGTTTGCTGCGCAAGTTAATACAGCTACAACTACAACAACTGAAGTTAGCCCTATTGGCAATGTAAGTTTGCAGACAAATAGAAATTCTAATGTGCCAACAAATTTACAAGGTATAGAAGTTGGTGGCGATGATATTGTGATTCCAAATGCACCTATTATCACACCTTCTAGTATTATTGAAATTAGCGCAATAGGTATGGGTGTTGCTCCAGAATCAACACTTTCTCCTGCACAAGCCTTAGCCTTAGCTAAAAGAGCGGCAATTGTTGATGCATATAGACAGATTGGTGAGAAAATGTATGGGATCAGAGTAAATGCACAAGATACCGTTAGAGATATGGTATTAAAGAACTCTACGGTAAAAACTAAAGTAATGGCAGTGATTAGAAATGCTGAAATTATCGAGACTATTTATAAAGATGGTTTGTGCCAAGTTAATATGGAATTAAAGCTTGATGGAAAAAGATGGTATCGTATTTTAACAGGCGAAAATTTTTAATTTTCTTATTACTTGTAGTGCTTGGGGGGTGTGCTAAGCCCTCTTTAAGCCTAGAGAAAACTACTCCTAAAATTATCTTTTTTTCTACAAAAGATTTTCGATTCTATGATGCGGGATTGATAAAATCTTATTCTAATGGCGACATTTCTTTGGAAATTTTTAATGCAGGGCATTTACTTTTAGAATTTTTGGTTTTTAAGAATCGTATTTGCCTTAATCAACAATGTTATGCAAAAAATACGATAACTAGAAAACTTTTTGGCAATGATGGGTTATTGGAATTGGATTTTAAAGCTATTTTAGAAGGCAAAGAGATCTTAGGAGGGAAAAATAAAGTGGTTTTTAATGAAGGCTATGAACAAAGAATAAATGATATAAATTATCAAATAACCTATCAAGTTACAGCCCAAATGATCTCTTTTAAAGAGCTTAATAGTGGCTTTACTCTTATTATTTCAGGAATCTAAATGCAAATTTATCAGCCCAAAGAGGGATATTGTTATAATAGTGATACTTTATTTTTGTATGATTTTGCATTAAAATCTCTTAAGCCTAAAAAGCAGGTTTTGGAAGTGGGTTCTGGTAGTGGTGTGCTTGGACTTCTTTGTGCAAGAGAAGTGGAAATGAATTTAGCTATGATTGAGAAAAATCCCAAAATGCTAGAGCTGTGCCAACATAATCTTAGAGTAAATAAAATTAGAGCTAATTTGATAGGCGGGGATTTTTTAGAATATGATTTTTTAGATTTGAAGTTTGATTATATTCTTAGTAATCCTCCCTTTTATCATAATGGCGTGATTCGAAGTAAAAATAGTGATATTTGCCTTGCAAGATATGAAGAAAATTTACCCTTTAGCGCTATGGTTAAAAAAATAAATACCTTGTTAAAACCGCAAGGGGAATTTATTTTTTGCTATGATAGCAGGGAAAGTTTTAAGGTTTTTGGTATATTATTTGAATTTAAAATTAGACCCATTGTGGTGCGCTATGTGCATCCTAGAGAGAGCGAGGAAGCAACACTGCTACTTTGTAGGGCAAAAAAGAATTCTAAAAGTCAGATGCGAATCTTGCCTCCTCTTTTAACGCATTGGAATAATGAATTTTCAAAAGAAGTGCAAGAAATTTATAAGTGCGCTCATACTTGGAGTATTAAATGCTAAAGGCAGAGGGATTTTTATTTGATTTTGATTTCACAAAATGTCAAGAGTGCGGTGGAAAATGTTGCAAGGGAGAAAGTGGTTATATTTTTGTAACTCCAAATGAAATTCAAAAAATAGCAAAATCACTCCAAATGGATTTTGAGAGTTTTGCTCTAAAATATGTTAAAAAGGTTGGCTATCGTTATTCTTTAATTGAAAAAAAGGAAGCAAAAGGAGAAGGTTATGCCTGTATCTTTTTTGATGAAACAAAAGGACAATGTCAAATTTACGAGAATCGCCCAAAACAATGCATCAAATTTCCATTTTGGGATTGTTATAAAGAAAATTTTGAAACTTTGATAGAGGAATGTATCGGTGTTATTAAAAAATAAAATTTTAATTATTTTGGTAAGTGGAATCTGTTTGTTTTTAGTTTTGGTGGGTTGTTTGCCTAAAATGCAAATTGATTTTTCTAATAACACTTACAAAGAAATTGAAAATTTAGAAGATATGTATATTATGCAAGCTTATGCAGCTTTGGATTTAAAGCTTCATGATTTAGCTAAAGAAAATCTAACTAAGGCTTATGAATTAACACAAGATAAAGCCTATTTAAAAGAAATCATTGGAATCTTAATGCTTAAAGAAGAGTGGAATGAGGCTAAAAAAATAGCTTTGGAATACCAAAAAAAATACCCTAAAGATGAGGAAATGCAGCAAGTATTGATTGAGATTTTAGGGAATATGGGAGACTTTAGAGCAGCTAATCAAGAGATTCAAGACCTACTCAAACAAGATAGAAGCGCTCAAAATTTAGAAATTGCATCTTCGATTTATTTTTTGCAAAATGATTATCAAAAAGCTATTGCCTATTTAAGAGAATCTTATTTGCTAAGTGGAAATGAACAGATTGCTAATAAACTCGCTTCAATTTATTTACTTTTTTTGAAAGATAAAAATAAAGCAATTGGAGTTTATGAAGAACATATTAAAAAATATGGAATTTCACAAAATATTGGAGAGAGACTAGCTTTAGTTTATTTAGAAGAGAAAAAAGTTCTTGATGCAGCAAGAATCTATCAAAATCTCTATAAAGCAACTCACGATTCAAAATATGCTCGTTTTGTTTTAGAGATTTATTTTAAAGGTAATTATTTTAATCAAGCAAGAAAATTTTTGGAGCAAAATCCAAATATTCAATCAAGAGATGAATTTTTATTGGAAATTTATCGCCTTACAAAAGAACATAAAAAGGCTATAGCGCTATTGCAAAAACTCTATGCAGAAAATGGTAATGTAGATTATCTTGCCTTAGAAGCAATGTTGATTTATGAAAATGCGCAGAATCGCAATAACATAATACTTTTAAGGCAAGTAACTAATAAATTTGAAGAGGTGGTAAAAAAATCCAATAATGCTTTATATTGGAATTATTATGGATATTTGCTAATTGATCATAGTTTGGATATAAAAAAAGGGATGCAATGTGTGCAAGAAGCTTTGAAGCAAGAACCAAAGAATCCTTACTTTTTAGATTCTTTAGCGTGGGGTTATTATAAACTTAATGATTGCAAAAATGCTCAAATGGTTATAGGTGAAATTGCGCAAGAGGATATTCAAAAAGAAAAAGAGATTTCTGAGCATTTTAAATTAATACAGCAATGTAAAATTCAATAAAAAGGAGTGTAAAATGGTTGTTTTAGTAACAGGAGCTTCTGTTGGTTTTGGTAGAGAGATTGCAAAGATTTTTGCAAAAAATGGGCATAAGGTAATTGCTCTAGCAAGACGCAAAGAAAAATTAGAATCATTACAAAAAGAAATTGGGAATTGTGCAATAATAGTTTGTGATATTTGCGATAGAGAAGCCTTGAAATTAGGATTAAAATCACTACCTAAAGAATATCAAGAAATTGATGTTTTAGTGAATAATGCAGGATTAGCATTAGGACTTCAGAGAGCAAGTGAATGTAATATTGAAGATTGGGATCAGATGATTGAAGTAAATATTAAGGCTTTGACATACATAACGCATCTTGTATTGCCACAAATGGTGGAGAGAAAAAGCGGTCATATTATTACTATAGGTTCGATTGCTGGTAGATATCATTATCCTGGGAGTAATGTTTATGGGGCAAGTAAGGCTTTTGTGCGACAATTTGCGCTTAATTTGAGAGCAGATTTAGCAGGAACAAATGTGAGAGTAAGCGATATTGAACCTGGACTTACTAGTGATAGTGAATTTTCTTTGGTGCGATTTAAAGGGGATATAAAGCAAGTAGAAGCACTTTATAAAGATTCTAATGCACTTAAACCACAAGATGTTGCAGAGGCAGTTTTTTGGGTGGCAACTTTGCCAAAACACGTAAATATTAATACTTTAGAGATGATGCCAACTTCGCAAAGTTTTGCGGCATTAAATGTTTATAAAGATAACAAAGCCTAATTGACTTAAGATTAAAAAGCTTATAAGAAACTAGAATCTTAGATTGCAAGTAGCTTTTTTTAAGATTCTTGATTCTTTTGTGTTGCCATTTTAGAGAGAAATTCTTCTAAGTTAAATTTTTTGCGTTGATTTTCTGTGAAAATATGCACAATAATATCGCCTAAATCTGCAACAATCCATTCTGGATTTTCTTCATCAACATGGAAAAAAGTTTCATCTTTTTGTTTTAAATCTTTTTTTAATGAATCAAGCAAGGCAAGGGCGTGTTTATCTACAAAAGCGGTTGTGATGATAACATAATCTACAAAATAATCAGTATTTTTTAAATTAAAGACTTCAATATTTTCGCCTTTTTTATCTTCTAGGATTTGTATGATATTTTCTATAACTAGTTGTCTATTTTCTTGCAATGGAATTCCTTTAAAATATCTTGAGCAATAGCTTTTGGAATTGATTTTAGAATCTTAAAATCTTGCTTTTGCAAAGAATTTCTTACTTGTGTTGAGCTAATGGAAATAGTTTGCATAGGCAAAATTTTAAAATTAGAATCAATTTTGTAATTTAATCTTGGAATTATAACAAATTCTACTTGATTTTTTAATTTTTCGTAATGATACCATTTAGGGAGATTCTCTAGATTGTCTGCGCCAATGATGAGGTAGATTTTTTTTGGTTTATAGGTTTGTTGAATGAAGTTTATTGTTTCATAGGTTGGAGTTGGCTTGTTTTGTTGGATTTCAAAATCTAAAAGTGTGATGGGTAAAGTTAAATCTTGAACTAAAATCTTAATCCACTCTAGGCGTTTCTTCGGGGAAAAAAGGGATTGGCTTTTGAAGGGGTTTAAAAAAGCAGGGACAATAAAAAGTCTCTCCACTTCTAAGGAATTAAAAATAGTTTGTATGACTTTTAAATGCCCTAAATGTGGCGGATCAAAAGAGCCGCCAAAAACTGCAATTGTTTGCATGAAATCCCCAAAAATTAATGTAAAATTGTAGCATATTTTAAGGTTGGTTGTATGGAGATTGTTTTTACTTTTGTTTTAGGTGCTATTTTTGGGTCTTTTGCTAATGTTTTGATTTTTAGGATTCCACAAAATATGAGTATTGTTTTACCTTTTTCTTTTTGTTCTAAGTGTAAGAAAAATCTTTATTTTGCAGATAAAATTCCTATTGTTTCTTATCTGATTTTAGGTGGCAAATGTCGCTATTGTAATGAGAAGATTCCTAAGTGGTATTTGCTTAGTGAAGTTTTGGGTGGAGTTTTTGGAGTTTTTAGTTTTTATTATTTTGGAATCTTGGGTGTGATTGGATTTTTCTTATTTTTATTTTTTTATGTTTTAAGTGTGATAGATTGGCAGTTTTTAGAAATACCTGATAGTTTAAATTTTTTCAATCTTGCATTGGCAATTTGTTTTGGTGGGTTTTTTGGGGAATCTTTTTTTGTTGAAAAGCTTTTTGCTGAATCTTGCCTAAATGCACTTTTGTTTATGGGGTTTGCAAGTTTCTTGCGGTTGTTTATAGGGAGTTTATTGCAAAAAGAAGTGATGGGGGAGGGCGATATTGTTGTTTTTGGAACACTTGGAGCGAGTTTGGGTGTTTTGTTGGGGGGATTGTCTATTGTGATTGGGAGTTGTTATGGGCTTATATGGATTTTGTTAAGCAAAAAATCAATGTTGCCTTTTGTGCCATTTTTGTTTTTGGGATTTTGTAGTGCGGTTTTATTAAAATATGTATTATAATCTTTTGATGTTTTTTGTAAATTTTTAGAGTATTTTGTGTAAAATATGGACTTTTAAAACTTAAATTAGGATATTTTTTGCGAATCAAAAATTATTTATTCCATAGCTTTGCACAAATTTTCTTTCCTATTTTCTTTGTGTTATTTTTCATTGCTTCTGTGGTGATTTTTATTCGCATTGCGGGTGTTACTTTTGTTGTGAAAATTAGCTTTTTTGAGCTACTTTCTTTATATTTTTATACTTTGCCATTAATGATTTTTTTTGTGATACCTTTAAGTTTTTTTGTGGCTTGCACGCTTTCTCTCTCAAGGCTTTCTTTTGATTATGAATTACCAGTTTTATTTGCTTTGGGAATGAATCCAAGTAGAATTATTAAGATTTTTTTACCCATTGCTATTTTAGTGAGCTTTTCACTTTTTATTCTTTCCTTGGTTTTAACTCCTTTAAGTGATACAGCCTATAGGCAGTTTTTAGAAGAGCGTAAAAATAGCATTAATATTAATCTTCAAGCAGGAGAATTTGGGCAGAAGCTTGGAGATTGGCTTGTGTATGTGCAAAAGAGTAAGGAAGATTTGAGCTATGAAGATATTGTTTTATTGTCTTTTGCCAAAGAAGGCGGAATGATCTTTTCGGATAATGCAAAGATTGTTAATCAAATGGGGGTTGTGGAGGCAATTTTAGAAAAAGGATCGATTTATCGCCCTAAGGAAGATTTTGTTGAGAAGATTTTGTTTGATACTTTGATAATTCGTAGTAGCATTACTGCTATTGATGAAGTGGATTTGGGAGTGATTGGTTATTGGAAGAGGGCTTTTTATGAAAATGAACGACAAAAAAAGACTTTAAGAAATTTAAGTATGTATGTTATAATGTCTTGTTTTCCACTAGTTAGTTTATTTTTCTTTCCGCTTTTGGGAATAAAAAATCCGCGTTATCAAAAAAATTATACTATTTTACAAGCAATGGGAGTGATTGGGATTTTTTATGCATTAATGTATTTAATGGCAAATTATTTACCGCTTTTAGGAATGTTTATATTTCCAATAATATGGCTTTTGTTGGGTTATTTGCTTTTTGAGAGAGTGATTAAAAAGTATTATTAGATGATAAAAGTTGCAATGCGGATTACTTATTATGGCGGAGATTTTTTTGGTTTTCAGCGACAAAAGGATCAAGTTACAATTTGCGGAGTCTTAGAAGAAGTTTTTAGAAGCATTGGGATTTTTGATCTTTGTGTGGGGAGTGGGAGAACTGATAAGGGTGTGCATGCTAGTGCGCAAGTTATTTCTGTTGATATTCCAGAGTTTCATAGGGATTTTGATAGATTAAAACAGCTTTTAAATACAAAACTTTATCCTAGGATTAAAATTAAGCAAATTTGGCAAGTAGAGAGCGGATTTCATGCGCGCTTTAGTGTAAAGAGAAGAGGGTATTGCTATGTGCTTTCTCAAAAGTATTCACCTTTTTGGGTTTTGTTTTCACATTTTTATCCTTTGAAAAATCCATTATTGGTGCAAGAATCTTTGAATGCTTTTAGGGGCGTTTATGATTTTGGGGCTTTTATGAAAAATGGTGGTAGTGGGTGTGAGAGTAGTGTGCGAGAGATTTTTCACGCAAAGCTTGTAAAAAGAGGAGATTTTTATTTGATTTCTTTTTGGGGAAATGGGTTTTTGCGCTCACAAATTAGGCTTATGGTTGGATTTTTGCTTGAAATTGATAAGGGGAATTTGGGAATAGAGGATTTAAAGAGACAACTTCTTGGTGAGAAAATCTTTAGTGTCCCTGCACCTTCTAATGGCTTATTTTTGAGTCGCGTGGATTATTAAAATGATAAGAATTGTTTTTAGTATTCACTAAAAACAATAAGGATTTGTTATAATTTAAAATTGATTTAAAAAGTATGAGGAAAAAATGCAAGAAACGATTGATTTAATTGTGAAATATGGCTATGTAATTTTGTTTTTGTATTCTTTAGGCGGTGGATTTGTGGCGCTTGTTGGAGCTGCTGTGCTAAGTTATGCGGGTAAAATGGATTTAATAGCAAGTATCGCAGTGGCAATTGTGGCAAATTTTTTGGGTGATTTATTGCTTTTTTATTTGGCGCGTTATCAAAAGCAAGGAATGATGCCTTATCTCTCAAAACATAAGAGAAAACTCGCTTACATTCATTTATTGATGCGAAAATATGGCTCAATTATTTTGATAGTCAAAAAATATATTTATGGTCTAAAAACGCTTGTTCCTTTTGCTGTGGCGCTAACAAATTACGGCTTTATGAAATTTAGCCTTTATAATGCTTTGGGTGCGATATTATGGGGTGTTAGCATTGGACTTGCTGGGTATTTTTTAGGAGAGGTGATTCTTGGGGGAATGGATTTGCTAGGACAATATCCATATTTAGCGCCAATATTTATTTTTATTTTATTTGGTGGAATCTGGATTTGGCTCAAAAAAGTAAGCACAAAAAGTAAGGGAAAATAATGAAAATAAGATTGCAAGAGATTGTTAAGAAACAGGTTTTAATTATTGATGGAGCAATGGGGACAGAGATTCAAAAAAAAGAAAAGGTAGAATGGGGCAAAAATGCCAAAGGAGAGAGTTTGGCAGGTTGCACAGAAGCTTTGAATCTCTTCAGCCCTGAAGTAGTTAAAGAAGTTTATACAAGCTATCTTCAAGCAGGTGCTAATATTATTACGAGTAATACTTTTGGGGTTATGGAGTGGGTGTTGGCTGAATATGAAATGCAAGAGCACTCTAGGGAGATTGCTAGAATTGGCGTGCAATTAGCAAAGGATTGTATTAAAGCACACACGCCATTGGAGAATCAAAAAGATGCCCTATTTGTGGCAGGTTCTTTGGGACCTGGGACAAAGTTACCAAGTTTAGGGCATATTGATTATGATTCTATGTTTTTGGGCTATTGTGAAGCTGTAAGAGGCTTTAAGGAGGCTAATGTGGATTTGGTGCTTTTAGAAACCGCGCAAGATCCTTTGCAGATTAAAGCAGCCTTGCACGCTATTAAAGAAATTGATGAGAATTTGCCCATTATGGTTTCAGCCACAATTGAAACAAATGGAACTATGCTTATTGGAACAGACATTGCAACTCTTTTTTATATTTTAGAGCCTTTTGAGATTTTTTCTTTAGGGATTAATTGTGGTTTGGGTCCAGATTTAGCTAAAAAATATTTAACAGAATTAAGCAGGGTTAGTAAATTTCCTATTTCTATTCATGCAAATGCAGGATTACCACAAAATAAAGGCGGAATAACTTATTATCCTATGGAAGCAGAGGAGTTTAGTGAGATTGAGAGTGATTTTTTGAATATTGCTGGAGTTGCTTTGCTTGGAGGTTGTTGCGGGACAACACCACGCCATATTTCAGCTCTTGTTGCTAAAACAAGAGGCAAGATTCCACTTTCTCCACAAGGAAAATATCAACCAAGTGTAGCTTCCTTGTTTGGAGCTTGTGAGTTGGCGCAAGAACCTGCACCATTGCTTATAGGTGAGAGATCAAATGCAACAGGTTCTAAAGCCTTTAGAGAATTGCTTTTAAAAGAAGATTATGAGGGAGCTTTAGGCGTTGGGAATGAGCAGGTCAAGCGGGGTGCGCATGTGCTTGATGTGAGTGTGGCATTTGCTGGTAGAGATGAAAGTAAAGATATGCAAGAGCTTATTATGCGATATGCCACAAAAATCCCTCTGCCTTTAATGCCTGATTCTACGCAAGTGAATGCTTTAGAGATTGGCTTAAAGCTAATTGGTGGGCGTTGCATTATTAACTCAGCAAATTTAGAAGATGGTATTGAAAAATTCGATAAAGTGGCTAGTTTAGCTAAAAAGTTTGGTTGCGTGCTTGTGTGCTTAACCATTGATGAGCAAGGAATGTGTAAAACTAAAGAGAGAAAAGTAGAGTGTGCCAAAAGAATGATGCAAAGAGCTATTGAGATTCATCATTTAAGAGAAGAAGACATTATCTTTGATCCACTCACCTTTACTATTGGTAGTGGAGATGAGGAATATTTCACAGCAGGGATTGAAACGCTAGAAGCTATTGCAGAAATTAGAAAGCTTTTTCCTAAAGCAGGAAGCACTTTGGGGCTTTCTAATATTTCTTTTGGATTAAGTAAAGAGGGTAGGGTTTGTCTTAATTCTGTTTTCTTGCATCATGCAATCAAAAAGGGCTTAAGCACTGCTATTGTAAATGTTGCGCATATTATTCCTTATGCAAGATTGGAGAGTGAGGATATAGAAGTTTGTGAGAATTTAATCTTTAACACTCAAAAAAGTCCGCAGGTTTTATATGATTTTATTAGCCATTTTGAAAAAAAATCTGGATTAGGCTTTGAAAAAACAGAAGAGGATTTTTCTTTGAGCATACAAGAGAGAATTGCAAAATATCTCATTGAAGGGGATTTAAGCGCAATGCAAAAGATTCTACCAAGCGCAAAAGATGAGATTGATCCTGAAGTAATTGTCAATGAAATATTAATTGATGCGATGAAAGTAGTGGGCGAGAAATTTGGAAATGGTGAGATGCAGTTGCCTTTTGTTTTGCAAAGTGCAGAAGTAATGAAAAAAAGCGTGGATTATCTTAATGAATTTTTGCCTAAAAAAACTAATACACATAAAACAACTATAGTGATTGGGACGGTTAAGGGCGATGTGCATGATGTAGGCAAGAATCTTGTGGATATTATTTTAAGCAATAATGGATTTAATGTGATTAATATTGGCATTAAGGCAGAATTGGAGAAATTTTTAGAAGTCATTAAAAAAGAAAAAGTGGATTGTATTGGTATGAGTGGGTTGCTTGTAAAATCCACTTTGATTATGAAAGAAAATTTAGAAGAATTAAAAAAATTTGGAATCACAATTCCTATTATGCTTGGTGGAGCAGCCTTGAATCGAAACTTTGTAGATGAGTATTGTCGCCCTAATTATGATGGAATCATTTTTTATTGCAAAGATGCCTTTGATAGTGTGGCGGCAATGCAGATTATTCAAAGTGGAGATTTTAGTGATATTACATTACCCTCTCAAAAGGGAAAAAGTGAAGATTCTAGGCTAGAGCAAAGAATGGCAAAAAAACTAGAAAAGTTAGAAGAAGTAAAACAAGAGATTTTTTACCCTATGGAATGTGAATTGACTTTTTCTTATCAAAGCTACAATCCACCATTTTTTGGAAGAAAAGCTTTAAAATTAAGTAACGATGAGATTCAAAGCATTTTTGAGTTTATTGATAAAGACTTGCTCTTTAAACACCGATGGGGTTATAGTAAGCTAAAAAAAGAGGAATATTTAAAGCTTAAAGAAAAGGAATTAGAGCCACTTTTTCAGTCCCTAAAAAATGAATTTATTGAAAAAAATATTTTTGCTCCTGTGGTGCTTTATGGTTATTATCATACGCGCACTAGGATTCCTGATGATAAAAAAGAGGGTTTGATTTTGGAATTAAGCGATCGTGCAGATTTTAGTAATGCAGAATCTTTTTTATTTCCTAGAAGCACTAAAAAACCTTATTTGTGTTTAGGGGATTATTTTAATAAAGAAGGTGATATTTGTGCCTTGCATTTAGTTTCAAGTGGATTAAACTTAGCACCTTTTGAAGAAAAACTCTATAAAGATAATCAATACCATAAATACTATCTCACACATGCCTTGGGTGTGGAGTTAGCAGAGGCTTTGGCTGATTTTGTGCATCAAAGAGTAAGGCGTGAGCTTGGATTAGGAGAGAAAGAGGGAGAGAGATATTCTTTTGGTTACCCAGCGTGTCCTGATTTAGCTTTAAATAAAGGCTTGTTTAATTTATTAAAACCACAAGAATTTGGCATTATACTTAGTGAAACTTATCAAATGAGTCCTGAGGCAACAACTTCGGCTTTGATTGTTCCACATAAAGAAGCGAAATATTTTGCAATTTAAGGATGAAAATGTATAAAAAACTAAATGAACAAGAGCAAAGGGTAATTCTCCATAAAGGCACTGAAGCACCTTTTAGTGGAAAATATGAGAATTTTTTTGAAAAGGGGATTTATTGTTGCAAACAATGTGGTAGCGCTTTATATGAATCTAAAGATAAATTTCATTCAGGTTGTGGTTGGCCTAGCTTTGATTCTTGTATTAAAGGAGCAGTTAGAGAGCAACTTGATAGCGATGGCAGAAGAATAGAGATTGTTTGCGCAAAATGTGGTGGGCATTTGGGGCATATTTTTAGGGGAGAGGGATTTACTGCTAAAAATACTAGACATTGTGTTAATTCTATTGCTTTAGAGTTTCAAAGCGATTAATAAAATCATTATTTCTTAAGTAGATAAAAAATCTACTTAAGGTTTTGTTATTTCATATCGGCACTAAAAACAATTTCAACTAGAGGCCAACTTATGCCTTTGTGTCCTGGTGCAACATCGCTTAATGCTTTTAAGGCTTTGCTACTATTTTTAAAGGCATGCAAATCAAGATCTCCCTTTGCCACAAGTTTGCCATCGTTAATTTTATAGGTCATAGGAACTAGGTCACTTTCCTTTCCGATGGTTACTTTAGCAGTAATTACGCCCATATCTTTACCTTCAACTACATTTTCAAAACTTACATGAATGTTTGAATTAGCATTTAAAACCTCAAAAAATGTCTGGACAATATTTGTAGTAATGATGCCATTATCATCGTGCATATCTATATCTTTTGTAGAAAGCACTGCCTTGGCATTTTTTAGTTGTGAGCTAATAGAAGAATTATCTTTTCCAAACATGAATTTACCAGTCTTAAAGACACCCTTTGTGCCTACCATTTCTGAAGTTTTATAGCCTTCAAATTCCACTTTTACACTCTCTGTGTCAATTCCATTTGCACAAAGAAAACTAAAGGCAGCTGATAGCAAAAACACATATTTTTTCATTTTTGAATCCTTTACATAAATTGAAATTAAGACTAATTGTATTTTTAAAAAACTTAAATAAAAACCAGTCTAAAATTGATTATATGCTATTTTACATTAAAATAGAATAATTTTTTATGGAGAAAAAATGTGTGAAATTTATTGTTAATGGCATTTTAAAACAAAATCTCTCATATAGAAAAAATATCAATTTACTTGCATTAATAGAATCTCTTTGGGTAATTTATATAACTGGGTTTATTAAGCAAAGTTTTGATAGAATCCAAAAATTTTTATTTAAAGATTTTTAAAATGGAAGCATTATTTACGCAATGGATTCAAGAGTATGGTTATATTATTTTGTTTCTCTGGAGTATTTTAGAAGGAGAGCTTGGGCTTATTATGGCAGGAATTATGTGCCATACTGGACATATGACAATTCCCATTGCAATTTTAGTAGCTGGATTTGGTGGGTTTGTGGGAGATCAGATTTATTTTTATATTGGGCGATATAATAAGCAATTTATCTACAAACAACTTAAAACTCAACGAAGAAAGTTTGCCTTTGCGCATTTACTTTTACAGCGTTATGGTTGGCCCATTATTTTTGCGCAGAGATATTTATATGGAATGCGAACAATCATTCCTATGAGTATTGGAGTAACACGCTATAGTGCTAAAACTTTTGCTCTCATTAATCTTGTTAGTGCGATGGTGTGGGCTGCTATTACAATTTTATTGGCTTATTTTTTTGGAGAGCAGCTTTTGGCATTGGTAAATTATGGTAAAGAGCATTATTATGTTGCTATTCCTTTTGCAATTCTGCTTGGAGGTGGTATTTATTATTATTTACATAAAGTTACGCAAAAAGTGGAGCGAAAAATTACAGGAGAGAAAAAATGAAAATCATAGCAAGTCAAAAACAAGGGGAAGTAAAAATCATACTTTTAAAGGACAGAGTGATTCCAAAAGATCTTAGCAAAGATGAAAAAAAGGAATTAGAGTTTTATGGTTTTGAGGGCGAAGGGAGTTGCTTAGTTGGTCAAAGTAAGAAGTTTTTTATAGGATTAGAAAAGTATGATTACGAATTTCCTAATGCCCTAAGCGATGCGATTGCCAATGCGATTTGTAGTTTAAAAAAAATGAAAATCAAATCGATTTCTATAGAAGTAGAAAAAGAAGAAGAGATTAAAAAAATATGCCTTGGAATCTTGCTTGGAGCTTATAGTTATGAAGAATTTAAAAGCAAGAAAAATGAAATAACTCTCAAAGAGGTTTATCTAAATTCGAATAAATTAGATGAAAAGATTTTACAAGAGCAGATTTTAGAATCAGAAATCTTGGCTACAAGTATAAATCACACTCGAGATTTGATTAATACACCGCCTCAACAAGCTACTCCAGAATATATAGCAAAATACGCAGAAAATCTTGCAAAATCGATAGGCTTTGAATGTCAAATCTATAATGAAGAGTTTTTAAAAAAAGAAAAAATGGAAGCGTTTTTGGCAGTTGCAAGAGCAAGTGTGCATAAGCCTTATTTGGTGCATTTAAGCTATAAACCAAAGGATATCAAAGGACAAAAATTGCCTAAATTTGTTTTTGTGGGCAAGGGGCTTACCTATGATAGTGGTGGGCTTAGCTTGAAGCCTGGTGATTATATGACAACAATGAAAGCCGATAAAAGCGGTGCGTGTGCAGTTATTGGAATCTTAGAAGCTGTAGCAAAATTTGGAATTAAAGCAGAAGTGCATGGAATTTTAGGGTTGGCTGAAAATATGATTGGAGGTAATGCTTATAAGCCTGATGATATTTTAAGGGCTAGGAATCAAAAAACAATTGAAGTGCGCAATACAGATGCAGAAGGAAGATTGGTTTTAGCAGATTGTTTGAGTTTTGCAAGTGATTTAAAGCCGGATTTTCTCATTGATTTAGCGACTTTAACAGGAGCTTGTGTTGTAGGATTGGGCGATTATACAAGTGGAATTATGGGGTATAATAAAAAACTTCAAGAGGAGTTTGCCAAAGTAGCCTTTAGGGTTGGAGAATTAACAGGAATCTTGCCTTTTAACCCTTATTTAAGGAAACTTTTAAAATCTGAAGTTGCAGATTTATGCAACATTCCATCAAGTCGTTATGGAAGTGCAATTACTGCTGGAATGTTCCTAGGAGAATTTGTTGAAGAATCGCTTAAGGATAAGTGGTTGCATTTAGATATTGCAGGTCCTGCATATGTGGAGAAAGCTTGGGGGGTGAATCCTTTTGGGGCAAGTGGGATTGGAGTGCGCGCATGTGTAGAATTTATCAAAAGTAAAGTAAAATAAAGGATAAAAATGGGATTATCAATTGGGATTGTGGGGTTGCCTAATGTTGGCAAATCAACGACTTTTAATGCATTAACTAAAACACAAAATGCTCAAGCAGCAAATTATCCTTTTTGTACTATTGAACCAAACAAAGCTGTTGTGCCAGTTCCTGATAAAAGACTGCAGGAGTTAGCTAAAATTGTAAATCCAGAACGCATTCAGCATTCAGTGGTGGAATTTGTGGATATTGCAGGTTTAGTAAAGGGTGCAAGTAAGGGAGAGGGGCTTGGTAATCAATTTTTAGCTAATATTAGAGAAACAGAAGTGATTTTACATATTGTGCGGTGTTTTGAGGATTCTAATATTACACATGTAGAGGGAAGTATTGACCCTTTGCGCGATATTGAGATTATTGAAACAGAGCTTTTGATTGCAGATATGCAGACTTTGGAGAAACGCATTGAGAGGCTAACACGAATGGCTAAAAGTGGAACTGATAAGGAAGCAAAGGCAATGCTAGAAATCTCGCAAATGCTTTTAGCGCATATTGAACAAGGAAATCCTGTAAGAAGCTTTCAGGATAAAGATGAAAGATTTTTTGCTTTGGATAAAGAATTGCGATTCTTGACTAACAAAGAAATTATCTATGGTGCTAATGTTGATGAGAGTGGTCTTGGACAAGATAATAAGATGGTAGAGAGTTTGCGTGAATATGCTAAGGAAAATGGTTGTGAGGTAATCAAGCTTTGTTCTAAGATCGAAGAAGAATTAGTGGGATTAAGTGATGAAGAGCAAGAAGAATTTTTAAATGAGCTAGGAATTAAAGAGAGCGGTTTAGATTCTGTGATTCATTTGGGATTTTCTAAGCTTGGACTTATTAGCTATTTTACAGCAGGTGTAAAAGAAGTGCGAGCTTGGACAATACATAGAGGAGATAAAGCTCCTGTGGCAGCTGGTGTTATTCACAATGACTTTGAAAAAGGTTTTATTAGGGCTGAAGTTATTGCTTATGAAGATTTTATCAAGTATGGTGGAGAAACTAAGGCTAAAGAAGCTGGTGCTATGCGAGTTGAAGGTAAGGATTATGTAGTGAATGACGGAGATGTGATGCATTTTAGGTTTAATGTATAAAATGCCAAAAAACAAAGGAGGAAATTAAAATCCTCCAAAGTATCTAACAGCGCTAATTTTTTTATCCACATTAGCAAGTAAATTACGATTTTCATCGCTTAAATTTGAGTTATCTAATAGATTTTGAGTGGTTTTGGAATCAAGATTGGGGTTGAGCTTGGAGAGAATATCAAATCCCATTTTTTCTTCCTTATTGAGAAGTTTATTTTCAAGCATAGCATCTCCAAGTTCTTCTAGATTCCCTGAAAAATTAGTCGCAAAATTTTGAATGCTAGATAATTCTTGACTAATTTCTAGCGTATCTTGTATTTGGCTTGGTGCATAGAAGTTGCCTTCTTGGTTAAATAAACTAGAATCTGTTTTGGAGACTTTTTGGGTGCCAAAAACAGAATCACTTTTTAATGGATTAGAATAGCCTGAAATGTTATTGTTCGCATTGTTATTTTGCGCATCGTACGATTGGCTTAAGAGACCCCACATTGAACTATTTTTATCGGTTATATTCATTTTATTTCCTTGAGACTAGAAATTTATATGTAAAAATAAAAGCAAATAGCATTCCATAAAATATTAAAAAAGATTGATAGAAGATCTGAATGGAATTTTTGGAGTTTAAAAGAAATCAATTAGTACAACTTTTGGGAGATTCCCAAAAGTTAAGTTAAATTAGAGCCTTGATTCGTAGCGTCTAAGCATATAAAGGCGTTTTAGCATTTTTTTGCGAGCGCTAATTTTTTGCTTTTTACGCTTTTCAGTCATTGGTTCAAAGAATCTTCTTGCGCGACTTTCAGTTACAACAAGATTTCTATCGGCTTGTTTCTTGAACTTTCTGTAAGCATCATCAAAAGATTCATTTTCCCTTACTTTTATTCCTGGCATCTAAATCACCACCTTACATATAAAATTTTGTTAGGAATAGTATTCTATCTAAAAATAGTTTGATTTGCAAGATTTCTAGCTATTTTCATAAAAGGTTATATATTAAATTAAAAATATTTTTAGCGCGTTTTGCGGTGAAATTGTAGTATAATATCCGCAAAAACAATGGAGTCTCTATGGAGTTACAATCAAATATTAAAGCGCATTTTTATCACAAAAAGCGTTATTGGGTTTATCTTATAACCACTATCATGGTCCTTTGTATTCCTTTTATTAAGATTAATGGGAATCAAATTTTTCTTCTTTCTTTTGATCACAAACAATTGCATCTTTTTGGCATTGCTTTTGATATGCAAGAATTGTATTTAATGCCATTTTTGTTGATTTTGCTTTTCTTGATAATTTTTTTCTTGACAACTCTTGCAGGTCGTGTGTGGTGTGGTTGGGCTTGTCCTCAAACGATTTTTAGGGTTTTGTATCGAGATTTATTGGAGACAAAGATTTTAGGGTTGCGCAAAAGAATGGAGAATCGCCAAATAGATCCGGATATGTCTTTGGGAATAAATAAGCTTAAAAAGATAGTCGCTTTTGGGATTTGGGTAATTTTAGCATTGATTATAGCAGCTAATTTTATGTGGTATTTTATTCCTCCTAGTGATTTTTTTGCTTATATTCAAAATCCATTAGAGCATAAATATCTTTATATGTTTTGGCTTGGAATCACGATTTTTTTGATTGCAGATATTATTTTTATTAAAGAGAATTTTTGTATTTATATGTGTCCTTATAGTCGTGTGCAAAGTGTTTTGTATGACAATGATACTATTATGGCAGTTTATGATTATAGGCGTGGTGGAGTTGTGTTTGATTCTAAGGGGATTAAATTATGGAAAAAGCCAGAAACTCCAAATGCTGAATGCACTGGTTGTGAAGCCTGTGTGAAGATTTGTCCAACGCATATTGATATTAGAAAAGGTATGCAACTAGAATGCATTAATTGCTTGGAATGTTCGGATGCTTGCACCAAGGTTATGACAAAACTAGGCAAACCAAGCTTGATTTCTTGGACAAGCCCACAAGCTATTGAAAAACAGCAAAAAGTTCGATATATGCGATTTAAAACCATTGCTTATCTTGCAGCATTAGTGATTGTATTAGTAGGGCTTTTGTATATGAGTTCAACCAAAGAGAGTATGCTTTTAAATATTAACCGCAGTGAGCTTTATACAATGAGAGATAATTATAGAGTGGAAAATTCTTATATCTTTTTATTCCAAAATACTAATCGCAATGGATATGAATTTTATTTTGAAATAGAGGGTAATGATATGATAAAGATTAAACGCCCATCTAAGCCATTTTATATTAAATCTGGTGAGAAACTTAAGCAAGTTGTAGTGCTTTATACAGATGAAAATTTAGCCAAAGATTCTGAAAAAGATACTCATATTCCTCTAAAGATTAGGGCATATGCGCTTGATTCCGAAGAAAAAATTGAAGTAATTAGAGAGAGTGTTTTTATTTATCCACCCAAAAATGTAATGAATAACGAGAAATAATGAAAGAATCTTTTAAGGGGATTTATTTTTTTTTCACAGCTTTTATTTTAACGCTTATTGCGTTGCTTAAGCTGTATTCTCCCTTTTTGATGAATATTTTAATAGCATTTTTGCTATTTATTGCAACACATAATATTTTTCAAATTATTTTCAAAAAAATAAAATCCACTTTTTTAACTTCGCTATTAATGACCTTGCTTTTGCTTATTTTATGTTTTGTTCCCATCTTTTATGTGGCAATTAATCTAGCTTCCTTTGTGGGTAATATAGATTTGGCTAGTTTGCAACAATTTTTTACAGATATGCAAGTAAAAATATCAGTTGCAGGGAAGGATTTTTTGGAGTATTTACCTGTAGTCTTTCAGCAACAAATTAATGATTTATTAGCAAGTGTTAATAGTATTAATTGGGCAGAATTTTTCAAAAAAGCACTTAGTATTGTTGCAAAAATTTCTGCAAATAGTGCTTATTTTTTAAGTGATGCTGTTTTTATTATTGTGTTTTTGTTTTTCTTTTATTATTATGGCAATGCCTTAGGAAAATATTGCTTAGAGATTATTCCCATTGAAAAGCAGCAGATTAAAACTCTTTATGATGAAGTCAGTGCAGTTATTAGTGTAGTGTTTTATTCATCGATCTTATCTATGGTTTTACAAGGTGTGCTTTTTGGAATCTTAATGGCTTTTTATCGTTACGATTCAATTCTTTTGGGTGTTTTTTATGGATTTGCTTCGCTTATTCCTGTGGTGGGTGGGACTTTAGTGTGGCTTCCAGTTGTGTGTTATGAAATATATTTGGGGAATATGACAAATGCCATAGTTATCACTTTGTATTCAATCATTGTTATTGCTACTCTTGCAGATAATGGAGTGAAGCCTTTTATGATTGCATTTATTAATCGAATTTTAATAGAAACTCCAGTGAAAATTAATGAAATGTTAATTTTCTTTGCTATTATTGCAGGATTATCTAGTTTTGGATTTTGGGGTATTGTATTGGGTCCTGCTATTACAGCACTTTTTATTGCAATGTTAAGAATTTATCAAAATCTCTACAAGCACTAGCTTTGTAGAGAATTTAATTCTAGCTGTATTTTTTGAAATTTTTCTTGTTGTTCAACAAGGGCTTTTTGATTGCTTTTGAGCACTTGTTGTGGTGCATTAGCAAGGAATTTTTCATTATTTAGCATAGATTGTAATTTACTTATTTCTTTTTGGGTTTTTTCTAATTGTTTTTGTAATTTTGTGATAATTGGTGTTAAATCAATATCTTTTGTAGGGAGATAAGATTCAAGATTTTGTGTAATATCCACAACGCAATGAGGTATTTTTTTTGTTGTGATTTCTAATTCTTCAACCTTAGCAAGTTTGCAAACATAATTTTTAAAGGTTTGAATGAAATCTTGTGGTAGAATAAAGCTTCCTTTAATGTAGGCTTTTGGAATCTTTTGATTGGCTAGATCGATAGTGGTTTTAGCGCGGCGAATAGAAACAATAGAATCTAAAATTAATTCAAAGGTTTTGAAATTTTGTGTGTTTTGATAATGGAAGTTTGGATAGTTTTTAATCATGATAGATCCGCTTTCTTCTAGGGTGCTACCATCAAGCTTGTGCCACAAGTAATCGCTAATAAAAGGCATATAAGGGTGCAATAAAAGCATTGATTCTTTAAAGATTGCACCTAATTCTACAATAGAATCTTTATCAGCTTTGCCAAGCTCAATACCCCAATCGCAAAATTCTCCCCACAAGAAACGATAGAGTGCATTTGCTCCATCATTAAAGCGATAAGCATCAAGATAGCCTCGCACTTCTTTTGTGGTGTTGCTTAGAAGTTCTGCCATATATTTCCCTAGTGGAGTTTTTAGCTCTCCTATTTCAGAGAGATTGGGGAAATTTTGTGTATTAAGAAGCAAGAAGTTAGCAGCGTTATAAAGTTTATTGGTAAAATTTTTACTAATTTCAAGCTGATTACTTGAGAGTTTTACATCTCTACCTTGCGCACAAAGAATTGCTAGAGTAAATCGTAAAACATCAGCGCTGTAGTTTTCAATTATTTCCAAAGGATCAATAACATTGCCCTTGCTTTTGCTCATTTTTTGTCCATTTTCATCACGGACTAGGGCGTGGAGATAAATATCTGGGAAAGGTAGTTTAGAGAGAAGGTGTTCTCCCATCATTAACATTCTAGCTACCCAAAAAAATAAAATATCAAAGCCTGTAATCAAAAGAGAATTAGGATAAAACTCTCTTAAGTCATCTTTTTGCCACAATGTGCCCTCTCCCCATTCTCCATTTCCAAATCCAAGCGTAGAGAAAGGCCACAAAGCCGAGCTAAACCAAGTATCAAGCACATCTGGATCTTGATGAATTTGTGTGTTTTGGCATTGTGGGCATTTGGTCTGTGGATTTGTGCTTGCCCATTGATGATTGCAAGAATTACAATAAAACACAGGAATTTGATGTCCCCACCAAAGTTGTCTTGAAATACACCAATCGCGCAATTCTCTCATCCAAGCATTGTAATTATTTTTCCATTGTGGTGGGAAAAAGTTACTTACATTGGCATTGATTTTTTCAATGGCTTTTGCTGCTACTTCTTTTTTTAAAAACCACTGCTTAGAAATATAAGGCTCTACAACATTTCCACAGCGATAGCAATGTCCCACTTGATTCTTATAATCTTCAATTTTTTCAATAAAGCCTGATTCTTGGAGTCTGGTGATAATTTTTTCGCGTGCTTCTAGTCTTTCTAACCCTTTAAATTCACCAGCAAACTCATTTAAGATTCCATTTTTATCAAAAATAGTAATTTGTTCTAGATGATGTCTTTTCCCAACTTCATAGTCATTTGGATCGTGTGCGGGAGTTACTTTAACAGCACCACTTCCAAACTCCATATCAACATGGCAATCAGCAATAATGGGAATGGATTTATTAAGGAGTGGGAGTATTACTTTTTTGCCAATGAGACTTTTGTAGCGGGAATCTTGTGGATTGACCATAACAGCAGTATCCCCAAAGTAGGTTTCTGGACGCGTTGTAGCCACGATAATATAATCTTTAGAATCTTCTAAAAAATAGCGTAAGTGGTAGAGTTTTCCATTGTTTTCTTTGTATTCAACTTCAATATCTGATAAAGCACCATCGTGTGTGCACCAATTAACAAGGTATTTTCCTTGCACAATAAAGCCTTCATTGTAAAGTTTTACAAAAGCTTCTTTAACAGCATTTTGCAAACCCTCATCCATAGTAAAGCGGGTTCTGCTCCATGCAGGAGAACTTCCAAGTTTGCGCATTTGTTTTAATATTGCTCCCCCACTTTGTTCTTTCCACTCCCATACTTTTTGTATAAATTTTTCCCTTCCTAATTCCTCTTTTTTGATGCCTTGTGCTAGAAGTTGCTTTTCTACAACATTTTGTGTTGCGATTCCGGCATGATCAAGCCCTGCTTGCCAAAGTGTTTTATACCCATCCATTCGTTTATAGCGGACAATAATATCTATAAGTGTATGATTGAGCGCGTGTCCAATATGAAGACTTCCTGTAACATTTGGGGGTGGTAGCATGATACAAAAGTTTTGATTTTTTTGTATAGTGGCGTTGCCATTGATTTCAAAATAGCCAGATTTTTCACAAAAATCATAATATTGCTCTTCAATTTCTTTGGGGTTGTAGGTGGTATTTGTTTTTTCCTGCATAAAAGCCCTTTTGTTAATGATATAAAGTTGGAATAGTTTTTGCTAATGAAAAATAAATTTTGAATTTTACCAAAAAACTAGAACTTTATAAATGGAATTTGAGTTTTTAGAGTTAAAAAAGTGGTAAAATGATAAAATTAATTTACAAAAGGAGTTTGATATGAAAGGTGAAAAGTTTATTGTTAAATCTCATATTTTAGGATTTGAAGATGTAAATGAAGTGGAGTTTGCTGAGATTGATGATGGAAGTTTGGCATTTTTGTCATTGAAAGGAAGAGATACTGAATTGCTTTTAATTAACCCTTATAAAGTGCGAGAGTATTCTTTTGAAGTTCCTGCAGGTATTCAAGCTTTGTTGGATATGAAAACAGATTCTAAAGTAAAAGTTTTTTGTGTGTTTGTGAGAGAAAAGCAAACTGAAATTCGCATTAATTTCCTAGCGCCAATTATTTTAAACTATGACAATCACACTTTAGCGCAAGTGATTCTAACAGCAAAAGATTACCCAAATTTTGGTGTAGCAGAATCAATTAAAGATTATATTAAAGAATAATTTAGATTGCCTCTCTCTAAGCTTAATGATCAACAAAGGGAAGCATCACTAGCTCCTAGTGGGCATAATCTCATCATTGCTTCAGCAGGGACTGGTAAGACCTCTACAATTGTAGGCAGAATCTCTCATCTTTTGGAAAGTGGGATTTTGCCTAATGAAATTTTGCTACTTACTTTTACCAATAAAGCCGCACAAGAGATGCTAAACAGACTGGAATTGAGATTTGATTCTAAAATTGTTAAACAAATTGAAGCGGGCACTTTTCATGCGGTGGCTTATCGTTATTTGAAAAATAAAAATTCAATCATTTTAAAACAACCAAGAGAGCTTAAGGTGCTTTTTAAGAGTCTTTATGATAAAAGAATATTTACACATATCTCTCAAACTCCGCCTTATGGAGCGAATTATTTATATGATATTTTTTCTCTGTTTCAAAATGCAACAATAAGCGATGATTTTTTAACTTGGTTGCAAAATAGAAATTCAGAACAAGCGCCTTATGTGGAGATTTATTTGGATGTTTGGGAAGAATTTAAGAATCTTAAAAAAGAATATCATTATGCTGATTACAATGATTTACTGCTTTTTTATAAAGAAGAGGTAGCGCAAGATAAGCTTTGCTTTAAAGAGATTTTAGTTGATGAATACCAAGATACTAATCCATTACAAGATTCGATTTTGCAAACCCTTAACCCCCCATCTATTTTTTGTGTGGGAGATTATGATCAAAGTATTTATGCCTTTAATGGTGCAGATATTAGCATAATTGGGAGTTTTAAAGATCGCTATCCCAATGGAAATATTTATAGTTTAACAAAAAATTATCGCTCAACAGCTCCGATTTTAAACCTCGCTAATCGCGTGATTGAAAAAAACCCTAGAATCTATCCTAAAACTTTGGAAGTTGTTAAAACACAAAATTTTGGAATGCCAACTTTGCTTGTTTATGATGAATTATTTTTACAATATCAAGGTATTGCCAATAAAATTAAACTTTCTAATCGTCCCTATAAGGATGTGGCAGTTATTTTTAGAAATAATTCTAGTGCAGATGGAATTGAAGCGAGTTTAAGGGAAGTTGGGATTCCAACACGCAGAAAAGGTGGTGTTAGTTTTTTTGATTCTAAAGAAGTGGCGTATATTTTAAACCTTTGTTCATTGCTTTATAATCCTAAAGATATGATGTCTTTTATCCATGTTTTAAGTCATGCTAAGGGGATTGGAAATGCTATGGCAAAGGATATTTATGAGGCTTTGTTGATTTTGGGTGAAGGCAATGCTATAAAGGGGCTTTTAAAGCCAAATCAAAATATCAAAGAGCCATATAAAAAAATCACTCAAAATACTCAATTGGGGCTTTTTGATGAATTTTTTGCAATGGGGAATGTTGAGCGATTTAGCTACTTGGAGAGTGATTTTAAGCATAATTCTATTTTAAGCCATCCTAAGCTCACTAAAGAGGGGGCTGAATTTCTCGATTCGCTTTATTTCTTTTTTAATAGTTTTAATATGGGCGATAAACCTGCTTTTTTGATTGGTAAAATCATTCAATTACCTATCTTTAAAAAGGTGGCACAAAAGTTAGCAAAAGAGCGCTCAATAAACAAAGATGGCAGAATCAGTGAAGAAAAATTTCAAGAATCGCTAGAGAGAATTGAAAGAAAAATGTTTTTGTTGAGGGATTTGGCAAGTCATTATCAAGAAATTGGAAGATTTTTAAACGCTATGATGCTTGGTTCTAGTGAAATGAGTGAAGGGGAGGGCGTGAATTTGTTAAGCATTCACGCAAGTAAGGGCTTGGAGTTTAGTGAAGTGTATATTGTTGATTTAATGGAGGGGAGATTTCCTAATAAAAAATTAATGAATCAAAGTGGAAGTTTAGAAGAAGAAAGAAGACTTTTTTATGTAGCAGTAACACGTGCAAAAGAAAACCTATATCTTAGCTATGCCAAAAAAGATGTGATGAGAAATATTTCCTATGAGGGTTCAATTTTCCTTTATGAAGCTGGATTGCTTCATAAAGGTAATTGATTTTAGTTATTTTGCAAAAGGTTAATTACTTTTTTAGAATCATCTTCAATTTCATCAAAAGTTTGAATGATTGCATCAACACTTTCTTTGGTAAGCGGTTTTTTCAATTCTTCTAATGCAATGTTTGTATTTTGAGTTAATTTTTCTTTTGCATTGTTGAGAGATGACATATCTAGGTGGATTGCTTGAATTTTCTCTTGATTATCTAGATGTTTGGAGATAGGGTTGATTTCATCGAAATTACAAGTTTGTTTTTTGAGATTAAAACTCAAGTAAAGATTAGATTTATAAACAATGTGTTCTAATTTTGAAACACTTAAAATGAATTTATTGGAAAGGTTTTCAAAAACCTCTTTAAGCGTTTTTGTGGTTTGTTCCATATAGCTAAAGATAGAGTTAAAATGCATAATATGATTATGTGTTGAGTTTGCAAATTCTGAAACTTGTTTGAAATTGTCTTGAATACTAGCGATTTCTTGCTGCATAGTTTGCACCACGATAGAAATATCATTAGTGGCTTTATGTGTCTTTTCTGCAAGTTGTCTGACTTCATCGGCTACTACTGCAAATCCCCTTCCATGTTCTCCCGCTCTTGCTGCTTCAATGCTAGCATTAAGCGCTAAAAGATTAGTTTGATTTGCAATATCACTAATGATTTCAACTACAGAATCAATATCTTTTGATTTTTGGGCAAAACTTTCGATAGTGATAGAATTGTCATTGATAATTTCCATAAGTTCATCAATGGATTTGGTGATAGAAACAACATCCTCTTGTGAATTTTTTGCTGAAGTTGTGATACTTGTCACATTTTCATCTACAATGCTCATATTTTGTATATCATTGTCCAAATCTAAAGAAATTTTTGTTAAATTTTCATTTTGACTGCCTAAACTCATATCCATTAAAGATTTGGCAAGGAAATTAGAAAGATTATCTTTGGCATTTTCTTCAATTTTCATTAAGGCTTTATTGATATTTTCAATATTTGCAGCAAACGCACTATTTAATCCTTGTGGAAAGGCTAAGCGATAATATTTGCCTTCTTGTGAACATCGAATGGCGGTAGAAATTTCACGCATAAAGGCTTCAAGATTATCAATGACACTATTAATATTATTAGCAAAAGTGCATAAGTCATTGTCTCCTTTGATATGTATGATTCTTGCTTCAAATTTTCCTTGTTGCCAAAGTGCTGATATTTTAATAATCCTTTGAAGGAAATCTAATTTTTTTGCAGATTTGAAATAGATAAATATTAGAAGAATAATTAGAACACCAAAAGTGATAAGATTGATGGATAAGCCAACAAAAATAGCTTCTAAAGCCAACCCCACAATGCCTAAAATAATCGCAATAATTAAAAGATTTTTCATCTATATCCCCCTGTTTTTCCTTTGTTTTGCAAATTAATAATGAATTCATCCCAAGTTATGTTATTTTCTTTTAGGAAATTTAAAGTGAATTGAATAGCTTGATTAACCCCTTGTGTTTTTTCTATTTCAAGAAGTTTGCTATAAATTTTACTGATAGTCTCTACGCCTTCTTTGCTTGGGCGTCTTCGCACAGAATAATAGCCTACCACTTCATCTTTTTCATCATAGGAGGGTGTAACATTGGCAAAGACCCAATAGGTTTTTCCTGTTTTGGAGAGATTGCATACAAAAGCAAAAAATTCCTTTTTTTCTTTAAGGTAGTCCCATAAAAGTTTGAATGCTGTTTTTGGCATTTGTGGATGACGAACAAGACTATGAGGTTTGTTTAAAAATTCCTCTTCTTTATATCCTCCATAGTGAATAAAATCTTTGTTGCCATAGGTTATTTTACCTTTTAAGTCTGTTTTGGAGGTAATGAGTGTATTATCTTTTAAAAAAAGTTCATTGGTGGGCATATAGATATTCCTTATAAGAATTTTAGTAAAAGCCAAAATTCTATAAAACAAAGAGTTAAAAGATGATTAAAAAATAATTTTTTAATTTATGTAATTTGCTAATGATTTAGGAAGTTTAGCATTTGATTATTTTTATATAGAATTATCTATTTTGATTTATTATTATTTTAAATAAAGCAAGAAACTTTGTGTATAATTCTATATAAAATTTTAGTTTTTGGTAACTCTGATAAAGGAAAAAAATGAGTAAAAATGAAATATTAAAGTCATTTTTAGTTCCAAAAGAAGCATTAAAGTTATATGATTTAGATATTTTTACTTTGGGAAAAATGGCAGGAGCTATCAGAGAAGAGTATTTTGGTAAAAAGACTTTTTTTAATTCCAATCGCCATTTAAATCCGACTAATGAATGTTCAGATATTTGTAAATTCTGTGCTTTTTCGGCACATAGAAAGAATCCAAATTCTTACACTTTAAGCAAAAAAGAAGCGTTAGAACAAGTTCAAAAGGCAGTTAATAATGGTGCATTGGAGATTCACATTGTAGGTGCGCACAATCCAAAGTTGGATTTGGAATGGTATTTAGAGCTTTTTAGAACAATCAAAGAGAAATATCCACAAATTCATATCAAAGCACTTACAGGCGCGGAAGTTAATTTTTTGTCCAAAATTTCTAATAAATCTTATCAAGAAGTTTTGGAGCTTATGGTTGAAAATGGCGTAGATTCAATGCCTGGTGGTGGAGCGGAGATTTTTGATGAAGGAATTAGAGAAAAAATTTGCAAAGGAAAGGTGGATTCAATAAGATGGCTTGAGATTCATGGGTATTGGCATTCTTTGGGAAAAAAATCTAATGCAACAATGCTTTTTGGGCATATTGAAAGTAGAGAACATCGAATTGATCACTTATTACGTCTTTATCATCAGCAAGAAAAATCTCAAGGTTTTAATGCTTTTATTCCTTTGGTATATCAAAAAGAGAATAATTTTTTGAAAGTTAAAAACTTTCCTAGTGGGCAAGAGATTTTAAAGACAATCGCCATTAGTCGAATCTTACTTCCTAATATTCCCCATATCAAAGCTTATTGGGCGACTTTAGGTTTAAATCTTGCGTTGGTGGCGCAAGAGTTTGGAGCTGATGACATTGATGGAACAATCCAAAAAGAAGCTATACAAAGTGCAGCGGGGAGTAAGAGTGCTAATGGAATTTTAAGAGATGAATTGATTTCACAAATTAAAGATTCTGGTTTTATTCCAGTTGAACGCGATAGTTTGTATAATGAGATTAAAATTTATTAAGGAGGAAATGATGCAATATTATAGTTATGAGATGTTTAAAGAGGATATAAAAGAATTGATTTTAAAAATTGATTTTAATCCCGATGGAATTGTGGCAATTTCAAGAGGTGGCTTGACAATGGCTCATTTTTTGGGAATCGCATTGGATTTGCGAATGGTATATAGTATTAATGCAGCTTCATTTTTTAATAGAGTGCAACAAGAAGTGAGAATTTCTAATATTCCAGAACTTTATGGAAATCAAAGGGTTTTAATAGTGGATGAAATTATTGATAGTGGCACAAGTATGATAAAGGTTAAAAATATTTTACAAGAAATTAATTCCAATATTGACTTTAAAACAGCATCTATTTTTTATAAACCAACAGCAAGTTTTAAGCCGGATTTTTATTTGCGCGAAACAAAAGACTGGGTGGATTTCTTTTGGGAAGTGGATATTGTAAAAGAGATTAGGGAGCGTAATCTCTAAAACATAAGAATCTCTCTATAAAATTATTTTTTTAGACAAGATTCACACACAACATACAAAAGCATATCGTGTCCTACAAGCTTTGTTTTGTGGGATTGTGCGACTTCAATTTGTAAATTCTCAATTTCTTCATTGCAGAATTCTTCAATTTTTCCACATTCTACACAAATAATATGATCATGGTGCAAACCACTTGCTATCTCATAGCGTTTGCCACTTTTATCTACTTCAATAGAATGCACAAAACCTTCTTTTTCTAAAAATGACAAAATGCGATAGATTGAGGAAATACTAGCGTTTTTACAGGTTTTTTTGATGGCAATAAAAATATCTTCAGGACTTAAATGTCCCCCATCCTCATAAATTACTTTTAGGATATACTCTCTTTGTTTGGAGTTTTTAAGGTTGTTTTTTTTGATAGAAAGATGCAATCTATCTATAATTGTTTTAAGAGATTCTTTGTATTTTTTCATAATTAATTCCTTTTAAATAGTTTTATTCAGAATTTTAGGGATTATAGCAGAATCATAGCATTAAATCAAAAATAAAATGATATTTGTTTTTATTAATTATTAAGATAATAATGATTATTATTTTATTTTTATATTACAGGAGTGTAAATTTCAAAAATTTAGTTAATTTTTATTTTATAAGGATTTATCATGTCAATTTTGGTTATCGGTGGAGATGAAATTACTTCTATTAGGGCTGTTTTGAGTAATTTTGGTTGCAAAAAAGTTACACATTGGGATGCTAGAAAAGAGAGCATTAATCACAAAGATATTCCTCAAAATACAGATTGTTTGGTAATGCTAACTAATTTTTTAAACCACAATACAATGAAAAAATTTCGCAATGAAGCAAAAAAGAAAGAAATTCCTATTGTTTGCACAAAAAGAAGTGTGAGTTGTCTATATTGTGAATTTATGAAAACTTTTGGAAAAAATTGTTGTAATTGTGAGGGTAAATGTTGATATTTTAAGCCTTTTTTAGTATCATTTTTCCAGCTTAATTTTATTAACTTTTGGGAGAAAGAAATTATGTCTCCAGATTTATTAGAGCCGCTTGGTAGTCTTACGATTTTGATTGTTGAGGATGATGAGATTGCGCTTGATTTATTGAAGATGCCATTGGAGCGTAGGTGTCGTAAAATTCTAACTGCAAGCAATAGAGAAGAAGGCTTAAAGCTGTTTAAAAACAATGTGGTTGATATAGTAATAACAGATATTAATTTAGAAGGTAAAATTGATGGCATTACAATGGTGGAGTCAATGCGAAAAGTTAATTCCACATTTCCGGTTATTTTTATGACTGCTTATAGCGATGAAGAAAAGATTTCTCGAATTGTTGGACTAAATTCTGCTTATTTTATCAAAAAGGTAGTGGATTTAGAAGAGTTATTTGTTTTGTTGCTTTCCATCAACAAACAGCTTTGTAAAGAACAAATGATTGATTTGGGGCAAGGTGTGTTTTATCGCAGAAAAGACAAGTCTATTGTGAAGGGTTATGCAATTTTTGAATTAACTGAAAGGGAATGTCGCATTTTAGAATTGCTTATTAAAGCTGAAAATTTCCCAGTAACTTATGATGAATTCCGCAAAAAAGTTTGGAGAGGGCAGCAAATGACAATGGATTCTTTGCGTATGCACATCAATAATTTGCGTAGAAAGACTTATTATGATTTGATTAAAAATCACTCTAGAATGGGCTATAAAATTACAAAAATTCTCTAAAATACAAACAAATAGAGGGCTTTATCTCCTAGAAGTGCGCAAACTTTTCTTAAAAAAATGTATGCTAGAATCTTTTTGAAATATTTATCTTTTGTCTAAAATGGAATTTTAATGAAAATTTTTTTAAGAATCTTTTTTGCTTCATGCATTATCGCTTTTATTGCAATTATTATTTTTGTTTCACAATTCTACTATGAAATTCATAAAGATACTGACAAGATTGTGGAATACAATCCTCCCATTACAACGCAGATTTTTGATAGAAAAGGGCGTTTGATTGCTAATTTATTTGATAAAGAGTTTCGTTTTTATGCAAAATTTGAAGAGATTCCACCGCGCCTTATTGAAGCGCTTTTAGCCATAGAAGATACTTTGTTTTTTGAACACCCTGGGGTTAATTTAGATGCGATTATGCGCGCTATGTTAAAGAATATCAAAAGTGGTGGTTATGTGGAAGGTGGTAGCACTATTACTCAACAGCTTATAAAAAATGTTGCTTTAACAAGGGATAAGACTATTGAGCGCAAACTCAAAGAAGTGTTGTTGGCTTTTCAATTAGAAACAATTTTAAGCAAAGAACAAATTTTAGAGCGTTATTTGAATCACACTTATTTTGGGCATGGATTTTATGGAATCAAAACTGCCTCGCAGGGATATTTTCGTAAAGAAATGGATGAATTGACGCTAAAAGAAATTGCAATTCTTGTATCTTTGCCTAGAGCGCCTAGCTTTTATGATCCTACAAAAAATTATGATTTTTCTTTGGCAAGGGCAAATAATGTTTTGCAAAGAATGGAAGAGTTGGGCTGGATTAGTAAAGAGCAATTAGATAAAGGTATTGCAGAATCTCCAAAAGTGTATGATGATACTTTGACACAAAATATTTCTCCTTATGTGGTGGATGAAGTGCAACGGCAGCTAAAAGATGTCGCTGATTTAAAAAGTGCTGGTTATAAAATTTATCTTAATATTGATTTGGACTATCAAGAGATTGCCCAAGAATCTTTACTTTTTGGATATGAGCAGATTTTATCTCGCCATAAAAATGATGAGAAAATACAAGAAAAACTCAATGGTGCTTTTGTTGTGCTTGAAAATAAAACAGGCAAGATTCTTGCATTAGTTGGTGGTGTGGATTATCAAAAAAGCCATTTTAATCGAGCAACACAAAGTAAAAGACAAATTGGCAGTAGTGTAAAGCCTTTTTTGTATCTTAGTGCTTTGAATTCGGGACTTGGACAAAACTATAGGATTCCAGATATTACAAGAACTTACGAATACAGAAATGGTGGTGTGGGCAAAAAATGGCAACCTAAGAATTATACGCCTAATATCAATGGTTATGTAACCTTAAAAGAAGCTTTGCGGAAATCATTAAATCTTGCAACCATTAACTTAGTGGAGGAAGTTGGGTTTGATAAGATTTATGGGGAAATTTTAAATTATGGATTTAGTAATGTCCCAAAAGACTTGACAATTTCACTTGGAAGTTTTGGTTCATCGCCTTTGGAGATGGCAAAAAATTTTATGGTATTTTCTAATTATGGTCGAGTGATTGAGCCTAGATTAATAGATAGAATTATCGACAATCAAGGAAATACCACTTATTTTCAAGAGGAAATAACTGATTTAAACACTCCACAACAAAGTTTTTTGGTGGTGGATATGTTAAGAGATGCTGTGAGAAATGGGACAGGGAGACGAGCTAAGGTTAATGGAATTGAGCTTGCAGGTAAAACAGGAACAACAAATGAGAATGTTGATGCGTGGTTTTGTGGATTTTCACCTAGCATCGAAGCAGTGGTTTGGTATGGTAAAGATGACAATACTGCAATGGGAGCTGGAGAAACAGGGGGGATTGCACCTGCATCAACCTTTGCATATTTCTTTGAGCGGATTTTGACAATTGATCCGGGATTGGAACGAGAATTTAAAATACCAGAGGGTGTGAGAAGTCAAGTGATAGAGGGTGAAATGATTTATTATACCGATAAATCACCTTTGCGATACAATCCAAATAAAAATCAAAATGGGATTATTTTTTAATGAAGATTTTTTTAAGAAGATTTTATCCTTACATTAGGGAATATAAACTTTATTTTTTTTATGCTATTGTAGGGACAATTATGGTGGCAACTGCAAGTAGTGCTAGTGCATACCTAGTTAAGCCTGTTTTAGATGATATCTTTATTAAAAAAGATATTACTATGTTGCAGATTCTGCCTTTTTTTGTAGTTTTAGCTTATTTTGCTAAGGGACTTGGCGCTTATATACAAACTTATTATATGAGTTTTGTAGGTCAAGACATTGTTAGGCGGTTAAAAGAGATTTTATTAAGTAAAATGCTAACTTTTGAAATGGAATTTTTTAATCGCTATCGCAATGGAGAGTTAATCTCTAGAATCACTGGCGATATTGGAGCGGTGCAGGGTGCGGTGTCAAATTACTTTATTGAAGGCATTAGAGAGAGCTTGACTATATTGGGGCTTGTTGGGGTGGTGATTTATCAAAGTCCTGAATTGGCTTTTTATGGGCTCGTAGTTATGCCTTTAGCGCTTTATCCTATCGCGCTTATTGCAAGAAAAATGCGCTATGCTTCTACAAAAATGCAACAAAAAAATGCTGATTTGTCTGCAAAATTAATAGAAATTTTTAATAATATTGAGCTTATTAAAGCAAGTTCGGGAGAAACCATAGAAAAAGAAGAATTTTCAAAACACAATAAGGAGCTTTTTAACCTTTCCATGAAAACGGTGCGTGTTTCAGAATTAACTTCGCCATTAATGGAAACTTTAGGGGCAATCGCAATTGCTGTGGTGATTTTTATTGGGGGGCATAAGGTTATTAATAATGAGATTTCCACAGGGGCGTTTTTCTCTTTTGTAACAGCACTTTTTATGCTTTATACTCCTTTTAAGCGCGTAAGTGGTCTTTATGCTAAAATCCAAGTAGCTTTTGCTGCAGGAGATAGAATCTTTGAAATGCTAGATAGAAAAGCCAAAATCAAAGATGGAAGCAAGATATTGCAAGATGGAGTAAAAGAGATTATCTTTAAAGATGTGGATTTATTTTATGGAGAAAAACAAGCTTTAAGTAAAATTAATCTTACAATTCACAAGGGTGAGAGTATTGCTTTAGTGGGAAGTAGCGGAGGGGGTAAAAGTTCGCTTGTTAATTTGCTACTGCGTTTATATGAACCAAATAAAGGAAGTGTAAATATTAATGGCTGTAATATTCAAGATTTTACTCAAGCAAGTTTAAGAACAAAGGTGGCAATTGTTACACAGAGAATTTTTATTTTTAATGATAGCATTGCAAAAAATATCGCTTATGGAAGTGCCATAGATGAGACAAGGGTAAAAGAAGCTCTACATAGAGCTAGAATTTTGGATTATGTAGAATCGCTCCCTAATGGAATCCATACGATTTTAGAAGAATTTGGGGCAAATCTAAGTGGAGGACAGCGACAGAGGATTGCTATTGCAAGGGCACTTTATAAGAATCCAGAGATTTTAATTTTGGATGAAGCCACAAGTGCGCTAGATAATAAAACCGAGGAGGAATTTAGAGATGCGCTTAGTGAGATTATCAAAGATAGAATCGTAATCATCATTGCTCACAGATTCTCTACAGTTTCTTTGGCTGATACGATTTATTTCTTTCAAAGTGGGAGAATTATTGCACATGGTTCGCAAGAAAAATTATTAAAAGAATGTGAATCTTTTAGGGAATATTACAAAAATCAGTAATTTTCTTATTTTAAATTATGTTATAATTAAATAAAATTTTAAGTAAGGCGCTAAAATGTCAAATCTATCAAATGTTGATCAAATAACCAATCTCCATAGAAATAACGAATTACAGCTTCTTTGTTTTAGGCTAGAAAAAGATAAAGATTTATATGCAGTGAATGTTTTTAAGATTCGTGAAGTGGTGAAATACCGAGGTGAAATTACGATTGTTTCTCACGGGGGGAGTTCGTTGGTAGAGGGGTTGATTACGATTAGAGAATTAACTATTCCGTTGATTGATTTGAAAAAATGGTTTTATTATGATTCAAGAGATAAAACAAAAAACCTTGAGCCTTATGGAATTAAACGAGAAGAGGGCGATGATGAAGTCATCATGATTTGTGAATTTTCTAAATGGACGGTGGGTGTTAGAATCTATGAAGCCGATCGGATTTTGAACAAAAAATGGACAGAGATAGAGCAAAGTGCAGGCATTGGGAATTCCGGATTAAATAGCAAATTAGTAAGCCGAACACGCTATTTTGATGGACGCTTGGTGCAAGTGGTGGATATTGAAAAAATGCTAGTTGATGTATTCCCATGGATTGAAGATGAGAAGAATGATGAGATTGATAAAATCAAACAAATCGTAACAAGTAATGAAGTTTTATTAGCAGATGATTCTCCAAGTGTTATTAAAACAATGCAAAATATTCTTAATAAACTTGGTGTGAATTATAAAACTTTCCCTAATGGACAGAGATTGTTAGATTATATTTTTGCTAAAGATACAGATATTTCCAAAATAGGAATTGTGATTACCGACCTAGAGATGCCAGAGGCAAGTGGATTTGAGGTTATTAAACAGGTAAAAAATAATCCACTAACAGCCAATATTCCTGTTGTTGTTAATTCTTCGATGAGTGGGAGTAGCAATGAAGATATGGCGCGTTCTTTAAAAGCTGATGAATTTATCTCCAAATCTAATCCAGTAGAAGTGGAAGATGCCTTAAGACGCTTTATGATTAAATAATCTTTCTTATTCCAAAAGGGCTTTTAGCCCCCATAAATACGAAATATACAAATATATATATTGACTTAAATCAAATCTTTTATCCTCCTTAAGTGCTATAATTCTTTTGCATTAAAAATGCTAAGCAAATTAAGGAGGCATATATGGCGCAAACAAGACGCGAGTTTTTGAAGACAGCAGCAGCTGTTAGTGCGGCAAGTGTTGCAGGTATTGCAGTTCCAGCACCTCAAGCTTTGATAGCAAAAGAAGTTGAAGGTGGTTGGAAATGGGATAAGGCAGTTTGTCGATTTTGTGGAACAGGCTGTGGAATTATGGTTGCTACTAAAGATGAGCAAATCGTAGCTATCAAAGGCGATCCAGCAGCACCCGTAAATCGAGGTTTGAATTGTATTAAAGGTTATTTTAATGCCAAAATTATGTATGGGCAAGATAGATTAACTCAACCTCTTTTGCGTGTCAATGCACAAGGTGAATTTGATAAAAATGGTCGATTCCAACCAGTGAGTTGGCAAAGAGCTTTTGATGTTATGGAACAAAAGTTCAAAGAAGCTTATAATGAGCTAGGTCCAACAGGAATTGGTGTTTTTGGTTCTGGGCAATACACGATTCAAGAAGGCTATGCGGCAGTAAAACTCATCAAGGGTGGCTTTAGAAGTAATAATATTGATCCTAATGCTCGACATTGTATGGCAAGTGCGGTTGTGGGATTTATGGAAACTTTTGGAATTGATGAACCAGCTGGTTGCTATGATGACATTGAATTAACAGATACTATTGTAACTTGGGGTGCAAATATGTCTGAAATGCATCCGATTCTTTGGGCTAGAGTTACTGATAGGAAACTATCTTCACCTAATAAGGTGCGCATTGTTAATCTTACTCCTTATTCTAATCGCACTTCAGATTTGGCAGATACAGAGATTGTTTTTACTCCACATACGGATTTGGCTATTTGGAATTATATTGCAAGAGAGATTGTTTATAATCACCCAGAATCAATTGATTGGAACTTTGTGAAAAAGAATTGTATTTTCACAACAGGTTTTGTTGATATTGGTTATGGTATGAGAACAGATATTAAACACGCCAAATACGATTCAAAAGAGCTTGATATAGCAGCAAAAGAGAAATCTAAAGTTTTAAGTGAGAATGAAGGAGTTACTTTACGCTATTTGGGTATGAAAGCAGGTGAAGTAATGGAAAATAAACACGCTGCTAGTGCTGGGAATCACTGGGAAATTTCCTTTGAAGATTTTAAAACAGCCCTAGAACCTTATACGCTTGATTTTGTTGCTAAAATTGCAAAAGGTGATTCAAAAGAAAGTTTAGAATCCTTTAAAGAAAAATTAAAAACACTAGCAAGTTATTATGTAGATAAAAATAGAAAAATCGTTAGCTTTTGGACTATGGGTATGAATCAACACACAAGAGGAACTTGGGTGAATGAGCAAAGCTATATGGTTCATATGTTGCTAGGAAAACAAGCTAAACCCGGAAGTGGTGCATTCTCTCTCACAGGACAACCTAGTGCTTGTGGAACAGCAAGAGAGGTGGGGACATTCTCACATAGATTACCAGCAGATATGGTAGTAGGAAATAAAAAACACAGAGAGATTACAGAGAAAATTTGGAAACTTCCAAGTGGAACTATCAATCCTCAAATTGGGGCGCATTTTATGCAAATTATGCGCAATTTAGAAGATGGTAAGATTAAATGGGCTTGGGTGCAAGTTAATAATCCTTGGCAAAATACTGCTAATGCAAATCATTGGATTAAAGCAGCTAGAGAAATGGATAATTTCATTGTGGTTTCAGATGCTTATCCGGGAATTAGTGCAAAAGTAGCAGACTTAATTTTGCCAGTTGCAATGATTTATGAAAAATGGGGTGCGTATGGAAATGCTGAACGCCGCACACAACATTGGAAACAACAAGTCTTGCCACAAGGAAATGCAATGAGCGATACTTGGCAGATGATGGAATTTTCAAAACGATTCACTCTAAAAGAAGTATGGGGTGAAAAGAAAATCAATGATAAACTTACATTGCCAAATGTGCTAGAAGAAGCTAAAGCAATGGGATATAGTGAAGATACAACACTTTATGAAGTGCTTTATGCTAACAAAGAAGCAAAAAGCTATAAAACCGATGATAAAATATTGGAAAATGAATTGAACTCTGAAGTATTTGGTGATAAAAGACAAGTAATTGGCAGTGATGGCAAAGTTTTTGAAGGTTATGGATTTTTTGTGCAAAAATATCTTTGGGAGGAATATCGTAAATTTGGTATCGGACATGGACATGATTTAGCGGATTTTGATACTTATCATAGAGTTAGAGGTTTAAGATGGCCTGTAGTAGATGGTAAAGAAACACAATGGAGATTTAATAGCAAATATGACTATTATGCAAGAAAAGCAAATAATGGAGAGTTTGCTTTCTATGGAGCTTTTGCAAAAGAATTGCCAAGGGGAGATTTAAAATCGCCCAAAACAAGTGAAAAATATTCGCTTAAAAACAAAGCAAAAATCTTTTTCCGCCCTTATATGGATCCACCAGAGATGCCAAATGCAGAATATCCATTTTGGCTAAGTACTGGTCGTGTGTTAGAACATTGGCATAGTGGAACAATGACGATGAGAGTGCCAGAACTTTATCGTGCAGTTCCAGAAGCATTGTGCTATATGAATCCAGAAGATGGAGAGAAACTAGGTATTCAGCAAAATGATGCAGTTTGGGTTGAATCAAGACGAGGAAAAGTCAAGGCAAGAGTGGATATGAGAGGTAGAAATCGACCTCCAATGGGCTTAGTGTATGTGCCTTGGTTTGATGAAAAGGTGTATATTAATAAAGTTTGTCTTGATGCGACTTGCCCAATTTCTAAGCAAACTGATTTTAAAAAGTGTGCAGTGAAAATTTATAAGGCATAAAATCTATGGAGAACAAAAATCCAAGAAGAGTTTTCTTTATTCAAGCAGCACAAGCAGTCGCAATGACAATGGTGGGTGGATTAGTTTGGAGTGCTTTTTTAAAGGAAAGCAAAGCTAATCCTCTTATTTTACGACCACCGGGTGCTTTAGAAGAAAAAGAGTTTTTAAAGCATTGTATTAAATGTGGGCTTTGTGTTGAGGCTTGTCCTTTTGATACCCTAAAGCTTGCAAGCGCAGGAAGTGGGAAGCCCATTGGAACGCCTTATTTCATTCCACGAGAGATTCCTTGTGAGATGTGTCCTGATATTCCTTGTGTAGCTATTTGTCCTACAAAAGCCTTGGAGCCGAAGTTGGTGCAGAGTGATGGAATATGGGAGATTAATAAAGCAAAAATGGGTGTGGCTATTGTGGATAAAGAGCATTGTGTGGCTTATTGGGGGATTCAATGTGATGCGTGTTACCGCGCTTGTCCTTTGATAGGCGAGGCGATTAAATTAGAGCTAAAACGAAATGAGCGAACTGGAAAGCATTCTTACTTGCTACCTGTTGTTGAAAGTGAGGTTTGCACTGGTTGTGGTAAATGTGAAAAAGCCTGTGTAACACAAGATGCAGCCATTATTGTAATGCCTAGGGAAATTGCTTTGGGAGCAGTAGGCACAAATTACATTAAAGGCTGGGAAAGGCAAGATGAAAAGAGATTGGAAAATGCGACATTGCACCATTTAAAAAAAGATAAAGAGAATTTGCAAGAAGTGCAAGATTACCTTAATAGTGGGGAGCTATGATGAAAAAGTATCGTTTTTTGGTCTTAAGACGCATTGCTCAAATTGGCTTATTGTGTTTATATGTTTTGGGTAATTATGCAGGGATTAAGATTTTGCAGGGCAATCTTAGTGGCTCTTTGCTTTTTGAGATGATTCCATTGAGTGATCCTTTTGCTATTTTGCAACTTTTATTTAGTGGAGCGATAGTTGGAATCAATGCTTTAGTGGGTGGATTAATTATTCTTGTCTTTTATGGTTTGATTGTTGGGAGAGCTTTTTGTTCTTATGTTTGTCCTATGAATCTAGTTACGGATTTGGCAAATTATTTGCGCAGAGTTTTAAATATCAGCTATGCACCGCTTTATTTAAGCAGAAGAATACGCTATGTTGTTTTGTTTTTGACTTTGATTCTCTCAAGCTTATTTGGAATGGCAGCTTTTGAAGCTATTAGTCCTATTGGAATGATTCATCGTGGAATTGTTTTTGGTATGGGCTTTGGAGCTTTTGCAGTGCTTTTAGTGTTTTTGTTGGATTTATTTGTTGTATCTCATGGATTTTGTGGTCATTTGTGTCCGCTTGGAGCTTTTTACTCGCTAGTAAGTAAATTTGCTTTTTTGAAGGTGAAATATGATTTGGATTCTTGCACACATTGTATGGAATGCAAAAAGATTTGTCCAGAAAAGCAAGTACTTGGATTGATTGGAAAAGAGAGTGGAAAGGTTATAGGTGGAGAATGCACTCGATGTGGAAGGTGTATTGAAGTTTGTGGGGATAATGCCCTTAGATTTAATCTTTTAGATTTTGCAAAAAAGGAAATAAGATGAATTTTAAAACAATAATGATCGTGGGAGTAAGCGCACTCTCCTTAGCTTTTATTGGTTGCAAAAGTATGCAGGGTTATTCTGCTGAAGAAATAGGTTTGAGAAAAACGACACTTTTTAATGAGGAAGCACAAATTCAAGCTTATGATTATGAAGGTAAGGTAGCGGGTGAATCAGAACTAATTGAGCGTGCTTTTGAAAATGCCCCTCCTATGATTTCACACAATCTTGATGGAATGTTGCCTATTACAAAAGACAATAATTCTTGCACGGGTTGCCATTTGCCCGAGATTGCAGAAGCAGTAGGAGCAACAGCTATGCCTAAATCTCATTTCTATGATTTAAGAAATAATAAAGACTTGCATGGGGAAATGGATGAGAATCGCTTTAATTGTGTGATTTGCCACACAACACAAGTAAATGCAGCACCTTTAGTTGAAAATAACTTTAAGGCTGATTTTCGTCAAGAAAATAGTAATACAAAATCTAATTTGCTTGATGTTTTAAATGAAGGTGTGAAGTGAGAGAAAATCGTAGAGATTTTTTTAGCTTTTTATTAAAAGGTGGGAAGAAAAAGGAAAGTGATTTTTGGCTTCCACTCCCCCCTTATAATCAAGATAAATCTCTTTTTGAGAAAATGTGCAAAGATTGCAAAAAGCCTTGTGTAGAAGCGTGTGAAACAATTTGTCAAAAAGGGATTATAAAGGTGTGTGATGAAATTCCTTATGTGGATTTTAGCTTGGAGGGGTGCAAGCTTTGTGGTGAGTGCGCAAAGGCTTGTCCTAATGAAGTTTTAAAAGAAGAGAGTGAGAGTCATTGGAATTTTGAAGTATGTATTGATGAACTTCAATGTTTAGGTTATCATAAAACGATGTGTTATACTTGCAAAGAAGTTTGTCAAAGTGTGCTTGGGAGCCAAAAAGCCATTGATTTTATAGGAATGTTTTATCCTGTAATTAATAAAAATTGCATTGGTTGTGGGTTTTGTCTTGGTGTATGTCCAACTAAAGCTATTACTCTAAAGGAAAGAAAATGCTAAAAATAATTTTTTTATTCTTGTGGTTTTTGGGGAGTGCTTTTGCGGTAAATCCCTTTTATCAATTAAGTTTAAAAAACAATATTATTGATATGAATTATATAGATAATAGACTTTTTGTGGCAACAGATTTTGGTGAAGTGGTGGAGATTAACTTTGATTCTAAGTTCCAAAATATTTCCCAAAAAACCCTTATAGAGCTACCCCATATTAGTAATTTTTTTGGCGATTCTTATCCGCCTAAGGTGTTTTCTGTGGATTTTTTTGATCAGCGATTCTTGATTGATAGCGAGGGGAGTGATGGAAAAAAGAATCTTTTTATTTTTGAAGAAAAACTGGAAAAACTACCTTTAGTCTTAAATGTCAAAAAAGCAGCTTTTGTAGATAAAGATAGGATTTTTTTAGGATTAATGAGTAATGAGATTGTATTGTATGACTTAAAAGATAAAAAAGTGATTTATCAAAAACAGCTTTCAGAAGCGACTTTTTCGGATTTTATTTTAAGTAAAGATAGGACAAAGTTTCTTGTTTCTTGTGAATCTGGAATCTTGTATTATGGGGAAGTTTTAAGCGGAGAAGTTTTGGAAGAATTAAGCGGAATAAATAAAGATAATGTTTATGAAGCCAAGATGGCTTCTACTTCAAATGGACTAGTTGTGATTACAGCAGGACAAGACAGAAAAGCAGGGGTGTATTTAAAGAATTCGCAAAGCTATGCTAAGGAAGCGGAGTTTTTGGTGTATAGTGTAGGGCTAAGTGCGAGTGGAGAGTTTGGGGCTTATATGAAAAATGAGATGAGCGATATTGTTATTTTTAAGATTTCAAGCAAAGAAGAGGTCGCTATTTTGCAGGGGCATAATAGCTTATTAAATAGTATTATTTTTGTGGATGACAAAAGAATCATAAGTGCTGAAGATGAAAAGAATATTTTGTTTTGGAAATTGCCTTAAAGGAAAAGTATGCAAAATGAGAAAATAGAAGATTTTAATGTTTCAAGTTTGGTGGTGATGTGTAAGGGGGGAGATATTCAAAGGCTTTGGGGGGAGATTGAAGAGATTCCACAGACACAATGTCATTACAAAGATGAGAGTGGTAAGATTGTTGTTACTATTGAATCAAGTAGTGTTGATGAAGAAATACGAACATTAAAAAAGATTGAAGGCTTAAAAGGTGTAATATCTACACAAATGATTTATACTTATCATAATTTTGAATTAGAAGTTTTGCAAGAGAATATTCAAAGGCAAGAAGTGGTGCCTGAAATCCTTAAAAATGATAAGCTAAAAGCTGAAGAAATAGGATATAGCGGGGATGTTCAAGATAAAATTGATAGCATTTTAAATCTAAAAAATAAATAAGATTGCACTATTTGCAGTCTTAAATTATCTGTATTCTAAAATAATCAAAGTTAATTTTTTGTGTTTTTGTTTTCTGTGTTTTTGTGGAGATTGAGAAAAAATAGAATATTGGCAAAACTTTAGTGTTTAAAAAAGTTAAACAGATAGATTCTTGTTCTTATTTTTAAGAAAAGTTTGATAATATAAAAGGATATTTTTTAGAAGGAATGTAAATGTTTCATTTGGATGTAGCGCACCCATATTTTGGTGTTTTTGTAATTTTTATTTTTACTTTTGCTCTTTTTTTAACTATGACATTTCTTTCTCGTTTTATAGGAAGAAAAATGGCAAGCAAAAATACACAAAAGCTGAAATTAGCCCCTTATGAATGTGGATTGGCTCCTACTAAGCAGCCTAACCGAATCTCATCGCAATTTTATTTAATGGCGTTATTGTTTATTTTGTTTGACATTGAGATTATTTTTATGTTTCCTTGGGCAGTAGATTTTAAAATTTTGGGTATTTTTGGTTTTGTTGAGATGATTTTGTTTCTTTTGTTATTAGTTGTGGGATTTGTTTATGCATGGAGAAAAGGAGCATTGCAATGGCAGAGCATGAAGTAGATTATTTAAGACATAAGGGGCTTCCTATTGCGCTAAGCAGTGTGGATAAGTTAGTTAATTGGGGTAGAAGTAATTCGTTGTGGGCTATGACTTATGGGCTTGCGTGTTGTGCTATTGAGATGATGGCAACGGGGGCTAGTCGGTATGATTTTGATAGATTTGGGACGATTTTTAGGGCTTCTCCAAGACAAAGCGATGTGATGATTATTGCAGGAACAGTCACCAAAAAACACGCACAATTTGTAAGGCGACTTTATGATCAAATGCCTGAACCTAAGTGGGTAATTTCTATGGGAAGTTGCGCTAATACGGGTGGAATGTTTAACACTTATGCCACTGTGCAAGGGGTAGATAGAATCATTCCTGTGGATATTTATTTGCCTGGTTGCTCACCGCGACCTGAAACACTGCAATATGCCCTTATGGTATTGCAACAAAAAATCCGCAAACAAAAAGCCAATCATAAAAAAATGCCAAAGCGGCTAATTTAGGGAATTAAAATGAGAGAATATAAGCCAAAAACTAATGCACAAAAGCAGGTTTATTACAAAGATCGTTTTTATGTTTCACCGCAGATTCCTAAAGAAAATATCACTGATGAATCGGTGCTAAAAGAGCTAAAAGCTCTAGAGGAAGTTTGCAGGGTTGCTGAAGCTTATGTAATGCGTGGAACTCCAATTGTTTGGGTGGAAGCGGAGATGATTTATGAATGTTTGGAAAAATTAAAAGCTTTGGGTTATGAAGTTTTAAGTGAAATGAGTGCTATGGATTATTTGGAGCAAAAGGGAGGATTTGAGATTTTTTATCAATTGCTTAATATAAAAGAAAAGAGGCGATTGCGCGTGAAAATATTCTTAAAGAAAGGCGAAAAAATCCAATCTGTTAGTGGGCTTTTTAAAAGTGCTAATTGGAGCGAGAGAGAAATGTATGATATGTTTGGAATCTTACCCCAAAATCATCCTTATCCAAAACGAATTTTAATGCCAGATGATTGGGTGGGTCATCCGCTTTTAAAAAGTTATCCTTTGCAAGGTGATGAAAACGCCCAATGGTATGAAGTGGATACGATTTTTGGTGAAGAATATCGTGAGGTTATTGGCAGGGAACAAAGAGATTCAGCTAGAATTGATCGCTATGATACGACAAGATTCTCGCGACTTGGTTATGAAGTTGGCTATGGAGAAGAGATTGATAGAAATAAAGAGAGAGAAAAGCCTATTTGCTACCAAGAAGAAGATGGAGTGCTTTTTGTATCCAAACTCGATCCTAAAAATTCCAAACAATTAGAAAAAAGGAAATAAAATGCAACAACCAAATAAGCTAATGCCTTTTTATGAAAATGTTGCTTTTGATAGAATTAGCGATAATGCGATGGTGTTAAATTTTGGTCCTCAGCATCCAAGTTCACACGGACAATTGCGGTTAATTTTGGAATTAGAGGGTGAGAAAGTTATTAAAGCAACTCCAGAAGTTGGTTATTTACATCGCGGAATGGAAAAAATGGCAGAAAATATGATTTATAATGAATTTTTGCCAACAACAGATAGAATGGATTATATTGCCGCAAGTTCAAATAATTATGCTTTTGCTTTGAGTGTTGAGAAGTTACTTGGAGTAAGTGTTCCTCGCAGGGCGCAAGTGATTAGAACAATGCTTTTGGAACTTAATCGAATTATTTCTCATTTATTCTGGCTTGCCACGCACGCCCTTGATGTTGGAGCGATGAGTATTTTTCTTTATTGTTTTAGAGAGAGAGAATTTGGAATTGACTTGATTGAAGATTATTGTGGGGCTAGATTGACACATTCAAGTATTAGAATTGGGGGGGTTCCATTAGATTTGCCGCTAGATTGGTGTGATAAGCTTAAGGTATATTTGGATTCTTTGCCAAAACAAATTGCTTTGTATGAGGGGATTTTGAGTGAGAATCGTATTTGGAGAATGCGTTTAGAAAATGTGGGCGTTGTTAGTCCTGAAATGGCAAAGAGTTGGGGTCTTAGTGGAGTTATGTTGCGTGGTAGTGGAATAGAGTGGGATATACGAAAAGAAGAACCCTATGAGCTTTATAATGAATTGGAATTTGATATTCCAGTGAGTTATAGTAATGATAGCTATGGGCGTTATTTGCTTTATATGGAAGAAATGAGACAAAGCATTAGAATCTTGTATCAGTTGATTGAAAAATATAAAGAGACAGATTCTTTATTAATGTGTGAAGATGTGCGTTATTTTTCTGCACCAAAAGAGCAAATTATGACACAAAACTATTCATTAATGCAACATTTTGTTTTGGTAACACAAGGTATGCGTCCCCCTGTTGGTGAAGTATATGTGCCAACAGAATCGCCTAAGGGAGAGCTTGGATTTTTTATTAGATCTGAGGGAGAACCTTATCCTTATAGGGTAAAAATGCGAACTCCTAGCTTTTTTCATACTGGAGTTTTACAGGATTTATTGCCTGGACATTATTTGGCAGATGTGGTAACAATTATTGGTAATACAAATATTGTTTTTGGAGAGATTGACCGATGAAGCGTTTTGATTTAAGGCATTTAAAGAATGATTTTGGAGGGCGTTTGGAAGAGATCTTGAAAACACAGCTAGAAATGGGGGAAGTAGGGATTTTTTTGTTTGAAGTCTTGGAATTTGAAAATGTGCAAAAAAGTGCGGATATTGTAGCAAAAAGTGGAAATGAATTGTTAAATTCCTTGCGTTTTAATGAAGTGGATTGGACAATTGTAGTAAAGAGGGTTTGTTAATGTTAAGAGAGTTTTTTGAGATTTATTGCCAAAATGGCGGAAAAATTACTCCCCTTAGTCAATATTTAAAAGAAGAGCAAAAAGGTGCAGCGGTTTTACTAGGCGG
>NZ_JALAIY010000001.1:1005396-1087476 GCF_022664765.1 Helicobacter sp. CaF467b | reverse complement strand
ATTTATTTTGGATTTTTTAGACAAAATTCCAACTTTGGCAACACAAAAGAATGTTTTTTTATTAAGCCCTTTAAATTTTAATCCAAACTCCAATATAAAGCAGTTTTTATACGAAGTGGGTTGTGAAGAATCAGTTTTAGCTCTTTTAGCAGAATTCTTATTGCAAGATGAAGTTATCAAAAATCAAAGCTTTATTAAAGAGCTTGATATTGGATATTTGGCTTCAGAAATTAATTTGGCAGAAGAAGAAATTTTTGAGATTCAAAAAAGCTTTGGAGATAATTTGAAAAATACTTTAATTATCGGAAAAGATGTTGTTACTCATAAAAATGCTAAAAATATTGCAAAGATACTTGCATTATTTTCACAAAGTAAATCTTTAGAAGTAGTTTTTTTAGAAGAAGAGAAGGTGTCTGTTTTGCCTCATTATGAAGAAATTTCTAAAATAGGAGAAGTTGGGAGTTTTGATGGTTTAGTCGCGTATTTACACTATGAACATTTAATAAAAACTCCCATACTAAAAGCTTCAAAACAATTTGGGTTAGTTGGAAAAGTAGGAAATGGGGAGAAAATCAAAGTAATTTTTGATAGTTTAGAGGCGTTAGAAGTGGAGTTTTGTGAAAATAAAGAGATTAAAGGAATGGTTGGGATTTTGTCATTACCTAAAAAAGAGAATTTTTGTTTTTGCTATCAAAAAATTAAGCTAGATAAGGTTATGTAATTATGGAAATGATTCAAATTAAAATAGACAATCGTGAAATACTTTGCAAAGAGGGCGAGACTATTTTAAATGTGGCACGCGCTAATGATATTTTTATACCTGCGATCTGCTACCTCTCTTGCTGTTCTCCAACTCTAGCTTGCAAAATGTGTATGGTAGAGGCTGATGGTAAGCGAGTGTATGCTTGTAATGCTAAGGTAAAAGAGGGTATGGAAGTGGTCGTAAATACTCCTGAGATAGAAGAGGAGAGAATTGCGATTATGCAAACCTATGATGTCAATCATCCTTTGCAATGTGGTGTGTGTGATAAGAGTGGGGAGTGTGAATTGCAAAATTACACACATTATGTTGGAGTAAGAGAGCAAAAATACGCACTCAAAGATGATTATAAAGCTTTTAATCATTGGGGGCAAACAGTTTATGATCCAAATTTATGTATTGTGTGTGAGCGATGTGTAACATTATGTAAAGATAAAATAGGCAAAGCTTATATTAAAACCATCAAAAGAGATGGGGAAATGCCTGATAAAGAATACAAAGAAACAATGCCAAAAGATGCTTTTGGAGTTTGGAATAAAGCAAAAAAATCACTCATAGGACCAAGTGGCAGTGGAGATTGTCAGGATTGTGGAGAATGTGCGAGTGTGTGTCCTGTAGGAGCTTTGGGGATTGGGCATTTTCAATATCAATCTAATGCATGGGAGCTAGAAAAGATTCCTAGCACTTGTGTGTATTGTGGAAATGGCTGTCCTTTGACTTATGAAGTCAAGCAAGAGAGCATAAGTGGAGAAAAAAGAAAAATCTATCGTGTTACAAGTGATTGGAACTTTGCAACTCTCTGTCCAGCAGGACGCTTGGCTTTTGAAACTAATCATCAAGAGATTCCTTATGAGACTTTAAAAAACAAAGACGCCTTTAATGCAACCATCGTAGCTTTTAAAGAATCAAAAACCATTCGATTTTTGGGGAATGTTACTAATGAAGAAGCTTTGATTTTGCAAACTTTAAAGCAGAGGTATAATTACCGCTTGGTGTGCGATGAAGTGTTTGCCTTTCAAGAGTTTTTGGCAGAATTTGCTAGTGGCAGTGGAAGTTTGGGCAAAGCCACGCAAAAAGAAATAACTCAAAGCACCTTTGTAATGTGTTTTGGTGGAGCAATGAGCTATGATATGCCAGTGGTAACACATAGCATTAATAATGCTATGAAGCAAAACAAAGGTGCTACTTTGGCATATTTTCATACGATGAGAGATTGTGTGGCAAGTGGGTTTGTTAAACCTGTAAATTTGGTAGAAGCATTTTATAAGCCTCAAAGTGAGGAAGCATTTGCGCTTTTGTTAGCTAGTATTTGTATCCCAGAGATTCCACATTCTCTAAAAGATCAAATCCAAAAATATGAGAAGAAAATCTTTAAAGAAATTATTCAAAGTAATGAAAAATCAGAAACAGTAGAGGAAATTAAAGAAAATAAAGAAATTCTAAGTAGCGAATTGGTGGAATATTGTCTTTTAGAAGAAGCTAATTGTGCTTTTAAAAAGGATAATCTAGAGTTTGATATTGAGGCTTTAAGGAAAATGGCTTTGAGTGCTGAAAATCCGATTTTGATTGTTGGGCTTGATGTGTATCGTGCAAAAAATGCTAAAAATATTGCTCGCATTTTAGCTTTGATTGAAAAATATTCAAAGTTTAAAATTATGCTTTTGCCACCTAGTCCTAATGCACTAGGAATCTCTTTGATTTGTGAGTTAAGCCAAGAAACAGAAGGCTATACAATAGGCTATAACACAAAAGGAGATTTTAGAATCGGTACAGAAAGTGATAATGTGCTTATTATGCCTTATTTACAAGAACAAGAAGGAACTTTTGTTAATGTAGATAAGCGAGTTGTTCCGCTCTCTAATGCAATTCCCTACAAGGGTTATGAGCTTAATGACATTGCAAAAGAGCTTGGTTTGGACTTGGAGCATACCATTGACTACACGCAAGAATTGCCTATGCAAAAGGGTTTTAGATGTGTGGAGTATGATAGTTTGAAATATGGCTTTTTAAATGATGGGACAGAGATACGCGGTTATTTGCTTAACCCCTTAATTGAAGAAAAAGAGATTAAAGTAGAAGAAGTACGACTAGATCTGCTAGAATCCTATAATCTCTATGCAAGAGATGCTATGGCGCATTTTTCTAGAGAAACGCTTCAATCACAGCTTTTGTATTCTAAAAATGGATTACAGGTTTCAGAGGCTTTGGCAAAGAGCTTGGGAGTAGAATCAGGCAATCTTGTAGAAGTGATTTTTGATGATTCTAAGGTATTAGCAGTGGAAGTTGTTGTTGATAAAGAAATGGAAGGCGGAATTGCAGCGCTTGGAGTGTGTGGCTTGGAGAAGTTTGAATATTTCCCTCAAAGTCGTTATGCAAGAGCGCAAATAAAGGTTATAAAATGATGGGATTTGTGATTGAGACTTGTATTAAAGTTTTGTTGGTAGTTTTAATATTTTTTGCATTAGCAGGATTTTCAACTTATATTGAGCGTAAAGTTTTGGCTTTTTTTCAAAGAAGACTTGGACCTGCAATAGTGGGACCTTTTGGGATTTTGCAGATTTTAGCAGATGGAATCAAGCTTTTTACAAAAGAGGACATTGTCCCAAGTGGTGCTAATTCTTTGATTTTTAGAATTGCACCAGTGATCACTGCTGCTACGGCTTTTATTGCAATGGCTCCCATTCCATTTTTTCCAGAATTTGAGCTTTTTGGTAGGGTGATTCAGCCGATTATTTCAGATATTAATGTTGGTGTTTTGTTTGTGCTTGGAGTGGGAGCTGCTGGACTTTATGGACCACTTTTAGGGGGGATTAGCGCAAATAGTAAATATTCACTTTTGGGGGCTGCTAGGACAGCAATTCAGCTTTTGAGTTTTGAAGTAGTTTCTGGATTATCGCTTTTAGCACCTATTATGCTTGTTGGTTCTTTGTCGCTTGTAGATATTAATCAATATCAAAGCAATGGAATCACAAATTGGCTTATTTTTTCTCAACCTTTAGCTTTTGTTTTGTTTTTGTTTGCAGGCTATGCGGAGTTAAATCGAACGCCTTTTGATTTGTTGGAGCATGAAGCTGAGATTATAGCAGGGTATGCCACAGAGTATGCAGGAATGCGTTGGGGAATGTTCTTTATTGGAGAGTATGCAAATATGATTACTCTTTCATTTCTTGTTTCGTTGTTATTTTTGGGTGGCTTTAATCCGCTTTGGTTTATTCCTGGTGGGATTGCCATTATCTTAAAAGTAATGTTTTTTATTTTTCTGTTTATGTGGGTTAGAGCAGCATTTCCACACATTAGACCCGATCAACTTATGGGAATGTGCTGGAAAGTCTTGTTTCCTTTAGCACTTTTGAATATTTTAATTACAGGAATTGTTGTTTTAGGTGGTGGTCTATGAGTCGATATGTTAAATTGGTGGATCAAAATCCAAAGCTTAACTATACACAGAAGTTTGTAAAGTTTTGGAATCGTGCATTAAAGGGCGAGTTGTTTGTGGGACTTTGGTTGGTATTAAAGGAGCTTTTAAAAGCACAAATTCACACGGTGCAGTATCCACTAGAAAAACTACCCTTAAGCCCAAGGTATCGTTCTGTGCATGAATTAAAGCGATTATTGGAGAGTGGAAATGAGCGGTGCATTGGTTGTGGGTTGTGTGAAAAGATTTGTGTTTCTAATTGTATTCGTATGGAAACAGCTTATGGGGAAGATAAGCGCAAGAAAGTTTTAGAATATACCATCAATTTTGGTCGTTGCATTTATTGTGGGCTTTGTGCAGAAGTTTGTCCTGAGTTAGCTATCGTGCATGGCAAGCGCTATGAAAATGCAAGCGAACAGCGAGCCTCGTTTTCTTTAAAAGAGGATATGCTAACGCCTATGGACAAAATACTATCTGGCTTAGATAGTGAATATGAAGGAGTGGGAAGTGTTAGCATAGATGCTGATAAAAAAATCAAAGCAACTCCATTAAAGTATTTAGAAAAATTAGAGCAAAAAGATGAAGAAAAAGGGGTTGAAAATGTTTGAGGCTATTGCTTTTTATGTTTTTAGTGCATTAACTTTAGCAATGTTTTTGGTTGTGGTAAGCACAAGCAGTATTCTTTATGCTTTGAGTGCTTTGGCAGCAGGAATGATTTTTATTTCTGGTTTTTTCTTTTTGCTGGGTGCAGAGTTTTTAGGGGTTGTGCAAATTGTTGTTTATACAGGGGCTATTATCGTGCTTTATGCTTTTGCAATTATGTTTTTTGATGTGCAAAAATTGCAAACTGAAAGGGTTGAAAATCCTCGTGTTTTATTTTTATTAACAGGACTTAGCGCCTTGCTTTTGGTAGTGGTTGTAGTTGTTCCCATTGTAAGTGAAAATCTCACTCAACTCTCACCACAGATTCCAATCAATGAAGAAATAGGAAATGTGCAGATGATAGGGTATATGCTTTTTACAAAATTCCTAATTCCTTTTGAAATTGCTGCTATTATGCTTTTGGTGGCAATGATTGCAGGAATTATTTTGGCGGGTAAGGGTATGCAGCATTCTCTTACTTTAAATGAGAGCGAAGAAATACAAGCAAAGGATAAAGAATGATTACACTAAATCATTATTTGATTGTATCGGTTTTAATGTTTGTAATTGGTGTGTTTGGGATATTAAGGCGCAAAAATCTTTTAATGTTATTTTTTTCAACAGAGATTTTGTTAAATGCGGTGAATATCGGCTTAGTTGCCATTGGGTATTACTTGGGGGATTTAAAGGGGCAGCTTTTTGCTTTTTTTATTCTTGCAGTTGCAGCAAGTGAAGTTGCTGTTGGGGTTGGGTTATTGATTGCTTGGCATAAAAAATATCATACGCTTGATTTAGATTCTTTACAAACAATGAAGGGCTAGAGTATGGAATGGATTTTATATATGGCTTTGTTTTCGCCTTTAGTGGGTGCATTTTTTGGGATTCCCTTTGCTTCAAAAAGTAAATTCTTATTTGTAGGAGTATTTGCAACTTTAATGCTAGGGGTTTCGTTTGTAGCCTCTTTAATGCTGTTTGTTTATGCTTTTCAAGGCGGAGTTTTAAAAGTCGTGCTTATGGATTGGATTGGGGCTGGGGGGCTTTATATTCCTTTTGGTTTTTTGATTGATAGTGTAAGTGCGACAATGGTGCTTGTAGTAACGCTTGTTTCTTTATGCGTTCATTTATATTCAATTGGTTATATGAAACACGATGAAAGTTTTAATCGCTTTTTTGTTTATTTGAGTGCTTTTGTGTTTTCTATGCTGATTTTAGTAATGAGCGATAATTTTGCTGGATTGTTTATTGGCTGGGAGGGTGTAGGACTCTGTTCTTGGTTGCTGATTGGCTTTTGGTACGGAAGAGATTCGGCTTCTTTTGCCGCCAATGAGGCGTTTATTATGAATCGGATTGCTGATCTTGGAATGCTGCTTGGAATCTTTTTAATTTACTGGGTGTTTGGCACTTTAAATTATGAAATTGTTTTAAGCAATATTTATGAAGCGCCTTATGGGATTTTAGTAGCAATTGGAATCTTGCTTTTTGTGGGTGCAATGGGTAAGAGTGCGCAGTTTCCACTTCATACTTGGCTTGCCGATGCGATGGAGGGACCAACTCCTGTTTCTGCGCTAATCCATGCTGCAACAATGGTAACAGCTGGGGTTTATCTTGTGGTTAGAGCAAATCCTCTTTATGCGATGATTCCTGAAGTGAGTTTTGCTATTGCTTCTTTAGGAGCTTTTGTAGCTGTTTTTGCAGCGAGTATGGCACTTGTTAATAAGGATTTAAAGCGCATTATTGCTTATTCAACACTCTCGCAGTTGGGTTATATGTTTGTAGCAGCTGGGCTTGGTGCGTATTGGATAGCACTTTTTCACCTAGCCACTCACGCATTTTTTAAATCTTTGTTGTTTTTGGGAGCTGGAAATGTTATGCATGCTATGAATGATAAATTGGATATTACTAAAATGGGAGCTTTGTATAAACCGCTAAAATACACTGCGATTTTAATGATTCTAGCTTCAATTGCATTAGCAGGAATCTATCCTTTCTCTGGCTTCTTCTCCAAAGATAAAATTTTAGAAGCAGCTTTTGGAAGCGAAGCTTATGTGCTTTGGGGAATGTTGCTCGTGGGAGCATTTTTAACCGCTTTTTATAGTTTTAGATTGATTATGCTTGTATTTTTTGTGGAAAAAAGGCACGAAGAAACTCCACACGAAGCTTATCCTTATATGATTTACGCAATGATTCCACTTGGTATTTTGGCGGTTTTTAGTGGTTTGTTTGAATCAAATTTTCACCATTTTATCTTAAAGACTCTGCCCGATTTTGATTCTAATTTAAATCAAAAAGTAATATGGATTTTAATTGGAGCAACAACTATTATCGCACTTAGTGGAATTTTATTTGCGATTTTTAAATATAAAAATGGTGGTTTTTCTAAAAAGTGGGAAGAAACTTTTGTTTATAGACTTTTATCACAGCAGTATTACATTCCTAAATTTTATGAAATTGTTTTTATACGTGGTTATGAAAAAATATCACAATTGATGTGGAGTATTGATAAAAAGGTGGTTGATTTTGTGGTGGATGCGATTGCTTATTTGTTAAGTGATAGTGGAGAGAAGTTGCGCGTGATTCAGAGTGGAAATTTATCTAAAATGTTACGCATTATGTTTTTTGGGTTAGTGTTTTTGTTAGCACTTGTATTTGTTTATAGGGAGAACTTATGGATTACATTCTAACGCTGCTTATCTTTTTTCCTTTTTTGGGTGCTTTGCTTGCAGTTGGGATTAAGGAAAACCTAAAAGCTTATGGGGTTATGATTAGTTTTATTGAGTTGCTTTTGGTTTTATTAATGTGGTTTATGTTTGATAGTGAGATTGAGGGCTATCAATTTATAAACTTCTTCCCATTGGTGTCGAGTTTTGGTGTTAGTTATCTGGTTGGACTTGATGGTATTTCATTGTTTTTGATTGTTTTAAGCGCCTTAATTAGCTTTTTGGCTTTTATTTATCTTAATGAACAAAAAGAATTAAAAAAGCTAATCATTTCTCTTTTATGTTTAGAAGGTATTATGATAGGCGTTTTTTGCGCTTTAGATGTTATCTTGTTTTATGTTTTTTGGGAGCTTTCTTTGGTGCCTATGCTGTATATTATTGGTGCTTGGGGAAGTGAAAATAGGGTGTATGCGGCTGTAAAATTCTTTTTATATACCTTTTTAGGGTCGCTTATTATGTTGGTTGGAATCTTATTTTTAGCTTATTATTATTTTAATGTGAGTGGTATTTGGACTTTTTCGTTAATAGAATGGTATAGTTTTGGGGCGATTACAAAAGATGTTCAAATATGGCTATTTCTTGCATTCTTTTGTGGATTGGCTGTTAAAGTTCCAATGTTTCCTTTCCATACTTGGTTGCCTTATGCGCACGGACAAGCGCCAACGATTGGTTCGGTGATTCTAGCAGCAGTTTTGTTAAAAATGGGAACCTATGGATTTGTTCGTTTTTCTCTACCCTTGTTTCCTGATGCAAGTGTGTCTTTGATGATTCCTATGGCGATTTTGGCGCTAATTATGATTGTTTATGGATCATTGGTAGCTTTTGCGCAAAAAGACATTAAGCAGGTCATTGCTTATAGCTCTATTTCACATATGGGTGTGATTATGATTGGAATCTTTGCGCTAAATTTAGAGGGGATTGCGGGGGCAATATTCCTTATGTTAAGCCATGGAGTGATAAGTGGAGCATTATTTGTGCTTGTGGGTGTGATTTATGATCGGCGACATACTAAACTAATGAGTGAGTTTGGTGGATTGGCAAAGGTTATGCCAAATTATGCTATGGTTTTTGGAATCATGATGATGGCTTCAATTGGGTTGCCACTTACAATGGGCTTTGTTGGAGAGTTTTTGTCTTTGTTAGGATTTTTTAAAGTATCGCCTATTATGACAGGAATTGCTGGGCTTAGCATTATTGTTGGAGCGGTTTATATGCTCTATTTGTATCGAAAGGTTTTTTATGGAGTTTCACACAATGCCACAAATCAAAAGTTAAAAGATTTGGATTCTAGAGAATTGAGTGCATTGTTACCATTGGTAGTTATTGTGATTTGGTTGGGGGTTTATCCAAAACCGCTTTTAGAGCCCATTAATAAAGGTGTGGAGAATATGTTTGCTGTGTTGTATTCGCATATTGATTTAGAAGAGACTAAAGATTTTTTTAATTTTGAAAGCTTAGAAAATCCCTTAACTTGGGAGGGTAAATAATGTTAGAGTCTTTTAGTATAACTTTTGGTGAGTTGAATTTTTTTAGCATTATCCCAATGGTGATTGCCATTGTTGGTGCGATTTTAATCATTGGCTTGGATTTGTATATTCAAAAGGCAAACAAACAACTATATGCGATGTTGGCTATTGTCTTTTTGGTTTTAGATTTGGGCTATGTTGTGTTGTTTGGTGGATATGGTAGGGCATTTTTTGATTTGGTGTTGATTGATGGAATATCTATGCTTGGGCAAATTATTATTTTAGTGGGCGCTATTTTGTTTTTGCCATTAACCCTAAGTTATAATAAATTCCATGAATTTCAATATCCAGAATATTATGCTCTTTTTTTATTGATGTGTGTTGGATTTCAATTTATGGTAAGCAGCGATCATTTAATTGTTATTTTTTTGGGGCTTGAAACAGCTTCTTTATCGCTTTATACACTCATTGCAATGCACAATCGTAAAAACTCCCTTGAAGCAGCGATTAAATACTTCACTATGGGGGCTCTCTCGGCTGCTTGTTTTGCCTTTGGTTCTATGCTTTTGTATGCAGCAAGTGGTTATTTGGATTTAGAAAATATTAAAAATGCCTTTGATTACAGCAGTTATCAGCCGTCTTATTTGATATTAGCTGCGGTGGTGTTTTTTATTGCTACTATTGGATTTAAGGTTTCATTAGTGCCTTTTCATACTTGGATGCCAGATGTTTATGAAGGATCAAATTCTTTCTTGGCAGGATTTATATCTGTTGTGCCAAAAATAGCTGCTTTAGTGGTAGCGATTCGGATTTTTAGCATTTTCCAAGATTTGATTTGGGTGCATAATATTTTTTATTTGCTTGTGATTGTAACAATGACTTTGCCTAACCTTGTGGCACTTGTGCAAAAAGATGTTAAAAGAATGTTAGCATATAGCTCTATTTCGCATGCAGGATTTGTTTTTAGTGCGATTTTGATTTCAAGTTTTCAGTCTTTTAGCGCACTTTTTATGTATTGGATTTTGTTTTTGTTTGCTAATTTGGGAATTTTTGCGATGCTTTGGATTACCAGAACTAAAGAGCAAAAATGGGATAAGCATTATGATCACCCTTATGAAAAATTTTCTGGACTTATAAAGCTTTGTCCTTTTATGGCGGTTATTATGGCTTTGTTTATGCTTTCACTTGCAGGAATCCCTCCCTTTTCGCTTTTTTGGGGTAAAGCTTATTTAATGAGTGCAGCTATTAATAATGGCTATTTATTTTTAGCAGTTGTAATGGCACTTAATAGTGCAATTGCGGCTTATTATTATTTAAAACTCATTGTGTATATGTTTTTTAAAGAGCCTCTTGTGGAAAATGGTGCAATCTATCTGCAAAATGTAACTTTGCCACTTAAAATAGTAGTGGGAATCGCTGTGGCTTGTGTTTGTCTTTCTAGCCTTTTTGTGGATGATATTTTGTATTCTGTTTATTATTTTTTAGAATCAAGTGTTATTTAAAATAATAGCATTGTGCAGGATTTGTTTGTAGTTGAAGATAAATAATGCTCATAGAGATTAAAAATATACTTTATGATTAAGAAAAAAATTATTTAACCGAAATATAGAGTATTTTTTTTGTAGAACTTAGCGATCTTTAAGGTTAAAATGGATTTTGAAAATTTGAAAATCAGTTAAGTGCAATTATAGAGACTATTTCAGAAAGAAAGGCGTTAGTTAATACAGAAGAAGCTACCAAGATGACTTTTATTATACCATTTTAAAAGCTTTAGGTTACGATGTTTTTAATCCCAGTATAGTTGTGCCAGAATATACGGCGGATATAGGGACTAAAAAAGGTGAAAAGGTTGATTATGCAATATTTAAAGATGGTAAGCCATTTATCCTAATAGAAGCAAAGAATCATACAGAAAATTTAAATAATCATAATAATCAATTAGTGAGGCATTTTAATACAGATTCTAGTATTAAGTTTGCTATTTTGACTAATGGGATTGAGTATAGATTTTTTACGGATATTGAACACCCAAATTTGATGGATAAAGCACCCTTTTTGGTTGTTAATCTTGAAAAACTAAAACCAAGAGATATTAATAATTTAAAGCAGTTTATCTATACAGATTTAAATTTAGATGAAATTTTAGATATTGCTATAAAAAAGAAATATTATCGTGGTATTCAGGAAATTTTTAAAAGTGAAATAGAAGACCCTAGTAACGAATTTACAAGTTTCTTTGCTAAACAACTTACCAAAAAATGAATGACTACTGCTGTGCTAGAAGAGTTTAAAGGATATATTTCAAAATCTTTTAAAGAAATTATTAATGATTTAGCTTATGAAAAAATTACAAGCATTAAAAATAATCTTCAGTCAATTAATGATGATGAGCAGGAAGTGCAAGAGGAAGAGGCAAAGGAAATTATTACTACAGAAGAAGAATTGCAAGGCTTTTACATTGTTAAATCTATTTTGGGTAGTGCCAAAGTAGATTTAAATGATATTTCTTATAAAGATACTTTGAGCTATTTTGGGATTTTATATCAAGGTAAAGTTACTAAGTGGATCTGTAGGTTATATTTGACAAGCACCAAAAAAAGTATTAGTTTTCCAAATGGGCAAACTTATAATTTAGAGAAGTTGGAAGATATTTATAATTTAAAAGATGAAATTATGAATGCATATGAAAGTAGGAAGTAATGTTTTATTGCAAAGATATTTGTAAATATCTTTGCCTATAAAATCAAATTTTTATCACAAATCCGCCAATGAAAATTGCAAGAATAATGGGTGGTATGATGTATTTGATGTAATAAAACCAAATAAGACTAAAAAGTGAGGATTTGGAAGAGTGATTATTGATTTCTTTAATCGCGCTTTTATCTAAAACCCAGCCAACATATATAACAGAACCCAAAGCAGTAAGCACAAAGAATATATTTCCGCTGATAAAATCAAAATTGTCAAAGATATTTCTGCCAAAAATGATAATATCGCTCCAAGGTCCATAAGCAAGAATACAAGGAAGATTCCCCAAAATAAAAACTGCTATTAGTGTAAAGCTAACTGCTTTATTGTGCGAGAGTTTAAATTTCTCTTCTAAAATGCTAATAATAACTTGATAAATGGTCAATGAAGTTGTAAGTGCTGCAATTAGCAACAAAACAAAAAATACAATTGCAAAGAAACCGCCAAAAACCATATGTGAAAAGGCAATGGGAAGGCTTTTGAAAACTAGTGAAGGTCCAGAATCGGGAGCCAACCCAACACTAAAGAGTGATGGAAAGATAATAAAACCTGCTAGGATTGCCACAAGTGTATTAATAATTCCAGTAATGCAAGCGGTTTTGACAAGTTTTTCATCTTTTCTAAGGTGAGAAGAAAGTGTAATCATAACCCCAAATCCAAGAGAAAGTGCAAAGAAAACTTGTCCCAAAACATACAAAAAGAGCTTTGGTGTAATGGCAGAAAAATCAGGAATGAGATAGAATTTAATCCCCTCCATTGCGTTTTCTAGTGTAATATTGCGCGCTATCATTCCCAAAAGACATAATAATAAAAGTGGCATAAGCCACTTAACAGATCTTTCAATTCCATCAATAATGCCTTTTTTAAGAATAATGTAGTTTATGACAACAAAGATTAAAGTGTAAAAGCCGATTAACCAAGGTGAATTTTCTATATTTTGAGAATAGAATTCTGAAGTGATTTCTTTTGTAATTGGGCTTGATAGATTAAGTCCAATATCCCCAAAAAAGGAAGTAAAAATATTAGCAATATAAGCAATAACCCAACCCCCAAGCACCATATAATAAGCCAAGATTCCAAAAGCACCTATGGCTCCCATATAGCCTATAATTTTCCACGCACTTTTGTTTGTGTTCTCTCCAAAGGCATCAATAGAGTTTTTGTGTGCCATTCTACCGATGACATTTTCAACTAAAATAATAGGGATTCCAACTAAAATCATCGCAAGAATAAAGATAAGCACATAAGCGCCACCACCATTTTCCCCCACAAGATAGGGGAATCTCCAAGTCGCCCCAAAGCCAATAGTGGCACCTGCAATAGTTAGAATATAAGTGATGTGATTAGTCCAAGTTTGTCTTTGCATTTTTGTGTCTTTAAGAGTGAAATCTAGGCTATTATATAGGATTTTAGCTTGATAAAGTATAAAGATTTTTTAAATTTTGCAAAAATGAATCCCATTTTGTAGATTGGTTTAAAATCGCGATTCCTTGTAAGATTTGTTGTGCTTGTAAGTTTGGGTTTTCAATGGCTTTTAAATGACTAAGAAGTTGCGATTTAAGAGAATTGTGGTTTAGATTCCATACTTCTTGTATGGGTAAAATCGCTTTGGCATAGCTTGTGAGATTGGCATTTTGGTTGGGGGCAATTTCTAGAGCGATTCTTGGGGTTTGAGAAGCAATGATTTCCATTAAGGTTTGCCCACAAGCACAAATGCAAAGATCCATTTTATAAAATAAATCTGCCATTTCTTCTTGTGTTAATCCATAATATCCTTTTGCTTGGCTAGTGAGTTTGGTGTTTTTGTGGATATAGTGGATTTCATAATTGGGATTATATGTTGCTAGTGCATCTATAATAAAACTAGTAAGATTTAAAATATCTTCACCACCTAGTGTAATTAGAATCTTTTTTATTTGAAGGCGTGGAGATTTGATTGGCGTGGTATTGAGCTTTTGAGAAAAAGGCTTTTGGAGAAGTCGATAATCTCCACCTAAGAGAAGTGTGTGGTTTGGATAGTGGGATTGATAAAGCGTTTTTTGAGCATTAGGAGCGTTGTTTAGTAAAATTGCATTAGGGTAGGGCAAACGCAAGGTGTCATCAAAAAATAAGCAATGTGGTGCAAAGGTGGTTGCTTTTTGGTAAGATTCTAACCCTAAAACATAAGAATCAATAACAATTAAATCGCATTTTTTTAACTCTAAATCCAAAAGACTAGCATCAAGCAAGTAAGCTTCAAATCCATTGCTTTTTAGAATCTCTAAAAGTGCATTGCAACGGCTAAAATGCCCCAGCCCAACTCCAAATTTTTTATCCGCAAAAAGAAGCGCTTTTGGCATTAATAGATTTTTTTAAGGTTTTCTAGCTTGGAAGTGGCGTTTAAAAGCAACATATCTGCTAAAATTAAAGCTAGCATTGATTCACACACAACGCTACCACGAATGGCGATGCAAGGATCGTGGCGTCCTTTGATTGCGCAAATGTGTTTTTTATTTTGGATATTAATGGTTTCTTGAGGTATAAAAATGCTTGGTGTAGGTTTAAAATGCACTTTAAAGTAGATCTCCTCACCATTACTTATTCCGCCTAAGATTCCGCCACTATGATTGCTAGAAAAGCCATTTGGTGCGATAGAATCATTATGAAGTGAGCCTTGCATTTTTGAAGCTTTAGTTCCGCTACCAATCTCTACAGCCTTAACACCATTTAAACCAAGCATTAAAGCCCCAATAGCTGAATCAAGTTTGTAATAAAGTGGTTCTCCAAGTCCAATAGGGATATTAATAGCGCTAATTAATGCCACCCCCCCAATGCTATCGTGCGAGTTTTTAGCCCTTAAGATTGCTTCTTTTTGAGATTCTTCCTTATCTTTGTCTAAAGAAAAAATTTCACTCTCTTTGGCAAAATTAAAATCAATTCTTTGACATTCTATCTCCCCTATGCTAAAAATTCCACTTCTTAGCGTGATTCCAAACTCGTTTAAAAGGCATTTGGCAATCGCTCCTGCAGCCACTCTAGCAGAAGTTTCTCTCGCACTTGATCTTCCACCACCGCGGTAATCTCTGATTCCATATTTATGGAAATAGGTAAAATCTGCATGTCCTGGGCGAAAAATATCTTTTATATTGGCATAATCACTGCTTTTACTGGCACTATTGTGAATGAAAAAACCAAGGGGAGTGCCTGTTGTCTTACCCTCAAAAACTCCACTTAGAATCTGAACTTTATCAGCTTCTTTTCTTTGAGTAGAAAACAAATTTCTTCCCCCTTGTCGCCTTTGCATCTCTTGAGTAATAAAGTCTTCATCAATGGCTAAACCTGCAGGGATTCCATCAAGCACACCCCCAATCCCTGCTCCGTGGCTTTCGCCAAAAGTTGTTAGTTTAAGGGCTTCCCCAAAAGTATTCATTGTTTATCCTTTAAAATTTTAAGTGCAATTTTGGCGCAATTTTGCTGGGCTTCTTTTTTGCTTTTTCCTTTGGCTTTTGCGTATTCTTTGTTTTGAATAAAAACTCCCATAAGAAACTCTTTATTATGATCAGGACCTTTAGAATCAAGCACCACATATTCTGGCGTGATTCCAAATAAGGCTTGGGTAAGTTCTTGTAAGCTTGTCTTATAATCATAAAAAAGATTTTCTAAATCAATTTTTGGGTATAAAATATCTAAAATTTTCAAAACAATAGTTTGCACTTTTTCTAAGCCACTTTCTAGATAAATTGCCCCCACAATTGCCTCAAAGGCATTAGAGAGAATTGAATCTTTTTCTCTGCCATTGTTTTGTTCTTCAGAATGTGAGATATAAAGACATTCTCCGATATTTAAATGCCTTGCAATTTTTGCAAATGCTTTTTCATTGACCATTGAAGCGCGCATTTTGGAGAGTTCACCTTCAGGAGAATGGGGGAACTTTTTGTATAAAAATTCTCCAATAATCAAATCCAAAACAGCATCGCCTAAAAATTCCAATCGCTCATTATGGGTCGATTTTTTAGCACTCTTGTGAGTGAGAGCTTCTTGGAGCAGGTTTTGATTGGAGAAGTGATAGCCTAAATATCGCTGAAAATCATTTAAATTCACTTTTATTCCTTTTGATTTTTAAGTTTTAATGCTTCTTCTTTAGCAATTTTATCACAAAGTTCATTTTCTTTGTGTCCATTATGTCCTTTTACCCACGCCACTTGAATTTTGTGAAGTTTTGAAACTTCTAGATATTGCTTCCAAAGTTCTGGATTTTTGACATTTTTAAAATTTTTAATAATCCAGTTAGGAAGCCATTTAGAAAGCCCGTCTAAGACATATTTTGAATCACTAATCACTAAAACCTCGCAAGGTTCTTTGAGGGCTTTTAAACTAAAGATAAGGGCGGATAATTCCATTTGGTTATTGGTGGCATTTTCTGCACTACCTTTGATAATTTTTTCTTTATCTTTGTAGCGCAAGATTCCACACCAGCCACCATAGCCTGGATTCCCCAAAGAAGATCCATCACAAAAGAGAGTAACGCGTTTCATCTTGTTTTTGCTTTAAGGTAATAATAGTCTTAGCACTTAGCAATGTGCCACAATGCGGACAAGTTTCAAAAGGTAATGGCATATTGGCTTTACAAGCTGTGCAATGATAGGTGAATTTTAAATCCCCAGTGTAATTTTTGTTCTTATTTAAAAGTGAAAGCACTTCTAGCTCAAAACTCTCTTTTTTGTTATCAGTGGTTGGGTAGAATCCTTTGGCTTCTAAAATATCTTGGAGTAGTTTGTTTTTAATAGGGCTAGTTGGGAGTTCATTTGGATTGCAATTCCATAAAATATCTAGTATTTCTAAAAGATTTGTTGAATTAAGATTTTGGATATTTTCCCAAAATAGGGCAGGGTGAAAGTCTTTTAAAAAAGAGAGTATGATTCGTGAGAGTTTGGGTTCTTTTTGAAAAAGCATTAGAATTTTTTTGATTTTATCTTGATTGTCATCTTTGTGAAAGATTAGAATCTTGACTTCTAAATAATGTCGATGCAGGGTTGTGCCACCTTCAATTTCTTCTAGGCAATCAAGGGCTTCTAGGGCTTCTTTGTAGAGATTCAAATCTTCACAGATTTTAATAAGGGATTTGAGAATCTTTTGGGAGCGTGGATAATGGTGTAAAATTTCCAAATAAATCTCTTTAGCCCTTAGGGGAAATCCTGCTTTATAATAAATATTTCCAAGCGATTCTAAAATGGGAATTTTATCAATGGGGTTTTTAATGTGATCTAGCAAAGTTGTATAAAGGCGAATGGCTTTTTCATAGTTAGCACCTTTTTGATACATATTTGCCATAAAAAGAATAGAAGGGATTGGGTTTTGGCTAAGAGCTAGGAATTCTTTGATTTCTTTATCAAAGCCAATATAATCAAAACTCTCCATAAATTTAGCAAGGGATTTATGTTGTTTTTTGCTGATGATATAATTCCAATAATAAGCAAAAAGACTAATAATTCCAATACAAAAAATTAAAATTACAATCCCAAATAATGGATCGTGATAATCAATATTTTCTAAAAAATCCAAACTAAACCTCGTAAGAATAATAAGAATAAAATAATCTTGCAAGAATTATAGCAAAACTTATAAGGGGAATTTAGAAAAAGTTTAGTAAAATTTGATACTCTCTTAAGGACTAGGAAAAATTGTGATTGCAGAGCAAAGCATTGAAGCATTAAAAAATCAGCTTGATATTATTGAAGTGGTTTCGCATTATATTGAATTAAAGAAAATAGGGGCTACTTTTAAAGCTTGTTGTCCCTTTCATCAAGAAAAAACTCCTAGTTTTGTTGTGAATCAAAATAAAGGTTTTTACCATTGCTTTGGTTGTGGGGCAAGTGGAGATAGTATCGCTTTTGTGATGCAATATGAAAAGCTTAATTACAAAGAAGCTATAGAAAAACTAGCACAACTTTACAACTTTACACTAACCTATGAGAAAGATAAAAACTCTTTTCAAGAAGATTCTTATGGAATTATGGAATTTATGAAAGAGTATTATCAAGACTCACTTACAAAAGAAGTGGAGTCATACATTCAATCGCGCGGAATCACATTGCCCACGCAACAAAAATTTGAGCTTGGATATGCAGGTCAAAATTATGAGATTATGACTACACTCCAAAAATATTCTATTAATCTTCAAGAAGCTTTGAATCTAGGCATTTTGGGTGCGGATAATGAAAATGGAGCGAAGCGGTATTATGCTAGGCTTACACAAAGGTTGATTTTTCCTATTCGCTCACCGCAAAATAAGATTGTGGGCTTTGGTGGGCGCACTTTGGGGAATCATCCAGCAAAATACATTAACTCTCCACAAACTAAGCTTTTTAATAAATCACAGATTCTCTATGGATATCTACAAGCCAAAGAGACAATTTATAAAAAAGAAGAAGTGATTGTAACAGAGGGATATTTAGATGTTATCATGCTGCATCAAGCGGGTTTTACAAACGCAGTAGCTACACTTGGGACGGCTTTAACTAAAGAGCATTTGCCACTGCTTTCTAAAGGAAATCCAAAAGTGATTCTTGCCTATGATGGTGATAATGCGGGAATGAATGCGGCTTTTAAAGCAGCTTCTTTATTGTCTTTGGCTAATAAAGAAGGTGGTGTTGTGCTATTTGATGGAGGTTTAGATCCTGCTGATATGGTAAAAAATGGAGATATTGCAAGATTAAAAGAACTTTTTTTATCTTCGATTCCTTTTATTGATTTCGTGCTTGAGGGGATTATAAAGAAATATGATTTGGATAATCCACTTCAAAAAGACAAATGTCTGCAAGAAGCTTTGGGTTATTTGCAGCATTTTTCTTTGGTGATTCAAGAAGATTATAAGGGTTTTTTGGCGCAGAGATTAAAACTGCCTAGTCATCTAATAAAAATCAAAAGAAATAATCAAAAAAAGCAGGTAAAAGAGCCAATTAGAGGTGAAGAGAGCTTTGATTTAGCAGAAAAGGCGATTATTAAAAGTGTGCTAGAGGATATGAATCTTTTAGAATTTGTGATGGATTTTTTAGAACCTGCAATGTTTTTAAACCAAAAGGAAGCTTATTTGAAGCTTTTAAAAGGAGAGTTAAAAGACCCTAGCTTGATTCGAATTTTGCTAGACAATAAGATTAAAGCTCAAGACAAAGAAAAATTAAAGCAACAAATGATTATGATTCTATACCAATACTATGAAGAACAAAAACAAAAGGTAATCAGCAAAAAACAGCTTTCTTTAAGGGAAAAGTCGTTTTTAATACGGAAATACCAAAAATATTTAGATAATTTAAAAAAAGGAGACTTGATCGTTTATGAAGGCTTTGGCGCTTTTTAGCGGTGGTTTAGATAGTTTATTAGCCATTAAAATTATCAAAGATATGGGCATTGAAGTGTTGGCTTTGCATTTTGATATAGGATTTATCGGAAAGAATGATAAAAGTGAGGCTTTAAGGGCTATTTTAGATCAAATTGAAGTGCCTTTAAAAGTAGTGGATATTAAAAGGCAATTTTTTGATGAAGTTTTATTTGAGCCTAAATATGGTTATGGTAAATATTTTAATCCTTGTATTGATTGTCATGGAAATATGTTTTCACACGCATTTTCTATGTTGGAGAGTGAGGGGGCAAGTTTTGTTATTAGTGGAGAAGTTTTGGGGCAACGCCCCAAAAGTCAAAGAGCTGAAGCACTTTTGCAAGTAGAAAAACTTTGCAATGCACAAGGATTGGTAGTGCGTCCTATGAGTGCTAAGCTATTACCTATTACCATTCCTGAACAAAAAGGTTGGATTGATAGAGAGAAGTTGCTTGATATTCACGGCAGAGGTAGAGAGAGACAGCTTAAGATGGTAGAAGAATATGGGATTAAAAACTTTGCAAAGCCTGGCGGTGGTTGTCTTTTGACTGAAATTTCTATTGCTAATAAAATCAAAGATTTAAAATCTCATAGAGAAATTGTGTTTGAAGATATGGAAATGGTAAAATATGGACGCTATTTTGTTTTACCTGATGGAGGGCGTTGTATTGTTGCTAGAAATGAGGAGGAGAATCATAAACTCTCTTTTGAGCATCCCAAAATGAGTAAGATTGAATTGATAGATTGTGTTGGACCTTTGGCATTGGTAGAAAAAAATTCAACAAAGGGGGATAAAGAAATGGCGATTGCTTTAGCGTTAGTGTATGGTAAGACTGAAGCTAATCAGACCTATAAGGTTCGATTTGAAGGGAATGAAAGAGAGGCTAAGCCTTTTATTTCTAGAGAAAAAGCGCAGAAATTTTTATTGCTATCTTAAAAATCAAAAGAGTAAATATGCAAAAAGAAGCTTTTAGTAAAATTATAAATCAGAGATACTCTTGCAGAGAATTCAAAGAAAGTCTTTTAAAGAGAGAAGATTTAGAGTATATCTTGGAAGCTGGGAGATTATCACCGAGTTCTTTGGGATTAGAGCCTTGGAAGTTTTTGGTGGTGCAGGATTCTAATAAAAAAGAGGAAATTTCAAAGATAGCTAATTATCAAGGGCATGTTAAAAAATGTGGAGCTATTATAATTATTTTAGCTAGATTAGATTTTGAAGAATATTTTATTCCTAAACTTCAAGCAAGAGGAATGAAAGAAGAAGAGCTACAAAAGCGTATCAATCTCTATAAGCCTTTTATTGAAAACATGAATGAAGATGAAAAATTGCATTATGCTAAAGAGCAAACTTATTTGGCTTTGGGGAATCTTGCTAATGCTGCTTGTGCTATTGGGCTTGGATCGTGTATTGTTGGTGGATTTGATTCTAAGGCTTTGGATTTTTATTTAAAGCTAGATACCACAAAAGAACGAAGTTCTATTATGTTGATCGTGGGAGAATATGAAAATAAAGCAATTTCACAAAAAGTGCGTTTTAGCGAAGAAGAGGTGATTACTTTTCTTGATTAGTGGATAATTGATTTTCTAAGGGGTAACTAAAAATTTAAAAAAGGAGTATAGGATGTTTGGGAGTTCTAAAAGGGAGAAGGAATTAGTAGCAGAGAATAGTGAGCTTAAGCGCAAAATAGAGCAGTTAGAAAAAGCATTGCATCATTGTAGTTTAAAAAATGAAGAATACCAAAAAGCTCTAAGGCAACCACAAAAAGATGAAGAAAAGAGTGAAGTTTTTAATGAAATGTTTGGAATGATGACACAATCTTGCGCAAAAAATCTTAAGATATTGCAAGATGATTTTTCAAATTCTGTGGAGATGTTACAAGAATCAGAAAAAATCTCGTTTCAAAATTACAAACAAACACAATCGCTTGAAGAATTAATTGGTGGGACCATATCAAGTGTGGTAGAGAAGTTTAATAGCTTCCAGATGATGATTACTCAAGTTTATCAGGATTTGGATTCGATTACTAATGTAATTAATCTAATTACAGATGTTAGCGATCAGACTAATCTCTTAGCGCTTAATGCAGCTATTGAAGCAGCAAGGGCAGGTGAGCATGGTAGAGGATTTGCAGTTGTAGCAGATGAGGTAAGAAAACTTGCAGAGAGAGCTCAAAAAGCAACAAAAGAGATTGAAATGAATATTCAAGTTTTACGCCAAAATTTCTCAGAGGTGCAGAGTTCTACAGAAGAAATCGTTAGCGATATGGATAATGTGAATGGAGAAGTTTTGAAATTTGCAGAGATAGGTCAAACTTCAATGGCAGTTCGAGAAGATGTGGCAAATGTTTTAGATACAACTTTTATTGCATTAGTAAAACTCGATCACTTGCTTTTTAAGATCAATAGTTACAAAGCAATTATTGAAGATAACAAAGAAATAAAATTAGCCACACATCGTGAATGTCGTTTGGGGAAATGGTATGATGCAGGAATTGGAAAAGAATATTTTAGTCAATTAGGTAGTTATGCTAGTTTAGAATCTCCACATTCTGGAGTTCATGATTCCTTTAGAGCGGCTTTAGATATTTTTAAAGAATCAGGATTGCAAAAAGGTAGTGAGATAATTAAATTTATTAAAGAGGGTGAAGTGGCTTCAGATAATGTAGTCTCTGTATTGGATAATCTTTTAAAAGAGAAAATGACAGAAAGAAAGAATGAGCACAAATAAGTTTAGAATATGAGGATTAAAACTCCTCATATTACTATCTAAAAAGATTCTTAAAAGAATTAGAATCAAAGTTTTCAAAATCGTAATTTTGTGTAGCGCCACCAAGTGGAAGACTTGCTTTTTCTATAAGTGAGCTGATTTTTGACATTTTTTCGCCAATTTCATTGTGTTTTTGCGATAAACTTTTCACTAAAGAATCTTCTTTATTAATTTGGCTTGGCAAAGGTAGGGAGAGAGAGACATTTTCACCTGCAAGATTAAGTGTTAATTCTTTTCCAAAGAGTGGTTCGTTTTTGAATTGCGCTGCTTTTGCCACAGAATCAAGAGCATCAAGGTTTGTTGTATTGATTTCCATATCTTTAGCTTTTGTGCTTAAAGCATTTAGAGTAATATCGGCAATCTGCATTGCCCCAATCATTTCATTAGCGCCTTTGATTCCATCGCTAAATTTGCGTATTTCTAAAGCTTCTTTGGAGAGATTGGGTAATTCTTGTGTTTCTTGTGTTGTTTGCACTTGCGATTCTACCTCTGCTTCTTTTGGAAGTGAAGTTGGTTTTTGTGAGTAGATATTTCCTATTCCATAGGGATTAACAGATGTTAACATTGAAACTCCTTTTAAATTTTAAAGGACTAAAGCATTTTTTGTTCCAAAAAAACCTATTGTTTTTGCTGTTTTTCTAGTGCAAGTATTTTTTGTTCAAGTATTTTTTGATTTTTACTTAGATTGGCAGTGGCGGTGATTTGATTGAGTAAAACCCATAAGCTAAGTGTTGCAAAAATGATAGTTATCACGCAGCACACAAGAGCAATTTTGACAGCTTTTGTGGCGGTTTTGTTAGAATGATTGATTTCTTTATTTAAGTTTTCCATTTTAAAGATCCTTTTTGGGATAGAATTTGTTTAAAACATAATAAACAAGTGCTAATATAAAAGAAAAAAGTGAAAGTAAAATCACAATACTAGCACCTGCTTGAAAGTCATAAAAATAAGAAACACTAATACCGCCGAGTATGCAAACAAAAGAAATAAGACTAGAAACAAGCATCATTTTAACTAAGGAGTTGGTTAAAATTTCGCTACAATAAGCAGGAATGCTTAGAAGTGCGATGATTAAAATAATTCCTACAGAGCGCATAGTAATCACAATTCCAATGGCGATTAATATCATTAAGACTATGCTAAAAATATGAGTATGGATTCCTTGGAGTTGTGTAAATTCACTATCATAAGAGATTCCGATAATTACGCGGTAATTTAGCGCAATAAAGAGAATAAGAAAACAAGCAAAAATAACCATATATTGAATATCATTATGGGTAATACTTAAAACGCTCCCAAATAAATACCCCATAAAATCTTTATTATAACCAGGGGTTAGTTCTACAAGAATAATCCCTAAAGCCATTCCAAATGCCCAAAGCGATCCTACAAGTGCATCTAATCTCTCTTTGGCATAAAGTAACATATAAGCAAGAATAATCGCACAAAAGACACTAAAAAGTGTCGCACCTAGTAAAATAGGCAATCCCCAAAAAGCAGCAATCCCCACACCACCATAAATGCTATGGGCGATTCCACCAGAGATAAAAACCATTCTGTTAGTTACTGCAAGTGTGCCTATAATGCCACAAATAATGCTTGTAAAAAAAGCACCAATAATAGCATTTTGTATGAAGCTATACTCCAAGATTTCAGTCAATCAGCCATCCTAAATCTTCTTCGTTTAATTCTTCTTTGATTTTATCCATTTTAATTTCAGCTTTAAGATATTCTGTGATTTCTAACATATCAATTAAAGCGTTTCTTAAACAGCTTGTAGCTCCAGGGCTTGGTGTCATATTAAAGGTAATACCTTGATTACTCTTGATTTTTTTCTCACCCAAAATAAGCTTTTTTTGTGTTTTGTCTAAAACTTGTGGGCGGATTCCACCAAATCCAGATGCGTAAGACAATTCATGTAATTGAATAGAAGGGATAATTTTTTTGGCTTCTTCCCAAAAGTATTTTTTTCCAATGCTTGGAATCTCGTAGATAAAATTTCTAAGAATATAATTTCGGATTTCACTATCAGAAAGCAAATCCCACATAATTTTTGTAGTGGAACTTCCAAAGCCAAAAGATTTTAGAAAATCAACGAAAGTTCCGCTTTTAAAGCGTTCTAGCTTTGGCAATGCAAGGGCAGTTGGTCCTAATCTAGTTTTTCCTTGTGCTACCACATCAGGATCTCCATGGATAGCCGCAAAAGGAAGTTTTGGATTTTGGACTGTATAAACTTTACCTTGAAGTTTATTTCCAGGAATAAAATAAAAACTTCCAGATACAGGTAAGCAACCCAAATCTAATCCATAACCCATATTTTGAGCTAAAAGCAAAGAATGCGCACCAGCATTAACTAACACAAAAGAGGCTGTAATGGGCTCTTGTTCTTGTGATTGTATCGTGTAAGCACCATCGCCTTGTCGAATGATTTTGGTAACTTTGTGATTAAAAAGTGCTTTGTGTTCACCAAAAATACTTTGTTCTATCATATGAGTGGCAGTAGCACAGAAATTCATAGCACAGAAGCTTTTTCTTATTCCAGATCCAACAACAGGTTCAGGTCTATCGCTACCATCAAGCATTTTGATTACATTTGGCTCGATTTGTTTAAGTGTTTCTTTGTTAAAAAATTCCAATTCAGGATAGATTTCTTTAAACTCTTCGTGTCGTTTTGTCATAAACTCAACTTCTTTTTCGCCCACACCAATAGCCATTTTTTGGTATTCAAAAATACTTTTGTTTTGCAATTGATGATGAAAAGCGTAAGAGACAAGTAGCTTTGCACCCCTAGAGACTTTTTTTGCTTTTTCAAAAGTGTAGTTGGTTTCAATATCTCCTGCATGAATAGTTTGTGAGTTATTATTTCCACTTGAGCTTAATGTTGCTGGTTGAGAATATTTCTCTAGCAAAACGACCTTTTTTAAATTCGTATAATGTGTGAGTGCATAAAAAAGCGCACTACCTGAAATACCAGCCCCAATAATGGCGACATCATAAGTTTGTTTCATAAACGACCTCCTAAATTTAGATTTTGGGAATATTGAGATTGCAATAACATTTCCACTTCACAAAAATGCTCTTGGATACTTTGATCGCTTATTTTTGGAAGTTCGTGCTCTGTAACCTCGCGATTAACATATAAAACCTTTTTGGCATAGCCTAATAAAATTGAAATATCATGACTAATTATAATTATAGTCTTTTCTTTATTGATTTTTTGCAATAAATCATAAATTTCTCTTTGATTTTTTTGATCTACACTGGCTGTTGGCTCATCTAAGACCAAAAAATTTGGATTTCCACACAATGCTCTTGCAATTAAAACCCTTTGTCTTTGTCCGCCGGAGAGTTCTCCGATTTTTTTATGAGCATAAGCTTCCAAATGGAACTGCTCTAAAAGTTCTAAAGCAAGCTTTCTTGCGTTTTTGGGTAAGAATCCTCCCAAAAATCCTGGTTTTAAAAATCCCATCATAACAACTTCTAGAGTTGATATGGGAAAATGACGATTTAAAAAAGTGTTTTGTGGGACATAGCCAACGCGTAATGTAGGGCTTTTAATAATCTTGCCTTCTGTTGGCTTTAATAACCCTATTAAAAGGCGCGCTAGTGTGCTTTTTCCACCACCATTTGGTCCAATAATAGCCCAAAAATCACCTTCATAAATTGTCCAATCCACATTATACAAGATTCGTTCTTTGGTGAAAGAAAAATTAACATTTTTATACTCAATTATTTTGTGAGAGTTACTATTTTGCATAATTAGCCTTGTCAAATAGATTTCTCATTCCATAAATGCGTTTAATTAATAATGTATTTTGATTGATTCCCTTGGTATTTTCGCCAATGTTTAGTGGAGTAAGGGCAATTTTACCAATAATACTCCTGCCTTCTTCTCCATTTTGAAGTGTTTTTAAGCCCCAAATATCATGCAATACAAAAATCTCTCCACCAAAACTTCCCACATAAAGCATAATATGCCCTTTCATTCCAAGCAAAGTAGCAAAAGGAATGGCGTTGTTTTGGATAAAAAGCTTTTTTTGATTAGGATTCATTTGGCTTAAATCAAAATAAAGAGATTTATTTAAATTATTTGGGAGAATCTGAGCTTGTGAGTTTCTTTGGAGATAGAATCCAAAATTACCAAGAGTATCCCTTAGAAACATTGAACAATCGCGATTCCCAAACATTCCACCCCAACCATATTTCTCACCCATAAGATTTTGAGCAAGGGAAGCGTAATTTTTTGAGGAAAAAGGCATGGGAAATCTAGTAAAATCCTGGCTGTGGAGATGAATTTTTATTTTTTTGGCATAACCCCTTTGTGTGCGTGTAAAAATGAAACTCTCATAAGCTTTTTTTGTGCTTCCAAGCAAAGGAAGTAACATGCCAATACGAGCTGTTTCTAAAAATTCTTGGTGGGTGTTATAAATAGGAATATTATCTTTTTTAGCTACTAAAAATTCTTGAGTTTGCCTAAGTTCTTGAGTTTGCTTTTGATTTAAAATTGCAATATTAAGCACTTCTATCCATCCGCTAACAAAGCCACTCTCAACAAAAGCCCATTTTTTGGACTTAGAATAATGAGTGATGAGAATGGGCGTCCCTAAGTAAATATAAGAATTTTGCCAATAATCAAAAGGAAAGCCTTCTCCTGCTGTTTTGGGGTTAAAGAATCTTGGTTTATTAGTGGGCAAAACCCTAAGGTTGCTAGATTTAGTTATAATGGCAGGTTGTTTTAAGCTAGGAAAGTTTTCAAAGTTTGCTTCTTTGGCTAATTCCTCGATTTCTGCTAAAGAATAGGGTAGTAGATTCTCTCCATAACCTAAATTTGTTAAGGCTTGTTGCAATCCCCATTGAGCTTGAATAGAATCATTTTTTGGAATTTTGCTAAAAGGGGAGAAAAACTGCTGTAAATATTTATTTTTAAGATTTTTTGTGGAGGGAGGCTTGAGCGATTCAAATGATTCATTAGAAATATATGACTGCAAATCTTGCTTGGGTAATTCAAGCTTGGGTGGTTTTGAAGCACAGCCATAAAGCAGAGCTAGAAAAAAGATAAAAGTGAGAAATTTCACCATTTAAATTCCTCATATTCTTCTTCTTTAAAGCCCACAATAACTTGATGATTAGCTTCAACAACTGGGCGTTTGATTAAATTGGGCTCTTTGATTAGATATTCTTTAATCTCTTCTTCGCTAAGATTCTTATCTTTTAGGGAAAGTTTTTTGTAAGTGGTGCCTTTAGTGTTGAAAAGTATTTTAAGTGGGACACTTTGGAGCCATTTTTCAAGCGTTTCTTTATTAGGCGGAGTTTTTTTAAAGTCAATAAATTCATAGGGAATCTTTTTTTGCTCTAAGAAATTTAAAGCTTTTTTAACGCTACCACAATTTTTGATTCCATAAACCTTAACCATTAAAAAATCCTTGTAAGAAAAATATAAAAAATAATTCCTGTAAATATACTAAAAACTGAATTTTTAAACCATAAAAAACATAAAATTGCAGAAAAAATTCCACCAAGTTCATAAAGTCCATAGGTTTCACTCCAAGGAGTGTTAAGCAAACTAAAAAAAATAAGGAGTGTCATAATAAAAAGTGGCATTGTATCTTGCAGGTATTTTAAAAGCTTATTATTTGTTGCATTTTTGAAAATAAAAAAAGGCAATAATCTTGTAAGGGCTGTCCCAATGGTAGCTGCTAAAATAGCGCCGATGAGATAAAATGTATCAAAATTATCTTGCATTTTCTATCCATTTTCTGCCAAAGAGCAAAATAAAGATTCCACAAAAAATGCTAAGGAGCAAAAAATATTGACTAGGGAAAATGATAAGTCCTATGATGCCTAATGATAAGCCTATATAAAAAGGTTTTTTATTAGGAGAATTTTGTAGAAGCGAAAGAGTTAAAACGCTAAAAAGAGCTGTTAGTGCAAATTCTACACCATCTGGCTTAAATCCTAAAGTATTTCCTAGAAAAATCCCGATTCCACACCCCAAAACCCAGTAGCAATGATCAAAAAAAGTAATGTAAAAATAACTTTGTTCTAGCTCTTTTAAAGAGAGATTAAAGGCAGCTTTATTGGCTTTTAAGACTGCAAAAGTCTCATCAGTTAAGCCAAAGAGAATATAATATTTGGTGATTCCAAAGTTTTTGATTTCATTGGTAATAGCAAGGGAATAAAAGAGATGGCGAATATTTAATAAAAAAGAAGCAATGGCTATTTCTAGGAATCCGGCATAAGAAGCAATAAGAGAAACAAGTAAAAATTGCCCAGCACCTGTAAAAACCAAAATAGCAATTAAAACACCATAATACCAATCAAGCGATAATTCTTTGGAAAATAAAATACCAAAGGCAATTCCAAGGGGTAAATACCCCATTAAAACAGGCAATGATTGAATAAAACTTCGATAAAACACCTAAAAACCTCAAGAATTTATAAAGGAGCGCAATTATAGCAGAATTTATGCTCTAAAAAATATTCCATTTACGGAATCTTTAAAATTGAAAAATGTTTAAAAATATAGTAAAATCAATCTTTTGGAGAAGGAATGAAAAAGCACAAGTTTGGGATTTTATTAGCAGCAACAAAAGATTCAAGCTTTACCTTAGGCGTTATGATTGCCAACATTAAGGATAAAATGGGTAGTTTTGTTGATGTTTTTTATATTGTTCATGATGGATTTAGCCCAAAAGATAAAGAGGCAATGGAAAGATTGGCTCAAGATAGCAAGGTGGTTTTTTGTGAATTCACACAACAAACTTTTTTAGATAATTTTAAAAAATTCAATCAGAATAATTTAAAAATTGATTTTTCTTACTCTAGGGGTTTTTTGGGGCGTTGGACGCATATGGTGTATGCGTGTTTTGAAATTTTTAGATATTTAGAAGAATGTGAAAATATTTTATATTTGGATTTTGATATTTTGCTTTTAAAGGGATTAGAGCATTTACTTAAGCTTAAAGAATCAGGAATTACAATAGCAGCAGAAAGAGGCAAAAAGCAGCTTAAAGAAGTGTATCCTAATTATAATGGAGAGTTTAGGGATTTTAGAATCTACCGCTCACCGATTATCTTTGTAAATGATTCTTTGATTAATTCTGCGGAATGTTATGCTTTTGTTTATCAAAAGAGTATTGAAGTGGGACTTAATGATCAGGGGGTTTTGTCTTTGTTAATATTTGAAAAAAGTATTAAGGCAAAGGACTTGGGGAAAGATTATGTAGGGAGTGTATTGTGGATAGCTAATGATGATTCATATTTTATTCATTCTTATGGGAGAGAAAATCGATTTTGGAATAATCAGCTTTGTCATCAAATATGGAGAGAATGGGGTGAGTATTATGAGGTTTGGCTTAATCAAGGCGGTTTGCCTTATTTAAAGGGGTTTGTTGCTAAGACAACTTATGGATATGAGAGAGTGCGATTTTCCTTAGCTTATAAAGTGGGTTATGCGATTGTGGAATGCTATTATCAAACAAGCAAAATAAAATATCTAAAATTACCCCTTAAAATAGCACAAGTGATTTTAAAGCATAAAAGAAAACTAAGAGAATATCGTAGAATCTGTAAAATATCTCCCCATTTAAGATTACCTATGTTTTGTCAATATGAAGATTACCAAAACGCTTTAAAAGAAAAACAAAGCATTCCTTACAAGCTAGGTGAAGCTGTTTTGGAGTTTTGTAAGGAATGGTGGAAATGTAATATTATAAAGTTGTATCGTAAGATTTATCTTATTAAAAAACAGGCTGCAAAAAAATCCTAGCTTTTTTAAAAGGATTCATATCCTAATAAAATACATTTGTCAAAAAAGGGTAAAACACACATTGCATAAAATTCTCCTCCAATGCCAATATCTTTGAGTGTTTCATAATATTTAATATCAAATTGAAGATGAGAATTTCTTTGCGTGGAGATTCCAATGCCACTTAATTCATTAAAATAAATAAAAGATGCAATTTTTTCATGAATTAAAACCAAAGAATATTGCACTGCCATTTTTTCTTTTTGATTTAAAAGATGATAAGAATCAATGCTTAAAAGGTTTCTTCCGCGAAATTTCACATAGTTTTTTTGTAGGCTTTGTGTATGGACTTGTTGATAAAAATTAGCTAAATCCAAACAAAAAGCAGGATAAGATAAAATTGCCCCCAAAAGAGCAATTTTCCTAAAGGGTTTGAAGGATAGCATCAAAGCTTTCAAAATAGATTCTTTTGGCTTCACTAAGTGTGATTGAAATATTGCCAATTTCAATCTTTTCACCCCCTAATGTCGCAATTTTTTCTAAATGCAAATTAGAGTTTTCAAGTAAATTTTGCAAAGTTGAAACATTTTTGGAATCTAGAGCAATTAAGACTTGCGTTGGGGATTCGCCAAAGAGTGCTTGATTATCAAAGGCTTTAACACTTTTACAACCAATATTGCCCTTGATGCAAGCTTTAGCTAGAGCAATGGCTAATCCACCTTGATAAATATCAACAGCTACTTTTAAGATTCCGCGCTCTTTTGCACTAGCTAATACACTCCATAAAAACAATTCATCGTTAAGATTGATAGATGGAATTTCACCTTTAATGCTATTGGCAAAGTATTTTGCAAAAAGACTAGCGCCAAATTGTGGAGTAGTATTTTTAGATTTGAGCAAATAAACTTCGGTGTCTTCTTGATTAAACTCACTGCCTAAGAGATGATAAATATCATCAATAACTCCAACTCCTGCAATACTTGGAGTGGGGTAAATATCGCTATTATTAGTTTGATTATAAAGGCTTACATTTCCGCTAACTACAGGAGTATTAAGAGTTTTGCAAGCTTCTTTAATGCCCTCACAAGCTTCCTTGAATTGCCACATTACTTCAGGATTTTCTGGATTTCCAAAGTTTAGACAATCTGTAATAGCTAGAGCCCTTCCACCTCTTAGAGCAATATCTCGACCGACTTTTGCAACGGCTTGTCTGGCACCTTCTTTGGGGTTAAGATAGCATAATCGGATAGGACAAGCCACGCTCATTGCTATTCCTTTGCCATTTTCTTTAACCCTAATTGCACTTGCGCCACCACTTCCAATTTTTGTTAGAGTATTAGTTTGAACTGTGCTATCATATTGCTCATAAACCCAAGCTTTATCGCTGACATCAGGACTTTGAAGGAGGGTTTTAAAAATTTCATTAGAATCTAATTTTTGGAGTGCTTCTTGATTAAGCGATTCTATTTTGTCAAGATAAGTTGGATTCTCACTCACAGGTCTTTTAAGAATCGGTGATTTTTCGCTCAAAGGAGCAATTGGGATTTCAGCGCATTTTTCATTATGCCAATATAGTTCCATTTTTCCACTATTAGTAACTTCACCTACAATAGCGCAGTCTAATTCCCATTTTGTAAAAATCTCTAAAATTTCTTTTTCGCAACCTTTTTTAGCACAAATCAACATTCTCTCTTGCGATTCGCTTAGCATTAATTCATAAGGTGTCATATTGGCTTCGCGGGTAGGGACTTTATCAAGATGCATGACCATACCACTTCCACTGCGTCCTGCCATTTCAAAGCTAGAACTTGTAAGTCCTGCTGCACCCATATCTTGAATCCCAACAATTAAATCTTTTTTGAATAATTCCAAACACGCTTCTAAAAGTAGTTTTTCAGTAAATGGATCACCCACTTGCACGGTAGGACGCAAAGATTTAGAATCTTCATTAAAGCTATCAGAGCTCATTACCGCACCACCCAAACCATCGCGTCCAGTTTTAGAACCTACATAAATAACAGGATTCCCAATTCCTTCAGCCTTGCCATAGAAAATTTCATCGTTTTTAACAATTCCTAAAGTGAAAGCATTAACCAAAATATTGCCCTCATAGCAATCTTCAAAGCTCATTTCACCACCAATAGTTGGCACCCCCATACAATTTCCATAACCTCCAATTCCTGCGACAACTCCGCGTAATAAATAGCGGTGTTTTGCCCCTGTGGAATCTTTTTTGGCGATATTGCCAAAGCGAATAGAGTTAAGACTTGCAACAGGTCTAGCGCCCATAGTAAAAATATCGCGCATGATTCCGCCAACTCCCGTGGCAGCGCCCGCATAAGGCTCAATAAAGCTAGGGTGATTATGGGATTCCATTTTAAAAACCGCCCCATAACCCCCACCAATATCAATAATTCCTGCATTTTCTCCTGGACCTTGGATAACCCAAGGTGCGCGTGTGGGGAATCCATTGAGATAAATTTTGCTAGATTTATAGCTGCAATGTTCGCTCCACATAGCAGAAAAAATCCCAATTTCTACCAAATTAGGCTCTCTTTTTAGGATATTGAGAATATTTTGATAGTCCTCTTGGGTAAGTTTATGTTGCCTTAGAATCTTTTCTAAATTTTCCATGCCTTTTCCTTAGTTGTTTTAAAGTGAGTATTTTTTACAAAAAAAACTTTTATAAATGGAAGTTTATCAAATTGTCCTTTAAAGTATGGATAAACTAAGATTGAGATAAAGTTATTTTTAGTAGAATAGTGAGTATTTTTTAAAAAAATGGTCTAAAAGGAATTAAGGAGAAAAGACAAAATGAAATACATCAAGTTTTTCAAGGAATTAAATAATAGAGATGTGCCTGTGGTGGGCGGTAAGAATGCAAGTATCGGAGAAATGTTTCAAGAGCTTGTGCCTATGGGGATTAAAGTACCTAATGGTTTTGCAATTACAAGTGAGGCGTATTGGTATTTATTAGATAGTGGTGGAATCCGAGAAAAAATCAAAGAATTACTTGAGGGAATTGATGTAACAGAGATTGATGTTTTAAATGTGCGTTCTAAAAAGATACGCGATATGATTTTTGGCACTCCATTACCTGCGGACTTAAGGGAAGAAATTTTGGAGGCTTACAAGATTTTAAGTCAAGAATATAATATGGAAGAAGCCGATGTGGCAGTAAGAAGTTCGGCTACAGCAGAGGATTTACCTGATGCTTCTTTTGCAGGACAGCAAGACACTTATTTGAGCGTTCAAGGACAAACTGAACTTATTCATTATATTAAATCTTGTATGGCATCACTTTTTACCGATAGAGCGGTAAGCTATCGTGCTTCTAGGGGATTTGATCATTTTAAAGTCGCTCTTTCTGTTGGGGTGCAAAAAATGGTGCGATCAGATAAGGGAAGTTCTGGGGTAATGTTTAGTATTGATACAGAAACTGGCTTTAGAGATGCAGTTTTTATTACTTCAGCTTGGGGTCTTGGGGAGAATGTTGTAGGTGGAACTGTGAATCCTGATGAATTTTATGTTTTTAAACCAGCTCTGGAGTTAGGCAAACGACCGATTCTAAAAAGACAACTAGGGTATAAAAACATTAAAATGGTCTATGCTGCACCTGGCGCTAAACATCCTACTAAAAATATTGAAACTACAGAAGAAGAACTTAAAAGTTTTTCTTTGAGTGATGAAGAGGTTTTAACTCTAGCGCGTTATGCGGTTTTGATTGAAAAACATTATACAAAAGAGGCAGGAGAATACCGCCCTATGGATATGGAATGGGCAAAAGATGGTAATAGCGGTGAAATCTTTATTGTCCAAGCGCGACCCGAAACGGTGCAAAGCCAAAAAATGAAGAAACAAAATAATACTTTAGAAAAATACTTCTTTAAAGATAAAAGTGAAAAAGAGATTTTACTAAGTGGAAAAGCCGTGGGTGGAAAAATTGGAACAGGAAAAATTCGTGTTATTGATAATATTGCTAATATGGGCGAGTTAAAAAGAGGTGAAATTCTTGTAACAGATAATACTGATCCAGATTGGGAGCCTGCTATGAAAAAAGCAGCAGCTGTGATTACAAATCGTGGGGGTAGAACTTGTCATGCAGCTATTGTGGCAAGAGAAATTGGAGTGCCTGCGATTGTTGGCGCAGTTGGAGCAACAGAAAAACTAGAAACTGGTATGGAAGTAACGGTTTCGTGTGCTGAAGGGGAAGATGGATTTGTTTATAATGGAATCTATGAATATGAGGTTGAAAAAGTTGATTTAAGCTCATTAGAGCAACCTAAGACAAAAATCTATATGAATATTGGGAATCCTGAAAAAGCCTTTACTTTTTCTATGATTCCAAATAATGGTGTTGGGCTTGCAAGAATGGAATTTATTATTAATAACTATATTAAAGCTCATCCACTTGCGCTAATGGATTTGCATAATGGAAATAAAGAATTTGATGGTGTTGAGGGCGTAAAAGAGATTATGTCTGGTTATGCTAATCCTAAGGATTTCTTTGTAAAGAAAATTGCTGAGGGTGTGGGAATGATTGCAGCGGCATTTTACCCTAAGCCTGTTATTGTTAGGACAAGCGATTTTAAATCTAATGAGTATTGTCGTATGGTAGGGGGGAAAGACTATGAGCCACACGAAGAGAATCCTATGCTTGGTTATCGTGGCGCTAGTCGGTATTATTCTGAACAATACAGACAAGCTTTTGAGTGGGAATGTCAAGCTTTAGCAATGGCGCGTAATGAAATGGGATTTTCTAATATGAAAATTATGATTCCATTCCTTAGAACTCCAGAAGAGGGTAGAAGAGTTTTAGAGATTATGCGTAAAAATGGATTGGTGCAAGGCGAAAATGGATTGGAAATTTATGTTATGTGTGAATTGCCAGTGAATGTAATTATGGCAGATGAATTTTTACAGCTTTTTGATGGTTATTCAATTGGATCAAATGACCTTACGCAATTGACTTTGGGTGTTGATAGGGATGGAGAGCTTGTTAGCCATGTTTTTGATGAAAGAAATCCTGCGCTTCTTAAAATGTTTAAAATGGCAATTGATGCTTGTAAAAAACATAATAAATATTGCGGAATCTGTGGGCAAGCACCTAGTGATTATCCAGAAATTGCAGAGTTTTTAGTGGAAAATGGAATCACTTCTATTTCATTAAATCCCGATTCTGTGATTGAAACTTGGGATCGAATTGTAAAACTTGAAAAGAAACTTGGAATCTCTTAATATACCTTTATAAAATGCACATTTTGTGCGTTTTATAAAAATTCTATCTTTTGCTTCTTGTGCTAAGTAAAATTTAAAGCAATATGTTAAAAAATAATTCTAGTGGTTTTTTTGTGGGGAAAACTTAAGAAAAAATATTATTAATAAGTTATTTTTTTATCTTAGATTGCTTTTATAATAAAAATGTATAATGTTTGGTTTTGAAATTTGTGCTAAAGGATGTTTTTGAAACTGGCAGTTTTTGATTTTGATTCTACACTAATGGATGGAGAAACTATAAATTTACTAGCAAAAGCCTATGGAAGTGAGCAACAAGTAAGCGAGATTACTAAAGAAGCTATGGCAGGAAAATTGGATTTTTACCATAGTTTAAGAAAACGCGTAAAGACTTTGGAGGGAATGCCACTAAAGCAGGTTTGTGAAGTTTGTGAAAATCTTACTTATAATCCTGGTGCTAAGGAAATTATTAGTTTTTTAAAGGAAAATGGTTATAAGGTGGTGGTGTTTAGTGGGGGGTTTGATGAAGGGGTGAGTGCAGGGCAAAAAGCACTTGGCTATGATATTCATTTTAGTAACACTTTGCATCACAAAGATGGACTTTTAACAGGAAAAGTTGGTGGAGAGATGATGTTTTCTTACTCTAAAGGGAGAATGCTTGAGAAGATTCAAGTTTTGCTAGGTGTGGATTCATCTAATACTCTTGTGGTTGGAGATGGGGCTAATGATCTTTCAATGTTTCAATATGCGCAAAAAAAAGTGGCATTTTGCGCCAAAGAAGTTTTGAGAGAGGCTGCAAATATCATAATTGATACAAAAGATTTGTCATTAATAAAAAATTATCTATAAGGAACAGCAATGCAAAATAATATTTTTTTTTCTTTGTGGTGTGATTTTATTGAAAGAGATTTTTTGGAAAATGATTTTATCAAAATGATTGAGGGTGGAATTATTGAAGGGGCGACAAGCAATCCTGCTATTTTTCAAAAATCTTTTTTAGAAGCAAGTTACAGAGAACAAAAAGAATCCTTAAAGGGCAAAAATCCAAAAGAGATTTATGAGGCTTTAGCAAAGAGTGATATTCAAAGGGCTGCAGAACTTCTTATGCCAATTTATACTAATAATACAAATGACGGCTATGTGAGTATTGAAGTAGATCCTAATTTGTGTCAAGATTCTAAGGGAACTATTGAAGAGGGTGTTAGGTTGTTTAAAGAGATTGGCTATCCCAATGTAATGATTAAGATTCCAGCTACTAAAGCAGGATTTGTTGCAATGGAGGAATTAATCTCCCAAGGGATTTCGGTTAATGCGACTTTGGTTTTTACAAAAGAACAAACCATTGGATGTATGGAGGCTTTTAAAAGGGGGTATGAGAATTTCAAAAAAATAACAAAAAAAGAATCTAAGGATTTCCCAAGAGCGGTGGTGAGTATTTTTGTATCAAGATTTGATAGAAAATGCGATTCTATTTTAAAAGATAATGGTATTCCTGTGGCGACTTTGGGCATTAAAAATGCGCAATATTTGTATCGTGTTGTTAATGATTATTCTTTGCCTTGCGTGAGAGCGCTTTTTGCAAGCACAGGTGTAAAAGATGATAGTTTAGAGTCTGTTTATTATATTAGAGAGCTTTATCATCAATATGCTATTAATACTGCACCATTAGCAACCATTGAAGCTTTTATGAAAGTTGAAGCCTTGGAAGAAGCTTATTTACCAAGCTATGAAGAATTAGAAGAATATTTTAAGGTGGTGGCAGATGCTGGTGTAGATTTGCAAAAAGTTTCTAGTGAGTTATTAGAGCAGGGATTAGAAGACTTTAAAAATGCTTTTGCAAAAATTTTAGAGAGTTTGTCTTAATTTAAAAGAAGTTTCAAGAATTTTAGCTATAATTGCAGGTTCTATTTTATTTTTAAGGATTTTTAAATGTTAAGTGGAATAATTAGAGAGAGTATTTCAAAAGCAGATACAAAGGCTTTAAGAAAAAATGGTTATCTAATTGCCAATATCTATGGTAAGGGTAAAGAGAATATTCATTGTGCGTTTAAACGCAATGATTTTATCCGAGAAGTTAAAAACAAAACTGATTTGATTTTTGAAGTAGAAGTTGGCACACAAAAATATCCAGTTGTTATCCAAGAGTATCAAAAAGATCCAATTACTAGCGAAATTATCCATGTGGATTTGATGCTTGCACAAAAAGGTGTAGAAGCAAAATATTCTGTTAAGGTGAGAATCGAAGGTGTCGCAAAAGGACTTAAAAACAAAGGTGTTTTGATGATTTCCAAAAAACGCATTAAGGTTAAGGCTACTCCTGAAAATCTACCTAAAGATTATGAAATCAATGTAACAAACTTGGATGTGGGTGATGTTGTATTGGTGCGTGATTTACCGCAAAACAATGGTGTTAAAATCGTAGAAAGAGATGATGTTGCAATTGTTGGTGTGATTAAATCTCGCTAAGAAATGTTTTTAATTGTAGGCTTAGGTAATATTGGCGAGAAATATAAAAATAATCGCCATAATATCGGCTTTTGCGTTGTTGATTCTTTGATTGCTTCTTTAAATGCTACTAAGCAATCTAGTAAAGATTTCTTTGGGGAGCTTTATAAGGCTTCCCAAATCCTTCTTTTAAAGCCCTCAACTTTTATGAATCTTTCTGGAAAATCAGTTTTAAGTGTTAAAAATTTTTATAAAATAGACAAAATGCTTGTGATTCATGATGATCTTGATTTGCCTTTTGGGGCAGTGCGATTTAAATTTGGCGGAGGCAGTGGCGGACATAATGGCTTAAAATCCATTGATGAATTGTGTGGTAAAGAGTATTATCGTTTGCGTTATGGGATTGGAAAACCCCTTTTGAAAAATCAAGTGATTGATTGGGTTTTAGGGGATTTTAGCAAAGAAGAATCAATAAAAAATGAAGAAATAATTAAACATTGCATTAAACCAGCATTGGAAATAGCAAAATTAGAGAATCCAAGTGAATTGGCAAACAAAATTTCTAGTCTTTATACTTTAAATCCAAAAGATAAATAAATGAATTTATTTTCGCGTTATATTATTACTTTATATTTAAAGTATTTTTTTATTCTTTTTGTATCGCTAGAATGTTTTTTTGTTTTAATTGATTTGGTGAAATACCTTGATGAATTGCCACAATCTGCAAATTTAATAGTTTTGCTCATTTTTTATGATTTTGTCTATGCAAGCAATTATATTTTGCCTCTTTCTTTGGTGTTGGCTCAGATTGTCTTAGTGATTTCTATGTTAAGAAATTCGCAATTTACAGCATTTTTAGCACTTGGATATTCAAAGCTTAGAATCTTTTTACCTGTTTTTATGGTGTCATTTTTGATTACTTTATTATTTGTCTTACTAAATGCAACTCCTTTTGCTTATGCTAAAGAAAGGGTGGATTTGATTATTGAGCGTGGATATTTGGGAAGTTACAAAAATGATTTATTTATCAAATACAATGATAATTATATTTATTTTGAAAAAGTTTTTCCTCTTTTAAAGACTGCAGAAAATGTTAAGGTTTATGAAGTCTTTAATAAGCAAGTTATTAAAATTATTGAAGCACCTAGAGCTGTTTTTATTCAAGATAAATGGAGATTGGAGAATGCTAAAATTACCACTCTTGATTCTAATCTTGAAATAGGCAAGAATCCTCTTAAAATTGAAGAGCAAAAGACTTATGAAACACTACAAGGCTTTAAACCTAAGATTTTAGATAATATCTATGAAAAGCAAGGCAGTATTTCTATTGTTGATGCATTAGAAGCAATTTGGCTTTTAAAAGAGCAGGGGGTTAATACTCAAAAACTTCGTAGTTCTCTTTATAGTCTAATATTTTTTCCATTTTTTGCTCCCTTGGTGATGGTGTGTTTGGCTAGATTTACTCCAAACTCTAATCGTTATACAAATATGAGCGGTATTACTTTGGGAATGATTCTTGGAGTTTTGATTGTATGGGGTGTATTTTTTAGTTTTTCTAGGCTCTCTATGAGTGGTTTTTTATTGCCAGAAGTTAGCATTATTTTGCCTATTGGAATTTTGGGTTTAGTGAGCTTATGGCTATTTTTAAGGTTATTTAAAGAATAATTAAAAAGGAGAAAATATGACGGCATTATTAAGTGTAAGTGATAAAAAAGGTATTGTTGAGTTTGCAAAAGGGCTTGTGAGCTTGGGTTATGAGATTTTATCTACAGGTGGAACTTTAAAAATCTTAAGAGAAAATGCGATTGAAGCACTAGAAGTGAGTGAATACACACAAAGCCCAGAAATGTTTGATGGGCGCGTTAAGACATTGCATCCCAAGATTCATGGTGGAATATTGCATAGGCGCAATAATCAAGATGATAAACAAAAGGCTTTTGAATTTGGGATAAAAGACATTAGTTTGGTGTGTGTGAATCTTTATCCTTTTAAAGAAACGATTGAAAAAACAGAGGATTTTGGGGAAATTATAGAAAATATTGATATTGGTGGTCCATCAATGGTTAGGGCAGCAGCCAAGAATTTTGAATCGGTATTGATTGTAACGGATTGCAATGATTATGAAAGGGTGCTTGAAAAGCTTAAAGACAAGCAAAATACTTTGGAGTTTCGTCAAGAATTAATGATTAAAGCCTTTGAGCACACAGCAGCTTATGATTGTATGATTGCAAATTACATGAATAAACGTTTTAATCATGGCTTTGGCAAGAATCATTTTATTGCTGGGAGACTTGTAAGTCCTACAAGATATGGAGAGAATCCTCATCAAAAAGGGGCATATTATGAATTTGGCGATTTCTACTCTAAGCACTTTAGGGCACTTAAAGGTGAGATTAGTTTTAATAATCTAACAGACATTAATAGCGCAGTTAAAATTGCTTCAAGCTTTGAAGATAAGCCTTGTGTATGTATTGTCAAACACGGGAATCCTTGTGGTTTTGCAATGAAAGAAAATGTTTTAGAATCATATGTTGCAGCTTTGAGGTGTGATAATATTTCTGCTTATGGCGGTGTTGTTGCAGTTAATGGCGAAGTGGATGTGGATTTGGCTAATGAAATTAATAAGATTTTTATTGAAGTATTGGTGGCGCCAAGTATCACAGAGGAGGCTTTGAGTATTTTTGAAAATAAAAAAAAGATTAAAATCTTTGTTTGTGGCGGAGAGAAACTTTGTTTTCCAAAAGATGGGCAAGATTTTAAACATATTGAAGGGGGATTTGTTTTACAAGAAGCAGATAGCGTAGCGGCTAATGAAGTAGAAAATGCAAAATGCGTTAGTCAAAAACAAGCTACTAAAGAGCAAATGAAAGATTTGGAAATCGCCTATAAGGTAGCAAGCTTAGTAAAATCAAATTGCGTGGTATATGTTAAAGATTCTGCTATGGTAGCTGTTGGAATGGGAATGACAAGTCGCGTTGATGCTGCAAAGGCTGCCATTAGAAAAGCAGAAGAAATGGGAATTGATTTAAGGGGTTGTGTGTTAGCAAGTGAAGCGTTTTTTCCTTTTAAAGATAGCATAGAGGAAGCTTATAAAGTTGGTGTGAGTGCTGTGATTGAGCCAGGAGGAAGTATTCGCGATGAAGAGGTAATTGAATGTGCAAATCAAAAAGGTATGGCACTTTATTTTAGTGGATTTAGACATTTTTTACATTAAGATTAGCAAGATAATCGGGGTAGTTGCAGTGCTGACAAAGCTCCTCGATTCTCATTCCATTTTTAAAACCTTCAACTAGCTTTTTTAGGCGTGGATTTTCTAGAATCTTTAGCATTGAATCTTGAAAGAGATTGCCAAAATTAATCACTCCTTTAGTATCAAAACAACAAGGCACTACATCACCATTGCACAAAATACCAAGTTGCTTACTGCCACCATAGCAAAACCCATTTTGTGAGATTGTTTGAGATTCTAAGCTAACCCATTCAAAAAAAGGTTGCTCAAGTAGATGGATTTTGTAAGCTAAGCGCGTTTTTGGTGTTGTAATGGGAGTTTGAAAAAAATTATACAAAACTTGATAGATAGGGGAATTTTTAAGCGGTGGAGTAAAATCTTTTTTGAGATTCCAAAGCCTTAAATTAATAAATTTTTCACTTTTTATTGCTTGGTGCTTGAAGAGCAGAACTAAGATAGAACTAAGATAGGATTTAAGATTAATTTGTTTTTTTTGATAAAGAGAGCTTGTGAGTGAAATGTTAATTTGATGAACGCAAGAGTTTTGCAAAAGAAGATTGATTTTTTTGTTATTTAGGTAAAAACCGCTAGTTGTAATGTCAATTTTAAGTTGATAGGTTGTTGCGATTTTAAGATATGATTCAAGATTATCAAGTGTTAGTGGATCTCCCAAAATATGCAAAGCGCACAAATGTGTAAAAGGAGCAATTTCACTGCATATTTTTTCAAATTTTTTTAAATCCATAGAATCTTTGGCTTTGTTAGGTGTGCAAAAGGAGCAAGAAAGCCCACAAAAATTTGTGATTTCAATAAAAATTTTTTGAAAGGGCTTCACTATTCGTTACGCAAAACTTCCAAAGGATTAATTTGAGTAGCTTTTTTGGCTGGATAATAAGAAGAAAAGAAAACAATCGCAAAAGAGCCACACAAAATTGAAAATAAATCAAGTAAGGAAAGTTCTAAGGGTAGTTTTGAACTCCCATAAACATCTGCAGGTAGTGAAATAATAGGGAAGCTTGAAAGCAAGTAAAGAATGATAAAAGCCAAAATACTACCACAGATAATGCCACTAACACCTATGAAATTTCCCAAATAAAGAAAAGTTTTTTGGATTTCTTTAGAGCTTGCTCCCATAGTGAGCAATAGGGCAATTTCTCGCCTTCTATTCATAACAGTCATCAAAAGAGAGCTGATGATATTAAGAGAAGCCACTAGAATAATTAGCATTAAAACAATAAATAGTGCGCGTTTTTCTAGTGCTAAGGCTGCAAAAAAGTTTCCATTTTGTTCCCACCAGCCAACGATTTGCATTTGTGGATATGATTCTTGGAGAGAAATAATATCTTTTTGTGGATTGTTGGAGTGAATGTGAATGCCATCATAAGTATTTTGAGGGAGATTTTTGATAATTTGCATTGCTTCAAGGCTGGTATAAATATAGCCCTTATCATAAGCAATCAATCCTGATTGAAAGAAGCCATCTACCACAAAGCGCTTCATAGTGGGGCTTAGTTGGATTGCATTGGGAATAAAATCAGTAAAAATCAAAAGTAAATTTGATTGATAATCAAGCCCATAAGAATCTTTAAGGCTTTTGCCAATAATCACACTAAAGATTTCTTTGGATTGATTTTGGTACTGTTGGGATTGGAGATAGGCTTCTTTAAAAATGGGATTAATTTTGCTTTCAAGATTAAAATCCACTCCAAAAACCATAGCACCTTCCATACGATTCCCTATTTTTGAAATCGCTTGAGTTTGGATAAAGGGGCTAAATTGTAGTTGCGGAAAATTGTTTTGCAAATCTTCTAAAGTTTTTTTGGTGATTTTTTCTGGACTACCTTGAATCATAGTGAGTGGATAATTCATAATAAAGAGTTTGCGCTCAAATTCTTTGTCAAATCCATTCATAAGTGCCATTGCAACAATTAAAACCATAACTCCAATACAAACCCCTAAAAATGCTAAAATAGCGGCAATAGAGATGAATGGCTGGTGTTTATTAAATCGTAAATAACGGAATAACAAAAAAGAAATGATTCCTTTTTGTGTCATTTGGCAAAAACTCCTTTTTTAGGACCACTCATTCCGCAACAATTTTTATATTTTTTACCACTGCCACAAGGGCAAGGCTCATTTCTAATGGGCTTTTTTTTAAAAATTGGGGGATTTTCGTGATTAGTTTTCAAGTTTTGATTGCTATTGTTAAGCTTTTGTAGAGCGTTTTTGGCTTCCTCTTCACTCTCTTGATTTGTTTTAAGCTGCACTTTATAGAGCATTTTAATAGTAGTGTATTTGATTTGACCTACTAATTCCAAAAAGAGATTGTAGCTTTCTTTTTTGTATTCTACTAAAGGATCTTTTTGGTTATATCCACGCAATCCTATGCCAGTTTTGAGTGTGTCCATCACATATAAGTGATCTCGCCATAAATTATCTAAAGTTTGCAAATAAACAAGCTTTTCAATTTCGATTCGAGTTTGACTATCTAAAATTGACATTTTCTTATCATAAATTTGCTTCATTTTTTCATCAATTAAGGTTTCAAAGTTATTGTTTTTTTGATAGGAATCTTTTAATTCTTGGATGTCAAGTGTTACATTAAAGTCTTCCAAAGCCATAGCGCAAAGCGATTCTAAATTATCAGAATCATTAAACACTTCAGCTTTTTCTAAAAGCATTGTAATAGCATCATGGCGATTTTCAATGATTTTATGTGAGACATCTTGTGTTGGGTTTAGCAATTCATTTCTTAAGCGATAAATAGCTTTTCTTTGTTCATTTGCGACATCATCGTATTCCAACAAATGTTTTCTAGCTTCAAAATGCATACTTTCAACTTTCTTTTGGGCATTTTCTACAGATCGCGTTACAAGCTTTGATTCAATATGCTCTCCATCATCAAGCCCTAATTTATCCATAATGTTTTTAATCTTGTCACTACCAAAAATACGCAACAAAGGATCTTCTAAACTCAAATAAAATTGACTAGTCCCAGGATCACCTTGTCTTCCGCTTCTACCGCGCAATTGATTGTCAATTCTGCGTGATTCGTGTCTCTCTGTCCCTATAATATAAAGTCCGCCAAGCTCCCTTACTTCATCATTGATTTTTATATCTACGCCGCGCCCTGCCATATTTGTGGCAATCGTTACAGCTCCCTTGTTCCCAGCATCTTTGATAATTTCGGCTTCTTGAGCGTGATTTTTAGCATTTAACACAGAATGTGGAATTCTTTTGGATTTAAGCAAATCGTGAATCTTTTCGCTTTTTTCAATGGAAGCTGTTCCAACTAAAATTGGCTGCCCCTTTTTGTTTAATTCAATAATTTTTTCTACAAGCGCGTTAAATTTCTCCCTTTCGGTTTTGTAGATTAAATCATTCAAATCCTTTCTTTTAATAGGAAGGTTTGTAGGAATTGAGACAACTTCAAGATTGTAAATTTGTAAAAACTCACTCGCTTCAGTTTGTGCAGTTCCTGTCATACCAGCAAGTTTTTGATAAAGCCTAAAATAGTTTTGATAGGTAATATCTGCAAGTGTTTGGGATTCTTCTTTGATTTTGACACCTTCTTTGGCTTCTAGGGCTTGATGTAATCCTTCGCTAAAGCGTCTCCCTTCACTAAGCCTCCCTGTAAATTCATCTACTATAACAACTTCTCCATCGCGCAAGACATAATCTTTGTCTTTTTTGAAAAGTTTATTAGCTTTAAGGGCTTGATCTAGGTGATGAGCAAGAATCGCATTATCAACACTATAAAGATTATCAATTTCAAAAAGTTTTTCTGCGTGGTTGATTCCACTTTCTGTGAGTAGAATCACTTTGTTTTTTTCATCAATAGTATAATCTTCATTTTCTTTGAGTTTTAAGGCAACATTATTAGCAATTTCATAGTTTTTTAAGACGCGGTTTGCTGGTCCAGAGATGATAAGAGGTGTCCTTGCTTCATCAATAAGAATTGAATCTACTTCATCAACGATAGCAAAATAATGCTCTTTTTGCACTTTTTGATTAAAGTCGTATTTCATATTGTCGCGCAAATAATCAAAACCAAATTCATTATTTGTTCCATAAGTAATATCACAAGAATATTGAGCCAAGCGGTGCGAATCATCATAAATTCCACTTACAATTACTCCCACACTATATCCTAAAAATTCATAAAGTGGTCGCATTGTTTCTGCATCTCGTTGCGCAAGATAATCATTTACTGTTATGATATGCACACCCTTTCCTAGCATCGCATTAAGGCAAACAGGCAAAGTAGCAACTAATGTTTTTCCTTCCCCTGTTTTCATTTCTGCAATCTTACCTTCGTGTAAAACCATTCCACCAATAAGCTGAACATCAAAATGTCGCATATTTAAAACCCTTTTGCTAACCTCACGCGTGATTGCAAAGGACTGATAAAGAATTTTGTTCAACTCTTCTTGTGGATTCTTGGAAGCTTGGACTTGATTTTTGAGCTCTTGAAATGAATTTTTAAGCTCTTCATCACTTAAAGCAGCATATTTTGATTCAAGCTCATTGATTTTTTTAATTTGTCTTTTATAATGCCCAACTAACCGGTCATTTTTACTATTTAGAATCTTTTTAATTAGTGAAAACATTTACTCCAACCTTAGCTTCAATTTTTGTTTAAAGCTTTATAAAATAAAAAATAATTTCAAAAATTTTAGCATAAATGGAATTTTACTTAGATAAAATGCGAAAAATATTTTAGGTAAAGGAAAAAAATGATTTTTATTGATGCGTGTTTTGGTAGAGAAACCCCTTACACACCTGTTTGGTTTATGCGACAAGCAGGGAGATATTTAAGTGAGTATAGAGAAACAAGAAAGCAAGCGGGCGATTTTTTATCCCTTTGCAAGAATCCTAAACTAGCTTCAGAAGTTACTTTACAACCCATAGAGATTTTAGGAGTTGATGCGGCAATTCTTTTTAGTGATATTTTAGTGGTGCCAATGGAAATGGGAATGGAGCTTGGATTTTTTGCTGGAGAAGGTCCGAAGTTTGCACAAACTATTCAAAGCGATAAAGATTTAAAAGGGCTTAGTCAAGATTCGCATTTATCGCTAAATTATGTCTATGACACGATTTCAATGACGCGTCAAAAACTTGCTAAAGACAAAGCATTAATTGGATTTTGTGGAGCACCTTGGACTTTGGCAACTTATATGATAGAAGGGCAGGGAAGCAAGACTTATAATGAAACCAAAAAATTACTTTATTCTAATCCGCAATTTTTGCATAATTTACTAGAGTTAATTACACACAATCTCAAAAATTATCTTGAATCGCAGATTAAAGCAGGAGTGAATGCGGTAATGATTTTTGATTCTTGGGCAGCGGCTTTAGAGGAAACAATGTATTTGGAGTTTGGATTTGAATATTGTAAAAAAATTGCTTCTTTTATCAAGCAAAAATACCCAGAAATACCAGTTATTTTATTTCCTAAAGGAATTTCGGGCTATTTAGATAAAATTGATGGAGAATTTGATGTTTTTGGCGTGGATTGGAGCACTCCACTAAGGATTGCTAAAGAGAAATTGGGAGATAAATATGTTTTGCAGGGTAATTTAGAGCCTTGTAGAATATATGATGAAAAATCAATGCTTGAGGGCGCTAAGGAAATCTTAAATTTAATGCAAGGCAAAAGGCATATTTTTAATTTGGGGCATGGAATGCTGCCAGATTTACCACGAGAAAATGCCATTAAATTAGTCGATTTTATTCATCAATATCATTTTAAATAAAAACAATCCAATTGTAGAGGCTTCTTTAAGTGGATTGTCGCTATAATAAAATAATTTTAATTTGTAAAGGAATAGTATTTTGGAAGCATTGCGTATCATTTTTGAAAAGTTAATGTGGAATGCCCGTTTATTTATTATCTTTGCTGTCGTTCTATCTTTAATTGGAGCTATTTTACTTTTTGTTGTGGCAAGTGTGGATATTATCAAAGCAGCTAAAAATACTTTTTTGTATTATATGCATCTTTTGCCTGCAGGATCAGATATTCATACTATTTTGCTCAATACCATTATTATGGCAATTGATTTGTATTTAATTGCAGTAGTATTGTTAATTTTTGCCTTTGGATTATATGAGCTTTTTATTTGTAAAATTCAAATCAAAGATGAAAGTAGCTCTAAGGTCTTAGAGATTCATACGCTTGATCAACTCAAAGATAAATTAGCTAAAGTGATTGTAATGGCACTAATTGTAGCCTTTTTCTCTAAAGTTCTTAATATGGGAATGAAAAATACACAAGATATGTTATATTTTGCTATCTCTATTTTAGCTTTATCAATTGGTTTGTATTTTTTGCATAAAGATTCAAAGCATTAAAATGTTGTTAAGATTTTTATTGATATTTTTTCTTTACTTAAGCTCTCTAAATGCACAAGAAATTAAGGCATTACAATCTATGCAAGCCTATTTTACTCAAAGGCTTATCACTCAAGACAACACCCTTCTTTATAAAGGAGAGTTCTTTGCTCTTGCGCCACATTTTGTGCTTTGGAAATATAAAAGCCCCATCCCCAAAGAGATTTATATTAATAAAGATTCAATGATTATCTATGAGCCAAAGCTAGAACAAGCTATTTATAGCACCTTAAAAGAGAATCTGGATATTTTAACCCTGATTAAAAAAGCTAAATTTATTAAAGAAAATCACTACATAGCAGAACTTTTGGGACAAAAATATTATTTATTCTTTGAGGAAGGCATTTTAAAGCAAATTTCTTTTGTGGATGCAGTGGGGAATTCTGTTGAGATTCTTTTTGAAAATATACAAACTAATCATTCAATTAATCCAGAAATTTTTAAATTCAAGCCAACAAGCAATCTTGATATTCTTTATAATTAACTTTTTAGTAGAAATGTGTAAAAAAATAGCAATAGCCTTTTTTTTCTCCCAAAAATTAATTTTTTTTTGACTTTTATCAAAAAGTGCATTACAATACTTAGTGATCAAGAAAATAATTTAAGGAGTGAATATGGCAACAATAACGCTAATCAATAACGAAACTGGTGAAAAATTTGATTTTGATTTAATAGAATGCACAAGAGGACCCAAAGCGGTTGATTTTAGTAAATTATTTGAAAGAACTAATATTTTTTCTTATGATCCAGGATATGGTTCTACCGCAGGTTGTGAATCAACTATTAGCTATGTTGATGGCAAAAATGGTAAATTGCTTTATAAGGGCATACCTATTGAAGATATTGTAAAAAAATATAAATTTACTGATGTTGCAAAGCTACTTATTACAGGCGAAGCCCCTAAAGATGAAAAGGAATCGAAAGAATTTGATTTGGAATTGCGACACCGATCGTTTTTGCACGAAGGGTTGATTAATATTTTTAGTGCCTTTCCTGATAATGCTCATCCAATGGCAAATTTAAGCTCTGCAGTGGCAGCATTATCTACTTTTCATTTTGATCATAGGGATATGGATGATGAGGGAGACTATCAAACAATGGCGCGCAGAATCATTGCAAAAATTACTACTTTAGTAGCCTTTTCTTATCGTAATTCTATCGGAGCACCTTTGATTTATCCAGATATTGAGCGGGGTTATGTGGAGAATTTCTTATATATGTTACGCGCTTATCCAGGTGGAAAGCTCAAACATACCTTAAATGGTAGTGAAGAGATTTCTGATCTAGAAGTTGAAGCGCTTGATAAAATCTTTATACTTCATGCTGATCATGGTCAAAACGCTTCAACAACAACCGTTCGTAATGTTGCCTCTACGGGTGTGCATCCTTATGCAGCGATTTCTGCTGGAATTAATGCACTTTGGGGACCTGCTCATGGTGGTGCAAATGAAAAGGTTTTGGTGCAACTTGAAGAAATCGGAGATGTAAAAAATGTAGATAAGTTTATCGCACGCGTTAAAGACAAAAGTGATCCATTTAGGTTAATGGGCTTTGGACATCGTGTTTATAAAAGCTATGATCCACGCGCAAAAGCAATCAAAGCACTCAAAGATGAGCTTAATCAAAAGGGTATTAAAATGGACGCAAGATTGAGTGAGATTGCTGAAAAACTAGAAGAAGTGGCTTTGAATGATGATTATTTCAAAGAAAGAAATTTATATCCGAATGTAGATTTTTATAGTGGAATTATTTTAACAGCACTTAAGATTCCAGTTGCATTATTTACGCCAATTTTTGTTATAGGAAGAATGCCAGGTTGGTGCGCACAAGTAATGGAACACATTAAAAATCCACACGCAAGAATCACACGACCAAGACAGGTTTATTTGGGAAAATAATTTAAAAATACCCTTAGGGTAAGGGCAATTTTATTTTGGGTTTGCTAAGATACGAAAATATTTTAAAACTAGGGAATATCAATGTCTAATAAAGAGTGGAACCCACAAAGTTGGAGACAAAAGATAGCGCTCCAACAGCCCATTTACAATGATTTAGAATTTTTAAAAAGCGTTGAAGAGCAATTAAGCAAATATCCTCCATTAGTTTTTGCTGGGGAAGCACAACGCTTAAAAAGTCATCTAGCTAAGGTTTCAAGAGGCGAGTCTTTTTTGCTACAAGGAGGGGATTGCGCAGAAAGCTTTGCTGACTTTAACGCTATAAGAATCAGAGATTTGTTTAAAGTGATTCTGCAAATGGCAGTAGTTTTGACTTATGCAGGGGCTTGCCCCATTGTTAAGGTGGGGCGTTTAGCGGGACAATTTGCCAAACCAAGATCAAGTGATACAGAAACAATTAATGGAATCACTTTGCCAAGCTATCGTGGTGATATTATTAATGATATTCGATTTACAAAAGAAGCAAGGGAAGCTGATCCAATCCGAATCTTGCAGGCTTACAATCAATCTGCTGCAACTTTAAATCTCATTCGTGCTTTCGCACAAGGCGGATTGGCAGATTTAAACCAAGTGCAAAAATGGAATTTGGATTTTGTTCGTGGAGCTTCAAGTGAGCGCTATAAGGAAATGGCAGATAAAATCACTCAAGCATTAGCTTTTATGGAAGCGTGTGGACTTAATTCAAGTAATACCCCAATTCTTCATGAAACTGAATTTTTTACTTCTCACGAGGCATTGTTGTTAAATTATGAAGAAGCTTTGACGCGTAGAGATCATTTAAGTGGTAAATGGTATGATTGTTCGGCACATATGCTTTGGATTGGAGAGAGAACACGCAATCTAGATGGTGCACATTTGGAATTCTTAAAAGGTGTAGAAAATCCTGTTGGAGTAAAAATTGGACCTAATGCTACAAAAGAGGACATTTTAGGAATCTGTGAGATTTTAAACCCAAAAAATGAAGCCGGAAGATTGAATTTTATCATCAGAATGGGAGCTAATACCATCAAAGATAAACTTCCAAAACTACTTCAATCTATTAAGGGCGAGGGTAGGGAGATTGTATGGAGCATTGATCCGATGCATGGAAATACAATCAAGGCTAGCAGTGGTTATAAAACGCGCACTTTTGATAGCATTTTAGAAGAAGTTAAAAGCTTTTTTGAGATTCATAAAAGTATGGGAACTTATGCAGGTGGAGTGCATTTAGAGATGACAGGTGAAGATGTTACAGAATGTATAGGTGGTATGCAAGCTATTACTGAAGAAAATTTAGGATGTAATTATAACACACAATGCGATCCGCGTCTAAATGCTAGTCAAGCTATAGAATTGTCATTTTTGATTGCCGATGTTTTAAAGAATCGCAAAATTTAAGAAGCGATGCTAATCAATAAAATGAGTAGATTGGAAATTTTGTTGATTGGCAAAAGCACTTGGATTTGTGTGAGTTAGTAAAAGTTTTTGCCATATTGGTTTGTTATCTTGGGAAAATAAGATTTGGTAAAATATTTTTATTAAATTTTTATAAAAGTTTTTTTAAAAATAGCTAAATATTATGTTATAATTTTGGCAAATTTTAAAAATCTATTGAGAGATAAGGATATTAAATGCGAATCTTGATTATTGAGGATGAAATCAGTCTTAATAAAACGATGACAGAGGGATTAAATGAGTTTAATTACCAAACAGATGTGGCAGAGAATCTAAAGGATGGAGAATACTTCATTAGCATTAGAAATTATGATTTGGTTTTGGCAGATTGGATGCTACCTGATGGTAGTGGTTTAGAAATTATCAATCAAGTCAAAAGTAAGTCTCCACGCACTGCTGTTGTGATTATTTCTGCTAGAGATGATGCTGAAAGTGAAGTTGAAGCGTTAAGAGCAGGTGCTGATGACTTTTTGGCAAAACCTTTTGATTTTAATGTTTTAGTAGCTAGAATTGAAGCTAGATTGAGATTTGGTGGCACAAACTTAATTGAAATTGAAGATTTGATTATCAATCCTGATGAAGAAAAAATTACTTACAAAGGGCAAGAAATTGAACTAAAAGGGAAGCCATTTGAAGTTTTAACGCACCTTGCAAGGCATAGAGATCAAATTGTCTCTAAAGAGCAGTTGTTAGATGCAATTTGGGAAGAGCCAGAATTAGTTACGCCAAATGTCATTGAAGTAGCAATTAATCAGATTCGACAAAAAATGGATAAGCCTCTAGATATTGCTACAATTGAAACGGTTAGACGAAGAGGTTATAGATTTTGCTATCCCAAAGGAGCGTAAGAGGTGATTATACGCGACAAATTACTATTTCCTTTGTCGTACTTTTAATTGCCTTTTCATCTGCGCTTTATAATTATCTCTACTTTAAGGTTTATGATAACATTAAAAATGAATTACAAGCTAAAGTGCAACATATTTTAGCAAATAATATTAATTATTCAACAAAACAAACTTTTTACATTCAAAGCACAAATATTTTAGAATCTTCTACGCTACAATTATCAATTATTCCACAGAAAATCACTAATATGCAGTATATAGAAGAAGAAGAATCAAAGCAAGTCTATTATTCTATTTTAAGTCCTTACAAAAATAATAAAGCCATTAAAATCACAAAAAATATCACTAAAGAAAAGAATTTCCTAGATTATTTATTTAATGCGATAGTTCTTTTGAGTTTTTTTGCTTTAATCTTGATTTTGCTTTTTGCTTTAGCGTTTTCTAGTATCCTTTATAAGCCTATTCAAAAGCTTTCATTTACCTTGCAAAGAATTAAAGAAAATGACCTTGAATTGCTTGATAGCAAAGAGCTTCCTTTAGAATTTCATCCTTTAGTTCTCTCTGTGAATAATCTTTTGGAGCGAATCAAAAATTACCTCGGCAGCCAAAAACAGCTTTTTATCGGTATTGCTCATGAGTTAAAAACTCCATTAGCGGTTATGAAAACTAAATGCGAAGTTACTTTGATTAAAGAAAGAGAAAAAAGCGCCTATATTGAAGCTTTAAAAGAGAATATTCATAGTATTAATGAAGCCAATGCAATTATTAAAACGCTTTTGGATTTAGGAAGACAAGAGAGTGCCCAGTTTGAAAAATCAAGCCTAGTAGATGTCAATAAAATACTAAAAAATATTGCCAATAATTTTCAAATTTTAAGCAAAAAAGAGGGTAAAAAATTTTTGGTGGAGATTCCACAAGAAGAAATAATGATTACTTTAAAACCAACGCTTTTAACACAAATTGTGCAGAATTTTTTGCAAAATGCTTTTAAATTCACGCCCCAAGGCAAAAGTGTGTTGTTAAAAAGTAGTTTTGATAATGAAGTTTTAAAAATTATTGTGATTGATGAGGGTTGTGGGATTGATTCAGAATTAGATGATATTTATGCACCATTTAGGAGAGCGGGTAATAAAAGTGGTGCTGGACTTGGATTGTTTTTGGCTAAAAATGCAGCCAATACGCTAGGTGGAAGTATTTCGTTACAGAATCGTTTAGATAGACAGGGTAGTATTGCCACTTTTGAATTAAGAATAAGTAAATCTTGGAACAGAAATTGCTAAATATCTTGTGAAAACAAGGAGTGTTTATGCGATGGATTATTTTATGTTTTTTTATTACCTTAGCTTTTGGGGCACCAAAGGTTGAATTTAAAAATTCTTGTGTCCCTCTCTCTCAATTTTCCAATGCTCAAAAAGAAATATTATTCCGCGCTTATTTGGCGGGTAAAAATGATGGGTTTGGCTATACGCTTGCAGCAATTGCGTGGCAAGAATCTTGTGCTGGAGAATATAAAATGAATTTTCAAGATCCAAGCGCAGGGATATTTCATGCCTATATTCCTGGTGTTATTAATCGCTATCCTAAATTAAAACAAAATGGTTTCACGCAAAATATGGTTGGTGCAATGTTGGTTGAAGATGATGAATTTGCCACGCAAATTGCCATTTCAGAATTAAAATTCTGGGAGAAACAACACAAAGGAAATTGGCGTAACATTATTAAATCTTATAATAAAGGCTATAGCTGGCAAAAAAATCAACACGCTAATTTCCAAGCAGAAAAATATTATCAAAATATTACAGCTAAAGTAAAACAACTCCAAAAATATTTTCATTTTGATTTTGTCTATGAGGCTGTCACTACTCAAAAAAGTAATTTAGAACGCCCTAGTAAAAGTGAAAAAATAGGTGAATATTATGCCAATGCCTCAAAAGAAAGTGATTTTATGCTTTTACCCATTTATCAAAGAGACAATGAATTTGCAAGTCCTCTAAAGCAGAAAAAAACTATTATTCAAGATTTTGAGTTAATGGAGAGCTATTAAGAATATGTCGGTTATATTTATTTGATTGTCTGAAGCCATAAGTCTGCTGTTTTCTTGAGCTTTTCTAAATTATCGCTCGCATAAAATGTAACTTTTGAATGGGTTTTAGAAGTTTGTAGCGTGTATTTTGTTTTAAGATATTCCATAATCGCAATCCCTGAATGAATTAAAATTGATTTTTCAAGCTTGGGGAATTGATTTTGAAAATAATTGGCAATTGCTTTAGAAATTAATGGAAAATGTGTGCAACCAAGAATGATTGCATCGGGCTTTTCTATGTAGTCTTTAAAATAATACTCCATAACTGATTCTAAAATTTTCCCATCAAAAATCCCTTCTTCTACAAGTGGAACAAAAAGACTTGTTGCAAGTTCATTTATACAAGAATAACCTTGATCTTTGAGTAGTGTTTGATAAAGTTGGCTTTGAATTGTGGCTTTTGTGCCAAGCACAAGAATCTTGGCATTTTTATTTTGTAGATTATTAGTTAATGCTAAAACTCCCGGTTCAATAACACCAATAATTGGATAATCTGTGGCTTTTTGCATCGCCCCTAAACCATGAGCGCTAATGGTATTACAAGCTACAACAAGCAAATCCAATTTAAATTGTTTGAAAAAATCTAGAGCTTCTAGGGAGTATTGTATGATAGTTTCTTTACTTCTTGTCCCATAAGGCACTCTAGCAGTGTCGCCATAGTAGATAATTTCATCAAAAGCTTTGGAATCAATGAGATTTCCAAGAACGCTAATGCCACCCACTCCGCTATCAAAAACTCCAATTCTCTTTGGAATCATTTTTAATCCTTAGCGCTATCATTCATCATATTTAAAAATTCTTCATTATCTTTGGACTTTTGCATTTGTGAGTAAAGGAAAGTTAAGGCATCAATTTCATTATTCATTTGATGAATGGCATTGCGCAAAACCCATACTTTTTGAAGTTTGTCGTGTCCTAATAACAATTCCTCTTTTCTTGTTCCGCTTTTTAAAATATCCATAGCTGGATAGATTCTGCGCTCTGCAATATGTCTAGCAAGAACAATCTCACTATTGCCTGTTCCCTTAAATTCCTCAAAAATTACTTCATCCATTCTTGAACCTGTCTCAATCAATGCAGTTGCAATAATAGTAAGAGATCCACCTTGTTCGATATTTCTTGCAGCACCAAAGAAGCGCTTTGGTTTGTGTAATGCGTTGGCATCTACTCCACCACTTAGCACCTTTCCGCTACTTGGAGTTGCAGTATTATAAGCTCTTGCAAGGCGCGTAATTGAATCAAGTAAAATCACGACATCTTTGCCCATTTCTACCATTCTCTTGGCTTTTTCGACGACTAGTTCAGCCACGCGAGTGTGATTGTTAGCAGGCATATCAAAAGTAGAGCTATACACTTCACCCTTTACACTTCTTTCCATATCAGTAACCTCTTCAGGTCTTTCATCAACAAGCAAGACAATGAGTTCTATTTCGGGATGATTTTTTGTAATTCCATAAGCGAGTTCTTTCATTAGCTCTGTTTTACCAGTTCTTGGAGGTGCAACAATCAAAGCGCGTTGCCCTTTTCCAATAGGTGCAAAGAGATCCAGCATTCTTCCTGTGATTTTAAAGCTATTGTATTCAAGTCTGATTTGTTCTGTAGGGAAAAGTGGGGTGAGATTGTCGAACAAAGGACGATTCTTCATCTCTTCAGGAGATTGATAATTAATGGCTTCTACTTTTAAAAGCGCATAATACCTTTCTTGATCTTTTGGGGAGCGCACTTGCCCTGTTACAATATCTCCATTTCTTAGTGCAAAGCGCCGAATCTGCGTGCTACTCACATAAGCATCATTTTGAGATCCTGAGAAGTTTTCATCAATGGCGCGTAAAAATCCATAACCTTCGCCTGTGATCTCTAAAATCCCAGTAAAGAGAATAAAACCACCTTGACTAACTTGGGTTTTTAGAATCTCAAAAATTAAGTCCTGTCGCAAAAATTCTTGGGGATTTTCAATTCCAAGTGATTTTGCAATTTCTGCGAGTTTATTGATAGGCTTAGCCCTTAAATCTTCAATGGTATAGCCTTCAACGGGAGTGTGAGTTCTCATTTTTTGATCTTTTTTGTTTTGAGACATTTAAAACCTTTATTAAACGCAAAAACTTTGCAAATTTCAGCAATTTTAAAGATAAAGTGGGGATTAAAGTAATTCTTGGGTTTCCCTTAAAATGTAGTTTTCAAAGTTTTGCAGAAATGAAATTTAGATAGGGAATTTTATTCTAAAAGCTAAGAGTTGTCAAGATAGAATCTTATCTTTTAATGCTAGATTTGATTTATAAAAGTGGCAATATGGTTTGAAAGCTAGAATAAAGCAACCAAATTCCAAAGCATAGAAAAATAATACTACAAATTTTATCAATTTTATCAAAAAGGGTATTGGTAATAAAGCGCCTAAAAAATGTCCCCACAAGAATCACGCTAAAAAAAGTCAAGGAAAGTGCAGATAAAAGAACAATAAAGCTAACCTCTAAATTATTTTGAATAAAGGGTGAGATGATAGTGGCAAAAAATAAAATGGCTTTAGGGTTAGAAAGATTAATCAATAAGCCCTTTAAATAAAGTGAAAAACTTTTTTGTTGGCTTTGGGAAAAATTAATGTGATTTTTGCCCTTTTTAAATAAAAGATAAGCAAGATAGATGAGATAGATTCCGCCAATACTGCTGAGTGTAACTTGAATAAATGGGCTATTAAAATAGCTTGTAAATCCCAAATAAATTAAACCTAAAAAAATCAACCAACCGCTAAAGATTCCTAATAAACTAATCACTCCTTGCTTAAAACCCAAGGCAAGGGTGTTTCGTAAAACATATAAAATGTCGGGTCCTGGGATTAATGCAGCTGTAAAACCAAGGACAAAAAGCAGAGCTAATTCCATAAAATCTTCAAATATTTTAAAAATAGGGAAAATTTTGGACTTTTGGTGTGTTGCTTTGAGTGATAAGTGTTTCTAAGACAGCCATTCTTATTGCCACTCCATGAGTAACTTGTTCTAAGACTTTGCAACGCGGATCTTTTAGCATTTCATCACTAATATCAATATTACGATGAACTGGTCCTGGATGAAGCAAAATAATATCTCGCTCACCTAACATTTCTCTGGTGATACAATAATCATTAGCGTAGTCTTTTAAACTAGAATAAACGGGCAGATTGTGTCGTTCTGTTTGTGTCCTTAGGCTCATAACCGCATCAACCTCATCAATAACCTCTTTTAAATAAAGATGGTGCCTTAACTGATTTTTAGGGATAAAATGGGGTGGTCCTATTAGAATTACTTCCATGCCAAAACGACTTAAAAGCTCGATGTTGCTATTAGCAACGCGCGAACTTTTAATGTCTCCTACAATCGCGATTTTTTTTCCCTCTAAATTGCCCAAATGTTTTTTGAGTGTTAATAGATCCAAAAGAGCTTGAGTGGGATGAGCGTGTGCGCCATCACCTCCATTAACAATACTGCAAGAAACATAGCGTGAAAGAATATTTGGAACTCCTGAGCTTTTATGTCGCACAACAATAGCACTAGGACTCATTGCATTAAGATTGGCAGCGGTATCAAAAAGTGTCTCGCCCTTTGAAGTGGAGCTTCTTGAGACATCAAGTCTAACAACGCTACCACCAAGTCTTTTGGTAGCAACTTCAAAGCTAGAAAGTGTGCGGGTGGAGTTTTCAAAAAAAATTGTGATAATAATATGATCTTTTAGAGTATTTCTTATTTTACCATCTAAAAATTGTTCGGCTAAATCCAAAATTTTTTGTATTTCTTGTTTGCTAAAATCAGTAGTTTCAATCAAATGTCGTGGCATTCTTACATCCTTGAAAAAAGAATTGGATTGTAGCTTTTAAACTTAAAAATATAGGCTAGATTTTAACTTTAATTTCCTTTAAACTTCCTTTGTTTTGTGGGCTGTTTTATGATAGAATCCGCTCAAAATATTTGACTTTAGGGTTTATTTGTATGAATATTGCAGTAATTGGGACAGGTTATGTTGGGCTTGTAAGTGGGACTTGTTTTGCTGAAATGGGAAATAAAGTGTATTGTGTTGATGCTATAGAATCAAAAATTAAAGGCTTGAAACAAGGCAAGATTCCCATTTATGAACCTGGATTAGAAGAACTTGTGATAAAAAATTATCAAAGTGAAAATTTGCATTTTACCACTTCTGTGTGTGAAGCTCTAAAAAGTGCTGAAATTGTCTTTATTGCTGTTGGGACACCTATGGGTGAAGATGGTAGCGCGGATTTACACTTTGTAATGGAAGTGGCAAAACAAATTGGGCAAACTATGCAAAAGCCATTGATTGTGGTTAATAAATCAACTGCACCTGTAGGAACGGCACAAAAAATTAAAAGTATTATTACAGAAGCACTCCAAGAGCGAAATTTGGAAATAAACTTCAGCGTGGCAAGCAATCCTGAATTTCTTAAAGAAGGTGATGCTATTAATGATTTTTTAAAGCCTGATAGAGTGATTATTGGAGTAGAAGATTCTTGGAGTAAAGAGATATTAAAAGAGCTTTATGCACCTTTTAGTAGAAATCATGATCGATTGATTATTATGGATATTAGGAGTGCTGAAATGACAAAATACGCTGCTAATGCAATGTTAGCTACTAAAATTAGCTTTATGAATGAAATTGCTAATATTTGCGAAGCAGTGGGTGCTAATGTCAATGAAGTGCGAGTGGGGATTGGCAGTGACAAGCGCATTGGATATAGCTTTATTTACCCTGGTTGTGGTTATGGCGGAAGTTGTTTTCCTAAAGATGTAAAAGCTTTAAGCAAGATTGCTTATGATGCAGGAATAAATCCTAGAATTATCAATGCAGTAGAGCAGGTTAATTTAAAGCAAAAAAAGATATTGGGTGATAAAATTATTAAGCATTTTGGCGAGGATTTAAGTGATAAAAGTTTTGGAATCTGGGGGCTTAGCTTTAAGCCTGAAACTGACGATATGAGAGAAGCTACTTCGCTTGTATTGATTAATGAGTTAATTGCGCGTGGAGCGATTGTTAAAGTATATGATCCAAAAGCAATGGAAGAAGCAAAGAATTTTTATTTCAAAGATACACCTAATCTTTTATATGCTAAAAACAAATACGATGCTTTAGACTCTTGTGATGCTTTGGTGTTAGTTACAGAGTGGAAAGAATTTAGAAGTCCTGATTTTCTGGAAATTAAGCAGCGATTAAAAGAAGCAATTATCTTTGATGGCAGAAATCAATATAATGCTAAAAGGCTTAAAGAGTTGGGATTTATTTATTATGAGATTGGAGTGAAACAATGTTAAAGGGAATGCTGTTTTTTGTGGTTTTGTTATTTTTTGGGTGTGAAGCCAAAAAGAGCGGTTTGATACCCGAAAAATTAGAAGAATCTTATATACAAGCCACAAGAAAAACAGAGTTAATCGCCAAGGGAAACACTCAAGTGGTGGTTATCGCAACACATTTAAATGAATATGATTCTCAAAAATATTCAAGAGATGAGGGAGAAGTTTTCTTTTTGGATATTTATGAAGCCAATGGTAAAAGAAATATTTTAAAAAATGGTTATGAATTAACATTAAATAATGGCGTGAAACCTACAAAAATTATTCAATTAAAAAAAAAGGACTTAGAGGGATTAATATTGCAAAATGCAACGCAATGGGGGGAATATTATCGTATAGAGTTTCCAAAGCAAGATAAACGCACACAAGATAGATTAATGCTTATCTTATCTCACAAAGATTTTGGAGAAAATACATTAAGATTTGGTTTTAAAAAAATCACAAGACCTTAAACATGCGTTTAGACTTATTTTGTGTTCAACAGGGTTGGTTTTACTCTAGAAATAAAGCGCAAGAAGCGATTCAAAAAGGTGCTATTTGGGTTGATAATCGTGCAGTTCTAAAAAGTTCTTTTGAAGTTTTGGAAAATACCAAAGTTGAGTTGAAACAAGAAAAATACTTTGTTAGCAGGGCAGGTGAAAAGCTTTGGAATTTTTTAGAAAATAATCCCATAGAAATTGCAAATAGTATTGTGCTAGATATTGGTTCTAGCACGGGTGGATTTACGCAAGTAATGTTGCAAAAAGGTGCAAAGGAAGTTTATTGTGTTGATGTTGGCAAGAATCAACTTCATAAAGACTTAAGAGGGGATTCTAGGATTTATCTTTTTGAAGAAACGGATATTAGAAAATTCACCCCTAAAGAAAAGAACAAGATTTTTGATATTATTGTGTGCGATGTCTCTTTTATTCCCATTCAAAAAATCTTTCACTCTCTTAAAGATTTGATTGGAAATTGGCTAATTTTGCTTTTTAAGCCACAATTTGAAGTGGGAAAAGAAGCTAGGCGCAACAAAAAAGGAGTGGTGCTTGATGAAAAAAAGATACAAGAAGCCCTTTGGCAAACTATTATTTTTTTGGAAAAACAGGAATTAAAGGTTATTAAATATGAAGAATCTTCAGTTAGGGGAAAAGAAGGAAATATTGAATTTTTTATCACTTGTCAAAGAAAAAGAAAAAGCTAAGCATTTCACAAGCGTTGCTTTAGGGAAGTTTGATGGTATGCACATCGCTCATCAAGTAATCTTTAAGGCTTTAGATTATCAAGGAATGATTTTGTGTATTGAATCAAATAGGGGTGAATTGCTTCCTAAGCCTTATAGGGATTTTTATACACATTTTCCTATTTACCACCTTGCTTTGGATATTGTCAAAGAAAAAAATGATGTTGAGTTTGTGGAGTTTCTTATGGAGATTCTGCCTAATCTCAAACAAATAGTGGTGGGATATGATTTTCGTTTTGGGAAAAATAGAAATTATTATACTTTTGATTTAAAAAAACATTTTAAAGGTGAAGTGATTGTAATTGGTGAAGTGTTTTATAAAAAACTCTCTGTGCATAGTGGATTAATTAAAGAATTATTGATTAATGGTAATTTAAAATTAGCCAATAAGCTTTTGGGGCGTGAATTTGAAATAAGAGGAAAGATTATCAGCGGACAGGGCATAGGAAAAAAGCAGCTTTATGCCACGATTAATTTAGAAAATGATAGTTTTTTGCTTCCTCAAGAAGGTGTATATGCAGGGTTTATTCAGCTAGGCAAACAAAGTCATATAGCTCCTAAGTATCCTGCAGTTATTTTTGTTGGAAATCGTATTAGCACTGATAAGAGCTTTGCAATTGAAGGGCATTTGCTAGGCATTGAATTAGAAGTCCAAGAAGCAGAAGCCGGTTTTTATTTTTATAGAAAGATTCGAGAAAATGAATATTTTGATACTTTGGAAGCATTAAAAGAACAAATCAAACAGGACATTAGCCAAGCCTATAAGCTCTTAAAAATCAAGCCAAAGGAAATTTAAATGGATAAGATTTTTACAGAATCACCACAAAAACAATTTGAATTTGATGAGAAAGTTGCAGGAGTTTTTGATGATATGCTAAGTCGCTCTATCCCGCATTATAAGGAAGTTTTATCTCTAAGTGCGGATTTTGCTTTAAAGTTTGTTAAAGAAGATTCAAACCTTTTAGACTTAGGGACTTCCACAGGTGCGATGCTAATAGAAATTGCCTCCAAGGCGGATTTTAAAGTCAATCTTTTTGGGATTGATAATTCTAGCTTTATGTTAAAACACGCTAGAAATAAATTAGAAGCTTATGGAATGCAAGCAGAGCTTATTTGTGGTGATATTTTAGAGGAAACTTTTCCTAAATGCGATTGTATTATTGCTAATTACACTTTGCAATTTATTCGTCCATTGCAACGAGAAAAATTAGTCCAAAAAATCTTTGATTCGCTTAATGATGAGGGTGTTTTTATTTTGTCTGAAAAAGTGATTTGTGAGAATAAGCGGCTTGATTATGAGATGATTGATTATTATCTTAAGGCTAAAAAAAAGCAAGGTTATAGTGAGTTTGAAATCGCAAAAAAGCGAGAGGCTTTGGAGAATGTATTGATTCCTTATAGTGAAAATGAAAATAAAAAAATGTTGCAAAATTGTGGTTTTAAATATGTTGAAACCTTTTTTAAATGGGTGAATTTTGCAAGTTTAATTGCAATGAAATAAAAATTAAATAAGCTATAATCTAAATTTTAAAGGATTTTAAATGCAGAGTATTGAAATGTTAAAAAAGCTTGTGAGTTATCCTACTATTACTCCAAAGGAATGTGGAATTTATAAATACATTAAAGATTTTCTCTCTGATTTTAAGGTTTTGGAATTTGAAAAGGAGGGGGTAAAAAGTTTATTTTTATACAAGGAATTTGGAGAATGCAAAACACATTTGTGTTTTGGGGGGCATATTGATGTGGTCCCAGCAGGAGAGGGTTGGGAGAGTGATCCATTTATTCCTATGCAAAAGGGTGAGTATCTTTTTGGTCGTGGAGTGCAAGATATGAAAGGTGGGGTGGCTGCTTTTTTGTGTGCAATAAGGGAATTTGTAGATAAAAAAGGCTACTTTAATGGAATTTTATCTGTCTTGCTAACAAGCGATGAAGAGGGGGATGCGATTTTTGGAACAAAATATGTTTTAGAAGAATTACAAAAACTTGATTTACTTCCTAAATATGCAGTTGTTGCAGAACCAACTAGTGTTAATAGATTTGGGGATATGATTAAAATTGGTCGGCGTGGATCCATTAATGGAAAACTCACGATTTATGGAAAACAAGGTCATGTAGCTTATCCTAGCAAATGCATTAATCCAGTGGAGCTTATTGCGCCTATCTTATCTAAAATAGCAGGTTTTAATATGGATAGTGGGAGTGAGGAATTTGAGCCAAGTAAAATAGTTATTACTGATATACGAGGGGGAATGGAAGTGGTTAATGTAACTCCCAATGATTTAAAAATAATGTTTAATATTAGAAATTCTCCCCAAACAAACTTACAAGATGTAGAAACTTATCTAAAGAATATTTTAGGAGACATACCGCATCATTTAGAATTAAAACAAAGTTCAAAGCCTTTTTTAACAAATTCAAGTAACTTTATTGTAAAAAAACTTTTAGAATCGCTGCAAAATACATTAAAAATAACACCCACTCTAAGCACAAGTGGGGGAACAAGTGATGCAAGATATTTTGCAGAATATGGTGTAAAAGTCGTGGAATGTGGAGTTTGTAATGATACGATTCATTCGGTTAATGAAAGAGTTAAAATAAGCGAAGTAGAGGAGCTAAAATCGGTTTTTGTTGAATTGCTACAAAGGTTTAATGGGGAATAAAATGAACAATTTTAAAGTATCTTTAGAAGTTGCAAAGGGAAATAAAATATTTTATTTCGCTATTGGTTTAATTGTTGATGCAAAAAGGATTTAACAACACATTATTTACTTACTTGATTCTTGTGTTAAGGAAGTAAAAAACTAAAAAATTAAAGAAAGATTTTAATACAAAAAAAGTAGAATTGTGAAAATATTTCTTTATATATTTGTTAAAGGTTTCTTATGAAAAAAGATGTTCGTGCTTTATTCTTGGAGTTCTTTCAAAGCAAAGGGCATAAGGTTTATGAATCAATGCCTTTGGTGCCTGATGATCCCACTTTGCTTTTTACCAATGCAGGAATGGTGCAATTTAAAGATGTTTTTACCGGAAAAGTGCCTACTCCAATCCCAAATATTGCTACAAGTGCTCAGCTTTGTATTCGTGCGGGTGGAAAACATAATGATTTAGAAAATGTCGGCTACACTTCAAGGCATCACACGCTCTTTGAAATGCTAGGAAATTTTAGTTTTGGTGCTTATTTTAAAAAAGAAGCTATTGCGTATGCGTGGGAATTTGTAACGGAAGTTTTAGGTTTTAGCAAAGAAGTGCTTTATGTTACGATTCATGAAAGCGATGATGAAGCGTTTGAATTATGGAAAGAACATATTGATTCTAGTCGCATTAAAAGAATGGGCGATAAAGATAATTTTTGGCAAATGGGTGATACAGGACCTTGTGGTCCTTGTAGTGAAATTTTTGTAGATCAAGGTGCAGAAAAATTCAATGGTCCAGAAGATTATTTTGGGGGTGATGGTGATCGATTTTTGGAGATTTGGAATCTTGTTTTTATGCAATATGAAAGAGATGTTGAAGGGAATTTAAAGCCTCTTCCAAAGCCAAGTATTGACACAGGAATGGGATTAGAGCGCGTTATGGCATTATTAGAGGGCAAGAGTAGCAATTTTGATTCTTCTATTTTTATGCCTTTGATTGCGAGAGTTGAAGAAATTGTTGGACAAAAGTATTTTTATGAAAGTGGCGCGAGTTTTCGCGTTATAGCCGATCACGCTAGAGCGGTTGCATTTTTACTTGCACAAGGTGTAAATTTTGATAAAGAGGGCAGGGGCTATGTGCTAAGAAGAATCTTGCGTCGTGCTGTTAGACATGGGTATTTATTGGGAATGAGAAAACCATTTGTCTATGAAGTTTTAGAAAGCGTGTGCGAGAATATGGGTAGTCACTATCACTATTTAAAAGAAAAAAAAGAAATCATAAAAACACAATGTAAAGCTGAAGAAGAGCGGTTCTTTGAGACTTTGGAAAATGGTATGAATCTTTTTGGCAAAGAGCTTGAAGCGCTCAAAAAAGAAAAATCAAAGGCTCTCTTTAGTGGAGAAATTGCCTTTAAACTCTATGATACTTATGGTTTTCCGCTTGACTTAACACAAGATATGCTAAGAGAAAATGGCTTTGGTGTGGATATTGATAGCTTTGAAGTGTGTATGCAAAAGCAAAAAGAACAAGCCAAAGCAAATTGGAAAGGAAGTGGAGATAGTATTCAAGAGGGTGATTTTAAAGCATTGCTTTCAAAACTTGGAGAAAATGTTTTTATTGGTTATGAATGTGCAGAATCTAAATCCAAAATTTTAGCTTTGCTTGATGAGAGTTTTAAGGAAGTTAGAACCTTGCAAGGTAAGGGCTATGTGATGTTTGATAAAACACCGCTATATCCGCAATCTGGAGGTCCTATTGGTGATAAAGGAAGAATCTTACAGCAAAATGAAATTGTAGCAACCATTACAGATACCAAAAAATACTTTGGATTAAATATTTCTATGCTAGAAACTCTAAAGCCTCTAGAAGTAGGGCAAGAAGTTTGGATAGAAGTAAGCAAAGACAGATTAGAGATTGCCAAACACCATAGTGCAACTCATTTATTACACAAAGCCTTAAGGGAAGTCTTGGGAGAACATATCACACAAGCAGGAAGTTTGGTTGAATCTAATCGTTTGCGCTTTGATTTTTCTCACCCCAAAGCACTAAGTTTTGAAGAGTTAAATAAAATTGAATCATTAGTAAATGAAAAAATCCTTGAAGCTAATCCACAAATTTGCGAAGTTATGGGTATTGAAGCTGCCAAATCCAAGGGGGCTATGGCACTTTTTGGAGAAAAATATGGAGAAAATGTAAGGGTTATTAGTTTTGGTGATTCAATTGAGTTATGCGGCGGTATCCATGTGGAAAATACGGCTAATATTGGAAGTTTTTATATTATCAAAGAAAGTGGTGTAAGTAGTGGAGTTAGAAGAATCGAAGCGGTGTGTGGTAAAGCAGCATACTACTATGGAAAAGAAGCTTTGAGTGAAATAGCCGCCGCAAAAGAGGCACTAAAGACGCAAAATTTGTTAGAGGGTATCAAAAAGCAAAAAGAACAAATTAAACACTTAAAATCTCAAGGCAGTAATGCCAAAAGTGAAATTAATAATCTAAAAATCCAAGAGATTAATGGAATTTCTATGGTGATTCAAAGCTTTAGTGGTGGTAATATTAAGGAAATCATTGATGAAATTAAAAATAAATATGAAAAAGTGATTATTTTGCTTATTGATGATGCTGGTAAAATCGCTGCTGGGGTTAAAAATGCTCCTATTAAAGCAGGAAATTGGGTTAAAGAAGTCGCTAAGGTAATGGATGGTAATGGTGGCGGTAGAGATGATTTTGCCACAGCCGGTGGTAAGGCGCTAGATAAGATAGAAGAAGCACTAAAAAAAGCAAAAGAATTTGTGCTACAATACCTATCATAAAGTTTTCTAAGGAAAAAAATGCAAATAGGGAATTTTGGATTTTATTCACAAAACAATCTTGATGTTTGGAAAGAAAAAACAAATATTTCTCAAAATTTAGAAACTAGTTCAAAATTTAATAAAGATTCTAGTATTCAAAATACAAATGAAGACAAAGAAAAAAATAAAAATAAAAATACGCAAAATATCAATGGCAAAGAGCTTGAAGCTGATGAAGTGCAGTATGTGCGCGAACTAGAAAGTATTGATAGAAATGTTAAAGCCCATGAAGCAGCGCATATTGCAGCAGGAGCAGGTGTAGTTAGTGGTGGAGCAAGCTATGGATACACAAGAGGACCTGATGGCAAAATGTATGCTACTTCTGGAGAGGTGCCTATCTCAATAAAAAAGGGTAGCACTCCTGAGGAAACTATTCAAAATGCAAGACAGATTGTAGCAGCCGCTATGGCACCTGCCGATCCAAGTCCGCAAGACTATAAAGTCGCAGCTAGTGCTATGCAGATGGAAAGCCAAGCTCGAACAGAACAAGCTCAAGAACGAGCAAAAGAAAATGAGGAGCTTCTTAAAAAACAAGAAGAACAAAAACAGCAAGAGGATAAAAAAACATTTTTTAATGATAAAAAAAGAGAATACGCTCTGCAGATTTACACACAAAACCAAAGCGCCTATCAACCTAGAGTTGAAATTGCAGGATAAATATAATATACTTTTTAGCTTTTAATCCATTGTTTTAATAAAAGTTACATTTTAGCCTTTTTTTTGAAGTGTTTTTTAAGTATATTTTGCGCTAAGCTAAATACAAAGAAAGAATATATATAATCTAGGAAATTTTAAATTTTGGGGATAGTGAGATGATAAAAATTACCGAAAATAGTCTAAGAGATGGGCACCAATCTTTGCTTGCAACAAGAATGCGAACAGAAGATATGATAGAAGCTGCTAAGATTTTTGAGCAAATAGGTTTTTATAGCGTAGAAGTATGGGGAGGTGCGACTTATGATACTTGTTTGCGCTACCTTAAAGAAGATCCTTTTGAGAGACTTGCTACTTTTAAAGAAATTTTCAAAACCACTCCCATTCAAATGCTTTTAAGGGGGCAGAATCTTATTGGTTATCGCCATTATGCTGATGATGTTGTTTGTGAGTTTATTAGGCTTAGTGCGCAAAATGGAGTAGATATTTTTAGAATCTTTGATGCACTTAATGATATAAGGAATCTTAAAACTTCCATAGAAGAAGTTAAAAAGCAAGGCAAACACGCACAAGGTGCAATTTGCTATACTACTTCTCCTGTGCATACCATTCCAAATTTTGTAGAATTTGGCAAAGAACTTGCAAAAATGGGATGCGATTCTTTAGCTATTAAAGATATGGCAGGATTGCTTACTCCAAATATGGCTTATGAGCTTACCAAATCCTTAAAAGAAGAAGTGGGATTGCCTTTAGCGCTTCACACTCATTCTACAGCTGGTTTTGCATTTGGATCTCATCTTAAAGCAATAGAAGCAGGAATTGATATTGTAGATTTGTCCAATTCAGCACTTGCTGAGGGCACAAGCCATCCTTGCACACAATCAATGGTTGCCACACTCAAAGACACTCAATGGGATAGCAAATTAGATTTGTCTTTAATGGAAAAGGCAGCTGAAATCCTAAAGAAAAACCGCAAAAAATACAAAAAATTTGAATCACCTTATAATCAGATTGATACGCGTGTGCTTGTTAATCAAATCCCTGGTGGTATGATTTCTAATATGGCCAATCAATTAAAAGAGCAAAATGCTTTGGATAAAATGGATGAAGTTTTATTAGAGATTCCAAATGTGAGAAAAGATTTTGGTTATCCACCACTTGTTACACCATCAAGTCAAATTGTAGGAACTCAAGCTGTCTTAAATGTCCTTACTCAAACGCGCTACAAGACGCTTACCACAGAATCAAAAAATATCATCAAAGGCTATTATGGTAAAACTCCTGCACCAATTTCTCAAGAATTAATTCAAAAAATTAAAGCCGAAGGTGGAGAGATTATTACGCAACGCCCAGCAGATAAGCTACTCCCAGAAATGCCAAAAGCCATAGAAGAATCCAAAGGATTTGCAAAAAGTCCAACTGATATTATTTCTTATGCGATTTTTGGAGGAATTGCAAAAACCTTTTTAGAAGAAAGAAACCAAGGAAGTTTATTACCAGAAGCCTTAAGCACTTTTGAAGATGAGAATAATCCTATGCCAAAAGACTTTATGATTAACTTGCATGGAGAGAGTTATCATATAAAAGTTGAAGGAAGTGGTTCTAAAGATGAAGAAGTGAGACCTTTCTTTGTTCGCGTTAATGGGGATTTACGAGAGGTATTTATAACTTCTAATGAAATTAGTACAGAAAAAAGAATTAATAAAAATGGCGATTCTTTGCCACAAGCAAGTTTGCCTGGACATATCATCTCTCCAATGCCTGGGAATCTCACAAAATTAAGGGTAAAAGTGGGGGATATTATTAAAGAGGGTGATGTGGTAGCCATTGTAGAAGCAATGAAAATGGAAAATCAAGTTCTTGCCACAAAAGGTGGGGAAATCAAAGAAATCTATGCTAAAGAAGGGCAACAAATCGATGCCAATTTAGCCATTATGCTTGTGGAATAATGCAAACGCTAAGTGTTAGTGAATTAAACTCACAGATTAAAGGTTTGCTAGAAGCGACCTTTTTGCAAGTGAGCGTGTGTGGAGAAGTGAGTAATTGCACTTATCATTCTAGCGGACACATTTATTTTTCAATTAAAGACAAAGATTCCATACTCAAATGTGTGATGTTTAGGGGAAATGCGCGTTATTTAAAATTCAAAATTGAAGATGGTATGGATTTGACTTTAAATGGGGGTATTACTCTTTTTATTCCGCGTGGAGAATATCAGCTCAATTGTTTTAGCGCAACTCCAAGCGGAGTAGGCGAGCTTACACTAGCTTATGAACAACTCAAAAAAGAATATGAGAAAAAAGGTTATTTTTTAAACAAAAAACCTCTTCCAAAATTCCCCAAAAAAGTAGGGCTAATCACTTCTAAAAGTGGTGCGGTTTTGCACGATATGCTAAGGGTTGCAAACAAGCGATGGAATCTAGTGGAGTTTATTTTATTTGATACTTTGGTGCAAGGGGAGGGTGCTAAAGAAAATATTGTCAAAAATATTCAAATAGCCGATTCTTTAAATCTTGATTGCCTTATCTTAGCTAGGGGTGGTGGGAGTTTGGAGGATTTATGGGCTTTTAATGAGCCTTTGGTGAATGAAGCGATTTTTTTAGCAAAAACCCCTATTATCTCTGCCATTGGGCATGAGCCAGATGTAGTTTTGAGTGATTTTGTTGCTGATTTGCGCGCACCAACGCCTAGTGCTGCTATGGAAATATTATTGCCCGATAAAATAGAATGGCTTATGCGGCTTGATTCTATGCAAAAAATTATGGAAGATAAAATTAAAGGTTTTTTGGAGAAAAAAAATAAAAAACTAGAGTATTTGAGAGTTTTATTGCAAAAAAACTCTTTTTTTGAAAAAATTAAAAATCACAAACAGCAACTTTTAACTTTGCAAAAATTTCTTACACAAGCCATTGAATCAAAAATAATTCCGCATCGCTATGCTCTAGAATCAACCCCTTTAATTTTGGATCAAAAAATAACCAAAATTCTAACAAATAAGATTAATCAAATTACACTTTTAAAAACAAAACTAGAATCTAAAAATCCACAAAATAATCAAAAAAAGGGATATGTTTATGCGAGTTTTCAGGGCAAACCTATTTTGAAACTTAGCAAAATCAAGCCAAATTGTCTATTAACCCTAGAAGATTTGAGTGCAAGTGTGGAAGTTCAAGTTTTAAATAAAAAGCTTATTACTTAAAATTATCTTCAAACCAAGCAGCAATTTCACTTCGTATAGTTTGCTTAAGCGTGATTCCAGCTAGAAAATCAGAATTTTTAGCCTTATTTAGCAAAGTTACCAAACCATTACGATATTTGCTTAAATAGGGGTGATCAATTTGTGCAGGATCACCTAAAAAAACAATTCTAGAATCTTCTCCCATTCTTGTCCCAACAAGCTTAATAGTTGCATTAGAAGCGTTTTGTGTTTCATCAAAAATTACAAATTTTTTAGCAATACTTGTTCCACGCAAATGCGCAATATCCATAACTTCAATATTATGTTTTTGAATAAAATATTCTGTTGCTTCCTTGTTTAATATGCTATTGGCGTTACCTTTGTATTCAATTCTTTTAGCCAAAGATTCTTTTTGCATTTTGGTAATCATAAAATTAATAGCGCTAAAGAGAGGATACATAAAATAATTTAATTTTTGTCCTTCATCGCCTTTGCGAAATCCAAGTTCCGCTTCTTTGTCATTAGCAGTAATAGTATTTCGCATATAAACAATCCCATTAATTTCCCCCTTTTTTAGCAAATGCAATCCTGCTTGAAGTGCAATGAGTGTTTTCCCGCTCCCTGTAGCACCACTGCAAATAGTTACTTTGTTTTTAGGGTGAGTTAAAAGAGAATAGAGAAATTTTTGCTCTAAATTGATGGGATTAATATAAAGCTTATCTTCTAGAATTTTATCAAAATTTAATTCCACAAATTCATTATTTAGCTTCACTCCATAGTGTCTCTTGCCAGTTTCATAAAGAGAGTTATCGGTATTATCTTCTTCAGTGATTTCAAATAAACTCCAATTTTTAAGCATTAAAAATTTAGAATCTCTCTCCAAAGAATCTTTAATGGAATTTTTGTGTGCTTTAAAGGAATATAGAAAGTTAATATCTTGTGGATTGTCGATTCTATCGCGCATAAGAGATTGAGAAATAAGATTATTGGAAATTGCATAAACTTTAAGGGAAATGTCATTAGTCAATAAAATTAAATTATAATCTTTAGCGATTTCTAGAATCCTAGCATCATTAAGTCCATAATCTAGGGCGTAAGTTTTGTATTTTGGACGATGAATGATATGTAGGGGAATTTTAATATTGTTAGATAAGAAAGAAATGCAATGAATCTTGTCTTGATTAGTAGCTAAAAGTTCAGAATCTTTTGATTCATCACTTAAAACATTCCTAAAAAACTCTCTTGCAAAAAAACCACTTTGATTATTTAAATCTTTCTTTTTGTCTAATTCACTTAGGGTAACATCGCAAATAGCGATATGATTCTCGCCATTTTGATAGAGAAAATAGAGATTTTCTATATCATCTAAAATGATAGAAGTATCAATAAGGTAAGTTTTATTCACTTATTGACAACCCTCACATTCAATGCTTCTATCAATTGCTCCAGTGCTAGTTTCTGCCTCAACGCTTTGGGATCTTAGATAATAAGTTGATTTTAGTCCCAATCTCCAAGCTAAGCTATAAATTTCATTAAGATAGCGACCACTTGCTTTATCTAAAGAAATAAAGATATTCATACTTTGCCCCTGATCAATCCATTTTTGACGAATTGCTGCAGCCTTAACAATAAGGGTTTGATCAACTTCATAAGCAGAAGTATAATAATTCCAATTTTCCAAACTAAGATTTGGTGCCACCACAGGAATTAATCCACTTAAATTTTCTTCAAACCATTTGCGCTTGTAAATAGGTTCAATAGTTTGAGTTGTTCCAACTAAAATAGAAATAGAGCTTGTAGGTGCGATTGCCATAAGATAGCCATTACGAATTCCTTTAGTTTTAACTTCCTCTCTTAAGTGATCCCAATCATAAACAAAGCCAAAAAGACCGCCTCTATCTACCAGTGCTTTTGCTTCAGAATTAGCTTTATCAATAGGGAAAATTCCTTTTGACCATGAAGAATTTGCAAAATCATTATAAACACCTTTTTCTTGTGCAAGTTTGCAACTTGCATTAATTGCATTATAGCTAATCATCTCCATAATCTCATCAATTTTTTCTAGGTGCTTTTGACTACCCCATTGGATTTTACTTTCAGCAAGCATTTGCGCTTCACCCATTACTCCAAGTCCAATGGCGCGAGTATCAAGGTTAGTTACTTTAACCTTGCGATTAGGATAGAAATTTAAGTCAATTACATTATCAAGCATTCTAATAGCCACAGGGACAATGCGTTCAATATCTTCTTTAGTATTGATTTTAGAAAGATTAATAGAAGCAAGGTTACATACAGCAGTTTTGCCATCTACAGATTCTCTTTGTGCGATGAATACCTTTTTGCCATTGATGCTATCTGTAGAAGTGATTTTATTAGATAGCTTAACAATACCACAATCTGTTCTAACTTCTTGATTCTCTTCATAATCTTCAATCGTGCCATCTTCAAATTCAACACGAATAAAACATTTATTAGGTTCAGTATTTTGAAAAATCTCTGTGCAAAGGTTAGAGCTTCTAATAATTCCAGTGTGCGAGTTAGGGTTTGCCCTATTAGCATTGTCTTTAAAACACAAAAACGGAGATCCCACTTCAAAATAATTAGTTAAGATTCTTTTCCACAAATCTTTTGCTTTGATAGTTTCTTTGGGAATATTCGGATTATTTTCATATTCTATATAGCGCTTTTCAAATGCTTCACCATAAAGATTGGTTAAATCCGCACAAGTCAAAGCATCAAAAAGATTCCACAAACCATCTTCTGCAACACGCTTCATAAACAAATCTGGAATCCATAAAGCAGGGAATAAATCGTGAGTTCTGCGCCGCTCTTCTCCGCTATTTTTCTTAATATCTACAAAATCAAAAATATCACTATGCCAAGGCTCTAAATAGACTGCAATAGCACCTTTTCTAGTGCCTAGCTGATCCACTGCAATAGCAATATCATTAGTGATTTTCAAAAAAGGTATAACACCACCTGCGGCGTTTTTGTGTCCATCAATAAAGCTTCCCAAACCACGAATCTTAGAGAAATCCCAACCAATTCCACCGCCATATTTACTTAAAAGCGCCATTTCTTTATAAGAATCAAAAATTCCCTCGATATTATCAGGCGTGCTTCCAATATAGCAAGAGCTTAATTGGTGGCGCGGTGTTCGTGCATTAGATAGGGTAGGGGTGGCTGCCATCACTTCAAATTTTGAAAGTAAGTCATAAAATTGCTCTGCCCAATAAGTTGGATCTTTTTCGTTTTGTGCTAGAAACATTGCAATTGCCATAAACATATGTTGTGGCAATTCAATAGGCTGTCCTTTTTTATCTTTGAGCAAATATCTATCATAAAGTGTTTTGATGCCAAGATAGGTAAATTGCAAATCTCTTTGAGGATCAATTTTTAAATCAAGCTTCTCAAGATTAAATTTTTCTTTCATTCCCTTGATGATTCGATTTTCTTTTTCACCAATCTCTAGATATTCTTTAAGGCTTTTATAACCATTAAATCCATTTACTCTATGATAAAGATCGTATAAAAACAATCTAGCCGCAACAAAAGTCCAATTAGGACAATCAATATCAATTTTATCTACGGCTGTCTTAATAAGCGTTTGTTGAATCTCTTCTGTGGTGATTCTATCGCGAAAATGTAATTTAGCATCAACTTCCAATTCACTTTGAGAAACCCCCTCTAATCCCACCACAGAATCGCGCGTATATTTTTGGATTTTGGTGACATCTAGTGGTTCGATTCTCCCATCTCTTTTAATAACTGTTAGCATACCTCCTTCCCCTATTTATTTTTTCTTTTTCTTTGTGTTGGATCAAGCACTTTTTTTCGGATTCGGATGTTTTTAGGAGTAACTTCCAAAATCTCATCTTCTTCAATCCATTCCAAAGCTCTCTCTAAATTCAAATCCCTTGGTGGAGTAAGCTTAATAGCATCATCACTTCCGCTCGCACGCATATTAGTTAAATGCTTAGCTTTAACAGGATTAACATCTAAATCATTTTCCCTTGAATGCTCTCCAATAATCATTCCCACATATACTTTAGTTTGTGGTGGTATGAATAAGATTCCTCTCTCTTGAATATTTCCTAGAGAAAATGGAGTGGCTTCTCCATTTTCCATAGAGATTAAAGCACCATTATTGCGCGTTTCAACATTGCCACTAAATGGGCGGAATTCTAAGAAACTATTATTCATCACGCCTTCCCCTTTCGTGTCTGTTAAAAACTCACTTCTATAACCTATTAATCCTCTTGCAGGAATTTCAAATTCTAACCTTGTATAGCCTTCCCCCATTGGATTCATTGCTTTAAGCTCGGCTTTTCTGCGCCCTAATTTTTCAATCACACTTCCAGAATAATCTTGAGGTGTATCAATCACTAAAGATTCAAAAGGCTCACATTTTTGTCCATCAATTTCTTTAACAATAACTTCAGGGCGTGAAATACTAAACTCATAATCCTCGCGTCTTAGATTCTCTGCTAGAATTGTGATTTGTAGCTCACCTCTACCGCTTACCTTAAACTTCCCTTCACCAAGCTCTTCAACTTTCATAGCGATATTTGTTTGCATTTCTTTTTCTAGCCGCTCTTTGAGTTTATTAGCTGTAACATGCTTACCCTCTAATCCTGCAAAAGGCGAATCATTAACCGCAAAATTAACACTCATTGTTGGTTCTTCTAAATGCATAGGATCAAGTGGAATAGGGTTATTAGGATCAACAATAGAATCACCCACATTAATAGAATGAAAACCTGCTAAAGCCACAATATCACCTGCTTGCGCTTCATCAATTTCGGTTCTTGCTAAACCATAAAAACCAATAAGTTTGGTAATTTTTCCAGTGATTTTCTCTCCATTGCTTTTTGCAAGCATTACATTTTCGCCTTTTTTAACTTTACCATTAAAGATTCTAGCAATCCCAATCTTACCTACATAATTATCATAATCTAAAGTAAAAATTTGAATTTGCAAAGGATTTTCTTTGTTTCCACTAGGAAGTGGCACATGCTCTAAAATTGCATCAAAAAGTGGTCCTAAGTCTTTTTTTTCATCTTCTAAGTTTTTGATTGCATAACCATCTCTTGCAGCAGCATAAACTACCGGAAAATCTAGCTGCTTTTCATTAGCTCCCATAGCGGCAAATAAGTCAAAAACTTCATCAATCACTCTATCTGGTTGCGCTGCTGGTTTGTCAATTTTATTTACAACTACAATAGGGCAAATTCCTAATGCAAGTGCTTTTTTGACAACAAACTTAGTTTGTGGCATTACCCCTTCTTGCGCATCTACTAGCAACAAAACACCATCAACCATTTTTAAAACACGCTCAACCTCTCCCCCAAAATCGGCGTGTCCGGGAGTGTCTATAATATTAATCTTGGTATCTTTATATCTAATAGCGGTATTTTTAGAGAGAATGGTGATTCCTCTTTCTTTTTCTATATCATTGCTATCCATTACGCGCTCATCGATTTGTTCGTGACTCGCAAAAGTCCCTGATTGTCTAAGCAATCCATCAACTAAAGTGGTCTTTCCGTGATCAACATGCGCGATAACTGCGATATTTCTTATTTCCTGCATACATTTCCTTAAACAATTGATTCTAAAAAGTTTTGGAATTCTAATTTAAAAATTCTTAATAAAAAATATTAAATTTTAATTACGCAGGAGCAACACAAGGAGCTGGTATTTTTGTGGATAACAAACATTTTTCAACCATTTGGGCTTCTAATAGTGGGAGTGTAGGGCAAGTTTTTGATTGGCAGGGATACTTAAGTGGAAGCAGTCTTAAATTGTTGGCTTTAAAAACAAATTGGGTTACAACACAACCAAGTCATTTTGAATTCACTTCCGCAGAGCTTTATTTTTAACCCTTTTTTGTCTTTTTTTAAAAGCTTAAAATTATGGCAAAAATAAGGGGAGAGAATGGAAAATCCTTTAAGAATTGATACAAGTGAAGAAATATTGGATTTTTTGAAAGAAAATGATCATTTTATCGCACAAGTTGCACAGACTTTGCTTATCACGCAAGAAATCTATAATGGATTTAAACTACTTTTGGGAAAATATGAAGTAGCCATAGAAGAAACGCAAACCACGCTAGAATCTTCAAAAGCAAATTTAGAAGAGTCTAAGGCATTGTTTGCGGAGTTTTCTAGGGAAAAAGAACAAATGCAAGAAGCCTTAAGAGAGAGTCAAACTCTGCTAGAGAGTGTTGAAACAGAAGTAGAAAAGCGGCTTTTAGAACTACAAAATTTAACAGAAACCAACACGGAGCTTAATAGTCAAATCCAAGAAGCAGCCAATAAAGTTTTGGCATTTAAAAATGAGATTAGCTATCTTTTAGTGCAACTTGGAGCTTATGAACAGACTATTGAGATGATTAGAGAGCTTTCTTCTCAAATTCCACAATTAAAACAAGAAGCGATTAATGAGATTTTACAAAGCAAAGAAGAAGCCAAAAAAGAATTGCAAGTGGAGAATTTTATAAGTCGCGATGAGTTTGAAGAGTTGAAAGAAAAAATCCCTAACTCTAAAGGGGAGGCAGAGGGCATCAAAGATAGCATTGGGGTTTTAGAAAAAGAGATAGAAGACTTGCGAGATTCTACAACAACGATAAAAGCAGAAATACAACAAGAAAAAACCCTTTTACAAGATTTGAAAACACAACTAACACAAAAAGAATCTACTTTAGCAGAATTAGAAGAGATTATAGCTCAAGCAGATCAAAGCGGACTGCCAACACAAGAGCTAGAAGCTCAAAAAGCTCAACTTCAATCAGAAATAGAGAGTTTGAGAGAGCAAATCAATCAAAAAGAAACACTCATCTCTCAAAAAGAGCAAGAACTCACACAAAAAGAGCAAGAAATAACTGAAAAACAAGAGGAAATAACTCAAAAACAAGAGGAAGCATTAGAAAAAGAAAAGGAAGAGTTAGAAGCAAATCCTCCAAGAAACCCTAGTGATTTAATCACTAAGCATTATTTGGAACAAAATTATATAGATAATAAGAAGAATCAAACCATAGGAGGAGTGAAAACCTTTAGTCTTTTACCTGTGTGTAGCATAAAACCAACTAATGTTAATCAATTAGCAAACAAAGGGTATGTGGATAATCTAGGTGGAGTGGTTAGTTCTGGAGCTGCTATTGATTTTAGAAATGGAAATCATTTTATGGTTAATTTGTCGGCTAATGCCCAAATTAGCGTATCAAATTGGGGAGGTGTAGCTGGGAAAAGTGGGACTATCACCATATTGAATGCAAACAGGATAACAGGTTTTAAAGCCCCATTTAATTTTAGAATTGCACAAAGCGGTTTCAGTGGGACAGAAGTGTTTAGTTATTTTTGTTATGCAAGTAATTTGATTAGAATTGTTAGGAGTTAAAATGGAGTTTTATAATATTGCAAAGAATGAAATTTTTTATGACAATATTTTAAAAAAAGAAACAACTTTCACAGCACCTAATGAAAAAGGTGAGATGGTGGAATTCGAGGGTGAGGACACTCTATTTTTGGAGAGGTTAAGCAATGAAGAGTTAAAAGAACTTGGAATTGCTAAAGTAGAGAGAATGCAAATGCCTAATGGAATCTCTTTTATGCAAGAAGCTATGGAAGTAAGAGAATACAAAGAGGCTGAAAATATCTATAAAATAAGCTATAAGATTGTAGAGAAACCGCTAAAAAGCATTAAAGAGGCTAAACGAGTAGAAATTGATGAGAAAAAGCAAGAGATTATTGCACAGGGTTTTAGCTATCAAGATAAGGTTTATCAATGTCAGACTTATGATCAAACTTTGATTTTAGGGAAAGTAACACAGGCAACTTTAAAACCAAATGAGAACATTAATTGGATTGCTAAAGACAATACAATCACGACTTTTAGCGCTCAAGATTTTATTGCTTTTGCCACGGCATTAGCAGGATTTATCGAGCAAACCACCTTTAGAGCTAGAACACTTAAAGATAAGATTTCAATGGCACAAAATAAAGAAGAAGTGGAAGCAGTGGTGTGGGAAGAAACAACACAAGAAACACAAGAAACACAAGAAACACAAGAAACACAAGAAACACAAGAAACACAAGAAACACAAGAAACACAAGAAACATAAGAAACACAAGAAACACAAGAAACACAAGAAACACAAGAAACACAAGAAACACAAGAAACACAAGAAACACAAGAAACACAAGAAACCACACCTATTGCAGTAGGTGGAGAATCTTAAAAAGGAGAGAGTAATGCAATATTTATTAATGTTAGGAGGGTGGAGATGTTAAAGGCGAAGTTGCGATATTATTTTTTTCTTTTTAAGTGGTTTTTGATTGGCAAGTATCACTGCAATGTGCCAAAACACTTAAAGCCTTATTATTGGAGCATCCATAAAACTTTGTGGTTTTTTATAATTTTAAGTGTTGCGCTAACCTCTGCTAGTTTTATTGAGGTGTTATTTGGAATCTCTTAATCAATATTTAGATTTATTGCCTATTATGTTAGTTGGGTTATTAGCTGGTTTTATGAGTGCATTAGATAATAGTGAGGATATTAAAAAGTGCTTTAAAATTGCCATTAAAAGAATAATTCTCTCTAGTTTTTTATGTGTGGTGGCTTATTCAATTTTGAGTGCTACTGATTTGCCCTATTTGGCAAGAGTAGGCATTAGTGCCTGTATTGGATTTTTAGGGATAGAGAGGGCAATTGCTTATGCAAAAGAGATTTTGAGTTTTAAGCGAGGTGATAAATGAATTTTAAGAAATTTATGCACTTTCAAATTGTGGGGATTATATTTGTTTTGGTGCTAAGCTTGGCGCACAATATATCCCTTGCTAAAAAGCTCAAAGAAAGCAATACTCTTTTAGCTAGATGTATCAACAAACAAGATGGTTTCAAAGAACTGGTTAAAAGCGAGACAATTGAGCGTTATATCAATAATACCATTGAAAAGGAGCTAAAAAATGGGTTTGGTAAATAACACTTTAAATGTGCGATTTGTAAGCAGGAAGAATTTTTTGCTCATCGCGACTTTTAATTATCTTTTTAAAAACGAGCAAGAGATTCCAAAGGAACTTATTGCAAATGGGATCGTGAAAGATTGTAAAGAGGGGCATTATGTGTCGATACCAAGTGGATTTTACACAGACTTTGGAAGCATACCACAAGTTTTTCAAAGTTTGATAAGTCCTATTGGAGGTCCGACACAAGCCTATGTTTTACACGATTATCTGCTATATTGCTATGAGGTGGGAGAAATTAGCAAGAGGGTAATTTGTGATAAAGCATTTAAGGTGGCTTTGAAGAATGAGGGTGTAGGAATACTAAGGAGGAATTTTATGTATTTGTGCGTGAGAGCTTATAGCATTTTAAAAGAGTGGATTAAAAAATAAGGAGTAAAAATGAAGCCTAACAAATATTTCAAAGAAGATGAATTTAAATGCAAATGTGGTAAATGCAAATTACCAAAAGGCGTTCCTAGTGATGAGTTAGTAGATTTGCTTTGTGAGATTAGAGAATTTTTTGGTAATCCTATTCACATTAATAGCGGTTATCGTTGCAAAGAGCACAATGCTAAAGTGGGCGGTTCTTTAAGATCACAACACACAATAGGGAGTGCTGCTGATTTTGTAGTCGATAAAGTCCCTACAAAAGTAGTCTATCATCATATATTAAAGAAATATGGCGATTTGCCTTTAGGAATAGCGATTAAAAACAATCCTAATAATGAGTATGCAGGATTTGTGCATTTGGACACAAGGGGTAAAAAAGCAAGGTGGGAGTATAAATGAAATGATAAATATTTATAAAACTAGGAGTGTGAAATGCTAATGCTTGGGAATCAAACAATACCTGTAAAAATACCACCTGATTTAAACAATGGAGAATATTTGGAAGCTTTAGAGGTTTTTAAATTGCCTAAAAGAGTTACAGATTATACTTCAAAATTGCCTGATAGTTATAAGAATGCTAAAGTGTTACTTAGGGTTAAAAGCACTTTTAAATGGAATTGGGTTACTGATGGAGGAATAGCAAGGGCTGGATTAACCATAGGCGAGAAAGGATTTTATCCTATTAATAAATATGGGTATTGGAGTCCAACTGGGACAGAACACGAGAAGTTTTTTATAGATACTTTAGGTAGCGATATAAGCATAACTGCAAATAGTCTTTATGGTGTTGATAGGAAAACAGGTGGTTGGTATGTGGAGGCAGATATTTATAGAATTGTTTAAGGAGGTAAAAGATGTTTATGTTATGTGGTAATGGATATATCGTAGATGTAGGGGGGGGGGGCATTAGAGAATATGCTAACAAATTAATAATTCAATTTGCTGGTTACTCAGATACTCCTTATATGTTGCCTGATGAATTGGTGGGGAGGAATTGCTTTTTTAAAACAAATTCTATAGCAAATACTTCTTTAAATAATGTAACAAGTCAAGAAAGCGACTATTTAAAGGGAGCTATTACAGAAACTGCATTATTTGGATTATCAAAAGTATTTAATAAGGGAGATATTAGAGAAAAAAGCTTTTTTGCGATTGTGAATAATAAAGAGCTTTATTATGCTTTATACAAAACACAATCTGCTGGAACAACAACACACGGGTGGAATAAAGGGAGAAAAACCTTTAGTGCTAGTGTGGAAATTTTTTGGTAAATTTGGATAAGGGGCAAACAATGGATATTAAAAGCATTTTGGGTGGAGTGTGTTTGGTTTTGGTTGTTTCTTTGGGATTTATCTTTTGGCTTTATGTGGGAGCAAAAGAGGAAATTGCAGAGTTAAAAAAAGATTTGCAATTAAGTAGGTCAAATGTGGAAAATCTAAAAGAAGCAGTTGAAAAACAAAACCAAGCTATCAAAGCCCTAGAAATCAAAGCAAACAAACCGCCAAAAGAGATTGAAATCATCAAAGAAATTGAGCTAAAAGATGAGAGTTGCCAATCGATGTTAGAGGGATATAAGAGGCTTTTTAGGGAGCTTGGAAAATGAAAAATGGATTTGTGATGTGGAGTAAAAACCTCTTAAAAAAGATTCTGCAAAAAGCTCACTTTATTTCACTCCTTACCTTAAGTTTGATTTTTAGTGCCTGTGCTTCAAGTGTGCAAGTGCAAACAAAAGAAGTTTTTATCCCTGTAAAATGCAATTTACAAATGCCAAAAAAACCAAAAGAAAACGGAAGCTTTGAAAGCCACAAGGCTTTGGGTATTTATTTTTTGGAAGTGGAAAGTAGGCTTAAAGCTTGTATTGGGGAGTAACTTTAACCCTTTATTTCAAAGTCTATTTTTGAAAAAATAGCAAGAAAAAAAAGGGAGTAAAAAAGTGATTTTTGATTTTGAAGGTGCGCTAAAAAGTGGTTTTGAAAAAGGCGAGATTGTAGATTTTTTGCGAAAAGAGGCAAAAAGTGATATTAATTGGCAAGAAATCGATGAACTAAAAGCACAAGCCAAAAAGAATAATGCGAATTTAAATGAAAATGCCTTTGTTTTTGATTATCTCCAAAATGGGAATTTCAACTTTAATTCTGCTCCAAGTAAAAAAGAAGACACACTAGCTTTAATCAAAGAAAAAGAGAAGCAATACCAAAATCCAAGCCTTTGGCAAAGCGGTTTAGAAGCCTTAAGCGGTGCAGTTTCTAATGTAACCTTTGGGCTTACTCCAAGCTACCAATCTCCTGCGACTACGCAAAATCAAAAAATTACCAATGAAATCTACAAAGCCGCAGTGGCAACTGGGATAGATGCTAAAGATCTCTCACCTAAGACTAATTATGAAATTGCCGAAGAAAAAGGCGGATATTTTGATACATTTAGGCTAAATAACACAAAAAAAGCAAATGCCCTTTTAGAAGAAGAAAGGCTAAAGCGGAGTGCTTTAACTAAGGATTTTGATGAGCTAAGCCCACAAGAAAAACAAGCTTTTAAAGGTGATTTAAATGCTCCTGCAAGGGCTTGGGATTATTTTTTTGGTGAAGATGTTGAGCAGTTTGAAAATTGGAAAGAAACCAAAAGGGCGGAGAATCTTATTGCGGATTATCAAAGTGCCATTGATGACATTAACCGCCTAAATACTTATCATCAAAACACAAGCGTATATAATACCTTTTTTGGAAAAGACCCAAAAGTAAAAGAACAATATTTAAAAGATGTGAATACAATCGCAAATAAAGTGGGATTTGATAGTGCGCAATTCAAAGAAGATGGTGAGTTGTATTTAATCAAAGATGAAGAAGCCTATAAAGTCAATGAAGAGTTTTTTAAAAATCTCCCCACCACACTTGATTCAATAAAAAGCGAAATGGCACTAGGCTTAGGTGGTGCTATGGCAGGAGCTAGGAGTGGAGCGAGTATTGGTAGGCTTGGAGGGGTAGCAGGAGCGATAGCAGGAGGAGCAATAGGGGCAGCAGGTGGTGCGATTTTGGATGTGCTATCTAATAATGCCAAGCTAGATAGAGAAAACAATACAAAAGAAATCATCGCTCACGCCCTAGAAGCAGGGAGTTTGAGTTTAGCAGGAGATGCTCTTGCATTAGGATTAGCAAAAGGAGGAAAGCCTCTTTTAAAAAAGACTAAAGAGATCATCTCTAAGGCAGCTGATAATTTGATTGCAGTGGGTTTTGTAAGAAATTTACCCACTCAAAATTTAAGGGCGGCGCAAAAAATACTTGATAACTCTTATACACCTGAAGAAAAAGAGGCTTTATTTGCCTTTGGAGAAGAGTTTGGAGGAAGTCTGAAGAGTGGAGAGAATAGTAACACTCAAAAACTTATTGATGCTTTGCAAAAGAGTAATTTGCCTTTAAAACCAAGTGCTTTAAAAGTGCTTAATGCAATCAACAAGCCCACACTTAGACAAAGGCAGTTAGAACTCATTGAATTAATCCGTGCTGATGAGAGTGGAAGCTCTTTAGCCTTTTTAATTGAAGTGGCAAACACCTCTCCTAAAGCCTCTAAAGCACTTGGAGATATACTTAATGCC
>NZ_JALAIY010000001.1:995713-1005296 GCF_022664765.1 Helicobacter sp. CaF467b | reverse complement strand
TATTGACTTGATAGGCAGAGAATGCTATAATGTTTGCTGATACAAATTCAAAGGTAAATTGTGTCTTTTTTTTGTGTCAAAATGTTCTTTTTTTTAACAAATTGTCGCCTATTTTGCGTGTTTTTATCATATGGTGTATAATAAATTTTTATAATTTAATAGTCTCTAAAAATGGAATATAAATTGCTTACTTAAAGACAATTAAATCTATTTTATGAATGGTTAAAGTTTAGCAATGATACCTACAATTAAAACAGAAAAAAGCGAACAAACAAGCCTTTTGTTAAAACATTCCAAAGATAAAGAAGATAAGGGAGATTTTGCAGAACTTTTTGGTTTATTAACACAAACACCAAAAACAGAATTACCTAATAGCAAAATCTCTAAAGTTACTAATAAAAAAGAAGCTATCCCAAGCTCATCAACGCAAAATGTAATGCTTCAAGAATCCAATCTTAAAAATACAGATAAAAAATTACTTAAAACTACACAAATTCCCAACCCTAAAAATCCAAAGGAATTATTAGAATTTACCAAAGCACAAAATATTCAATCTAGTGTAAAAACCCTAAAAGACATTACCCAAATAGCCAATAAACTTCAACTTAATTTACAAAAAATAAGCATAATAAAAGATGAAGCCAATAAAGAAGTTTCTATTAAAAATATCATCAATCCACAAGAAGTGCAAATTTCACAAAAATCTACAAAAACTTTGCCAAGCAAACAGGCAAATAACCTTTTAAATATGATTTTGCAAGATAAAGAGTTGCTATCAAAAACAAATAAAAAAGCAGACACAACTTTAAACTCTAGCACAAAAGAAATAAAAGTTAAATCTGCAATTTTAGATAAAGAAATATTGCCAAAATCTACCAAAAATGTGGAATCAAATAAAAAAGCAGACACAATTTTAAACCCTAGCACAAAAGAAGAAAACGATAAAACTACATTTAAAGCAAATGATTCTAAAAGCAAGGGTGATGAAATCATAACTGATTCTTTTAAGATTGATAAAGCCAACAAAGCATTAGATGCCAAAGAAAGCATTCAAAAAAATAATTTTAAGCAAGAAAATATTTTAGAGACTAAAGAAAAAATAGAGCTTGCCCAAGAATCAAGAGAAAAAAATCAAATAAAAGCTCAAAAAATAGTTCAAGAAGAAAAACAATCACCAACAATTTTCAATAAAACAAAAAAAGACAAATTTGAAACTTCTTTTGGAAAACAATCTCAAAAAACTACCCAAGATTCAAGCAACAAATATGCTTTAGATGAAAAAGAGATTAAACAAAATGATGCCCAAAAAGTAAATTCTACTTCTATAAATCCTTCCAATATAGAAATGCAAAAAACTCAAAATTTCATAGACAACTTATTGAAAATAGAGATTCCGCAAAAAACAAAAATTTTAAAATACGAAGAGTTTGAAAAAGAAACCAAAGAGAAAAAAACAGAAAAAATACACCAAGAAATTTACCAAAACATTTTGCAAAATCAAAATAATTTATTACTAAGCCCTAGAGAAACCTTTTTGCATTTTAGTGATAAATTAAGAGATGCATTGCAAAATTATAAACCACCTATTACTAAAATTTCTTTGGAGTTAAATCCAGAATCATTAGGTAGTGTAGAACTCACCATTACTAAAATGGGTGATAAGATTAATGTGCAAATTAGCTCTAATCAAAATGCCTTGCAACTTTTTATGCAAAATATGCAAGATTTTAAAAATCAGCTTAACAATGTTGGTTTTAGCGAAGTTACAATGGATTTTAAAGATATGAGTGGTAATAGTTTTTCGCAAAATAGTGGAGGAAATTTTAGTGATTCTAGACAACAAAACCCTAAGCAACAGCAAAAAGGGAACGAAAATGGCTTACAAATTTATCAACAAGCCGAGGAAACCAATAGGGAAATTTCTCATTTGGATTTAAGCTTTTCATATTATGCTTAAAAAGGAGCACAAAATGGCCATTTCAAGTATGAACAACTATTTAAATTATGCCTCTAGCGCAACTGCAAGAACAGCACAAACCAAAACAGGTGAAAATGATACCATACAAAACAATACAAACACTGATAATTCTACAGACAATAGCACAAATACCGACAACTCCACAGATAATAGCACAGGCAATACTAATAACGATAACAATGCTAATAACAATGGCAATGCTAATAACAATGGAAGTTCAGGTGGCAATGGTGATTCTGGTACAGGTGGTACAGGTGGTACAGGTGGAGTATTCCCCGGTGATACCCCTACTAAAGGGGAAGAGGATGATAACAATGGATTAGGCACAGAAGCCTTTATGAAATTGTTTTTAGAGCAACTTAAAAATCAAGATCCAACTGCACCAATGGAAACTCAAGAAATACTCACACAAACCGCGCAATTAACTCAAGTAGAGGCGCAAACTCAAATGAAAAATGCTATGGAGCAAATGACAACCACAATGCAATCCATGCAAAGCACTAATGAAAAAACAATTGAAGCGCAACAAAAACTAATTGAAACACAAGAAAAAATGCTAGAAACAATGGGTGTTTTAGCAGGAAGCATTCAAGATAGCAGTATTCTTGGTGGATACAATACTGTTGGTATGATAGGTAATATTGCTGAAACCCCTTACACTGCCCTTAATGTAGAAAAAAATGAAGCTATTAAATTTGAACTTTATTTTGATGAGCCTATTGATCCAACCAAAGGACAACCAAAGATTACAATTACTGATAAAGATAATAATGTGATTCGAGAGATTGACTTAGCACAAAAAGATGAAAATGGAAATTACATTTACCTTAACAAAGAAGGTTATGTAGAATTTGAATGGGATACAAGAGATAGCAAGGGTGCTTATGTGAGCAAGGGAGACTATGTAGTCAAAGCAGAATACAACCTAGATCCCAACACTAATCAATACAAAGAAACTCAACTTGGGAGAGGTGAAGTGCAAAGTATCTTGTTTGATTCTGGAGTGCCTTATGTGAAGTTAGGAGATCACTTAACAGTGCCAATTATTTATGTAACTTCTTATTACAAAAAAGACTAAGGGGGAAGCAATGGTAGGATCACTTTATAGCGGAATCAGCGGAATTAAAACCCATCAAACTGGTATTGATGTAACCTCTAATAATATCGCCAATGTTAATACTACAGGCTTTAGAGCAAACTCTCCAGAGTTTAAAAGTCTTTTTTCAACATATTTAAACCACATTAACTCTAATTCTTCTGTGTCTAATGACTATAACTATGGGACAACAATTAGTTCTAATGCAATTAATACTAATGATGGAACTTATGTTAGTGCTGATGGAGATTTCAATGTCGCTTATAGCGGAAAAGGTTGGTTTGTTGTAGGTTTAAATAAAAATGGTGAATTTGATGTAAAAAACCCTGATTATACTGGAGCACAACAAAATTATTTTACGCGTGATGGTTCTTTTAGCTTAGATGGAGAAGGGTATTTGGTTAATTCAAGTGGCTATTATATGTATGGGATTAATTTGGGAAAAATAGCTGCTGATGGTGCTTTAACAGGTGTGAATAATCTTGAGCAAGATTATGCTAATTTGGGCGGTTCTGTGTTAGAACCCATTAGAATCCCAAAAGAAATGCACTATCAACCAACACTAACAACACAAGTTAATCTCTCAGTAAATCTAAACCGTGCTCAAAACCCTAAAGGGATTACAATTTTACAAGATGAAAATGGCAATTTTAGTATGGATAAATTCCTAGCACTTGATATGAATTCTCTAATGGATTCAAGCGGAAAACTACTAGATGCCAAAAATTACAAAGATATTACTTTTAGTATCGAACAAAATGGAGAAATAATAGATTATACTTTCACTTATGGCGCAGAGGGTGAAAACGGCTTTAAAACTACAGGTGAGCTAATCACACTCATTAAAGAAAAGACTGGACTTGACTTAGCTTTGAAGCTTGATGAGCTAGGGAATCCGAGTGATTGTTCTTTGTATCTTAGTAATAACACTATGCAAGAAATGAATTTAAGCATTAGTGGAAGGTTAGCTCAAAAACTAGGATTAAGCACCAATAATGAAACTCTAGAATCTGCTCTTCAATCTCAAGTAGAAACTTTTAGAGATGACAAAAACTATCCTAATGGTGCTTATGTAAATTACAATGGAATCATTTTTCAAAGAAATGGAGAAGGGCAAGATGCAGGAAACCCTATTGATAATCCAGATTCTTGGACTTTAGTTGATTCTACTAAAGTGGCTAATTATAAAGAAAATTCGGAATACAATGAAGGAGACTTTATTGTTTATGAGGGCAAAATCTATCAAAGAACTGATATGCCAACTACTGAAGTAATGGATCCAGAAACAGGAGAACTTATTGCTCAAAATCCCGCAGAAGACACAAATGCGTGGAAAGAAATCGGAGAAAATACAAGAGGAATGATTACAGAATATGAAGCGGGGACTACTTATGAAGAAAATGCAATGGTTACTCTTAATGGAATTCTCTATCAAAAAACAAATGGAGCAGGTGATACAAATCCTTTAGAAGATGCAAGTGGCTGGAGAGTCTTAATGACTGATTCCCTAGATAGCACACAGCTTAATGTCGCTACTTATGAGACTAATACAGAAGTGTATAGTGATTCTGGTGAGAAGTTTATACTCAAAAGTCAATATGTTTTACTAGAGCAGGGCGATCCAACAGCAACTCCACCTATTAATGAAAGATGGGAAGTAAAAAGTGCAATCTATGATAGCACTGGCAAAACAATGATAAGCGAGAATCCAGTTTTTAGCGAAATCTCTTTCAACGCAGATGGCACTCCTAATGCCGAACCTTTTGAAGTCGCTTTTCAAAATGGCAGCATTCAAGTCAATCTAGCTCAAAGTGATGATGGAAAATTTTCTAGCAATTTTGCTTATACAGATTCAGCACTTAAATCTGCTACACAAGATGGAACATCTTCAGGAATTATGAATAATATTGTTATTAATGAAGATGGAATTATCTTAGTAAATTTCACAAATGGGAAAGTTGAACCTATAGGCAGAATAGGAATCGCTGCTTTTGTAAATGACCAAGGCTTGAGCAAAATAGGGGGAAATCTCTTCAAAATGAATGCAATGACAATCAATGGAGAAACTTCCGTAGTAAGCGGACCGCCTTTGTTAGCGTGGGAAGAAACAGGCAATACAAGCTTAAAATACGGACAAGTGCTTGATCATATGCTTGAAACAAGCAATGTGGATACAGGAACAGCACTCACTGATTTAATTGTCTATCAAAGAGGCTATCAAATGAGTGCAAAATCAATCACCACAGCCGATCAATTAATGCAAGAAGCTATTCAACTCAAACGCAGTTAATCCCTAAGGCAATGAAATAATAAAATTTTAAAATTTTATTATTTCTATCACCCAAATCTTAGCTTTTATTTTCTCTCAAATATTAATGCAAATTTATGCTAGAATCATTTTTACAAGATTAAACTAAAGGCTTATTTTGTTTTTCAAATTCAAACTCCAAAATTACAAGCGTTGTGAAAAATGCTCTAAAGAAAGCCCAGAAGATGACGCGAAATTTTGCATATTTTGTGGAAAAGAGCTAAATCACCCAGCCAAACAAAAGCTACTTTATATTTATGAGAAAAATCCGGCAATCATAGCGGCATTTCTAGCCAAAATGGCAAAACTTGATAACGCTTCAATCTCGCGCGATTTATCTAGATTCATCTCTTCCTTGCTTGATAAGATTGACTTGTTTTATTCCAAAGATTATGGCGATTTTAGAAGCTCTTATGCAGAGATTTTTGCACTTGAAAAAAGTGGTGGTAGAAGCATTAGCAAACTTTGTTCTTGTATGCGTATTTCAAGTCAGCAAGAAGTGGATTTTTTAATATGTATTTTGCTTGATCTTGCCTATTTTGACAAACAAATGAGTGATAGTGAAAACACCCTAATAGAGAGCATCATCATAGGGCTTGGACTAAATCTCATAGTTTTTAGAGAGCTAAAGATAAAATACGAACAAATCTATCATTTTACTTCAAAAGAGCAGAATCGCCAAAAACAAGAAAATGATTCTAAAATGACTCTAAAACAAGCCTATGAGATTCTAAAATCACGCGAAGATGATGACTTTGAAACAATCAAGAAAAACTATAGAAAACTCGCTAGAGAATACCACTATGACAATCTCTATTCCAAAGAACTTCCACCCGAGCTTTTAAAAATAGCCCAAGAAATGATGAAAGAGATTAATCTAGCCTATGAAATCATAAAAGAAGCAAGGGGAGTGTGATGCTTATTTGTAGTCGCTGTCATACTAGAAATTTGGACATAGCTAGTTTTTGCAAAGAATGCGGAAGTAATGATTTATACGATCCACAAGCAGAAGAAAAACGCGAAAAAGAAAGGCAAAGACAAGAAGAGCTAAAAAGAGCAGAAGAAGAAAGACAAAGAATACAAGAAGCAAAAAGGCAAAAGGCTAGGGAAGAAAGAGAAAGAAGAATCAAACAAACCAAAGAATTTTTCAAACAAAATAAATATAAACTCTTAATTAGCGGCTTTGTTTTAGTTTTAGCGATTCTAGTGAGTTTGTATCAGTATTACTATGGCGGAAAATACAGCAGGGTTTATATGAGTAACCTTGAGAAACAATGCTACACTAATGATGAGAAAAGCTGTGAAATGCTCCGCAATATCTACAAAGAAAAATGCGATGGGGGTGAAAAAGAGGCTTGTCTCAATGCCTTTATACACAACCACAAAGATTTAAAAGCTATCAAAGTCAATGATAAGTGGAATCTTGTTAATGAAAACAATGAAACCATAGCTAATATTACAGATTTAATGCAAAGTTATGCAAGGATTAAACTCAATGGAAAATGGGGATTTATGGATAAAAATGGGGAAATTATCCTAAAGCCACAATTTGATTATGCTAATAGTTTTTACGAAGGACTTGCGCCGGTTGAACTCAATAAAAAATGGGGCTTAATAGATAAAAGTGGAAAAATTGTCATCAAACCACAATTTGATTTTGCTTGGAGTTTTAACGAAGGACTTGCAGGGGTTGAACTCAAGGGGGAAATATGGTTTTGTAGATAAAAATGGAAAAATTATCCTAGAACCACAATTTGATAGGATTGAGGATTTTAACGAAGGACTTACTAGAGTTAAACTTAATGGGAAATGGGGCTTAATAGATAAAAATGGGGAAATTGTCATCAAACCACAATTTGATAATGCTGGATCTTTTAGCGAAGGACTTGCGCCGGTTGAACTCAATTGGAAATATGGCTTTATAGATAAAAGTGGAAAAATTGTCATCAAACCACAATTTGATTTTGCTTGGAGTTTTAGCGAAGGACTTGCAGTAGTTAAACTTGATGGAAAATGGGGCTTAATAGATAAAAGCGGAAAAATTATCCTAGAACCGCAATTTGATGAGATTGGATCTTTTAGTGAAGGACTTGCGCTGGTTGAACTCAATGGGAAATATGGCTTTATAGATAAAAGCGGAAAAATTGTCATCAACCCACAATTTGATGAGATTGACCATTTCAAACCCATTGGAATCCAAATCAATGGAAAATGGGGCACAATAGATGAAAATGGTAAATTCATCGCTGAATAAGGCTTTGTAAGCCTTATTTTATGCCACTATTACATTATTTCAGTGGTAGCTTTGAGCTTTTGTTTATCAAAGTGCGTATAGATTCTTGAAGTCTCTACACTTGCATGTCCTAGGGCTTCTTGGACTAGCACCAAATCTTGGCTTTTTTGATAGAGCAGGGTAGCAAAGGAATGTCTTAGCATATGCGCACCATTTTTCTCTTTGCGGATTCCATTGGTTAGCAAAACCTGCTCAACAATGCGACTAACATAGGCTTGTGTGAGTTTTTTGCCTTTGTGATTACAAAAGAGCAAATCATTTTCAACTTCATTGGGGCGCGAATTAATCCACAAAGAAAAATCATTGCTAATATTTTTTGCCTTTATCATCACAACACGCGGTTTATTGCCTTTGCCACGCACTTGAATCACATAAAAATCGCCATCTAGTGTAATATCTTTGATTTTGAGATTTAATGATTCTCCCACGCGGATTCCGGTGTAAATAATCACTTTTAGCAACAAGCGATTCCTAGCCCCTAAATCTTGGTGTTTAAAGGGATAAGTATCAATGCCTTTTAAAAATCTCTGCACTTCCTCTTCTATCATATAAGAGGGGAGTTTTTGTCCGCTTTTTCCGCGTAGTCCTCCCCAGTTTTTTAACTCAATCCTAAAGATATAAGAAGTGCCATCATCATCTTCATTTTGCTTATCAATAAAGCCAAAAAAGTTAATAAGCGCAACACGATAGTTTTTCTTAGTAGCATCTGATAGTGAGCTTGTATTGATAGTCAAAAACTCTTTAAGCGTTTCTTCATCTACTTCTTTTAATGAAGCCAAACCCAAATAATTCAAATATTCATACAGCTTTAATAGCGGAATAATATAAGTGTTGATTCCGATTAATCCTGCATTGCGACATTGTTTGCAGATTTCTTGGATTTCTTGAATGCTTTTAACGCCTTTACGCAAAGAATTAAGTGGCATAATAATATCTTTTTTGTTTTGCACTTGATGATTTGAGAGACTATTGAGTTTGCTATACACAAAGCGTTCAATCCAAAATAACAAGTTTTCTGCAAAATCATCTTTAAAGTCAATGGGATAACGCATATCTTTTCCTTAAGAATATTTTAAATCCTGATTTGAATCTGATTCAAGCTTAATCTTAAGCAAGGTTAAGATTCATGGAAACGGGATTTTGTAAGATTTCTACAAACTGCAATTATATCAAAAGATTCTAATATTTTGTATTGAAAACTATAATTTTCAAACTTTTATTTTAATAGCCCTTAAATAAGTCTTGGTGTCTTCCTATTCGATAATAATTAACCTCTTTATTGTCTCTTTTGTAGATTAAAACCAAATCTCCAAAAATATGGCATTCTCTAAAATCTTTAAAATCTCCTTTTAATGCGTGATCTTTGTAAGCTCGAGGCAATATATCTAATTTTGCTAAATCCTCAACGCATTTTTTGATTACTTCAATATCCCATTGCTGTTTTCTAATCAGCTTTAAATCTTTCATAAAACTATTTTGAAAAACTTCATTACGCATTTTCTGCCTTGATTTCTTTATCAATAGCATTGAGCAAATCATCAAAGTTTTTATAAGGTAAAGGTTCATTTTTAGCCAAAATCTCTTTTGTCGCCTTGGTTGGTTCTTTTGGCAAATATTCTTTCTTTCTTTTTTTTACATTAAGAGAGTTTTTTAGTTTTTCATTTAAAAACTTAAAAAGTTCATTGTTCTCTTTTGTTTGTAATTCTAGCTTTTTAGCTCTTTTCTCTACCAAAGAAAGTGCGTTAATTAATTGTTTTGGCGTGGCATTTTCGTATTTAGAATAATCACACATAGATAACCCCCTACTTACTTTTAGCACAATTATATACTATTTTGCCCTATTAATAAAATTATATTGCCAAAAATTACTTTTAAGATTCTCTGCCCTTTATAGAATCTTTTAAAATG
>NZ_JALAIY010000001.1:901068-995613 GCF_022664765.1 Helicobacter sp. CaF467b | reverse complement strand
TAATTTTCAAACTTTTATTTTTAACCGCTTCTCAAAGTGCCTTTTGCACTCTTTACTATTATTTCCAAAAAATGATAGAATCCACAGAAAATTAAAGGCGCAAAATGAAAAATAAAAAACTCTTATTTTTAGCTTTTTTAGCACCACTCTATTTACTAAGCAAAGAAGTTGAAATCTATAGTAGTCCATTTTGTGGGTGTTGTATTAAATGGGGAGATTATTTACAAAACAATGGCTATCAAGTAACGCACCACAAAAATAGCGATTTTATGGCAGTCAAAGAAAAATACAAAATCGCACCACAAAATCAAAGTTGTCATACTGGCGTTATTGAGGGCTATGCCATAGAAGGACATGTGCCATTAGATGCAATTAATTGGCTTTTGGAAAACAAACCTGAAAATGTCGTTGGAATCTCAACACCAGGAATGCCAATAGGAAGCCCCGGAATGGAACAAGGTAATATGCAAGAAGAATATCCAGTTGTGTTACTTTATAAAAATGGCGATTCAAAAGTTTTTGGAATCTATAAGGGTGAAACACTTATTAAAAAGTAGCTTTAGTCTAGTTTTTAGACCTGCCCTATTTTTTTTGGCTTGTGGATATTGATTAAATAAGTAGCAAAAATAGCTAAAATACCACCAAAAATCGTTAAAAGGCTTGGTATTTCTCCCAAAATCAAATAACTACTTCCTAAAGCCATTGCAGGAACTAAAAGCTGATAAGAACTAGCCCTAGTCGCACCAAGCTTAGCAATACCCATATAATAAATGCTTGTCCCAATGGCTGTTGAAAGCACAGCAACTACAAAAATCATAGACCAAAATTTCATATCATAATGAAAAATCTCAAACATTTGTGGTTTGAAGAAAAACAAAGGCGAATAAAAAAGCATACTCAAAAAAGTAATATAGAAATTGATTGCCAAAGGATGAATACGAATCCTTTGACAAACTAGAGTTAAAATCGCCCAATCCAAAGCACAGAACAAGAAAAATGTATTAAATTTACCAAATAACTCTTCAAAACCTCCAAGATCAAGCAGACAAATCCCAGAAATAATGCCAATTCCAAGCCCTAAAATTTCATTGGCTTTGATGCTTTTGTTTTCCTTGCGAGAAAAAAAGTAAGCTAATAAATATGCAAAAATAGGAATCAGGGTAGTAACAAGCACACCGCCCTTCCCTGCACTACCATAATTTAAGCCCATAAAAAAGAAAATAGAATATATCCCATTTAAACAAGCCGCTACTAATAAAAATTTCAAATTTTCTGTGTTAATCCGCAAAGGCACCTTCAATAACATAATCAAAGGAATAGAAGCAATAAAGGCAAAAAAGAATCTCCAAAAAGCTATAATATCTGCACTTGCATACTGCACTAAAACCTTTCCACAAGCCCAAGAACTCCCCCAAAAAGCCATTGCTATGACAATCAAAATAGAAAAGATAAGATTCTTTTGCACTTAAATTCTCTTTTATCTCTTTAAAACACAATCGTTTTATTGCAATAAACAAAAATTTTCTCTTCTAAAGCTAGATTTAGTGCCTTAGATAGGACGATTTTCTCCACATCTCTGCCGTGTTTTTGCATTTCCTTCCAATCCATTGTGTGATTGACTTTAGTAATATCTTGATAAATAATTGGACCCTCATCAAGCTCATTATTGACAAAATGCGCGGTAGCACCAATGATTTTTACACCTCTTTCATAGGCTTGTTTATAGGGGTTTGCTCCCACAAAAGCCGGTAAAAAACTATGATGAATATTAATCAATTTCCCCTCAAACTCTTCAACAAAATTGGGGCTTAAAATCCGCATATATTTTGCCAAAATAATATAATCACTTGGATATTGTTTTAAAACTTCAATGATTTGTTTTTCGTGATCTTCTCTGCTTTTTCCTTCGTGGCTAATGCAGATAAAAGGCAAGTTAAACTTTTGACACAAAGGCTTTAAAACTTCATAATTAGAAATCACCGCTAAAATATCCGCATTTAGCTCATTGCTATCATAACGGATTAGCAAATCGCCTAAACAATGACTCTCTTTAGTGCAAAGAATCACAATTTTCTTTTTTTGGCAAGGAAGTATCTCTACTTGACTAGATTCATCATTAATAGCAGCTTTTATCTTTTGCTTTAAAATCGCAATTTCACACTCCCCCTCAATCTCGCTACGCATAAAAAAAAGATTATTTTCTTTATCAACAAATTCATCATTTTTTAAAATATTTAAATTAAATTGAAAAATAATCTGTGTAATTTGAGCAATCAAGCCTTTTTTATCTGGAGTTTGTATCTTTATAACAAAACGCATTAATACCCCTTTAACCACCCTAAAGATATATTATAAATACCTTCTTGAATACCAAGTGCAATATTCTCACCTATAATTTTTTCTAAATACATTTCCATTTCACTTTTTTGAAGCCAAATAGGATTTTGAATCTTGCCTAGCTCAAAAAGTATTTTTTGCGCTTCATAAATGCTTCCAATGCTATCTACCAATCCTAGCTTTAAAGCATTACTAGCACTAAACACCCTACCCTGTGCAAAATCTCCTTCTTTTGTGATTTCCAAATTTCTTGCAGCCACGACCTCACTTACAAACATTTCATATTGCTCTTTAATTAATCCCTTTAACATTTCTTCTTCTTGCTTATTCCAAGGACGCATAAAAGTTCCTGCTTCTTTGTAGATTCCAGCTTTTAGAATTTGTGTTTTGATTCCTAGTTTTTCTGCTAACTCACTTACATCCACTCCATTTAAAATCACACCAATAGAACCTACTAATGCACCCTTATTGGCAATAATTCTATCTGCCCACACTCCTGCTAGATAACTACCACTTGCCATAGAACCTTGCGCATAAACAACAATAGGCTTTTTGCTTCGTATCCTCTTAACCGCTTCTGAGATTTCAACACTTGGTGGAATAGTGCCACCAGGAGAATCAATAACAAGCAAAACCCCTTTAATATTAGGATTGTTTTCCAGTTTTGAGAGTTCTTCTAAAAAACTATCGCTTTGGATTATCATTCCTTTTAAATCAATCCTAGCTACATTTGCTAAGCTAGAATTCCCACTAGAACTTGGCATAAAAATCAAAAAAACAATCAATAAAAACACCAAAGCCTTAAAATATTTCATAATAAAATCTAAAGGTGCTAACAAGATTCTAATTATTTTCAATCTCACTTCCTTACTAAAAATTAAAGCAAAATTATAGCACCATTCTCAAATGAAATTAGATAAGATTCTAAGCCTTTTTAGCAAACTTTTGATAGAATTTTGCCCAAAACTTTATTTTAAAAGGTATGTTGTGAAAGATTCACTCTCCAAAATTCGTAATTTTTCTATTATTGCACATATTGATCATGGTAAATCCACTCTTGCAGATTGTTTAATTCAAGCTTGTGGAGCAATTTCTGAGCGTGAAATGAGTGCGCAAGTAATGGATACAATGGACATTGAAAAAGAACGCGGAATCACCATAAAAGCCCAAAGTGTAAGATTGAAATATTTTTACAAAGGCGAACCTTATATTTTAAATCTCATTGATACCCCAGGGCATGTGGATTTTAGCTATGAAGTTTCACGCTCACTTGCTTCTTGCGAGGGAGCTTTATTAGTTGTTGATGCCTCTCAAGGTGTGGAGGCTCAAACCATCGCAAATGTTTATATTGCATTGGAAAATAACCTTGAAATCATTCCTGTTTTAAACAAAATCGATTTACCAGCAGCTGCACCAGAGCGTGTAAAATCAGAAATAGAGCAAACTATTGGGCTTGATTGTAGCCACGCTTTAGAGGTTAGCGCTAAAGCAAATATTGGAATTACTGAATTGCTTAATAGAATCATTGAATTAGTTCCACCACCACAAGGGGATTTAGAAGCTCCTACTAAAGCTTTAATCTATGATTCTTGGTTTGATAACTATTTGGGTGCTTTAGCTTTGGTGCGTGTCTTTGATGGTTCAATCAAAGTTGGTCAAAACATTTATATTATGGGAAGTGGTAAGAATCACGAGGTTTTGGGATTGTTTTACCCTCATCCAATCAAACAAGAAAAAGCAAAAAGTATTCAATGTGGTGAGGTTGGGATTGTTGTTTTGGGATTAAAAAATGTTACAGATATAGCCGTCGGCGATACCATAACAGATTTTAAAAATAAAACCAAAGAACCTATTGCAGGATTTGAACCAGCCAAGCCTTTTGTTTTCGCAGGAATTTATCCCATTGATACAGACAAATTTGAAGACTTACGCGATGCGCTAGAAAAACTTAAACTCAATGATTCAAGTCTTAATTTTGAACCAGAAACCTCTGTGGCTTTAGGCTTTGGATTTCGTGTTGGATTTTTGGGACTTTTGCATATGGAAGTTATCAAAGAAAGATTGGAGCGAGAATTTGGGCTAGATTTGATTGCCACTGCGCCAACGGTTGTTTATGAAGTTACCCAAACCGATGGTGAAATAATTATGATTCAAAATCCAAGCGAATTACCACCTGAACAAAAAATCGCAGGAATTAAAGAGCCTTATGTTAAAGCGACCATTATTGTGCCAAGTGAATTTTTAGGGAATATCATTACGCTAGTAAGCAAAAGGCGTGGAATCCAAAAGAAAATGGAATATTTACAAGAAACAAGAGTATTGTTAGAGTATCATATTCCTACTAATGAAATCGTAATGGATTTTTATGATAAATTAAAATCTTGCACAAAGGGTTATGCGAGTTTTGATTATGAGCCAATTGGCTATCAAGAGGGAGATTTAGTTAAGCTTGATATTCGCGTGGCAGGAGAAATTGTAGATGCGCTTAGCATTATCGTGCCAAAAAGCAAAGCTTATGAAAAAGGAAAAGAACTTGTAGAAGCTATGAAAGAAATTATCCCAAGACAACTTTTTGAAGTAGCGATTCAAGCAAGTGTGGGGAACAAGATTATCGCCAGAGAAACGGTTAAATCAATGGGAAAAAATGTAACTGCAAAATGCTATGGCGGAGACATTACTAGAAAACGAAAGCTACTTGAAAAACAAAAAGAAGGGAAAAAGCGTATGAAAGCCATTGGTAAAGTCAATTTACCACAAGAGGCATTTTTAGCAGTTTTAAAAATTGACTAATATAACTTAAGAGTATTAAAAATGTTTATTTTAAAAAAAATTTATTGGCTTGTTTTAGCATTGCTAATTTGCGCTTGTTCATCTACAATCTACACTAATCGCACTCAACTTATGCTTCTTAATGAACAACAAGAAAAAGCCTTAGGGGAGCAAAGCGCTCTTGCAGTTTTAAAAGAATCAAAACTAAGTCAAAACACCACACAAACAGCTATGGTAAAACGCGTAGGACAAAAAATTGCTTCTATCGCCAATCGCCCTGATTTTAATTGGGAATTTTATCTAATAGAAAACAAAGCCCAAAATGCCTTTTGTCTCCCAGGTGGTAAAGTTTTTGTTTATACAGGCTTAATGGAATTAATCAGCAACGATGATGAACTTGCTGTAGTGATTTCACACGAAATTGGGCATACAATTTTAAGACACGGCGCTGAACGAATGAGTATGCAAACCTTACAACAATTAGGTGGAAGTATCCTTGAAATCTTTGTTGGCACACAAAATCCTGAATACAATAATCTTTTTAATAAAGCTTATAATGTCAGCAGTAATATTGGAATCATGCTACCCTTTAGCCGTCATCACGAGCTTGAAGCTGATGAAGTCGGAATCATACTTATGCAAAAGGCAGGTTACAATCCACAAGCCGCTTTAAGCTTTTGGCAAAAAATGTCTCAAGGCAACAAAGAAACTTCAGATTTTTTCTCCACACATCCAAGCGATACAAAAAGAATACAAGAAATAAAAAGAATTCTAGCAAAGTAGAGTGAGTTGTTTTTTTATAGAGTATTTTCTATCCCAAAAAATGGGGATAGAAAAATTCTTAAAAGAGCGAAACCGCTAAAAATCCGAGAATAACGCTAAAGACAATTGCCAAAACTCCCGGAATTAAAAAGGCGTGATTGAAAATATACTTTCCAATCCTTGTAGAACCTGTGTCATCCATCTGCACAGCACCTAGCAAAGTAGGATAAGTTGGAAGCACAAAAAGGGCTGAAACTGCTGCAAATGAAGCAACAAGCATATAAGAATCGCCTGGATTTGCCGCTGTAATTCCTAATGCTGCGACAACTACTGGAGTGATAGCTTTAGCGGTTGCTGCTTGAGAGTATAGAAGCATAGCCGCAAAGAAGAATATAACAGCAAGTAGTGATGGAACAGCCTTAACCCAATCACCAGCTAGAGTTTTAATCTCTTCTGTATAACCACCAACAAATGTATTACCAAGCCACGCAACACCCAAAACACATACGCACGCTACCATACCTGATTTGAATACGCTTGTATCGGCTACTTTGCCAACTTCAATTTTACAAAAGATTGTAATAAATGTAGCCACACCTAGCATAAAGCTCATAATAGCAGCATCTCTAGGGACAATGACATTTTCTATAAGAACCGGTTTGCCACCGACTTTTGAGATAGCAGTAGCATAAAGCACCACACAAAGCACTCCAATAATAAAGATTCCAACAGAAAGCTTTGCACCTTTTTTTAATTCCATATTTTGTGAGCCAATAGGAGCTTGAACTAATCCGTGAGCTAACCTTTCTTGATAGACAGGGTCTTTGCTTAAATCAAGATCAGTAAATAGAGTTATTACAAAAGCAGTTAGCATACAACCAATAAAAGTAGTAGGAATCCAAATTCCAAGTAAAACTGGATAACTCCAACCAAGTGGCTCTAACACACCACTCATATACACCACAGCCGCACTAACAGGACTTGCAGTAATTGCAATTTGACTAGAAACAACTGCAATAGAAAGTGGCGCTGATGGCTTAATGTTTTGTTCTTTCGCCACTTCAACAATAACAGGAATCATAGAAAACGCAGTGTGTCCTGTCCCTGCAAGAATTGTTAAAAAATAAGTTACCGTTGGGGCTAAATAGTTGATATATTTTGGATTAGAACGCAAAATTCTCTCAGCAATTTGAACCAAATAATCCAAACCACCTGCAAGTTGCATTGCAGAAATAGCCGCAATTACAGACATAATAATCAAAATAACATCCCAAGGAATAGTGCCTGGTTTCATACCAAGACAAAGACCTAAGATAACAACGCCGATACCACCAGCGTAACCAATACCGATACCACCAAGTCTAATACCAACAAATATTGCACCCAAAAGAACAATAATTTGCAAAATCAACATAATCATTTCCATTAGCAGACCTTATTTCTTTGCTTTCATTTGTGGATTAAGCATATTTTTTGGATCTAATATTTCACTAATTTCTTCTTTAGATAAATATCCTCTCTCCAAACAAATATCTCCCACTGATTTTCCAGTTTGCAAAGCTTCTTTTGCAATACTTGCGGATTTTTCATATCCCAAAATTGGATTAAAAGCTGTTACAATTCCAATAGAATTAAGCACAGATTGCTTGCAAGCCTCAGGATTTGCAGTTAAATGCTTAATAGCTTTTTGCGCTAAAGTTTTCATAGCGTTTTCTAACACAACCAATGAATTAAAAAGCGCATAGGCAATTCCAGGTTCAAATGCGTTAAGCTCAAATTCTCCTCTCTCGCTACAAAGCATAATAGTTACATCATTGCCAATTACTTCATAGCAAGCTTCACCAACAGCTTCACAAATCACAGGATTTACCTTACCAGGCATAATAGAACTTCCAGGCTGCATTTTAGGTAAATTAATTTCGCCTAATCCACATCGAGGTCCTGAATTCATTAATCTTAAATCATTAGCAATCTTAGAAAGTCTTACTGCAGCAGTCTTTAAACAACCACTTACATAAACAAAATCAGCAGTGTCTTGAGTAGCTGCAATCAAATCTTCTGCAGGTCTAAAATTTACTCCAGTAATTTCTTGCATTTTTCTTTCAACAACATTTTTATAATCTGGATGGCAATTAATTCCTGTTCCAATTGCTGTTGCACCAAGATTTAAAACTTCCATAACCTCTCTTGCAGCTTTAAGTTTTGCAATATCGCTTTTAATATAACTCGCAAAGGCATTAAAAGTATTTCCCAAAGTAGTTGGCACAGCATCTTCAAGCTCCGTTCTTCCCATTTTAATATAATCTTTATATTCCTCAGCTTTTTTAAGAAGCTCTTCTTTTAATTCTTCCATTGCTTCAAGCAAATCCCCTAGCTTCTTATGTGCTGCAACTTTAATAGAACTTGGATAAGTATCATTAGTAGATTGCCCCAAATTTGTGTGATCGTTTGGATGAAGGTATTGATATTCACCTTTTTTATGTCCCATACTTTCTAGTGCAATATTAGTTAGCACTTCATTAACATTCATATTAGTAGAAGTTCCAGCACCACCTTGAATCATATCAACAACAAATTGCTCAATAAACTCTCCTGCAATCAATCTATCACAAGCAGCCGCTAAAGCATCTGCCTTATCCGCATCTAAAACCCCTACTTCTTTATTAGCCAAAGCAGCAGCTTTTTTGACTTGCGCAAAAGCTTTAATAAAAAATGGATAGTCTCTTAATTTACGCTGTGTCATATGAAAATTATCTACTGCGCGATAAGTTTGCACTCCGTAATAAACATCTTCTGGTATTTCAAGCTCTCCTATAAAGTCGTGTTCTTTTCGAGTTGCCATAAACTACCTCCTAAAAAAATAATTTTTGAGTAAATACCTAACTCATGAAGACAATACTACTCTTACTTTTATAAACATTTTATTAATAATTTAAATTAATCAAAAACTTAAATTTTTTATTAATATTTGATTTTTAAAATCCCAAATCTTTGTTCGTAAAATATAACTACCAAAGAAACAAAACTTGCACACAAAATCCCAAGAGGATAGGAAATAATCACTCCTATAAATCCATAAATTTTTGATAATATCAAAACAAAAAACAAAGCAAAAAATAAAGTATAGGAAAAAGTAATAATAAATGAACTTGTTGTTCTTTGAATGGATTGAAAGAAAATTGCACTGACAATATTAACCCCCAAAAGAACATAACCTAAAAAATAAATATCCATAGCTACTTTTACATCATTAATCAAACTAGGATCGCGCAAAACAATATTATCTTGCAAAAACAAAGGAACAATCAAAGGCGACAGACAATAAAAACTAATATAAAGCGCCACTCCTCCCAATAAACTAAACCCCAAACCAAAATAAAAAACTTCTTTTACTCTTTTAAAAAGCTTAGCCCCATAATTAAAACTTGCAATAGGCTGAATCCCTTGAGCCATTGATAATAAAATGGTAAAAGGTATGATACCTACATACATTAAAACACTATAAATCGCCAATCCCCTATCTCCAGCAATTCCAACAATAGTATGATTAAAAATTAACATCATCATACTTACACTAATTTCAGAGCTACTTTGAGGGATACCATTTTTGGTTGCCATCAAAATTGCATAAATATCAAAAGCTTTGATTAAAAATAAATCTCCCTTTTTGCGTAAAAAATGTTGTAATAAAATACACATTCCAATCCCATGCCCCAAAATTGTAGCCAAAGCACTTGAGTGAATCCCCCACTCTAAAACAAATAAAAAAAGATAATTTAAAACAATATTCATCAAAGCCCCAACTATCATTGCTATCATCGCCAAAATAGGCTGTTTATCATTGATGGCAAAAATATCAAGCATTGGGTGTAAGACAATAATAAAAGCCCCCAAATAAATAATCTCTGTATATTCTATAACCAAAGGCAATAAAGTCTCACTAGATCCAAGATACAAGGCAATCGTATCGCTAAAACAATAGAGTATGATTCCGCCCACCAAAGAAGTAAAAACTGCAAAATAAAAAACGGAGCTAAAGATGATTCTAGCCCTAAAAGGCTTTCCTTTTCCCAAAAAATAAGAACTCATCGCTGCAGCGCCTACACTAAAAAGCAATTCAAAGGCAATAAGGATGGGAAAAATGGGCCACGCAATCCCAATGGCAGCTAAGGCATTTTCGCCTAACTTTTTACCCACAAAGATTCCATCAATAGTGGAATAAGTTGATAAAGCTAACATTGCAACCAATGAGGGTAAAAAATAAGTGAAAAATAATCTTGGAATTGTGGCTGTTTTTAAATTAATTTTACTCATTATTATTTTCCATGGCAAGTTCTTTAGCAAATTCTAATGAATTTTCTATGTCAATTTTAGGCGAAAGCAATATTTTTGCTTTTTCCCCTAAAAGTTCCTTTGCCACTTTAGCAGTGCTTTTACCAATACAAAGTGCCAAGTAGCTATCTCTCCAAGCATAATTTTTTAAAAAAGCCTTAAGACTTGAGGGGGCACTAAAAAAGAAAATAGAATCATCACTAATTCTCTGTTTATCAACCTCAGGAATCGATAAAATTTTAGTCTCATACAAAATTGATTCACTCACCAAAATCCCTCCATTTCTTAAAATTTCTACGAGATTAGAAGCGACTTTTTTAGCACGAATAAAAAGCACTTTTTTTTTCTGTAAAATCTCTACTAATTCCTTACCAAATAAATCCCCATAAGCAGTAGAAGCTACAAATTCTACCTTGCCACCAAAACTTTCTAACACTTTTTTACTTCCCTCTCCAATCACATAACAAGGCAGATTCTGGCATTCTTTAGGAGCAAAATGCTCTAAGGCAAAAACGGCATTTTTGGAAGTAAAAAGCAAACCATCTACTTCTTTAATCTTTTGTTTAAGCGCAGAATCTTCTATAAAGCAAATTTCTAAAAGCTCCAAATATTCCACTGCTTTGATTGTTTTATTTGTATTTTTTTTTGTGATATAATAAACTCTTTTCATTCTTTGATTCTAGCTAAAATTTCATAAAGGGTGCAAATGTATATTAAAAATAAAAGCTTAGCTAAGCCAATTGATTTACAAAATGATAAACTTGATAATTGCATCATTATTGACTTACGCTCTAGAGGATATTTTCTCATTAGTCATATTTCCAATGCGCTTAATCTTATTTCTCTTTCGCGAATTGGTTTTATTGCACAAGAAAATCCCGATAAAAAAATCGTGCTTTATTGTCATAGTGGAGCAAGCGCAGCGGATTTTGGGAGTAAATTAGTTGAGATGGGATATAAGAATATTTATTATTTAGATGAAAATTTCTTTAATCTCCCCAAAATGGGAATTTCTATTCAATACAACACTTAAAGACTAATCTTTAATCGTGCTATAAAGTGCTTTAATCGCCACTTCAAGCATAGTATAAATTTTCTCAAATCCTTCTAAATTTTTATAATGATAGGGATCAGGTATATCTTGACCCTCTAGCCCAAAATCTCCTATAAGTTTGACTTTTTCTTTTTTAAATCCCATTGAAAGCAAGTCTTGATAGTTTTGCCTATCCATTGCTACAATATAATCAAAAGAATCATCACCATAAACATTAACCCTTCGCCCTCTTAGCTGTGAAATATCAATTTTATATTTTTTAGCAATCGCAATAGAATAAGCACAGGGTGGTTCATCAATATGCCAACCACTTGTTCCTGCTGAATCAATCTTAAGATTCAAACCCTCTTTTTGCGCCAAATGCCTTGCAATCCCCTCTGCCAAAGGAGATCGGCAAATATTTCCCAAACAAACAAAAAGAATTGAATGGACTTTTTGCATCAATTTTTCCTTGATTTACTTTTGCATTTCTGCCCATTTTTGCGCAATTCTTACTGCATTAGTAGCTGCACCAACGCGAATTTGATCTGCCACGCACCAAAGGTGTAAAATCTTTTTATCATAATTATCAACACGGATTCTACCCACATAAGTCTCATCAGTATCTGTTGCCAAAGAAGGCATAGGGTAAGATTTTTCTTTAGGACTATCAATGACAACTACCGATTCTGCTTTTCTTAAAACTTCTCTAGCTTCCTCTGCACTCACTTCTTGCTCAAAAGCAATGGTGATAGATTCGCTATGGCTTCTTAAAACAGGCACACGCACACAAGTCGCACTCACTGCAAATTCACTATGCATAATCTTATTGGTCTCATTAACCATTTTCATTTCTTCTTTTGTGTAATCATTATCCAAAAACACATCAATATGTGGAATAAGATTAAGTGCGATTCGATGAGGGAATGCCTTTGGCTCTACTGAATCCATATTAAATTCAAAAAACTTCTGCATTTGCAAGACTAATTCCTCCATTCCCTTTTTGCCCGCACCTGAAACAGCTTGATAAGTGCTAACATCCACTCTTTTGATTTTAAAAGCATTGTGCAAAGGCGCTAGAACTTGCACCATTTGTATGGTTGAACAATTAGGGTTTGCGATGATTCCAGCTTTCTCCCACAATGCAATATCCTGCGGATTTACCTCAGGCACAACCAAAGGCACATCTTTTTGCATTCTAAAATGACTAGTATTATCAATCACAACAGCCCCAGCCCTAGCGGCACTTGGCGCAAATTCCGCACTCACACTTCCACCTGCAGAAAAAAAGGCAATCTCAATTTCTTCTTCTTCAAAAACACTATGAGTAAGCTCCTTTACCTTATAGGCTTCATCTTTATAAGTAATTTCTCTCCCCACGCTTCTTGCACTCGCCAAAGGCACAAGTTTATTAATAGGAAAATTTCTTTCTTCTAGAATCTTAAAAATCTCTTCACCAACAGCTCCAGTAGCCCCAACAACAGCAACATTAAACTTTTTCATAAACAACTCCTTAAAAATTAATATGGTAATGTTTTATTTTTTCTAACAATGCTTGCTTTTGCATTCCCAAAAGCTCAGCTGCACTATCTATATCCGAATCAGACACCTTTAGTGCTTCATAAATCAATTCTTCCTCTAAATTAGCGATTTTTTTGGCTCCACCACTCTCTCTAGAGCTTAAAAACAAATCCTCAGGCATAATAGTGTCATCTTCACATAAAATCGCAGCTCGCTCCACAACCGACAAAAGCTCTCTAATATTTCCAGGCCATCTATAAGAAAGCAATTGTTCTTTTGCTCCTTTTCCCCATTTTTTCTTTCCCACTCCATATTGTTTATCTACTTCCTCTAGTTTCCATTCACAAAGCGGAATAATCTCCTCTATCCTTTCGCGTAATGGTGGAATATGAATAGGAATTGTTTGTAGTCTAAAAAATAAATCTTCCCTAAACTCACCCTTTTTAATCTTTTTTTGAATGTCTGCATTAGTGGCTGCAATAAAGCGTATATCCACTTTAATTGGCTTACTACTCCCAAGTCTTACAATCTCTTTTTCTTGCAAAACGCGCAAAAGCTTTGCTTGGAGACTAGCAGGCATTTCTCCAATTTCATCTAAAAACACACTTCCGCCATTAGCACTTTCAAACTTCCCTGCTCTCCCTTCTGTTGCATCTGTAAAGGCACCCTTTTCATAACCAAAAAGCTCTGATTCAAGAAGATTATCAGGAATTGCTGCCATATTAATTGCAACAAAAGGCGCTTTTGCTCTAAGAGAATTATTGTGAATATAATTAGCAAACACTTCTTTTCCAACCCCGCTCTCTCCCAACAATAAAATTGATGCATCAGTTTTAGCAGCTTTATTTGCAAGCATTAGAGCTTTTTGCAATGCTGGAGAAGTGGAGATAAAGCTTTGCCCTTCAGCTTCTTCACTTTTTTTAGGGATTTTAGCGATTATTTCTTTGGCTTTTTTAGCACGATGAATCGCTGCCACCAGAGTTTCAATATCAAAAGGTTTAGTTAGAAAATCTTTCACTCCAAGCCTAATTGAATCAATTGCCTTATTTAAAGTCGCATTACCCGTGATAATCAAGGCTTCATAACGCCCATTTAATTCCCTTAAAAACTCAATTCCATCCATTTGTGGCATATTAATATCAGTGATAATTAAATCAATGCTATCATCAAGTTTTTTGAGTGCATCTTTAGCGTTTTTAAAGCTCACAACTTCAAATTCTTCATATTCACCAAGGGCAATCTCTAAAGACTTCCTCATATTAATATCATCTTCAACAATAGCTAACTTCATCACTTCTCCTTTTTATTTGCTACAAGATGATAGATTGTAGCAATCCCCCTTTCATATTCAACTTTAATGCGCGTTGCAGGGATTGATAAAAGGCTTACAAACTCGCCTTGATAATTAGAAGCTTTGCTTCTATCTTCTAGCTTCACACCCCATTTAAAAAAACATTCTAAAATTTCCTCTTTTGCAAAATCTAAAAATTCTCTTTCGCTTTTACTATTATGCACAATCTCGCATTTTTTATAAGGATTTTTAATTTTATCCAACAAATTAGCACTCAACATTGCAGGAGAAAAATAATATTTTTCATTCAAAATAATTCCATTTTTAATAGCTACCCTATAAGAAAAGATATACTCTGTAGCCCCTGCAACAATACTGCAAATCATAATTCCAAAGAATATTTTATGCATTATTCCCCATTGTTAAATTCTAATAATCCATTATCCCCTTCTGGTAAATCTTCTTCTATTTCTTTTTCTTCTTTAGGGCATCTTGCAATAGAGACAACTTTATCATCATCTACATTAACAATAATCACACCACTTGTAGCACGTCCTGCTTTGCGAATTGTCTGCATATCAACACGAATCATCTTTCCGCTAGAAGTCAAGACCATTAAGTCCATATTCTCATCTACATTAACTACGCCCACAAGTTTTCCTGTCTTACCAGTGAGCTTCATTGCAATAACACCCTTACCACCACGATTAGTAATGCGATATTCATTAACTTCCGTGCGTTTTCCTATACCTTTTTCGCTAACACTTAAGATTTCTTCATTTTCGCTAGAAACCACGGTAGCACCGATTACATAATCTTCTGGAATCTTGAATTTAATCGCTGTAACCCCTCGCGCTACCCGACCAATCTCACGGACATTATCAACGCCAAAGCGCACACACATTCCTTCATAAGTAACCACAAGTATCTGCTGAATCTCCGGATGAATGATTTTTGCTGTTACAAGCTCATCATCACCATCAAGATTGATAGCCTTTACCCCAACACTACGAATGTTTTTAAATTCACTTAAATTAGTGCGTTTGATGATTCCATTTTTTGTGAAAAATGCAATAGACTTGTCTTCATTAAAGTCTTTTGTTGTAATAGTAGCCATAATCTTTTCATCAGGTGCAAGGTTAATTAGATTCACCACTGCTTTTCCAATGGCGGTGCGACTTGCTTCTGGAATTTTATAAACCTTTAACCAATACAACTGCCCTTTGTTAGTAATAAACATAATCGTATCATGTGTGTCAGAGACAAAAAAGCTTTCAATAAAATCATCTTCGTGTGTATTAGCAGAAATTTTACCCTTGCCTCCGCGATTTTGTTTTTCATAAGTCCTAACTGGCACTCTTTTGACATATCCACGATGACTCATTGTAACCACTACAGCTTCATTTGGGATTAAATCCTCCACATCAATACTCTCATAATCCTCTTCAATAGCTGTCAAACGCTTTGTGCTAAATTTTTCTTTAATTTCAAGCAATTCTTCTTTGATAATTTTATTAAGTAATTCCTCACTTCTTAGAATTGAGCTTAAATATTCAATCTCTTTAATTAATTCTTGATATTCATTTTCAATTTTATCTCTCTCTAAGCCTGTTAGGCGTTGCAAACGCATATCCAAAATCGCTTGTGCTTGTATCTCGCTAAGATTAAACTTCTCAATCAAACCCTCTTTAGCAACTTTTGGATCGCTACTAGAACGAATCAAGGCAACAATTTCATCAATATTTTCCAAAGCAATTCTCAAGCCCTCTAAAATATGCGCTCTAGCCTTTGCCTTTTCAAGTTCAAAAATTGTGCGTCTAATAACCACACTCTTACGATGAGAAATAAATAAACCAAGCAATTCCAAAAGTGTAAAAATCTTAGGCTCTTTATTGTAAATAGCAAGTAAAATAATCCCAAAAGTGCTTTCCATTGGCGTAGATTTAAAGAGATGATTAAGAACAATCTCACTCATTGCTTCTCTTTTTAATTCCACGACCACCCTTATTCCATCTCTATCAGATTCATCTCTTACTTCTGCAATGCCTTCAATCACTTTCTCTTTAGCTAATTCCGCAATTTGCTCTACTAATCTTGCTTTATTGACTTGATAGGGTATCTCATCAATTACAATAATATCTTTTGTTTTAGTTTTTTCAATATGGGTTTTAGCGCGAATCTTGATTCGACCACGCCCTGTTTCATAAGCTTCTCTAATACCATTTCTACCATAAATGATTCCACCTGTGGGGAAATCTGGTCCTTCGATGAATTGTAAAATTTCATTCAACTCTGCTTTTGGGTAATCAATTAAATACACCAAAGCATCAATAATTTCATCAATTCTATGTGGAGGAATATTAGTAGCCATACCCACAGCAATTCCATTTGAACCATTAACAAGCAAATTAGGCAAACGACTAGGAAGAATATCAGGCTCTTTGAGTGTGTCATCATAGTTTGGGAGAAAATCCACTGTATCTTTATCAATATCCCTCAAAACCTCTTCGGCTGCTTGAGTCATCTTTGCTTCAGTGTAACGCATAGCTGCTGCACTATCACCATCAATACTCCCAAAGTTTCCTTGCCCATCAACTAATTCTAGGCGCATAGAAAAATCTTGCGCCATTCTTACTAAAGCATCATAAACCGCCGTATCTCCGTGTGGATGATATTTACCAATAACATCTCCAACGATTCTTGCAGATTTTTTGTATTTTGCTTTTGAAGTTACTCCAAGCTCATACATTGCATATAAAATTCTTCTATGAACTGGCTTTAATCCATCTCGTGCATCAGGCAAAGCACGCCCCACAATTACACTCATTGAGTAATCAAGATAGCTCTCTTTAATAGAGTCTTCAATATTTACATTCTGTATATCTTGGTTTAACAAATCAGACATTTATTCCCTTTTGCTTTATAAAAAAGTTTTAGATTATATCCTTATTTAACTTTAATTCCGCTAATAATAAGCATTAGCATAAGCGCTTTATTGGCAATACTTTTTCTCATCTAAATAAGAATCTAAAATAGAAGTGGTTTGATGAATTTTGCAAATAAACTTTAAAATTTCTTGACCCCCCAAAACACTGCCCTTTTCTTGCATAATTCCTGCAAATTTTTCTTCAGCAAACAAAGGCATTCCTAACATTTCTTCATTTTTGTCTTGAGGGAGATTTTTAATCGCCCCTAATATAGTTTGTTCAGTGGCAAAATTAGACCACTCTTGTTCATAAAAATACTCTATTTTTAAAGAATTATCCAAAGTCTTTAAATAAGAATTATTAAAAATATCAAAAGATTTTTCTCTAAAATTTAAAGCTCGTAAATTTGGCTCTGGAAGAATATTGCAATAAATATCTGTGAATTTTTGTGGCTTTAAAATTGCTAAGTCTAGATTAGAATCTAAAGCTAATATTTCTGCATGACTAAGACAGGCAACTACATAGCTAGGCGATTGGCTATCATAGAGTAAAATATCTTTTGCCTTAGATTCTCTATAAACTAAACTCGCACTTGTAATAATTAAACCTTCATTAATAATTAAGCCATAACCCTCTTTATAATCTTGTATTCCAAAAGAAGAAACAATTTTCAATCCGCTATCTAGCCACTTGGGTGATTGCGCATACAAATTTAACACACACAACAAACTCAATAATATCTTAAGCATATTAAAAATAGACTCCAAAATTATTTATCTTTAATTCATAAAATACTACAATAAAAACCCTTTAAAAACAAAAATTAAAATTCAAGGAATTAAAATGGAATTAAAAGAATTCAATCTTTCAAAGGAAGAATTAAAATCACTTCAAAATGCTATCATTCATACAGAAAAAGGTGATATGAAAGTAAAACTTTTCCCCAATGAAGCACCCAATACAGTAGCCAATTTTGCTTCTTTAGCTCAAAATGGATTTTACAATGGATTAAATTTTCATCGCGTTATTGCAGGTTTTGTTGCACAAGGAGGTTGCCCTAATGGCGATGGCAGAGGTGGTCCAGGCTATGCTATTAAATGCGAGTTACAAAACAATCCCCATAAACATTTAAAAGGAACACTCTCAATGGCACATGCTGGTCGTAACACAGGAGGCAGTCAATTCTTTATTTGTTTTGCTCCACAGCCTCACTTAGATGGAGAGCATACAGTGTTTGGGCAAATAGAAGATGAAGAAAGTTTAAAAGTCCTCGATTTAATTAAACAAGGAGATAAAATCCTAGGAATTGAAATTTGTCAATAAGCTAGAATCTAGCTTATTGATGATTTATCAGATTACTTAAAGCTCTGGCTTTGGAGTTTTATCTGTAGAAATAGGGAGCTGTGGATAAGTAACAACTGGTTTTTCACCTGTGAGAGATTTTAAGAATGTAGAAATTTTTTCTGCTTCTGCTTTAGAAATTTCAATTCCAAGTTGCACACTTCCCATTTCTTGAATTGCATCATTAAGAGACCAAATTGCTCCATTATGGAAATAAGGTGCTGTCTCAGCAATATTTCTTAAAGTAGGAGTTTTAACCATTCCATTAGCATCACCTTTGAAATCCCCTAAATTTGCAAATTTATATTGTCCAGCTACTTGGAAAGCCTGCATAGTTCCCCCCAAATTAATTCCATTATGACAAGCTGCACAACCTTTATCTAAAAATACTTGCAATCCCTCTTGCTCTGCTTTGGTTAATGCTTTTGTATCTCCCTCTAAAAATTTATCAAATCGAGAAGGTGTAATAAGAGTTCGCTCAAAATTTGCAATTGCATCAGCGATATTATCAAAAGTTACCCCATCTTTTCCGTATATTTTTTTGAATTCATTTACATATTCAGGTAACGAAGCAATTTTTTCAACAGCAAGCTTTGCAGGTGTTGCCATTTCAGGCTCTGCTTCAATAGGTCCTTTGGCTTGATCAGCAAGTGTCCCTGCTCTTCCATCCCAAAATTGAGAAGCATTTAAGACTGAATTATAAACTGTTGGGGAATTTAAATGGTGTGGATTTACTGTCCATTTATGACCTACTGCTGCTGAAATTCCATCTGTTCCGCCCATTCCTAAATTATGACAGGTATTACAAGAAATAATTCCACTTTTAGATAAACGAGGTTCAAAATACAATTTTTTACCAAGTTCAGCTTTAGCTTCAGTAAAAGGGCTAAATTCCACTCCCATTTCTCGCAATACTTTATCGACCTCTTTTTGGTTTTTTGGTAAAGGTACCAATCCATTATCTTTTGCACTTTGAATCAAAGGATTAGCATTCAAAGTAAGACTACAAGCCACTAATACTGAAGATAATGACAAAAACCACCTCTCCATTTAATACTCCTTATAAAATAAAATTATGATTACCACTGCAATCCCAAAAATTTTATCTTTTTTTTTATTAAATAAAAATTAACAAAAAATAAAAGTTATCTTTTGAACTTTAAAGTCCAAAATCACAAAATAACAAAAATCATCGATAAAAAGGATGAACCCTTAAAAAAAGAAAGATAAAAAAACTTAAAAAGTATTTGCAAACATTTGTAACAATAAAGCAGAATCAACTTTGTTTTAAAAATAACCCTAAATCTTAAATTTATTTTAAGGCAAGATAGCGATTCTTTAATACAATCTTGCCTTAAATTTTATTAATCTAGTTCCCAATTTTCCAAAAGATTAAAATTCAAATAACGATAAATTTGATTTTCCTTTCCTTGCAGTTTTTTAGGAATTAAATCCAAATATTCTTGTTTTGTTGGGATTCTTCCAAGCAATGCACAAAGTGCTGCCAATTCCGCACTCCCCAAATAAACTTTAGCACCTTTCCCCATTCGGTTATCAAAATTTCTTGTGGAAGTTGAGAATACAACTGCATTATCTCTAACACGCGCTTGATTTCCCATACATAAACTACAACCAGGAAGCTCAATTCGCGCTCCAGCAGCCCCAAAGACTGAATAATATCCCTCCTCTGTAAGCTCTCTAGCATCCATTTTTGTTGGTGGCGCAATCCAAAGGGTTGTAGGCACCATTCCCTCGCCCTTCAAAACCTCCCCTAAAGCACGATAATGCCCAATATTTGTCATACAGCTTCCAATAAAGACTTCATCAATACTATGTGGGCGATTTGGATCATTTAAAATCTCACTTAGCGTTGCCACATCATCTGGATCATTAGGACATGCTAAAATTGGTTCCGTAATTTCATCAAGATTAATCTCAATAACAGCAGCATACTGCGCGTTAGAATCAGCTTTTAAAAGCACAGGATTATCAATCCACTCTTGCATTTTTTGCGCTCTTCTTTTTAGAGTTGCACTATCTTGATAACCAGCTTTAATCATAGCTTCAATCAACGAAATATTGGATTTTAAATATTCAATAATGGGCTCTTTGTTTAAGGTAACCGTGCAAGCTGCTGCACTTCTCTCTGCACTCGCATCACTTAACTCAAAAGCTTGTTCAACTTTCAAATCTGGTAAGCCCTCAATCTCCAAGATTTTACCGCTAAAAATATTTTTCTTTCCTTTTTTTTCTACACTTAATAATCCTTGCTTGATTGCATAATAAGGGATTGCATTAACCAAATCTCTTAATGTGATTCCAGGCTGCATTTTGCCACTAAATCGCACAAGCACTGATTCAGGCATATCAAGTGGCATAGAACCAGTTACAGCTGCAAATGCTACAAGCCCACTTCCTGCAGGAAAACTAATTCCAATGGGAAAACGCGTATGCGAATCCCCACCTGTCCCAACACTATCTGGCAATACCATGCGATTAAGCCAAGAGTGAATAACACCATCACCCGGTCTCAAAGCCACCCCACCGCGACTACTCATAAATTGTGGTAAAGTTGCATGGAGTTTAACATCTGCGGGTTTAGGATAAGCTGCAGTATGGCAAAAACTTTGCAATACAAAATCTGCGCTAAATCCTAAAGAAGCGAGTTCCTTAATCTCATCGCGTGTCATCGCTCCTGTAGTGTCTTGACTACCAACGGTGCTTACTCTAGGCTCACAATAAGTTCCCGGCAAAATCCCTTCAACTCCACAGGCTCTACCCACCATTTTTTGTGCAAGTGTAAATCCTTGTGTGCTCCCTTTTGGCATTTGAGGTTTTGCAAAAATTTCTTCTTTTGGCATTCCCAAAAACTCTCTTGCCTTAGCGGTTAATCCTCTACCAATAATGAGATTAATTCTGCCTCCAGCACGAATTTCATCAGCAAGTGTATTAGGCTTTAAATCAAATTTTGAAACTACCGCTCCATTTTTGCAAATCTCACCTTTATAGGGATAAATCTCTATAACATCACCTTCATTAAGCTCACTTACAGGTGCAACAATAGGCAAACAACCACTATCTTCACAAGTGTTAAAGAAAATTGGTGCAATGACACTACCAATCACCAAACCACCTGCCTTTTTGTTTGGAATATAAGGAATCTCTCGCCCCATATGCCATACTAAAGAGTTGCAAGCTGACTTTCTAGAACTTCCTGTCCCTACGACATCACCCACATAAACAAGCGGATATCCCTTCTTCTTAAGCTCCTCAATTCTACCAAAGGCATTTTGGGTGCGACTTTTTAACATAGCTTGTGCGTGCAAAGGAATATCGCTTCGCGTAAAAGCATCACTTGCAGGACTTAAATCATCAGTATTTGTCTCGCCATCAATCTTAAAAACTACAGCTGTAATCTTTTCTGCTAAAGGTTCTTTAGAGAGAAACCACTCTGCATTAGCCCATGATTCTAGCACTTCTTTGGCATAGGTATTACTCTTGCTTAGTGTTGCAATTTCATTAAAGGAATCATAAACAAGCAAAGTATGCTTTAAAGCCTCCGATGCTGCTTTAGCCACTTCTACTTCACTAGAATTTAAAGCTGTTACTAAAGGAGTAATATTGTAGCCTCCAAGCATAGTGCCAAGTAATTTTACTGCCAAAACTTTAGAAATACCACTAATATTGACTTCACCTTGCACAATCTGGTTTAAAAATTCTGCCTTAACCTTAGCTGCTTCATCAACACCCGGCGAAACACGATTAGACAATAAATCGATTAACTCCTCTTGCCTTTCGCCTTTTTTTAATAATTCAATCACTTCAATTACTTGTTCTTTTGTTAAAGGAAGTGGAGGAATATTTTGCTCTGCTCTTTGTTTGACTTGTTCTTGATATTCTGTGAAAAAACTCATTGACTACTCCTTAAAATACTTTTATAATATTCCAAAATCATACAAAAAAAATCTTAAAAAATAGGCAAAAAAAATTTAAACTTTCTTTTTTTGTCTCTAATGTTTGCTTTTGAAACAACTAAACACAAAAAATATAATCATCCATTGACAAAAAATATTTTTTTTTGTATAAATCAATACACTTATTTTAAGTATTTAATTTTTTTATTTTAGTATGTCTTAAGGAGTTTTCATGAAGGTTATGCAGTCTATTAGTGAGGGCATAGGCAATACCCCTCTTTTGTTTATCAAATCGCTTTCCAAAGAAAGTGGGGCTAATATTTATGGTAAGTGTGAGTTTTTTAACCCAAGTGGATCGGTTAAAGATCGGATTGCGCTTAATATGATTGAAAGTGCGATACGCGAGGGTAAGATCAATGAAAACACAATTCTAATCGAGCCAACAAGTGGGAATACAGGTATAGGCTTAGCCTCTGTGTGTGCAGCTAAGGGCATTAAGCTTATTCTTACAATGCCAGAATCTATGAGTATTGAGCGACGCAAGTTGCTTAGCGCATTTGGTGCAAAATTAGAGCTTACTCCAGCACCACAAGGTATGAAAGGTGCTGTGTCTCGCGCTTTAGAATTGCAAAAAGAGATTCCAAACTCTCTTGTATTGCAGCAATTCCAAAACAAGGCAAATCCTGAAGTGCATCGCAAAACTACCGCGCTAGAGATTTTGGAGGCAATGGATGGCAAGATTGATGTATTTGTGAGTGCAGTTGGGACAGGCGGGACTTTAAGCGGTGTAGGATCTGTCTTAAAGCAAAAAAATCCCAATGTAAAGATTATTGCCGTTGAGCCAATAAATTCGCCTGTTATTAGCGGTGGTGCCCCCGGACCTCACAAGATTCAAGGTATTGGAGCAGGGTTTATTCCTGAAACTTTGGATACAAGTTTGATTGATGAGGTTTTGCAAGTTGATGCAGAGTGGGCGGCACAAGAAGTAAGAAAAATTGCAAAAAATGAAGGTGTGTTGGTAGGAATTTCAAGTGGTGCAAATCTATGGGGTGCAAAAGAAATTGCTAAAAAATACCCTAATGCTAATATCGTAACGATTTTATGCGATACAGGTGAAAGATACCTTAGCACAGATTTATTTGAAGTATAATGCCGATTCTAAGATAGAGCAATCTATCTTAGAATCTAACCCCATTCTCCTAATAATGCCAAAATTTCTAGAATCTAAGCTTTTTGCTTACTTACAATATCAATGATAGTATCACCCACCATAAGAGCGATTTTTTCCATAAATTCTGCTGGAGAAGTAAAGCCTACGCACGAGCAATTAATTTCACCCAAGACATATTTATCCTTGCCTTGTGAATCTGTATCAAGAATAAAATCCGCTGTCCAAATAAGTGGCAAATCATAATTTCCTAGCTTGGATCGAATCTCTGGAAGTTGGGCTAAAAACCAATCAATAAGGCTCTGCCAATCTCTGGGTTCATCATAGCGATATTTCGCCCCGCTAAAAAGTGTTGCAGAAAAGGCATCGCCACCTTCAGCTGGTTTTTTATGCACGACATATACAGGGGTTTTGTATAACATAAGGATTCTAATTTCCCCTTCTTTGATACGCGGTAAAAATGTCATATCTACAAGCATACCATTATCACCTACCAAATAATGCTCACAAAAATCCATAAATTCTCCCAATTTTCGCTCTTCTGTGTGGTTATCTTTGGCTTCTGTGCAGATTATTTTTGTATCAAGCGGCAGTGAATTAACCTTGCCATAATCATTTGGAGATTCTAAACGCACACGCCAAATTCCCTCGCCTGTAGATCCACGATTTTGCTTTAGGACACGCTCACCCTTAGCTAGAGTTTTTGGAAATGTTTTTTTGAAATCATGTATATCACTCCATGTTACCCCAATGCGTTTGGCTTCTGCTGGATCATAATACGCATAGGTATCGCTAGGCACAAGCTCTGTATCTGCAAGTTTTGTGAGTGCATCTTTGGCACCATAGCCTATCATTGCATCAGGATGAGGCATACCTACAAGCCCATCAGCACAGAGCTTACGCAACACATCAAAATACAATTTTTCTTCCTTGAGATTCCCTGGATTGACGCGTGAGACATAGCCATCAGCAGTATTCTTGACATGCTCATAGATTTTGTTGCGCTCTGTTTGGTCTCGCAAAATATCATCAGTAAAAAAGATAACTTCCGCATTCCAACCCTTGGCTTTGAGTGCATTAACCATAGGCATAGTATCTTTTCTATAACCATCAGGTCCTTTATCGCTTCCGCCTCTTGCTTCAAAAAACACAATGTTCTTTTTCATACCCTCTCCTTTTTTAAAGAATTGTTTCGTAGAATAGCAAAAATTATCTAAAATCTAACTCTATCTGAAAAAATTTATATTTTTTCAAACTTTTAGCCAAACTCCTTCTTTGGCTTTCAGTATTATTTTATCTTGTTCTATTAAGGAAGTTAAAGCTTTTTTAAAAGATTTTTTACTCATTTTAAAAATCTTTGCAATCTCTTTTGGATTGCTATCATAATGCATTTTTAAATGTCCTCCACTCTCTTTTAGCTTCTTTAACACTTCTTGTGCTTCACTAGCAGAATCTTTTTTAGCCAAAGGTAGCTTGAGAGACAAATCACATTTTCCATTAGGATAGATTCTTTTAATATACCCTTCCCTTTTAACAAAAAATTCAATGCCACCAAATACTTCATTTTGATGCAAAAGCCCAAGATACTCTCCATTAATAACACATTCATAGCCCAATTCACTTTTTCTAAAAGGGAATATTTCTACCTTAGAAAAAGCTCTAAGTTCTTGATTATTACAATCTCTTAAGTCCTTTAAATAAGACTTAATATTCCCCTTAGCTATCAAACGCCCTTGTTTATCTGTGGTGATAAACACTAGCACTTGAGAATTTATACTAAATTTTTGTGGATTTTGGGTGGGCATAAATAAATCTTTGGCAATTCCTAAATCCAAAAAACAACCCAAATAATTCTTATCCACCACTCTTAAAACAGCAATTTCACCCCTTTGCGCTTTAGGTTTTAGCGTTGTGGCAATCACCCTCCCTTCTGAATCATGATACAAAAATACTTCAATCATATCATTTATTTTAGAATCTTTTGGCAAATATTTCTTAGGCAACAAAACCTCTTCATCTTTATCTTGTAAGTAAGCTCCAAATTCCACAAATCTAGCAAGCTTCAGCTTTTTAATAACACCAACTTCCATCAATCAATAATCTCCATAAAAGTTTCAAACAAACTTCTCCCTAAGGGCATTCCATAAAATTCAGAAATTTGCCACCCCACAACAAAAACCATAACCATAAAAACAATAAACCCTAGGCAAGTTAAAACAAGTAAAGCTTTAAACAATTTAAGATAAAAATTTTCATCCAAAGAATCATTGAGAACTTTGTGATAGAGTAGCCAGTCCATAAAAAATCCAAACCAAAAGCTAAAAATCATAAACAAAAGCACACACACTATGCCAAAAATCAACATTGAAACATATGGAGACCACAAAGAATCATTATAAGCATAAAGATTTGCTTCCCATAGTAAAATAGTATAGCCAATGTGGATTCCAAGCAAGATAAATCCAATTAGCAAAACTGCAAAAATAACTTGTATGATTTTTTCTGGTGTTGTAGAATATTTATTAAATTCTCCACGAATCTGTTTTTTAATCTCCTTATCGCTCTTTCCAGCGCTATACAAACCCATAATTTGGCTTTTTAGATTCCTAATCCATTCTTTGCGACTATGTATTTTTTCCATTTAAAATACCTTTAAATAATTTTCTACATAAAATCTTGCCCAAAAAATGCCAAGAATATCTTAACAATTCTAGAATCACCACTTTACTAAAGCATTTTTGGGCAATCAAAAATCTATAAAACAACTCTTGCCTCACCCTTTATTAAATTAAACCTAGAGCTATTTTGCAAACTTTCATTTGTTTTTTAAATTACTTTTTTACACTTCTATTTACTTTTTTTGGTTTTCTTTAAAAACACTCAAAAGTTATTATAGGGCTTTGTTATCTGATGATTCTGCCACTATGTGTATAGACATTTGCCTTTTTACCTCTAGCAAAGCCAATAAGTGTTACTCCTGTTTCTTGAGCAGCTTTAATCCCCATAAAAGTAGCCGCAGCCTTAGAAACTACAATAGGAATATTATGCATAACCGCCTTAACAATCATCTCCAAAGACAATCTCCCGCTTACAAAAAGTATAGAATCGTGCGTCTCAAAACCCAACATCCTTGCCTTGCCCATAACCTTATCAATTGCATTATGCCGACCAATATCTTCTGAAATAAAAATCTTATCCCCCAAAACCAGCATCGCCTTATGCACACAACCTGTTTTAGAAAAAAGCTCTGTATTTGTCTCAAAAAAACTTAAATGTTCAAAAATTTTTTCAGTCGTTACTTTAAAGGGACTTTCAATAAATTTAGTAATGACATTGCCTTCTAAATTACCAGCAACACCAACGCAACAACCCGAAGTTAAAGTTTTTTCTCTAAAAAGACTTTTCAACATTTTTTTATCTATTTTTGCCTCTAATCGCACAGATTTTCCATCTTTTGCAATTTCAACATAATCAATACACGAAAGATTGCTAATCACGCCTTCACTTAATAAAAAACCAATAAAATGATAATCTTGCTCATAAGGGATACTCATTACAGAGAGTAATTTTTGACCATTAAGATAAAAAGCAATGCGCTCTTCTTTAACAACACAATCCTCTCTAGTGGAACTAAATCCACTAGGAGAAATTTGCTCTATCTGTAAATTTTGACAAAATTGATTCATCTTAGGCTTTATTGATTTCTTGATAATAATAGCTATGTAAAATAGCAATTTCTTCTTCACCCATATTTCCATCAATAATAGAGCTTAATGCGCCTTCAATAGCAAAAACAGCCATATAAATATGAGTAATCAAAAGTGCTATAATAAGAAATCCTATCACATTATGCACCAAAGCCATAATTCTTAGCGTTTCAATATCACTAAATTGGAAGAACATAAAAACACCAGAAATAATCATCATAAACCCACCAAGTGTGCAAACCCAAAACCACATTTTTTGACCAGCATTGAATTTACCAGCAGGAATAGGACGCTTTTCTTTGCTTAAATAACCTCCCATAATCATTAGCCATTTAATGTCATAAAGTTTGAAAAGTGCAGGTTTTACCCACATTAAAAACATCAAAATACCAAAAATTGCAAACAAAATCGTTACAATTCCATGCACATCTCTAGCAAATCTAACAAAGCCACCTCCGCCAAGTTTATCACCAAAGACCATAACCAATCCCGTTAAGCACAAAATTACAAAAGGGATTGCAGCGCACCAATGCACTATAATGTTATAACGCGAGAAAACTTTAATTTTTCGACCATGAGAAAATTTTTTCTGCCCTACAACAATAAAATGGGCTAAAAAAGTTAAAGGAACTAAAATAACAATAACTGCAAAAATAGTCGCAAAATAATGCCCTTGCAAAAGAGTGAAGATCTCACCCCAACCTGTAGCATTTGGAGAATTCACTCCCCAGTCTTTAATTGCTTCTACTTCAGGTCCCCCATAAAGTTTTGTGTTCATAGGGTTTTGCATTAAAGCATTATTTCCTTCAATCACTTCTGCATATTGCTTACCCCCTTCTTGTGGAACGCTTGGATTTGCCGCCCATAAAGTCAAAGCAAATCCCATTAAAATTACAAAGATTCTAAAGAAATTTTTATAAGCTTTCATAGAATCCTCCTAATTTCCATAAGCGGTTTTCCACACATTTGGCACAGCATTTGGCATATTTTCGCCTCTCACGGTTGCACGATGCGTAATAATATTAGACACTTCTTCGCTACTTCCTGCTAAAAGCGCTTTAGTAGAACACATACTTGCACACATTGGCACTTTACCCTCAGCGATTCTATTTTGTCCATAAAGTCTGTATTCTTCTTCGCTATTAGTTTCTTCTGGACCACCTGCACAGAAAGTGCATTTATCCATTGCACCACGACTTTCAAATACACCATTTTTAGGGAATTGTGGAGCACCAAAAGGACAAGCATACAAACAATAACCACAACCAATACAAGTCTTTTTATCGTGTAAAACAATTCCATCTGCACGGATATAAAAACAATCTACGGGGCAAACTTGCGCACAAGGTGCATCAGCACAATGCATACAAGCTACTGATACAGCGCTTTCTTTGCCTACTTGTCCTTCATTGAGCACAACAACTCTACGGCGATTAACGCCAACAGGCAAATGATGTGCCTCTTTACAAGCTACATCACACCCATGACATTCTATACATCGATTAGTATCACAATAAAATTTGATTCTTGAGAAATTTGCAAGTATTTCTTGATTAGTATTACTCATTTTTCACTCCTTATTGTGCTTTTTCAATTCGACATAAACCGCATTTTGTCTCTGGACAAGCAGAATTATAATCAAATCCATAACTTGAAATCATATTAGCTGATTCGCCGATAGCATAAGGCTTTGTGCCTTCTGGATAATTTTCAAGTCTTGATTTACCTTGATCTAAACCAGAGAAGTTTTGCGGTAACCAAATGCTGTTGTAATCTACTCTTGTAGAGATTTTTGCAGGCACTAAGATTCTAGCACCATTAGTTCCATAAATCCAAAGCTTATCGCCATTTCTAATATTCATTTCAGCAGCTTTATCTGGATGAATCTCTGCAAACATTTCGCCCTCAACTTCAGCCAAATATTTTGCACTTCTTGTTTCTGCACCTGTTCCCATATGTGCCACAAGTCGCCCACTAAGCATATTAACTGGATAATCTTTTACCCAATCTTTTTCTGTTTGGCGAGAAATATACTTAATATTTGCTCTAAAGTGATTTTTCTTATCAGGAAAGCTTGGGTATTTGCTTACCAAATCTCCGCGCACAGAATGCAATGGTTCTCTGTGCAATGGAATTTGATCATACCAATTCCACACTTTTGCTCTTGCTTTACCATTTCCATAAGGACAAAGTCCTGCTTCAAGGGCTTTTTCTACTAGGATATTATTTCCAATTCCCATAGCAAAAGTAGTTCCTGCTACTGCTTGTTTTTCTTCTTCGGTGAGCTTAATGCCCAAAGATTCAGCATTTGCAGCACTTACAGGAGCGTGCCCACCTTGGTGTTTAGCATTTGGCAGAGTTCTTTCAGTTAGCATACTTTGTCCATCTGGGCTTGTAACTCCCCAATTCACACGGAATCCCATACCACCACGCATAACTGGAATGTTGTCATCATACATCACAGGAGTTCCAGGATGCTTATCACTCCAACAAGGCCATGGCAACCCATAATAATCACCTTTAAATGGACCAGTTCCTTCCAAAGTTACTTTATCAAACATATGCCAATTTTCTTGGTGTGCTTTTAATCGCTCTGGGCTCATTCCTTGCAAACCAATACTGCGAATACTTTGGGTTAATTCTGTTGTTGCATCATCAGGCCAAATAAATTGATCTCTTCCTTTGGATTTTGCAATATCATACAATCTCCATTGATATTCTTTTAAGAATCCTAGTCGATCGGCTAAACCAAACAAAAACTCTTCATCAGGACGACATTCAAAAAGCGGTTCCATAACCTTACTTCGCCATTGATAACTTCTATTTGTCGCTGCTACAGAACCTGCTGTTTCCATTTGAGATGCTGCAGGTAGCATAAATAGATTATCGGTTCTATCGCTATAAATCGCCAAATCATTCACATAAGGATCAACAAAAACAACCAAATCAAGCTGATCCATTGCTTTCTTCTGTAAATCAAGCAAAGAAACCGTTGTCATACCAGAACCAATTACAACCAATGCTCTAAGCTTTGTTCCTCCATTATTTGCCATATTTTCTTCATCTAAAACACCAAATTTCCAAGTTGAATGCGCAAAACCTGTTGCACCCATCATTTCCTTGTTTTTAAAGCGCCCTAGCATCCATTCATAATCAACACCCCAGTGTTTGCAGAAATGTCTCCAAGCCGGCTCACCCAAACCATAATAACCAGGCAAAGAATCAGCAAGATTGTTCATATCTGATGCACCTTGCACATTATCATGACCTCTAAGGATATTTACACCCCCACCATTTTTACCAATGTTACCTAAAAACATTTGCAAAATAGGCATAATTCTTGTATTAGAAGTTCCAACTGTGTGTTGAGTAAGACCTTGATTCCAAATCAAACTAGCAGGTTTAGCTGCTGCCATTTCTTCAGCAATATGTCTAATCTCATCTGCTGGGATTCCACAAATATCTGCTGCCACTTCTGGAGAGAATTTTTGTGCTTCTTTGATGATTTCTTCATAGCCATAAACACGCTCTTTTAAGAATTTCTCATCATAAAGATTTTTAGCAATAATGTGATTAAGTAATCCGTATGCAAAGGCTATGTCTGTCCCACTTCTTATGCGGTGGAATTCATCACATTTTGCTGCTGTTTTTGTAAATCTAGGATCAATACAAACAAGCTTAGCACCTTTTTCTTTGGCTCTTAAAATATGAACCATCGATACAGGGTGATTGACAGCTGGATTTGCACCAATAATTAAGATATATTTTGAAAACATCATATCGCCAAGATGGTTTGTCATTCCACCATACCCAAATGTATTTGCCACACCGGCAACTGTAGGGGAGTGTCAAACTCTTGCGCAATGATCTATATTATTAGTTCCAAAAAAAGCCGCAAATTTTCTAATGTAGTAGCTTTGCTCATTTGAACATTTTGCACTACCTAAAAACATAACCGCATCAGGTCCGCTCTCTTCGCGAATTTCTTTAAGTTTAGCAGCAATTTTATCCATTGCTTCATCATATTTTAATCGTGCCCATTTTCCATCTTTTTTCTCAAGTGGATAGCGCAATCTTGTTTCACTTCTTGCTCTATCAATCAAATCAGCACCCTTACAACAATGCCCACCTTGAGAAATAGGGTGATCTTGTGCAACTTCTTGGCGAACCCACACACCATCAACTACTTCAGCAACGATTCCACAGCCCACTGAACAATGGGTGCAGATTGTTTTGATTTTTTGAGAGTTTGGATATTTTTCCTGTAACTCTTGAGTAGTTGCAGGACGCATAGTTTTTTGACTATCAGCACCTAAGGCTACACTAGCCCCAGCCAAACTTCCAAGTGCTGTCATTTTCAAAAATGCACGCCTTGTTTGACGTCTTTTTAATGTCTCACTCATAGCTTAACCTCCTTTATTTTGCAACAGAATAATACATATCCCATTGTTTTGTCTTTTGATAAAGAATCTCTGTCTTGGGCGACTTCCCACGAACCAGATTCTCACTGCTTCCCTTTTTGCTACAGCCTGCTAATGCAACACTCACACCAGCGATAGCTATTGAAGTTTTAGTAGCGTTTTTTAGGAATTCACGCCTACTCTTCTCCATTTAAGCTCCTTAAATTTGAGATTTGGGATAATCCCAAAAAGACCTTTTTAAACAAAAAAGTCTTTGTGAGATTACTCATACTTTTATGTGTAAATCTCCTCTTCAAACTTCAAAAAGCTCTCTAAAATTCTTGCTAATGCCAAATAATACTTTGAATCTTCTCTTTCATTAATCTCCTTTACTAACTGAAAAAAAGCTTGATTAACATACAAAAATACTTCTTTAGCCAAAGTTTCATCATCATTTTCTACAAGATATCTCATAAAGCCAAATAAAAAACCTAGATGCTCTTCTGTTTCTTTGAACTCTTTAGAATTCACACGAATATCGCTTTTTTTAACAATCCCTCTCATTTTCAATAGGCTATCTCCACCCACACAACCCTCATAGTAATGCGATAGGTGCATTCCAACTTGCTTTCCCCCAAAAGGCAAGGCAAAAAGCCTAGAAAACTCTTCTTTAATATTTTCCATTCCATTTTGATTAATCTCATTCTCTAAAAGCAAAAAATCTGCTTCCACCACTTCATTTAAAGAAGATTGTTTAAGAATATTAATCTGTTTTTTAGCAACTTTAGCTCTATCTCCAAGCACTTCGAATACAAAGAATCCATAAAAAAAATCATAATATAAGATTCTTGCATTTTTTATGCTTATTTGCTCTTCTTTAGATAGTTTATTTAACATCTTTTACCCTTATTTTTCTGCAAAATGCTGCGCTACTTGATCTTGAAACATCACTTTTACTTTACAATCCGCACAACATTCAATAGTTCGTAATTTCTTGGGATTAGCACTAAAAGAGGCACTAAGCATTGTTTTGATTTTTTCAATAGATTTCTTTGTGGAGAAAGGCTTTTTGCATTCTACACATAAAAATGGTGCATCTTTGGCAAGTTCCCTACTTTTAAAATAGCTTGATTCTAGTCTCATTCCCTCGCGGCTAACTTCCATAATCTTTTCAGGACAAGAATCAACACAATACCCACAGGTCGTGCAAAGCGAAGGATTAAACCGCAAAGAAAAATCATCACTTTTGGCAAAAATTGCATTCACATTACAAGCCCCAACACAAGACAAACACAAAGTGCATTTATCAGCTTCTATTTTTAAATCCCCATAAAATACCGGCGCAACACTCTTAGCAATCCCAAAATTATTGTCTTTTATCATGTATTGGATTCTTTGAGCAAACGATTCACGATGTGATCTTGAATAGCGATTCTTATACAAATATGTCTCAAATGTTTGGAGCTCTTTAGCACAGGTATTAATTTTCTCTAGAGAATCCACAACAACAATACAATCTCTTTTGTAAATTTGCTGTGTAATATTATTAACAAAACTAATTGCCTCACTACTCTCCCCAAACACTATCATTTCATTTTGAGTGGTTTGAAGCAACATCAACAAATCATTTTCATTTAAAATTTTCAAAGTAGGCAAAATAAGCGGTGTAAGACTACTATCTAATATGATTTCTTGATTAACTAATTCTTTGTAACTTGCCACATCACACAGAAAAACTTTATGACCTTGGTATAACTCCACGATTTCTTCCAAGCCCTCTTTGGGTAATTCTTCATATTCCAAAGAACTCGTAGGACATACCCCCACACAAGCTCCACAGGCTACACAATCTACAGGCGAAAACACAAGCTCCATCAAACTATCATTAGCTCCCACACCAAAAGTAGGACACGCATCTACACATTTAGTGCAATACTTTTCGCGTCTGTGATGATATTGACAAAAATCATCCCTATAACTAATGATTTCTTTGTAAGAATATTCTCCTAGATTCTGCTTTAAAGCACTCATTAGTGAATCGGGATTATCAAAATCAGCCACACTAAAAAATCCATTAAAACGCAAAAGATTCTCATCATAGACAAACATTACCGCTTGAGAAAAGTTGTGTATTTCGCCATTTTCTAACTCAGCTTGAAAATTTCCTAAATAGCCATTAACTCTATTAATGCTACTAATCTCAAATAAAGAAACTTCAAACTCTTGACTTGCTTGTTTTTCAAAGCCTAAAACCGATGCTGCAATCCCCTCTTCTCCATCATAAAAAATAGCAAGCTTATTATCAAGCTCCAAAATTTTGCTAGAATCCAACTTAAAGTCGTCTAGAATTTCTTGTGTTTGATTGAGAATTTTCATTTTTTGTTCATAATTAATATCTGCTTTATCCAAAAGCAAATTCCCAAAAGGCAATTTTTCAATATCCATTGTGAGAATCCTAAAATTTTATTCTTAAGGCGCAAAAATAAAGTTTTGCTCTGTTCTTTTATTGAATAATTTTACATTGATACAACCTCTAAAGTCAATATTTTTTTAACATTTCAAATATATATATTTTTATATAATCACTTTAAGAAACTGATTTTTAGCTGATTGATCTTTTGAATATAGATTTTTAAGATTTGAAGTATAAATATTCTCTCCTTGTTTAAAACAAGGAGAGAATATCAAAAAAGAAAATTACGAAGAACCTTTTTCTAAAGCTTCTTTGGCATATTTTTCGCCCAATTCAAAAGCTTTTTTGTTAAGCTCTATCACTTTTGCGGGAACTTTGCTAATCATTGTATCATAAACCAAATCCCTATCCACACATTTTGTTAATGTAATAGTGATTGCTAATGCTACTACAGATTGCGTAACAACATTTCCAACTTCCTCTTTAGCAATTGTAATAATAGGAATAGGGTAAATTTTGTATTTTTTCCTATCTTCATCATTTGGAGTTACAAGATTAGGTTCAATCACAATTGTCGCCCCTTCTTTTAAACCACCTTTGAATTGATCATAGCTTATTTGAGCAGTTGAGAGCATAAACTCCACCTCCCCATCATTAGCATAAGGATATAAAATCTCCTCATCATCTAGCAAAATATCTACTTTTGTTGGACCTCCACGCACCTGTGAAGTATAAGTAGCTGCCTTAACCCCATAACCACCATTGCGGATTTGAGCTTCTGCTAGGATCTCACCTGCAAGCAATACCCCTTGCCCACCTACACCAGTAAAACGAAGTTGCTTTCTCATTTAGCACCTCCTTTTTTAGCTTGTGCTTTTTCTTGCACCTGCTTATAAGCTTTGCAATATTCTATTTTATTTGTATCATGCAATAAAATACCAGTAGGATATTTTCCTGATTTTTCTTCATCGCTTAGGTCATCATATTTTTTCTTAGAAATAATCATATTTTCAATCCATTTAAGCGTATCAACTGCCTCACCCATTTTATTTTTTCTACCAAGATTCACATGGCAGTTACTAAAAATATCAAAAAAGCTAAATCCTTCATGTTGGAATCCTTCCACCAGAACTTTTTCAAGTTTCTTAGGATCCAATACCGATTCTCTGGCTACAAAACTTGCTCCTGCTGCACTTGCTAGATTACATGCATCAAAAGCAGGATCGACATTTCCATACTGCGCAGTAACTGTCCACATTCCCTTTGGAGTAGTAGGGGAAGTTTGTGAATTTGTCAATCCATAAATAAAGTTATTAATCAAAACATAATTAATATCAATATTCCTTCTACATGCGTGAATAGTGTGATTCCCGCCAATTGCCAAACCATCACCATCACCACCCACTACAATCACTTTTTTAGTTGGATTTGCAAGTTTAATTCCAGTGGCATATGCAAGCGTTCTACCATGAGTTGTATGAACTGTGTTACAATTAACATAAGAGGAAACACGCCCACTACAGCCAATACCACTAACTAGACATACATCATCCATATTCCAGCCTAATTTATCAATAGCTCTAACAATCGCTTTTAAAATTACACCATCTCCACATCCCCAACACCATAGTGTTGGCATTTTATCCACACGCAAATATTCATCATAATTAAATGCCATATTATAACTCCTTTATTTTATTTGCAATTTCAATTGGTGAAAGCGGTCGCCCATTTGCTTTAGCTAGAAGTTGCACTTCTTTTTTCATTGAATGCTCAACTTCAACTACATATTGCCCCTTATTAAGCTCTGCAACCAAAATCTTATCAAATCTCTTCCCTAGCTTTTCTAATTCTTTTCTAGGAGAAGGCCATAGTGTAATAGGTCGGAATAATCCAACTTTAACTCCCTCTTTTCTTAGTCTATCAACTGCCTCTTTTGCGCTTCTTGAAGTTGAACCATACGCAATCAATAAAATCTCAGCATCATCTAAGCAATATTCTTCATAAGTTACAATTTCATCTCTTTTGCATAAAATTTTATTAAACAATCTATCAATGAGGTTTTGAGAAAGAGTTGCATCTTCTGTTGGAAATCCTGTTGGTCCATGATGAAGACCCGTAATATGATATCTATATCCTTGGAAGAATGGATTTAAAATAGCTGGTTCATCTTGTGGCACATCATAAGGCTTATAAATATTCTTATCGCCACTAAAAGTTCTGCGATTAACAATACTTTTTTGCACTTCTGCCAAATCCGGAACAACTGCTTTACCATGCATATGCCCTAAAGTCTCATCTAGCAATAAAAATACTGGGGTCATAAACTTTTCTGCTAAATTAAAAGCTCGAACTGTTTCAGTATAAGCTTCTTCTAAGCTACCAGGACACAGAGCGATAGATTGATAATCTCCGTGAGTAGGATGAGCTGCTTGAGCAACATCTCCTTGTGCAACGCGTGTAGGCAATCCAGTAGAAGGACCACCACGCATAACATTAACAATTACTAAAGGGATTTCTGCCATAAAACCATAGCCAATTTGTTCTGATTTTAATGAAATGCCAGGTCCAGAGGTCGCTGTCATTGATTTTGCGCCACTCATAGATGCTCCAAGCGCAACAGAGATTCCTCCAATTTCATCCTCCATTTGAATAAACGATCCTTCTTCTCTTGGTAAAAGAACGCTCATTTCATGTGCTACTTCGCTTGAAGGTGTAATAGGATAACCACCAAAAAACTTACAACCTGCATCAATTGCTGCATGGGCAACCAATTCATTTCCACTTGAAATAAATTCTCTACTCACTTTAATCTCCTTATAATGCCATAAAACCATTGGCTTTAATTGCTTCAGCTTTCTGTCTTGATTCATCAGTTAGTTTTGCAAACTTAAACTCTTTTCTATCGGCAACTGCAATTGCAAAATCAGGACAATGCAACTCACATTCACAACAACCAATACAACTTTCTGGGTTAATAACTTCTACCATTTTGCCCAATACTCTATGTTCATCTAAACGCATAGCAAGTGTGCCACTAGGACAAACACTTACGCACAAATCACATGCCTTACAGCGACTTTCATTAACCCAAACTGGTGTATTTTCAGGTGCTTTTAATAATCCCATACTTAACTCCTTAGAAAAATTTATTAAAATTGGCATTCACAAAATTTATTATAACCTATCATCGCCTCCTTATTAGGAATTAAAATATTCTGCTTTAAGTGCATCAATCAAATCTTGGACAGATTGGATTGATTTATCAAATTGTTGTTTTTCTTCTGGCAATAATTTCAATTCTACCACTCTTTCAATTCCATGGATTCCAAGCTCTACAGGCACTCCTCCAACCACATCACGATAACCATACTCGCCTTGCAATAAAACAGAACAAGGTAAAATCTTATGACTATCACTCATAATTGCACAAATCATTTCTGCAGTCGCTCTAGCAGGAGCAAAATAAGCCGATCCCTTTTTAAGACAAGAGACAATCTCTGCTCCAGCATTTCTTGTGCGTTGAACTACTTCTTGAATCTGACTTTCTTCTAAAAGCTCACTCAATGGAACTCCATTTACCATACAAAAGCGAGGCAATGGCACCATATCATCGCCATGACCACCCATTACAGGCGCTACAATTTGTCCTGGTGCACATTGTAATTTTTCATAAATAAAACTAGCCATTCTCGCACTATCCAAAATCCCTGCCATTCCTAGAATCTGCCTTGGATTAAATCCCGTTTCTTGCAACATAGTATAAACCATAGCATCCAGTGGATTTGTTACCAGTATTACAATAGCTTCAGGAGAATTTTCCTTAATATCTTTTGCGATTTCACTAATTACCTTTGCATTAGCAAATAACAAATCATTTCTGCTCATTCCTGGCAATCTAGGAGATCCTGCAGCTACAACAATCACATCACAACCACCCAAATCTTTAGGCGAAGCAATCACATCTAATTTTGCAAATTTTTCTCCCACGCAAGAAGCTTGAAACATATCTAGCAACATACCCCTTGCCCTATCTTTGTCTTTATCTCTCAAAACAATTTGATAAGGTGTTGTAGCCGATAAAATGTAAGCCAAAGTTGAACCTACATTTCCCGCTCCAATAATGCCTACTCTTTTTACTCTTTCCATTCTCTTTCCTTGTGACAATATGCTTTCAATATCGCCAATGATGCACTAAGCTAAAAAGCAAAGATTTCTTTAACTTTTTATTCTGTATTTTTGATTATTTTTTCTTAAAGAAATCTTATTTTTAAGATTTTTCTTTTTATTTTTACTATTGTGAGAAATTATTTAAATGTTCCTTGTAGGTTTTTGAGAAAGAATGTGTACCATTTTTATTTCTCACAAAATACAAATAATCAACATTAGCAGGAAAAATCGCGGCTTGGATTGCCTTAAAACTAACACTTCCAACTGGCGTATTTGGTATTCCATTATAACGATAAGTGTTGTAAGAGGTTGTATCATTTCGTATCATTTCTGGGGTAACTTTAGTATGAGAAAATCTACCATAATTTAACGCACCATCCATTTGCAAACGCATCTTTAATTTTAAGCGATTGTGAATCACAGCTCCAACCAAGGGCATTTCTTCTGTATTAGCCGATTCTTTTTGAATAATAGAAGCAATCGTCACATATCTAAACCACTGCTTTTGATCATATTCCCCCAAAAACTTAATTGCCCATTTTTTATGTTCTTTAAGCGAGGTATTAACCAAATAATACATTAAGTGCTTCTCACTAATACCTTTGGGGATTTTATAGGTATTAGCCAAAATAACTCCATCTTCATAAGGTGCATATTGTCTATAAAATAACTCCAATTTGTTAGAATCAAGATTTAATTGCTTAGCAACTTCATCAATAAAAAAATACAAAGTCTCACCTGGAATCAAAGTAATATCCTCTAGTGCTGCTTTTGAGTTCATCAAGCCATACAAAAAATCCCCTTTTGTAAGTCGCGTTTGACCAATATTAAGCCAACCACTTTGCAAATAACCAAAAAAATGCAACATATACCCATCAAATCGATTGACATCAAAATTATTTTTATCTAAATATGTTATAATCTCATTCGTTCCTCCTTGCGGAATATAAACGATTCTGCTTGAGTTAATAGGGATTTGCAAATAAAAACATAAGACTATCACTATCATGAAAAAAACATCAACTAAATTACTAAAAATTATCTTTTTCTTATCTTTTATACTAGGAGCATTCATTTTGCTCTACACCTTTCTTTATAACGGAATTAAAATTCAGCAATTAAATATTGCTGGAATTCAAATCGAGAAATTCTATCTAAGATTAGATAAAAAACTCATTTTGAAAATACAAACTTTAAATCTATCAGACATCCAAAGTTCAAGTTCCACCTCAAACGATTTAGAAGAACAAATTCAATACCTAAAAAATTTCCACTTACTTTTACAATACTTCCAAACAATCAAAATCGATCATATTATTTTCAATGATTATCAGGCTAATTTGTCTTATGATGGAGAACATTTTCTTGTCAATCTCCCACAAATTTATGCTAAATTAAATATTTTAGAAAGTTCTTCGCAAATTACAATAAATTTTGAAGATATTTATTTAAAAGAATATGGAATCTACTATCATGGTAGCGGTCAATATAATCTTATTAAGAATAATTTCGATGTTCAAGGGGAACTAAAATTCCTAGACAAGAAATCCTATAAAATCCTCGCAAATTTAAATCTAAATCTTAAAGGAGATTTCCACAAAATCACCCTAAATGGCTTTAGCGATACTTTTGAAAATATTAATTTTCTACTCCCCTTACTACCACCTTTTAAAAATCAGATGCTTAAAGAATGGATTTTTGATAACTATCAAATTACTTCTGCTAAAATAAAAGAATTCTCCCTTGAGCTTCCCCTAAACTCTAAAAATCTCATTGACGATTCTTTAGAATCTCTTTATGTTTTAGGAGAAATTCAAAATGCTAAAGTAACTTTTCAAAAAGGGCTATCCCCCATTCTCTCTCCCAATATTCAGCTTACTTTCAAAAACAATACACTGGAATTTCACCCTAATCAGCCAACCTACAAAAACATTAATCTACAAGGTAGCCAAGTTGCTATTAGTAATATTTTTCAATCCCCTACTTTAGAAGTATTTATTCAAACAAAAACTCCTTTAGATGACACTATTTTAAGCCTTTTAGAGAGCTATCATATCTCACTTCCCATTAAAGCTCCAAAAGCAAAAATTGACACCAACCTAGCTTTAAAGGTTAATCTAAAAAATGATTCTGTTACTTACAAAGGCATATTCAAAGCCGAAGATGCCCAAATACTCTCTAATGCTCTAACATTTAATTCTGAATCTTTGCTTGTTAGCGCAGAAGATAATCTTATTAAAGTCTCTGCAAAAAATGTATTTTATGGAGATTTTTTGCGAGCGGATCTTAATTTTATTATAAACACCAACCAAAAGACGATTAATGGAGATTTATTAGCCCATTCCTTCGTGTTAGACAAAAATTCTCCCGAAATTCTTGCATTTCAAAATCAATTACTTCCTTTTGAAATTGATTTTAGTAGCAATTCACAAACCTTCATAAATCTTCCCACTATCAATTTTCAAGGAATTTTGCAAGAAAACTCATCTCTAAAAATCACCAATCTCTCCTCCTTACTTCCTTTTTCCAAAATACTTAAAGAATATCAAATTTTAGGTGGTGAAATTCAAATTAACACTAAAGATTTTAAAGAGTTTGAGGGAAAATTTTTAATTCATAGCAATCAGCAATTCCTACAAGATAAAAACAATAAACCACTAGAAACTATGTTACTAAATTTTCATTACACTCCTGATAATTTGCAATTAAATAGCGATGATTCAAACTTTAAATTCCATAAAACCAAAGAAAAACGCCAACTTGAATTAATAAATCTTATTGTTGTGTTAGATAATATTCAAACTAACACTAATTCTAATGTAAATTCTCCACTTTTTGTGATTGGAAAAAATAGCCCTTTACATTTTAAGAATCACACCATATTAAACGATAATTTTTCTCTTTCAATGGTGGGAGATGAACTTAAATTCACACTTAAACACAAAAATGGCGAAGCTCAAGTCTATAAAAAAGAAGATTATATTACAATTGATGCAAAAGAATTTGGTGATGCTTTTATAAATGCTTTAGCTAATAAAAATATTGTTACACAAGGTAGATTTTCTATTAACGCCAACACCAACCCAAAAGGTGCTTTAATAGGAAAACTTAGAATCTTAAATGCTAATATTAATCAACTTAGTGTTCTACAAAATCTTATGGCTTTTATAGACACAATCCCTTCCTTACTTACTTTTAAAGCCCCAGGATTCAACAATCAAGGCTATTATCTTAAAGAGGGAAATATCACTTTTGGCTATAATCGAGATTTTTTGGCAATTGAAAATCTAGATTTTAATGGCTCATCTATTGATATTCAAGGCAAAGGCATTTTATCCTTAAAAGATCAAAAAATTGATTTTTATGCTCAGCTCATTACAGCAAAATCCCTTACTGGAATCATCAATAAAATTCCCATTGTTAATTATATTACATTAGGAAAAGAGGGAAAAATATCAACTGGTTTTTCAATCACGGGTGATCTTGAAAATCCAACTATTACAACCAAAACTGCTCAAGATATTCTCCTTTCTCCTTTTAATATTTTAAAACGCGTTATCACCTCTCCATTTGAAATTTTCAATTAACAGGAATCTATTATGCAAGATAAAAAAGTAAAAAAAGCCACAAAAAAGGAGATTCAAGCCATTAAAGCTCTTTTTTTAGAACATTATAAAAATGCCAAAACAGAATTAGTTTATCGCAATGATTATGAATTACTCATTGCTGTGATGCTTTCAGCACAATGCACCGATAAGCGTGTTAATCTCATCACCCCTGCTCTTTTTGAGCAATATCCAACTCCACAAGCTCTAAAAAATGCTTCTTTAGAGGATATTAAAAATCTAATCAAAAGCTGCTCATTTTTTAACAATAAAGCCACCAATCTAAAAACAATGGCAGAAGTGGTTTGTGAAAGTTTTAATGGAGAGATTCCCCTTGATAGAGAGGCACTCAAAAGCCTTCCGGGTGTGGGACAAAAAACCGCCAATGTCGTTTTAATCGAATCTAAAGAAGCCAATTTTATTGCTGTTGATACGCATGTTTTTAGAGTTTCTCATCGATTAGGATTAAGTAATGCCAACACGCCTTTAGGGACTGAGGAGGATTTAACAAAAATCTTTGTGGATAATCTTGCTACTTTACACCAAGCTATGGTGCTTTTTGGGAGATATATTTGCAAAGCGCTCAATCCGCAGTGTCAAAACTGCTTCTTAAGCCACCTTTGCAAAAGTAAAAAGAGCTATAAATGTTAATTATTCTGCAAATATAACAGAACTAAGCTTGTCCTCACCATAAATAGGCGTTAAAGTCTCTTGATAAGCTTCTTTCATAAAGCCATTTTTATTTAGTGTTTCAATTTCTTTATTAAGCCATTCCAGCAATTCTTTATCTCCTTTTTTAACCGCAGGAGCGATTACATCTTCATTGCCAAGCTTTGCAATCCCAACTTCAAATCCCGGATTTTCTTTTGCCCATGCAAATACCAAAAGATTATCATGCGCCAAAGCGTCTCCTCTACCATCTTTTAAGGCTAAAAAAGCTTCTGTATTTTGATCATATTTTAAAAGCTCAATTTCTGGGTGATTCTTACTAAAATAAAAATCAGCTGTTGTTCCTTTATTAACAACAAGTTTTTTACCCTTTAAGTCTTCAATGCTTTTAATAGCTCCATCTTTAGAAACTACACCCAATGCTACTTTCATATAAGGTGAAGCAAAATCTACCACCGCTTCTCTTTCAGGAGTTTTTGTGAAATTTGCCATAATCACATCAACTTTTCCACTTTTTAAAAACTCAACACGACTAGCTGCTTCAACAAGCTCAAATTTTACCTTACTAGAATCACCTAATAAATCCTTAGCAATTTGTCTAGAAACTTTCACATCAAACCCATCATTATCGCCCTCTTTATTAATAAAACCAAAAGGTGGTTTATCACTGAAAACTCCTATTGTAATAACGCTTTTTTGCTTAATGGTCTCTAGTGAATTACTTGCATTTTGTTTAGTATCACCGCAACCTACCAATCCAAAGCCTAGAATTCCAAGCATTGCAATAAGAAATATTTTTTTCATTTTTACCTTCCATTTAATTTTTTTTGGAAATGGTATTTTCTTTAAAAAATGCTTTAAATTTTATTAATAATTAATATTTTAATTTATTTTTAAAAATTAAGAGTAGCGATTCTTTAGTATTTAATATATCTGCGAATCAATATCATTTTTTTGCAATAAAATCCCTGTCTCTAAATGTGGAGTATGTGGAAATTGATCAAAAAAAGCCACTTTGACAACCCTATGTGTCTGGTTTAAAATCTCCAAATCCTTAGCCAAACTTAAAGGATTGCAAGAAATATAAAGTATAGATGGAAAATCCTGCAAAAATTGACACACCTCTTCACCTAATCCCGCTCTTGGTGGATCAACCAAAACCATAGAAAAGCAATATGTCTCTAAGTTAATTTGCCTTAATCGTTCAAACTTCCTTAAACCCTTTATTGCTTCAATGCATTCTTGACCACTTAAACGAACAAAGGCAATATTATCACTTCCATTTTGCTCACATGCAAATTTTGCTGCCCGTATGGAAACTTTGGAAATTTCTGTGGCAAGAACTTTTTTAAATTTTTGAGAAAGTGGAATCGTGAAATTACCACAACCACAATACATTTCAAGCAAATCTCCACTACTTGATGGAATGCTCTGTAATACCCATTCAATCATTTTTTCATTAATTTTGGGATTAGGCTGAGTAAAAACCCCCTCATCATAACGATAAAAATACTTTTTATCAAAAATCTCTAATGTCTCAACAACATAATCTTTATCCACAATCAATTTCACACCCTTGCTACGCCCCATAATCTCCACTTGAAAATTTTGTAAAGTTTTTTTTAAAGCCTTGGCTTTTTCTAGCCAAAACTCATCAAGCTTTCTATGATAAATAAGAGTGAGCAAAATTTCATTATTTTGTGTGCTAAGCACCTCAATAGCAAAGAGCTTCTGCCTAAAATCTCTGAAATTTTCTTGATTAAGCTTTTCTTTTAAAGTTGGCAAAAACTTCTGCAAAGTTTCTAATAAATTACAACAATTCTCAATGCAAATAAATTGCCTATCTTTGCGCATTACATAGCTTATGCTATCATCTTTGTGAAAGATTCCAAGCTCACAACGAGCTCTAAAAGAATCTTGTTTTAGACTAATAACATCACATTTATTGATTCCCAAAAGTTGCTTAGCATAAGCGACTTTAGCTTCTAAGCCACATTCCTCCAAAATACTGCAACCACCGCAAACTCCAAGATATTCACAGAACACTAGCGAAAACTCTCCACCAGATTCATTGTAAGCAAATTAAAGCCATCGACCAAAATAAAAATCAAAATCTTAAAAGGCAATGAAATCATTGTTGGAGGCAACATCATCATACCCATTGCCATAAGAATTGAGCTAATTACCATATCAATTACTAAAAAAGGTAAATAAAGCAAAAAGCCAATTTGAAAGGCTGTCTTCATCTCGCTGATAATAAAGGCTGGCAAAGCAATAGTAAAAGGCACATCTTGTGCAGTTTGTGGATTCTCCATTCCTCTAATTCGATAAAACAATGCCAAATCTTTAGGGCGCGTGTTGCGAATCATAAAATCCTTAAAAGGTTGAGAAGTTCGCACAAAAGCCTCTTGATAGGAAATCTCTTTTGCAACATAGGGCTTTACCCCCTGCTCATACCCTTCTTTAAATACTGGCTCCATAATAAACATAGTCAAAATCAAAGCAAAGGAAACAAGTAGTTGTGTAGGGGGAGATTGTTGTGTTCCTAATGCTGTGCGCAAAAATGAAAAAACAATCAGAAGTCTTGCAAAACTTGTTGCCATCAAAATCAATGAAGGGGCTAAAACAAGTAGAGTTAAAACAATAACGATATTTAAAATAGCCACCAGATCTGCTGGTTCGTTAGGACCGCTAAGTGTTAAATCAATTGTTGGAATAGTTGGACTTTGCGGCAATTCAGGTGGAGCTGAAAATGCGACCACTGCAAAAAACCCCAACCACAACAACACACGCAACATCAAAAAATCCTTATTTTTCATTATTTTGCAATGTTACTGAGATATTTTTTTGAGATTGCTCATAAAGCTTTTGTTCCTTTGTCTTATCTAGTACATTTTTTACGCGATGTAAATGTCTATCTTGTGGATAAAAATGAAACTCGACTCGGCGATTTTGCGCACGATTCTCTGCATTAATATTTGGTAATAAAAAATTTGTTGCGCCCCCACCTAGAGAAGTTATTTTTTGCGGATTAACTCCATTATCAATAAGAATCTTAGCAACACTTGAAGCCCTCAAGGCACTTAAACCCAAACTATCTCGGTATTTTAAATTAGCTTTTCCCTCTACATTATCAGCATATCCAATGATATCCAAATGAATCGCTTGAGGCATTTTTTGCAAAATTAAAGCCAACCTTTTTAAAAATAAAATTTCATCAGCATTTTCAATTATTGTTTTTTCTTCATCAAAAAGCAAACGACCATTGAATCGCAAAATAAATCCATCTTTTCCATCATCATCAATCACAGAAGGACCCAAAGATACTCTAGCATCTTCTTTAAATTCTAAAATTTCACTCTCCACTTTTATTATCTCTTCAGCTGTTTCTGGGTCAGTGGTAATGTCTGCTTGTTGTTGAATGCGATTTTTACTCTCTTCAGTTTTAATTCCCCCTGATAACACACTAAGACTACCGCGGATACTCCCCTCTGCTTCTGTAAGCTTTTTGGCATCAAAAGTAACCATTGTTAAAAGAAGAATGAAAAAAGTAAGGATTAATGTAACCATATCTCCATATGTCCCAAGCCACAAAGGCATTACTTGAGGACAATCACAGGAAGGACAACGCTTTGCCATACAACAAATCCAAACAATTATTCAAATTGACTAACGCGTTGATTTGGAGGTAAAAAAGTTAGCAACTTTGCTTCTAGGGATCGTGGATTATCTCCTGCTTGAATCGACATAATCCCTTCAATAATCATTAATTTTACTAAAGCTTCATCATTGGCTCGCACATTCAAAATATTAGCTATGGGCGCACCAACAATATTACCCACCATCGAACCATAAAGAGTTGTAATCAAAGCAACTGCCATCGCAGGACCAATAGAGCTTGGATCTGACATATTAAGCAACATTGCCACCAATCCAATTAAAGTCCCAAGCATCCCATAAGCCCCAGCATATGCTGCCCAAGTATCAAAAATCCCTGCATTTGCTTTATGTCTCTCCAAAGTTCGATCTAAATCTGTTTCCAATAAGCTTCGAATGCTATCGGGCTCTGCACCATCAATTGCCATATTTAAACCGCGCTTTAAAAAATCATTTTCTTCTTGATTAGATTGTTGCTCCAAAGACAAAATACCATCGCGCCTTGCTTGTGTAGAGTAATCAACCAACTTTTTAACCAATGCTGGAACATCAAAAGTCTGTGGCTTAAAAGCAACAAGAAAATAAGAGAAAATTTTTTTCATATTCTCCATCTTATAACCAATAAACAAACTCGTAATTGAACCTCCAATTGTAATTAGAGCCGATGGAATATCAATATAAGGACCAACCCCAACCCCAAGCATCATAGCCGTTCCAATCAAAATAAAAGACAAAGACATACCAATAATAGTTGCTAAATCCATAACTTTGTTGTTCCTTATTAAAAAGTTAAAGCTTTAATTTCAAGTTTTTCGAAAAATATTTTAAATTCTAAACTTTATTGTGTTAAAATTTTATTAAAATCTTCAAAATACACGGATATTTTTATGGAAACCATTCAATTATCAATTGTTATTTTAGCTGCAGGCAAAGGAACGCGTATGAAGTCGCAGACTCCAAAGGTTTTACACCAAATCTGTGGCAAAGAAATGCTTTATTACACCATCAAAGAATCTTTAAAGCTCAGTAATGATGTGAGTGTTGTGCTAGGCTATGAGGCAGATAAAATTAAAAAATCGATGGAAAAATATTTTTTAGATAAAATCAACTTCATCTTTCAAGATACAGAAAATTATCCTGGCACTGGGGGGGCACTAAAAAACTATCATCCAAAACACCAAAAAATCCTTGTTTTGAATGGAGATATGCCGCTTATTCAATCAAGCGAATTACAACAATTTCTCATTGCTAAAGGTGACATTATTATGAGTGTGATAGATCTGCCCAACACTAATGGTTATGGGCGCGTTGTAATACAAGACAATCAAGTCCAAGCCATCATTGAAGAAAAAGATGCTAATTCTGAAATCCTAGCCTTAAGCACTCTAAATGCTGGAGTTTATTGCTTTCAGAGTGAAATTTTACAAACTTACTTACCTAAGCTTAAAAACAATAATGCACAAAAAGAGTATTATCTCACCGATATTATCACTTTAGCTAAACAAGATTCTAAAAATATTATTCCTTTATTTGTAGAATTAGAAAATTTTAAAGGCGTGAATGATAAGGCAGATTTGGCTGATGCTGAAGTAATTTTGGGCAATCGAATCAAAAAAACGCTAATGAAGCAAGGCGTAATTATGAAACTACCCCACACAATTTATATTGAAGAGGGAGTTAAATTTAAAGGTGAATGCATTATTGAAAATGGAGTTAGTCTCTATGGGGATACAGAAATTATTAATTCTCATATTAGATCCCATAGCGTTATTGAATCAAGCCATGTTGAAAACAGTGATATTGGACCTATGGCACATTTGCGCCCACAAAGCATTTTAAAAAACACCCACATTGGCAATTTTGTTGAAGTAAAAAAATCCACACTTAATGGAATTAAAGCTGGACATTTGAGCTATCTTGGCGACTGCGAAGTAGATGAGGGGACAAATATTGGGGCTGGCTTTATTACTTGCAACTACAATGGAAAAGCAAAATTTCAAACCAAAATTGGCAAAAATGTTTTTATTGGCAGCGATTCTCAAGCAATCGCACCCATAACAATTGAAGATAATTGCATTATTGGCGCAGGAAGCACTATAAGGGAAAATATTAAACAGGGTGAATTATTTTTAACTCAAGGAGAAAAAATCAGAAAAGAAGGTTTCTTTTATAAATTTTTCAGCAAAAAAACATAAAAATTGCGTTACTTATTTTTAAAAATCTAAGGTTAAAATCAATGGAATTAAAGCTTAATGGTCAATTCATTGCTACCCATTCTAAAAATCTTTTAGAATTATTAAAAGAATACAAAATTGAACAAAAAAGCGTTGCAATTGCAGTTAATCTTGAGGTTATCAAACAAGATCAATGGGAAAGTTATATGCTTAAAAATGGCGATGTTATTGAATGCTTCACATTTTTAGGTGGTGGCTGATTCTTGCTAAACTCTTTTTCTTGAATTCACAAAACAAATATATTTTATTACTGAAGGTTATCAATGAAAATTAAAGTTGGAATAGTTGGCGTAAGTGGTTATACTGGTTTAGAACTCGTGAAAATATTGATTAATCATCCTATTTTTGAGCTTCATACACTCTGTGCTACAGAAAATTACAGCGATATTGCCCTACTTCACCCCTCTTTAAAAAACACTCTTAGTATGCCAATTCAAGAAGCTAGAATCGAGCAAATTGCAAAAGAATGCGAGCTAGTTTTTCTAGCTCTCCCCCACCAAAAGGCAATGGAATATGTCAAAGCACTCTCTGCTAAAAATATTAAAATCGTAGATTTATCCGCCGATTACCGCTTATCAGCTGAAAAATATGAAGAATCTTACTGCCCTCATTTAGATAAGGAAAATCTTAAAAACGCTGTGTATGGGCTACCTGAATACAATCGACATTTAATTAAGAATACCAATCTTGTTGCAAATCCAGGCTGTTATCCAACTGCCTCATTGTTAGCTATTTTACCTTTTATGTCTTACTTAGATCCCTCTCAAACACTCTATATTGATGCTAAAAGCGGTGTAAGCGGTGCTGGAAAAAAACTTACTCAAACTTCTCATTTTGTTACTATCAATGAGAATCTTTTTGCTTATTCTCCTATCACACATCGCCATTGCCCTGAAATTAACGAACAAATCAAAAAAATTAGCAAAGTTGATTTTAAAACCCTTTTTGTCCCACATCTTGTTCCTATTACACGAGGAATGTTAGTTTCTGTTTATGCAAAACTCAAAGAAGAAATTAATCCATTAGAGATTCTTAATCAACACTATAAAGATGAATTCTTTGTCCGCATCACTAAAAATTGCGCACAAATTAAAAATGTTGCAGGAACACATTTCTGCGATATTTATGCCAAAAATGATGGTAAAGATTTATTTATCAACTCCAGCATTGATAATCTCTTGCGTGGCGCTAGTTCTCAAGCTGTTGCAAATGCAAACTTAATGTTTGGCTTGGATGAAAAATTAGGCTTACCCCAAATTGCTTATATCCCCTAATGCAACCTATTTCCATTCAGCAAGATGCCATTTTTATAGCCGATTCCCATCACCATTCTCTTTATAATAATGTCTTAGATGATTTTTTGATCTCTCTATTAAAATCAAAAAAAAGACAAATTTTTTTTATGGGTGATATTTTTGATTTTTTAGTAGGGGAAGTATCTAGAAGCATCACCGATAATCAAAAAACACTAGAAATACTTAAAAAACTCTCTTTAAAGCATGAATTACATTATTTTGAAGGTAATCACGATTTCTCTTTGCAAAATCTACCTTTTTTTAAAAATATCCATTATTATCCACTTGCCAAACAACCTATTTGCTTTCTTTTTAATCAACAAAAAGCATATCTTGCGCATGGGGATATTTTTTTAAATTGGCATTATCATTTTTATGCGCACTTAATTAGAAACCACTTTATTCTCACTTTTTTAAATTGTTTTAATTCCATTTTATATCCAAAAATTCTCTCTTATCTCCAAAATAAAAATAAAATAAAATATAATTATCCTAAAGATTTTATCAACAATAGAATCCGCAAATACCAAAAAAAACTTGGCATACATAGCGATTCTTATATTATAGAAGGACACTTTCATTTAGGGGAAATAGCAAAATTAGATTCAATTAACTATATAGGATTGCCCCTTTTTACTTGTAAAAAAACATATTTTATTGTAGAATCCAACAATTATTCTTTATCCTTCAAAACAAAGGAGTTTTAGTGTCAAATCTCGAAAAAACCGATACTTTAAAAATTGGCACCAATGAAATGGAATTAGTCGATTTTAGAATCTATAAAATCGAAAAAGGTAAGCTTTATGAAGGTGTTTATGGAATCAATGTTGCTAAAGTCAATGAAATCATACGCCTACCTGAACTCACTGAACTTCCAGGGGTGCCAGAATACATTGAAGGTATTTTTGACCTGCGCGGAGTAGTCATACCTGTAATCAATCTTGCAAAATGGATGAATGTCGAAACTCCAAAAAATAAAAAAATCAAACCCCGAGTTATTATCGCAGAATTCAATAACATTATGATTGGCTTTATCGTGCATGAAGCTAAGCGAATCCGTCGTATTAGCTGGAAAGATATTGAACCCGCGCATTTTAGCTCTTCTGCAAGTGAAAATTTAGATAAAAGCAGAGTAACAGGAGTTACAAGGATTGAGGGCGATCAAGTTTTGTTGATTCTTGACTTAGAAAGCATTGTGCAGGATTTAGGTTTTTACCACCCAGAAATTGGCTCTGATCACACTTATAATAAATTTGATGGATTAGCACTTATCTTAGATGATAGCTCCATTGCAAGAAAGATTATCAAGGATTTCTTGGAGAAAATGGGCTTTAATGTTGTGGAAGCAAATGATGGGGCAGCCGGATTGCAAAAACTAGAAAAATTATATGAAAACTACAGCGAAAATCTTGCTAAGCAGCTAAAAATTATCATATCCGATATTGAAATGCCACAAATGGATGGTTTTCACTTTGCTGCCAAAGTCAAAGAAGATCCGAGATTCTCAAAAATCCCTATTATTTTCAGCTCTTCAATTAGCGATCAATTTAGTGAAAGTCGTGGCAAGGAAGCAGGTGCAGAATCGTATCTTGTTAAATTTGATGCCAACAAATTCCATGAAGAAGTTTCACGGATTGTTAGCAAATACAATCAAGAATTAAATAATGCTTAAAATTTCAAATCTATCAAAAAAAGGAAAAATAAATGGATGAAATGCAAGAAATATTAGAAGACTTTTTAATCGAAGCTTTTGAGATGATAGAGCAACTAGATCAAGATTTGGTGGAACTAGAAAACAGACCAGAGGATTTAGAATTGTTAAATCGTATCTTTAGAGTAGCACACACTATTAAAGGTTCGGGATCGTTCTTAAACTTCTCAGTCCTAACCCATTTAACACACCATATGGAAGATGTTTTAAACAAGGCAAGACATGGGGAGTTAGTCATTACTCCTGATATTATGGATGTTGTCTTAGAATCAATTGATTTTATGAAAAAATTGCTTAATGCAATTCGCGATGCAGGAACAGATGCTAACACTGGATTAGATTCAGATATTGCTAATGTTGTAGCACGTCTTGATGCAATTTCTAAAGGAGAGTCTCCACAAGAAACAGCACCAGCCGCACAAGAAGCTCCCAAAGTAGAAGAATCCGCACCGCAGACCGCACAAGAAGATGAAGAAGAATTGGATTATTCTAATATGTCCCCTGAAGAAATTGAAAGCGAGATTGAAAGGCTACTTAATAAGCGCCAAGAAGAAGATAAGAAAAAACGAGAAGAAAAAAAAGCTAAAGGTGAAGTTAGCGATGTTCAAGCTCCAAAAGAAATTACAGAAACTCCAGCGGTAGCCACACAAGCCCCAAAACCCTCTCCAAAACCTGTCGAACCAAAGCCACAGGCAAAGTCAGCGCCACGACAAGATGACAATAAAACACTTGCCACATCTGTAGAGCAAACTATCCGCGTTGATGTTAAGCGATTGGATAGCTTAATGAATCTAATTGGTGAATTAGTCTTAGGTAAAAATCGCTTAATTAAAATTTACAATGATGTTGAAGAGCGCTATGAGGGAGAAAAATTTTTAGAAGAGCTTAATCAAGTCGTTGCTTCCGTATCTATGGTAACAACAGATATTCAACTTGCGGTTATGAAAACAAGAATGTTACCTATTGGAAGGGTGTTTAACAAATTCCCTAGAATGGTGCGCGACCTTTCAAGAGAACTTGGAAAAAATATCGAATTAGTTATTAGTGGTGAAGAGACAGAACTTGACAAGTCTATTGTAGAAGAAATTGGGGATCCATTGGTGCATCTAATCCGAAATGCTTGCGATCATGGAGTTGAATCCAAAGAAGAAAGAATTGCAGCTGGCAAAAAGGAACAAGGAACTGTTGAATTAAAAGCTTATAATGAAGGAAATCACATTGTCGTCGAAATCACTGATGATGGTAAGGGAATGGATCCAGTAATCCTTAAAGCCAAGGCTGTTGAAAAGGGGATAATTAGCGAAAGAGAAGCAGATAGTATGACTGATAAAGAAGCCTATTCTCTTATTTTTAAAGCCGGTTTTTCTACAGCAAAGGTTGTAACCAATGTTAGCGGACGCGGTGTAGGTATGGATGTTGTAAAAACAAACATTGAAAAACTTAATGGAATTATTGATGTTGATAGCACTTATGGAGAAGGAACTACCCTAAAGCTAAAAATTCCTTTAACACTTGCTATTATTCAATCCTTGCTTGTTGGAGTGCAAGAGGAATATTATGCTATTCCGCTTGCCTCTGTTATAGAGACCGTTAGAATCTCTCAAGATGAAATCTACACTGTTGAAAATAAAAGTGTATTGCGCCTAAGAAATGAAGTGTTGCCTTTAGTGCGTTTAGCGGATATTTTTGGGGTTGATTCGGTATTTGACAATGCAGAACAAGCCTATGTTGTCGTTATAGGATTGGCAGAAAATAAAATTGGGGTGATTGTAGATTTCCTCATTGGTCAAGAAGAGGTTGTTATTAAGTCGCTTGGTTCTTATCTAAAAGGAACAGAAGGTATTGCAGGTGCTACAATCCGCGGAGATGGTAGAGTAACGCTTATTGTAGATATTGCTGCAATGATGCAAATGGCAAAACAAGTTAAAGTTAGTATTAGCAAGCTTGCTCAAGAAAGTGAAACTAAAAAAGAAAAAAATTCACCTAGTGATTACCAAGTTTTAATTGTTGATGATTCAATGACAGATCGAGCGATTATGAAAAAATCTCTTAAACCATTAGGAATTAGTATCTCAGAAGCAACAAACGGCATGGAAGCTCTTGAGATTGTTAAAAATGGTGATAAAACCTTTGATGCTATTTTGATTGATATTGAAATGCCAAAAATGGATGGATATACTCTAGCAGGAGAGATTAGAAAATATGCTAAATTCAAAAACCTTCCTCTCATTGCTGTTACAAGCAGGACAAGTAAAACCGATAGAATGCGCGGAGTTGAATCAGGAATGACAGAATACATCACTAAACCTTATTCACCAGAATATTTAATGAATGTTGTTAAGAGAAATATTAATTTAACTATGGAGGTAACCGAATAATGAGCAATCAATTACGCGATGTTCTACAAAAACAACAAGAGCAAAAAAAACCAGCATCTGAAGCTGAAAATATTATTCAGCTTGTTGCCTTTGTGGTTGGATCAGAAGAGTTTGCTGTGCCAATCCTAAGTATTCAAGAAATTATTAAACCATTAGAATACACAAGGGTTCCGGGGGTTCCAAACTATGTTTTGGGTGTCTTTAATATGCGTGGATGGGTTGTGCCACTAATTAACTTGCGCTTGAAATTTGGACTACCTTATGAAAAACCAACTGAGGATACACGCTATATTGTTATACGCAATCAAGAAGAAAGAGCAGGTTTTGTAATAGATCGTCTCACAGAGGCAGTTAGAATTAAAGAATCTGACATTGATCCAACTCCAGAAACCATTAGTCAAGATGAAAATCTCATCTATGGAGTTGGAAAACGAGATGATAGACTCATTACAATTTTACGCCCAGAAGAACTCCTTAAGCGCACTTTTTAATGCAGAATCTCTTTTTTCTGCATTATTTGCCTTTATAACTCACTCAATCACTTCTCATACTTACTTTTTATAGCTTCTTGTATGGAAGAATTATCTCTTCAAAGATTTCTCCACACAATCAACCATTTCTTTTACTGCATTGATACCACATTCATTTTGCAGGGATTGACTAATTTGCTTTATATTTTGTTGAGATTGTAATAAAATATCCCACAAAACTTCACAAGATAAATCTTTCTCTTCGCACAAAAATCCCAAATTCTTTTCTTTTAAAAAATTTGCATTAAAATATTGGTGATTTGCAGCTGCATAAGGGTAAGGAATAAAGAGTGTCATCAAGCCATTAGCGCACAATTCCCACAATGAGCTAGCCCCTGCCCTTGAAATTGCAAAATCACAAGCCCCAAAAATCTGTGGCATAAATTTACAAAAATCAAACACCGCCACATCAAAATTACCCTGTAGATCTTTTGTGTTAGTTATATGGACAACTTTTAAAGGCATTTTTTTATACTCATACAACACTCTTTGAAAATCACTTTTTCCGCATTGATGATAGAGTTTAATGCCTCTTTTTTTTAGCTCTAGGGCAACTTCTAAAGCAAAATTATTAATCGCTTGTGCTCCTTGTGATCCACCCATAAATAAGATATTTTGTATTTTATCTCTTACTCTAAAATATTTAAAAAAATCTTTTTGTACGGGATAAAATTTAATCAAAGAATCCTTTGAATAAGAAGAAAAAAAAAGCATCGCATAAGGCTTTAAAATTTTATTTAGGCGACCTATTTTAGCATTTTGCTCATGAATTACCAGTGGGATTCTTAAAAAAACTGCGCCAAAAGCTGCAGGTGCTGCGGAATATCCCCCAACAGAAAAAACAAAATCAATCTTTTTGGATTTTAAAATCTTACTTGCCAATAAAAAAGCTTTAAAATGCGAAAATAAAGCAAAGATTTTTTTAAATCCTTTTTGATTCACCACTCCACCTGTTTGCAAAAAAAACTTTTTGGCAAGCCTTTTATCCTCTTCAAAATAAGCTCTATCTTGACCCCTAATAGATCCCATAAAAAAACAAGTGTAACCTCGCTGATGAAATTCATCCAAAAACGCTCTAGCAACACTTAAATGACCGCCTGTTCCACCGCCTGTAATCATAATATTCATAATAATAACCTAATACTTTTTTGTAATTCTAACACAGCTCAAATTAAAGATTTTATAGTAATAGTGTATCATTTTATTTGATTTTTTCTAGAAAGTTTAAAAAATTTAATACTTTATGGTAATAATTCTCTTAAAAAATGATATGATAGGGTATTTTAATTTTAAGGAATAAAGAATGGATAATTTAGAAAATGTCTTTGATATAAAATCTCTTACTATGTCTGTCTTAATGACTCCTACTATGGCAAACTTCAAAGGAAGAGTGCATGGTGGTGATTTACTAAAATTGCTTGATCAAGTTGCCTATGCTTGTGCATCAAGATATTGTGGTGAATATGTGGTTACACTTTCTGTTGATAGTGTTACCTTTAAATATCCCATTGAAGTGGGAAATCTTGTTACTTTTCTTGCTTCAGTTAATTACACTGGCACTAGTTCTCTTGAGGTGGGAATTAAAGTCATTGCAGAAGATATTCACAAAAGAATCGTAACACACACTAATAGCGCCTATTTCACAATGGTTTGTGTCGATAAGAATGGCAAACCAATTGCTGCTCCAAAACTAGAACCCAAGACACCAGCTGAAATTCGTCGCTACAATAACGCAAAGAAACGCAAACAAGCAAGAATTGAGCTCTCCAAAAAAAATTAAATATGCTATAATTCCCCTTTTAGGGGAGATTAATGCCAAAAAAACAGCAAATCAATGATATTCGGCTCAATATTATTAAATATCAATTTAGTAATTTTTGCAAACATAATCCTAAAGCATTAGCACTGATCTTTAAAGCACTCATTAAGAGCGAAAGTGTCTCGCAAGACAATAAAAAATCAAAACCCCAAAACAAATCAACAAATTTAGCAGAATCTAAAATAGTTAATCAAAAGACCAATCAAGAATCAACCATTCATCTTGATGATCTAGAGTTAGATATACCCCTACCAAAACCACCTTTAAATATAGAGGGCTAATTTTATACACCAAGGAAATAAAATGCAGTTTCATATTGTTTTACACCAACCAAGGATTCCACAAAATACCGGAAATATTGGGCGACTATGTTTTGCTAGCAATAGTATTTTGCATTTGATTCATCCACTAGGCTTTAGCATCACACAAAAAGAACTTAAACGTGCTGGAATGGATTATTGGGATCATCTTAAGGTTTATGAATGGGAGAATCTCTCAAGCTTTGTAGAATCAAACCTTTTAGAAATTCCACATTTCTATCTTACTACCAAAAGTCAAATACCCTATTACAATGCCCCTTTAAAAAGAGGTGCTTATTTGCATTTTGGGCGTGAAGATGCAGGATTAGATTCTGCTTTGCTTTCACGCTATCAAGATTATTGTTACACCATACCTATGCAAAATAACGCAAGAAGTCTAAATCTAGCAACAAGCGTTGGAATCGTGCTTTATGAAGGGATTCGCCAAAGAGATTTTATTCCATCACCAATCGCTTAATAAGCATTTCAGTTCCTTTTACAATTTTTACTCCCTCATTTTGACATAGCGGACATTTGGTGTAGCAAATCTCTACAACTTGACTTTGCTTTTTGCAAAACTCGCAAAACACTTCCACTTCTACTTCCTCTACCAAAAGCTTTGCTCTCTCACACGCGCTTCCAATCTTAAACTCCTCAAATGCCCTCTGCAACAACACCGCATTAACCCCACTGCGCCGCCCAATCTCCAAATAAACTTCCACAACTAACTTAGCATTATTTTCTTTGGCAATTCTTTCACAATTTTCAATCAACGAAGACACAATAGAAAACTCATGCATAAAGATTCCCTAATATTTTTATTTCATTTTAAAAATAAATTTTAGCTTCTTAAGTGTAAAATATCGCTTTTATTTTTCAAAAAACACTCCAAAGAGGGTAATATATGAGACATTTTTTAACTTTGGCAGATTTCAGCAAACAAGAAATTTTAGAAATCTTAGACATAGCAAAATCTCTTAAAAAAGACTTAAAGGCAGGAAAATATAGCAATTTATTAGAGAGAAAAACGCTTGGTATGATTTTTGAAAAAAACTCCACAAGAACTCGCGTTAGTTTTGAAACTGGAATCTATCAATTAGGCGGACAAGGGATTTTTCTCTCCAGCAATGAAACACAACTAGGAAGAGGAGAGCCTATTAAAGACACTGCTAGAGTGCTTTCATCTATGGTGGATTTGATTATGATGCGAACACACGAACACGCAAGATTAGAAGAGTTTGCTCATTACTCTAGCATCCCTGTAATTAATGGTTTAAGTGATAGTTTTCACCCTATGCAACTTTTGGCAGATTATCTAACTATGCAAGAATGCCAAAAAGATAAAGACCCTATCGTAACTTATGTAGGAGATGGAAATAATATGGCACATTCTTGGCTTATGCTTGCAGCAAAAATGGGATTTGAGTTAAGAATTGCTTCTCCTAAAAATTATGAAGTATGTCCAAATATTTACCAAAAGGCTCAAGAATTTGCTAAAATTTCAGGCGCAAAATTAATTTTAACCAATAACCCGCAAGAAGTACTTGAAAATGCTGATGTTATCACTACTGATACTTGGGCTTCTATGGGGCAAGAAAGCGAAAAAGAGGCGAGAAAAAAAGCTTTTGAGGGCTATTGCATTACCAAAGATTCAATGCAATTAGCAAAGCCTGATTGCATTTTCTTGCATTGTTTGCCTGCATATCGCGGACAAGAAGTTAGTGAAGAAGTCCTAGAATCTTCACAAAGTAAGATTTTCCTAGAAGCAGAAAATCGCTTACACGCACAAAAAGGAGTTATGGTTTGGCTACACCAAAACCGCTAACAAAGCACAAAAAGGCTAATGGCTATCAAGAATTAAAGCAAGTATTAATGGAAGCAAAAGAGAATATCTTACCCCTTCCACAAACGCTAGAGCTTTCTAGAGAAAAAGATTTTGTAGCTTGTTGCTTTAGGGATTCTAATAACAAAAAATACTATCTTCTTTCTGATTCTTGTATCAATTCTCTTATAGAATCAGCCAAAGAGCTTGAGAAAAATAAATATCTTTTTAAACTAGAGCAAGAAATATACAAAAATATGCCTATTGATTTTGAAGATGTATGGTGCATTGCCCTAAAAGAATTGGCAGGGAATTTTAATAAAAACCCCAAAAATCTTATTAAAAATATCCGAAAACGCTACCCTTATTTGTTTATGGATTTTAATCTATCATTAAACCAAACTTATTGAAGGTTAAAAATTTGAAAGAAACTATTGATTTTAAAAAATTTGCTAAATTTTCCAAACCAGGTCCTCGCTACACAAGCTATCCTACTGCCGTAGAATTCAATCAAGACTACACCTATGATTCTTACATACAAGATTTACAAAAAGATACAAATCCCCTTTCGCTTTATGTGCATTTACCTTTTTGTCGTAGTGCTTGTTATTTTTGTGGTTGCAATGTGATTTACACAAGTAAAGAAGAAAACAAAACACTCTATTTAGAAATTCTAAAAAAAGAACTACAAATCCTAAAGAATACATCAGATTGCACCAAGGAAGTTTGTCAGCTACATTTTGGAGGAGGAACACCTACTTTTTTTCATGCTAAAGAGCTTGAAGTTTTAATACAAATGTTAAAAGAGACTTTTCCAAACTTCCATAACGATGCAGAAATCGCCTGTGAAATCGATCCAAGATTCTTCAACAAAGAACAAATGCAAGTGCTTAAAAATGGAGGCTTTAACAGACTTAGCTTTGGGATTCAAGATTTTAATCCCAAAGTGCAAGAAGCAATCCACCGAATCCAGCCTTTCTCGTTAGTTCAAGATGCCATTAGCATTGCTAGAGATTTTGGCATTAGCTCAATTAATTTTGATCTTATTTATGGATTGCCTTATCAAACACTTGAAACTTTTCAAGAAACTTTGTCCCAATGCCTTAAGCTTAATCCAGATCGCTTTGCAATTTTTAATTATGCTCATGTGCCTTGGATTAAAAAAACAATGAGAAAAATAGATGAGACCACACTTCCAATACCCGAAGAAAAGCTTAATATCCTAAAAAGCACCATACAACATTTACAAGAAAATGGTTATAAAATGATTGGTATGGATCATTTTGCAAAACCTGATGATGAGCTTTTTAAATCCATTCAAAAAGGACAATTGCGGCGCAACTTCCAAGGCTACAGCACCAAAGGAGGGACCCAAACTATCGGGATTGGCTTAACTTCTATTGGGGAGGGCATGGATTATTATGCTCAAAACCACAAAGATCTCCCCTCTTACAAAAAAGCCATTGATTTAGGTATTTTGCCATTCTCCAAAGGAATCAAGCTAAGCCTTGATGATAGGATTAGAAAGTCCGTTATTATGCAGCTTATGAGTAATTTCAAATTAGATTTCTCAGCCATTGAAAAGCAATTTAATATTAACTTTAAAGAATATTTTAGTGAATCTTTAAAGGAATTAGAGATTTTTGCAGTAGAAAATTTAATTACAATTCACAACAATGGTATTGAAGTAAGCCCAACTGGCACTTTGCTTATCCGAAATATTGTAATGGCTTTTGATGCCTATATTAAAAAGTTTAGCCCCAATCAAAAAATCTTTAGCAAAACAATCTAAGGCGTGAAATGAAACATTTTAAGGATTATAATTATTTAAAAACAAGTGATGCCTGCGTTAAATGTGGCAAATGCCTTCCAGATTGCACAATCTTTAATATCAATGGCGATGAAGCTACTTCTCCAAGAGGTTTTATTGATTTATTGGGTGCTTATCAAAGAAAAGAGATTCCGCTTGATAAAAATGCTAAGAATATTTTTGAGACCTGTTTTTTATGCACCACTTGTGTTAGTGTATGTCCAAATTCTCTCCCAACAGACACACTTATTGAGAATATTCGCTATGAAATTGCCCAAAAATACGGAATTACTTGGTTTAAGAGAATATTTTTCTACCTTTTAAAGCATCGTAAAATAATGGATTTTAGTATGAAATTAGGTGCATTTTTTACACCCTTGCTTTTCCAAAAAACAAGCGATAATCATTCTATAAAACCGCGTTTTAAACTCCCTTTTATCTCTAATAGAATCTTTGGATCCATTCAGACTAAAAGTTTTTTAAATTCCCACAAAGAAAATCTCATTTATAACAAAGACAACCCCAAAAAAGTTGCCATATTCATTGGCTGTTTGGGAAATTATAATTATAAAAGCGTGGGAGAATCGCTTGTATTTATACTCCAAAAGCTAGGGATTAACACAATGATTCCAAAAAAACAAAAATGTTGTGGTGCTCCTGCTTATTTTACAGGTGATTTTGAAAGTGTCAATCAACTCATCATAGAAAATGTCGCCTACTTTGAAAGCTTCATTGATGAAGTAGAGGCGATTTTGATTCCTGAAGCTACTTGTGCGGCAATGATTTTGGAAGATTGGGAAAGGTTTATGGAGAAAAACCCAAACTACAAACAAAGAATCCAAAAATTACTACCTAAAATCCATATGGCAACCCATTGGCTTATGCACAATACAAATCTCAAAGAGTATCTCTCCACTCTTCCAAAGTTACAAGAAACATTCACTTATCACGATCCATGCCATGCAAGAAAAGTGCTTGGTATCTGGAAAGAGCCACGCGAATTACTTTGTCAAAATTACAACTTAATTGAAATGGAAGATTCTAATGCTTGCTGTGGTTTTGGTGGTGTTACAATGCAAACAGAAAAATTCAATCTAGCAAGTAAAGTGGGAAATAAAAAGGCTCAAATGATTAACAAAACACAAGCTAAATATGTTGTAGCAGAATGTAGTGCATGTCGTATGCAACTCAATAATGCTCTCCATCAAGAAAAAGTCAAAACGCTTTTTGCACATCCTTTAGAGCTAATTCAAAAGATTATTAAAGCCTCTGCGATTTAATTTTTTTTAAATTATTTTATATTAGAATTTTGCACTTTATATAAAGGAGTTATGTATGATAGGAAAAAATTTATCCCTTAAGGGTCAGCTTTTCATTGGCTTTGGTATCATTTTGGCTTTTATTATTATCATTGCAGCTACAGGTTATATAAAAATCAAATTTGTAGATAATACACTCACAAAAATCAGCGATGATAATGCGGTTAAACAACGCTATGCAATTAACTTTAGAGGGAGTGTGCATGATCGAGCAATCGCTGTTAGAGATGTTGTTTTATTAGAAGATTCAGTTGAGCTTGAAGCAACACTTAATCAAATCAAGAAGCTAGAAAACTTCTACCGCGATTCAAGTGAAAAAATGGATCAAATCTTTCAAAATCCTGTTATGGTTGATGACAAAGATAAAGAGATCTTAAGTCGTATTAAAAAAGTAGAAAGCATTACGATGCCTTTAATTCGCAATATTATCGAACTTAAAGCAAATGGGGATCTAACAGCTGCACACAATATACTTCTTTCCCAAGCAAGGGGTGCTTTTGTTCAATGGTTAGCAGTTATAAATGAATTTATTGATTACCAAGAAGCAAAAAATCAAGCTCTTACTATCAGTGCTAGAGAGGAAATAGGAAACTATCTTAGCCTTGTTTTATGGTTGGCTGGAATCTCTTTTGTAATTGCAATTTTAATCGCTATTTATATTACAAAGCTTATTATCTCATCATTAGGTGGTGAACCAAAAGAAGCAGTTAAGGTAGTTTTAAGTATTGCTAATGGAAATTTAAATACTCCTATTCATACCAATTATCAAGAAAGCATGTTGGCTTCTGTCGAACAAATGCAAAAGAAGCTTAAAGAAATTGTTTCAGAGGTTATGAATTCTTCAAGAGAGCTTAATGAGCGAGCTAGTGAAGTAGCCAATAGTTCTGAAGAAGCAAAAGCTTCCTCTTATAGACAACTCAATAGCTCTGAAGATTCGGTTCAAAAAATTGAAGAAGTTGTTGATGCAGTAGCTTATGTCTCACAAATAGCAAAACAAACAGAAGAAAACTCCGGAATCACTACAAGCCTTTCTAATAAAGGTATTGAAGCAATGAAAACAACTATTAACGAAATTGAGAAAATTACCCAAACCGTTTCCTCATCTTCAGAACATATTCGAATGTTAGAAAAACACTCTCAAGAAATTAGCGGTAGTGCTGAACTAATCAAAGAAATCACCGATCAAACTAATCTCCTTGCACTTAACGCAGCTATTGAAGCTGCAAGAGCTGGTGAGGCTGGAAGAGGATTTGCAGTTGTTGCTGATGAAATAAGAAAACTCGCTGAACGCACAGGTGTTGCCACCTCTGAAATTGCACGCATGATAGAAGTAATTCAAAATGAAACACAAACCGCAGTTGAAGCTATCCAAACTGCTGTTCCACAAGTTGAGAAAGGAATGCAGTTGGCTAATGAAGCAAGTGAGATACTAGATCAAATTAACTCCCAAGCAACCGATTCACTCAACAAGGCAAGAGAGGTAACTAGTGCTGCAGAAAAACAGACTGTAAATATGGAAAATCTTGCCAATGATTTAAAAGAAATTTCTGAAACTTCAAGAAATACGGCTAATTCTATGGAAAATAACACAAAATCTGCCCAAACACTAAAAGAAATTTCATCGATCTTAAAAAATCATATCAATCACTTTAAACTATAAACTTTTTTCTCCCATATTTATGGGAGATTTATAAAATTTCACTATAATTTCATTTTTTAAATCATAAACAAGAAAGGCTAAATTTGCGTAATGTCGCTTTGATACTCTTGGGCGCTGGTGATAGCAGTCGTTTTAAGTCTCAAAAAAGCCCTAAAAAACAATGGTTGCGCATTGATGAGATTCCGCTTTGGCTCAAAGTTGCCAAAGAAGTTACTAGCTATTATCCTTTTAGCAAGTGCATCTTAAGCATTAAAGAAGAAGAAAAAAGATACACACAGAAATATCTTGATTCTTATAATTTGGATTTTATTCTCACCAAAGGTGGAAAAACGCGACAAGAATCATTACAAAATGCTCTTTTAAAAGTGGAAGAGGAATGGGTTTTGGTAAGTGATATTGCTCGATGCAATATGCCAAAAAGTATTTTCACTAAAATACTCTCCTCTACTAACCAATCTGATTGTGTTGTGCCCTATTTAAGTATTCCAGATACCATTGCTTATGATGATAAGACTTTACAATACCTAAAAAGAGAAAAGCTTAAAATCATACAAACTCCACAGCTTAGCAAAACCAAAATCTTAAAAAAAGCCTTACTTAAAGGGGATTTTACTGATGAAAGTAGTGCCATTTCTTCTTATGGCGGCTTGATTACTTTTGTAGAAGGCTCCAAAGAGGGCAATAAGCTTACATACCTTGAAGATTTAAATTCCCTTCCACTTCCCTCACCAAGCCCTAAAAACATTATAGGGTTAGGAAGCGATATACACGCTATGAAATCAGGAAATGGTATTGTCTTAGGTGGAGTTATGATTCCTTGCGAATATCAACTCATAGCTCACAGCGATGGTGATGTTTGCTTACACGCCTTAAGCGATGCCATTTTGGGCGGGATTGGAGCGGGAGATATTGGCGAATGGTTTCCTGATACCGATGATGCCTATAAAAATGCTGATTCTGCACAACTACTACAAAAAATAGCTGATTTCGCTCTAGATGTAGGATATAGCATTAAGCAAGTCGATCTCACTATCTTTGCACAAAAGCCAAAAATTTCACCCTACAAACAAGCTATAGAAAAGCGCATTGCAGAGATTTTGGGTATTCCGCTTTTTTGTGTTAATGTTAAAGCCACTACAACAGAAAAACTTGGTTTTGTTGGTAGAGAAGAAGGTATTATGGTTCAAGCTAATGTTGTTTTAGAATACTTTAATTGGAAAAAATTATTATAATGAGGTTGTTATGGAAATTTTAATTGTAGAAAACGAAGTCTATTTAGCACAAAGCATTGCTTCAAAATTAAGTCACTTGGGCTTTAATTGCGAAATTACTTCAAGTATACAAGAAGCATTAGATCAAGATAAAGCCGATATTGTTTTGTTATCCACAAGTATTTCTGGGCAAAATTTTTATCCCCTTATTGAAAAATTTTGCAATTCAATTATCATCTTAATGATACCTTATATTAATGATGAAACTGTAACACGACCATTGCAAGCTGGAGCAAACGATTATATTGTAAAGCCTTTTATGATTGATGAATTAGTAAGAAAAATTGAACAGCACAATAGCTTTAAGCACTCTCAAAAAGAAATTGCCTTTTATCGCGATTATCTTTGCAATTCTTTATTGACTTCCTCCTATGCTATTAATTCTAAAATTTCATTTCCCCTTATTATTAAGAGCACTTCTCAAAAAACTATTGATATGTGTGTGGCTAATTACGCTATCCACAAAAAACTTCCCATTAATTTTCTTTCGTTTTATGAAATTCCTGACTATAACAAATTAATCAAGGCAATTTCCAAGCAGAAGCTAAATTATGTTATTGGCTTTGAAACTCTTTCTAGAGAAAACAAAGAAAATTGTATTAGACTCTTAAAAAATATTCCAATTATTTTCTCATCTCTCAATGGGGATATGTCAGATTTTGCTAATGTTTATGAAATTGAAACCAAAGATATTTCTCAAGGATTCCATGAAGAGATTTTAAGTGTTGATGAGTATGTTAAAGCAATGATTTTAAACTTTGAAGACAAATACCCTGATACAGAATTAAGCAAAAAGCTAGGAATGTCAAGAAAAAGTCTATGGGAAAAAAGAAAAAAATATGGAATCACCAAGAAAAAATAAATCTCTCTTTATAGATAAGGAAGCTTTGTTTGCGCTGTATTTATGCAAAGAAGGACTTTTAGCGCCCATTAATCATCTTATGAATGAAAATGAAATGCAACAGAGCGAAAAGAATCAAATTCTTCCTCTTTCTTTTATTTTAGCTCCCGCTGGAAAACGCAATCAAGAAATTCTACAAAATGTTTCCAAAGGAGAAACTTTAAGTCTCATTTGTGATCATCAAGTATGTGGTGAACTTGTTGTTGATTCTACTTTTTGTATTGACAAAAAACAAAGACTTATGCGAATCACAGGTGGCGATATTTACTCTAAAAAAGCACAAGATATTTATAAAAGGCTTGGAGATTTTGCAGTTTGTGGAGACTATGAGCTTTATCCTCAAATCACATACCCTATAAACAAAGGCATAAAAGAAACCATTTTGCAAATTAAAAAAAATATCCAAGCTTCTAGTATTACTGCTATGATGCTTGATGTCTCTCCTATTACTCGAATCCATGAGAGAATTTTTCGACTTATTTTAGACGAAAATGAACTTTTAGTTTTATTTTTATTTAAAAAGCAAAAAGAAGACTTACTAAGCTTCCAAATCCGAAAACAATGCTTAGAGTATGTCATAGAAAATTATCTCCCAAAAAATCGTATTATTATTTTCCCCCTTAATGATATTTATCTCTTTGAAGGAACACACGGAATCTTGCTTAATGCAATTATTTCTCAAAACTTAAGTTGCGATAAAATGGTTATCGGCGAAACTCACCCCAATCTCGCCTTTTATTATGAAAAGCAAAAAGTATATTCTGTTTTTGATACCACCAAAGAAATCAAAATAAGAATTAAGTTTTTAAGTGAATTTGTTTATTGTCAGCAATGCAAAACTATCGTGAGCGTCAAAACTTGTCCCCATGGCAAACACCATCACATTAACTATCATGCAAGATTTATTCAAGGTATCTTGCAATCCGGACTTATTCCGCCAACTATTCTTGTGCGCAAAGAAGTTTCAGCAAAAATTCTTGCTTACCTTTTCCCAAATCGTTTTAGCAATCTCATTAAGCAATTTGGAACAATGTTTGCAGACAATGGAATCATCGCTGAACAAAACGAGGAAGATTTCTATATCAAGCTCTCTTTACTCTATCAAACTCATTCTCTCAATTAGGACTTTTTCATGCAAGATAAGAATTTCTTTTTACAATTCCAAAATACCAAAGATTTTTTATGTAAAATGTATCTCACCCTTTTTTTTAGCGGTTTAAGCAAAAAAGCTCCCGGCACTCTTGGGACACTAGTAGCACTTCCTTTTGGCTGGGCTATTGCTTATTTTATTGCACCTAGCACTTTATTTTTGCTTGCCTTACTTGTAAGCGTGATTGCTATTAAAATAATTGATAACTATGAAAGTCAAGGTTTAAATCACGATAGGCAAGAAATAGTGATTGATGAGCTAGCTGGGGTTTGGATTAGTATTGCTATGATAGGACACACTTATTTTGCCCTTATGCTTGCATTTATTCTCTTTCGCATTTTTGATATTTGGAAGCCCTCAATCATTGGTAGAATTGATAAAAATACTAAAGGCGGTCTAGGGGTTATGGGGGATGATTTATTAGCAGGTTTTTTTGCAGGATTATTAGGATTAATTCTTATTAAACTTCTCTCTCAATTCCAAACTTTTGAAAACCTACTAAAGCTTAGCTTTTAGGTTTTTTAAATAATAAAAAAATCTCCAAAATAATAAACAAAAAGATTCCATACAAAAAGTAACTAATCTTTTTCTCCGAATCTTTTAATATATTTTGTGCATAAAATTGCTGACTTAAGGTGGCTAATTCCAAACTTGTCAATAATCCATTATCCCCTTCTAATGCCACCAAAAGCTTTTGATTATTTTCTAAAAATGCTTCAACATTACGCAAAATAAAAGTTTGATTAGCATCATTTAAAAAACTCTCCATTTTTACCACAAGATTTCCACTTCCAAAATAAATATCATCAAGCGTTGAATTATCTTTATTTTGCACTACCATAGAAACAGCAAAGTCTCTCAAAACATTATGGATTGTTAAAAGCTGATTAATACAAAATCTAAGCTCCATAAAATTTTCGTAATTATTTCGTTTTAAGACATAATTTGTTGCAGCAACTTGCGATAAAAATACTATGCGTTGTGCTAAGAATCTTTGTTTTCCGCTAATATTAATATAATACAGCAAAGTATCTTGTTTTTGTGAAATTTCTTTTATATAAAAATAACAATAAACCGCACTGCCACACAAACAACACAAAAGCGCCAAATGCGCTAATAAATTTTTCTTACAATTACCCAAAAATACCCTTTTTATTTCAATCTTAGGAATTGTATCAATCTTAAAAATAATTATCAATAAAATATGATAAAATTAACTTTACATTTATATTTATTAAAGGAAAAACCATGTTTAAACATTGTTTTATGGCTACTCTTATTGGACTTTTATTAGTTGCTTGCGCTCAAAAACAAAACACAATTCAACCAGTTACACTTCAAAAATCCTGTCAAACTCCCATTATTGCTTATCAATTAGAAAATATTAAAATAGGGGAATTTAACGATTTGCAAATTCCAAAAAAGCAAGTTCTCTCTTTAATAGAAAATGCCCTACAAAACAGCGGATGCTTTATAAAAGCCAAGCAAAACACACCAAATATTTATATTCTAGAATCTATTTATGGAAGTATCAATCAACAAGCAAAACAAGGAGGATTTTGGAAATCCACTTCGCATGATACTGCAATCATTGAAGTTTTACTCGCTTTTAGCAATGATAAGGAAACAAGATATTATAAAAGCAAGGCATCTTTTAAAAATACCACCGATAAATTTCTAGGAATCGGAAATGATTCAAATCTAAATCCACCCCATATACAACTAGCCTTAAACAATGCTATTTACTCTGCAATCAATCAAGCAACACAAGATTTTATAAAGCAAAAATAATCCTCACAAATGTCTAGTTTATTGACCTTATATCAATGAGCTAGATTCTTTGTTTTTAAGTTTTTGTTGCATAAGATTTATCGATGTGAAACTTGCGATAAAATTCCTCCAACTCTTTATCGCCAAAATCCTCTAATAAACCTTTTTGTTTTAATGATTCTAAAATCTTTATATCACAATCTGTTTCTTTTGGCCACTCACGCCTATAACCATCTGCAATATTTTTATCCGTTGCATCAATGATAATAATATTCCCAAAAATACGAATATCTCGTTTTGAATCAATATTATTAACCACGCGCCACAAAATCATATAAAGATTTTCAAGATCGTTTTTCTCCCAATCAAGCAACACAAGAATCCTCATATGCTTTTGCAAAGCTTGAAACAAAGTTTCATTTAAATACTTTTGCAAACACTCGTCCGCTTCCTTTCTAACCCCAAGCAAAGTAATTGGATTTTTTGTTTCTTTAAAATATTGTCTTAAAATTTCAGCCTTAGGGAAAATCTCCTTTATTTGTTTTAGCAATATTTCATTTTCTAAAATCTCTAATTGAAGATTCTCAATTTCTTTGCCTGTGCAATCAACTCCTAGCTTACCACCCTCTGCAAAATTAGGGGAAGCATGATCAAGCGCATCACAAACCCCCTCGCTAAAAAGGCAATTTTTCACATTAAAACGATTTAAAATATAAGGCACAATCTCTTTTGATTCTAAGCTTGGTGCATCCTCTCCTACAAAAATAGCATGCTTAACAAAACTCATCTGCCCTACTCCCCAAAAAGAGTGCATACTCTGTTTAGCGGCACTTGGGAATCGTGCTTCAATTTTGGCTAAAATTAAATTATGAAACACACCATTTTCTGGCATAAAATAATCTATTAAACTTGGAGTGGTCGTCTGCAAAAGTGGTAAAAAAATCCGCTCTGTTGGATAGCCCAAATATTTATCTTCCAAAGGAGGCTTGCCTACAACTGAAGCAAGATAAATAGGATTTTTCTTGTGCGTAATTGCACTTACTTCAAGCACTGGATAAGGCTCAATAGGTGTATAAAACCCTGTGTGATCTCCAAATCTCCCCTCATCTCTTAGTTCATCAGTATCCACAAAACCCTCAATCACAATATCGCTATCATAAGGCACACAAAGTTCATTACTTACGCATTTTACAAGTCTTGCTTTTTGCTTTTTAATAAAGCCATAAAGCATTAATTCAAATATGCCATAAGGCAAAGGTGCAGTCGCACACCAAGTATAGAGCGGATTCCCTCCTATTGCAATACTAACTGGCATTTTTTGATTTGCTTTTTTGTATTCTTCAAAGATTCCAACTGAATCCTTATGAATCTGCCAATGCAATCCTAAATGATTTTTATCATAGACTTGCAAACGATACATTCCAAGATTCCGCACACTACCATCAAGACTTTGTGTATAACATTGCCCCATTGTGATAAAAGCACCCCCATCTTCACTCCAAGTTTTTAAAATAGGCAAAGATTGCAAATCTACTTCATTGCCAGTTTTAATCACTTCTTGACATAAACTACCACTCTTAATAGCTTTTGGAGACAAATAGCGTAAATTTAAAAGCTTAGGGAGTGTTTGCATTATTTCTTTGAAATTTTTAGGAGGTTTTAATTTTAGCAAAAATGCAAGATCATTTGCAATTTGTCGCGTATCGCCAATTAACAATTCCACACGACTAAAACTTCCAAACAGATTCATCAAAACTGGAATTTCAAAGTTAATCCCGCGTTGTTTATCAATAGGGTTAGTAAAAAGCAATGCCTTAGAATCAGACTTTTTAACTTCCAAATACGCAAGATGGGGAATCTCCAAATTAATATCCAAAGGCTCAGAGATGATTTTAACTTCATTGTGTGCTTTTAATAAATCTAAAGTTTGTCGCATTTTTATCTCCTAATTTCACTTCTTGATTAAAAAGCTATCAAGGTTTGTTTAATCTCACCATTATCCAATGCTTTGAGCTTAAAAGCTTCTTTGCAAAATCCATTTTCCAACTCAAAAACAACCATTTGAAAAATACTAGGAATCCCCTTGCCTTCAGGAATCCTAAGACGATTTGGCACACCTGTCAAAAACTTTTCAATAGGTTCTTGCATTTCCATTCCAATCACACTTTTTCTTGCTCCACTCATACCCACATCACTCACCCCAAAAGTCCCCTCAAAAATCTCCAAATCATCAGTCCCAACATGCGTATGTGTCCCAAGAATTGCGCTAATTTTTCCCTTTAGCATCATAAACATTGCGCGTTTTTCACTTGTTGCTTCAGCATGAAAATCAACAATAATATTCTTAATTCCCTCTTCTTGCAAAGATTCTACAGCTTCTTTAGCACAAACAAAAGCATTATCGCATTGCGGCATTCCAAAACTTCCCATAAGATTTAACACCGCAAACTTCTCTTCTTTTATTTCTCCTTTATAAATTCCGCTTCCCATTACACCTTTTGGATAATTATGCGGACGCAAAATCACTGAATCATCTTGAGATAAAAGTGGAAAAATATCTTTTTTATCCCAAATGTGATTCCCGCTTGTAAAAATATCCACTCCATAGCCTTGAAGTTCCAAAAAAGTTGAAACACTCAAGCCAAATCCATGACTAGCATTCTCTCCATTAGCTATTACGCAATCAATTGCATATTTTTTTCGCACTTCACCCAAATAATCTCCAACCAATCTCCGACCAACTTTTCCTACAATATCTCCAATAAATCCAAAACGCATTTATCTATCCCTTTAACTACTTCAAATATTCCATAACCGCTTCTAAAATATCTTCTTCATCTTTGCTTTTTGCAACGATAGTTTTTTTCTCACCCTTTGAATCCATAAAAGTAATATTTTGCTGATAGTTTAAAACACTCACAATATCGCGCATTCTAGCTTTAATTTTAATAATAATTAAACCAATAAATTGTCTTGTGTAAATATCCAAACTTCCAAATCTCTCTTCAATCTCTGATTCTATACCATAAACTGCGCTTTCTTCCTCGCATCTTGATAATCTGCGATATATCTCTAAACGCAATTTCTCTGAAGCAATCAACTCGGGATTTAAAAATGCTGTTACACTTAACTTCACATCAATATTAGCCTTTTCTTCTTTTACATTTCCACTTAGCTGATAAATAGCTTCTTCTAGCATTCTTAGATATAAAGAGTAACCAATATTTTTTATATGCCCACTTTGAGCCTCACCAAGCAAATTACCCCCACCTCTTATCTCCAAGTCATGATAAGCCAAAGCGCCACCACTTCCCAAATACGCATTTTTTTCTAGCGCCATTAAGCGTTTTTGTGCTTCTTGAGTGATTTTATTTAAATCTTCAATCAAAAAATAACAAAATCCCTCTTTACTGCCTCGCCCTACACGCCCCCTTAGCTGATGCAAATCCGCAATCCCAAAACAATCACTTCTATCCACCAAAATCGTATTTGCATTAGGAAGATGAATTCCTGATTCAACAATAGAAGTGCAAAGCAAGAGATTAAATTCTCCCTTTGCAAACTCCATAATAATATCTTCAGATTCTTGAGCTGAAATTTGCGAATGTAAAATAGCAATCTTTAAATGCGGTATTACACTTAAAACTTCTTCTTTTCTTTGGTTAATAGAAGCGATATTATTATGAATATAAAACACTTGACCTCCGCGTCTTAATTCCCTTAAAACCACTTCCTTAAGCAATGAATCACTATAAGTTTTTACAAAAGTTCTTGTAGGCAATCTCTGACTTGGAGCTTCTTTTAATTCACTCAAACCCTTAATGTGTGAAAGTGCCATATTAAGCGTTCTTGGAATAGGAGTAGCAGACATTGAAAGCAAATGAATATTTTGACTTATTTCTTTAATTCTTTCTTTTTGCTTCACTCCAAATTTATGCTCTTCATCCACCACAATGAGAGCTAATTTTTTAAAAACTGCGCTTAAAAGCGCGTGAGTTCCAACAACAATATCCACACTCCCCTGCTTTAATCCCTCTAAAATAGACTTTTTCTCTTTGGCGCTAACATATCTATCTAGCCTTGCCATTTTCACACCAAAGTTTTCAAAACGAGCTTTTATTGTTGAGAAATGCTGATAGGCTAATAAAGTCGTTGGAGCAATAATAGCCGCTTGATAGCCACTTAAAAAACAAGCTAACATTGCATTCATAGCTACTTCTGTTTTACCAAACCCAACATCCCCACTTAACAATCTATCCATCACTCTACCACTAGAGAGATCCTTAAAAATTTCTTGGATAGCTTGACTTTGATCTTTTGTATAAACAAATCCACTTTGCCCTTGAAAAACTAGAATCTCTTCTTTATTAGTATCAATGATAATCCCATCAATCAATTCTCTTTTAGCTGCTAGAGCAATGATTCCATTAGCAATAACAAAAAGCTTTTCTTTGATTTTTTCTTTAAGCTTTACAAAAGAACCCTTGCCTAGCCTATCAAGTATCGGAATGCCACCATCTGCAATATACCGATCAACCCTATCTAAATTTTCAACAGGCAAAAGCAATTTATCTTCACCTAAATATTTTAGCTCAATAAAATCCCGCGTTGCGCCAAAAATATTAGCTTGAATGATTCCATTAAAAACTGCCACTCCATAATCAATATGCACAACATAATCCCCAGTCTTTAATTCATCAATTAAAATTTTATTAGGGCGCTTTTTAGTTTGTTTTTGTTGAACATTGAGTGAGAGTATTAATTCCTCTTTACCTAAAATCCAAACCCCATAATCTTTTCCCAACACAAATTCATAATCTTTATGCTCACTAGGCGTGATTCCAGCTTGTCGCACTAGCGCTTCAGTTTTGGCTATTAGCGTGATTTTTTTGTGTTTACGAAATTCTAAAAAGCTCGGAATATTTCTAAAAGCACATTCAAAATCCTCATAATTTTTACTAATTTCTAGACTTGAATGCTCTAAGATCTGATGTAACAAACCTTGATTCTGCTCCTTAAATTCCAAAAGCTCATTAAGTAAATTTTCTAAATTGGGCGCTTTAATATAAGGATATTCTTCTAAGAGATTCTGTGTGCCTTCCACAAACCAAAGCCCATATGAAGCAATACTATTCCCCTCAAGCTGCAAAGCATTTTGCAAATGCGATTCTTCTATTTTTTCAACAAGCTTTTCATAAGTTTCTTCATTGAGATTAAAGAAAGCAGGTAGAATCTCTATTTGTTCTAATTCTTCTTGTATGCAAAGTTGTGTTTGCACATCAAAAAATCGCATACTCTCAATCTCATTATCAAAAAGAGAAATGCGAATGGGATTTTCAAAATTAGGCAAAAAAAGATCAATAATATCACCCCTTATTGAAACTTCTCCTTTGACTTCAACAAGCTCCACAAACTCATAGCCAAAATATAATAACTTCTCTTGAAATGACTTAAGCTCTAAACATTCTCCAAATTCAACACTAAAACCCTCTAACAATTCTAGTTTTGGCATAGAATTAAGCAAAGTTTGCAAAGGTGTTAGTAAGATTTTTTGCTCTTTTGATTCATAAAACCTTTTAAGCGTTTTAAAAATCTCGCCAAGCTCATCTTGATAACTTCTTAAATCCTCTCCAAAAACTGCCCTAAAATCCTCTAATACATAAGAATCAAAGCCCAAAAAACTAGCAACATCTGCCATTCTTTGCGCCTCATTTTTATCCTTGGCTAAACCAATCAATCCCTTAGAATAAGTCTTAGCAAAACCATCTTTTTTGGCTTTTAAAAACTCATAAAAGCTACTTTGAACCAACTACATTCTCAACTTTTTTGGAAATATCATTGTGTGGCTTATTTTTTTCAAAAGCACTTCTAATTTCATTATTTTTGTGTGTAATGCTATGCCCAACAAACTCACCTGTTTTTTCAATTACAAGTTCTTTAGCATTGATTTCTCCATCAATTCTGCCTTGAGGTAGAATCTCAACAATACTGCACTCACAATTCCCCATTAACTTTCCGCTAACTACCAAATGTTCGGCATTAATAGTGCCATTTACATTCCCGCTTTTGCCAATAACAATATTATTCTTAGTAATAATGCTACCTTCTAACTCACCATCAATATGCAAATTGCACTCACTAACAATATCTCCCTTTATTCTTGTGCCCTGCGCAATAATACTGGTGTTTCCCGAATTTCCGATAGTTTGTTTATCATTGTTAGCAAAGATTGCCATTTTATGTTTTTCTCCTTTTCAAAAATTTGCGTATAATCACGCATAGTCCATTCTATAAATGGTTTTGGATCTAAATCTCTCCCTAAATAGCGAATTTCATAATGTAAATGCGGACCGGTGCTTCTCCCAGTATTACCCGAATAAGCAATCAACTGCCCTCGCCTCACAAACTCACCCCTTTTTACAACAATTTTACTCAAATGTGCATAAAAAGTCTTAAAACCAAAAGAATGTTCTAATTTTACCATAATTCCATACCCACCATTATAACCTGTCCCCGTAAAATCAGCCACCCCATCAGCAGGTGCATAAATAGGTGTTCCAATTGGCATTCCAAAATCAATACCCGTGTGAGAGTGAGAGCGCCTAAGAATTGGATGTAATCTTGTTCCCCAAGCAGCTGTGATGCGATAATCTCCCTTAAGTGGAGCACCATTTGGAATAAGTTGCATTACAAACGCCTTTTGAGCACCTGTAATACTAGCCAAATCAACTCTTTCTATTAAACTCAAATCTCTTTGGCTAGTTTGCTCCCCTAGTCCAACAATGCCTTCTAAATCCTCAATCTTATCAGAAACTTTTACTAATTCTTCAGTTTTTTCATCAATTAAAGCTTGTAATTGCTCATTTTTTTCATTGATTTTTAAAAATTCTTGCTGCATTAAGTCGCGCTTATTTTTAATTTGTTTAACTTCGTTTAAAAGTAGCCTAATAGAAATAGCACTAAAGAAAAAAACAGCCACAATAAACAAAACAATATACAAGATAATCTGCTTAACATACTGATGAATATTGTACTGCTTAGAACCAGCAATATCTGTAATTGTTACTACAAAGCGATTCTTTATTGCCATTGCTATCTTCTTTTTAAAAACTCTGCGACCACACAAAAAGATCCACACACAAGGTATTTTTCATCTTTTTTAATGTTGCAAAAATCTGTAAATTCCAAATCTAATCCTCTTAAAATATCTTCTAGTTGCATTTTTGGAATCCTACGCGAACTTGAAATTTCAATAATCTCAACACGCTTAATAATAGGCTTTAAAATTTTTAAAATCTCTTTTGGATTCTTATCAAGATAGGAATTATAAACTAAAATATATTTTTCTTTACTAAAATTTTTCAAAATCGCCCTAGCACCATTTGGATTATGCAAAACATCAACCCAGATATTAGGTGCAATCTGCTGTGCCCTACCTTGCAAATCCAACGACTTAAGCTCTTTAAGATTCATATCAAACCCTAGGGCTTTAAATCCAGAGTATGCTAATGCTAGATTTTCTTCTTGGAATCTCGCATAATGATGTTTTTTGCAATATTCCTTAATAGATGGTGAAATACTTTGAATATCTAAAATTTCTAATTCTATTTGTTTTTCTTGAGCAATTTTTTGTGCAATCTTAATTACTTCAAAATGACTTTGAATCCCCAAAATTGCTTTTTTTGCCATTGCATTAAGTTTAGTTTTTGCAATAGATTCCAAGCTCTCTCCTAAAAACTCTTGATGATCTATATCAATAGCACTAAAGAGTGTTAAATCCCTTTTAACGCAAGTTGTTGTCGAATCAAACTCCCCGCCAAGTCCAGCTTCTAGCACCAAATAATCACACTCACCAAAAACTTTAAGGGCTAAAAAAGTTAAAATCTCAAAATAACTAGCCTCCTTTAAAAGTGTTAAATCAAATTCTAAAAATGCATTTTCTAAAGTTTCTAGTGTAATATTTTTTCCATTACGCCAAAAGCGCTCTTCAATACTAAATAAATGCGGAGAAGTAAAATGCCCCACATCAAGCCCTTGTTGATGAAGCATTAGTGCTAGAAACCTCCCTGTGCTACCCTTACCATTTGTGCCAACAATATGTATTACCTTAGGTTTTAAAAAAGGAATCTTAAGAGTTTCTAAAATCTTTGGAGCGCGTTTAGGATCAAAAGGAGCGTATTCAACACCTTTTTTTTCTAAAAATTTTTTTAACTCACTCATCACCAATCACACCTTGAGTGTTTTTGGATTCTTGAAAATCTGCTAAAAGTTTCATTAGCATATATTCCAAACTTGTCTGATTAGATCGTTGCAAAACTTGCGCGCTAAGCTTAATTTTAAAGTGCATTTGCTGATATGCAAAAATGCTCTTTTTAACTACCAAGTCCAAATTTTTAATAAATTCAATCGCATCATTCTTTTGACTATCCAACAAACAAGCTACAAACTCTTCCCTACCATAATATGAAATCCAATCACTTGGACCGCTGTATTCTTTTAAAAGTCTTCCTAAAATGGATAGAATCTTTTTCCCAGCCTCACTGCCAAAATCCTCTACAATCTTATCATAGCCCACAACCCCAAAAACTACTAATGCGTAGTTTTTATCTTGCCTACAAAATGCTTCTTCTGCAAATCCCAAAACTTTTTGCATTCCCTCTTTGCTAACCAAAGTTGTCATCGAATCTATAGGCAAAGAACTTGCTTCTTGATATTTTATTCTTTCTTTTGGTGAGTTTTTAATTTCTTCTTGTTGCGAAATTTTTTGTATAACAAGCTCTTGGTTTAAAATTTTCTCCAAGTTTTTTAATAAATATTCTTCTTTGAAATTTTGTGGAAATTTTAGAAACTCTTTCACTTCTCCCTGCCATTCCTGAAAGGCTTGATTATTGATTTTAAAATCACTTAAAATCTCTAATGTACTTTTATTTTTTTGGATTTCTAGACCTTTTTTAAATAATTCATTCCATTTTTCTTTCCAAGTCTGCATAATCTTAGGATTAGATTTGTCAAATTCCAAAAGCTGACTTTTAGCAAGTGAAGAGATAGACTTTTCAGGATAAGTCGCCAAAATACGTAAAAGAATTTTGATAATTTCCACATAAAGCGCAAAATTTTTCTTATAAAAATACATATGATTTAATGCTACAATCAAATGAATCGTTAATTCATCTTTATTTCTAAATTCTTTATTAGCTAAATTGTCTCTAACTTCTGCATCAATTTTTTCTAACATATTTTTTAAGCTAATATAATCCCCATAGGATTTTAAACCCATTTTTTTGGCTTGTCTGCAAAAATAATCAGTGTAAGCCTCTGGCGTAGGATCACTGCCCTCTTGCATCAATTCTTTCAAAGCTTCTTTAGCAATCTTTTGAATTATCTGCATTAAAAAGTCTCAATTCCCACTTGCGAAATAAACCCATCAAGTGTTTGAATCACTGCCTCATTAATCGCTTCCATACGAATAGAATCGGTGATATTAGATGAGTTTCCAAGTGAAAAATTATAATAGCCCTTTTTGCTAAAAATTCTTGTGCTTTGTGTATAGCGATTAGTATATTTAAAGCGCACATTCACTTCACAGCGATAAAAGGTTGCAAATCCAGTTTTATTCTCTGCTAGAGTATGGAACAATACATTTTGCAATTCCACTTCCACCACCGAATCTGCTTCTTGCTTATCCACCACTCTACTATGAAGACGCTCAAAAATACTTCGTGAAACAGAATCTTTTAACTCCACACTATTTTGAGGATCTCTTAAACTGATTTTAACTTCTACAAATACTTTACCACCAAGCGCTTTATTGGCTTGGTGAGCGATAGGCTGATAACCGCACCCCGCCAAAAACACACAAACCACTAAGAACAAAAAAAGCTTTTTCATTTTACTGCACGACAAAATTTACTAACTTATTTGGAACTACAATTTCTTTTATAAGTGTCTTACCCTCAAGCCATTTAGATACTTTTTCTCTAGCAAGCGCCAAAATCTCCTCTTTAGAAGTTTCCAAATCCACTTCAAGCTCATCGCGGCGTTTTCCATTAATAGTGATTGCTAAAGTAATTGAATCTTCTTTTAAAGCTTCATTATCCACTACAATAGTTTGAAAATTTTTTAAACTAAAATACTGCTGACTTAACTCCCAACAAATATGTGGAATAATTGGCTCTAAGATATTCAACAAAATAAAATATCCCTCACTCCAAATTTCTCTATTTTCTTGCTCACTTAAAGCATTGATTGCTTCCATACAAGCAGCAATTAGGGTGTTAAAAGCATAGCCATTTTCATGCACAAAAGTTTCATTAGATTTTTTTAAGGCTTCATAGACTTTTTTTCTAGCATATTTTTCTGCTTTAGAGAGCTTAGCAGTGTCAATCTTTGGAAGCCCTTGCACAGAATCAATGTTCTCCACTTTTGCACACAACCGCTTAATAAATCTAAAAGATCCCTCCAAAGCAGAATCATTCCATTCTAGTTCTCTTACAGGCGGTGCTGCAAAAAGAATAAAAAGTCTAGCCGTATCTGCTCCATAAGTATCAATAATCTCTTGAGGATCAACTACATTGCCTTTAGATTTACTCATTTTAGCACCATCTTTAGTTACCATTCCTTGCGTTAGCAAATGAGAAAAAGGCTCACTAATATGTGTATATCCCAAATCCCTTAAAACTTTAGTAAAAAATCGCGAATACAGCAAATGCAAAATTGCGTGTTCAATACCCCCAACATATTCATCTACACTCATCCAATATTTTTCATCTTCCAAACTAATAGGCGTTTTATCGCGCAATTGCTGTGGAGTGGTATAGCGCAAAAAATACCAGCTTGATTCCACGAAAGTATCCAGAGTGTCTGTCTCTCTTAGAGCCTTTTGACCACATTTAGGACAAACACAATACTTCCAAGTAGAATGTTTATCAAGCGGATTTCCTTCTCCATCGATAATAACATCTTCTGGCAATGCTACAGGAAGTTTGTCCTTGCTCTCTGGTAAAATACCGCAAGCCTCACAATGGACAAGTGGAATAGGAGTTCCCCAATATCTTTGCCTAGAAACTCCCCAATCACGCAATTTAAAATTCACCACAGCCTTGCCTAGATTCTGTGATTCAAAGCTTTTAATAATCGCCTCTTTAGCCTCATTGCTTTCCATTCCGCTATATTCTTTAGAATTTATTAATTCTCCACTCTCACAATAAGGCAAAGGTGCATTAGGATCTTTTTTATCTACAATCACTTGCTTAATAGGCAAATGATATTTTTGTGCAAAATCAAAATCTCTCTCATCGTGCGCAGGAACACTCATAACTGCACCACTTCCATAATCCATTAAAACAAAATTAGCCACCCATAATGGAATCTTCTCTCCACTTAAAGGATGAATGGCAAAAATCCCCAAAGGCACACCACACTTTTCTTGCTGTGATCGCTCTCTTGCAGAAGTATTTTGCATTTTAAGAATCTCATCTTTAGCTTCTTGACTCAATCCATCGCTCTCAAGCATTTTTTTAACCAAACTATGTTCAGGCGCCAAAGCACAATAGCTTACACCAAAGATTGTATCAGGTCGCGTTGTAAAAACTTCAATTTCCTTAATGCCTTGACATTCTTGCTCTAATTGAAAACAAAAGCTCAATCCTTGAGATTTTCCAATCCAATTGCGCTGCATTGTTAGCACTTGATTAGGCCATTTGCCATCCAAGCTCTCTAAATCTTGCAATAATTCTTCTGCATAATCTGTAATTTTAATGTAATATTGATACATTTCCTTTTGGATAACTTGCGTATCACAACGCCAACACTTACCCTCAATCACTTGCTCATTAGCCAAAACCGTTTGATCATTAGGACACCAATTTAAATAGCCTTTTTTACGATAAATCAATCCCTTTTCCCACATTTCTATAAAGAGCAATTGCTCCCATTTAGAATATTCTAAATCACAAGTCGCAAGCTCACGAGTCTTAGAAAATGAAAAACCCAGAGAATAAAGTTGCTTTTTCATATGTTCAATATTGCTATAAGTCCATTGTTTTGGGTGAGTTTTATTTTTAATCGCAGCATTTTCAGCAGGCATTCCAAAGGCATCCCAACCAATGGGGTGTAGCACATTATAGCCTTGTTTTCTTAGATTCCTAGCAATTGCATCACTAATACAATAATTTCTTACATGCCCCATATGGATATTTCCACTTGGATAAGGAAACATACTTAAAATATATTTTTTAGGCAGACTTTTATCTTCTTTTGGTTCATATTCACCGCTATTTTCCCAAAAATCTTGCCATTTTTTTTCAATCCCTTTTGCATAATATTCCATTGCTAACCCTTAATTAAAATCGTTGTAATTTCTTATGCTCTCAATAGCCACAAATACAATTGAAACAATATTAGCCACCAAAGCACCAAGAGCCAATGCTATAGCAACATTAATATTATTTAGCACTTGCATATAAATAAAAGCCGGAATCAAATGCAAATCTGCTACAAGAGAGGCTGCCATAAGTTCAGCAGACATATAATTTCTTACCCCAACTTTCAAAATGGTAGAAATAATATTTACACCCCCAGCAATAAAAAGCATTATGATATTTTGCTCGCACAAAAATCCTATGGTAGAAGTCAAACTCATTAATATAAAAAAGACATAAATTACTTTTCCCCAGTCCATCTTGATACCTCCTAAACTCTTCCTCTTTCATACATTTCGCGCATTTTCTTTTTCTCTAATGCTTTGCGTTCTTGATCTACTAATTTTTTATGATATTTTCCCAAATCAAATCCCAAAATCATTACAAGCTTACTTGCAACAAAAATAGAGCTATAACTCCCCACAATCGAACCAACCAACATTGGCAAACTAAAGCCTTTGATAATCTCTCCACCAAATAAATAAAGTGTTAAAACAACAAAAAATACCGTAAGAGAAGTGAGCATTGTCCTAGATAGTGTTGCAGAAAGTGCTTCATTAACTACTGCTTTTAAATTATTACTTGCTCTCATTCCAATTGTTTCGCGAATACGATCAAAAATAATAATGGTATCATTGATGGAATAACCAATCAGTGTTAAAAGCGCAGCAATCACCTCCAAACTCAAATCCACATCAAACAAAATCACCGCACCAGCAGCAATTACAATATCGTGAATCAAAGCCAAAATACTCGCTAAAGCAAAGCGCCACTCATAGCGATATGCCACATAAGCCATAATAGAAATAATTGCAAAACTTAAAGCCAAAATCCCTTTTTCTCTTAGTTCATCTCCAACTTTTGGTCCTACAATATCCACACGCCTAATCTGAAAATCTCCAGTATCTTTCAAAAGATTCGTAACTTCCTCACCAATATCTTGATTAACACTAGAAGTTGCCGTAGCAAGTCTAATCAAAATCTCTTCAGGGCTTCCAAATTCACTTACTTGTGCGCCTTGAAACTCTTCAACACTTTCTAACCTTTGGCGTATTTCCGCTAAAGGTGCTTCTTTTGAATATTGTATTTGAATAATTGTTCCACCTGCAAAATCCACACCCAAAGTAAAACCAGGCTTAATAAACAAAACCAAAGATCCAATAAATAAGATTAAAGAAAGCACAATCCCATAATTAGACATTTTAACAAAGTCATAAATTTTGTTGTGTTTAAAAAAATCCATTAAGCACCTCTTTTCTTATAACCAAACCAAAAAGAATAATTGCCTGATTTGATGATTCTATTTTGCAATAATCTAAAGATTCCGTGAGTCCCAACAATTGCTGTAATCACTGAAGCAATAATCCCAATACTCATTGTGATTGCAAAGCCCTTAATCGCGCCTGTTCCAAACATATAAAGTAAAACTGCAGCAATTAAAGAAGTTAAGTTTGAATCAAAAATCGCCCTTGAAGCATTGGCATAACCATTTTCCATTGCCTTAATGAAATTTTCCCCTGCTCTAAAGCCCTCTCTAATCCGTTCATTAATAATCACATTAGCATCCACTGCCATACCCACGGTTAAAATAATTCCAGCCATTCCAGGTAAAGTCAATGTCGCGCCAAAAAGCGCCATTACCGCAATTACCAATAAAATATTAATCACCATTGCAATATTAGCGATAATTCCTGCAATGCCGTAATAAAAAATCATAAACACCACAACTAGCACCGCTCCACTAGCTAATGCAATCATAGAAGCCTTAATGCTATCAGCACCTAGGCTTGGACCAACACTGCGTTTTTCTAGCAAAGTAATAGGCGCAGGCAAAGCTCCACTACGCAATGCAATAGCAATATCGCTTGCTTCTTGCACACTAAAGCCCCCACTAATTTGTCCGCTACCTCCTCCAATTCTCTCACGAATCACTGGTGCAGAATAAACTTTGCCATCTAGCACAACTGCCATACGATTCCCTACATTTTTTCCAGAAAAATCCCCAAAGATTTTCCCTCCCTGTGCATTCAAGGTAAAATTAATAATAGGTTGCCCATTTTGATCATAAGCCGCCCTTGCATCAGTAAGCATCGCACCATCTAAAATCGGAATAGCTTTAAGCAAGATTTTTTGATTAGGATCGTTAATAAAGGGCAATATCACATCACCATAAGATTCTGCTTCTAGCTCTGTCATAGTATGCACTCGTGCATTTCTTGATTCATCTACTGCCATCATCTGTAAATGTCCGCCCTTAGAAATCAAATCCAAAGCCCTTTGCTCATCTTCTTGAGTTTTGATTCCGGGCAATTGCACAAGAATCGAATCAGTTCCCTGCTTTGTTACGCTAGGTTCGGATAATCCAAATTGATCCAAACGATTACGGATATTACCAATTGCTTGTTCAATTGCATAATTTTCAATATTGATAATTTCTGCTTCTGTGAGGGTAATAGTATATTTTAAACCATTTTCTATGACATTTAAACCTTGAATCTCTTTAAGATAATTGTCAATTTTTTCTTTTTCATTAGAATCAAGCAGCTCAAACACGACACTTTCTAAATCTACTTTTAAGCCATCTAGTAAAATCTGCTCTTCTATGGCATAGTAGTTTATACCTGAAGCCAAAGAAGCATAGCGCGTCTTAACCGCTTCTTCAGTTTTAACGCCCAAAAGCAAATTCAAGCCTCCTTGCAAATCAAGCCCTAGTGTAATTTTAGGTCCTTGAGTTTGAAACAAAGAGGGAATTGATAAAATAATCCCAAATAATGCTGCTATGATAAAAGAAAATAATTTAGTATTAAAACTCTTTTTCATTTTATTTTATTCGGCTTTTTTGGCAACATAATCTTTTGCTAATTTTACGATAGTATCTTCATTCAAACGCACCATAAAATAATCTTCCTCGCGTTTAACCACTTCTGCAATAAATCCGCCAGTTGTAACAATCTTATCCCCTTTGCTCAAAGAAGCAATCATTTCTCTATGATTTTTGGCTTGTTTTTGTTGCGGACGAATAATCAAAAAATAAAAAATCGCAATTAAAACCACCAAAGGCAAAAGTTGTGTAAAGATATTTCCAGCATTTTCCATAAGTGCTAACCTCTCTTAAATAAAATTAAACGAAGATTCTACCATTTATTTACTAATGATTTGCTAATAAATACCATTGTTTTTATTTTTTAGATAACTTTTTGATTAAATTTTAACTCCAATCCAATAAAAAAATTATCTCTAAGCCAAGAATCCAAAAAAGGATTCTTTTGCTTAATGGTGTGTTACTTTATCTCTAATAAAAAAGAAAATACATCCTAAAATACCAGCTGTAAGAGAAGCAATCAAAATAGAAATTTTTGCCACATCCGTTGCTACAAGAGCGTGTTCGCCACTAAAGGCAAGGTTAGTTACAAACATTGACATAGTAAATCCAATTCCGCCTAAAGCCCCAGCACCAAAGATTTCTACCCAAGTAACGCCTTTTGGACGCGTTGCGATTCCAAACTTTTCTGCCAAGAAAGTAAAAAGGAAAATACCCAATGGCTTCCCAATAACCAAACCACAAAAAATACCCAAAAACACATGATCCACACCAAAATCAATATTAGACCCAATACTAACCCCTGCATTTGCAAAAGCAAAAATAGGCATAATAAGATAATTAGAATAAGGTGCTAAAGCGTGTTCTAATCGCAAAAGTGGATTTTGCACTGCATTTTTGTGTTGGGCAATATGATGCAAGGCTTCAATTTGTTCGTTTTGTAATAAGATTCCATCTTTTTTCTTTTGCGCTTCTTGGAAATTACTAATCACTAATTTAATTTTATCCATAAAATCTAAAGTATCCATTTTGGGCGCAACAGGAATAGTAAAGGCTAAAACAACCGCTGCAATAGTCGCGTGAATACCACAATTATGAACAGCAAGCCACAGACCAACACCCAAAATCATATAAGGGGTTAGTGCTTTTACTCCCATTTTATTAAGCATAACCAAAACCGCGACAATCCCAGCAGCAACTGCCAACCAACCAAAACTAATCCCACTAGAATAGAACAATGCAATCACAATAATCGCACCCAAATCATCAGCCACCGCTAAAGAAACTAAAAACACTTTAACAGAAATAGAAACTCTTTTGCCAAGCGCTGATAAAACTCCCAAAGCAAAAGCAATATCTGTCGCCATTGGGATTCCAAATCCGTGTTCAGAAGCACTTCCAGCATTTAGAGCAAAATAAATAATCCCAGGACCAATCATACCCCCTAAAGCAGCAATGACAGGCAAGGCTGCTCTTTTAAACCCTGCTAACTCACCAAACAACACTTCGCGTTTGATTTCTAAGCCCACAACCAAAAAGAAAAATGCCATTAATACATCATTAATCCAATGCTCCAAGCTCATTCCAATAAAAGTGCCATTAACATCAAATCCCACTTTACTTTTCCAAAGTGCCGCATAACCCTCTGCTAAAGGTGAGTTTGCAACAATCATTGCCAAAACAGCACAACAAAGCAACAAAACTCCCGCAAACGATTCACTTTGAGTGATTTTTTTTAGGCTAGACATAAAGCCATTTTGATTTTCTGCTTCCATTTATTCCCCTATAACTTCAACTAATCTTCCTTCACCCTCTGTATAAAAGACAAAACCTCTCACAGGTTTTTGCAAAATTTCTCCCACACTTTGCATATACTCTAGCACTTGCGTCGCATAAGATTCCCTTTGCGCTCCGCTTTTATAGTCAATCACAAACGCCTCGTTTTCTCCGATAACCAAGAGATCCAAGCGTTTTTGTCTGCCATTGGATAAAAAAGGAATTTCACATTTTACCTTTCCTTTAGCTAGAATTTCAATAAAATGAGAATTTTTTAAGATTTTTTTACAATGTTTAATCACATTTTTTAAGCTTTCTCTCTCCATTAAAAAGCCCATTTTATTGCATAAAATCTCTAAAAGCACCGAATCATCTAAATTATTTTTTATTTTTTGTTCCATTACAAAATGCAACGCCACACCATAATAAATCCCTTGAATCTTACCTTCTTGCACTTCTTTTTGAATTACCTGCATTTTCTTTTGTGTGCCCAAAGACACCAAGCTCTTTTTATAACTTGCTTCTTCAAAAAATACTTGTTCTTCTTTTTTGGGTAAATTTGTAGCTTCTTTGACTTCTTGTAATGCTTTTTTTAAATCCCCTCTTTGTAAATTTTCTAATTCCAAAGAATCAAAGCACCCTTTTTCACTTAAAAGCATAATATGCATCGTATTTTTAGCGCGTGTCAAAGCCACATAAAGCTGATTTTTCAAATCCTTTTCTTTTAAAATCTCTTCTTTAAAAATCGCCTTTTGATAGGTTTTATCCAAGCTTTTTCTTAAATCATTGCTTTTTTGAAACACCCTTTGAATCTCCACGCCATTTTCTTTGAATTCAAAAAAGACATTATTATAACGACTTCTAGCCTTATTATCATCAATCACCAAAACATGATTAAATTCCAAGCCTTTAGATTTATGGATTGTCATTAGCCTAATCCCTGAACACTCACTTGAAACAATATCTGCTTGTAAGCTTTCAACTTTTTCTAGTAGCTCCCCCACACTTGCAAACCCCAAGGCATATTCCAAAAACTTCTTAGCACTCAAACTAGAAATCTTAAAACTTTGCATCACTTGTAGCAAAATCACTGCTGGTGGATTCTCCAAAATTTCAAAATACCTATCTAATGGCTCTTTTTCTAGTCCCAATAGCATAAAAAATTCCTCACAAAACAAGGGATTTTTAGAATCTAAATATTTCAAAAACTCAATCAAAGCGCGCACTTCATTATGAAATACTAGCTTTGCACTCGTATCCATTACGACCTTAAAACCACTAGTTTCCAAGTATTCTGCTAACTCCACCACCCAATCATTATCAAAAAGCAAAATAGCAATCTCTTCTTCTTTAGCACCAAGCTCCAAAAGCTCCCTTAAGCATTTTGAAATCTCTTCTTTATCTGATTCATTTTTGACAACCCTCACAAAGCCCTCTTGATGGCTATTAGCTTCTTGAGAGACAAAGCCATCTATTTTGTTGCTAAAAACTTCATTGACAAACTCCACAAGATTCTTAGCACTCCGATAATTTTTTTGCAAACTCTCTTGCTTCATTCCATCAGCAGCAATTTTAAAAAGATTTGGATTACCACCCCTAAAGCGATAAATAGACTGCTTAATATCCCCCACATAAAAGAAACTACGCAAAAACTCTTTAACACCCTTACCGCTTTTGATTTCATCAATCATAGGCTTTAAAATCTCATATTGCAAAATACTTGTATCTTGAAATTCATCAATCAAAATGTGGCTAATGGTGCTATCAAGTCTAAAATACAAAAATTCCTTATCAAAGTTTTTTTGTAGCAAAAGCTCATAAACCTTTGAAGTTACCGCATTAAAACTCAAAGTATTGCTTTGTTTATAATACTTCTCTTTGGCTTCTAAATAAACTTGAAAAATTTCATACAGATTCCTAAGATATTGCGATTCTTCATCTAAATACACTCCCAAAAGCGCTTCTTTTAGACTTTCAAAATCCCTCTCATCAAAAGGAATCTTTCCAAATCCCCTAAAATCAGTTATTTTCTCTTTTGTAAGCCAAGTTTTACCCTTATGCAACAAAGAATTAAAATCGCTAAAATCCATCGGATTAGAAGTCTTACTCTTACTCTCACTCTCACCCTTACTCTTTTTATATTCTCGCTGAAGTCTATAGGCATATTCCATTGCTTGTTCTTTATCGCTCTTTTGTGCTTCATAGACAAAAAATCCCTTTTTAAGCATTTCTTTAAAAGAATCAAGAAAAGAACAAAGCGACAAAACACTATCGATACTCTTTCTCCCTTGGGCGCAAAAAAGCACGATTCTCTCAAAGGCTTCATCGCTCAAAAGTTCCAAAAAAATCTCTGTAATTGCCTCAAAATCCTCATTTTGAATTTCAAAATTATTTTCAACCCCCACATACCAGCAAAAGCTCTTTAAGATTCTCTGAAAAAACGAATCAATCGTGGTGATTTTCAAATCTTCACGCAAAAATTCATAATAAATCTTTGTAATCTTTTGCTCAATTCCCTCCAAATCATTTATACTAATAAACTCAAGTTGTTTAATATATTCTCTATCATTTTTTCTTTGATAGATTTCTTGAATGCTCTTAACAATGCGTTCTTCCATTTCCTTTGCTGCTTTTTTAGTAAAGGTCAAAGTCAAAATTTCTGAAGGCTTAGCACCCAAAAAAAGCAGTTCAAGATAACGCGAAACCAAACGATAAGTTTTCCCACTCCCCGCACTTGCATTCAAACACAATAAGGCATTTTCCATTGTATTTCCTTATAAAATTTGCATCATTATAACATTAATTTAAGAATCCTAAAAGTTGATTGACATATACTAAAGATTTGTTATATAATATGCTAAAAGTTTATAGAATTTATTATTTTTTAAGGAATGGCAAATGTCAAAAAGTCTTTATGAAACACTTGAAGTCTCTTCAAATGCAACAAGCGAAGAAATAAAAAAGGCTTATCGTCGCTTAGCACGAAAATATCACCCCGACATCAACAAAGAAAAAGATGCCGAAGAAAAATTCAAAGAAATCAACGCAGCCTATGAAATCTTAAGCGATGAGAAAAAACGCAAACAATACGATCAATTTGGCGATTCAATGTTTGGCGGACAAAATTTCCACGATTTTGCAAGAGGGCAAGGCAATGTGGATTTAGATGATATTTTAAGTCAAATCTTTGGCGGAGGCGGATTCTCTCAAGGCGCAGGAAATTTTGGCGGTTTTAGTGGCTTTGGAGGGTTTGGAGGGTTTGGGGGATTTAATCAAAAAAGCCAACCCAATCTTGACATTACCGCACAAATCACTATCCCCTTTAGCACCGCGATTCTTGGAGGCAAACACAATGTAAGCCTACAAAGCCAAAACTTTGATGTTAAAATCCCAGCAGGAATCAAAAATGGCGAAACCATAAGGCTAAAAGGAAAAGGCAACACAATGGGAAATCAAAGCGGTGATGTTTTGCTAAAAGTCTCTGTTGCTCCACACCCACAATACACCCAAGAGGGCGACAATCTCACCAAAAAGTTTGATTTACCTCTAAAAACCGCACTTTTTGGTGGCAAAGTCGAGATAGAGACACTTTATAAGCCTATCACACTAAAAGTTCCTAAAAACACCAAAAACAACCAACGATTCCGCGTAAAAGAGCTTGGGGCTTATAATCGCAAAAGCAAAATCTATGGAGATTTATACCTAGAAGCTAATATTATTTTACCTGACATTGATTCACTCCCAAAAGAGCTTGTTGAATCGCTTGAAAAATACCTATAAGGAGCGCCAATGTATAGCTATGATGAACCCGTTTATCTCATCAGTGTAGTAGCAAAGATTCTCTCAATCCACCCCCAAACGCTACGACAATATGAGCGTGAGGGCTTGATAGAACCAGGCAGAACCGATGGCAAAATGCGCTTGTATTCCCAAAGAGATATTGACAAGATAAAAACGATTCTAAGACTAACGCGCGATTTAGGCGTGAATCTAGCAGGAGTGGATATAATCTTGCGCCTTAAAGACAAGCTTGATGAGCAAGATAGAGAAATCGAAGAATTGCAAATCCACCTAGAAAAACTCAAAAGCAATCAACCAAGCAGATCCGTTACCAAAAAGCAAAGTTCTTATGAAATCATCATTTTCAAAGAATAATGCCAAGTATCAAAGCAACAACAAAGGCAAATACACCACACATTGCCTTTGCAAATCTTACAATCACTTAAAATTTCACTCTACAATAAATATTGCTTTTAATCTCACTCTACCGCTTTTTCACAAGAATCACTGCAAAACACCAAAAAGATGCACCAAGAAAAACAGATTGTTACAATAATTACTAGAAATTAAAAAATCTCCATACAATTATATGTGTTATGTTGCATCTCATTTTATTTAAGTGTAAGATAGATAGCATAAATAATTTAAATTATTTATCATCTTTGATTTAAGGATTAGATATGCAAGAAAATCTTACAAGATCACAAAGGATTCGATCTATCATCGCTGCAAGTAGCGGAAATTTGGTAGAATGGTATGATTTTTATATTTACGCATTTAGTGCAGTGTATTTTGCACACAAATTCTCTGGATCACAAGATCCAACAATACAGCAAATTTCAGCATTTGGGATTTTTGCCCTTGGATTTTTGATGCGACCCATTGGATCTTGGGTTTTTGGATCATTAGCAGACAAAATCGGTCGTAAATCTTCTATGGTTTTTTCTGTTATCCTTATGGCACTAGGATCTTTTATGATAGCCGCTATCCCCTCCAAAGAAACAATAGGTGATTTTGCTATTTTATTATTACTTGTCGCAAGATTAATCCAAGGCTTGAGTGTCGGAGGCGAATATGGCATAGCCGCCACTTATCTAAGTGAGCTTGCAAGTAAGGGCAATAGAGGTTTTTATTCCTCTTTTCAATATGTAACTCTCATAGGCGGACAGCTTTTAGCGGTAGCTAGTATTTCTATTATGTTGCTATTTTTTACCAACGAGCAAATGAATGACTATGCGTGGAGAATCTTATTTGTAATTGGGGGCTTATTAGCACTTGGATCGTTGTTTGTGCGATCTATTATGAATGAGAGTGCGACAAAACTACACCATCACGAAGACAGAGGGACGCTAAAAGCACTTTTTAAAACCTCTTGGAAACAATTTTTATTTGTTGTAGGGATCACCGCAGGAGGTTCTTTAGCGTTTTATACAATCACAACTTATGTAAAAACCTTTATGATTAATAGTGCAGGAATCGATGCAACCACTTCAAACCACATTATGCTTATTGCATTATTCCTTTTAATGGTTATGCAACCAATCTTTGGGGCTTTGGGAGACAAAATAGGACACAAAAACTTCTTAATGATTTTTGCGGTCCTTGCCTTATTCCTACTCTATCCTTTATTTTCAGCCTTAAAAGGCACACAAAATAGCATACTCATCTTTTTAGTTGTTATGGCACTTTTTACAATCTTGAGCTTTTACACTTCAGTAGCAGGGATTTTCAAAGCCAAGCTTTTTCCAGAGCATGTCAGGGCTTTAGGAACAGGATTTGGTTATGCGATACCCAATGCGATTTTTGGAGGTTCTGCACCTTATGTGGCATTACAATTCAAAAACGCCGGTATTGAAAATGGATTTTTCATCTATCTAGCAGTGATGATGTTCTTTATCTTAGTCGTTTCTATCTTTATCCCAAAAGAAAGTGAGCTAGAGTGATTATGCTTGAGGGTTTTTCAACCCTCGCTAAACCATTAAACTTACTTCACACAAATATACGATATACTAAGCTATACATTACATACTACAAAGGAGGCGTATGCACTACATTTCTAAGCCATTGAAAGAATTTTTACACACATATACATTACCAAACCCCACGACACAATCCCTTAACACATTTAAAGAACACTTAGATCATTTTTTAGCCCAATGCCACAAACACACCGCGCAAGATACAAGCGAGAGTGAGGAATTTCAAAAGAATCTTATTGCAGATTTTTTAAAACAAGCATTTAGCTACCCAAAAATCAACACAAAACACAAAATCGATCTTGCCATATACGAAGATGATGAAGTCAAGACATTTTTTGAAGTCAAATCCATAGCCAACAAAAGCGAATTCCCCAAAAGCACCCAATCCCTAGATTCCAAAGCCTTGTATGAAGCCCTGCTGTATTATATGAGAGAACAAAACGAGGGAAATAACAACCTCAAATGTATCCTCTTATGCAATGTAGAATCTTTTTATCTCATCAGTGCCAAAGAGTTTGAGAAACTCTCCCAAAACAAAGAATTGCAAAAAGCCTACAAAAATGTCGACAAAAAGCAAGGCAACGACACAAGCACAAAAAAATTCTATCAAAAAGCCCAAGAAATCCTAAGCACACTTGATATGGAGATGACTTTTACACATTTTGGGATTAAAGACACCGAGCCTGTCTTGCTATATCAAGTCTTTAGCCCACATCTGCTACTTGGCTACAAAACCCACATCGATAGCAATGTGCTAAACCAAAATTTCTATGAAGAGCTACTATATATCTTGGGATTAGAAGAAACAAAAGATGGCGCCAACAAACTCATCAAACTTAGCGACACGCCAAATACCCTAAGCTACGCGATAAGAGAAAATTTAGGGCTAGATTGCGTGCGAGATTTTGAGAGCATATTTGAGCTTATCATCACATGGAATAACCGCCTTTTATTCTTGCGTTTGTTAGAATCTATGCTGCTAAGTTTCAAACATATCCCAAAGCCTTTTTTGGATTCAAGCGTGATAGAAAGCTTTGCCAAGCTAAACACACTCTTTTTTGAGATTCTCGCACTTAGAGAAAATGTCCGCAAAAGCATACCAAAAGAGCTAGATTCTATCCCTTACCTGAACTCAAGCCTATTTGACAAAACCGAGCTTGAAAAGCAAGGCAAAGAAATCAAGCTTTTAGATTCAAAGCCATTAGCACTTTATAAAAAATCAATTCTCAAAGACACCAAAAAGCCCCTGCCGCTTTTAGAATATCTCTTTTATTTCCTAAACGCTTATGACTTCACCACCACCCCACAAGACATACAAGACAATGTCAAAATAAACCACGACAAACTTATCAACGCCGCTGTTTTAGGGCTAGTCTTTGAAAAGCTAAATGGCTACAAGGAAGGCAGTTTTTATACGCCAAGCTTTATCACAAACTATATGTGTAAGCAATCCCTGCAGCAAGTCGTGATACAGAAGTTTAACACCGCTAAAAATTGGGATTGCAAAGATTTACAATCACTAAAACTAAGGCTAGATAAACTCACAGATTCACCTGATGGCTACAAAGAAGCAAATGAGATATTTGATTCCATAAAAGTATGCGATCCAGCCGTAGGAAGCGGACATTTCCTAGTCTCTATGCTAAATGCTATGATAGAGCTAAAATTCCACCTAAAAATCCTTTGTGATGAAAACTTTGAACGCCTAAAAGACATACAACTACGCCTAGAAAACGATGAGATTGTGCTACAAGATTCTACAGGCAACCCACACATCTACCAAATCCCAAGCCACCAAAACATAGAATCCCACAAACTCCAAAAAGCCATATTCCACAACAAACGCACACTTATAGAATCTTGTCTTTTTGGCGTGGATATAAACCACAATTCTTGCGAAATCACAAAGCTAAGACTTTGGATAGAGTTACTGAAATATAGCTACTATAAAAATATTTCTACTAAAGAGCTAGAAACCCTCCCAAACATAGACATCAACATAAAATGCGGCAATAGCCTTATAAGCTATTTTGACATCACCCAAAGCCTTAGCCATTATCCCAACATAAACACCAAGATAAAAGACTACAAACAAGCCGTGCAAAACTACAAAGAGGGCTTATACCAAGACAAACAAGCCCTAGATTCAAAGATAAAAGAACTCCACGAAGCCTTTAAAAACTTTTGTTTCAAAGACAAATTCAAATCCCAAATCAAAGCCTTTGAAAAAGAGTGCGACAAATACAGCGCTCAATATGGCAACTACCTAGCCAAAGATGATGAGAATCTATCCTTATATGTAAAAGCATCTCTAAGTATTTTTGATGATGATTTTGACAAAAAACAAGCGCAAATTGACTTCGCCACACTCCAAGAATCCTATAACGCACTCTTTAATCTCGAATCAAACAAGCCTTTTGAATGGCGGTTTGCATTCCCAGAAGTGCTAGATAACAATGGCGATTTTTTGGGCTTTGATTTAGTGATAGGCAATCCACCTTATATCCGCCAAGAAGAGATAAAGCACCTAAAGCCACATCTAAAAAAAGCCTTTAGTATCTACAAAGGCACAAGCGATATTTACACCTACTTTTTTGAGCAAGGCTACAAGATTCTAAAGCCAAAGGCACTCCTATCTTTGATCACGAGCAACAAATACACGCGTGCGGGCTATGGCGAACCTTTGAGGGCATTTATCCTAGCAAACACACAGATTCTACACTACATTGACCTAAATGGCTTAAAAATCTTTGATTCTGCCACCGTGGATACAAGTATCATCACTTTTGCAAAGACACCGCCAAGCCAAGATAGCTTTGACTACCTAGCACCTACACAGCCTAGCCTAGATACAGATGAGCTACACGCACAGCCTTTGCACCAAAGTAGCCTAAGCAAAGATTCTTTTATATTCCAAGACCAAGCAAACCAAGCCCTAAAGGCAAAGATAGAAAGCCTTGGCACACCGCTAAAAGAATGGGACATCTCTATAAACTATGGAATCAAAACAGGCTACAATGAAGCCTTTATCATAGATAGCGCAAAAAGAGAAGAGATTCTAAACAACTGCAAGGATAAAAGCGAGAAGACACGCACAAGCAAACTTATCAAAAAAATGCTACGCGGTAGAGACATCAAACGCTATGGCTATGAATGGGCGGGATTGTGGTTGATATTTATCCCTTGGCATTTTCCAAATGTAGAAAATCCAAAAACAATGCAAGAAAATGAAAAAGATTTGCAAACCCAATTTCCAGCTTTATATAAGCACTTGATTTCTCACAAAGAAAAATTATCTGCACGCAACAAAGATGAGACAGGGATTCGCTATGAGTGGTATTGTCTGCAAAGATGGGGTGCAAATTATCACGAGGAATTTGAAAAAGAAAAGATTGTATGGAATAGAATTTCTAGTGAATTATGTTTTTGTTATGATACAAACAAAATATTTATTTTAGATTCTATGTTTTCAATAACTTCACATTTAACTTCTACTTTAAAATATATTATTGCTGTTTTAAACTCTGCTATTTCAAAAAAATGGATAAAAGATAATGCTGCTACATTAGGTGATGGCATCTATGGTGCTAAGATTTATATAGAAAAACTTCCTATTCCCAAAATAGATTCTACAAACAAAGCCTTAAGCGATGAGATAATAAGCCTAGTAGAGCAAATTTTAGATTCCAAAGCCAAAGACCCCACCACAGACACCAAAGAGCTAGAATCTAAAATCGATTTTCTAGTCTATAAACTCTACCACCTAACCAACGATGAAATAAAAA
>NZ_JALAIY010000001.1:785446-900968 GCF_022664765.1 Helicobacter sp. CaF467b | reverse complement strand
GATGAGATAATAAGCCTAGTAGAGCAAATTTTAGATTCCAAAGCCAAAGACCCCACCACAGACACCAAAGAGCTAGAATCTAAAATCGATTTTCTAGTCTATAAACTCTACCACCTAACCAACGATGAAATAAAAATCATAAAGGGAAAATAATGAAACATCTTACCAAAGAGCAAGAACAAGAGATTTGGGATAAAGTAAGTAAGGAAGTTGAAAATTTTGATACTTTTTTAGATAAATCTCAATGTATCGATGAAATTTGTCGCAAGATTAAGTCTATATCTGAAGGAATGGTGCAACTTTCATGGACAACACTTGATGAAACATTAAAAAGAACCAAAGAAATTACTTACGAGTGTATCGGAACAAAAGAGATTCAAGATGTTTTCGGCAAAGATTTTTCTATTCAGTATAGTTCTGATACATTTTGCATAATGCCCAAGCCAAAAATACAACCATACAATGAAAATCAACAAGATAGTAAAGATGCCCCAAAACAAGATATGAAAGACATATCTTGTTTTAAGCTACCAATTTTACTTGAAAAATATCCTTTATTATTTATGAATTGTGTGTTTCATTGTGAATTTTTAAATACCGATTTTACAAAAGATCTAAAAAAACTTTGTTTTATGCAATGCGAGTTTAAAGAAAAAATAACTTTAAATTTTAAAGAGTGCCTAGATGTTTTTCAAATGAGTTATTGCACATTTGAAAAACCGCTTACTATTCATGGAAAATTTAAAGAAAATGCCGATTTTAACAACTCCACTTTTAAAGATAATGTGTATTTTAACAACTCCACTTTTAAAGATTCTGCGGATTTTCATGAATGCGAGTTTGAAAAAACTGCTTGTTTTTATGGAGTGAAGTTTGATAAAGTCCCTAATTTCTCACAAGCACAATTCAAGGGAAGCCTTAATGTAGTAAATACAAATCTTAATTTTGATTTTAAAAGCCTAAAAGAGAAAATCAAGCAAGAGCATATAGAATATAACAAACATGATGAAAAACCCTTAGAACATTTTGCAAATGACTTTAGAGATTCATTTAGGATTTTTAAAAACACTTTGATAAAAGATAATAATTTACTAGACGCTTCAAAATTCCATAGGTGCGAACTCTATTGCAAAGAACTAGAGCTAGATTCTAAAGAAAATAAAACACTAAAAGATAAAGTAGAAAAATGGCAATTATGGTTTTATCGCAAACTTTGTGATCATCACACAGATTTGCTTTTGAATCTAAAATGGCTTGTTTATACTATCGCCTTGTATGTTTTCCTTTTGGGCAAGATACCTTGTGTATATCCTGTAGCAATATTTATCTTTTGTGTTTATGTTTGTATGTGTAGTTTCAAAAATGTATGGCTCATTGTCTCATCGGCGATAGTTTTTATAACGATTTTGGATACACCAAAAATAATTCTTGGCATTTCAAATTTATTTGAAAAAGATTTGAATCTATGGCAAAACTTTATAACAACTCTATATGTTATAGCTATCGGTTTAGTGCTTTTCTCTCTCCAAAAAACCGCACGCAAAAACTCCATAGTGCCAAACTAGCCTTTGGCTAGACAAACAAGCAAAAGCCACGCTATCACAAAGCAGATTCTAACAAATGGATTTGCACTCATCGCCGCCAAAACCCTACAAACAACAAAATTTATTGCTATAGATTCTATTATTACAGATTCTCTTACTATAGATTCTATTGCCAACAAAGCACCAATATTTATTGCGCTTTGCTTTGTGAGTTTATGAGAGATTTTTTACACTCTTTTTAGCATTCCAAATCACTCACGCACAAAATGTCCGCTTTTGCCACCCTCTTTTTCAAGCAAATACACTTCACTAATCACCATTGCTTTATCAATAGCCTTAACCATATCATAAATTGTCAAAAGCCCTATATTCACACCCATTAGCGCTTCCATTTCCACTCCAGTTTGCCCATAGCTTTTTGCCCTTACCTCTAGCACAAAGGCATTTTCACTTTCTATTTCTTTAATCTCACATTTGACAGAACTAAGAAAAATCATATGGCACATTGGAATCAACTCTGAAGTTTTCTTTGCCCCCATAATCGCCGCTGTAATCGCAGTTTGAATCACCGCTCCCTTTTTTCCACTTTCGTTAATCACAGCCAAAAAGGCTTCCCTAGACATCGTTATCTTACCTCTAGCCACAGCCACTCTATTAGTCAAATCCTTACTTGAAACATCTACCATTTTAGGATTTCTTTTTTCATCTAAATGGGTAAATTCCATACCTTTTCCTTTATTGCTTTAGTTTGTAAATCGCTATTTTCTCATTTTTTGCCACTTTTTGGAATAAATTTTCATCTAAATTATCAAAAAACATTCCCCTAAAATAAAAAGAATCCAAATAAGCCCTATCACACAAAACATACGCTTCATTACCCAAATCAAGCAAAACAATAGGACTTTGAGAGTTAAATGTAACACCTCTAGCAGAATCTTTTAAAACCAAAATTTCTGCAATATCCATAGCAAACTCTTCCCCCAAAATCCCTATTTTACCCTTATTTTTATCCACATAAACCCTAGAATCAAAAAAGATTCTATTCCCTATTTTCTTTTGAGAAAGCATTAAAACCTTATCCAAAAAAGCCTCCCCACTCTCTAAATCCCGATTGCTAAAACGCACAATAGCCGAAAAAATAGAAAGCATTCTATAAGGCAAAATAAAATACAAATCTTGATTCTTAGGCTCTAAGTCCAAATCGCCCTTTAGCGCTTCTAAAGCTTCTTGAAAAGACAAATTTCTAGCCTTAGCAAACTCTTCAAAACTAAGATTATTTAAGAGCAATTTTGCTATATTATAGCTTTGTTTTTGATTGGTGCTACTTAGAATAAAACTAATAGGAAAGTTATCCCTCCCACTATGCTTCCCCCCATCAATAAATACATTAAGTTTCGCAAAGTAACCTATCCAATACCCATAATCCCACCAAGCTAACGCATAATCCCCACTCTTAGCAGGAATCTCACTCAAACTTTCCACTTCTTGCTTTTCTAAAATTGGCAAAGGCAGATAACTCTTAATATGTACCAAATGAGGAAATAATGATGCCACACAATAAACCCCAATTAATCCATAAGCCAATGCTTTCTTAGGCTTAAAAATCTCTAAAACCACAAAGAGCAAATAACCCACACCTAAAGCATAAATTGGCACAGCATAAAAGGTGAATCGCAATCCCTTAAAATAACCAAAAATTCCAATAACCAAGAAAGGTAGAAAAATTAAAAATCGCTTATCTTTTATAAACAAAAGTAAGATTCCAAAACTTCCCAAAATAAACCACGCAAGATTCCCGCTAATGCGATACACAAACTCTAAAAACCCTAAACTTGAAACCTCAGCAATACTCTTCATAACATCTAAATAATGAAAATCTACATTGCTAACATTCCCAACAACATAAACACTTCCAAAAATTTCAGGCAAAATCTTTATTGCTAACACCACGCCAAAAGCCACCAAAAGCGCATAATAAATTCTCCCAAAAAACTTAAATAAAGAATCATTAAACAACAAAACCAAAGCCACACAAACAATAATCCATAAAATCAAGGATTGAGGAAACAAACTAACACCCAAAAGCACACACAATAAGATTCCATTAACAACCCTAGCCCTACTCCCAAAAAATCCAAAAAGCACCAAAACGCCACTATACCCTATCAACACATAGCGCAAAGAAGGATAATAAACCAAAGCCACTCCGCTACAAACTAACAAACAAATCCCTTGAATCTTGCTAGTTTTCTCTAGCATATCAAAAATAACAACCCCCACTAACAATCCCAAAACCACCACAAGCATATCGGTATCATAATACCCAAACATCGTGCGATTATAATAGCTTACCCCAATACCACTAAGCACACCACACAAAAAGCTTATAATTCCACCAAAATGCCTAGCAAGATACACGATCAAAAACACAATAACACACCCAAAAAATCCCGACATATAAAAAATAATCTGTTCCAAAGACAAAGGAAGAATCCAAGCCAAAAAGGCAGTAATTTGAGAAAGCATTTCATTAATAGGTGAATGCAATGTGGATTTTACTCCCAACAAAAGATCCCTTGCACCTTGTGCATAAAAATAACCATCATTAGTATTAAGCAACCAACCCTTATAATAATACAAATCTCCAAGCAAAAAAGGATAATAAAAACGCAATAAAAGCGACACAATATAAGCCAAAACAGCCCACCAAAACCACTTTTTCAAACCACAAAACCTTTTTAAAATTTGACACTTTTAAAATTGTATCGAATTTCACAAAAACTTAACACTTTTATGTTAGCATTGCGCCTCAATATAAACTAGGGAGCTTTTAATGAGCAGGATTTTGCTATTATTGTTTTTTCCATTTTTTTTATTTTCACAAATCCTTGTTACTTCACAACCAATACAAAGTGGATTCTTAAGTCAAAACCACACTTATGTGGGATCGCTTTATTTTAGCGAAAGGGCTTTACTAGCCTCTGAAGTTTCTGGAGTAATTGAAGAGCTTTTTGTTCAAGAGGGGCAAAAGATTACAGCAGGACAACCCCTAGCAAAACTCAATAGCGACTTGCTTATAAAAGAAATAAAAGCCAAAGAATCCCTGCTTAAGCAATCCACCGCACTTTTAAAAAAGAGCAAAAAAGACTTTGAACGCTACAAAAGCCTTTATGAGAGTGATTCTATTGCTTATAAAGAATACGAAGATGCTCTCTTTAATCTCCAAGCCCAAGAGGGAAACACAGAATCAATTGCCGCAGATTTAGAACACTTAAAAGCCCAAAAAGATAAAAAAATTCTCAAAGCCCCTTATGATGGCGTAATACTCCAAAGACTTCTTAAACAAGGCGAATGGGTAAGTGCTGGTGCAAGTATCTTTAATATTGCTAAACTAAGCCCACTAGAAGCCAATATTGAAGTTCCCTTTAGCATTTTGCGCTCTTTAAAAATCGGCGATTTAGTGCAAGTTAATATCGCTAATAAAACCTATTCTGCTAAAATCATCGCCCTTATTCCATTGGGTGATGCCAAAGCAAGAACTTTTCCTATCAAACTCTCCATTGATGATAAAAAGGGCGAATTAATTGAGGGCTTAGAAGTGAGAGCAAATCTCAATATCACTAAATCCCAAGAAAGCCTTCTAGTGCCTAGAGATTCTATACTTCCTACTCAAAATGGAGATTGTATTTTTATTATTAAAGACAATAAGGCAAAACAAGTATTTATTAAAGTCAATGGCTATGAGGGCTTAAACGCTTCTATCACACCTATTAATGCCACTCTCTCCACAAAAGACAGAGTAATCACTCAAGGCTTTGAGAGATTAAGAGATAATCAACCCATCAAAGAAAATAATAACTAGAGTAACCAAATGGTAGAAAAAATTATTAATCGCCCTGTTGTCGTTATTGTTGGAATGATTCTTGTTACACTCTTTGGTATTTTAAGCCTAAAAACAATGCCCTACCAACTCACCCCCAAAGTAACGCGCCCAGTTATCTCAATCTCTACAACTTGGGATGGTGCAACGCCTTATGAAATTGAAAGAGAAATTATTGAAAGACAAGAACAAGTCTTAAAAGGAATTGATAATCTTGTTTCCTTAGAATCACGCTCTAGAAATTCAAGAGCTAATATTACTTTAGAGTTTAATATTGGCACAAATCTCACAGAAGCCTTGCTTGATGTGAGTAATAAACTTGATGAAGTCAAAGGCTATCCTGACAATATAGATAGACCTATTATCCGCGCCACAGGTGATGATACCTCTCCAATTATTAGAATGTCTTTAGTAAGCGATTCTAAAAATGTTCGAGAATATCGAACTTTTTTTAATGAAAAGGTGATTCAGCATTTTGAACGCATTGATGGAGTGGCTGAAGTGTTTTTTCCAAGCGGTGATGATAGGCAAATGCATATTATTTTGGATTATCAAAAACTTGCTGCTTATGACTTGACTATCGATACACTTATTAATGCCCTAGAGAGAGAAAACATAAACATTTCCGCAGGCACAATGAACTATGGAAGAAAAGCCTATCGAATCCGAACTACTGCTGAATACAAAACACCAGAAATGATTGCAGAAACAATCATTTGGAGCGATGGAGTTAAAAGAGTTAAAATCAGCGATGTTGCAAAAGTGCAAGAAGGTTTTAAAAACAAAGTGGCAGTTTCTTTTTATAATGGGCAAAATTCTCTTAATATCTTTATTAAACCAACTGCTGATGCAAATACACTTGAATTAACCAATAAAGTCGAAGAAGTTTTTAAAAATCTAAATGAAGGCATTCTTAAAAAAGAGGGTTTAAGACTAGAATGGGTTAGCGATCAAAGAAACTATATCACACAAGCTATTGATTTAGTCAAAGGCAATATTTTAGTGGGTGCATTCCTAGCTTGTGGGATTCTCTTTGTCTTTTTGCGCTCCATTACTTCCACGCTTATTATTGCAATCTCAATACCTCTTAGTGTATTTGGGACTTTTATTATTATGGCAGCCCTAGATAGAACACTAAATGTTGTTTCTCTAGCAGGGATTTCCTTTGCAGTGGGTATGTTAGTTGATTCGGCTATTGTGGTGCTAGAAAATATTGATCGCCACAGAAAAATGGGAAAATCTCCTATTCAAGCTGTTAGCGATGGGACAACAGAAGTCGTTGGCGGACTAATTGCTTCGGTTTTAACCACTGTGGCGATTTTTATTCCTATTATCAATGTTCAAGAAGAAGCCGGACAACTTTTTCGCGATATTGCCATTGCATCAAGTAGTGCTGTGGGACTATCACTTTTTGTCTCTGTGCTTGTTATTCCTACTCTAAGCTATCAAGTCAATAAACGCACCATTAGCTTAACTCCACCAAAATTCCTTCTGCTTTTAACGCAGAAATTTGTAGAGTTTGGTAATTATTGCGTAAAATGGATTATGTTTTTTGTTAATAAGTCAATGCAAAATACAAAAAATAAAATTTTAACAATCACAAGCTTGACTTTTATCTCCATTGCTTTTGCTTATTTTTTATTTCCCAAAATGGAATATTTACCCCAAGGAAATCAAAACTTCATCTTTGCCAAACTCAATCCCCCACCAGGTTTATCCTATGAAGAACGCGTTAAAATTGGACAAACACTCTATCTTTGCCTTAAAGATTACTATGCCTCTAGCGGTTATCAAGGCAGTGCTACTTTACCCCCTATTGCAAATATGTATTATTTTGCCAATGAAACAGATATACAATTTGGTATGCGTTCTGCTGAAGAAACAAGAGCAAGTGAGTTAATTCCTCTAGCAAAAACTTGTATGGCTCAAATCCCAGGCATCACAGGCAGTGCTTCCCAACAAGGTATTTTTGAAAGGCGTGGAGGGCAAGGCAGAAGCATTGATGTGGATATTAGTGGCACAGATTTAGACAAAATTATCATTACTGCTTTAGAGCTTCAACGCATTACCCTAGAAACCTTAGGCAAAGAAACCCAAACTTCACCACGCCCAAGCCTAGAAATGCTCTATCCTGAAATAAATCTTTACCCAAACAACGAAAGACTAAAAGCAGTAGGCTTAGATGCACAAAGTTTTGGAGTTACTATTGATGTGCTAATGGATGGGAGAAAAATTTCTGAATACAAAGAAGAGGGGCGAGAAAAAATTGATCTCATACTCAAAACCCAGCAATCACAAATCACTTCCCCAGAAGAACTTTATAATGCCTCAATCTATACTCCAGAAGGTGGAATCTTGCCTATCTCCTCTCTAGCAATCCAAAAATTAGAATATGGGATTAATGAGATTCGACATTTAGAGAGAGATAGAACAATCACTCTACAAATCAATCCTCCCAAAAATATCACGATTCAAGAAACAATGGAAATCATACAAGGCGAAGTTTTAGAAAAGCTAAAAAATAGCGGTGCTTTAAATGACAACAAAATCACCCTAAGTGGAACTGCTAATCAACTCACTAAAATTAGAATAGCTTTGGAGGGAGGATTTATTTTGGCTGTTTTTATTACCTATCTTTTAATGGCTGCTTTATATGAAGATTTTATTTATCCTTTGATTATTCTCTTTACAATTCCACTTGCCCTTGGAGGAGGAATTTTGGGATTATGGCTTACTAATCAATTCATTGCCGACCAACCCTTAGATGTCTTAACTATGCTTGGCTTTATTATTCTTGTAGGAACCGTGGTCAATAATGCAATCTTAATTGTTTATCAATCCTTACACAATATTAGACTTTATGGTATGGATTATCAAGAAGCTATTTTAAATGCAGTGCAAGTTAGGATTCGCCCTATTTATATGAGCACACTCACTTCACTTTTTGGTATGCTACCACTTGTCATCGCACCAGGCGCTGGTAGTGAAATCTATCGGGGACTTGGAGCGGTTATTTTAGGCGGATTAGGATTATCCACATTTCTTACTATTTTCCTAATCCCTTGCTTACTTTCATTTTTCATCAAAAAAGAGGTAAAAAATGTCGCTTAAAACACTATTTTCTTTATGCTTTTTTATAAGCTTTGGCTATTCTCTTACTTTGCAAGAAGCGATTGATTTAACACTCAAAGCGAATCATACTATCAAAGAGCAAGAATTTCTTTTGCAAGAAGCACAATATAATTATAAAACCTATCAAAGCCCATTTTACCCCTCTATTAATGCCACTTATTCAACTGATAGAACCAACCGAATCTCAAGCCAACGCACTAGAAAAACTTCAGGGAATCTAGGTGCAAACATACAGCTAAATCTTTTTAATGGTTTGAGTGATTATTATAATCTTGCGAGTTACAAATCTCTCTCAAAAGCGCAAGAACACCAACTCCAAGCTACTAAAGAAGATATTATTTTGCTTGTTAAAACCGCATATATCGATGTCTTAAGACAAAAGCAAAATGTCATTGTTGCTGAACAATCCAAAGCACTCCTAGAAGAACAAAGGCGCGAAAGTGCAGAATTTTATAGAGTGGGCTTGATTCCTAAAAATGATTTATTAGAAGTGGAAGTTGAGCTTAATAACTCTATTCAAACCCTACTAAGCACTAAAAGCAATCTAGCCTATTCTCTAAAAAATCTTGAACGCTACACACGCACTAAAATTAACCTAAAAGACTTAGTTGAACTTAGACTTCACCAACCTACTCTCATAGAATCAACACTCAAAAATTTAATGTATCAAAAACGCTCTGAATTACTTTTTTTAGATTCAGTAATCCAAAGCAAAGATTACTTGGTTAAAAGTGCTAAGGGGAATTTCCTACCTAATATCAATGTTATTGGAGATTATATGCGCTATGGAGAGAATTACAAGCTTACTAAAAGAACTAATAAATATAATGACGAAACAATGATTACTCTGCAAATTAATCTCAATCTTTTTAATGGATTTAACGACAAATATACCTTAGAATCAACTAAAGTCAATAAACTTGCCTTTGAGAGCCAAAGAATCACTTTATTAGAAGATTTAGATTTGCAACTTTTCTCCGCCCTAGAAACCTACAATCTCTCACTAAATGCTTACAAAGTCGCTTTAAGCGCTCTTGCTCAAGCTGAAGAAAACTATCGTATTTCCCAAAATCGTTACAAAGAGAGAATCCAAAGCACCAGCGACTTTTTAGATGCAGAATATTTATTAACTCAAGCAAGAACTAATGTGGTTTTAAATCGCTATGCGATTCTTCAAGCCTTGGCAGAAATCGAAAGAATCACACAAACTCCACAAGTTACTAATTGATTTTTCCTTAATATTTTTTTAAGGTAGATAAAATCTACAAAAAGTTAAAATTATAGTTTCTTAGACATTTTTTTAATTCACTTAGAGTGAGGGATAAATGACAGGTTATTTGGTTGCCATTAATGCCAAAACAAAACGTGGAGCAATTGAACAAGCCAACAATAAGCGCCGCTACGAATTTGATTTACATATTTGGAAAGGAAAATTAGATGAACTAACACCTAATAGAGAAGTTGAATTTGAACTCTCTGATTCTAAAGAAGTTATCTTTGTTAAACCAAAATTCATTAAAGAAAATTTTGAAATCCACCAAACCAAAAGCATCAAAGATTGCATTTATGATTATTATGGGAGAGTTGAAGATATTATCAAACGCTACCAAAAAGATATTAAATCCAAAAAAGAATTAGATTTTTTACGCATTAAACGCTTTTTATTCACAGCTTATAATGATCTCTTTGAACTAGATAGCACGATTCCAAACCTTGCTTTAAGCAATCTCAAATCCGAACTAACTGCTTTGGATAAAACCTATGAAATCTTTATAAAAAAAGCTTCTTATCCTCCCATATATTCTTATGAAAAAATTTTTTTAGCAAAGCAAATTGAATATGTTAAAACTGAAGAACTCATTCAAACCACACAATCTATCATCAAAAGTGCCACAATACAACAAGTCTCTATGGGAGAGGCTCTTAAAAGACTTGAAGAACAATTTGCCAAACGCAATGATCAAAACTCCGCAAACTATATCCAAGCACAATCTTATCTTAAAAATTTTCGTAAAAAATATGTTGATTTACTCCATTATCTTTCCTTACAAAAGGAGAAATTAGCTAAAATCACTAAGGCTAAAGAAGAATTTTATGATAAATTCTATGAACCTTTTTTAAAAGGCTATCTCCCACTCATCAAAGCTTTTAAAACAGATTTTATCAAGCTCTTAAACACCAAAGCTTTTGACTTAGATTTTTTATTATGGCAAAGAGCTAAGGGAAGTTTAAGTGTTCGGCGTTTCTTTATTGAAGCAGGTATCACAGGAACTTATAGCTCAAAGACTTTTTTAAAATACTTTCTTAGAAGTCTTGATAAAACAAAAATTCGCAAAGAAACACAATCACTTTTTGATTTGCTTAAATACTTAGAAGCTTTTAGTAAAAAAAATATTTTACTAATCCAAAATTCAAAAGAAGATAGCAAGCGCTATCAAGAATACCTAAAAAAATTTGACAATGATTTACAGATTACAACCTCTAACAAACCCCAAAACAATCTCAATCCAACTTTACAATCTCATTATGATGTTATTGTGATGGAATGGGTAGTCAATGAAATGAGCCTTTTAGAGTTTATCCAAAAATATTACCAAACCTTTAAAGCAGAAAAAGAAATCAATTTTTGCGCTATTGTGCCTAAAAACTTCGATAAATCTCTTATGGAAGATGCTAAGAAAAAGGGAATTATTTATTTTATCACCCAAGGAGATGTAGATCAATTTATTGATATGATGCGCATGATTTTATAAAATCCCAAACTTCTTTAATAGAAATTTTGCTACAATAGCAAAATAGTTTTTACTTTTTTATTTTAGGGTATTTGAATATGACTTTTAATTCCACTTTAGATTTAATCCAGACCTATGAAGCTGGAAAGCCAATAGAGTTAGTTGTAAGAGAATTTGGTATCGCTTCAAAAGATATTGTTAAACTTGCCTCCAATGAAAATCCGCTTGGTGCAAGTCCAAAAGCCATAGAAGCAATTACAAAAAATGCCGCAAATGCGCATTTATATCCAGATGATTCAATGTTTGCCTTAAAAGAAGGCTTAAGCAAACACTATCAAGTCAATTCAAAGCAAATCATTATTGGAGCAGGAAGCGATCAAATCATTGAATTCTGTATCCACGCAAAAGCTAATAAAAATAGCAAAGTCTTAATGGCAAAAACCACATTTGCGATGTATGAAATTTACTCTAAAATGGTGGGCGCAACTATCATCAAAGCACAAAGCCAATTTCATAACCTTAAAGAGTTTTTAGAACTTTATAAAACTCACAATCCATCTATCATCTTTCTTTGTGTCCCAAACAATCCCTTAGGTGAGTGTTTAGGTAAAGATGAAATTTTTGATTTTCTAAGCAAAATCGATTCAGAAACACTTGTAATTATTGATGGTGCCTACCAAGAATACGCAAAAGTCAAAGACACAAGCAAAGCCATTAATCCAAAAGAACTCATTCAAAGTTTCCCTAATACAATTTATTTAGGAACTTTTTCTAAAGCTTATGGATTAGGCGGTATGAGAGTTGGATATGGAATTGCCATGGAAGAAATCATACAAGCACTCTTAAAAGTGCGTCCGCCCTTTAATATCACCACCCTTTCTCTTGTAGCTGCCATTGAAGCACTAAAAGACCAAGAACATATCAAGCAAACTACCAAAAACAATTTAGAGCAAATGAAACTCTATGAAGATTATGCCAATAAAAAAAGTATTTCATACATTCCATCTTATGGGAATTTCATTACTTATCTTTTTGAAAAACCACTTGATTCAACTCTTATTGCTGATTATCTTCTTAAAAAAGGAATGATTATTCGCAATCTTGCTTCTTATGGATTGAATGCTATTCGTATTACCATTGGGACAGAAAGTCAGAATCAACGCTTTTTTGCTCTTTTTGATGAATTCTTGGGTAGTAAGTAAAAAATGGATTTAAAAGTATTATTTGACCAAATAAGAAGCCTTTACAAACGCCTTAATAAAAAACAAAAAATTGTTATTTTAGCTACTATTGTAGCCATTGTTGCTTTTATATCAGGCTTGATTGTTTGGAATTCTATGAACAATAAAGCTGGGGTAATGTATCCGGGGTATGCTGTTTTGTTTGAAGGAGTTAGCCCAGAAGATGGAGCGTTAATTATCCAGCAACTCCAACAAGACAAAATCCCTTATCGCATCCCTAAGGACAATACAATTTTAATCCCACAAGAGCTTGTTTATGAGCAAAGAATGAAACTCGCAAGCAATGGGATTCCAAAAAGCAGCAAAGTGGGCTTTGAAATCTTTGATACAAAAGATTTTGGCGCCACGGATTTTGATCAGAGAATCAAATACCTCCGCGCCATTGAGGGAGAACTTGCAAGAACTATTGAAAGTCTCTCTCCAATCCAAAAAGCAACCGTGCATCTTGCGCAACCCGAAAAAAGCGTTTTTGTAAGTGAGCAAACTCCACCTACTGCTTCTGTTGTTTTAGCGTTCAAACCAGCACAAACTCTTACCCCTAAGCAAATCTCCGGTATCAAAAATATTGTTTCTTCTGCAGTGCCTAATTTAACCATTGAAAATGTGGAAGTTGTCAATGAAAAAGGTGAGCCTCTTAGCGAACTAGATGAGCTAGGTGGTGCAAGGGAATTAGCTGCTGCGCAATTGCGTTATAAAAATAACTTTGAGCAATCTTTGGAAGAAAAGATTATCAATATTCTAGCTCCCATTGCAGGTGGAAGAGAGGGCGTGGTAGCCAAGGTAACTGCGGAATTTGATTTTGCTCAAAAAGAAAGCACACAAGAATACTATGACCCAAGCAATGTCGTAAGAAGCGAACAAAACCTTGAAGAAAAACGCGAAGGTTTTAAGCCCAAAGAAATAGGTGGAGTCCCAGGAGTAGTCAGCAATATCGGACCTATCCAAGGTTTAGAAGATGAAGACAATAAAGAACGCTATGAAAAATCACAAACTACCACAAACTATGAAATTAGCAAAACCATCTCTAATATCAAAGGAGAATTTGCCACAATTAGACGCCTTTCTGCAGCCGTAGTTGTTGATGGTAAATACCTAAAACAACTTGATGAAAATGGCGTTGAACAGCTACAATACACCGCTCTAAACCAAGGTGAAATGGAGCAAATCTCTGCACTTGTAAGACAAGCTATTGGCTTTAACGAACAAAGGGGTGATGAAGTCTCTGTAAGCAACTTCCAGCTTAATGGACAAAATTCAGGCTTTAAGGCTAGAACTCCGCTAGAGCGTTTCTTAGAAACTACACAAAATCTACTTGCACCTTTTATGCCGCTTCTTAAGTATGTCATTGTGGGGATTATTTTATTCTTGTTCTACAAAAAGGTCATCTTGCCTTTCAGCGAGAGAATGCTTGAAGCCAAAGCTGATGAAGAAGAAGAAATCGAATCGCTTCTTAAGATTGATGAAGATGAAGAAGAAAGTAGTGATAAACTTAATGAAGTTAGAAGACGCATTGAAGATCAACTTGGCTTTGGCAATGGAAGCAATGAAGATGAAGTTAAATACGGAGTTCTTTTAGAAAAAATTCGTGAAATCGCCCAAGAAAAACCAACCGAATTAGCCAATTTATTTCAAACTTTGGTGCATGATGAATTAGGAATTGATAGTATTGGTGCACCAAGAGGAGGTAAATAATCATGCCATCTATCACATTAAATCCGAGACAACAAGCGCAATATGACGAATTCTCTATGGCGGAAAAAATCGCTATTTTATTAGTTCAGTTAGGTGATGAAATTACTGGGGAAGTTTTTTCGCATCTTGACTTAGATTCTATTACTGAAATCTCAAAATACATTGCCCAAAATTCCGGTGTAGATAAAACTATCGCTGCGGCTATTTTAGAAGAATTTTATGCTATTTTTCAATCCAATCAATACATTTCAACAGGTGGTTTTGAATATGCTAAAGAATTACTCTATCGCACACTAGGTCCAGAAGCTGCCAAAAGAGTTTTGGATAAACTTGCAAAATCAATGCAATCTTCACAAAATTTTGCTTATCTTTCGCGTGTGCGCCCACAACAACTTTCAGACTTTATTATTCACGAGCATCCGCAAACTATTGCTCTAATTCTTGCACACATGGATCCTACTAATGCTGCAGAAACATTAAGTTTCTTTTCAGATGATTTGCGCGCAGAAATCGCCATTCGTATGGCTAATCTTGGTGATATTTCCCCCAATGTTGTCAAGCGCGTTTCAACCGTTTTGGAAAATAAGCTCGAATCGCTTACAAGCTACAAAGTAGAAGTGGGTGGTGTGCGTGCTGTTGCAGAAGTCTTTAACCGCTTAGGTCAAAAAGCCGCTAAGGCAACTATTGCTTATATCGAACAAATTGATGATCAATTAGCAGGTGCGATTAAAGAAATGATGTTTACCTTTGAAGATATTGAAAAGCTTGATAATAACGCCATTAGAGAGATTCTAAAAATTGTCGATAAAAAAGACTTGATTCTAGCACTTAAAGCTTCTCCAGAGGAGCTTAAACAAAAATTTATGTCCAATATGTCTCAAAGGGCTAGTGATCAGTTTTTAGAAGAAATGCAATTTTTAGGCGCTGTTAAGGTTAAAGATGTTGAAGCTGCACAAAGAAGAATTGTAGAAACCGTGCAATCACTCTCTGAACAAGGCGTAATACAAATTGGCGAACAAGAGGATACCATTGAATAACATTAACGAACACAAAAACATCATCACAGAAGAAAGAAAATCAAAACACGATATTCAAAAATATAGTTTTAGAAATATGGAAGTTGCCAAAAAACAACAAACTTTAGATACAAAAAAAGATTTTGCACAAAAAGAGCCAGAACCAACTATATCACAAACCTCTCCTATATCTCAAGATTTATCAGAAGAGCAAATTCAAGAAGTGCAAAAAATAGAAGAAATACCAGTTCAAGTAGCTCCTTCACTCAAACTCTTTGAAACAGAGGTTGTTGATAAGATTCTCCAAAAGAGTGATGTTCTAGCGCAATCTTTGCAAAAACTCCAAGAACAATTTGATAAACAAGAAAAAGAAATTAGCCAAAAAGTTATTGAAGCCAAAGCTGAAGCCAAAGAACAAGGATTTAATGAAGGCTATCAAAAAGCCAAACAAGAATTAGAAGCGCAAATCAATAGCCAAAAAGAGCTTTATTCTTTAAGCATTAAACGCATTGATGAGCATATTAGTAATGCCAAAAATCACATTATTAATCTTGAGAAAGAATTGAGCTCTATTGCACTTGACATCGCCAAAGAAGTCATCACCAATGAAGTCAATACTAATAGTGCTAAAATCGCTACTTCTCTAGCAAGAAATCTCCTGCAAAATCTTGCAGAAAATACACAAGTTACACTAAAAGTTTTCCCAGGGGACTTAGAAGAGCTAAAAGAAACATTGCAAGATTTAAATAATGTAAGCATTCAAGGAGATCCAGCAATCGCCAAAGGAGGTGTAATTATTTTAAGTAATGAAGGCAATATTGATGGAGATATTTATATGCGTTTTGAAGCCCTTAAAAAATCCATTTTAGAAAGTAGATTCTAATGTCTCTTGATCCAAAATACTTAGAAATTTTAAAAAAAGATAATTTTAACGAGGATGATTATATCACACTCAATGAGTTGGCACAGGCTATACGCCAAAGAATCTTAGAGGTTGTCTCCAAAAATGGTGGTCATCTAAGCTCCTGTTTAGGATCTGTAGAATTAATTATAGCAATGCATTGTGTTTTTGATTCGCCAAATGATCCTTTTATTTTTGATGTTAGCCACCAAGCTTATGCGCACAAACTTCTAACAGATCGTTGGGATAGCTTTGAAACCTTGCGTCAAACCAATGGTATTAGTGGTTTCACAAAACCTCAAGAAAGCAATCACGACTATTTCATAGCAGGACACAGCTCCACTTCTATCTCCCTTGGAGTAGGAGTAGCAAAAGCTTTTTTACTTAATCACTCTAAAAATATTCCCGTTGTTTTAATTGGAGATGGCGCAATGAGTGCTGGATTAGCTTATGAAGCTCTTAATGAGCTAGGTGATAGAAAATATCCTATGGTGATTATTTTAAATGATAATGAAATGAGTATTGCAGAGCCTATTGGCGCAATTAGTAAGTATCTTTCCCAAGTCATTGCAGGAAGTTTTATTCAAAAAATCAAATCAAAAGTGAGTAATGCTTTTAACAAAATGCCAAATGCTACTTACCTAGCTAAACGATTTGAAGAATCCCTTAAACTTATCACCCCAGGATTACTCTTTGAAGAACTTGGGTTAGAATACATTGGTCCTATTAATGGACATAATCTTAAAGAATTAATCAATGTATTCAAACTTGCCAAAAATTTAAAAAAACCTATTGTAGTGCATACTCAAACACTAAAAGGCAAAGGCTATCCTTATGCAGAAGGTCATTTAGAACATTGGCATGGTGTGAGTCCTTTTGATATGCAAAAGGGAGTTTCTCTTTCACAATCAACTTCCAAAAGCCCAACTCAAATCTTTGCGCAAACGCTTTTAGAATACGCACAAAATGATTCAAAAATAGTGGGTATCACCGCAGCAATGCCAAGCGGAACAGGGCTTGATTTACTTATCAAGCACTTTCCTAAACGCTTTTGGGATGTTGCTATTGCTGAACAACATGCCACAACACAAGCAAGCTCTTTGGCAAAAGAAGGCTTTAAGCCCTTTGTTGCTATTTATTCCACCTTTTTGCAACGTGCTTTTGATCAGCTAATCCATGATGTAGGCATTATGAAAATGCCAGTTAAATTTGCTATTGATCGCGCAGGAATTGTGGGTGAAGATGGAGAAACTCATCAGGGCGTTTTTGATATTGCCTATCTTAAAATAATCCCTAATTTTACACTTTTTGCACCACGCGATAATGCTACTTTAAAAGAAGCCATTGCTTTTGCAAAAGATTTTTCTGATGGACCTTGTGCTTTCCGCTATCCTAGAAAATCATTTTTACTTGAAGATAATCTCATTCAGCCCACTCCTTTTATCTATGGCAAACTAGAGATTTTACAAGAGGCTAAAAGCGATATCTTACTTATTGGTTATGGCAATGGGGTTGGTAGAGCTATAAAATGTGCTCAGATTCTAAAAGAATCAAACCTAGAATGTGGCATAGTAGATCTACGATTCCTAAAACCACTTGATGAAGTGTCCTTACAGAATCTTGGACAAAGATATTCTTGTTGGTTTATCTTTAGCGATAGTGCCAAAATGGGTGGAGTTGGCGAATCACTTTGCACCCTAGCCCAAAATTACAATCTTTCAATCAAAATTCATTCTTTTGAATTTGAAGATACTTTTATTCCTCATGGTATAACACAAGAAATAGAATCTCTAATGGGAGCTAATCCGCAAAATATTGCCAAAGAAATTTTAAAGATCATAGGAAAAGAAAATGTATAAAATCTTATTTTTCTTGTGTTTTATGTTTTCACAATCCATTTTTGCGCAAGATGACTTTTTAAATGAATTCGAATCTGAATACACTTCAACAGCCATCAACGATCCTTTTGAAACTTATAATCGCTTTATGAGCAATGTCAATTGGGGGATTTATGATTATGTTTTTAGCCCTGCCCTAGAGAGTTACAACGCCGTTACTCCACTTGGATTAAGAATTGGTATTTATAACTTTTTTGACAACCTTGCTTCCCCCTTGCGTTTTCTCTCGCAATTATTAACTTTACATTTTAAAGAAGCAGGTAATGAGTTTGCAAGATTCTCGCTTAATAGCACCTTTGGAATTGGAGGAATCTTAGATATTGCAACCCCAAATGGCTTGTATTCTAAGCGTTCTGACTTTGGAATCACCTTTGGGAGATGGGGGCTTGATGGAGAATTCTACTTTGTTTTGCCATTACTTGGTCCCTCAAATTTTCGCGACATTCTTGCAATGCCTCTTAATGCTCTTGCTTATCCTACTACTTATATTGATTCTTTTTGGACTTCTAGCACCATTTATACCTTAAAAGAATTTAACTACACTGCAAGACACAAAGACACCATTGATACATTAAGAAGAGATGGTTTAGATTCTTATATCTTAATGAGAAATGCTTATGAGCAATTTAGAAATGAATTAATCAAGGAGTAACCTATGAAATTTGTTTTAAGCTTTTTATTTTTGGTGTTTTCAAGTTTTGCACTTGAATTTAACCAAATCGATAAAACTATGGAAAACAAAATCAATAAAACCTTACAAATCCTACAAACTTCTAATCAAAGCATAAACACTATTGCACAAGAAATTTTTAATCTTTTTGATATGGTCTTTGATTATGAACTTATGGCAAAACTCTCCCTCTCAAAAAAATACAAAGACTTAACAAAAGATCAGCAAAATGCTTTTAATAAAGCTTTTGAAGCAAGTCTAAAACGCAGTTTTACTGATAAACTTCATCTTTACAAAGATGAAACAATAAAAGTCTTAGGTGGAGAAAAAATCAAAAATAATCGCTACAACCTTAAAACTTCTATTATTTTAGATGGAAAAATCAACTACATTATCTTTAAATTCAGAGAATCAAATGGTGATTGGAAAATCTATGATGTTGATGTTTTAGGTATTAGCGTTATCCAAACTTACCGCTCACAATTTGCTGATATTATTGATCAACAAGGCTTTGAAGCCCTGCTAAAAAAAATAGAAAGTGAAATTATCTTTGAAAATTAATATAGATTTGCTTTTTGTTTTTAAAAACATTTTAAGATACCCCAAAAGCATTTTATCTTTATGCTTTTTGGTTTTCTTAATCTCTCTTTTTTATACTCTCAAACTCCCTATTGATGCAAACTCTGAAAGTTTAATCGCAGAAAATAATAAAGATTTTAAAATTTATGAGGAGATTCTACAAAATTATCAAAGCAAAGACTTTTTAATTCTCTCTTTTAGTCCCCAAAATGATGATATTTTTAATCCACATTCCCTTAAAACACTTGAAAATCTTATTGATGATATTCAAAAAATTCCGCAAGTAGAGAGCACCCTAAGTATTCTTAATGCCCCATTGCTAAAAAGCACTCCAACCCTAGAGCTTCAAGATATTTTAAAAATCAATCCCACCTTGCTTTCCCCGCAAACTGACAAAAATCTAGCCAAACAAGAAATCTTAAACCACTCCTTTTATACACAAAACATTATTTCCAAAAATGCAAAAGTAGCTGGGATTCTTATCTTTTTAAAAGAAGATTCCAAACTCAAAGAACTCTTATTGCTCAAAAAATCTGCCACACCCCAAGAATCTCAACAAATACAAGAACTTATACGCACTCATAAAAAACAAATTCAAGACCAAAATGCAGAAATTATTCATTATCTAAAATCAATCCAAAGTCAATATCAATCCAAAGGCGAGATTCATCTTGGGGGAATCACTCTTATAACTAATGATATGATTGAATATGTCAAATCCGATCTCATCACTTATGGCACTATTTTAAGCATTATTCTAGCTCTGATGCTTTGGATATTCTTTAGGCAAATGTATTTTGTTGTTCTTAGCTTTGGTGTTTGTCTCTTTGTTTTAATTGTAAGCAGTGGAATCTTTTCATTTTTAGGCTATCAAATTACGATTGTTTCTAGTAACTATGTCTCTTTGCTTTTGATTATTTCTGTTTCTTTAATTGTGCATTTAATTGTTTCTTATTTGGAATTTTACAAGAAATTCCCCAAAGCCTCACAAAAAAACTTAGTCTTTGCTGTAATGCTCAACAAATTTTCGCCAAGCTTTTTTGCAGTCTTAACAACTATTATAGGATTTTTAAGCCTAATATTTTCTCAAATTCTCCCTATTATTCATCTAGGCATTATTATGAGTATTGGAGTTAGCGTTGCTCTTATATCCACCTTTATTCTTTTTGGGACAATTCTTGTGCTACTGCCAAAACCAACTCAACATAAAAATATTCCCAAATGGCATAAAAATCTACTAAGCAATTGCGCCAACATTGCAATCAATAAACCAAAACTAGTCTATGGTATTGCTTTATTTTGCATTCTCTTTAGTATTTATGGAATCTTGTCTTTAAGAGTAGAAAATAGCTTTGTTAATTATTTTAAAGACAAGAGCGAGATTAAACAAGGCTTACTTCTTATTGACAAAGAATTAGGTGGCACCATTCCACTGGAAATTATTGTTACTTTTAATGAAGAATCTAATAGCCATTCTACAAATTTTGAAGATGAATTTGAAGCAGAATTTAATGCTTTAGAAAAGGAAGATTCTTATTGGTTTGATAGTCAAAAACTACGGATTGCCAAAAATATCCATAATTACCTAAATAACAAAGAATTCATCGGTTCTATCTTAAGTCTCCATAGCCTTTCTATTTTGGTTGAATCTTTAGGCTTAGGTGCTGATGATTTTATGATGGCTTTTTTATACAAAAATTCCCCCCAAACCCTCAAAAGTCAGCTTTTTACACCTTATGTAAATCTTGAAAAAAATCAAATGCGCTTTGTTTTTCGCACTTTTGATTCCAATCCCAATCTTAAGCGCAATGCCTTTATTCAAGAAATTCAAAATGATTTAACGCAAATCCTGCAAAAAGAACCTGTTAGTTTTCAAGTTAATGGCATAATGGTGCTTTATAATAATCTTTTGCAAAATCTTATTGCCTCTCAAATTGATACACTTAGTCTTGTTATTGGTGCAATCTTTATCGTATTTATTTTGATTTTTAGAAGTCTAAAGCTTTCCATTATTGCCTTATTAACCAATCTTATTCCCTTGGGCGCTATCTTTGGATTTTTAGGGATAAGTGGGATTCCGCTAGATTTAATGGGTGTTACCATTGCGGCAATCTGCCTTGGTATTGGCGTTGATGATGTGATTCACTACATTCACCGCTACAAAGAAGAATTAAAATTCTACCCTATAAAAACAGCCATTAAAAACTCCCATAACTCCATCGGCAATGCAATGTATTACACAACTTTAATTATTATTATAGGATTTTGCTCAATGATGAGTAGCAATTTTATTCCCACTATTTATTTTGGATTACTCACTACTCTTGTTATGCTTTTAATGCTAATAAGCTCACTTATTTTACTTCCGACACTTTTAATGACTTTTTATGCTAAAAAATAATCTTCTATTTTTAAAATCACATCAGAGCTAAAACAATCCCACTGCAAAGAATACACAAGCTCCATTTCTTGTTTCTCACAGCCTTGAAGATTTTCAAAAAATCTCAAAGCCTCCTTTGTAATTCCTTCTTGCTCCAAAATTACTTTACTATTATTTCCTCCAAATAGCTTTACAGATAATACTTTTGCCCTTGTTACAAATTTTGGGATAGCATTACCCTCTCCATAAGGCTCAAATTCACTTAAAGTTTTAAAAACTTCTCTATCTATTCTCTGAAGCGGCAAGATTCCAAGCACATCATCTTGATTTTTTTGTTTGCTATAAATCTCCATCTTCATTAACGCACTTTTAAAATCTATAAATTTTTCTTGCAGTAATCCAAGACCAGCTGCCTTAAAATGCCCACCAAATTTTTCCAAAAATTCCTTATTTCTCTCCAAAACTTCAACACAATCTATGCTGCTAGAACGCATACTTCCCTTCAACCCACCCTCATTGCTAGTTAAAACAATGCTAGGTCTCTCAAACTCTTCACAAAGTTTTGCTGCAACAATCCCAATAACCCCTTCATTCCAATTCGGATTATACACTACTACAAAAGGCAAAGTTTCAAAGTTCTCTTGACGCATAAATTCTTCTTTTGCCTCCAAAAAAACTTGATTTTGTATAGCTTTTCTTTGCCAATTAAGCTCCAAAAGTTCCTCTAAAATTTCACAGGCTACTTTAAAATCATCTTGTATCAAAAACCGATAGGCAAGTTCAGCACTTCCTAGCCGACCAGCACAATTCAAAAGTGGGACAAAATAATATCCCAACAACCGAGAATTAAGTGGATATTTCTTAAAATGATTCCTTAACAAACTTAAAGACACTCGTTTATTTTGCTCTAAAATCTCTAGCCCTTTTTTTAAAAGCACCCAATTAATGCCCCTTAGAGGCATAACATCACTCACAATAGCCAAAGCCAACAAATCCAAAAATTCAAGCATTGAAACTTGCAAATTCATTTCTTTTTTAATAGCAGCGCACAGATACCACGCCACACAAGCTCCACAAATTTCAGATTCTGGGAAATTTGGAGAAAGCTTAGGATTGCAAATTAGTACATCTGGTAGAATCTCTTGGGGGGTGTGGTGATCAGTGATAATTAACTCAATCCCCTTTTTTTTGCAAACTTCTGCGGCTTCTATGGCATTAATCCCATTATCTGCTGTGATAATCATATCACACTCTATTCTTTCTACCAAAGCACTAGAAATTCCATATCCATCACTAAAGCGATTAGGTATAACAATTGCAATCTTATAGGGTATTCTTTTAAAAAAATCTTGTAATATCGCACAAGACACAACACCATCCACATCATAATCCCCAACTACAACTATTCTTTTTTGTTCTTTTATGGCTTGGGCAATTTTTTGGGCAATTTCTGAAAGATTATTTAAAGTGCTTGGCAAGGGGAGATTTTGTAGATTTAAAATCTCCGTTGCACTAAAGCGCGTAGTAAGTTTCTTGCTAATAAGTTCTTTGTTAAGTAAAGGTAGATTCTGTAAATCAATTGGCATTATACTTTAAAGCCTGTTTAATAAACTCCAAGATTACCAAATTAGGTGCCTGCAATCTTGAAGTGAATTCTGGATGGAATTGAACAGCAACAAACCAAGGATGATTTTCTAACTCAATCACTTCAATAAGTCCTTTTGATTCCCCTGAGATAATCAATCCATTTTTTTCTAAAATCTCTTTGTATTTAGGGTTTGCTTCATAACGATGACGATGTCTTTCTTTGATAGTTTTTTGTCCATTATAAGCTTTTTGCAGTCTACTACCCTCTTTAGTTTGACACTCATACTCTCCAAGTCTCATTGTCCCACCCATAGGAGAAGTGTGCGTACGAATCTGCTTTTCCCCATTTTGATCAATGAAATTCTCAATTAAATAAATAAAAGGCTCTTTTGTTTCTGGATTAAACTCCATTGAATCAGCTTCCTTAATTCCCAATACATTACGCGCAAACTCCAAAATTGCCAGTTGCATACCAAGACAGATTCCAAGGAATGGAATTTTATTTTCCCTTGCAAATTTAATTGCTTCCATTTTGCCCTTAATCCCACGCTCACCAAATCCACCGGGCACTAAGATTCCATCAACATATTTTAATTGCTCTAATAGTTCTTGATTCCGTTCTAACTCCTCACTATCAATCCATTGAATATTCACTTTAGTGTCTAAATTTGCCCCTGCATGCACCAAAGCTTCAATAAGAGACTTGTATGATTCTTTAAGGTTAAGATATTTACCAACAAAAGCAATACTTACTTCATTTTGAGGGGCTAAGATTCGCTTAACAAGACTATCCCATTCTTTCATATTAGGTGTAGATTGTGGTAATTTCAAAAACCTTGAAATTGGAACCAAAACCCCCTCTTTTAGGAAATTTAAAGGCATTTGATAAATGCTTTTAGCATCTTGAGCAGTAATCACACAATCATAATCCACATCACAACCCATTGAGAGCTTATTTTTTAACTCTTTTGATAATTCTTTTTCTGTGCGTGCAATAATAATTTGCGGAGTAATACCAATGCGTCTTAACTCCTGCACACTATGTTGCGTGGGCTTTGTTTTTAATTCTCCTGCCACACGAATAAGTGGAATGAGTGTAACATGCACACTAATTACACGCTCTATCCCATATTCGTGCTTAATCTCGCGCATTGCCTCCAAAAATGGTAATCCTTCAATATCGCCCACAGTTCCACCAAGCTCGACCACCAAAATCTCCTTGCCCTCACCTGCAAGTTTAATTCTCCTTTTAATCTCATCAACAATGTGTGGAATCACCTGAATAGTCTTACCCAAATACCCACCTTTGCGCTCTCTATCAATAACAGAAAGATACACTTGCCCAGTTGTAAAGTTGTTTTTGGAAGAAAAATCCATATTTAAAAACCGCTCATAATGCCCAATATCTAAATCAGTCTCCGCACCATCTCGCGTAACAAAGACTTCTCCGTGCTCTAAAGGACTCATTGTACCAGGATCGACATTGATATAAGGATCAATTTTTAAAATCCCCACTTCAAAACCAGAATGTTTTAATAAAGTTGCAATAGATGAAGAAGTGATCCCTTTACCAAGAGAGCTTAAAACCCCTCCTGTTACAAATATATATTTTGTCTCTATCTTAGACATAGCAAAACCTCTAAAAAATATTTTGGAAATTATAACGCCTTAGAAGTTAATTTTCACTTTTTTATAAGCTTGTTTTTTCTCTTAAGATATTTTATAACTTTTTTATTCACTATTTTAATTTTATTTTTCATTAAAATCATAAATCTTTAAAATGAATTTTTTACCCTCTTTACAAAAAAATGCTGGAAATTCTTCATTACTCACAATTCTTAACAAATTAAATTGTTCCTCTAAACTTTTTGTCAAATCCAATTCACTATCTTTTGGGCTTCTTTTAGGATAAAAACTCTCACTCCCTTCTTGTTTTTTAGGGGAAATATTGGGATATTTTTCCAAAAATTCCAAACACATTGTTTGACACATTTTAGCCTGTTTATCTCTTAACTCTTCGTATAACTCTACCCCATTTAACTTTAATATTTTTTGCAAATAAATCTCACCATTATCGGCTTTTTCATCTGCTTCAAACAAAGAAAAAATAATCTCATTTTTACCCTCTAAAATTTGCCAAAACATTGGAGACCAACCTTTTCCTTTAGGTAAATTAGAAGCGTGAATAACAAGATTATACTTATTTTTCACCAAAAAAGTTTTAGGGATAATTTGATGATAAGAAAGAATAAAAATGATCTCATAAGCTTGTTTAATTTCTTGATGCGAGAAATACAAATCACTTTTAGGAATCTTAGCACGCAACTCTTCTGCATAAGGAATAAACCATTGATTGGGCGAAGTTAAAATTGCTACTCTCATTAACTTGCCTTTCTTTGAAGAATAGGAAAACTAATAAAACTATTATTTAGCCCCCCCCCCCCGATAATATTTAAAATAACTCATTATCTCATCCTTTTTTGTTAAAATAAAGCCAAATCTTAAATAAAGATTAATAGCCTTGATATTCTCATTAAAAGCACAAGCATAAAGATTCTTAACAGCCAATTCCTTTAAAGCATAGTCCATAAGAATCTCCATAAGTTTTGCACCATAGCCTTTTAAATGCGGATTTTGGTATAATCCAAACTCACACGAATTGCCCCTTTTTAAATCCACAAAATCAATCACACCAATAGCCTCTTGATTTAAAAAAACTAAAAAATACAATTTTGTAGAATTATTTTTTAACCCTTCAATAAAACCCAAATGCTCTTCCCAAGAAATTACCTTATTTTTCATAAAGCGAGAAATTTTTGAGTTATTTCTCCATTCCCAAATCTCTCGCTTTTGACAATCATCAAGCTCAACAAAATTCTTTAAAATTACCACTTAAGCAAAAACTCCTACAAGATAATTAGATAACCAAGCCATTTTTCCACTCATTATCAAAATTCCAATTGTAATTAATAACCCACCAGCAAACCACTCAATCCATTTAAAATATTTTTTAATGTGATCCAAAAATGCAAAAACATACCCAACCAAAAAAGCACAAAGCAAAAAAGGCAAACTAAATCCTAGAGTATAAACCACCATAAGCTTAATCCCATCACTAGCTTCCAAACTCGCTAGAGAAATAATTCCTGCTAAAATAGGACCCACACAAGGTGTCCAACCCAACGAAAAACTCACACCTAACAAAAAAGGAGTAAAAAAATCACGAAAAAAATTAAAAGAGATTGTTTGAATGGAAAAAGTTTTTTGGTAATTCAAAAAAGGAATCTGAATAATTCTAGCCGTATGCAACCCAAAAACTATTAAGATCCCTCCAGCAAAATACACCACAATAGGACTAAGCAAAATACCTCCACCCAAGATTCTAGCTGCCACAGCCCCTAATAAAACAAAAACAATTCCCATTCCTAAAACAAAAAACAAAGCATTACGAACAATCACCAAGCGCATTCTCAAATCCAACTTCTTATAAGCCTTAAGCTCACTGATAGATACTTCTGAAATATAAGAGAGGTAAGCAGGAATAAGTGGCAAAACGCAGGGACTAATAAAAGTTAGAATCCCTGCAATAAAGCTGATTAAAAGTGGTGCCTTGTCAAAAAAAACAATCAACCATTCTTCCAAAAGCAATCCCTATTACAAAAAAGTTACTAATCTAGCAAATTAGGTAACCACAAGGAAATTTCTGGAACATAAGTTGTCAAAATTAAACCAAATAGCAAAACACATAACCAAGGAATAATAGAAATTGTTACATCTTTTAGACTTAAATTTGTCAATGAACTCGCCACAAAAAGATTCAAGCCAACAGGTGGCGTTAACATACCAATCTCCATATTTACAATCATAATAATACCAAAATGAATAGGATCAATTCCAAGCTGCAATGCAATTGGCAAAAGCAATGGTGTCATAATCATAACAACCGAGCTTGGCTCCATAAATTGCCCCATTATAAAGAGAATGAGATTAACTAGGATCAAAAACATCCACCAAGTCATATTCATACCCACTAAACTCTCAGCAATAATATGTGGTATCCTCTCGCTTGTTAAGAAATGTGCAAAGACAACTGCAAAACCAATAATAAAGAAAATCATCGCTGTTGTGATGGCAGCATCCAAAAATACACCATATAGATCTTTAATTTTAATGTCTTTATACACAAAAATTGAGACAATAAAAGCATACACTGCGCTAATTCCTGCTGCTTCAGTGGCAGTAAAGATTCCTGCATAGATTCCGCCAATTACAACAAAAACAATCAATAACGCCCAAAAAGCTTCTTTAAACTTCATCCATCGTTCTTTAAAACTTGCTGGAGTTGTTGATTTAAATCCAAGTCGCTTAGCACCAATATATGCATAAAGCATCATCGCTCCACCAATCATTAAACCAGGAATAACTCCCGCCATAAAAAGCTTTTCAATAGAAACTTCCGCTGTTACACCATAAACAATCATTACAACAGAAGGTGGAATCAAAATCCCAAGACTACCCGCTGAAGTAATTGCGCCCACAGAATAGCTCTTAGGATATCCTGCTTCGTTTAGTGCAACAAACATAACCGAACCAATTGCAACAACAGTAGCAGGAGAACTTCCACTTACAGCAGCAAAAATAATACAAGCCAAAATCGCACTCATAGGAAGCCCACCTGGCAAATGCCCCACGATGCTTTTTGCAAAATCAACAATTCTTTGTGCGGAACTTCCTTTACTCATCAAAGAACCCGCTAAAATAAACATTGGAATCGCCATTAACGCTGGTTTTAAACCATTAAGCATAATCTCTGGAACTCCCATAATATCATAGGAACTAAATAAAATCATCGTGCATACCGCACTCACTCCCAAGGAAATTGCAACAGGAACACCAAGCAACAACAATCCAAACAAAACAATTAGCAAAAATGCAACACTCATAATCTCCCCTTAATCCTTAATCACCGAATCATGTATCATTTCTTCTTCTGCATTTTTAACAACTTTATCAGCATCCATCCAAGAAACTTCATAAATTTTTTCTATACTGCGGTAAGTTGCCCCAAAAAATGCAATTGGCAAACAAAGAAGGAAAATCCATAAAGGGACATTATGAAGTGCCTCACTCATATAGCCTATTTCGTAATTCAACACGCAAACCATCAAACTTGCATAAAACATAAATCCTAAAAAAATAGAATTCAAGATATGTGTCCCAAGAACACAAGCTTTTGCCCAAGATGGAGAGAATTTTTCAAGAAGCATTGTTACGGAAATATGAACACCTTTTCTAAAGCCATAAGCTGCTCCAAAAAAAGCTGACCACAAAAAACAATATCGTGCCACTTCCTCTGCCCAAGTTAATGAGCCAATCTCCGGGAAAAACCCGGCGATATATCGCATAAATACATTAATTGCTGTAATCACAATTCCAATCACCATTCCACACACAGCAACATTTTTATTAATTCCTGCAATAATTACATCTAAAATTGCAAAGAATTTGTTAATTTCAGGACTTTTGTGCGCATATAAAAACGGCTTTTGAATTATTAATAACAATCCTTTCAAATCCAACCCTTTATTTAGTGTTAATTGTCTTTTCGATTAACTCTTGACTAACTAAATCATAAAACTTTGGATAAATTGCAACCATCACATCTTTCCATTGTTGCTTTTGATCTTCAGTAAGCTCAAAAATCTGCGTTCCTGTTTTATCATCTGCTTTAAGTTTATCTAAAAGCATTGCTTCTTCTTTTGCACTCTCTTCTCTTTCATAAGCAGTCGCTTCTTTCATTGCTGCAACAAATTTCTCCTGTAAATCTTTTGGCAATTCATTCCAAAACTTCTCACTTGCAACTACCAAATAGCCTAAATATCCGTGATTAGACATTGTAATAGAGCTTTGCACTTCATAAAATTTAGAATTATAAAGGTTTGAAAGCGGATTCTCAGCTGCATCAACAACACCAGTTTGCAATGCTGAATAAACTTCTCCAAAAGGTAAAACCTGTGGAATCCCTTTAACTGCTTTTGTTTGTTCCTCTAACACTTTAGAACTCATAATACGCATTTTTTGTCCTTCCACATCACTTGGCAAAACAATTGGCTTTTTATTAGTGCTAAATTGCTTAAACCCAGCATCCCAATAATCCAATGCCACATAACCCTTAGCAGTAACCACATCTTTTAGAATTTGCCCTACTTCTCCATCCATTACTTTATGTAAATGCTCTGTATCGCGAAAAATAAAAGGAATATCCCATAAATTAAACTCTTTAGCAAAAGGGGTAAATTTTGAAAAGCTAGGTGCAGCTAATTGCACATTATTACGCTTAAGTTCTTGAAAAACCTTGTCATCATCAACAAGTTGTGCTGATGGGAATACATGCACCACGATGCGACCATCTGTCATTTCATTGACTCGTTTTGCAAAAAAATCCGCCGCCCTTCCCTTTGGGGTATTAGCACTCACAACATGAGCAAATTTAACCTCATACACTTTGTTTGGATCATCAGTGGCTACAGATTCTTTGTTGCCACCTCCACAACCTACCAAAGCAAATGTAGCAAATATTGAAGCTAAAATGATTTTCTTCATTAATCTCTCCTTTTGGAAAACAAAAATATAAAAACTTACACTTAAGCGTAAGATTTCATATTTTACAGAGTTTTGCTAAAAGTATAGTTTATTTTTGTTTCTTTATTTGAAATCCTAATTTTAAGGCTATAAAAATTACTTTTTGAAACAAAGTATTTAATTTATTATGATTTATAATTTGCAATCGCCTTATCCAAAATCGCCTTAGCACTCTCCAAATCGCAATACTCTTTAACTTTTACCCATTTATTTGGCTCTAGCATCTTGTAAGTTTCGAAGAAATTTTTGATTCTATCAAGTGTAATTTTTGGCAAATCTTCTAGTGATTTAATATTGTCATACCTTGGATCAATCTTTGAAACTGGCACAGCAATCAATTTCTCATCTATTCCACTTTCATCTTCCATAATCAAAACACCAATTAATCTCGCCTTAATCACACTTCCTGCTTGTAAAGGATATTCATTGATTACCAGCACATCAGCAGGATCACCATCATCACTCAAGGTATTTGGCACAAACCCATAATTAGCAGGATAAAACATCGCACTATACATCACTCTATCAACAACAACTGCACCACTCTCTTTGTCAATTTCATACTTTATATTGCTTCCATAAGGAATCTCAATTACAACATTTAATTTATCCGGATTACTTCCTACTTCAATTTTGCTTAAGTTCATATTTTCTCCTTTAGATTTTACTTTTAATAAAGCTTTCCATTTCGCTTACAATTTCTTCAATGGTTCTTTCCCCATTAATTTTATGCAAAATGCCCTTGCTTGTATAAAATTTCTGAATCTCCGCCAAAGGTTCTAAATATACTTTCATTCTATTATTAAATACTTCGACATTATCATCAGCGCCTCTAGCACGCCCTAGCACTCTATCACAAGCAACTTTTTCGCTCACTTCAACTTCAATCACACTCTCCAAAATGATTTCTTGCTTTTGTGCTAGAATCTTATCTAGCTCTTGCATTTGCTCCACGCTTCTAGGATAACCATCAATAATTACAACATTTTTGGGAGCATTAGAAATCGCATCAACAATGGTTTTAACTACAATATCCAAAGGAACAAGATTTCCCCTACTTGTAAAGCTATCAATCAGCTTCCCTAGCTCACTCCCACTTGCCACTTCAGCGCGTAGTAATTCACCTGTAGAATAATGCACCATAGAATCGCTATTGTTTTTACTAATAATCTCTGCATCTGTGGTCTTACCGCTTCCTGGCGCACCAATCACCAAAAATAACTTCTTCATAAATTCTCCTTATTTTTTTGTTTCTCTTACTCTAATGTGTAATTCTCTTAATTGTTCTTCATTAGCAGGACTTGGAGCTTCTGTAAGCGGACAAGTCGCTTTTTGAGTTTTAGGGAATGCAATAACATCTCGGATAGAATGCGCTTTGCAGAGCAACATAATAATTCTATCCAAACCAAAAGCGATTCCTCCATGTGGTGGCGCCCCGAATTGTAACGCTTCAAGTAAAAAGCTAAACTTATCTTGTGCTTCTTCTTGGCTGATTCCTAAAAGTTCAAATACCTTGCTTTGAATCTCTTGCTTATGAATTCTAATACTTCCACCACCAATTTCAAATCCATTTAACACCACATCATACGCCACAGAATTAATCTCTTCAATATCTTGCACTTCTAGATTCTTTGGCATTGTAAAGGGGTGGTGCAATGCAGAAATACTGCCATCATCATTGCGTTCAAACATAGGAAAATCTACAACCCAAAGGAATTGATAAACACTCTCATCAATCATTCCCATATCACTAGCAATTTTTTGGCGCAAACGACCCATATAATCCCAAACGACTTTTTTAGCCCCAGCGCCAAAGAAAATAATATCGCCAACACTAGCGCCAACACGCTCCAATAAAACTTTAAGTTTCTCTTCCTTGATGAACTTAACCAAAGGTCCTTTGATTTCATTTTCTTTGATTTGCAAATACGCCAAGCCTTTTGCTCCAAACTTTCTCACAAACTCTTCAGCTTCACCTAGAGTTTTGCGGCTAAAGAAATTATCTCCACCTTTAACACAAAGTGCTTTAAAGCGATTTTTCTTAGAATCTTTAGCAATGGAAGCAAAAATTTCATTACTTGAATCAACAAACAAATCCCCAACTTCAACAAGTGGTAATTCATAGCGTAAATCAGGCTTATCACTACCATACTTCTCCATAACTTCATTATAAGTATAGTGCGGAAAGGGTGTTTGAATAGTAATGCCACAAGCTGCAAAAATAGATTTTAAAACTTCCTCTGCCACCCCTATCACATCTTTTTGCTCACAAAAACTCATTTCAATATCAATTTGTGTAAATTCAGGTTGTCTATCTAGTCTTAAATCTTCATCTCTAAAACATTTTGCAATTTGAAAATATTTATCAAATCCACTCACCATTAAAAGTTGCTTAAAAAGTTGCGGACTTTGTGGTAATGCATAAAATTCTCCATGATGCACACGACTTGGCACGAGATAATCTCTTGCACCCTCTGGAGTAGCTTTAGTTAAAATCGGAGTTTCAATCTCTAAAAACCCCAAATGACTTAGAGTATTTCTCACGGCTTGAGCGACCTTGCTTCTTGTGATAAATATCTCTTGTAAGCGAGGATTACGCAAATCCAAATAACGATACTTTAATCTTACATCTTCTCCCACACTCTCATCACCCACAGCAATAGGCGGAGTTAAGCTTTTGTTTTCAATGGTTAATTCATCAATCAAAACTTCAATTTTGCCGGTTTTAAGTCTTGGATTCTCTAAGCCCTCTCCTCTCTTTCTTACCTTGCCTTTTGCAACTAGCACATACTCATCTCGCACTTCACTAGCGATTTTGTGAGCTTGCTGTGAATCTTTTGGATCAAAAACAAGCTGCACTATTCCACTTCTATCGCGTAAATCAATAAAAATAATTCCGCCGTGATCTCTATAAGTATTACACCAACCACATAAAGTTACTTCCCTACCAATATCTTTTTCATCTAAATCTGTGCAATAATGGCTTCTCAAAACGCTTACTCCTAAATTTTATTGTTACCAAAAAGTGGATTTTATCAAAAAAGTTATAATATAACATTTAAAAGAATTAAATTTAATTTTATAGCCACTATCTCTTGATATTTGTCGCTCTTTTAGGCAAAAAAGGAATAATTTTTGCTTTAGATCTTCAAAGTTTTAAAAACCTAATTTTAAGGAATGCTAATGAGAATAGGGACGAACTCTAGCTATACAATGTTACAATATTATCAAGGAAAAACACAAAATGGCTTAAATGGAATCTTAGCCCAAATGAATGGCTTAAAGATTCAATATGGTTATCAAGATAGTAGTATTTTTAATAAAACACTTGAACTAGACTACAACCTTACAACTTTAACCCAAAGCAAAGAACTTGCTAATAATGCACTTACTTTTACTCGACACACCGATACTGCCTTGAGTGAATTAGTTAAAAATATGGATAATTTCAAAAGCAAACTTGTCCAAGGAGCCAATGATATCCATAGCGAAACTTCACGCCTAGCTATTGCTCAAGATCTACAATCCCTTCGCAATCACTTTTTATCCATTGCTAATACCTCCATTGGTGGAGAATTTATCTTTGCAGGAACCGCAACAACTTCTAAGCCATTTAATAGCGATGGAAGCTATAATGGAAACAATGCAACACTTAGTGCACTTCTTAGTTCTAGTAACTCTGTAGCTTATAATATAACGGGTTATGAGTTATTTTTCGGTTCTGATAATGATACTAATCGAATCATTTCAACTAATGTCCCCAAATTCAACCAAAGCGCTCTAAACCCTCAAATTATGGATCCAAATCACCCAACCGGAAATAGCGAAGAAGTTTATATTACCGCTGAAGATACCTTGCGCGATTTAGTGGGCGATAATGATTCTGATACTAACAACAATGATCCAGAAGTTTTTTATATTACAGGTCGCAGACCAGATGGGACAGCCTTTAAATCAAAATTTGAGATGGAAGTGGCTTACAACGATGAAGATCAAGCTGTCAAAGTGCAAGATCTACTTGATAGAATCGGAAAAGAATTTGGTAACACAGAAACCAGTCAATCTGTAGAAGTTACTCTTAATGAATGGGGAGAAATTGAAATAAAAGATCTCACAGGAGGGCGATCTAATATTGAATTTTATATGGTATCAAGTAGCTATCAAGATCCAAACAATCGACCTCCAATTAACCCAAATGGCGATGGAGTAGGCACGGCAGATATTGATACACTCTTAAATAGCGGAGCAAAGGTAAATACCTATGTTCAGAGTCCTTATTTGGGTAGTTTTTCAAATTCTCAAATCACTTCTGTTGAAGACTACAATGATCATAGACTTCACACGATTCCAACCACTTTTAGGAATCACAACAACGAGATTGCAAAAACTTCAACTTTGCTAACAGATATTTTTCCTAATGGCGTTACACAACTTGATTTAAGAGGAATCTCCGCCAATGATGCAGACAAAAATCCAACCAACAATAACTTAAATTCTACTTTTAATATCACTCCAACTTCCACCGTACAAGATTTAATGGATTCTATCAAAACAATGTATAACAATCAACAAGGTGCCAATGTTGAAGTGCAATTTAGCAATGGAAAAATTACTATTATTGACAATAATGTTTCCCAAAAAACTCCACCCGATCAATCTCAAGATAATCTACCTTTCACAGGAGAAAGCTCCCTAAGCTTAACCATTACTGCTCAAAATGCAGGGGGTCGTGTCAATGGATTCCGCAATGATTATAGCGTGGAATACGATAGAGTAGGTTTTAGTAAAGAAGGTTCTACTCTAACTTCCAATGTCTCACAAATTGTTCGTGATACCAATGAATATGCCACAATGAGCACAAAACTCTCAGAAGTTTCAGGAGTTGGACTTGATGGGCACACTTATAACTTTGAAGTCAAAGATGTCAATGGAACTCCAATTAGTGGCAGAATAGAGTTTAGAGATACAGGAAGTGTGATGATTATTGATTCTCCTGCCACAATTAATGGGGTGGATATTGATGGAATTGAAATCCCTATCTTAAATCCCAATGGAAATCCACCCCAAGTCGCAGGTGATCCAACTCCTGCTGATGAAGTTACCTATCAACAATTAGCCGATACTTTAGGTATCGTAATGAATTTATCCAATTCAAGCCAAGCAGATTTGCAAAATATCTTTGTTCAAGGTGGTGCAGACTTCAACGATCCAGATGTCAAGCTTTCTTATGAAACACTCATTAGCAATGCTAAAAATAATGTCTCCATTAGCCTTGATTCAAGCGGACAAATGCAGCTCAAAGATCTTAATAATTCTCCTACAAGAATGGAGTTTATGCTCTATGATAACCAAAGTAGCAACTTTGCTCTTGATGCTAATGGCAGAGTAAATACAACAGGACACCCTGCACTAACTTTCCAAGCCAATAATGCCATTATTGCTGATGATCCACATGTGGATTTTTTCAAACAAATCGACACAATCATTCAAGCACTAGAAGATGGCACTTATAGACCTGGAGGCAGCAATGAGTATGATGATAGTATGCGAAATCCTGGTATCCAAAACGCACTTTTAGTATTTGATCATCTAGCCGATCATGTCAATAAAGCACACACTAAAAATGGGGCACAAGGCAATTCATTTAAATACTCTATTGAACGCACTGAATCACTTATCGTGCAAGTTAAAACTTTGCGTTCTGAAACAATTGACACTGATTTTGCAGAAGCATATTTGCAATTTTCTACTCTATCTTTAAACTATCAAGCAATGCTCTCTTCTATCGGAAAGATCTCGCAACTCTCGCTAGTAAATTACATATGACAAGCTTTTAAAGCTTGGCATTTTAGGATTGCTTTAATATCTTATTCTAAATAATGTTTTATAATTACTCTAAACCATTCTATTAAGTCATACAAACTTTGACCACAAAATACAACATACAAGCTCTTACAAACCCTTCAAACACTGCAATTTAATCATTTTGCAAATAATTAATCTTGCAATACTTTTGTGGCACCATTAAACTAAATAAACCAAAAAAGATAACTATAAATTTACCAAATAATCAAGCTATAAAATCAAGTATAACCCATTAATAAACAATTAATATTTCGCGCACTAGAATCATATTGTATTTGAATATTAAAGGATTGGTGATGAAATTTTTCATTTCTTTGTTTGTTTTAGTGGCATCTTTATGGGCTAAAGAGATAGCTTATACAGATGAAGTTGTGTCGCTTTACCTTAATAAAGATGACACTAAAGTTACAGGAAGACTTTTGCCTACAAACGCTTTTGAGATTCTAAAAAGCGATAAAGACAGAGTTTTAATCAAGCTTGATGGATATGTAAATCCAAAATCTCCTTCTGTAATTTATTTTAACGATTCTCAAAGAATCATTGTTGCTGCTTTTTCCAAGAATACAAAGCTTAATTTCTTACAAAAAACTGCAGGGAAAAATGGCAAATGGGATAAAGTTAGTCTTGAAGTTTGGGCAGATAAAAAAGATTTTGCTAAAGACAACAAAAAAATGTTAAGTTATGCAAAAGATCTTTTTGCTAACAATTGCGGAATTTGTCACGCTTTACACCCCGAAAAAGAATTTACAGCTAATGCTTGGCCAGCAGTTTTTCGCTCTATGGCAGATAGAACGGGGATTGACAAAAAAGACAGATGGCTAGTAATACAATACTTACAAAAAAATGCAAAAGATTTTAAAGCAAAATAAAAAGGAAGGCTTATGTTAGATAGAAGAAAATTTTTAAAGGTTGGCGCAGCATTAACAGCTATTCCACTTATTCCATCTATAAGTGCAGCAAAAAGTGTAGAGGCTACAAAAGTTAGTTTTGGGCTTATTAAAAATGGTGAAGTTATCACAGCAGCTCACTGGGGAGCTTTAAAGCTTACTATTAAAAATGGCAAAATCGTTAAAAGTGAGCCTTGGGAAAAAGCCACTAACATGGATAACCCATTACAACACTACACTGCAGATATGGTTTATAAATCTCGTGTTAAATATCCTTATGTGCGCAAATCTTACCTTGAAGATCCCGATAATCCCAAACCTGAACTTCGCGGGAAAGAAGAATTTGTGCGTGTAAGCTATGATGAGGCTATAAAACTTATCGCAAAAGAACTCAAAAAAACAAGAGACACTAAAGGCACAAGTGCTGTTTTTGGCGGAAGTTATGGTTGGAAATCTAGCGGCAATATGCAAAATGCAAGAATCTTACTACATAGATTCTTAAATGTTACAGGTGGTTTTGTTGGTTCTACTGGGGATTATTCTACAGGAGCTTCTCAAGTTATCATGCCTTATGTAGTTGGATCAATTGAAGTGTATGAACAACAAACTTCTTGGGAAAATATTCTAGGAAATTCTAAATATGTTGTTATTTGGGGTGCTGATCCAATTTCAACTTTGCGTATTGCTTGGACTTCGTCTGATCAAAGAGGTTTGGCTTATTTTGAAAAACTTAAAAAAAGCAAAATAAAAGTTATTTGTATTGATCCAGTGAGAACTGATACAGCTAAATTCTTAAATGCAAAATGGATTTCACCACGACCAAATACCGATGTGGCTTTAATGATTGGTATGGCAAGTCATTTAATTACCAAAAATAAAGTTAATTACGACTTCTTAGATAACTATACTACTGGTTTTGATAAATTCAAAGATTATATTGATGGTAAAGAAGATGGTGTTAAAAAAGATGTTAAATGGGCAAGTAAAATTTCTGGTATCAGTGAAAAAACAATCAGAGAATTAGCAGAAACTTTCTATGATAATCCTACTATGATTATGAGTGGATGGGGAATGCAAAGAGCTCATTATGGTGAGCAACCACACTGGATGCTTATAACTCTAGCTTCTATGATAGGACAAATCGGCACCAAAGGTGGTGGTTTTGGACTTAGTTATCATTATAGCAATGGCGGTGTGCCAACTTGCAAAAGTGGTGTAATTGGCGGTATTAATGCAGGAAGCTTGGGAATTTGGGAAAATGGCAAATTCAAAGGCTTAGCTAAATCAAGTCAAGCAGCTGGTGGTGCAGAATGGCTTCAAAATGCTGCAAGTGCTTCTTTCCCGGTGGCAAGAATAGCAGATGCATTGCTTAACCCTGGCAAAACTATCGACCATAATGGTGGTAAAATCACTTATCCTGACATTGATTTTATCTACTGGGCAGGTGGAAACCCACTTGTTCATCACCAAGATACTAACAACAATGTAAAAGCTTGGAGAAAACCTAGAACTATAGTTGTAAATGAAATTTACTGGACTCCAACAGCCAAAATGGCAGATATTGTAATGCCTGCAACTTCATCTTATGAAAGAGATGATATTACTATGACTGGGGATTATTCTAATATGAATATTGTACCAATGAAACAAGCAGTTGAGCCAGTGGGCGAGAGTAGAGATGATTATGTGATTTTCTCTGACATCTGCAAAGTTTATGGCAAAGATGTATTTAATGCCTATACAGAAAATGGCAAAAAAGCAAAAGATTTCATTAAAGAATACTACAATAGTGCTTTAAAACAAACTCAAAGCTTTGGTGAAGTTTTTGCAACTCCTATGCCAAATTTTGAAGAATTTTGGACAAAAAATGAACCTATTACTTTTGATGCAACTGCAGAAAGTTATGAATGGACACGCTTCTTGGAATTCATAGAAGATCCAATCCTTAATGCACTAGGAACAGAATCAGGCTTAATTGAGATTTACTCTGAAACAATTAAAAATTACAACTATGATGATTGCAAAGCACATCCAACTTGGTTTGAACCAATTGAGTGGCTTGGAAACGCTACAAAAGAAGCACCTTTTCACTTGCTTACAAACCACCCAAAAGATCGCTTGCACTCTCAACTTTGCCACACAAGCTTAAGAGATACTTATGCAGTAAAAGACAGAGAGCCAATTTTAATCAACACTAAAGATGCTAAAAAACTTGGTATTAAAAATGGCGATGTTGTAAGAGTATTCAATAAGCGTGGAGAAGTTCTAGCAGGTGCAGTCGTAACTGATGATATTATGCAAGGCGTTGTAAGACTATGTGAGGGCGCTTGGTATGATCCTAATGAAAATGGACTTTGCAAATGTGGGAATGCGAATGTCTTGACTATGGATATTCCAACTTCAAAACTTGCAAATGGTAATATTTCTCATACAGGTCTTGTAAATATCGAGAAATTTAAAGGTGATCTTCCAGCACTTAGTGCTTTTGATGCTCCAAAGGGCGCTAATTAACCTACTTTTCAAAGAAAGCTCTAAAGCTTTCTTTGCATAAAAAATCAATCTTAAAATATAAATCAAAACACAAATTCAATTAATTTTGATTTATAAGATTTTTATATTAACTTTTTTAGATTCTTAAAATTGCGATAGTTATTAGAAAATATCAAGTATTAAAAAAATAGCAACACAGAAATTTTCTTAAAAATAATACGCTTTAAAGTATGTGCGGTTTTTAGCATTAACAGCTTTTTATTTGCTATCCTGCAATTTTAAAACAAACTCTCTATATTTCTAAAAGAAAATAATTCATAAGTTTTTTGAGTGGCGATTCTACCTCTAGCGGTACGCTCCAAAAATCCATTTACCAATAAATAAGGCTCGATAACATCTTCAATAGTTCCCTCATCCTCACTCATTGCTGCAGCAAGTGTGCTAAGCCCAATAGGACGCCCCCTGCTCTCACAAATAATTTTCAAAAAACGCAAATCTAATTCATCAAAACCATATTCATTCACCCCAAGCTCATTTAAAGCATATTGTGTTCGCTCTTTTGTGATGATTTCTTCCTCTGCTACCTCTGCAAAATCTCTCACACGCTTTAACAAACGCAAGGCGATTCTAGGCGTTCCACGCGAGCGCTTAGCAATCTCTAATGCCCCTTCACTAGAACATTCTTTTTGTAGCTTAATTGAAGCAATTTGTGCAATTCTAGCCAATTCTTCTTTTTCATAAAACTGCATTCTAAACTGCATTCCAAACCTATCTCGCAACGGATTACTAATCATTCCTGCTCTTGTTGTCGCTCCAATAAGCGTAAAACGCGGTAAATCAATCTTTACCGTTTGGGCTGCAGGACCACTGCCAATAATAATATCCAATCTAAAATCCTCCATTGCAGGATATAAAATCTCTTCAATAGCAGGAGATAACCTATGAATCTCATCAATAAAAAGTATCTCTCCTTCACTTAGATTAGTCAAAATAGCCGCTAAATCACCTGCCTTTTCAATCATAGGTGCTGCTGTAACTTTAATTGGTGCATTCATTTCGCCACTAATAATATGCGCCAAAGTCGTTTTGCCAAGCCCTGGTGGTCCAAAAAGCAACAAGTGATCTAATACATCTTTTCGTTTTTTAGCCGCTTCAATAAAAACTTTTAGATTCTTTTTAAGCTTTTCTTGTCCTATGTAATCATCCCAATGGCTTGGGCGAAGTTTAACCTCTTCATCACCCTCTAATTCCATTTTTTCAATTTCAACAATTCTCTCCAAACCTTCCCCTTAGTAACTCTCATTTATTTTAGGAAAATCTCCGTTCTTTACATCTTTTACATATTGTTGCACTGCTTCTCTAACCAACTTTGCTCCCTCCAAATATTGTCGCACAAATTTTGGCTTAAAGGCTTCAAAGAATCCTAGCATATCACTCCATACAAGCACTTGCCCATCAACATTTACTCCACTACCAATGCCAATGACAGGAATTTTTAAGTTTTGTGTAATCACTTGCCCAACTTCACTTTTAACCCCCTCCAAAACAAGACAAAAAGCCCCTGCCTCTTGGAGTTTAATAGCATCGCACAAAAGCTCTTGAGCTTCCCTCTCACTCTTCCCCTTGACCTTATAACCCCCCTCACTTCTTACTAATTGTGGCTTTAATCCAATGTGCCCCATCACTGCAATTCCATTTTCAACAAGCTTTCTAATTGTTTCATACATTTCTGCTCCACCTTCAATTTTAACCGCTTGAGCATTGGTTTCTTTGTAGATTCTAATTGCTCCTTGTAAAGCTATCTCTGGAGTAACCACACTCCCAAAGGGCATATCACACACTATAAGGCTTTGTTTGGCTCCATTACACACAGCTTTTGTATGATAAATCATCTCATCCAAACCAATTCCCAAAGTATCCTTTGCTCCAAAAAAACTCATATGCAAACTATCACCTACAAGTATCATATCCACTTCGCTATCAAAAATCCCTGCAAAAAGCGCATCATAGGCTGTAATCATTGTAATTTTTTCTTTATTTTTTTTCTCCAATATCTGTGTAATTGTTGTTTGTTTTATGGTAGATTGAATGCTCATTTTCTGCCCCCAAATAATCTAAAAACAAATTCTACTATATTTTCACATTAATTTTTCTTTGATAAAAACTTGACATTTAATTAAAATATCATTAAAATTTCAGGATTTGGGGCTGACATGAATTTCGACGGGAGTTAGATGGCTCTAGTTGCATACCGACTTGTGCTAAGTCGTAAAACTGGCTCTTAAATATAAACGCAAACAATTCAAATTACGCTCCTGCTTACGCTAAAGTCGCGTAAGTTTATTAACTCTTTTGGAGCTGTTTTTAGTTAAGATTCTAGCTATTTTCTAAAAGCATCATTTCTGCTAGATGCGGTTTTATCTACCTAGAGTAAAACTTAAGCTAAATAGGTTGCCTTGTTTATAGATTTTTGGGAGTTTTTATAGACAAGAAAGATTCTAAACCCAAGGAAGTATGTATATCAGCTGTGTTGGTCTAGTTTTCGGACTGGGGTTTGATTCCCCACAGCTCCACCATTTTATCTTTATTTCCTACAAGAGTCTTAAATCACTTAAAAAATCATTAAAGAATCAAAACAAAAATCTATATCGTATTCCTGCTTTTGTATTATCTTCTTGAATTCTATTATTCTCTCTTTGCAAAAAAAGCTTAATAGATTTGAAAGGCGAATACTCTACACCATAATTCCAAGTTTGCTCATTAACAACTTCACTATTCTGCACCACAGATTGCATTAAAACTAGATTTTGCAACAAAACATTTTCAACTTGATGTTTTATTCCATATTTTTCACCCCAATTAAGTGTTTGAGGATCTCTGGAGAATCCACCCACTAAAAGCAAAGAAAAATCTTCATATTCTAAAATCGGCAAATTCAGATTAAAATCTCCACCTATATTTTGATCATCACGCGTAAAATAAGAATTAAGATTAACTTTAAATTCCACCTTAGGTATATAAATCCCTGCTACATTATTTAGCTGCTCACTAAAAATAGGAGAAGCTGCTTTTAGAGTTGAATTAAAAACCTTATTACTCAAGCTATAAGCATCCCATTCAGCATTTTCATCAATAAGGCTCTTTACTTCTTCTTTTTCTTTATAAAAAGGCTGTTTGTAGTGCTTTGGTATTTTCTCTTCAATTACAGGCAAGGGAACCCCAAACATATCACCAAATTTCTTATAATTATTCAAAGGATTTTGATGATGAATCTCTTTACGAAGATAGTTAGATATTGCCGTTTCTTCCACTCCAAAGAGCATAACATTACAAAATAAAATAAGAATTAATCTAACAAATATCAAAAGTTTAAACTCTTCACTTTCAACACAAAAGCACTCAAATAATCTTTATGTGCTTGAATATCTAATTTTACACCTTTATCCAAAAACTCTTTTTTAAGAATTTTGACTTCCATTTTCTTAGCCAAATATTCCACTTGCGCTAGTAGTGAAAAAGAAACAAAAAGTGTTTCTTTGGATTGTGGAATATAGGCTTTAAGAAGATTCTGCTCTTGTGCTTGCAAAATAGCTCCTTTTGCCCCTTGGGTATAAGCGCGCACCAATCCGCCTGTTCCAAGCAATGTTCCGCCAAAATACCGCACACTAAGCAATGCACATTCTATCAAATCATATCCTCTTAGCACCTTTAAAGTTGGCATACCTGAAGTGCCTTTTGGCTCACCATCATCACTAAAAGATTCAACAATTTGAGATTGTGCATTGAAATATCGACTTGCTGTTACAAAATGCACTGCTTTTGTGTGTTTGGCTCTTGCTTCGTTTAAAAATTCTTCAAAACACTCAATAGGAATAAGAAAAGAGAGAAATTGCGAGCCTTTAGCCTCAAAAATGCTTTGAGCAACTTCGGTTGGATAATACAAATCCACTACTTCCCTCTTTTAAGATTCCCTTGTGAAAATTGTATAATCCTCTCTGGAATCTCATCTAAACTAACCACTTCACACACTGCTCCTCTAGCAATTGCTTGTTTAGGCATTCCAAAAACTACACAACTACTTTCATCTTGTGCAATCGTGTAAGCTCCATTGTCATAAAGTTCTTTAATTCCAATGCTACCATCATCGCCCATTCCTGTCATAATAATTGCCAAAGCATTTTTACCAACAACATTATTAACACTGCGAAACATCACATCTACACTTGGTTTATGGCGAGAAATCCTCTCTCCATCAACACTTTTGATAAAATAATCATTGCCTACCTTATCCAAAAGTAAATGTTTTCCACCCGGTGCAAGGTAAGCACAAGAATTATGCAAATGCATTTTTTCATTTGCTTCAAAAACATCAATTACCGCAAGGCGATTAAGACGATTGGCAAAGGAAGTTGAAAAGCCTTCGGGAATATGCTGAGTAATAACAATGGGTGGTAAATTAGGCGGAAGCATTTGAATAATCTTAGAAATCGCTTCCACCCCGCCCGTGCTTGCCCCAATAGCAATAAGCTTTTTCCCTTCGCTCCTGTAAGGATTAGACTTTAAGATTAAATCGGGATGATATTTTTCATTATGATTAATCACATTAATCCTTTATTTTAATAAAGGTATTCTGCCCTAAACGATCAACTTTAGAAGCCAATCCTAAAATACTTTCAGAATGACCCAAATAAAGAGTTCCACCAACTTTCAAACAATTAAAAAGCTTTTGCAAAATCTCCTCTTGATCGCTCACTTTAAAATAAATCAAAACATTACGACAAAAAATAATATCAAATTCATTTTTCCCAAAAGGATAAGTCTTGGCATACAAATTATGTTGTTTAAATTTAATAATATTTTTTAAGCTTGACTTAGCGTCCATTAAGATTTCTCTTTGACTTTTTGGCGTCATATCAAAAAAATCTTTTAACTCCAACCAAGTTGGAAGTGGATTTAAAAAAGTATCCACGATATATTTACCTCTTTTAGCAAACTCCAAAACTGAAGTATCAATATCTGTAGCTAATAAACTTATAGGGGTTTTGGAATGATAAATTTCTTTTGCATAAAGCAAAGTTGCAGCAATAGAATAAGGCTCTTCTCCAGTAGAGCTTGCCGAGCAATACACCTTAATAGGTTCACTTTCTTTGAATCGATGGGGCAAGATTCGATTAATCATATCCAAAAAATGGAACCCCTCGCGAAAAAAATCTGTTTTGTTAGTGGTAAAACTATTGATAAATTCCTGCTTAAATCGCCCACTCTTAAGCTGTATAAAAAAATTATCAAAATCATCTATTCCTAAATCACGCGCCAATTTATCAAGGCGATTTTTTATTGTAGAATCTTTATTACTTGGCAAATAAATCCCAGCCATCTCATAGATTAAATCTCGTGCTTTATCGATTTCATTGCTACTGATGAGTGGCAAGTTTCTTACCTTTTAAATAATTTTCTTTCCACTTAGCTACGCTTAAAGTATCAACTACTTGCCCTATGGCATTATATTGTTCATAATAATCTCTTACAAAAGCACATACTTCTTTCCTTAAGGGCATAAAATACCCCTCTTTATCCTTTAGAGCATACCTTGAGAGAAACTCTAGCGCATCTGCTTTATTTAAATAAATCTCAATAAGCTCATCGTAAGTTTGCAAATACTTTTCAATCAATTGTGGTATTTTTTCCTCATGAATCTCTAAAGCCACCGATTCAAAATTTCCAACATATTCCAAGATTCCAGCGCTAAAGAGAATATCAAGGTGTATCAATCCCTCACAATAATAAGGCAACACTTCACCCTCTTTTTTCCAAGCCATTAACCCAACAGCCCTTGAAATAGTATTAAACACAAGTTCTTTTAGTAATGGTTGATTCTTAGCAACAAAATAATAGGCTAAACCACCCATTGTAGCTTTAAACTCTTCAATATTCTTAAATTGACCACTTCTATTAATTTGCAATTCACTATCCAAGCTAACCCACAAAATATGTCCAAACTCATGTCCTATAGTAGAAATCTCATAAACTTTATACCAATCTTCTTTGCGATAATAAAGCATCTCGCGATTAAAATCCAAAAACTCTTCAGGAAAAGTTTTACGGCTTAAAAGCATAAAAGGTTTAGCACAAGAAATCTCCCATACTCTATCTGGAAAATAAAAAATCTTTTTGCCATATTTAGAGCTCACACTCTCATCATTTGGCACAACTTGCGCACTAAACAAACCATTTAGCTCTGCACCATAAAATAACAAAGGCTGCCCGCCATAACTTTGCGTTTTTGCCAAAGATTCTTGAACGCAAAAATCAATTTCTTCTTTATATGAAGTTTGTGGCATTTTTGCTGTATATTGAGAATAAAATTCCACAAAAGCCTCTTTATTGACTTCACTAGTAGAAGCCAAATCAAGTAAATCTTTTCCCTCATAGATTCTAGCGATTCTTAAATCCCACTCTGGCGCCACTGCTCTTCTATAATGATCTTCATAATACTCCAAAGGATGCCCCACTTGCAATGGCGTTGTGATTTTCATCCAAGCCCTATCCACATCACGCCAAGATTCTAAGAGTTTTGCGGTATCTTTTTCTATCAAAGCTTTTTGCAGTGTTTTAAAATATGCAAGATAAGAATCTTTTTGTTCAAATTTTGGGCAAACTTCAGGAATGAGCTCAAGACTTAAAAGCATTTTTTCAAAAGTAGTTTGAAATAACTCAAAATCCTCTTTAAAAAAATCTGCATAAGCGATGGCTTGATACGCATTTTCTTTTAATACAGGCACCGAGTAGCTTCTATCGCTTACTTCGCCATTTTGTGAAACTTCCTCAGCGCTCTTTAAAGCCTCAAGAATACTAGGCAAATTATCATTGAATTTTTGACTCAAATCTTTATTGATTCCTAAAATTAGTTTTTCTTGCCAATTTGCAAAAAAACTATTAAAAACCAAACCCACTTGATGAACGCTTGCTAATAATTCTCGTAAAAAAGGTGTTAAAAGATTCTCATTTCTAACAAATTCCAAAAGTTTTTGATGTTTTTTTACATAAAAATTTTCTGTGATATGCAACATTAAGGCACGAACTTCTAAAATATCCTCTTCCTTGAATTGAAGTTTATTTAAAATATTTAACAAAGCGCCTTCTTTTAGGGCTACAACTCTATCAATGAGTGCTAACAAAACTTCTTGATTATTGGGCAGTTTTTCAAAAACTGGTTTTAGAAATTCTGGAACATTACTTTTAATATTTTCATACAAAGCATTAATTTTTTTATTTTCTTCCTCTAAATAGCGATAAAGCCTAGCAATATCTAAAAGAATCTTATTCTCCATCTTGCTCTCTTTTATGATTCTTAACCACTTCATAAGCTGCATTGATTTTTTGTAGTTTTTCGGTGTAGGTTTTAATAATTGATTCTTCTAATCCCTTATGGTGCAAAATATCAGGATGATATTGACGCACTAAATCCTTATAAGCCCTTTTGATAGTCTCCATATCTGAATCTTCGCTAACACCCAAAGTAGCACAAGCTTCTTTATAGTCTTGATATGCCATTTCCCTAGAATAAAATTCTACAAAAGAATCATACAAAGCATTAAAATCATCATTTTGAATTTCCAAGTAAGCAGCAACATCTAAAATAACCTCACGCTCTTTTTCACCCAAAACCCTATCAGCATAAGCCAAACTCAACAAATATTCTACAAGTTTCAAACGAGTTTTATATTGCCCCCTGGTAAGTTCTGCATAAGCCAAACTCAATGTTTCAACATCTTCTGTGGTATTTCTAAAAATAGTATGCAGAATCTCTAAAATCTCTTGCTTTTGGTTCATTGCGCTTTGCAAAAGAATTGCTTGAGCAATATCTTCAATTGTGCTTTCCATTAACTCTTCTTCTAATTCACAAATCTTTCCATCGCTTTGTGCTAATTTAGACATCAAGCTAACCATAATCCCATATTCGCTTTTTTTAATCTTTTCTTCTTTGCTTAAAGCTTTATAGGGATCTTCATAATTTTGGAACTCTTCTTTAAAATTATGGTTAGAATCTTGTATTTGTGGGCGCTTATGAGGATTGGATAAATAATCTTTAAAATTAATAAACGCAACTGCAATAATAACAATAGTAATTAATAATAAAATTTCCATTTTACCCCTTAAAAATTATTTAAAAAATCCTTTTAGTTTCCCCATTATTCCTTCAGCAGCTAAGAATCCTAATTCTTGCAATTTAGCTTTAATTTCTTTAATCCCTTCTTCATTAGCTTCAACTTCTACGCTTTGAGAGGGGATATCAACTTTTAAGCTAGGATATTTTTGTCCTAAAGATTCTTGAATCTTATTAACACAACCTTGACATTTAATATTAATACATTGGATTTTCATAAAGTATTCCTAAAGAATGAAAGATAGTAAGTGGTGGGTCCTATAGGACTTGAACCTATGACCAATCGGTTATGAGCCGAGTGCTCTAACCATCTGAGCTAAGGACCCTTCTTTAAAAAATTTTTGGAAGCGTAATTATATACAAAATTATTCTTAAAAGCAAGTAAATGTTCTAAAAGCCCAAAAAGTATCATAAAAGTAATAAAACTACTCCCACCATAACTAAAAAGCGGTAATGGAATACCCACAACTGGCGCCAAGCCAATTGTCATTGCTATATTTACACCCGAATAAATAAAAACAAGCAGACCTGCACAATAAGCAATAACTCTTAAAAAATAATCCTTAACATCAATGCTCCCCATACTAAAAATATGAAAAATAAGAAACGCATACAAAATAAACAATCCTATAATTCCAACAAATCCAAAGCGCTCTGCAAAATAAGGAAAAATAAAATCACTTGTAGCAATAGGCAAAAAACGATAAATCGTCTGCGTGGCTTCTTCCTTTTCTTTGCCATCAAGCCCACCTGCCCCAACTGCGATAATAGATTGTCTTACCTGATAATCTGGTTCTTTAGAGATAAAATCTTCAATACGCTTTTTTTGATAATCGTGCAAATTGGCGTATAAAATAGGCGAAAGCAAACACATCCCAACAAGCAAAGTAAGCCATATTTTATAATTCACTCCAATCAAAAACAAAACTCCAAAACCCATAATCAAAAGCACAAGTGCAGTCCCCAAATCTGGCTGTTTTAAAATCAACACAAAAGGCAATAAAATATAACAAGAAAACTTAAGAAAACTAAAAATCCTATAACCATCTCCCTTGGGGGGATTCTTCGCAATTAAATGCGCTAACATCAAAATCAAAGCAGGTTTCATTGTCTCAGAGGGCTGAAAAGTAAAATGCACAAAAGGAATCTCAAGCCACCTTTGCGCACCAAGTCGCACATCACCAAAAAAATCTACCGCTACAAGCAAAACAATATTAACCCAATAAAATATCACAATCGCCCACGACATACGCTTAATAGGCAATAAAAAAGTTACTGCAAATACCAAAACTCCGATAAACACATAAACCAAAACTTTATCACCCAAAAAAGCATTATTTTCATTAATCAAAAACCACGATAACATTACAAGTGGGATCACTAATAAAGGTAAAGTAAAATCAAAAGATGATAAAATATTCCTATTAAATCTCAAAAGTCAAATCCATTTCTTTAAAAATTATGATGATAAGCTATTAAATTAAAGCTTTAATTTTAGCATAATTTCTAATAAAAAGAGAGAGTAAAAATTGCAAATAAACAAACAAAACAAGCACGATTCATTAACATTTTATGTCCAACAAGAAGAATCAAAAATGCGACTTGATAAATTTCTTGCACAGAAGCTAGGATTATCGCGAAATCAAATTAGTAAAATAATCCAGGAAAAACAAATCACCCTCAATGGAATTTTTATTCAAAAAAATGGCACTTCCCTTAATTATAACGATCAAATCACTCTGACTCTAACTAATAAACAAGCAAAAATAAAACCAAGCAATCTTAATATTCCTATTTTATATGAGGACGAGGACTTACTAATCCTTAATAAGCCCATTAACCTAATCGTTCATCAAACTCATCAAGAAGATTCTCAATACACACTGCAAGATTGGTTGCAAGAAAATAATTTTCCACTCTCTAATCTAGGAGATTCTTGCAGACAAGGCATTATACATCGCCTTGATAAAACTACAAGTGGCGCAATTGTGATTGCCAAAAATAATCACGCCCACGAAATTCTAAGCCAACAGCTCAAAAGCAGGGAAATGGGTCGTTATTATCTTTGCGTGATTGATTCACCCCTTAAGCAAAATATTCTTATTGATACCCCCCTTATAAGACACCCTAGAAATCGACTTAAATACATCCCCACTACAAAAAACACTCCCCTTAGTAAAGAAGCAAAAACCGCTTTTTATAAAATAATCAACAACAATAAGATAGAGTTAATTGGTGCTAAGCTTTTTAGTGGAAGGACACATCAAATCCGTGCACATCTCAGCAAAATACAACGACACATTTTGGGCGATGCTTTTTATGGCTACAAGGGAAATTACACCACTAGAATACTGCTACATTCTCACCTACTCTATCTCACACACCCCACTACCAAACAACGCCTAGAAATCTATGCTCCCTTTTGGGAAGATATGCTATTATTTTTGCACCAAGAATTTTATCCAACGCAAAATCTTGAATATTTCAAAAAAAACTTCAAAATTCCACTTGATCAACTTTATCATTCAAGTTTCTCAAATTCCTAACCCCTCTTGAAATATAATGTATTTTTTTGCTTTTTTATGCTATGATAGGCACCTTTCAAATAAACTTGACATAAATAGATAATTTTCAAAGGGTTTTTATATGGTTAATTTATCCTATTTTTCTAAGCTTGATTCATTATGGGCAAAGATTCTGCTCTTTTTTACTCTTGTATTCTTTAGTGCTTGTAGTAGCTCAAATCTTAATTTTGGCTCCACCCCTTCAATTAATCCAAATATCACTCCTCCTAGTAATATCCGCACACTTAGCGATGTTAATACCATTGCTTTTGAATGGAATCTTATCCAAAATCCAGAAATTGCAGGGTATTATATCTATCGCAAAAAACCGAGTGAGCAAAGCTTTAGCAAAATTGCCACTTTAGATTCTCGTTTTATTACGCATTATGCGGACAACAAGCTTGAATCAAACACTGAATACTTCTATCAATTCGCTTCTTTTGATGCACAAAAAAATATTTCACAATTCTCAGCCCCTATTAGTGTAAAAACACAATTTATTGAAGCTATTAATTATATTGAAGCCATCAGTAACTACCCGCGCAAAGTCAAGATTATTTGGAATCCTCACCAAGATACTCGCGTAATCGGTTATGTGATTGAGAAAAAAAAGACAAATGGACAATGGAGTGAATTAGCAAATATTAATAGTCGTTTGCTTGTAGAATACCTTGATACAGGACTTGAAGACAACACTTCTTATGAATATCGTGTTTTTGCTTACAATGCTAATAAAACCTATTCACTCCCTTCTAAAAGCGTTAAAGCTACTACCAAGCCTAAACCAACTCTAATTTCAAACTTTACTGCCACTACCAATGTTCCAAAGCAAATTATGCTCAAATGGGATCTTCATCCAAACCCAGAAGTAACCCAATACACTCTTTTCCGATCCAACTTCGAATCAAGCTTTTTTAGTAAACTTGCTACTCTCCCAAACAGCACCAATTCTTATCAAGATGCCATCAAAGATGATGGAAAACAATACTACTACAAAATCACTGCCACTGATAAAGACGGCATTGAAAGCCTTGAAGTTGGTCCCATTATGGGTATGACCTTAGGGATTCCAAGCACTCCAGTGATTACTTATGCGCAAATTGAAGGTAATTCTGCGGTTTTACGATGGATGCCTCAAGATGATCGTGCTACAGAATATATTGTTTATAAAAAAGATTCGCGTTTCTTTGGAGAAACTTTGCGTTACAACAAAGTCTTAACACCAGAATTTATTGATCGTGAAGTTACTCCGGGAGAAAAATATTACTATCGTGTTAGCGCTGTTGATGCCAACGGCTTAGAATCAAAACAAACACAAGAAATTATGCTTTTCTTACCTGCACAATAATGCCGCACTTTAAAACTAACTCCCTAGCTCTCCCAAGCCTTCCCTTTTCTCTAACAACTAAGGAGGGGAAGTTCTCATTTTTAGAGCTTTTTACTTCAGTCAATCAGCCTAATTTTTCTCTATTGCAAGTGCATTTTACCCCAAAAGATTCTCATCTTAAAAATAAAGATTTTTTTCTAGAAATCAAAAAAAATGAGCAAGAAACTATTGTTAAGTGCGATAAAAACTCAAAAATCGCCCCCATTGGCATTATCAAAAAATCCCTAGAATTCCTAGCAACCTATCAAAATTCACTTAACACCCACAATCTATATAGCAAAAATACACTCCACGCTAATAAACTTCCCTTTATTAAGCATATTGAAGATTTTTTAAATTTTGATTTGTTGCTTGCAAACCAAGTTCTAAAAAATCCTAAAATATGGCTTGAAATCGGCTTTGGTAGCGGAAGACATCTTTTATATAATGCCAAACAACACCCACAAATACTTCATATTGGATTAGAAATTCATTACCCCTCTTTAGAGCAAGTTGCACGACAAATTGAACTCTCTAATTTAAAAAATATTTTAATTCTAGCTTATGATGCGCGTATTTTTTTAGAGCTTCTTCCCTCTAATGTGCTTGAAAAAATCTTTGTGCATTTTCCTGTGCCTTGGGATAAAAAACCCCATAGAAGAATCTTTAGCGCACCTTTTCTCTCCCAATCCTCAAGAGTTCTAGTAGCGCAAGGTCATTTGCAATTGCGCACCGATAGTTTGGAGTATTTTAACTACGCAAAGGATTTGGCACTTGCTAATCCCAACTTTACTCTAGAGTATAGCAAAAACTCCCAAGAAGCTATCATTAGTAAATATGAAGCAAGATGGCTTAAACAAAAAAAGGATATTTACAATTTAGAGCTTTTTGCCACTCAAAATAGCCCCCAAATCTCACTAGATTACAACTTTGATTTTCCAAACAAAAGCCATATTCAAATCCCTTTTAAACCAATTCAAATTATCAAAGAAGACTATTTTTTGCATCTAGAAGACTTTCTGCTCTCTCCAAGTCATAAATTATTTAAAGTCTCTTTTGGGGATTTTAACTATCCAGAAACACGCTATATTTTAGAAGATTCCTCCTTGCACTATTTTAGGGAAAATCCACTCCCTACACAAATTAATCATCAAGCCCATCAGCTCTTAAAGGGGCTTTTAGAAACCCATTTTATAAAGGAAACTAAACAATAATGGATGCAATTATCAAAGCAGAAGGAATTAACCTAGGCTATAAAGATGAAATGATTATTAAAAATGCTAGTTTTAATATTTTTCCCCAAGAATTTGTTTTTATAAGTGGTCCTAGCGGAAGTGGTAAAAGCACCTTGATTCGCTCCATTTATGGGGACTTACCTCTTAAAAGTGGCTCTCTAGAAGTATGTGGAATGGAAATGTTTAAAGCCGGAAAAAAAAATATAGAAACTCTACGCCGCCACCTTGGAATTATCTTTCAAGACTATAAACTCATCAAAGACTTCAATGTCGAAAAAAATGTAATGTTGCCAATGATTATTGGAGGTTTCACCAAAGAATCATGCAAAGCCCAAACCGATCGATTACTCGCCCACATCAAACTTTCACACAAAGGCAATAAATATCCACTAGAACTAAGCGGTGGAGAACAGCAAAGAGTGGCAATGGCAAGAGCACTTTCGCACAATCCACTTCTAATTCTTGCAGATGAGCCAACTGGAAATCTTGATGATTATTCCAGTGAAGTTATTTGGAGTTTATTAAAGGGTGTAAATGAGCAGTTAGGAATCACAATTGTAGTTGTAACACACCGAATCCCAGAAGCATTTGGCATTAGATACCGCCATTTACATATTGAAGAAGGAGTGATTTATGAACTCTCTTAAAAATCATCTCTCGCTAATTATTCCATTAGTTGCCCTTCTTTTTGCTTTAGAGAGTATTTTGCTTGTTAATAGAACTCTTAGCGACTATGAAAGCAAACTAGGAAAAAACTACGCCATTGTTCTTGCTTCAAACAAGGAATTAAAACTACAGGATTTAAAAGAAAAAATCTCTGAAGCCAAAACTCTGACTCCTATTGATTCAAAAGTTATTTTAGAACGCCTAAAAGACAATATCAGTCAAGCTAATCTTATTGTTTTAAAAAATACTCTGCCTTATTTCTATTCTTTGAATCTTGATTCTTATCCTAGCACTTCTCGCTTAGAGGTTATTGAAAAAACCTTAAAATCCATTGATGGAATCATACGCATAGAAACTTTTACAAAAAGCCATAGTCAAATTTACCAACTCCTTTTAATCATCAATAGTAGCGTGATAATTTTTTCAGGCTTAATTGCACTTATTAGCCTACTTTTAATGTTTAAGCAAATTGAAATTTGGAAATTCCAACATTTAGAGAGAATGGAAATTATGACTCTACTTGGCGCACCTTTGTGGATGCGTTCGCAAATCCTTTTTCGTCTTGCTTGTTTGGATACCATTATCGCCACTGCTTTGGTTTGTGTTGGATTATTTTATCTCTCTCAAAACCCAACTTTACTTATTTTTATGCAAGAATTAGGACTAGATTCTGCAATCTTTTCGCCCTTTTATGATTCTGTTATTTTATTGCTTGTTGGCTTAAGTGTCTCATTAATCGCTGTTTGGATTGTAAGCTTACAGCAAAAGGACTAGTATGTTGCGATTGTTTTTTGTTTTTTTGTGTTTAATTCAACTCCAAGCTAACCAAGAAATCAATCAAAAAATCTCAAAGAACAAAACTGCCTTAGAAAATCAAAAGAAAAAAGAAGCACAAGTCAATCAAAAACTCCAAGAATTAGGCAAAGAAGTCAATAAGCAAAAAGAAGAACTTAGCACCATAGAAAATATCATCAAAGAAAGCGAAAAAAATATTTCTAAAAACAAACAAGAATATTCCAAGAAGGAAACCCTTATTAAAACGCTTTCATCTAATCAAGAATCACTCTACCAAAAACGCAAAGACATTGAGCTTGCCATTATTGATTTGGTAGCCAAAGATATCTCCTTTGCAATTTTACTTAATGATTTTCAACCAGAATCAATTAGGGATTTAATCACAGAAGAGAGTTTTAAAGTTTTAAATAACACCACCAAAAAAGAACTTGCCAATCTAAGCCAACAACAAACCCAAATCATACAAGACCTAAAAACTTTGCAAAAAGAAATCGCACAACTACAAAGTTTCATTGATTCAGAAAACAAAAAAAGAGCTAATCTAAAAGATCTCCAAGCCAAACAAAAAAAGGCGCTTAATGCTTACCAAAAAGAAATTGACAAATATAATCAAGAGCTTCAGCAAATTACCAAAGAGCGTGATAGTTTGCAAGAGATTCTAGTGCAGCTTAATATCCTAAAAAGTCAAGAAGAAGAAAAACGCAAAAAACGAGAAGAATTGGCAAAAACCAAAAATACCACAACCCCCAAAAGCACTCAAAGTGATTTTGATGTGCGACAAGTTGCTAGCTCCTACCACAACATTAGCACTACCAAATATAAAGGCGCTAAAACCATTGCACCTCTGGATAATTTCAAGATTGATAAGCGTTTTGGTCCCTACTATGATCCTGTATATAAAATGAAAGTTTTTAATGAATCTATTACTCTTATCAGCACCGGAGATGATAAAGTCAAAAGTGTTTTAGATGGGAAAGTTATCTTTGCTAAAGACACTCCAATTCTCAAAAAAGTTATTATTATTGAACATCAAAACAATATGCACACTATTTATGCCCAACTCGATAAAATCGCCCCCACCATCAAACCAGGGAGCATTGTCAAAAAAGGTTACACCATAGGAAGAATTAATAATGCATTAAAATTTGAAGTAACCTTAAAAGACAAACATATCGATCCTTTAGAATTAATTTCTGAAAAAAATTTATAATTTTTGCTACATTTTTTTGTAAAATATCCGATATACTTTTAAAATAATTTCATCTATCAACAAGGAGGTTATGGTGAATATTTCAGAAAATGGAATGAATATTGCTAGTATGCAAATAAATCCTTATCAACAAGGAAATAATGCAAGTCAAAGAAATAATGCAAGTCAAACAAGTTCTTCAGAGATTCAACAACAAAGGTTGCAAACTCAAGAAGAAAAAGGCAATACTGAAGAACAAAAACAAAAGCTTAATGAGTTAGCTCAACAGCTTAATAAAGAATTAAGCCCTTTAAACACCAGTATCGCTTTTAATTTTAGCGAAGATATTGAAGGGCTATACATTACCGTAAGCGAAAAAGACACTAATCGTTTAATTCGCAAGATCCCAAGCGATGAAGCAATGCAGCTCATGGCAAAGATGAAAGAAATTGTGGGAATGATTTTTGATAAACAAGCCTAAAAAGGAGAGAGTATGGCACTAGGAACACAATCTGTATTAGGAATCTCAAGCAACCTTACTTGGGATGTTATCGAACAAATGAAAGAACTTAATGTAAGCCAACAAATCGACCCAATCACTGAAAAAATTGAAAAAAATATGGAGCAGCAAACTGAGCTTACTTCATTGCTAACCATGATGACTTCACTCAATACGAGCTTTAAAAATCTTTCTGATTATAGCACTTATCAAAGAAGACAAGCAAGTGTAGAAGGTAGTGGAGTTAAAGCAACTGCTGGAGATGGTTTAGCTATTCAAGACATTACAATCAATGTTTCCCAACTTGCACAAAATGATGTCAATCAAGTTGGATTGAAATTCGCCTCAAGAGATAGTGTTTTTAGCAATGAAAACACAACTTTAGATTTTTATCACAATGGAACAAACTATAGCATTGATATCAAAGCAGGTATGACTCTCTCAGATGTTGCACAAAGCATCACAGATGCAACCAATGGAGAAGTAATGGGAATCATTATGAAAACAGGAGGAGACAACCCTTATCAATTAATGATTCAATCCAAAAATTCTGGTGCAGACAACAAAGTCTATTTTGGTAGCACCCTAGAAAGTGCCGCTACTCCAGGGGGTAAAATTACCGAAGGAAAACTTGAGATTGAAATTGGCAGTGAGAAAATCAGTGTTGATATGAGCAAAATCGGAAGCAAATATGGAAATACCGCTGAAGACAATGCAAAATTAATCGTTGATGCAATCAATAAAGAAATCAATACTAACACTAGCCTTACTAGTCTTAAAGATAAAGTCGATAAAGGCGAAATTACTATTGGCTTAAATAGTAGTGGCAAAGGCATTATGCTCAATGATTCTTTAGGAGGAGCGATTAATGTTACCACAAATGGTATTAAAGTAGAAGCTGCTCAAGGCACGAGTGCTGTCGATACAGACTTAGGATTTTCAAAAAAAACTGTCGGTAGCGATACAGGTCTTGTAGATATGAAAATTACAGCAGGTGCTCTTACAGGGACTTTTACAATCAATGGAAGAGAGTTTGATTTAAAAACCTTGACTAACACAGGTAATAGTGCGGAGCAAAATTTTAATTCTATTATGAATGCTATCAATAATAATGCGGATTTGAAAAAGGCAGGAATCACCGCTAGTGGCGATCCGAATAATGGAACTCTTACGCTCAATTCTAATAATGGGCAAACTATCAATATTGCTGCTAAGGGAGCAAATGCATCTGAACGACAAAAAGTCTTAGATTCTATTGGTTTAACAGCGGGATCTTACACTTCTAGCAAAAGCTTTTTAGAGAAAATGGACATTACCAATATCCAAAAAGCACAAGATGCTAAACTCACTTACAATGGTATCCCAATTGAAAGAGATACAAATAGTATTGATGATATTGTTTCTGGATTGTCTTTAGAATTAACTTCGGTAACCGAAACAGGAAAAGATGTAATTGTGAGAATCGCTAGAGACGATGAGGGAATCGCTGAAGAAATGAAAGCATTTGTAGAAAGTTATAATGAAATGTATAACAAACTCCAAGAACTTACCAAATACGATGAAGAAACCGAAATTGCTGGAGTTTTCAATGGAAATAGTGAGATTAGAAGTATCACAAGGCAACTTAATTCTATTATCAACTCCACTGATGCAAATCGAAATAGTCTTGTTAAATATGGTGTTTATATGAATGAAGATGGGACACTCACTTTTAAAGAAGATACTTTTAATACCACCTTCAAAGAAGATCCAGATGCAGCTGTAGAGTTTTTTAGAAGCTCTACCAAAACGGTCAAAGGCGAAAGTGTCGAGATTGATGGGGTTTTCACACAACTTAGAAATACAATGGATTCTTTAATTACAGGTAGTAATTCCACTCTAAAAATCCTAGAATCAACGCTTGTGAATGAGCAAAAAACACTCAATAGCGACAAAACTTCCACCCAAGAATCCATTGACAACAAGTATGATATTATGGCTGAGCGATGGTCAGCTTATGATCAAATGATTGCACAAATGCAACAATCTTCAAACACCATTACTCAGCTTATCAATCAAGCAATGAATTCTTAAAAAAATAAAGGTTAGATGATGAAAGGTAATTTAGCTTATAGTTCCTATCAACAAAATTCTGTCGCAGTCGAATCTCCTGCAAGATTAGTTGAAATGCTTTATGAGGGTATTTTGCGTTTCGCTTCAATGGCAAAGAGATGCATTGATGCTAATGATATTGAAAAGAAAATTTATTATATCAATCGCACAACAGATATTTTTGTGGAGCTTCTTAATTCTTTAGATTATGAAAAAGGCGGACAAGTTGCCCATTATCTAACAGGGCTTTACACTCATCAAATCAAACTTTTAACTCAAGCAAATATGGAAAATAGCAAAGAAAAAATTGATATTGTTATCAAAGTAGCTAAAGGCTTACTTGAAGCATGGAAAGAGGTGAATCAAAATGAATTGGCTTAATGAACTCAAAATAGCATATCTCAACAAAAATGATGCAAAAATTACAGAGTTGATGGCAAATACTCCTATTTTAAAAACTCGCGATGAAATGTTTGAAGCCTTGGCTGTTTTAGAGCAAATTGGAGAATACGCACGCGCCCAAAAAGCTAAACTTGCTGAAGAAATGCGAAAGCTCAAGCAAACCAAAAAATTCTTGCCCAAACAAGAAAGAGTGCAAAAACTTAATTTATCTTTTTAATTCTTTGTATTAAAATTTCTCTTTTAAAACTAAGGAATTACAATGCAATGGAAACCAATTGGCATAGAAGACAAGGAAATTCTTGATAGCTTCTTTGCAAATAATAAGATTCTTGTTTCAGATTTAACTTTCACAAACCTTTACTTATGGCATTATTCAAGACATATTAGCTATATTATTTTTAATGATTGTCTTGTTATTAAGACCCAATACCCCAATGAAAATCCCTTTATTTTCTATCCTCTTCACAAAGAAAATAATCCAGAGGCTAAAAGGCAATGTATCTTAGATATGATGTCATATTGCAAGGCAAATGGCTTGAACTTTTCTATCCATTCTCTAAGTGAAATAGATAAAAAAGAGCTAGAATTTCTCATGCCCAATACTTTTACCTTTACCTATCGTGAGGACCGAAGCGATTATGTTTATTCAATTCCCGAACTCATTGAGCTCAAAGGCAAAAAATATCACAAGAAAAAAACGCATCTCAATCGTTTTATAGAACGCTATCCTTTTAGCTACGAATCTCTAAACCAAACTAATGCCAAAGAGCTTATTCACACTTATCAAGAATGGTTTGGAAGGATTAGCGATAATGCAAGTAATGGCTTAAAAAATGAATACATTGGTATTATCGAATCACTTAAAGCACTAGAGTGTTTAAAGTTTGATGGTGGAATCTTACGCGTTGATGAAAAAATTATTGCTTTTAGTTTTGGAGAGCCACTTAATGACAATACCATTGTAATTCATATTGAAAAAGCAGATATAGAATATCAAGGAGCTTATCAAGCTATTAATCGTGAGTTTTTAGCAAACCAATGGAAAGACTATGCGCTTGTCAATCGCGAAGAGGATTTAGGGATTGAGGGCTTAAGAAAAGCCAAGCAATCTTATCAGCCACTTTTCTTACAAAAAAAATTTGATGCTTCTTTAAGGTGATTTTTCAACACTTTAAAGCTAATTGCGTATATGCCCCATAAACTCTTCCCTTGTACGATGATCGCTTTTAAAAAGCCCACGAACAGCACTTGTTATCATTATACTATTTTGCTTTTCTACCCCACGCATTACCATACACATATGTTGTGCTTCTGCAACCACCATCGCTCCCTTAGCTTGTAAGACTTCCATAATTGTATCAGCAATCTGCCCTGTCATTTTTTCTTGAATTTGTAATCGCCTTGAAAACACCTCTACAAGTCTTGCAAGCTTGGAGATGCCAACTACTTTTGAATTAGGAATGTAACCAATAGAAATCTTTCCAAAAAAAGGCAAAAGATGATGCTCACACACCGAATAAAACTCAATATTTTTTAAAACCACCATTTCATCACAAGCCCCATCGCTAAAACATTTACCCAAAACTTCCTTAGGATCGCTTTTGTATCCACTATATAAATGTTCCCAACTTTTTATAACTCGCTTTGGTGTCTCTAGCAAGCCCTCTCTTGCTTTATTCTCTCCAATATAATCAAAAAAAGATCTAATGCAATCTTCCATTATTTTCCTTTATTTTCCAAGTAAAGCTTTGATTCGATTTTCAATACTTGGATGTGTGCTAAAAATCTCTTTAAATCCAACGATATAAAGTGCCGACCTTGTAGGATTTGTATCAACTTCACTAAAATCAGATTGCGCATAGCTACCACTAATCTTTTGCAATGCACGAATCATAGGCATACTATCTCCCATAAGATAAGCAGCCCCAGAATCAGCCATATATTCACGACTTCGACTTAAAAACATTTGCAAAACAAGTGTCAGCAAAGGCAAAACAAATTGCAAGATCATAAGAATGTTTCTTGCTGTATTTGCGCCTCTCTCTCTGGAATTTCCTAAAAACATATAAACTCCATAATTTACCACTAAAAGCATAATATTACTCAAAACTCCTACTACAAGAGTAAGGCGAATATCTTCGTGTCTAATGTGGCTTAATTCATGCGCCATAACCGCTTTTATTTCATCTCTCTTGAGATTCCTAACCAAAGTCGTCGTTAATGCAATCAAAGAATTATGTGCACTCCAACCACTTGCAAAAGCGTTCATAAAGGGAGCTTCCATTAAGTATAATTTAGGTCTAAAATCCAAACACGCTTCCCTAACTAATTCTTCTAAGATTCTGCTTAATTCCCTTTCTTGCGAAGTCTCCTCAAAACCTTTAACAATCTCTTTGTATTCATTTCCACTTAATAAAATGCCCTTAAAATGACTAATGGTATAATAAACAATCCCACACGCTACTAACAACAAACAAAGTGTAACAATCGGTAACTGCTGAAAAGTAAGCAAGGCATAAAATCCACCCAAAAGACTACTAGCATTTATCCGAACAATATCTACTAACAAACCAATAACAACAAAAATAGCCACATAAAGAATAATTACACATTGTGTTTTAAAGCGATTCTCTTGGATAATTTTGTCAAACATTACTCTTCTCCCATAATTTCACTATGCGCCAATTCTCTTAATAAATTAGTTGCATATGCACCTTTAGGTAATAAAAATGCTAATTCACCTTGAGCTTCTTCTTCTTTGTAGCACAAAGTTAATTCCTCTGGAAAAATCCAAGCATAGCGCCTTTGACCAACACTTTTAATTTTTTCATCCACAAAATTTTTTTCAAAAAAACCTGCTTCATTCTCTGAAATTTGTGCTTTTATACCACTTAATAATCCTGTTGGGACAACATCCTTTTTTGCAAACCTTTGAGAATCATTTAAAATCGTCTCTTGTTTTGTAAGAAAATTTTTACCAAAAGGGTAATGGCATAAATAATCGCCACTTAATAGTTTAAAAAAATGACTCTGCTCTTTTAGCGTTTTACAATATTCTTTATCTAAAAAAATCTTTGGTATTATTTGATTTTCAAATTGCAAACTCAAAGCCCTATAAAGATCTTTTGAATCAATTTTCTCAATCAAATGAGAGAGTTTGATTCTTAGCGACAACCACTCATTAAAGAGATGGCTTTGATAGGCACTAATAAAAAAATTTTGCATTTTTTTATCGCGAATCTTTTTTTTGCCATTGACAATTTCTTGCCCCAATAAATAGTTATCTAAAGTTTTACCAAAGCGTTGATAGCTAAAATAATTTGGAATCCCCAGCTGTTTAATTTTTTCCACAACTTGTTGTATTTTTTGATAATTTAGCTTATCTAGCTTTTTTAATCTTATGAAAAATTTATTCCCCTTTAAATGTCCGATTTTAATCTTATTATTATGCGCAGTAATCTCTAAAATCTTGATTTCTGGATGCTCAAAAGATTCTAAAAGGCTTTTATTAATAAGATGTTTTGGGAAGCTAAGGTATTGAATGGTTAATGCATTTTTATCTTTCAAACCTGCATAGCCAATCTCACTTGATTTGACTCCAAAATACGAAGAAAAAAAATTAATTAATTCAAAAGTTGTCAGGTTTTTTTTGCGAACTTTTACAATCCAATGCGCTCCCTCCCCATCAAAAGAATAGAGAGGAATCTCTTCTACTACAAAATCACGCGGACTTTGCTTGAAGTAAAAAACTATCTTTGAGTGCGTATAGGCATAGGAATAATCCACTATTTAGCCTTTTTAGTTTTAATTCTCTAGTGGCAACCGCACCCTCCACCACAGCAACCACCGCCTTGACCATGTTGTTCTTGATGATGTAATCCACAAGCCAATTCCTTTTCAGTAGCCATTCTCACACCAAGAATTGTTACAGAAAAATCTAATTCTTTCCCTGCTAAAGGATGATTGTAATCTACAATAACCACTTCATCATTAAAATCTTTTACAATCACTTGTACAGTTTGACCATCTTCTCCCTGACCAAAAAGCGTCATACCCTCTTGCAAATCAATACCCACAAATTGATCTCTTGGAACCTCTTGGATATAATCTGATACATATTCTCCATAAGCATTTACTGGAGCAATAATAACTTGCTTTTTATCCCCTACAGACATTTCCGCAACTGCTTCTTCAAGCCCTTTGATAATCTCGCCTGCTCCCATAATAAATTCTAAAGGCTTACCACCAATATTAGAATCTAAAATCTCTTCTTTGCCATTTTCTCTTACTTCATATTCAATACTAACAACTTGATTTTTTTCTATCATAAAATTCTCCTTAAATTACTTAAATAAAAGTTTTTTTGCTTCTTGCGATTCTTTAGAATCTGGATAGAGCGCCACCAAAGATTCTAAAAACTTCAAAGCATTTTCATTATTATTGAGTTTTTTAAAAGCTTGTGCGGTATGCAACATCAATAAAGGCATATAATCCGCCTTATCGTAGCGCTCCGCACTGATTTTATAATATTGAATTGCTTCCTCATATTTTCCTTGATAAAAAGCCGATTCTCCTAGCAAATAATTCCCTCGAGCAGGCTTGTAATGCCCATCAACTGCTTTTTTAAAATACTCACTTGCTATTTTATATTGCTTTTGTTCTAGTAATTTTTCACCCTCTGCAAACACTTCTGCTAATGGCTTATCTCTTAACTCTTCTGCCACCTTAGCATCAATTTGCCTTGGATTTGAATTATTTTTTTTAACTTCTTTTTTTTCTTGCTGCCCCTCATCCAAAAGCATTTTTTTAATAACATCAATTTCAGATTTAGTCTGCATATCAACCTTTTGAATCAACTCTCCAAGAGCCGCAATGCTTTGTTGTAACTTTTGAATATTTTCATTTTGTGTAGCAAAATTTGCTTCCATATATTCTTTTATGTTGGCAATTGTTGCATTATTTTCATCAACTCGCGTATTTAACTCACGAGAAACCTCTTGAATTCTTTGAAGCTGACCTTCAAAAACACTTTTCAATCCCTCTTGTGAGACTTCAAGATTTTTTACTTTACTAGAAAGATTAAAAAGTTTTTCATCTATAATTTGTTCTTTAGTTTTCATTAGAGTATCACCACCGGCATTAAAAGCCGATGGCTCCTCAGCAAAAAGCAAATTAGCTAATACTAAAACTACACCAATTTGTTTTAACAAGCACTTTCTCCAAACTTATGGCAACATTTTAAATGTTACTTTTCTATTCTCTGCCCAACATTCTCTAGTTTTCTCTGTGCAGGTAGGTTTGCTTTCTCCATAGCTTACAAGCACAATTTTGCTTTCACTAACACCCTTGGATACCAAAGCATCTTTTGCAGCAACTGCTCTTTTTAAGCCCAATGCATAGTTATACTCATCAGTTCCCCACTCATCAGTATTTCCCTCAACTCTTACATTCAAAGGCGCTGCACTTATGTCTTTTAGAACATTTGCATCATTATCAACTGCACTTTGCATATCTCCACGAATCACAAATTGATCAAAATCAAAAAAGATATTTTGCAAACCACCTTCTACATACTGAATTCTCTCTTCTAGATTCACAAAATTATCCCGACCACTTACAAAACCTTGAGAAATACTTTGCTCTGCAACAGAATCTTGAGTGTTACTTGTATCTACATTGCTACTTTTTTGACTACAACCTACCATCAATAATGCAGCCAATAAAGAACCAAAAACTAAACTTTTTTTCATAGATTTCTCTCCCTATTATTTAAAATGATAAAACATTGTAGCATATTTTTTGCTAAAGTGCTATAAAACATAAAGTTTTACCAATCCATAGATTGAATAACCCCTCCGCGAAGCGGAAATAGTAAGGTTTTGTTGTAATTTAAACGAATAATTCCCAAAGCACTTTGATTGCTTTCGTGTTTAATATACATAATTGTTTCTCCATCTTTTGCAAAACGCGGTAACTGATTAACCCCATTAGCGCTTAATCGCCTAATAAAATCACTTTGGGTAGAAACAAGATAAAGATTAAAAGTATTTCTACTAAATTCATCGCTCGTTTCCCTGCTAGAATAAACAATATAATCTCCATGCGCATTTGCCGCATTGTTATTTTTTCCATGAAAAACCATTTGCTCTACACTTCCCGCGCTCTCTCCATTTACAGAAACAGCAAATACATTTGGATAACCCAGACGATCTGAAATAAACATAACGCGTTTTTCATCTTCAATAAAATTTGCACTTACATCTATTCCGCGGTAATTAGTTAATTTTTTTAATGCTCCATTTGTTAAATCATACAAGTAAATATCAGCTTGTTCATTGGGCGCCATAGTCAATAGAATCTTATTTGAATCCTTGCTTACATCAGAAGCCACTAACATACCCTCGCTACTAAGAATCTGCTTATTCTCTCCTGTAAGTAAGTCAAATTTAAAAAGTGTAGGCTTGTCTAAATACTTCGTATAATAAAATGCACTTTGTTTTTCATTTGCCCATTTAGGGAAAATATTTAAACCACCGCTAATAAGAGTGTTTTTATAAGTTAGCGTATAATCACTAGAAATAATATCGCTTTCGCCAGGTTTTGTATAATATGACACAATTACCATTCTTTGCATCCAATCTACACTTGGCGCTTTAATATAATCATTAATATCCACCGCTAATTTATGAGCTAAAAACGGATATGTCGATAATTGGGTGCTTTTGTATTCTTTATTTAATGCTACATTTCCAGCATTAACATCATAAAGTTGCAAATTCACAACCAAATCATCTCGTATCGCCTCTGCACTCACTCGTGCTACCAAATCCACTTTAGACTTACGGTACTCATCAAAATTAATTGCCACTGCCCCAGAAAATCCCTCGCCCTCTTGCACTGCAAAATGCCCAGTAACCTTCAAATCAGCAATCAGCATCTTAAATATTTTTAGCGTATATTCTCTTTGGGTATAATCTTTTCCAGAATACTGAACCAAAATATTAGGGAGATTGTCAAATTTTTTAACAACCTCCAAAGTTGCATCAACATTTGGATTACCAAAAATAAAACTCAAACTCATTAAAAATAAAAAACAAATCTTTTTCATTTACACCTCTGTCTTAAAAGTTACAATAATATTAGTTGAATCTCCACCCTCATATTTTGGAAATTCTTTATTTTGCATTATATCCAAAAACTCTTGCAAAGCCTTATCAAATTCTAAATTTCCCGATAATTTTATAACCTTATAAGAAAATTTTCCCTGCCAATCAATAGTAATTTGTATTTCAGATTGATTTTCATTTTGTGTTTGTATTGGATTCCAATTTTCATACAAAATCTCTTGCACTTTTGCATAAAATTCATCATACTCGCCCTTTGGAGTTAGGAATCCCATTGTTTTTTTAATTTCAAGATTAGAAACAATTTTTTCAATATTCTCTTTTAAATTATCTTCTCTTTTTTGCATACTCTCCAAAGCCTTTTTACGCCTTGCTATTTTATCATTTTGACTTTGTGGCTTTAGAGCTTCTTTGGGAACTTCTCTTTTAGTCTCAACTTGCTGAAACAATTTGTTGATACCCAAGCCTACATTTGCAGTTTTTGAAGCATTTTCCTTTTTGATAGGAATCTCTTTTATTTTTTCTTTTTCTTTATTTTTTTGCGTTTGATTGACTTTTTTTGGAGCTTCTTTTTTTTCTTCAATCAACGCTACATTAAAACTTGTCTCTTTATAAGTTGTGTATTGCTTTGGCGAATCTTTGAAAACATACAAATGCCATAAAAATATCCCCACAACAAACAAATAGGTAAAAATAGCGACAATACCACTTAAAAAAAGAAAAAATATTCTATCCATCAGTAACTAATGAAACTCTGCTAAAACCGCTTTGTTTGGCAATTTTTAAAATATAAATCACATCATCGTATTTAAGATTTTTATCCGCTCTGATATAAACTTGCGTGTTTCTATCATACCCATTAGCAAAAACAATAAAGACATCAGGAAAACTTCTAAAATCTAAAATATCATCTTTTAAATAAATTTTTCTTTGAGAATCAACACGGATTTCAATCTTAGAATCTTCTTGAACTTTGCTAGTTTTAGAGCCTTGAGGCAAAGCAATCTCTTCTTGATAAACAATTACTGGTGCTGTTACCATTAAGATAGCCAACAAAACCAGCATAATATCAACCAGTGGCGTGATATTAAGCTCTGGATTCTCATCCCAATTAAAATTCACCGCGTGCTTTCCTTTTGTCTTTTATTCTTTGTCTTTTGAGTAAGCCAAGAGATTAACTTGTAATTGCAAATAAGTATTTAGCTCAAAGACTTTTCGCTTTAAAAACAAATTAAAGGTATAAGCAGGAATCGCCGTTAAAATTCCAGCAGCTGTTGCAATAAGGGCTTTTGAAATAATAGGGGCTATCACATCTAAAGTTGCTTTAGATTCCATACCGAGCTTTGAAAAAGCTTCCAAAATCTCAACTACCGTTCCAAATAATCCGATAAAAGGAGCTGTTGAAGCCACAATGCCCAAAAAAGTCAAACCCATTGTAGCTTCCTTGATTGTTTTATTAAGAAAATATTGCAATAAAGATTCGGATTTTTTTCTATCGATTCCATTCAGATTAAATGTAGATTCGCGCAACACAATATTTTTGCCTTTCAAAAGACATTCTACATTCTTTTTTTCTCTTTGAATCATGGAATTAAGAGTAAAATAACGATACAAAAAAATCCAAACAACCAAAATAAAATATAAAGAAAGCCAAGAGAGAACAACTATGGTTGTCATTCCATAGTTGCCAGTTAAATTCATTAAATTCATAAAACGCTCTTTGCTGCATTTTCAATGCGAGAAACAACCATTGAAACTGCAACTTTATTATCTGATGATTCTTCAAGAAGTTTTTTAGCGCTTGCAATAGCTTGTGCAATTTCACTTTCACTATCACCATTAATATCCACTGCACCCTCTGCTAAAATATCGACACTTCTCTCATCAACCTTAGCATAACCCCAGTTGATAGCCACTATTTCTTTTTTTCCATCTTGTTTTTCAATCTCAATAACACCACTATCAAGTGTAGTTACAATCCCAACGTGTCCTGGGAGAACCCCAAATTCCCCCTCGCTTCCAGGAAGTGTTACACTCTTGACATTATTAGAAAATATCTTCCCCTCTGGCGTTACAATATCTAATTTCAAGGTTTCCATTAAAGCTCCTTACGCGCCCGCCTTCATTTTTTCAGCTTTTTCAAGAACTTCATTAATATTACCTACCATATAGAAAGCATTTTCTGGAATGTGGTCATATTTTCCTTCCAAGATTCCTTTAAATCCTTCCAATGTTTCTTGTAGTGTAACATATTTACCTGGGCTTCCTGTAAAGACTTCAGCAACAAAGAAAGGTTGAGAAAGGAATTTTTCAATTTTTCTTGCCCTTTCAACGACTTTTTTATCTTCTTCAGAAAGCTCATCCATACCCAAAATCGCAATAATATCTTGCAAATCTTTATATTTTTGCAAAACTTGTTGCACACTTGTAGCCACTCTATAGTGCTCTTCACCAACTACTTGTGGATCAAGGATTCTAGAAGTTGAATCAAGTGGATCTACCGCTGGATAAATCCCTTTTTCTGCAATTTTTCTATTTAAAACTGTTGTTGCATCAAGGTGAGCAAAAACAGAAGCAGGAGCAGGGTCAGTCAAGTCATCTGCAGGAACATAAACTGCTTGAACAGAAGTAATGGAACCTTTTTTAGTTGATGTGATTCTCTCTTGTAATTTGCCCATTTCACTTGCCAATGTCGGCTGATATCCAACTGCAGAAGGAATCCTACCCAACAACGCTGACATTTCCGCACCTGATTGAGCATATCTAAAGATATTATCAATAAACATCAATACATCTAGACCTTTTTCATCACGGAAATATTCCGCCATTGTAAGTCCTGTGAAAGCAATTCTGTTTCTTGCACCCGGTGGCTCATTCATTTGACCATAGCACAAGGCAACTTTATCTAAAACACCCGATTCTTTCATTTCATGATAAAGATCGTTTCCTTCTCTTGTTCGCTCTCCAACACCCGCAAACACAGAATAACCGCTGTGTTTAAATGCTACATTGTGAATAAGCTCCATAATAACAACAGTCTTACCAACACCTGCACCACCAAACAATCCTACTTTACCACCTTTTGAATAAGGAGCTAACAAATCTACAACCTTAATTCCCGTTTCAAACATTTCAGTTTTTGTGCTTTGGTTTTCAAAAGTTGGTGCTTCCCTATGAATAGACCATTTTTCTGGATTATTTAAACCTTCACCACCATCAATCACATCTCCTGTTACATTAAAGATTCTACCCAAAACTTGCTCTCCAACAGGAACCATAATAGGATTACCTCTTGCAACAACCTTTTCGCCACGAGTTAAGCCCTCTGTCATATCCATAGCAATCGCCCTAACACGATTATCACCAATATGAGCTGCAACTTCTAAAACTAATTTGCGAGATTGTCCATCAATAGAAAAATCAATATCTAACGCTTCATTGATTGCTGGAAGATATGATTCAAAATCAATATCCACAACAGGACCCATTACTTGAACTATTTTCCCTATCATATTTTCTGACATTTACTATACTCCTTATTTCATAGACTCAACACCGGTATTAATCTCTACCAGCTCAGTCGTAATTGCTTCTTGTCTTGCTTTGTTATAAGCAACCGTTAAACTTTTTGCCAATTCTCCAGCGTTATTAGTTGCAGCATCCATTGCTTGCATTCTTGCGCTGTGCTCTGCTGCTAAAGAATCCACCAAAGCATAATACATACTAAATTCAATATATTTATTAGCTAGTTGATTTAAAACTTCATTTTCTTGTTCACTTGGTTCAACTTCCAAGATAGAACTACACTCCTTAGATAATTCAATACTATTAATAGGCAAAAGTTGTGAAACCTTCATTTCTTGAGAAATCATATTTTTAAAACCATTATGCACCAAAATAATCTTTGAAGTCATTCCTTGCAAATAATCATTCACTGCCTTGTTGATAAATTCTGCAGCTTGAGCATAGTTAGGCGTTGCACTTAAACCCACCGCACTATCTAAAATCTCTATTTCATTGAACTTAAAGTATTCAATTGCTTTTTTGCCAATAACGCGCAAACGAACTTTTGCATTTTTAGCTTTATGCTCTAGAATAATCCGATTAACTTCTTTAATTGTGTTAATATTAAAACCACCACATAAGCCTTTGTCTGCTGTCACCAAAACAATATCTACAAGCCCTGTCTCTTTAGCTGGTATAAAATAGGGATTGTCTTGCGCATTTTCCCCACCTGCTACCTTTGCTTTGATCTCTCCAAGTACCTCTACAATTTTATTTGCATAGGTCTTAGATCGTCTTGCCATCTCATCAGCTTTTTTAAGCTTGGAGGTTGAAACAAGCTTCATTGCTCTTGTAGTTTTTTGGGTGTTTAGAACACTTGATATCTGCTTTCTAATATCTTTTAAGTTGTTTCCCATAACAACTCCCTACTTATGCTATAAAACTAGCTTTAAACTCTTCTAAAGCTCTACTTAGAGTTTCCTCAATATCCTTATCAAGCATTTTCTTAGATCGAATATCTTCAAAAATTTGTGGATATTTTGCCTCTAAGAATGGATATAAATCTGCTTCAAATTTAGTAATATTAGCTACAGAAATATCATCCATAAAGCCTCTTGCTCCTGCAAAAATAACTACAACTTGTCTCTCAATTGGCAATGGAGAATAAGGAGGTTGCTTTAAAACTTCCACCATTCTTTGTCCTCTATCAAGTTGTTTTCTACTTGATTCATCAAGATCTGAAGCAAATTGTGCGAAAGCTTGTAATTCTCTATATTGAGCCAAATCCAATCTCAAAGTTCCTGAAACTTGTTTGGTAGCTTTAATTTGTGCAGCACCACCCACGCGAGATACAGAAAGACCCACATTAATCGCAGGGCGAATACCCGAGTTAAACAAATCTGTTTCAAGGAAAATTTGTCCATCAGTAATTGAAATAACATTAGTAGGAATATACGCAGCCACATCTCCTGCTTGTGTTTCAATAATTGGTAAAGCCGTTAGAGAACCAGCACCCAATTCATCACTTACCTTTGCAGCTCTCTCCAATAGTCTTGAGTGTAAATAGAAAACATCTCCAGGGAAAGCTTCACGACCTGGAGGGCGTCTTAGAATTAATGACATTTCACGATAAGCAACCGCATGCTTACTTAAATCATCATAAACAATCAAAGCATGTCTGCCATTATCTCTGAAATATTCTCCCATAGTTACACCCGCATAAGGCGCAAGATATTGCATCGCAGCAGAATCAGAAGCAGGTGCATTAACAATAATTGTATATTCCATTGCTCCATGCTCTTCTAGTTTTCTCACCACTTGCGCTACTGTGGATTCTTTTTGTCCTATGGCAACATAAATACAAACAACATCTTGTCCTTTTTGATTAATAATAGTGTCAATTGCAACTGTTGTTTTACCTGTTTGTCTATCACCAATAATCAACTCTCTTTGACCCCTACCAATTGGCACCAATGCATCAATTGCCTTAATACCCGTTTGAAGTGGCTCATGAACTGATTTTCTTGCCATAATCCCAGGAGCTTTTTCTTCCATGAATTTAAATTCTTTTGCTTCAATTGCTCCCTTACCATCAATGGGCTCACCTAAAGCATTAACCACTCTTCCCATCAAGTCATCTCCAACAGGAACACGTAAAAGCTTACCAAGTCTTTTAACTGAAGTGCCCTCTTTAATCTCTTTTCCAGCACCCAAGACAACAACACCCACGCTGCCTTCTTCCAAGCTTGATGCAAGACCTTTGTCCCCTGTATCAAACTCAACCATTTCATAGCTCATAGCATCTTTAAGTCCATAAACTTTTGCTACACCATCAGCATATGCAATAACCTTACCAGTTTGTGCAATATTTAAATCCAATTCGAAATTATCTATTCTTTCTTTAATAATAGAACTAATTTCATCAGCTTGTAACTTTGCTATCACTCTTACTCCTTCATAAAAAATTAAAATGCTTTCATAATATGACTTCTTAAGTCTTGAATAAATTTCTCTTGAGAAAAGGAAATTTCAACGCCTAAATCCTCCACAATCAATTTGATTCCAACTTCATCTACAATCTCCTGCTTCAGAATCAAATTAACGCCTAGTTTTTTGCTAAACTGACCTTGTATATCCTTTAATACTACTTCATCATATTTCTCATTTACTTTTAGATTGGCAATATATTCCTTATTTAAAGAAGCTATATAAGAAAACAATTCAGCATACAACTCTTGGAACAAGTTCAAGCGCTTATGTTCTGCCAAAACTTTAACAAAATTAGAAAATCTTTGTGTTGCCTTATTTTCCAAAATAACTTGCAAAACAAACTCCACCTTTTTAGAAATCTCCACATAAGGCGATTCGATGATTTCTTTAAATTTAGAAATTTGATAAGCATTTGCAAGAATGCTTAAAAATTCTAAATCCTTTTCCAGTTCATTTTTTAGCGCATCCTTAGAAAATGCCCTAATATATCTTTTTGCTATCAATTCTTTCATCTTAAGCAACCTTTCTCAATAAAGCTTGAGTTAAGACATCTTTAGGCAAAACTGCAGAATCTTTGCTTAAAAACTCTTTTAAAACTTCATCAATAATCAGCTTTTCCATTTTTCTTCTCTCAAATGTCATACTCTCATTGAATTGACGAATCAAGTTTTCAATTTCTGCTTTTGTATTTTCCTCTGCTTTCTGCAAAATAATTGCTGATTCTTTGTGTGCTACTTCTACAATATCTTTTGCAATTTTTTTAGCTTCGTCTAATTCATTAGCTGCTTTTTGTCGCTCTTTTTTTGATTCTTGAAGTTTTTCTTGAATCTTGGCTAAAGAATTTGCAATACCCTCTCGCCTTTCTTTGAAAACACCTTTAATCCTTTCTGCTGCAAAGTAATAAACTAGCGCAAAAAAGATAACAAAGTTAATCGTTCTCTCAACAATATCCACTTCACCACTACCAGATGCCGCCAACAATATGCAAGGAGAAAACATTGCCATCAAAAACAAAAAACTTTTTTTCATTATTTCCCCTCCTACAATTTCGCCATTTTAGCTTTTAAGCTTTCTTCAAAAAGAGGAATTTTAGACAACAATGTTTTCTTAAGTTCTTCTCTCTCTTCTTCAAGAATTGCTGTAAATTCATTGTATTTTAGATTCAACTCTTCCCTTTTTTGCGTAATTTTTGCATCTGCCATCTGTTTAGCATTTTCTTGCGCCTTATTTTTTATAAGACTTGCTTCCTGCCTTGCATTTTGCAAAATCACCTCTGCCTCCGCTTTTAATGCTTTTACATCCGCCGCATTACCTTCTATACCTTCACTATCCTTTTTTATTGATGAATCTCTTGCATCCATAAAACCTAACAAAGGTTTGTACAAAATGCGATTCAGCAAGTAAATCAAAATAAGGAAAGTAAAAAAAACTAGCGCCATTACCCAAGGAGTTGGGATAATAGTCATTTGCACTCCTTTCTTTAAATATAAATAACATTTTTATTCTATCACGACTTTTTCTAAGTTTTTCTTAAAAACTTAAATTTGGTAAAAATTTAATAAACCTTTCCACCTCCTCATCGTTACTAAACTCCACAATAAAATATTTTTTTTTCAATTTTGCCTTTAATTTATTTTCTTGCATCATTTGACAGATTTTCATTAATTCATTTTGAGATTGCAAACTTATTACATTTTTTTTTGATAAATCCTTCTTTGTCTTATCATTAGACTTAATACTTTTAATATTCCTTACAATCGCTTCAGTTTCATGAACACTCAACTTCTGTCCTACAATCGAATCAGCCACCATTAATTGCTTCTCTTTTGGCAGGGTAATCAGAATCTTAGCGTGTCCTTGTGAAATTTTGTTTTCTATAATATATTTTTGAACTTCATTTTCCAAATCCAATAGGCGCAGAGTGTTTGTAATCTGTGCTCTTGACTTTGAGAGTCGCTTGGCAACTTCTTCGTGCGTGATTCCATACTCATCAATTAATTCTTTATAAGATTGTGCCAAATCAATCGGATTTAAATCTTCCCTTTGGATATTTTCTATCAAAGCCAATTCGCGTAACTTTTTCTCTTGCACATCTACAACAATAGCTTTTATTGTTTCTTTTTTTGCAATTTTGCTTGCGCGCAAACGCCGCTCACCTGCAATCAAAAAATATTCATCAGATTTTCCACTATCCTCATAGACCAAAATCGGTTGCAAGAGACCATATTCTTGAATTGAATCAGCTAATTCTTGCAAACTCTCATCATCAAATACCTTGCGAGGCTGCAAGGGATTGGCTTTTATTTTATCAATATCAATTTCAACTACCAAACCTGAATTATCATTTAAATTATTCTGATAAGCCTCTTCTACTTCCCCCAAAATAGCGCTTAATCCACGCCCTAAGCCTGCACTTTTTGCCATTAAGCCCTCTTTAAAATCGCTCTTGCAAGACTTTGATAAGCAATATTACCTTGAGAACGCACATCATATAAAATAACAGGCTTCCCAAAACTAGGTGATTCGGCTAACTTAATATTCCGCGGAATTGCAATCACATCTTTGGTATCATTTTTGATTAGTTGCCCTTCAAAATGCTGCAACAAATCTGTAAAAACCTGCCTTGAAAGGTTGTTTTGTCCACTATACATCGTTGGCAAAAGCCCCTTGATTTTTAAGTCCGGATTAATCTCTTTTCTTAAAAGCTTAATAGTATTAAGCAATTGTGCTAATCCCTCAAGCGCAAAAAACTCACACTGAATAGGAATAATCACAGAATGGGAAGCACTTAGCGCATTAATCGTTAAAGGTCCTAAGGCAGGTGGAGAATCAATGATAATATAATCATACAAACTCCCCACTTCTTCTATTTTCTTTTTTAATAATAATTCCCTTCCATTACGCTTTTGGCTATAAAACTCTTTTTCAATTCCTACTAAGCCAATATTTGAAGGAGCTAAAAAAAGTGTCGGAATTGAAGTTTTTTGAATAATTTGCGAAAGCTGTTTGGTTCCGATTAAAACATGATAAATATTATACTCTATGTCATTTCTGTGGAATCCTAAACTCGTTGTTGCATTGGCTTGAGGGTCAGCATCAATTAGCAAAACTTTCTTTTCTTCTACCGCTAAAGAAGCTGCAAGATTCACTGCTGTTGTCGTTTTTCCAACCCCACCTTTTTGATTTGCTATACAAATCACTTCACACATTTTTCGCTCCGTTTATTGTTATCTTAGACTATAGATTCTTCTACCCTTTAAAAGTATCGAACCATCTTCCAAAAGCTTGGCATCTTTTAGAGAAATCTGCTCACCTTGATAGTGAAAGTTATAATAAAAATTTCTAGAGAATTCTAACTTATATTTACTAAAAATTTGCTTCCATGTGTAAATTTTTATCTTCTCAATAAAAAGAAAAAGTATTTGTTCTTTGGAGACTGAAATGTCCAAAGCGCCGAATGCAGAATCCTCTACCACTAAATTTAAACCAATTCCCACTAAAATATTTTGTGAAATTTTTGTGCAAAGAATACCACCGATTTTTTTTTCACCAAGATATAAATCATTAGGCCATTTCAAAAAAACTTGAGAACCAAGCTCTGCTAAGACTTCCTTAAAGAGATAACCAAAATAAATCGAAACAGATTCAATAGCCAAATCATTAGGTAATTCCCCCTCTGTAATCGCAAAAGAAAAATACAATCCCTCCTTTACAGCGCTCCATACATTTCCACGACTACCAATGCCTGAATTTTGCTGATGAGCTACGACCAAAATAGGCGCTTTTAGCTCTCCAGTTTTAATTTTCTCACTCAAAAATAGATGCGTTGAGGGTAAAGATTCAAAAGTTAGAATTTTCATTATTCTAAAATATCACCCTTTTTTAGCCTTCTACCTTGCAAATATTCATAAGCATTTACCATCTTTTTAGAGGGGGCTTGTAAAGCTTGAATCCAAACACTACCCCTAAGGCAACCCACCAAAATCTTATCTTCTAAAATCTCTAGAATCTCACCTGCCTTATTAGCGCTTTCATTTTCATTTAAAAAGACTTTTTTAAGTTTTAAGCCACTTTGCAAAAAAATCTCTGGCCACCCTTCATAAGCTAATGCTTTAAGATAAAGCGATTTTGCTTCGCTAAAATCCACCATTCCCATTTCTTTTTTGATTTTCTTGCAATAACTTGCATCAGCATTACTTTGCTTTAGGGGGACAATTTCTTTCCATTTCTCAAGATAATCCAAAGTCAATTTTGCAGCTGCTTCTGAAAGCTCACCAAATAGCTCCCTTGCATTCTGTCCCCTATTTTTTAAGATTCTAAAACCTAAAATATCTCCACTATCTAAACCCTCTTCCATTTGCATTAAAGTTACGCCAAAAAACCTCTCATTTTCTAAAATGCTTTCTTGTATAGGGCTTGCTCCTCGATATTTTGGCAATATTGAGGTATGCAAATTTACACAAGGTGCAAGGCTTAAAATCTCTTTTGGGAGTATTTTCCCAAAAGCAGCTACAACAATAATGTCAAATTGTATTTGTTTGAGTAAATCTACAAAATCCAAATCAAGAGCTTGTGGCTGCAAAATAGGCACCTCCAAGCCACTTTTTAATAACAATTCTTTGGTAGCTGGCATTTTTAATTGCATATCCCGCCCCGCCCTTTTGTCTGGCTGACAAACCAAAGCTTTAATAGTATGGCTTTTTAGAAGAGATTCCAAAATTACTGCTGCATAAGAAGGTGTCCCCATAAATACAATATTCATTTTATCGCCTTTGCAAAATCATTTGGGAATCATACTTCAAAATGCTTTAAACAAAGATTCAAATCCTATTTATTTTTATTCAATCCCGATTCTAGTGCGGTATTTAACTCCAAAACTTGCTTTTTGTTTTGATACAAAATTTCCTCCAAGCATTCCAAACTTCTAGGCGAAAGATATTCTAACAATTCTATTAGTTGTTGGTAATTTTTTTCTGTATGAAAACTATAAATTTTGCTCAATATTTTTAAATTTTTCTCTTTTTTATCCATAAAAAGCTCCTGCTCAAACACACCCAAAGCATCGGCAATAAAAGGTATCATATCCGCTTTGATATCAATATTTCCATTCAAATACGCATAAATACTTGAAAGTGTCGGAATCTCTCCTATTTTATTAGCTTTCATTCCTAGATTGATTAGGCGACTAGCAAGCTCTTTTTTACTGATATTTTTTTCTTTTAAAATTTCATTAATACGCTCAACTACTTTCATTTTTCTGCTTTACTTTTATAGTTAATCTATAATTTTAAGCAAATTAATTATTGTAAAAGTATAATTTGTATCGTTTATCTATAATTATATATCTTAATTTTTACAAGGAGTTTATTGTGGAAAATATAATTTTACAAAACGAAAATCTTGAGCCAACTCTTGAGTGTGTGACTTCAGAAGAAACTTTTTTGCTTGGTTGCGGTCCTGGTGATTGTAGTCCTGTAAATGGTTGCAATCCTGATTATTAATAATTGTCAGTTTATTTAACACCATGTATAACATAACCACAACGCTTGAGAAAAAAGCCGTTAAAGCTTTTTTCTCAACAACAAATATATTTTGCACACTAACTTATGTTTGTAATGCCTTTTGTAAAAAATGCTCTACCAGATATCATAGATTTAAAAATCAACATATTGATAACGAACAACTTAGTAACATTCTTAAGCTACTTACTACATATAATTACAAAGGCACTGTAAATTTAGGTGGTGGAGAAAGCCTCACTTTCTCTAATCTTGATTATTTTATAAAAACACTATTGAGTAAAAATTCAAAACTTAAAATTAGAATTTTAACAAATGGACTTTTATTAAATGAAAAATTATCGGATTATTTTTTTGATAAACGCATACAATGGGGTATTACTCTTGATGGATTTTATAATAAAGATTTATCTAATCTTCAAAACGGAATTGATCTTGAGATAATAAAAAATAATATTGAAAAATTATGCAAAAAAGGTTTTGCAGATAGATTTTATCTAAATTATACTCTCAACAACCAAAACTTTGGCTCATTAAAAAACTATATTGATTTTGCCAACACTAATGGTATCAAAGAACTTTATTTGACAGAAATGAAAATTTATTATGGTTTTGAAGAGCTAGATAAATATAGATTTGACTACAACAAAGAAAAAGAATTAAGAAAATTAGAAAATTACGCAAAATCTTTAAATTTTTCTTATGTACATTTTTCACTAACAAAATCAGCTAAAGAATTTCATATGTGCTATAACCATAATCACATATATCCAATAGTAGATATCGATGGCACTGTTTCTTTTTGCTATGGAAGAGAAGGGAGTACTTTAGGTAATATTAATAATTTAGAAACTATTGTAAAATGGTTTAATCTATCTGAAAGCCTCTCTAAAAAAGATTTAGCTGCACAAAAATGGTGCAGCAAATGTTCTACAAAATATGATAATAAAGACTACAAATATTTACCAAAAAATATTTTTACAAATTTAGCAAATAAGGGTAAAAATGAGAAAAAATCTTGAAATCAATCATAATGTAATTTATGTTAAAGGAGCAAATCGCGGTGCTTTATATAATTTTAATAAAAAAAAGTTTATTCTATCAATAAAACAGCTTGCGAAATTCTTGAACAATATATCAAAAATAGCAACTTTACCCACAGTTATATAAATTTACTTAAAGATAATGGTTTTCTTGATGAAAATTTTAAAATCAAAGAATTTGTAGTTCAAAAATTACAACCAAGCATTGATTTTGTTTGGCTAGAGATTACACAATCTTGTAACTGCAAATGTATACATTGTTATGAGGGTGATTGGCATAAACCTAGCAATGATGACTTGAATTTAGAAAACTGGAAAAACATTATACTAGAACTTAAAGATTTAAAATGTAAAAATATAGAATTTATTGGTGGTGAACCTCTAGCACACCCACATTTTATGGAATTACTAAAATATTCTGTTGATATTGGACATAATGTACATATATATAGCAATTTAACACTTTTTAATAATGAAATTTTAAAATATATTAAAAAACACAACATTACTATTAATTGCTCTATATATGCAGATAATAAAGTTTTACACGATAACATAACCAGAAAAAAAGGCTCTTTTGATAAAACCATTTATTGGATAAAAAAATTAACCGAAAATGACATAAAAGTAAATATCAATGCAATAGGAATGTATAATAATCAAGATAATATTGACAAAATAAATGATTATTTATCAAACATTAATGTACCCAAGTTAAAAAAATTTGACATAATAAGAGATAATAATTCAAGAAAATCATTATCTTTAGCACCAAACAATCATATCTTAAAGTATGCACAAAGAACAAAACCTAATTTTTCTATTACATTAGAAAAATTTAAAAAAGCTAGTTATGCCAATACTTGTTTTTTTGGAAAATTTGCAATATCTTCAAATGGAGATATACTTCCCTGTGTGTTTAAAAGAGACTATACCTATGGAAATATTAAACATCAAAATCTTAATTCTATACTGCAACAAGAGGCATTAAAAAAATATTGGTATTTTGATTATAGCAAAGTCAATGAATGCAAAGATTGTGAATATAGATTTGCTTGTAAAGACTGCAGATTGCTTTCAAAAACCAAAAACTTAATGTCAAAAAATCAACGATGCAATTATAATCCTTATACTGGACTATGGAATAATTAATTTTATGTCCAGTATGTATTAATTTAACTTCCTATTTTTCAATAAACTCAACATCATTTCACATGCTAAAAAAATGACTTATAAGCTAAACTCCCCTATTTATAAGCCTTACATTTATGAGATTAAAAACATAATTCCTAAACAAAAATCCAAAAATAGCAATGTAACTTTTATGGAATCTAAACTCTATCATACAAGATTTTATAGGCTTGCTAGAAAGCTTTTTACTAGACCTAGAGATTTTATAATAGATAGCAAAAATCCTCTTATAAAGCCACTAAAATTATTTTTAGCTTTTAAAGCTAAGGGTTAAATAAGGTTTTAGCTTTATTACTCAACAATAATCTTAAAAAGTCTAAAACACGCTGTTGTGATTTCCCAAACTTGCTAGATACAATTCTAAAATATTTTTATTTTTACGATAGATGAGTAATAAATCGGGCTTAATATGGCATTCTCTAAAGCCAACATAATTACCTTTTAGTGCGTGATCTTTATATTTTGACTCTAAGATTTCATCGTTAGCAAGTTTATCAACCACATCTTTAAGAATTATTTTATTATCCTTACTTACTTTTTTAAAATCTTTTTTAAATTTCTTAGAAAAAGTAACTGCATATTTACTCTGCATTTAAAGCCTTAAATGCTTCTTCTACGCTACTATAACGCTCTACTTCCCCATTTTCATATTCTCTTATCGCTTCATCAAGCTCGGGTATTCTTCTTTGATCTTCTTTTTTGGTTTTTTTGATACTAAAAGAATTTCTTAGTTTTTGATTTAAAAATTTAAAAAGCTCGTTATTTTCTTTTGTTTGCAATGCAAGCTTTTCCGCTCTTTTCTCTACTAAAGAAAGTGCATAAACTAATTGCTTTTGTGTTGCATTTTCATATTTAGAATAATCAAACATAATAGCTCCTTTTTTATTATTATAGCCAAATTTTGCTTATCTATCCCCTACTTTAAAGGAGCAAACAAAGTCCCTTTGCTCCATTCTCCACTTTTTATTCCAACTTGCAAAAATTCTCTTACAAACTCTAGTTCATAACCACTTGTTAAAAACATTTTTTTATTATTTTCTAAAAGAAAATTAGCCGCCTTTAGCTTAGTTACAATTCCTCCTGTGGCAAATTGATTATGCGGAGTGGCATTTGCCTCTAGTTCTTCTTTTGAAATTTTATGGATAGTTTTATACATTTTGGCATTTTTATTTGTATGGGGATTGTCATTATAATAACCATCAATATCACTTAAAATCACTAAAAGAGAAGCATTAAAATAATGCGTAACATAGGCTGAGAGCTGATCATTATCCCCAAAACCTAAATATTTTAACTCCCCTGTTGCAATCACATCATTTTCATTTACGATAGGCAAAACCCCATTTTTTAGTAGCACTTCCATTGCGTTTTGCGCATTTTGCGTATGCTTTCTTGAATCAAAATCATAGGCAGTAAGTAAGATTTGTGAAGTAATAATATTATATTTTTTAAAAAGTTCTGCATAAAGCTCCATAAGCAATGGCTGTCCTATGGAAGCCAAAACTTGCTTATTTGTCAAATCACTTTTATCTAAAGATAATCTTGTATAACCCGCTGCTACTGCCCCAGAAGAAACTAAAATAATCTCATATTTTTCACTAAAGCTTGCGATTAACTCTGCAAGTGCTTGCATTCTTTGCATATTAATAAGTTGATTTTCTACTAAAATAGAGCTACCAACTTTAATTACAATTCTTTCTTTAAGCATTTCTTTTTACACTTTCATATAAATTTTTCTTCAAAATATCCAAATTTCTCCCCACCACACTAGAGATTCCAAGCACAAATTGTGGGGAATTTGTATCAAACTCCATTGCATATTCATTTTTAGAAGCTTGAAGATAGTGGTTGTCTTCTACTTTTTGCAAGGAGAAATTAAACTCTTTTAAAAATTCTTCTATTTTTTTAGAAATTTCCTCTTCTTCTAAGGCATCAAGCTTACTAAAAATAACCCCAAAAGGACGCATTGCCAATTCTTGACTGAAATTTTTTAATTCTTTTTGCAAAATATCAAATTGCGTGTTAATATCTCGATAATTTGCTATATCTAATACAAAAAGCAAAAATCTAGTCCGCTCAATATGCCTCAAAAATTCTAATCCTAATCCCTTTCCCTCGCTAGCACCCCCAATAATTCCGGGTATATCCGCTATCACAAAAGATTGATAATCCCCAACATTCACAATCCCCAAAGAAGGAATCAAAGTCGTAAATTCATAATTTGCAATTTCTGGTTTGGCATTAGAAAGCACCGAAACAAGTGTTGATTTGCCAACATTTGGGAATCCAACTAAGCCCACATCAGCGATTAATTTCAATTCTAAACGGATATTTTTTTCAACACCCGGCATTCCTTTTTGCGCATAAGTTGGGCGTTGATTGGTAGCACTTTTAAAATGCACATTACCCAAACCACCCTTGCCACCTTCTAAGAATAAAATTTTTTGAGATTCTTCAAGTAAGTCCAGCAAAAGCTTTCCACTCTCTACATCAAAAACTTGAGTGCCGGGTGGAACACTAATCACTAAATCTTCGCCCTTTTTTCCATATTTATTTCTTCCAAGCCCAGGCTTTCCATTTTGCGCTTTAAAATGTTTGTGTCCTCTAAAATGAGAAAGTGTATCAGTATTGCGATCTACTATAAAATAAACATTTCCACCCTTACCGCCATCTCCACCATCAGGACCACCATTGATGACAAACTTCTCCCTATAAAAAGATACGGCGCCTTCTCCACCTTTGCCTGAGGATACAAAGATTTCAACTCTATCAACAAACATAAGAAAACCTTAACTGGAAAATTCAATCCCCAAAAGGGGATTTATGAAGTATTTTAAGAAGCAGGGTAAATAGAAACTTTTTTACGATTTCTATCTTTTCTTTCAAAAGAAACAATCCCATCAATTAATGCAAAAATAGTGTGATCTTTACCCATTCCTACATTATTTCCAGGATGAACTTTTGTGCCTCTTTGGCGAATAATAATATTTCCTGCACGAACGAATTGTCCGCCAAATTTTTTCACACCTAAACGGCGTCCTGCTGAATCGCGATTATTTTGGGTGCTCCCCTGACCTTTCTTGTGTGCCATTTCTACTCCTTATGTAGCAATCTATGCCGCAATTTTAATAACACGAACACGCGTAAAATCTCTTCTAAAACCTCTTTTAGTTTTACTATCTTTTCTTCTACGCTTTTTAAAAGTAATAACCTTTTTACCTCTTCCTTCATTGATAACTTCTAATTCCACTTTAGCGCCACTTACATAAGGGCTTCCAAGTTTCACATCTCCGTTATCAAAAAGAGCTAAAACTTCATTGACTTCAACTTTTGACTTTGGCTCAAGGTTTAAACAATCAAGCAATAAAATATCGCCTTCGCTTACCTTGTATTGTTTGCCTCCATTCTGAATGATTGCATACATAATACAATTCCTTTACATTTTATTTTGAAGTTTTTGTTTTTTATTAAAGAATAATAAAAGCTCGGATTCTACTCTTTCTTTTATTAATAAAACATTAATTTTGTAATGCAATACACTCAATCTCAACCAACGCATCTTTTGGCAAAGTTTTTACAGCCACCGTGCTTCTAGCTGGTTTATGATCTCCAAAAAATTCCGCATAGATTCCATTAACAATACCAAAATACTCCATATCGCTTAAAAAAATAGTTGTTTTAATAACTTGCTTTAAGCTGCTATTAGAAGCCTTTAAAACCTCGCTAAGATTCTCTAAAACTTGCCTTGTTTGAGCTTCAATACCTTGAACTAATTCTCCACTTGGTGTAAGCCCAATTTGACCTGAAGTATAAACCATTCCATTTGTGCTAATTGCCTGCGAATAAGGACCAATTGCTTGAGGTGCTTTTTTGGTTGCTGTAATCTCTAACATTAACATTATGGTTTCTCCTTTACTTTATTCTTAAAATATTATAGAATTATAACAAATTAATTTCAAAACAAAAGGAATTTCGGAAATGAAATCAACTTTTTTAAAGCCCCTAATTCTATCATTTTGCGCTACTACATTATCCTCTTATCTTTATGCTGATACCTTTGTCAAATTCCGCCCCAAACCAAAATTACAAATTACTCCACTAGATAATTTTGACAAATCACTTCAAAGAGAAATGCAAAAATATCCAAAAGGAACGGCTTTTATGGTGGATGCAAGAACAGGAAAGATTGTCGCAACAACACCACAAAGAAAACAAACACCAAAACCCCAAGCGCCAACCCCCCCCAAAAAAGAGAAAACGCCCCCCTATCATATGAATGAAGAATACATCGAGCTTTTATAGAAAGGATTTTAATGATTGAGGTTGAATTACTAGGACCACTTGGAAATCAAAAATTCACAAGCAATGCCAAAGATTTTTATGCCCTAAAAAAAGAATTACAACAAGATTCTGCAATACAAAATTGGCTTAAAGATTGTGCTATTGCTTTAAATGATGAAATTGTACAATCTCTAGATACCCCCTTAAAAGATGGAGATAAAGTAGTGATTTTACCTCCAGTGTGTGGTGGATAATGCTCACTAAAATAATGGGTTTAGAAATTTTTGATGGGGCTTTAGATACAGCCAAAATTTATCAAAAATGGTATGATTTTGCTTCTCAAAACAATCTAGGTGCCAATAGTATTTTTACAGGGATTGTGCGCGCAGAAAATGGGTGTGATGGATTAAGTTTTGATATTTATAAGCCACTTTTGGAGCAGTGGTTTTTGGATTGGAATAAGAAAGTTTTAGAAAATGGCGTATTTTTAAAAATGGCACACTCTAGGGGCGATGTTTTTAATCATCAAAGCTCTTATATGGCTGGAATCTTTAGCGCAAAAAGACGCGCTTGTTTAGAAGTTTTTGAAGATTTTATCGAAGATTTTAAACATAAAGCTCCCATTTGGAAATATGATTTAAAAAATGGAACAAGAATCTATGCAAAAGAGCGAAGTTATAAATTACCTTTTAGTGGAATCTTACAATGAAAGCCATTGCCTTTAGCGGAAACTCCAACAGCGGAAAAACCACACTTATCCAAAAACTTTCTCTTCTTTTACCCCCTACAAAGCGCGTTTGCATTGTCAAACACGATCCAAAAAATAAAGCTTCCATTGACACAGAAGGCAAAGATTCTGATATTTTTTATAAAACAGGTGCAGATATTGCTATCTTAAGTCCTACACAAACCACACTAAGATTCCATCAAAACTTAAGCCTAGAATCATTAATCCAAAAGTTTGGAGATTGCGACTATCTTTTTGTGGAGGGATTAAAGGAATTGCCTTTACCTAGAATCTGTGTTGCCAGAGAAGTCTTTGATGAGCGCTTTTTGCCCTTTAGCAATGCTTTAGCCATTGATGATTCAATCAACAAAGATTCATTGCCCAAAAATATTCCACTTTTGAATTTAAACAACCCTCAAGAAATTCTAGATTGGATTAACATAAATATTAAGGACTATAAATGAATCAAGCAAAAATAGGCATTCTAACTCTTTCAGATAGAGCAAGTACAGGAATTTATGAGGATATTTCAGGACAGGCTATTATTGACACGCTCAAAGAATATCTTACTTCCCCTTGGGAGAGTGTCTATCGTTTAATTGGCGATGATTTAGAACAAATCAAATCTCAACTCATAGAATTAGCCGACATTGAAAAATGCGATTTAATCGTTACTACAGGTGGAACTGGACCTGCAATAAGAGATGTAACGCCCGAAGCCACAGAAGCCGTATGCCAAAAAATGCTACCAGGTTTTGGAGAGCTTATGCGACAAACTAGCCTCAAATATGTCCCAACAGCGATTCTATCACGCCAAACAGCAGGAATCCGCAATCAAACTCTAATCCTCAATCTGCCTGGCAAACCAAAATCAATCCGAGAGTGTCTTGATGCAGTTTTTCCTGCTATCCCCTATTGCCTTGATTTAATTGGTGCTACTTATTTGCAAACTAACCCCAATATCATTAAAGCTTTCCGACCAAAATCTTAATCTTCTCCTAAAAATTTATGCAACTTATTATACTCTCCCCTCTCCAAAAAACGCACTTTTTGTGTGGGGAGATTATTTAGCGAGACAAACCCATAAGCAACACGCTTTAAATCCAAAACCCTTAAATTAAAATGGGCAAAAAAACGCCTTAATTCACGATTCTTACCCTCACTGATAGCCACTTTAATTTTAGAAAATTTTGCCGTATTTTTTAGCACCCAATATCCAAGAAAAGGCGAAAACTCCATTGCTTTAATTTTGCTCTTTTGATGCCCTCCTAGTGTTGCATCTTGCAAACTCAAACCATTTTCCATAGCTTCAAACACTTCTTCTTTAATCTCACCTGAAAGCTTTAAAAGATAGGTGCGTTCTAGCTTACTTTCCATTAGTTTTGTCGCCACCTCCACTTTATCTGTCAATAAAAGCAACCCTTCGCTAGCAAAATCAAGCCTACCAACAGGGATAAAATCCTTAAAACGCCTAGGCAATGATTCATAAATTACTTTGCGCCCCCTATCATCTTTTTTACTAACCAACTCACCCTTTGGTTTATTATAAACAATAACTGTGTATTCTTCCTTTTCTCTCAAGCATTTTCCATTAATATACACCTTTGTGCGATTATCTACTTGATATGAAAAGTCTTTGATAATTTCTTTGTTAATTGAAACTTTACCCTCTTTAATTAACCGATCTGCTTCTCTTCTTGAAAACTTAGAATGATGAGCTATATATTGATTTAATCGCATATTTTTACTTTTTAAATTTAAATTTTTCTTTTTTCAAAAAAGCTTTAAGCTTTTCTAGATGCTTCCCTTGAAATTCCAAAATATATCCTCCTAAATCCTCTTTAAAGCTACCACCACAAGCCAAAGTTTTTTTAATTTCCTTCAGCATTTTCACAATTGTTTCATTTCTTTCATAAACAACACCACAAAGCGTAATATCCTTTCCCTTACACTTCTCTTCCTTAATCCATAAAAAATAAGAATCCCTCTCCCTTATTTCTTCTTTCTTTTTACAAACGCATTGACTTTGGAGATTCTCGCACTTCTTGCAAAGCACATCAATAGCATCTTCAAAGTTAGCGCCTATTGACAAATGACTTAAATCTAATCGATCCATTCTAACTCTTTAAATTCTTCTTTAATTTGACTATGCACAAAAAACGCACTTGCCATTTCTAACTCTTGAGTTTGCGTTTTAAACAAAATCCTTAATTCCCTTTTGCCTTGATGCTTGATTGCTGCTTCCCTTAAATTTTGGAGTATTTGCTTGTTGATTTGTGAATTAATTAATAAAATCAAAGGATCGCTTGTATCAGCTTTTTGCACTACAAAATCCACTTTTTCTTTTTGCGCTTCTTCTAAACTTAGAATCTTTTCTGCTTTAAGACTTTTTGAATCATTTTGCTCTTGAACCATACATTTAACAGCAATTGGAATATCTTTATCCATTTCTTCTAAAGCCAAAAGTGTTTTTTCAAAAATAGTCAGCTCTACACTTCCATACAAATCTTGTAATTTCAAAATACCATAGCGCTTACCTGTTTTTGAAAACTTAGTAATCACATCTTCAATGCTACCTATTAGCAAAATATGGCTATTTTCTGCAATGTCTTGAATCTGATTAGTATAAACACAATCAATTGATTTTATAATCTCTTTGTAATTTTCAAGTGGATGCCCTGAAGCATAGAATCCTAAACTTTCTTTTTCAAACTCTAAAATCTGCTTTTTATCAAACTCTCCTTTGTTTTCAAGCTCCAATGCAACACTTGTAAATTCCTCGCTATCTCCAAAAAGAGAATTTTCTGCTTCTTTTCTAGCCGTTTGTGCCACTCTTGCACTTTCTGTTAGAATCTCCACCTGTTCTAAAAGCGTTTTTCTTGTATAATTAAAGCAATCCATTGCTCCACTTTTAATAAAAGATTCTAAAGATTTTTTATTGACTTTTTGAGGATCAATCCTTGCTAAAAAGTCTTCTAAATCCTTAAATTCGCCATTATTTTTACGCTCTTCTAAGATAATATTAATAGCCACTTCCCCTGCGCCTTTAATAGCCCCCAATCCAAATAAAATACATTCCTCACCCTCAATCTTTGCAACGCTAAATTCTAACTCTGATTTTTGCAAGTTAGGTGGAAGCACTTTGATGTCCATTTTATTGGCTTCTTCAATGTATTCTACAATCTTATCTGTAGCATTCTTTTCTGAAGTAAGTAAAGCTGCCATAAATTCCTTAGGATAATAAGTCTTTAAGTAAGCCGTCTCAAAAGTAATCAATGCGTAAGCTGCTGAATGTGATTTATTAAACCCATATCCTGCAAATTTAACAATTAATTCCCAAAGCTCTTCTGCTTTTGCCTTATCAAAGCCTTGCTTTTGCGCACCTTGAGCAAATTTGCTTTTATTATCCGCCATAATTTGCGCATCTTTTTTTCCCATCGCTCTACGAATCAAATCCGCCTCTCCAAGACTAAAACCACCGATTCTTTGCACTATTTGCATAACCTGCTCTTGATACACAATCGTTCCATAAGTAGGCTTTAAAATTGGTTCTAATTCAGGAAACATATAGACAATAGGTGCTTTCCCGTGCTTTCTATCAATAAAATCACTCACCATTCCTGATTCCATAGGTCCAGGTCTGCCTAATGCAATGATTGCAATAATATCTTCAAAAGTGCTTGGCTTTAAGCGTTTATTAATTCCTTGAAACATACTTGATTCAATTTGGAATATTCCAAGCGTGTTACCGCTTTGCAAGGTTTCATACACTTTCTTGTCATCTACATCAAGTTTTAAAAAATCAATCTCTAAATGATGACGATTTTTAATTAATTTCAAAGCATCATCAATCAAAGTCAATGTCTTTAAACCCAAAAAGTCAAATTTAATTAAATCTACATCTTCAAGATATTTCATTGAATACTGCGTCGCAATGATTCCATCCCTAGAAGATCGATACAAAGGTGCTTTATGCCATAGTTCATTTTCTGAATCAATAACAACTGCTGCAGCGTGAGTTCCTGGATTTCTCTTGGTATTTTCTAAAATAACTGCAAAATCCCATATTTTCTTAGCTAAAGGATTTTTTTCAATTAATTCTTTAATCTTAGGTTCTTTTTCATAAGCTTTTTCCAAAGTAATATCAAGATCTTTTGGGATAAGTTTAGCAAAGGAATCTGCTTCTCCATAAGGCATTCCCATAACCCTTGCCACATCTCGGATAACAGCCTTTGCTTTCATCATACCAAAAGTAATCACTTGCGCGACATTATGACGCCCATATTTTTCTGTCACATATTCCAAAATCTCTTCACGCCTACTTTGGCAAAAGTCCATATCAATATCAGGCATACTTACGCGTTCAGGATTTAAGAATCGTTCAAAAAGCAAATCATATTTCATCGGATCAATATTAGTAATCTCCAAACAAAAAGCTACCAAACTCCCTGCTGCACTTCCACGACCTGGTCCAACTGGAATCCCACGCTCTTTTGCAGCACGCACAAAATCCCATACAATAAGCATGTAGCCTGGGAATTTCATTTTGTTAATGATTTCAATTTCTCTCTCTAATCTCTCTTGATATTCTTGATGTTTTTCTTGAGGGATATTTAAAAGACGCTTTTTTAGTCCTTCTCTGCACTTATAAGCAAAATATTCACTATCTTGAGTGAAATCCAAATTTTCAGCTTTAGCATATTCTGCAGTGAATTTAAAACTAGGCGGAGTGGGATCACCTAAGTGTAATTCCAAATTACATTTATTAGCAACTTCTTGAGTATTTGCTAATGCTTCTGGAAAATCTGCATACAATTTTGCCATCTCTTGGGGGTTTTTAATGTAAAATTCTTGCACAGTGTGTCGCATACGATTGGGATCATTAAAATCTTTTCCAAATCCAATACAAAAAGCCACTTCTTGCGCAGTGGAATCGCTTTGCTTGGTATAATGTGTGTCATTGGTTGCAATAATCTTAATGCCTGTTTCCAAAGAGATTTGAACAATTTGATTATCAATAAGCTGCTGCTCTTCAATTCCGTGGCGCATAAGCTCCAAATAAAAGTCATCTCCAAAAATATCTTTATATTCTAGGGCAACTTCTTTTGCCCGATCATAGCCCTTTCTACCCTTATTGTCATCTTTTTTTAGATTAAGATGCCATTGCACCTCTCCATTTAAACAAGCAGAAGAACAAATCAAGCCTGCACTATGCTCACGCAACATTTTTTTACTAATTCGTGGTTTCATATAATACCCATACAAACATGCTTGTGAGCTTAGATACATTAGATTTTTATAACCCTCTAAATTTTTAGCATACAAGCATAAATGGAATCGTTGATTACTTTTATCGCTAATTTCTTCAGCATTATGCAAATAAGTTTCCATTCCCAAAATTGGCTTAATCCCCTGCTCTTTCATTGCCTTGTAAAACTCAATAGCTCCAAACATATTTCCATGATCTGTGATAGCAACGCTATCCATTCCTAGCTCTTTAATTCTCTTAGCAAGCACTTTGATTTTATTTAAGCCATCCAATAAAGAATATTCTGTATGTAAGTGTAAATGAGTGAAAGAAATTTGTGGAGTTATGATTTCATCTGGAGTCTTGCTCATTCTAAGACCTTTTAGTGCTAAAAATAAGCAAGATTTTAGCGCATTTATACTAACAAAGGCATTAAGTATAAAAATTAATCTTCAATGTAGTTTTTAAGCTTTCGCCCAACTTTGGGATGTTTTAATTTTTTAATAGCACTTGATTCGATTTGTCTTACCCTTTCCCTTGTTACATTTAGTTCTTTCCCAATTTCTTCTAAGGTTCGATCTGATTCATCTTCTAAAAGCCCAAAACGCATTCGAATAACTGCTTTTTCTCGCTCATTTAGCTGATCTAAAACATCATCAATTTGTTCTTTCAAATCCTCTTTTAAAATGCTATCCATTGGTCCGACAGAGCCCTTATCTTCTACAAAATCACCAAACTTTCCATCTTCTCCATTTCCAATAGGTGCTTCAAGACTAATGGGTTCTTTAGTGATTTTAATCACATTTTTAACTTTATCAACAGGCAATCCAACTTCCTCTGCAATCTTGTCAATATCAGGCTCTTTACCCTCTTCTTGCAAATACTTACGCATAATTTTATTGATTCGATTAATGGTTTCTATCATATGAATAGGAATCCTAATTGTTCGCGCCTGATCAGCAATCGCCCTTGAAATAGCCTGTCTAATCCACCAAGTCGCATAAGTAGAAAATTTATAACCTTTTTTGTATTCAAACTTATCAACTGCTTTCATAAGCCCTATGTTACCTTCTTGAATCAAATCCAAAAATGGCAATCCACGATTCGTATAGCGCTTAGCAATGCTCACCACAAGACGCAAGTTTGACTTTGCCATTTTTGTTTTTGCTCTATCAGCGATATCTTTCCCTCGTTTAATCTGCTCTAGAATCTGCTTTAGCTTTTCAGGCTCTAAATCAAAGCTTCCTTCACTAGCTAATTTCGTTTGAAAAAGCTTCTTGATTTCCATATAAGTAGAAACCATAGTCGCTTCAGGGACAGCTGCGACAATATCTGCCTTGCTCATTTCTGTGATATTATCCAGAATCTTTTTGTGGTTGCCAAGCAAAATATCGTTAAACAAAGGCAAACGATATTCCAAACGCTTAAGCTCTCTATCAAATCCTTCATCACTTTTAATAGTGTTCTCCATTGCCTTAACTAGCTCGGTAATAAGCTTACTTGTAGGTCCTAAATCAAGAAGTTTTTCTTTTAAAAATTGTTTTTTATGTGCAAGAGTTAAAAGGTATAACATATCTCCACTTTCTTCACCTTGCTCTTGCTCCCAAGTCTTAAGCCAATCTTTTTTGGCTTTTTCTAATGCCTTAAAACTTACAAGCACCTTTTCAACGCGTTTTTGATCTTTTTTGCTAATTGGTTTTTTGCCTGACTCTTCTTCTTCTTGATCTTCTTCTATTTCCTCTTCATCGCTTTCACCACCTTCTTCATCCTCATCATCAAAACTTTTAAAAAGCTCTTTAACGCGTCTTTCACGATTAATTAAAGCTTCCTTGTAGTCTAAAATAAAATCAATCAAATAAGGCACAGAACAAATGGCATCTAATATAATATTTTCGCCAAGCTCAATATTTTTACTTAATTCTACCTCATCTTCACGAGTTAAAAGAGGTATTTGTCCCATCTCTCGCAAATACATTCTTACAGGGCTATCACTTCTGCTCCATTCTAATAACTCTCGCTCTTTCATAAAGTCAAATTCTTCTTCTAGTTCTTCATCTAAAAGACGCTTTTTATCCTCTTTGATTTTTCTTGCTTCATCTTGATTGAGCAATTTTGCAACTTCTGAAGCTGACATAAGCTGTTTTTTGTATTTTTTTGCTAACTCAGATACTCTTTTGGCTTGTGCGGCTGTTGGGAGTTTAGTTAAAACTTGTGCTATTTTCTCATAAGAAACATATTTAGAATCGGACTGAAATAGCTCTTCGAGCTGCTGATTGATATTTTTTACAGACATTTCACAACTCCAAAAAAGTAAAAATTAAAAGTAGAATATTTTATGAAAAATTTAGGATTATACCTAAAATTATTGAATCTAAGCTTTAGCGGAATTTCCAACATTCCTTAATTTCTTTTAAGTATTTCTTATCTAGCGTAGCAATAAGCAATTCTTCTCTATCGCCTAGACAATCATCAATTTCTCCATTAGGATTTGCCAACAAAGAATCACCATAAAAATTCCATAGAGTTTGTGTGATAGTATCTTGATATTGTCCTATGCGATTTGCCCTTAAAATATAGCTACTATTTAAAAAAGCGCGCATCTTAATGATATTTCTCCAACGCAATGATGAATCAAAAGTAGAAGCACTAGCCAAAAGCACGCAATCTACATTGTTTTGCTTAAATTTCAACCAAAATTCATCAAAATGCAATTCATAGCCAAAAAGCACCGAGAATTTAAATCCACCTACATTAAAAATAGGGGGAGTTTTGATAAGCTTAGGCAAAGTATTTGCAAAAAACTTTGCTTCATTCCAATGCTCATAAGGCATCAATCTCTGTGCTCTGTATTTTAACACCTTTCCTTTATTGATAATTGCAATACTTTTATAAATCTTTGTCCCAACAATCTCTAAAATAGGCGCAACAAAAATCATTGGATACTCATTGGAAAGAGCTATAAGATTTTTATTTTGACTTTCTATTTTTGAAATAAGCTGACCTTTTTTACTTTGCTCTAAAGTCTTAAAAAAAGACCCAAAAAAATATTCACCAAAAAGAATCAATTTTACTTTTTGCAAATGCGCAACTTCTAAATAATTTTTGATTTCCTTTTGCGATTTCTCCAAAGAGAGTTGCAAGGCTGCAATTTTCATTCTTCTTCCTTTGTTTCAAATTGCATTTTAATTTCATTACATTGTGTTTGCGCATTTTCAAGCATTTTTTGTGCCTCTTTTAAAGTTTCCATTCCTTTTTTATAAATCTCCATACTCTCGTGCAAACCTATATTCTCATCATTTAATTTTTCCAAACATTCCTCAATCTCTTTAAGATTCATTTCAAAATCTTTTTTTTCATCTACCGCTTTATAACTCATTTGTTTTCCTTTGTTGTATTCTCTGCTTCTAAAAGCTTCTTTGCTTCAATGCACAGATTTCTCCAATTTGATTGCACGTTAATAGCTTCACACTGCCCATAAAAAGAAATAGCTTCTGCCTTTTGATTAAGCTTATCACTCAAATATCCTTGCAAATATAAAATCCTTATCTTATCATTAGGCGTAGCAATATGTGCTTGAGATTTTTGTAATACCTCCAAAGATTCTTTAAATTTCCCCTCTCTATTTAGCGCTTCTACCAAACTCAATTCCACCCAAGGGGAATATTCATATTTTTTATGCTGTTCTTGTAAATCCATTAACTTATTAGCATAGATTCTAATAGCTGTATCATCCTTTCTACCCAAAGCATCTAAAAGCATGATTCGATAGACTTCTATCATTCTGCTATCTGCCCCCAAACTCTCCTCCATTTTAGGCAAAAGTTTAAAGGCTTCTTCTTTTCTCTTCTCTTTGTCCAAAGCCATAAACAAAACCCAAAGGCTGTCTTTATGGTTTGGATTCTTAGAGATTTCAACCACATCGCGAGAAGCCAAAATTGCTTTAGGATAATTTTGCATATGATATTCCACCCACCCCAAACGATACAGCCACTTCTCTTTTGCTTCAGAATTCTTCACCTTTGATGATTCTTCTTGTGCGATTTTTAGTGCAGGTTCAAACTGCTGATTTTCATAAAGACAATCAAACAAGTCTATTTTTCCTGATGAATCTAAAGGGATTTTTTGTGCGTATAAATTCCCATAATATGCCGTATTCTTACAATCACGCTTAGCAATTGATTCTTGAGTGAGCACTCCAACTGATTGAAGCAATACAGAATCATCCTTTGGCAAAAGATCTCTCATTTCAAAAACTGCTTGATAATTTCCTATTTCATAAAGTGTTTGTGCTTTTTTTAGTAATGCTTCTTGCTCCTCTGCTTTTCCTTTGTAAGTCTTAATCACATAATCATAATGCTCCAAACGCTTTGTGGCATTACTTTCTTTGTCATTTAAGAGCAAGGAATCATCTAAAGCTTGAATCTCCCTCTCTTCTTGAATATCTTTTGGCTTTTTAAGTAATAGTTGATAATATTGATGCGCTTTGGAGACATTACCCGCTTTATCATACCACTCTGCCATATCTCTTAGCAAAGGACGATAATAAGGCAACGCATCATCGCTAAGTGATAAAAACATCACTTCTGCAACCTCTGCTGGAGTTTCATAAATTCCTAGATCTGCCCATTTTTGCAATATTGCATAATGCTTTGGAATATCGTTTAAGAAATAATTTGGATTAGCATCAAGCACTTTTTTAAGATATTCTTCTGCCCTTTTTTTGTCTCCCACTTCTTGATAATATTCTCCAAGCAACAAAGCTGCCAAAGAAGCAACTTCTAAATCTTGCGTTTGATCCAATACTGATTGATAAAGCTCTAAAGGCATTTTTCTATCACCGCGCTCAAAAACTTTCTGCCCGTAGCTTAATCTTGCTAAAAGCTCACTTTTATCATTTTTGTATTCTTTGAAAATACGATCATAATAATAACTTGCTTCCTCAAAAAAATTCATCTTAGCATAGTTTTCTGCTAAAAGCAACAAAACTTCTGGAATATGAATATCTGCTGGATACGCGCTTAACCACGCCTTTCCCAAAGAAACAATTTCTTCATAGTTTTCCTCACCCCCAATGCCCTCTAAAGCTTTTAACTTCATAAAAAGCACATCGTGCTTAAAAATAGTTTCTGGGTAAATTTGCAGCATTTCATTAATTCTAGCTAAAGCCTCTTGATAAGATTTGTTTTTTAAAAGATTCTGAATTGCCAAAAAAGTGTCCTTATCTTGTCCAACTTCATTATCCATAGGACGCATTCCAAAATCTAAAACTCCAACTCTTGGATATGAAGAATCTCCATTAAAAGAAATAGGAAAATTAAGCCCCTCATTCTCTTCCTCTTCTAAAAAAGGAATCTCACCCCCATAGCCAATAATTTGCCACTTACTAGATTTTTGAGCTTTTTCTTGAAAAATAGGCTTTGATGATAGCAAATCTTGACCCACATTAAAAAGCCTTATTTTATGTTTTGGGGTGATTCTCAAATAAAATCGCTCTTTTGTAATTTCTGGATTAATGCTAAAAAAAAGCGTGTTAGTTTTTGAAAAATGCGAAATGAGATTTGATTCAAATTCACAAACTATCTCTTCCACTTCTGATTCTCTATTGAGTTTTTCCTTGCAAGAAAAAGGCTCAGAATCAACAATATTTAAAACAGCAAAATCTCTTGAATCTTCTCTTCCACTATTAACATAAAACTCCAAACTAAAGGTGAAATCCACCCCCAACAGCAGCAAAAGAGTAATTTTTTTAATAATCTTCATTGCATTCCAAAAATTTTGATTTCACATTATACTTTTTTTGCACTAAATTTTTTATCAAACCTTTTTATCCTGCCACAAATTTAAAATGAGTAATCTCTGATCTTGCCAAAATCCGCATCGGAGGTCCCCAAAAACCCGTTCCACGATTCACATAAACTTTAGTTTTTGTAGAGTGTTGATACAACCCTGCTAGATAAGGCTGATCAATCATCACTAAAAAGCGAAAAGGGAAAATCTGCCCTCCATGAGTATGTCCGCTTAAAATCAAATCCACACTTTTAGAATCATCAACTTCCAAAGCAAATTTTGGCTGATGTGCCAACAAAATTGTAGGCAAAGAATCATCTCTTTTATCTAAAGCCTTTGTTAAATCTGGCTCCAATACCCCCACTCTTCTACCAAATAAATCATAAACCCCAGCTAAATTCACCAATTTTTTACCATTTTTTACCAAAACAATATTTTCATTTTCCAAAACGCGTATCCCATAGCCCTTAAGCGTTGCTAATAACTCGCCAATATTATGAAAAAATTCGTGATTCCCTGTTACAAAATACACTCCAAGTGGTGCTTTAAGCTTTGATAATTCCTCCATTGCCCTAGGAACATTAGAAACTTCCGTATCAATAATATCTCCAGTTAAAAAAACAACATCTGCTCCTAGAGAATTAACCTGATTTACAATCTTTCTCACAATATTTTCTTCAATCAATCCTCCAATATGCAAATCACTAACCTGCACCGCACTAAAGGGCGTTTTAAGATTTTTTAAGGGGAGATTAATTTGCTCTACTTTTGGCTGCATTCCCCCCTCAATCAAACCAAATCCCAAATATCCTCCTGCAAAAAATCCGCTAAAAACATTGATTCCATTGCGTAAGAATGTCCGCCTCTTTTTGCTAAAATAGGGTATTAAAGATAAAGGCTGATAAAGCAAACTTGCTACTAATAAAATAAACCCAACTCCAATAGAAAGTGAAACCAAAAAATATAAACTTTGTGGCATATTCCAATAATAACGCCCCAAAAAGTAGCACACAACACCTAGATAATTAGCTATCAAAAAATATTTGAAAACCAAGAGTGGAATCTTAGGTTTAATGATTCTTTTAATAAAGAAAAAATAAATAAAAAAATGAAAAATCAAAAAAACTGATAATACAATAAGAGGAAACATTTTCATTCCCATGAACGCCTAGATTCTTTAATTAAGACATTAAATTGCTGGATTAATATGGGATTGCTTGAAATATCAAAACTTAACACAATACGCCTTACATCTCGCTCATCAAGCTTATCTAATGCTTCTTTTACCGCACTACTAAACTCATATTCATCTTCACTTACAATAGCTTCCCCAATTTGCTTAGTGAATTTTTTAATCAAACTTTTCTCTTCTTTTTCTCTTTCTTTATCTTCTAGCAGAACCCTTTCAATATGTTGCAAAACCTGCCTTTTTTTCTTTTTTAAATCAGGTCTTTTATAAGCATTAGTTAGCTTCATAATCCTCTCTATAATCTTATTTTTTTCTTCCTCATCTTCATAATACACTTCATAATTTTCATACAGAGAATCAGGAAAATAATCTTTAATGATTCCATATTTTATTTGAGCTATTTTACTTAGACTTTCTTTTTCTTTTTGATTTTCTAAAACCTGTATTGTTTCTCGCAAAAATTGAATATCCTCTCGCCTAGATCCATAAAACTTCATTTGCTCCATTCTCTCTTGCTGTGGATAATCTTCAAATAATTTTTCTAAGGTATCTAATAACTTTTCTTGGTAAGCTCGATAAGCTAATTCCACAATACGCGTAACTTGCTTGTATCTCCCATCTCTAATTTGCGTCAAAACTAATTCTATTGTTTCATGCAATCCATATTGTGCAAAGATTTTCTCAACACTTCCATACAAACCCTTAAAATCAATAATTTCACCGCTAATTGCAAGGTGAATTTCTGCTAATTGTGCTTCAATTAAAGCTTCATTATCTTCAATCACATTCTCAGTTTGCTTATCTTCCTTGGCTAATTGCATATAATTCAAAATTGCTTGCTTACTTTCTTTTTTAAACAATTTAATTAAATCATTTAAAGGCATTGCTTCTAATGAATCTTTAGAATGTCCGTGCTTCCCTAATTGCCAAATTAGCTCTTTTCTCTCCATTACTGCAATGCGCTCCAAACTTTAAGAGCTTGTATATGCTCTTTGGTATCATGACATCTTATGATGCTTGCTCCATTTTTTAGCGATTCTAGATGAATTGCCAAACTTCCTGCCAATCGCTCTACCACATCACAAGGGGTGATTTTATCTATCATAGATTTCCTTGAAGCCCCTACAAGCAAAGGATAGCCAAAATGCGCAAAATGCTTAAGATTTCTAATTAATTCACAATTATGCTCCAAAGTCTTGCCAAATCCAATCCCTATATCTAAAATAATTTTTTTAACATTATGCTTTAGTAATGCCTCAATTTGCTGCTTAAAAAAGTTATCAATCTCACAAAATAAATTCTTATAATGAGGATTCTTTTGCATTTCTTTTGGATTTCCTTGCATATGCATCACCACACATTCACAATCATAATCCCCAACCACTTCAATCATTTTAGGATTTTGGAAACCAGTAATATCATTTACCATAGCAAAACCATTTTTTAAGCAATAATCTGCTACTTCTGGCGTATAAGTATCAATACTAAAGGCTATGCGCTCATAAATTTTTTCGCAGGCAATAAAATCCACAATAGGCTTAATGCGCGCCATCTCTTCTTCACTGCTAACCCACTCACTTCCAGGACGCGTAGAAGCTCCCCCAATATCAATAATATCCACTCCTTCTTCTATCATTTCAAAAATCCGCTCATAGGCTTCTTGAGTGCTTTTTTGCGAATCTTTATAAAAACTATCAGGAGTAGCATTAATAATGCCCATAATTTTTAGCTTAAAATTCTTTCTTTGCCAATGTTTTTCTAGGCTTTCTGCAACTTTTTTTAATCCAAAAGGCTGAATCTTTAGCTTTTTAAGCAACACTTTACTTTGTGCTTTATTAAGCATTAAGATTCCATTATAAGTATCTTGTTGATATAAAATAGCATCTTTAGGAAGCGCAAAATCTCCACCACAAGCCAAAGCTTCCTGTTTTAAAATCTGTGCTGCAGGAGTTTTTAAGTTATAAACATAAAAACAATCTGTTTGGATTTTGTTTTTCATAATCCCAAAACCAATCTCCTCGCAACCTAGCTCTTTTAACTCTTTTAATGGATTATTCAAAGCTTTGATAAAAGTTTCCATTTAACAAATCTCCTTTAGCGCCTTATACCTTGATATTTTGTTGCATTTTTTCTTTCTTTTTGTTAAGAATCATCAAAAGTAAAACCAAGAAAATATGCTGAATCCTTTCATAATGTCCAGCCCAAAACAAAGCCTCTTCAAAAAGCTGCATTTCTTTTAAATTGAAGTTTAAGCCTTCTTTAATACAATCTAAATATAAACTCTGAATTTCAATTTTAAGCTGTGTTGGATTTGTGCCAAATTCTTTAGATTTTTCTTTTAAAAAAGGATAAATATCTCTTAAAGAAAGAGTGCTAATTGACAAAGAAAAGGGTGAAAGCTTTTCTTTTTTAATCCGATTAACAATTGGCATTCTTGAACGAATAGTGGGAAGAAGTTGAGATTTCATTCTTGCAAAAAGCACAAAATAAACCTGATTGGGTGGCTCTTCTAAAATTTTCAAAAGTGCATTTTGCGCATAGATATTAAAAGAATTTGCCGCAATCAATACTAATTTATAGCTAGATGCTGCAATATAACTCTCATCAATAATCTCTCTTGCCAACTCAATACTTAATTCCTCAGCACAGAAAAGTCGGCAATTTTGAGGATTCTCACTCTCATAATGTTGATTTGCAACTGCAATAGGATCATTGACTAACAAAATATGATTTTGCATTTTATTCCATTGTAATTTGTCCAAACAAAGCCGCTTCAATGGTTAGATTAAAGATTCGATACATTTGCATTAATTTAATATCCACCAAAGGATCAGTTGATTGCAAAGTAAAGCTATTTTGCAATTCAGTGTCAAAAATCCACAAAAAGCAATCCTCATGACTCAAGGCAAGTTTAGCGCGCAAGGCATCATTTTTGCCAACATACCAAAAGAAATAACCTTGAGAAAAAATATTATTCAAATAATCACTAATTAAAAGCACTTCTGAATCATCTTGCTGATTCTTATCAATTTGAGGGAAGAGCGCATTAATGCTTACAACAGGGACATAAGGGCGATTATTAGTTCTATTAATAGAAAAAATCACATAATGCGCAAACCACTCCCTATCTCTATCAGTAATCAAAATCATACTCTCACCATTAAAGATTCTTTGCAGGGCGCGTTTAATGAGTGGAATCCACTCAAACTTGCGCTCTTCAAGCCAAGTAGGGCGACTAGCATCATGCCTTAGAATCTGCGTAGTCCAGCTAACAATATCTTGCATTATTTATCTAATTGATACACACTATGGAGAGTTCTAATGGCTAATTCTGCATATTTTAAGCGAATCACCATTGAAATTTTAATCTCGCTTGTGCTAATCATCATAATATTAATATTATCTTCTGCTAAAGCTTGGAATGCTCTTGCAGCCACTCCACTATGAGATTTCATACCCACGCCCACAATGGAAACCTTTGCAATATCTGAATCATAATCAATACTCTCCACACTTCCTTCAAATGCTTTTAAAACGCGTTTTGTGTTTTCAAGCTCCACTTCTGGAATTGTAAAATCTAAATCCGTCTTGCCATCTCTGCCAATTGTTTGCACAATCATATCAACATTGATATTTGCCTCACTCAAAGCCCCAAAAATTTCTGCTGCAATCCCCGGTCTATCTTCTACATTGCAAATGCTCACTCTTGCTTGATTTTTATCTAATGCGATTCCGCTAACAATTGGATGTTCCATAATTTCTTCTTCCTTTGTAATTAATGTGCCTTCATTGTAATTAAAACTACTTCTTGTAACTAAATTAACATTGAGTTTTTTTGCCATTTCAACTGAACGATTTAATAAAACTTTAGCTCCCATTGAAGCAAGCTCCAACATTTCATCATAGCTAATTTTATCTATCTTTTTTGCCTTAGGTTCAATTCTTGGATCGGTGGTATAAACTCCATCAACATCTGTGTAAATCTCACACAAATCTGCTTGCAATGCTCCAGCAAGTGCCACTGCAGAGAGATCGCTCCCTCCCCTGCCTAGCGTGGTTACCTCACCTTTTTCTGTAACCCCTTGGAACCCTGCTACCACAACAATATAATCTTTAGCTAGTAGCTCATTGAGATAGGTTGTATCAATTTCTTCAATTCTTGCTTTAGTATGCGAAGTGTCTGTAACAATCCCTGCCGCACGACCACTCAAAGAAATTGCTTTATAACCCATTTCCTCTAAAGCAATAGCCAAAAGTGCGCTTGTAACTCTCTCACCTGCGCTAAGCACCATATCCACTTCCCGCTCTTTTGGGAGTCTTGAGAAAAACTTCGTATAGCCCAATAGCTTATCAGTCTCTCCACTCATAGCAGAAACCACTACAACAAGGCTATTCCCCTTTTCTTTTGATTCCACGACACGCTTAGCGACATTTTGAATCCTTTCGCAATCACCAACGCTAGTGCCACCATATTTTTGAACAATTAGCATTACAAATACCCCTTTCTTTTAAAATATTCTAAGACTTGACGATAAACCGGACGCTTAAAATAAGTAATATGACTAAATAAATCCTCAAATGTTACAAATTTATACTCATCAAACTCTGGCTCCTCTGTGTTAATGTCTATAATTCCATTTTCTTGTAAGCGCACCAAGAAATACTTTTGTATCTGTCCATCATAAGGATACATTCGCTTTACAACAGAAGGTGGAAAATCATAACTAATCCACTCTGGATATTCTGCAACAATATCCACCTTATCTGTTCCAATCTCTTCCTTAAGCTCACGAAACAAAGCTTCTCTAGGCGTCTCTGATTTATCAATTCCACCTTGCGGGAATTGCCACGCATTCTTAACATCTGTGCGACTTGCGATAAAAACCTCACAAGTTAATGGATATTTTGGAGAAAGTATGATAGCAGCAACATTGGGTCGATAAGTTTTTGTTTCTTTTCTCACCAAATAACTCCTATAAGTCAAAATATTTTTAAAATAATAATTGAAATGTTTTTAAAGAGTTTTTAAATGCAGTAAATATTAAGTCAAAATTTTATAGAATTCCAAGACTTAAAGTAAAAATAGATTTTAAATAACATTTAAATTTTAGCTTTCTAAAGGAATGTTTTGGGAGCACAAAGACTTGCAAGAGGCGCTCAAGAAAAATATCAAAAAACACTCGATATTGCCTATCAACTTTTTTTGAAATACGGCTATGAAAAAACTAGCTTACAAATGATCATCAAAGAAAGTGGTGGTTCTTTAGCGACTATTTATAAACTTTTTGGAAATAAAAGGAATCTTTTTCAAAAGGTCATTGAACAAGAAAATAGCGATTTTTTTCAATCTTTAGCAGAGCATTTTACGCAAGTAGAGCAGTCTGAACTTTGTTTGCAAGATTTTCTTATTTTCATTGGGAAAAAACTTCTTAGTGAAATTTTCACACCAGAAACCATTGCGCTAAACCGCCTTATTTTTGTTGAAGGTTATAATGATTCAGAGTTGTTACAGACTTTTCAAGTTTCGTGTGTTGATAAAATCCTTTCTTATTTTTCAAAATGCCTTGAAACTTATGCTAAAAGGGAAAAAATCTACATTCAAAACTTACAAGAAGATGCGAAATTTTGCATTGATCTTATTGTTAGTCCTTATTTATTGCATTCTCTTTTAGATTCTAATTACATTCCCCCAAACAATGAAGAAACAGAAAGAATCGCAAGAAAAGCTGCACATGTATTTTTACTTTATCTACAACACAATAAGGAGACATTATGAGCAACATTGACAATCAATTACTAGCGCGCCTACAAAATTTGGCAAGTCTTGAAATTAGCCCAGAAAAATTAGAATCAACCAAAGAAAATCTTAATGAAATCGTGCATTTTGTTGAAAATATCAATGCGCTAGATTTGAGCGAGATTCCTGCTTCTTTCAATACGTTTCATTCAACACTTCCTATGCGCGAAGATGTAGTAGAAAATAAACCTGAAATTGCGGCTAATGTTCTTAAAAATGCGCCCAAGGGCGAAGAGAATTTCTTTATTGTTCCAAAAATTATTGAATAATGCAAGATATTAATATTTCACTTGAAAATATTAAAATTGAAGAATCATGGAAACTCGCACTAAAAGATGAATTTTTAAAACCCTATTTTTTAGAGATTAAACGCCATTATCTAAAGGCTAAAAATGCAGGAAAGATTCTCTATCCACCCGCAAATCTTATCTTTAATGCCTTTAATCTCACGCCCTTTACTTCCCTAAAAGTTGTCCTTTTGGGACAAGATCCTTATCACAACCCCAATCAAGCCATGGGATTATCTTTTAGTGTGCCAAAGGGGATTTCACTTCCTCCTTCTTTAAAAAATATCTATCAAGAATTATATGAAGATTTAGGGATTCCACCAAGCCACGATGGAGACCTAAGCAAATGGGCAAAACAAGGTGTTTTGCTACTTAATAGCGTTTTAAGTGTAGAGCAAAACAAACCTGCTTCACATCAAAATTTTGGTTGGCAGACTTTTACTGACAATGTTATTAGCACCATTTCTTTGCAAAAAGAGGGGATTATTTTTTTGCTTTGGGGCAATTATGCCAAAGCCAAAAAAAAACTCATTGATTCAAAAAAACATTTTATCCTAGAAGCAGCACACCCTTCTCCCTTAGCTCGTGGTGCTTTCTTCGGTTGCAGACATTTCTCAAAAACCAACAAGATTCTAAAATCACTTCGCAAAGATCCCATTGATTGGCAAATCTAATTTTTGCTTATTGTTTTACTTTCTTTTGTAGATTCTAGTTCATCTTTAGCAGGTTTAGTTTGCGTTTCTTGCGTTTCTTTATTAATATTTAAAATTTTTAGAATCTTTTGATTGCTCTTAGTTAAAACTTTAAACTCAACCCTGCGCGAAAGCTCAGCACTCTCAAGCGGTTTAGCAAAGGACAATCCATTAGCACGCAAAACGCTAATTAGCCATTCCTTTTCTTTGGCAATTTCTTGATTATTAAAACAATATTTCAAAACCTCTAAAGCTCTTGCTTGAGATAATTCTGCATTTCCCAAATATCTATCCTCTAGGCTTTTTGCATTTTTCCATTCTTTAGAAGTGTGTCCCTCAATCCGAATCTCTTCAATATCTTCTTTGTATTGAGGGCGATTTAAAATTTTAATATAACGAGGAAAAAAATCATCTAAAATTTCTTTAAATCTTGATTTCACTTCCTTTTCACCTTGATCAAACAAAATATCTGGTTCTCTAAAACGCACTGTGTTGCCCTCATCAATTTCCGCATTCCATTTTCCCAAATCCTTAGAAAATTCTGCTATTAAATCCTTATAAAGCTCTGTTTGAAGATTCTGATGAGTTTTGGCAACATCACTCATTTGTCTATTTAATGCCAAAAGTTCCGCATTTTGCAAGGCGAGCTCTTTTTGCGTCTTACTAATAACCACCATATAGCCCACAGCTACAAGCAGGAATATCATCATCACCCCTGCCATCATATCAGAAATGCTAATCCACTCATTCCCTCTATTGAAGTCATTTGCCATTAGCTTCTAGCTCCCATAAGCTCTCTAATTCGCCTTAAAAACCATTCATAATCCTGCCTAAATCCCAAAGTAATATTAGACAATGCATCATCTAAATCCCCTAGGGAGCGACAAAGATTCTCATTAAGATTAGCCGTTTTAGAAAGTGAAGTATCGACATTGCTTTGAATAATTTTTAAAATCCCTTCAATTTCTTTACGATTATTTTCCAAAGCCATATAGGCTCCACTCAAAGATTCTCCTAGATTCTTTTGCAATTTATTAAACTCACCTAAAAGCTCGGTGCTAACATTTTTGGGTATCTCCAAACTTTGTTGTGTTAGAGTAGAGAGCATCTCCAAATAGTGCTTTGCCATTTCTTGTAATATACTCTTCACTTTCTCCTCTAAAGTGTGATATTGCGCTATGACTTTTTGAGAATGACTATCTAAATGCTGACTAGAAAACTGTAACAATTCCTTAGATAACCCCTCAATTGTCCCTAGAATCTGCTTACTTCCCAAACCAAATTTCTGTGCAATCTCACTTAAACTTTTTTGCAAATCTTGCTGCATTCCTTGGTGGCTTTGCAAACTCTCTAAATGATGTTTTTGTAAGGTTTCTAGGCTATTTTGTGAGAGTTTAGAGAGTTGATTTTGATAGAGATTAGAAGAATTTTTAAGATAAGCTCCAAGGGTTTCTATTGCATTTTTATACGATTCTCCAAAGCTTGATCGCATTTGGTTTTGTAATTCTTCATAGTGTTCTTGTGCGTTTTGCGACATTGTTTGGAGATTCACATTCAAATCTTCTAAATTTTGCTCCATTAACTTATGAATATCTTCTGATTTAGATTGATTATAAGCAAGCAATCTATCTACACTTTGTGAAATATTTTGCGTAGTTTTAGAAAAACTATCCTTAAGATTTTGAGTGGTATCTACTAATGATTCTTCAATATTTTGTGCGCTTTTACTAAGAGAATTAGCAGTTTCATTTAACATCGAATCAAGGCTTTTTGTAACCACTAGCATAGAATCTTCAATATCTTTAGACATTTCTTTTAGGGTTTCTTTGGATTCTTGAAAATTTTCTTGTAGCGTTTTAGTGGTATTGCCAAGCAAAGAATCAAATCCCAAAACCGCATTAGCAATATGTTCTTCTAATGCATTAGTATTTTTAAGCAAACTCTCTTTAGCTTCACTTCCCATTTGCTCAAGAGTCCCGCTCGTATTTTTTAAGATATTTTCCAATTCTAGTCTATGTTGCTCCAAAATAGCATCACTTTTTTGTGTTTGCCCCTCAAGTAGCAAAAGCGATTCTTTTTGTGTCTTATCTAACTCTCCTAAAGCTTCTTTAAAACTACCACTTACTTTTTTCAAATATTCTGCAATATTTTCTTTAGCACTCTTTAGCATTTCAAGATTCTGATTATTTAACTCAACATTGCTTTTTTGTATATGATCCAGGCATTTTTCTGATTTTTCTTGAACTTGAATTAAAAATTGATCCATATTTTCTTTATTTTGCACCAAATAACCTTGGGCAAATTCTCCCAAATCCTTTTGGAAATTACTCAAATTTCCACTTAATTCTAAATAATCCTTTTGCAAGACCTGTAAATTACCGGTTAGAATTTCTTGGGTTGCATTTTTATGCTCTTGCACACTTGTTTGCAAGTATCCACGCACTTCTTGTAAATTTTGTTTTGTTAAATCCATTGCTTGTATGTGAGATTCTTGCATAATGTGAGTTAGGCTCTGCACTGATTCTAAAGCGTTTTGTGCGTTTTTGTGCATATCTTCAAAGCCTAATAACATTTCAGAGAGCTTTTGATTTTCAATCCTTGAAGCTTCAATACTATGGGCTAAAGCATTATAAACTTCTAGCACTTCACTATTGCGCTCTGCTACCATTTCTAAAACTTCTTGGGAGTTTTTAAAGACTTCTAGTGTATTCTTTAGATTTTCATCTAAGCCCTCAAGAGTGTTTTTATAATTTTCTTGCCACAATATCATCTGCAAAACAGCAGCATTCAGCTCTTTAAAATTATCTCCAAATTGATCAGTAATCTTTTGATTAAAATCCCTAATCACACTCTCTAATGCCGAAATAAGCTCCTTAGAAGCACCTTGCACTAGATATTGCATTGCTTCTTTTAAGGTGTGATTAGTTGCATCAAAATGATTGCTAATTTTTAAAAAATTCTCTTCTTGGGCGAGACGATATTTTTCTTGAAAATCTTGCAATTTAAGATTTTGATCTACAATGGTTCTTAAATATTTTAAATCATCAAGTTTGGAGGCTTGCAATGAAAAATAATCCATCATATTTTCAAAATCACTTTTAACAGCTTTACCTTTTTGAACAATTGCTAAAAGAATCGCCAAAGACATACCTAAAATAGAAGTATAAAAAGCAGTCTTAAGCCCCTCTAACAAAAAAGGGACAGAATTTTCAATCTCATTAACATTAAAATCCTGTAACCCAATAAAAATCCCCACAAAGGTCCCCAAAACCCCTGCACTCATAATAATAGACTTAAAATCCCTGTGTTTTTGCTTCCCATAGCTCAAAAAATCCCATAATGCAAGCCCCAACATAACTATTGTAAAAACAATATTAACAAGGATATTTTCCATTTATTGCCCTTTTTTTCTTTTTTTAACTTCAAATCGCTCATCACCCTCTAGCCAATCTGGTTTTTGTATCTGGCTACCTTTGCGATTAACTATAAAAAGTATAAATCGAATCGCTAATAAAACTATTAAAAAAGTAACGACTGCCGAAATAATCGTTGTTAAATCATAATTTTCTTTTAACATTATTGTATTTGCTCCACTTGTATATCAACATTCACACGCCCAATTTCATTTAACATTCCAACAAGCGCAATAAATTTTTCAAAATAGCTTTTTTGATCCCCCCTAAGCAAAATTGGAGTGTCTTTTGACATCTCCAAAAGCACTTCTTTGATTGCTTCAAGACTAGCTTGATTCTTATCCAAAAAATACTCCCCTTGTGCATTAATAGTAATTTCCACACTTTTTAATTCTTCTTTTATAGTCTCAGAACCTTGTGCTTTAGGGATTGCAATGGGTATCTTGCCTTGCGCAATAAAAGTCGCACTTGTTAAAACAATAACCAATAAAACAAGCATAATATCAATGAAGGGGACGATATTAATGCTATCCATTCGCTTAGAATATCTCATTACAAAACCTTAAAAAGATTCAACTTCTTTTGAACGATTGCGTTGTTTTTTCTCTTGCAAAATCTCCCATTGCGCAATCAAAACCTCACTTTTTCTCATCAAAAGATTATAAAAAATAATGGATGGAATTGCAACCAAAAGCCCACCTGCTGTAGCTTGTAAAGCCAATGCAAGTCCTGTCATAATATTTGCAGTATCCACCATTCCTAATTGCCCTATTTGCACAAAAGTCATAATAATTCCAAACACTGTTCCCAAAAGCCCAACATAAGGCGCATTTGAACCAATAGTAGCAATCAAAGTTAGATTCTTAGAGAGATCAATTTCTAACTCTGTTTTATTTTCATACAAAACAAGCTTGATATAGCGGTAAAATAAAAATCGCTCAAAAACTGCCCATAGCGCAATGATGCTCATTAGTATCAAAATCCCCATCACACCATATTCTACTATTTCTTTTAAGTTTAATCCAAACAAAACAACCCCCTATCTTCGCTGAAATTCTTTTAGTGTTTGTGCAATTTCTCTATTTTGTATTTTTTCTTTTAGCGTTTCTCTCTTATCGTGCAGATTCTTTCCTTTTGCTAAAGCGATTTCTAGCTTAACTTTATTGCGCTTATTAAAATACAATTTTAAAGCCACAATGCTCATTCCTCCCACTTGACTTTTACCAAAAAGCTTATCAATTTCCTTTTTATGCAATAGCAACTTTCGTGGTCGTTTCTCATCAGGCTTATAATGGCGATTTGTCGTTTCAAGCACTGAAATATGTGCTTGAAACAAAAATGCTTCACCCTTAATAATTTTTATAAAACTATCTTTGAGATTCACTCTCCCTGCTCGAATCGACTTGACCTCACTGCCCTCTAGTGCGATTCCTGCTTCATATTTTTCTAAAATAAAAAAATCATACAAAGCTTTTTTGTTAGTGGCAATTATTTTCATTTTTATTCTTTTACCTTCCAAAAGCTACTTCCGCTTCCGCTTAAAAAATAGCCTTGTTGCGCATATTCTTTTAGGCTTGGATAAAGCTTTATGGCAGAATTTAATAAATCATTATTTTCATAGGGCGATTGCCTTAAAATCTTTGCATTACTAAATTCTAACCAATTTTCCTGCGTGGGCTCATAAAAGTCTTTTGCATAGGTTTGATAAACTTTTGTGGTATCGCAATGTATCTTTGGCGTAACAATCTCTACTTCTAAAGCTTTCTCTCTGCTCTTAAAAATCTTTTCCCCACGCCCACTTACATCTGCTACTTCATATTGACTTACAAAAAATGGAACATCACTGCCCACTTTTTGAGCAATTTCATTTAGCTTTTCAAAACTCCATCGTAATTCTAATACCTCATTAATCCACAATAAAAAAGCCGCTGCATTAGAACTTCCACCGCCCAATCCTGCACCACTTGGTATTTTTTTTTCAACTTCTATTTTTTGATGAGATAAAAATTCTTGTCTTTCTTGATTTAAAAGAGGAAGCACCACTTCATAGACTTTATAAATAGTATTTTTCTCCATAGGACAATCAAAATCTCCAAGAATCTCAAACCCTACTTTACTTTCTTGTATCTCCAAACAATCAAAAAGATTCTTAACTAACATAAAGCGTGAATACAGCGTATGGTATTTAACCGATTCTACGACCACCCTGCCTGTAATCTTTAAAAAGATATTAATCTTAGCGCAACTCTTTATCATTTAGCTTTTCTTTTTAGCATTCACTAACCAATCAATTCTATCTTCTTTATGAGAAAGGGATTTTTTATTGGTTTCCAAAATAGCTTGTTTTAACTCTTCTCTTAAGATTGTCAAATGAGGTGGCGCCTCAAAACCTATTTTTACACTTCCCTTATCGATGCTAATAATCTTGATTGTAATATCCTCTCCAATACTAACACTTTCATTTTCTTTTCTTGATAAAATCAACATAAAGGAATCCTGTTTGCTAAATATTCTATTTTATTTTCTTGATTTGAAATTATAGAAAAAAATTCCTCAAATTGCACTATATATTTTCCATCTTTGGCGATTTGCAATTCATCTTGTGTAATTTTTTTTCCATTTTTTACCTTTTCCTTCAAATCTTTATTATTTATCCCAAGCACTTTGGGTAGCTCCAAAATCTCCAAAGGATCCAAAAGCTTTTCGCCCTCATAACACAATCCCCCTTCACTCAATCTCTCCAAATAACTAAGCCCCCCCAAACAATCTAGCTCTTTTGCGATCATCTCACCTAAAGTTCGTATATAACTTCCCTCGCTCACCCACACTTTAAAACTCAAAAAAGGATGAGAATAATTTAAAAATTCAATCCTAAAAATCTCCATAGTTTGCTCTTTTAATAGCACTTCTTTTCCTGCTCTTGCAAGTTCATAGGCTTTTTGCCCATTGATTTTTTTAGCACTATATTTGGGGGGAATAAAACAAATCTTTCCGCAAAATTTCTGCAAAACTTCCTTTAGGTGATCTTCAGAAAATACTTTGGTTTGATGAATTTTTTGGATATTTTCAAGATCTAAAGAATCACTCTCCAAACCAAGCCAAAGTGTTGCTTGATAAACTTTTGGAGTTTTTTTAAGAAAAGGAAAAAGTCGTGTATATTGTCCATAAGCCACCACCAAAACTCCACAAGCAAAAGGATCTAAAATCCCGCTAAATCCAGCTTTTTTAACTCCATCGCGTCTTTTTAAAAACCCTAAATACCCATTTGAAGAAACAAACAAAGGCTTTTTTGCCACAAAAATACCATTCAAAACCATACCTTTAAAATTTTTGTGCTAAACTATCGCAATTTTTACCTGCTTTGATGATAACTTAAGGATAATCAAATGAAAAATAGAATTCTAACATTTTTTGTTTTAAGTTTTACGCTTTTGTTTATTGTAAATTGCAATCAAACTGCCCTTGCCCCAAATAATCCAACACTCCCTTATCCAAAAATCATCTATGATGAAACTCTAGACACTAGCATTATTCCTACAGATTTTTCAAAAACACTAGATAATCGCATCAAAATCCTTTTTAATCAAAATCCAAATCCAAAAATTCAAGCCATTCATTATCATTTTACACATTTTTACAATGAATCTCAAGGTGATCGCTCTCCAAGCATTTCTTTTAGCGCATATCCTCGCTATTTGATACAACTCAATCTTAAAGTTATTACTCAAGATACCACTTCTTTTTATAAACAAAACTATGAAATCCCAATAGCTTTGTTTAATCCAATGTATGATCAACATTTTGATTCTTTAATCTCAAAAGCCTTAAAAACACCATAATTTAAATTTTTTCATACACAAAAAATGGCATAATTTCTGCTATTTTAAATAAAGAAGGTTTGATGAATCCCTATATTGACACCTATCGCAATCCACAAAAAATTAAAGAAACCTTTAATGCTATCAAAACACTAAGCAAGAATCTCACAGAACCCCTTAAGATTATGGAAGTATGCGGGGGACATACACATACCATTATGAAATACGCACTCCCTCAACTCCTCCCAAAAAATATTGAATTTGTGCATGGACCAGGCTGTCCTGTGTGTGTAATGTCTAAAGGGCGCATTGATTGTGCTTACAAAATCGCTTCACAAAAAGATGTGATTCTTGTAACGCTAGGAGATATGATAAAAGTTCCAGGAAGTTATGGGAGTCTCCAGCAAGCTCGTGCTAAAGGATTGAATGTTATTTTTGTTTATTCTCCCCTAGAGATTCTAAAAATTGCCCAAAATAACCCAAATAAAAAAGTCGTTTATTTTGCAATAGGTTTTGAAACCACTACGCCAATGACTGCTGCACTCTTACAAAAAGTGATTACGCTAAATCTTAAAAATGTCTTTTTTCATATCAATCATGTGCTAGTTCCACCGCCTCTAGATATTATTTTAGGGGATGAAAATTGCCAAATAAACGCACTTCTAGCTCCATCACATGTAAGTGTTATCACAGGCTCTAAAATCTATGAAACTTTGATTAAAAAATATCATATTCCCATTGTAGTTTGTGGTTTTGAACCAGTGGATGTTGGAGAAAGCATTCTATCAATCCTTAAACAAAGCCTTGCTAATTCCCCAAAAGTAGAGACACAATATGCAAGAAGCGTTACTTATGAGGGAAATCTTAAAGCACAAAGCCTAGTTGAACAATACTTTACCTTGGAAAAAAGTTTCTATTGGCGCGGACTTGGAGAAATCCCACACTCTTCACTAAAACTCAAAGAGGAATTTGGTGAATTTGATGCAGCGCTTATTTTTAAAGATTATCTTGGTGGAATCCCAAAAGAAGAACACAAAAATTGCCTTTGTGGTGAAATTTTAAAAGGAAATAAAAAACCTTATGATTGCAAACTTTTTGGTAAGGCTTGTAACCCTCAAAATCCATTAGGTAGCTGTATGGTAAGTAGCGAGGGAGCTTGTGCGGCGTATTTTAAATACCAAGGAATCCAACCCGCATAATCCCCTTTTACGATACAATTCTAATTCCTTAAACAAAGCAGTTAAACTCAAGAATATCTACAAGCTTTCATTTGCTTATGCTTAATTAACACTGACAATCTTATTGGGGAACTTAGAAATGATTTTCAAGGAAATACAAAAAAATCCACTTAACCTTAAAGGCTAAGTGGACTAAAGATAAAAAAGTGAGGGGGATTACATCATTCCGCCCATACCTCCCATTCCGCCCATACCACTCATATCAGGCATTGCAGGCTTATCTTCTTTGATTTCATGCACTGTAGCTTCAGTTGTGAGTAACAAGCTTGAAACAGAAACAGCATTTTGTAATGCGATTCTTGCTACTTTTAATGGATCAATGATTCCTGCTTCAAACATATCAACATATTTACCACTTGATGCATCAAATCCATTGTTTGCATTAGAATCTTGTTCTACATTATTAACCACTACACCATCATCAAAACCTGCGTTTGTTGCGATTTGTTTGATAGGTGCAGAAATAGCGCGTTTAATGATTTCATAACCAATTTTCTCATCACCCTCTAAACTCAGGCTTACTTTTGCTGCTGCACGAATAAGAGCTGCACCACCACCGATAATAATTCCTTCTTCTACAGCTGCTTTTGTAGCAGAGAGCGCATCATCTACTCTATCTTTTTTCTCTTTCATTTCAACTTCACTTGCAGCACCTACTTTAATAACTGCTACACCACCACTTAGTTTTGCTAATCTTTCTTGTAGTTTTTCTCTATCATAATCACTTGTTGTAGATTCAATTTGGGTTTTAATTTGTGCAATTCTTGCATTCACTGCATCTTTGCTTCCTACTCCATCTACAATTGTTGTGTTATCTTTATCAATAACGATTCTTGAAGCTTGTCCTAGATCTGCAATAGTTGCATTTTCTAAAGTTTTGCCAAGCTCTTCGCTAATCACTTCGCCACCTGTTAGAGTTGCGATGTCTTTTAACATTTCTTTTCTTCTATCGCCAAATCCAGGAGCTTTAACTGCAGCAACATTTAAGACACCTCTTAATTTATTCACTACCAAAGTTGTTAGTGCTTCACCTTCAATGTCTTCAGCAATGATCAATAAAGGTTTTCCGCTTTTCATTGTTGATTCTAAAAGTGGTAAAATATCTTTCATTGAAGTGATTTTTTTGTCTGTTAAAAGAATATAAGGATGCTCTAGCTCTGCTTCCATTTTATCGCTATTAGTCACAAAGTAAGGACTCAAGTAACCTCTATCAAACTGCATACCTTCAACTACGCTTAGTTCATCATTGATTCCCTTAGCTTCTTCAACCGTAATAACACCATCTTTACCTACTTTTTCCATTGCTTCAGCGATAAGCTCACCTACCTTTGCATCAGAGTTTGCAGAGATAGTTGCAACTTGTGCGATTTCTTTTTTACCAGAAACTGGCTTTGAAATCTTTTTTAACTCTTGAGTGATAGCCTCTGCTGCTTTATCCATTCCTCTTTTTACTTCAATCGGATTTGCACCAGCAGTGATATTTCTTAAACCTTCTTTGAAAATACTATAAGCCAAGACAGTTGCTGTTGTTGTTCCATCTCCTGCTGCATCTGCAGTTTTACTTGCGACTTCTTTAACAAGCTGTGCACCCATATTTGCAATAGGATCAGCTAATTCAATTTCTTTTGCCACAGACACACCATCTTTTGTAATGCTTGGAGCACCAAAGCTTTTTTGAATTAACACATTTCGCCCTCTTGGTCCCATTGTTACTTTAACTGCATCGCTTAATTGCTTTACACCCTCAAATAATCTATTTCTTGCGCTATCTGAAAAATTAATCTCTTTACTTGCCATTTTTTACTCCTTATTTTAAATATATTGAATTAGGCAATAACACCTAAAACATCTTCTAATTTTAAAATCAAATACTCTGTCCCATCAAGCTTTACTTCAGTGCCAGAATATTTTCCAAATACAACCTTATCATCAACTTTTACCTCTTTAACTTCGTTCCCAATTGCTTTTATAACACCCATCAAAGGCTTTTCTTTTGCATTATCAGGAATGATAATTCCAGAAGCAGTTTTTGTATCTTCCTCAAGTCTTTCTACTAAAACTCTTTCACCAAGTGGTTTAAAATTCATAGGATTACCTCCATAATTTAAAAAATCTTTATAAAAACGAGTGAAATTATAATCACTTTTTTTATGCTTGTCAATATCTTTAGTAAAAAAAGTCATTAATTCTTAGTCTATATGACTAAATATTAATTAGCTCATTAAGCTTAATATTTAAATTGCTACTTTAATTCTCTGTAGAATCTAGAAATATTCACTACAGATTCTTACTTTAATTTTTTAATAAAGAAAAAATGGATAAACTTTTTGATATTGTCAAAAACAATAAATTAAGCTTAATAAAGGCGCAAGGAAATAAAATGTATGCATCTAAAGTTACCAATCTATCAGAATCTATCACTATTGCCATTAGCTCTTTAGCCAGAGAACTCAAAGCACAAGGACGAGACATTCTCTCTTTTTCTGCAGGAGAACCTGACTTTGACACTCCGCAAATCATCAAAGATGAAGCCATCAAAGCTATTCAAAATGGCTTTACCAAATACACTGCGGTTGCAGGGATTCCTGAATTACTCCAAGCTATTAGCTACAAACTCTCAAATGAGAATCATCTTACTTATTCTCCCGAAGAAATTATTGTCAATAGTGGCGCTAAACATTCCTTGTTTAATGTTTTTCAAGCACTCATTGAAAAAGATGATGAAGTTATTATCCCAAGTCCTTACTGGGTAACTTATCCCGAACTTGTTACTTATAGTGGTGGAAAAAATGTCTTTATTCAAACCACGCAGGAAAACCGCTTCAAAATCACTCCAGAGCAACTCAAATCCGCTATCACGCCAAAAACAAAAATCCTTGTTTTAACTACCCCATCAAATCCAACGGGAATGGTGTATTCTAAAAGCGAATTAGAATCCATTGCAGAAGTTCTAAAAGGTACAAATATTTGGGTAATTAGTGATGAAATTTACGAAAAACTTGTTTATGACAATGCTTTTACTTCTTGTGGGAGCATTAGCCAAGATATGCTAGAGCGAACCATTACTATTAATGGACTAAGCAAGGCTGTTGCTATGACTGGCTGGAGAATGGGATATCTTGCTACCAAAGACAAAAAGTTACGCCAACTCATTGTTGGCTTACAAAGCCAATCTCTTTCCAACATTAACTCAATCACACAAAAGGCTTCAATTCCAGCGCTAGATGGCAGAGCAGAACAAGATATTCAAAAAATGTGTCAAGCCTTCAAAGAAAGAAGAAATGTTGCTTGCGAACTTTTCAATAAGATTCAAAATCTAAGCGTGGATTTGCCTGATGGCGCTTTTTATCTCTTTGTAAATTGCAAAAATGTTAATCCTAATTCTATGGAATTTTCTAAAGCGTTGCTTGAAAAAGAAGGGGTAGCTGTAGTGCCAGGAATTGGTTTTGGCGCAGAAGGGTATTTCCGCTTTTCTTTTGCCACCGATCTTGATAGCATTAAAAAAGGTATTGCTAGAATCGCAAACTTCTGCCAATCTTAAAAAGCCTTCTTTAGCTTTGCTTTTTGGAGCAAAGAGCAAAGCCATTCATCTCATTTTAAGCAGTTTTTAACACAATAACTGCAATAACAATAATAAAAATTCCAATCCATCCTATAGGCTTAAGTCTCTGATTAAAAAAATACCAACCTCCCAAAGTTGTCCCAAAAATACCTATACAACCCCAAAGCGTATAAGCAATTACCAAGCTCATACCCCCCTCCACACTCAATGCAAGCAAATAAAATGCTAACCACACAAGAGCAATAGAAAATAATCCCCACTTTAACTTTCTAAAACCCTCTGATTTATTTAAAGCTAAATTAGCAACAATATCTAAAATGGCCGCTAAAATCACATAGATAAAATAGACACTAAACATTATTTATACACCATATGATAAAAACACGCAAAATAGGCGACAATTTGTTAAAAAAAAGAACATTTTGACACAAAAAAAAGACACAATTTACCTTTGAATTTGTATCAGCAAACATTATAGCATTCTCTGCCTATCAAGTCAATA
>NZ_JALAIY010000001.1:687767-785346 GCF_022664765.1 Helicobacter sp. CaF467b | reverse complement strand
AAAAATAACTTCTTGGGTTGCGCTTAAACTGCAACACATCCTAAAACCAAACTCCCAAATTCCCCCCCCCCCCCGTATCTACACTATATCCACCACCGCATAGCATTAACATCTTTACTCCTTTTTAATCCTTATTTTTAAAACCCTATTTTGATAAAATCCACCCAAAAATTAAAGGGTTAAAATGGCGCTCAATCAAAAAAATGAAGCAAAAATCTATTTTCTCTCCCACAATGAAAGCATCAAAGAAGTTGCAAAGAGGTTTAACATCCCCTATCGCACCTTTGCCCATTGGGTATCAAGTGAAAAATGGGAAGCAGGGAGTGCTATTGCAGGAATTAGCGAAAAACATCTCCAAAAAGATCTAGTCAAAAAAGAATTTGGAAGCGTGATGCAACTCATTGCAGAAGACACAAAAAGTCAGATTAAGCGAAATTTGGGTGATGATGCTTATCTTATTGATGAGATGATTTTAAACAATATCCTAGAGGATAGCACAGATAAGATTCTAACTAATGCCATTAATCTAAACTACATTCAAAAAAACATTGCCCTAAGTGCAGTGGTGGCTAGAAATGAGCTTTTAAAAATGCTAAAATTTGCTAAAGAACACCAAGCAGATCCGACTATCATTGCAGCTGCAGAACGAGTGCAAAAAATCTTTTTGGATTTGAAAGAGAGTGCCTTTGGCAAAAACTATGTCCCAAAAGACAATAAAGAGACTATTAATTATGAAGAATTAAGCGATGAGGAATTAGAGAGAATTCTAAAAGAAAATGAGTGAATTACCACTCAAAATCTCTTATGTCCCTCATTCTCTCTTTGCTTTCTTCATCACTATGAATCATATTACCACCAAAATCCCAGCTCATTCCTCCATTATCGTGGTAATAAACATCACCTCTTTTAAAAGTAGATTCTCCATTACTATTATAATAGCTATCGCCTCTTTTTTCTATCCTCTCTCCATTATCCAAAAAAAGCGTATTGCCATTTCTATAGTTAGTCTCTCCATTGTCGTGAAAATAAATATTGCCATTTTTTAAAGTAGAATCTCCATTAGGATAAATCCTAATCTCTGCAAACGCTCCACAAATCAAAAGGCAAAAAATAAAAACAATCTTTTTCATCCTCTTTCCTTGTTTGTTTTTATTCCAATACCTTGCTATGTTTCCGTTCTTACAAACCTATAAAATCCTATAAAAAGATATAAAACTCTATAAATAGGATTTTTGTTGTATTCCTGCCTCAACCTTGCTAGTTGCTATTTGATTTATTGCTAAATCATTCAACAGAGCTGTCAAGTCCGCAGGCGTAAATTCGGCAAGAACTTTGCCTATTTTTTGCTGTAATTGTGAAAGCAAATTAAGACTAGCATTATAGTCTCTATCAATGCTAATTCCACATTCATCGCAAATATAAACTCTATCTTTTAGAGTTAAATTCTCTTTTATAGTTCCACAATTAGAGCATAATTTAGAACTAGGATAAAATCTATCTACTTGATAGATTCCTTTATCATTGTAGCTAGATTTATATTCTAATTGCCTTTTAAACTCATAAAAACTTACATCGCTTATAGATTTAGCAAGTCTATGATTACTCATCATCCCTTTTACATTTAAATCCTCTAAGCAAAAATATTTAACATTTGCTGTCAAGCTAGAAGTAAGCTTGTGTAAAAAATCACTTCTTATATTTGCGATTTTACGATGTAATTTATTTAGCTTAATACTTGCTTTTAGATAATTGCTAGATTTTTTAATGCCTTGTAATGCTTCTTGCTTGGTTTTTGCGTGTTGCTTTTTGCTTAGCTGTCTAGCTCTTTTTATCATTAAGCGATTAAGCTTAGCTAATGGTTTAGGTGCTTTTATCTCTAAGCCATTAGATAAACTTAAAAACGATTTTAAGCCTACATCTATGCCAAGTGCTAGATTATTATTTTTAGCTTTATTATGAGTTTTTAGATACTCATCTTTACTGATTTGCATACTAAAAGAAACAAAGAATTTATCAGCACTTTGAGAAATAGTAAAAGAATTGATTTTACCATTAAATCTCAATTTCTCTTTCATTTTTACAAGTCCTAAATTTGGCACTTTTAGATATTTTTCATCTTTGATTATTGCTTGGTCTCCACCTATGTAGTAAGAGCCAAAGTTATCTCTTTTTTTCTTAAACTTTGGATAGCTTACTTTACCTTGTTTTAAATCTCTAAAAAATTTTTGAAATGCTAGATTTAGATTTAAAAAAGGCTGTTGCGTAGCATATTTACTTACTTCATAAGTAAAAGGAAATTGTTCTTTTTTTATAGCATTAAACTCTTTTTTAAGCTCTAAATGAGATTTTTTAATGCCTTGCTTATAGTATTCTTGCCATTTAGCGAGTCCCCAATTATAAGCAAGTCTAGCACAACCAAAGGCTTTTTTAAAATGAGTTTTAGCCTTATTGTTTGGCTTTAATTCTACCTTATGAGAAATGCTAATAAGTTCATTATTGTTCGCTGACATTTGCTACCACCACTTCTTGCATTTCATCTAAAAGTTTTTTATTTTTCTTTGAGCGTGAGCCATAAAGTCTAGCTGAAAATACTGTGATTATTTCTAACACATCTTTGGCTAATTCTTCTTCAAATTTTACGCTTTCTTCGCCTTTATTTATGATTATTACTTCTACTTCTTTGGCTTGACATATAGAAAATACTAACTCAGCACCAAAGCGTAAAAGTCTGTCTTTGTGAGTTAAAACTAGTCTTTTTACTTTACCATCTAGAATTTGATTTAGCAATTTAGTTAAGCCTTTTTTATAATAATTCATACCAGAGCCTAAATCTTGTATAACTTCATAATTAAAGCCTTGTTTAGAACAATATAGCTCTAAGACTTGAACTTGTCTTATTAAATCATCTTTTTGGTCGTGGCTAGAAACACGAGCATAAGCAATAGTTTTTAAGCTATCTTTATTAAAAACTAGGTTTTTATTTATAGCTTTTAATGTTTCTAGTTTATACCTACGCTCTCCACCTTTGGTCATATCATCAGGCTTTAACAAGCCTTTTTTATCCCAATTTCTAAGAGTTTGGATAGTAACACCAAGAGCTTTACTAGCTTGACCGATTGATAATAATTTATTCATAAGTGGCATTATAACAAAATTTTAGAAAATCAGTCAAGTAAAATCTATAAAATATTTATATAATTTTATAGATTTTTTTAGAATTTACTTAGCAGTTTCCAACCCCCCCATCAAAAGCTTAAAAAATCCATAAACACGAACCTCACGCCAATTGCCACAAATATAAACATTATTTACCGCCCCAAATCATCTTGACTAGAGTGTTTCTCACCTAAATTTACTAAAATAATCCCAATTAATGCCAAAGTAAGCCCAATATACTCCTGTGTATTTAAATGATTGTCAAAAATAAAAACCGAAATAATCGTAATCAATGATAAACCTACAATTTCCCAAATGGCATACGCCGTGCCTACATTAATTCTTTGGATAGCCAAAGACATAAAATAATACGAAATTCCCAGCATAAAAAACATACAACCATAAGCAAAAAACTTATTAACTTGCCCAGAATAATTCATAACAGAAACCCCAAATACCTCACAAAAAATAGCCATTATTAAAAATAACCACGCACGAAACATTTCTTAAAAACCCTTTTGAATTAAAAATATTTACAAAAATTAAATTGTAATGCAGAAAAATTAATAACAAGGAGGATCGATGGTTTGTTGAAGTTTAAAGACTTTCATAGCAAAATTATAGCATAAAAGCTTTTCTAAAAATAAAAAGTGTTAAAATACAGAACTATTTTTCAAAGGCAATTTAAGTGGAAATTACACTACCTAGTTACACAATTTCTTTTGGTGCTCTACCTAAAATCAAGCACAGGGGTAAAGTTTTAGTTATTACAAATCCAAAAATTGCAGGCTTACATCTACAAAAGCTGCTTGCTAACCTTGAAGCTACTGAGGTGTATTGCATTTGTCTCCAAGATGGAGAATCTTATAAAAATTTTCAAAGTGTTGAAATTATTTTAGAGGCTGCTTTTAACCATCGCCTTGATAGAAATTCCTTAATGATCGCTTTTGGCGGAGGAGTAATTGGTGATATGGTAGGATTTGCCGCAGGAATCTTTATGCGCGGAATCCACTTTATTCAAATCCCTACAACCTTGCTTTCACAAGTGGATTCAAGTGTTGGAGGCAAAACAGGAATTAACAATCAATTTGGGAAAAATCTCATTGGGCTTTTTCATCAACCCAAGGCAGTTTATATTGACACAGAATTCTTGCAAACTTTACCGCCAAGAGAATTTAGTGCCGGAGTTGCAGAAGTTATTAAAATGGCTATTTGTTTTGATAAGGACTTTTTTAATCAGCTTTGCACCTCCAATCTCAATGATTCAAATGCCCTTTTACAAGTCATTTACAAAGCTGTATCTATCAAGGCAAAAGTTGTTGCAGAAGATGAAAAAGAAAAAGGAATTAGAGCAGCTCTAAACTATGGGCATACCTTTGGACATATTATTGAACTACAAAGTGGCTATGGGACTTATCTTCATGGAGAAGCCGTAAGCTTGGGAATGGTTATGGCAAATACCCTTGCTTTAAAACTCAATCTCATCACACAAGAAGAATCTAAGCTTATCTTAAAAACCCTTCAAAGATTCCATTTGCCTACAAGCTACAAGATTAAAAATACAGAATCATTTTATCAAGCCTTTTTCTTAGATAAAAAAAGCCAAAACAATCAAATCACCTTTATTTTGCCTAGTGGCATTGGTAATTTTTCTTTCCAAACTAATATTCCAAAATCTACGATTATTGAGGTCTTAGAGGAATTTGCATGAAAAAACTTCTGCATTTAATTTCTCTCCTGTTTTTATTTCTAACTCCGCTATTTGCAGAACTCAAGGATGATATTCAGCAAATTAAACAAATCGATTCACAAATCACAAAAATTAACAATTTTCTTAATCACCAAAATAATATTTGGATGAAAAAATATTCAAACTATCAAGCTTATCAGCAAGTGAGCTTTAATCTCAATCAAACCAAAAAAGAAATTCAAGCACTTCAAGAATCCCCAAACACACTTGAAAATCAAACTCAACTCAATAACCTTAAACGAAATCTCATAGCTCTCCAAAACCAAAAAGATCTGCTAGGGCACTACAAAGATGCGCCCTTTAAAGAACTTATCGAGCCTAATGAATTAGAAAAAACTACCAATGTTACTAATCCTATTTTGATTATTAATGCTCTCTCTCGTATCAAAAAAAATAATGAGGAGCTAGGGAATCTCCAAAAAAATTATGAAACTCTTGAAGAAAATATCTCGCAACTCCGACAAAAAGAGCAACTACTTAAAAATTTACTTGTTCTTTATGAAACTTCTAAAGATAAAACAAAGATTCAACAAATTTGTGCCACAAATTACTGCATTTTTAGTAGCATCAATCAAATCTATGAGGAAATCAAAAACACCACCAATGCATTAAAAATCCTAGAAAATACCAAAAATATTTTTGCCACAACTTTACAAATTTTTTCTAAAGAGATTGAAGAAGTTAATAATCATCTAACCTCACAAATCAAATCCCAGATCATTAAGGGAATTACAATTGGTGTTAGCATTTTAATTCTTTTGGGAATTGCTTTTTTTATCAAACTTGGAGTGCGCAAATACATTCACGATAACGAAAGAATCTACACTACCAACAAAATCATTAATTTTTTAAATATTTCTCTTATTATCCTTATTTTACTTTTTTCCTATTTAGATAATGTGGGTTACCTTGTTACTGTGCTTGGATTTGCCTCTGCTGGTTTGGCTATTGCAATGAAAGATCTTTTTATGTCTGTTTTGGGCTGGATTGTTATTGTTGTGGGTGGTTCTGTGCATGCAGGTGATAGAATCAAAGTCGTCAAAGAAGGGGCTGTGTATGTAGGCGATGTGCTTGATATTTCAATTTTACGCATTACCTTATATGAAGACATCACACTCACAACTTATACCGAAAATCGCCGAGCTGGGCGTGTCATTTTTATCCCTAATAACTTTGTTTTTACCACTATGTTTTCAAACTACACCCACGGAGGAATCAAAACCGTTTGGGATGGTATTGACTTTACTATTACCTTTGATTCAGATCACGCTAAGGCTTGTCATATCGCTAGAGAATGTGCAAAAAAATACGCCAAAGGATACACAGAATCCACAAGAAAACAATTCAATAAATTGCGCGATCGCTACACCTTTAAAAATACCAATGTAGAACCGCGCGTATTTAGTCTTTTAGAGCAAAATGGGATTAAAATATCTGTATGGTATCTCACCAATGCCTATGCCACTCTAGCTCTTAGAAGCACCATAAGCTCTGAAATTATTGATCTTATTTTAAAAGAAGAAAATATCAAAATTGCTTATCCAAGCACCACAATTTATGAGGGCAATAAACTCTCTAGCACATTGCCTAAAACCAATGGCTCAATCCCACTTACATGAAAGTTCCCTATGCAAAAACCTAAAGTATTTTTTAAAACCTTTGGTTGTCGCACCAACCTTTTTGATACACAAGTTATGATTCATTCCCTAAAGGATTTTTCGCAAACCCCTTATGAAGAAGATTCAGATATTATTGTAGTGAATTCTTGCACTGTTACTAATGGCGCTGATAGTGGAGTTAGAAACTACATTAATCGCCTTCAAAATGAGGGTAAAAAAATCTTTTTTACCGGCTGCGGTGTGAAAACTCAAGGACAGGAATTATTACAAAAAGGACTTATTATCGGTGCTTTTGGTCATTCTTATAAAGAATCAATCAATGAAATTTTAAAGCGCACCCAAAATTTTTATTTAGAAGGTGATTTAGAGAGTTTAGATCGCAACATTATTAGTGATTTTATTGGTAAAAGTCGTGCTTTTATCAAGATTCAAGAAGGTTGTGATTTTGCATGTTCTTATTGTATTATTCCTAGTGTAAGGGGAAAAGCAAGAAGTTTTGAGAAAAATAAAATTATCAATCAAATTGCCAAGCTCACACAAAATGGCTTTAGCGAATTTATCTTAACTGGCACTAATATGGGAAGTTGGGGTAAAGATTTAAATGAAAGTTTAACTAACCTATTAGAATCAATTTGCGCAATTCCCGAAGTCAAACGACTGCGCCTAGGGAGTCTTGAACCCTCACAAATCACACAAGATTTTTTAGATTTTCTAGATCACCCAAAGATTGAAAAACACCTACACATTGCACTACAACATACTTCTCCTTTTATGCTAAAGCTTATGAATCGCCAAAATATTTTTGAAAAAGATTTAGAGCTTTTTAATGCCTTAGCCAAAAAAGGCTTTGCATTAGGAAGTGACTTTATCGTTGGACACCCACAAGAAAGCCAAAAAATTTGGGAAGAAGCTTTTAATAACTTTGTTTTATTCCCCCTTACACATCTTCATAGCTTTATTTATAGTCCTAGAACAGGGACTTTTTCAGCTTCACTAAAAGAAATAGTTTCTGGAGATATTTCAAAAATCCGCAAAAAACAAATCGAATCCAAAGTTGCAGAAAACAATTTTACCTTTAGGAAAAAACTCTCAAAAGACAATAAGCCTCTCAATGTCTTGATTGAAGAAGTAAAAAGCAATGAAAATTCTTATCTTGCTAGTGGTTTTGATGAATATTACAACAAGATTCAAATCACTTCTAAAACCCAATTAACCAAAGATTCGTGGATTACAATACCACACTTTATACCACAAATGGATAAAAACTATGCAGAAATTTAAAACCCTCTATTTTGGAATTTTTACCCTAATATTTGCAATTGTTATCTTTAGTATTTTTGTTCTAAAAGACAATGCTATCTTAATTAGCACAACCCATCTAGATAAAATACTCCAAGACTCCCTACCCACACAAGCAAAAATCAAAGGAGACTATCTTTATTTTAATCTTGATGGTAAAAATTATAAAATTGCCAAAGACACGATTGATTTAAAAAGTTTTGGACAAACAATACCTTTAGAAATTACGCAAGAAAATAGTATTTTAGAAAATTTTGCTTTATTTTTGTTAGCGTTGTTATTGATGCTTGTAATTTTATTCTTTTTAACTAAACCCCAAAAAAACCTACAAAACAACTCCCAAAAAGATTCTGACTATCAAAAACAAGCACGAGCTATTGCTTCTGAAGCCTTTCTTTTGCATAATATCAAGCCCATTACTTCTCATCTTGGCTTTGAAGATGTAGCAGGAATCTCAGAAGCCAAAGAAGAGCTAAAAGAGATTGTAGATTATCTAAGATTCCCAAAAAAATACCAAGATTTTGGCGTGAAACTCCCCAAAGGCGTGCTTTTAGTAGGACCCCCTGGTGTTGGGAAAACACTCATCGCAAAAGCATTAGCAGGAGAAGCAAAGGTTCCCTTTTATTACCAAAGTGGTGCAAGTTTTGTGCAAATTTATGTGGGAATGGGCGCTAAGAGAGTGCATGATTTATTTACCAAAGCCAAACTCAACGCACCTGCGATTATTTTTATTGATGAAATTGATGCTGTTGGCAAGGCGCGTGGTGGAATGCGTAATGAAGAGCGCGAAACCACACTCAACCAACTCTTAACAGAAATGGATGGTTTTGAAGATAGTAGCGGAATTATTGTCATTGGGGCGACTAACAACATAGAATCAATGGACGAAGCTCTACTTAGAAGCGGGAGATTTGATCGACGAATTTTTATAGAATTACCCAATTTGCAAGAACGCATTAAGATTTTAAAAGTGCATACAAGAGACAAAAATTGTGATTTTAACTATGAAGAAGTCGCTAAGCTTTGCGTGGGGTTTAGTGGAGCTGCACTTGCTTCTTTGGTCAATGAAGCGGCACTTTTTGCTATCAAGCGAAACTCTAATATTATCCAAAAAGAAGATATTTTAAATGTTCGCGATAAGGTAATTGTAGGGATTAGAAAAAAATTAAGCTATGATGAAAAAGAAAAAGAAATCCTAGCGTATTATCAAGCCGCAAAGGCGTTTAGTGCTTATTGGTTTGAAATTCCTTTTGAAAAAATTACTTTAATGAGCAACACTCTAAAATACCTTGATAAAGAGCTCTTAAGCAAAAATGAGCTGGAAAATCAAATCAAAATTCATCTATCTGGAATTGCTGCATTAGAGTTACTTTATAATGAAAGCTATTCTTATGCTAAAGATGACTTGAATGAAGCCAAAAAATTAGCTCATAAAATGGTAGAATCTTATGGTATGGGAGAATTATTGCTTGGTAGCGAAAAAGATATGGTAAGAATACTAGAAGATTGCAAAAATGATCGCCTAAGTTTCTTTAAAAACTATAAATATCTTTTGGAGAAAATCCAAAAAGAACTCTTAACTAAGGAAAAATTAGAATACCACGAAATTAGAGATTTAATCCATGCAGAATTATAAGATTTTTGGAGAATCTTGCACTCCACACTTTATTCCAAAAGAACTTTTAAATCCTTTTAGTGTAATTGGAATCCAAAAAGAATGGCAAAAATCTATTGATTACACACTCTCCACACTCAAAAAACAGCAACGCATTCAAAGTATTCTTTTGGTTTTTTTTACCCATTTGGATTTATCACTAATTTATCAGCGCAAACTAACGGAAATTTTAAAGTATAAATGTAAAATTTATTTTTTTATTTCAAAAAATTCTTTTAATTTTGAAGAATGCAACCACCTAAGCCAATTTGGCTTAGTGATTGCCTTTTAATCAGTAAGCTTTTCTACCACATTGCCATTCAATTTCTTTTGCTCCAAGCATACCTTGCGCTTGTGGAATCGCATCAACACTCACAAACATTCCCACTTTTAAAGCACTAAATTTCTCATGAGTATCCCATGCACCAAACATACCACAATCATCTCCTTTTAACTCTGTATAAGGAAACACTTGTATTTCTACATTTCCACTTGGTCCTGCAATTGTAATTGTTTTTTTAGCATCATTAATTTGAGTAATTTGCCCATCAATATCAAAATCTGCCACTGCTGAAAGACTAAACAAACCCACTGCTAACAACCCTGTAATAATTTTCTTGATTTTCATTTTTAATCCTTTCTTGTAAAAATTCATTTAGAATTGTAGTAGTTTTTTGTGTATTTTTTGTCAAGATTAATAAAATTTTTCTTGAAATTTCTATCAATCGCAAAACTACATTCCATACCAAGATTCTAATTTTTATGATAAAATCCCACGCTAAAAAGGCTTATATTTGAAAGAATCTATTATTAAGCAAAACACTCTTATGTTAGCTCCATTAGCAGGCTATAGCGATTTACCCTTTAGAGAAGTTGTTAAAAAGTTTGGTGCAGATATTACTGTGAGTGAGATGATAAGTGTCCATGCTCTTGCTTTTCAAAATAAAAAAACAATCAAAATGATAGAAAAATCTCCCCTTGAAAATCCCTTTGCATTGCAAATTGCAGGGAATGATTTCCAGATTATCCAAAGGGCTGTTGAATTTTTAAACCAATTCAAAGATTCCATTCAGATTCTTGATCTAAACTGCGGCTGTCCTGCTCCAAAAGTCTCAAGTCATGGGAGTGGAAGTTCTTTGCTTAAAGACTTAAATAAGCTAGTTAAGATTCTAAATCTTTTAAGAAAAACTAGTCTTTTCCCTTATCTTAGCGTTAAGGTTCGTTTAGGATTTGATAAAAAAATCCCTTTAGAAATTGCCAAAGCTCTTAGCGATTCTCCTATTGATTATGTTGTGGTGCATGGTAGAACTAAGAGCGATGGTTATAAAAAAGACAAAATTGATTATGATTCAATTAGAATCATTAAAGAAAATATTCCTCACCCACTTATCGCAAATGGTGAAATTAATTCCCCAGAAACAGCAAAAAAAGTGAAAGAATTCACAGGGGCTGATGGTATTATGATAGGAAGATCTGCTATTGAAAAGCCATGGATTTTTACACAAATTAAAAATAATCTAGAAGAATCAGTTGCGCTAAGAAAACAAGTTGCCCTAGAACATTTTGATAGAACAATTGAATTTAGAGGGGATTATGGAGCCATTATGTTTAGAAAGAACCTCCACGCCTACTCTAAAGGACTAAAAGGTGCTAGTGAGTTTCGCAGCAAAGTTAATGCTATCACCAACCCAACTACTATGCGTGAGGAGATTTTAAATTTCTTTTCGCATAGCGATTTTGAAAATTAGCATTTAAAAGAATCAAGCTGATCATTTAGTCCATTTGCTTTTTCTGAAATTTCTTGCGTAATTTCATTAATCAAATCTACACTTTGTGTATTTTCTTGTGTAAGTTTTTCTACTTCTCCTACTTGTTTTAAGACTTCACTTACATTAGAAAAGAGATCTTGCATTTTCTGCATTGTCTCCAAAGATGCCTGCACAGAACCTTCCAAAGCCTTAACATTACTTTCAAGGATTCTAGTGCTATCCATAGAAGAATCAGAAACCCTGCTAATTTTTTGAACATTATCGCTCATTGCACTATTAGAATCGCTAATAGACTGAATAATAGTATTCACAACTGCATTAATTTCACTCAAGCTTTTTTGCGTTCTTTCTGCTAGTTTCCTTACCTCATCAGCTACTACAGCAAATCCCCTGCCTGCTTCTCCAGCCCGTGCTGCTTCAATATTAGCATTAAGTGCCAATAAGCTTGTTTGATCAGCAATTTCAGAAATTATACTCAAAACATCTTTGATTTTGTCTGTTTCTTGTGCGCTCATTGCCAATCCATCTGCAATATGATGCTCTGCATTAACATTTTCTTGCACATCATTAGCTACTTGGATAAGCATTTCTTTTGTTTGCAAAAGCTGCTTAGTTGTTTCTTGGATATTGTGAGTATTTCTTTGCACCAATTCCATCGAATCGCTTAGCATACTCTCAATATTTTTCCCAAGCTTGGTGCTATTTTGGACTACTTCTACAGACTTCCCTATTCTTTCATTAATCTCTTTAGAAGCCACAAAAAGCCTGTTGGCTTGAGCAATGTTTTGATGACTTAGCTCTTTAGCATTTGAAACCATATTTCCAATTTTTTCTATAAAATCATTAATATAAGAATTTGCTCTAGATATTTCATTGCCATTTTTTGCAGGCAAACGCTTAGTCAAATCCCCATCGCCTTGAGAGAGATCATAAGCCATATTAGATAAATTAGAAATTGGATAAAAAACCCAACGATTAATAAAAAACAAAAGCAACAATAATAAAATAATACCCACTAACACTATATAAAATACAATTTTATATTTTATAACATTAGAATTTTCAACTAATTCTTTACTTGAAACTTGCATTTCAGCAACTCCAAGCACATCGCCTATTTGCGAAGTAGCATGACACATAAGACAAGACTCTTCTGCGATAATTGGCTTTGCCATTAAATAACCTTTGTCTTTATTAGCTTCATAAGGTCGTAACAATTCTTCTTTACTGGCAAAAACATCTAAAATCTCTTGCTTATTTGTATATTCTTTATCAAGCCCCATAAGTTCAATAACATTTTTAGCAGGAAAAACTTCCATATTCACAATTCCAGGAACTTTTTTAGATCCCTCAATAAAGCTACCTATAATTATGGGATCTCCTGTATTCATAGCCACTTCCAATCCCTCAAAAAGCATTGCATTAAGTTTGTTTAGCTCCTTTCTAAAGCTATCTTCTACAATGTTCTCTAGCCCCCTGTTGAGATTAAAATGCACCAACCCCAAAAGCACTGCCAAAAATACTACAATAAGCGCAATAATTTTAGATCGAATTGTTTTGAATATTTTCATGTCCTATAATCCCCAGCTTTCTAAAAAGAGTTATCTAAAAAACTTTAGGTGGCATTATACACCATTTACTTTTTTAATTTCATTAAATGTACTTTCAAAAGCTTTTTCATCTCCTATCGCAATCTAAACCTTCATATTTTTTATCATTACAAATTTATATTATCTCTAGCAAAAGGCATTTTGATTTGAAACTCCACCCCATCTTTGCAGTTGCTATAAGAAATGCTGCCACCCATTTTTTCCAAAATCACAAAAACCATGGCAAGTCCAATCCCACTACCATTTTCTTTAGTTGTAAAATAACTCTCAAAAATTTTCTTTCCTATCTCTTCGCTAATACCACCACCATTATCTCTAATCTTTAAAAAACAAAGTTTATTTTTCTGATCTTTATCACAAGAAATCACAATCTTCCCCTCATCAATCTCATTTTTTAAAAACCTTGCTCTAATCGCATCAATAGCATTATCCAAAAGCACCACAATAATTTGCTGAAATTCATTTTTACTAGCCAAAATACTCGCTTTTTCATCTATGTTAAGTTCTATTGTAATTCTTTTGTCTATAAGCTGATAAAACAACTCTAAAATATTCTTAATTGCCTCATAAGCCCCAAATCTCTCCATATCCTTTGATGGTTTAAAAAATTCTCTAAATTCATCAATAGTTTTTGACATAAATCGAATTTGTTCAGACATAATTTTAATATACTTCTCAAACCTCTCTTCATCAAGCTCTCCATATTGTCTCATTTCTTTAAGATTTTGGCACAATAAATAAAGTGAATTAAGTGGCTGCTTCCACTGATGCGCGATATTTCCAAGCATTTTTCCCATTTCTTCCATTTTGCTTTTTTGTATCAACATAGCCTGCCTATTGCGTAATTTCTGCTCTAATTCCACAATCTCTGAAATATCTACAAAAGCAAAATATAATGCCTTTTTGCCTTCATAAACAAAAGCATGAACCGAAACAATCACAGGCAAATTTTTGCGCTCGTTTTTTATAATAGTTTTAAAATTTTGTTTCTTTTTATGCTCTAATGCTTCATTAATCTTTGACAAAACAAAATTTTGCGATTCTAAGCTCCCAAATAACTCTAAAAAACATTCTTTCATTGCTTTTATATTTAAGATTTCTAATGCGCTTTGATTGTATTTTAAAATCTCAAACCTTTCTGCTTTAGAATATTTTGCAATCACAATAGGATTTAAACTATTTTCAAATAAATATTCTGATAAATGATCGCTGTGTATTCTCTTAGCTACTTCATATTCAAGCTGCATAGCTAATTCTTCACTTAAAATTTTGATTTTTTCTTGCTTTTCTGTTAGTGTTGTTTCTAGCTTTGTTTTGTCTTGCAAGATTTTTCTATAATTAAAAACAAAAAATAACAAAAGCCAAGTTATCGCAACCAAAATTCCAAAGATTAAGATTCCAATTGAATAGTTTTCATTCCACTCTAGCATTTTAATCCACAAATTTAATTTTATCTAAGATTATAACAAAATTATTCCAAATCAAAATCAATTAATCATGCTATTAAAGCTTTTTATTGTATTAGTTTTGTTAAAATTCCGTTCATTTTTATTTTAAGGCATTGTAATGACAACGACTTTTTTACTTGAAATCGGAACTCAAGAGCTTCCTGCAATCCCGCTTCTAACAGAGCTTCCAAATATTAAGCCTAAATTTGCAAAAATTTTAGAAAAATATCGCTTATTATGCGACTTTGATTTTTTCTACACACCAAGGCGTTTAGTTCTCATTGCAAAACAATTCCCAATTACACAAAAATCTCAAACACTTGAATTTTTTGGACCGCCTTTAAATATCGCTTACAAAGATAATGAACCAACACAAGCTGCGCTAGGTTTTTTTAAAAAATGCGGAATCACTCAACAAGAAGCCACCACTCTCATAAAAGATGGTAAAGAAATCTTATATTTCAAAAAAGAATCTCCACAAACACCTGCACAAGATCTGCTCCAAACTATTACACAAGAATTTTTAGAATCACTAAACTTTGGAAAAAGTATGCGTTGGAGCAATCACAGAGAATCTTTTATACGCCCTATTTCTTGGATTCTCTGTTTGCTAAATGACACTCTTATCCCCCTTCATCTCTATGGCACAAATTCCAAAGCTCAAACTTTTGTTCATCGTAATATCAGCTTTGATGCCAAAGAAGTTGCAAGTTTTGAAGACTACTTCCAAGTCTTACAAGAAGGCAAGATTATTCTCAAACAAGATCAAAGACGCGAAAAGATTTTGCAAGAAATCCAAGCTATCCAAGCCCAAAAAGGGATTAAAGTTGAAATTGATGAGGGGCTTTTAGAAGAGATAGTTAGTATTACTGAATACCCAACAGCGCTTTTTGGTGAATTTAGCGAATACTTTTTAGAGTTACCACCACCTTGTATCATCACTTCAATGAAAATCAATCAGCGCTATTTTGCAACCTACAAAAATGAAAAACTCCACAATGGCTTTGTAATGGTTTCTAATAGCCTTTCAGAAAAAAATCAAATCATCATTGAAGGCAATATTAAAGTTTTAAAAGCTAGATTAGAAGATGCACTCTTTTTCTACCATAATGACTTAAAAAATGGCTTAAATCCAGAAAAACTCAAAGAGGTTACTTTTGTTGAGGGATTAGGGACAATGTGGGATAAAGCCCAAAGAGAGAGACAAATTATCAAGATGCTAGCACCGCTTTATCAAACAAATTTTAATTCACAAGATTTTGGGCTTACTTTAGAGATTCTAGATCAAGCCTCTAGCCTTTCTAAAGCAGATTTAATGAGCGAAATGGTCTATGAATTTACCGATTTGCAAGGTATTATGGGTTATTACTATGCCAATGCTTTAGGTTATGAGAGCAATGTCGCTTTAGCAATCAAAGAACAATACTTGCCAAACTCTGAAGAAAGCCCACTTCCAAGCAATCTCATTAGTGCTTTTGTTGCCCTTGCTTACAAACTTGATAATCTTTTGGGATTATTTAGTGTCAAAAAAATCCCAAGTGGTTCTAGAGATCCATTTGCCCTAAGACGCGCAGCAATCGGAATCATTAAGATTATTTTACATTTTAACTTACCTTTTAATCTCAAAAAGATTTTTTCTCTTCTTGCACCACTTTATCGCCCTTTTGACTTGCAACAATTAGAAAGTTTTATTTTAGAGCGACTAGATTCTATGCTTTCTTTTAATGTTTCATTACTTCGCGCGGTTTTAGCCACCGGAGAGAGAGATTTATTGCAAATCTATCAAAAGCTCTCTGTGTTAGATTCTATCCTAAAAAATCAAGATAAAACCCTATTAACACAAACTTTCAAACGAGTAGCAAACATCACCAAAGAGATTAATTTAGATTCTAATCTTTCTATTAAAACTGACAAACTTTTAGCTAGTGAAGAAATAGAACTCTACAAAGCTTTTTGTGCTTATGAAGAAAAGTCTGCAACTTTAAATTACCAAGAACAATTAGAGAATCTCTTAGCATTAAATCCACTTTTAAGTCGCTTTTTTGATAAAGTTTTGGTTAATGCGCCTGATGAAGATTTTAAAAGCAATCGTAAAAATCTTATCGCTAAAATCTACAAAGCTTTCCTTGAAATCGCAGACATCAAAGAAATTAGCTTTTAGGAATTGTTGTTGAATTTTTTTAACTCTTTAGATCTTACCAAACTCAAAAAAGAAATTGATAGAAAAAAGCAAGATTACCCCCAAGAGTGGCTAGGCAGAAGCCTAGCCTACACGCCATACCAACCACGCCCCATTAAAACAATCCTAACAAAAACCAAAGATTTCAATCCTAAAAATATCTATCAAATCCCTCTAACCAATGATTTTTTACAAATTGCTAAAACCAACGAAACCCTAGCTTCTTGTTTTTCGGTTTATTCTTTAGAGAATCTAACCTTTATCCGACGCTATGTCCAAATACCCCTTATCTTTAATTATCCCATAGTTGATTCTTATCAGATTCTAGAATCACTAGTTTTTGGCGCTGATTGTATTATTTTAAATCCTGCCATTTTATCGCAAAAAGAACTTAAAGAACTTAATGATTTCACCATCAAACTTGGATTGCAAAGCATTTTTAAAATAACCACTAAAGAAGATTTACGTAAGGCTATTTTTGCTGGTGTGGAGATTCTAAACATACAAGATTCTATTGATTTAATCCCCCTTATACCAAATAACAAAATCATTCTTGCCAATCAAGCATTCCAAAAAACAAAAGGGGTTGATTCTTGCTTTGTTTTTCTTTAAAAACATAAAAAAATAAAAAAATTAAGCATTATTTTAGAATCTTTTGGTTAAAAACTTTGATTTAATTTTCCTTAAGGAGTGTCCATGTCTTTAATGATTAATGAAGAATGCATTGCTTGTGATGCCTGTCGTGAAGAGTGTCCAAATGAAGCGATTGATGAGGGAGATCCTTATTACATTATTGATCCTGAGCTTTGCACTGAATGCTATGGTTTTTATGATGAACCTGCTTGTTTATCGGTTTGTCCTGTAGATGCGATTGTCTCTGATCCTGACAATATCGAATCACTTGAAGAATTAAAATTCAAACATTCTCAAATCCGCAAAGAAGATTAATGGCAAAAATTACTGCAATCATTGATATCGGTTCCAACTCTGCAAGAATGGCTATTTTTGAAAAAACAAGCCATTTAGGATTCCACTTGCTTTATGAAACTAAAAGCAAGGTTAGAATCTCCGAATCCACCTATGAACACAATGGCTTTTTACAAGAAATTCCAATGCAGCGGGCTATCGATGCTTTGCGAGATTTTCTATGGATTGCCAAACTCCATAAAGCACGAAAAATTATTTGTGTTGCCACTTCTGCCCTAAGAGATGCACCAAACCGAGATATTTTCTTGCAACAAGCTAGAAAAATTGGTCTTAATATTAAAGTTATCAATGGGGAAAAAGAAGCTTATTTTGGGGCAATTGCTGCCTTAAATTTATTGCCTTACAAAGAGGGTATCACCATTGATATTGGCGGTGGAAGCACTGAGTGCGCATTAATACAAAATCGCAAAATTATTGATAAAATCTCCCTTAATCTTGGGACAATCCGCTTAAAAGAACTCTTTTTTGACAAAGGCGATTATAAAGGTGCAAGAAACTTTGTCTTAGAGAGTTTAAAAAGTGTTCCTAATCATTTTAAAAATGCTAGAATCTTTGGAATTGGTGGAACTGCAAGGGCACTAAGCAAAGCCATTCAAAAACAAATCAATTATCCGCTAGACACACTCCATGGCTTTGAATATTACTTCAAAGATTATCATCATTTTTTCAAAACAATCTACACAAGCTCACAAGAGGATTTATTGCGCTTAAATATCAAAGAAGACCGCTTAGATTCTATTCAAGGAGGGGCTTTAATTTTTCATTTAGCTTTAGAGCTTTTTGAGGCTAAAACTATCGTAACAAGCGGAGTTGGAGTGCGAGAAGGTGTATTTTTAAATGATCTTTTACGCAATCATAATCAACACTTTCCTGATAACTTCAACCCAAGTGTGAGAAATCTCAAAGATCGATTTATTAAAAATCATCAGCAATCTAGTATCACCAAAAAATTAGCTCTAAAGCTTTTTAGAGCACAAGAATCCTTAAAACTCTTTAGTCCAAATCTTAAAAATCACCTTAGTGTTGCTGCAGAGCTCTGTAATATTGGTATTGCACTTAATTTTTATGAAAAAAATCATCATAGTAATTATATTTTATTAAATGCACTAAATTATGCGCTAAGCCACGAAGATAGGCTAATTATCGCTACACTTGTGCGCTTTAATGGCAAAAAAATCCCTGAAGATTTAGCTTTCAAAAATCTCTTGCCACCCCTAGATACCTTACGAGTTTTGAGCTTTTTTGTCGGACTTTCAGAGATTCTTAGCTACAACAAACAGCCCGAGCTTTTTTCTTTTAATTTCTTAGAAAACGGGAGTCATACTCTCCAAATCACTCACCCTAGTGTTTCTTATCTCACAAAAGAAAAACTCAAAAAACTAACACTCCCAAAAACAATACAAATAGAACTATGCTAAAACCTCTTAAAATAGCCTTTGTGCGACTCACTGCAATGGGAGATATTATTCATAGTGCTAGTGTTTTACCTCTCTTACACCAAACACTCTCTCAACACTATCAGCCCATATTTCATTGGTATGTTGATTTAGAATTTCAAGAAATCTTGCAAGATTCGCCTTATCTTAACAAAATCATTGCACTCCCACTTAAAAAAAGTCTAAAAAATAAAAACCTTAAGGCTCTCTATGCTATCTATCAAACCCTAAAGCTTGAATCTTATGATATCGTAATTGACTTTCAAGGATTGCTTAAATCAGCTATCATCAGTAAGCTTTTAGATTCCAAGCAATACATTGGCTTTAGCTTTAAAAGCACTAAAGAATCTCTAGCTTCTTTATTTTATAAAAAAACCATACAAATCCCCTACCAAGAACATATTCTCTTACGCAATGCCACACTTGCTTTTAGTGCTTTTAATCTCCCTATTCCTGATATTCAAACACTTCTAAATCCAAAGTCTTTTTTAGGATATAATCCAAATTTAACCCCAAAGCTCAATCAAGATTCTGCTAAGATTCTCCTGGTGCTTGAAACCTCAAAACCCAACAAAACCTATCCGCAACATCTTTTTTTAGAGCTTACAAAGCTTTTTAATATTGCCAATCTCTCGCCCATTCTCCTAAGCCACAAAAGCACCATAACTGATTCTGCGCTTAGTTTTCAAGCCCTTAACAATCTTAGCTTAGATTCCATAAAAGCTCTTGTAGCGCAAATGGATTTAGTTATCGGTGGAGATACTGGAATCACTCATTTAGCTTGGGCTCTAAAGCGTCCCTCTATCACACTCTTTGGTGCCACGCCTCCAAGCCGATTTAATCTCCAAACCAAGCAAAATCACTATCTTATGGCAAATCCTAATGCTAATTATGCTAAGCAAGATTTTAGCATTCAAAAGATTTCACCAAAAGAAATTTTTAACCTAGCAATCACTCTCCTAAAGGGAAAAATATGAAAAGATTCCTATTGTTTTCTTTTTTAAAATGTCTTGGTTATCTTTTCTTATATATGCCTCATTTTTTACGCTTAGGCTTTGCCAAAACAATCGCTCTAATCCTTTTTTTGCTTGATAGAAGGCGTAAATTTGATCTTCTTACAAACCTTGATTTTGCCTATAATCATTCTCTCCCACCCTCACAAAAAAAGGAAATCTTAAAAACCAATTATCTTAATTTGGTCTATAATAGCATTAGCTTTTTTATGCTATCTGTTAGCAATAAAACCCAAATTTTAAATACAATTAGAATTGATAAACCTGAAATCATTCATAAGCTTCTTGAAACTAACACCAAGATTGTTTTTGTAACTGCTCATTTTGGGAATTGGGAATACACCACTCCAGCCTTTTCTTGTTATTTTAATCACAAAATCACTGCTGTAGCGCGTATGACTCCCTATCCACTTATCAATGAATACCTCATCAAAGTTCGCTCTAAATTTAATATCACTATCCTAGATAAAAAAGGAGCTGCAATCCCTCTTGCTAGGGCACTTAAGAAAGACAATGTAGTGGGAATCGTAACCGATCAAAACACCACTTCTAAAGAGGGTGAGTTAGTGGATTTCTTTGGCAAAAAAGTGCGCCATACACCCATTGCTTCACTGCTTGCAAGAAAATTTGATGCAAAAATCATTCATTTTGTTGCTTATTATTCCAAAGATTACAAAAAGATTCTTATTAAGATTCTACCCCCCATTGAATTCCAAAAAACAGATGATGCACAAAGCGATATTCATAACCTCACTCAAATTCAAAGCGATATTTTAGAGCAAATTATCAGAGAAAATCCAAAAGAATGGTTGTGGTTTCATAAAAAATTCAAGAATCAATATCCAGAAATATACAAGGCTAAAAAGTGAAAATTTTAATTATCAAAATCGCCTATATCGGAGATGTTTTACTTACTACTCCACTTTTTTATAATCTCAAGCAACATTATGGAGAATCTTGCACTTTAGACATACTTGTTAATGAAGGAACTCAAGGTATTCTTTCTATGCAATACCTAAATACAATACATACTCTAAAAAGAAGTCGAAATAAACTCCAAAGAATCAAGGATGATTTAAAACTTCTAAAAGCCATAAAAAAAGCAAAATATGATAGGGTGATTTCGCTAACTGCCGGTGATAGAAGTGCCTTTTTAGCATTTTGGAGTGGCGCAAAAATACGCATTGGATTCCCACCCAAAGCCTTTTGGGCAAAAAATATCTACACGCTAAAACTCACACAAAAATACCAACACGCTTTAGAAAACAATCTTGAAGCTTTAAAAATCCTAAACATTCCTATTTTATCAAAAAAAGTTCTCCCCCCCACTCCACAAAAAACAGAAAAACTTCAAAATCTACCACAAACTTTCATTCATCTGCATCTTTTTAGTCGCTGTTTTTACAAATGTCTTAGCGATTCTTTTTGTGCTAAAATGATTGATTTTATCACATATAATTATCAAACTCATTGTATCTTGACTGCTGCTAATGACTCTAAAGAATCCAAAAAATTACATAATATCCTAAAACTCTGCCAAAGCAAACCACTCTTTTTTGATGGGACATTAAACTTAGCTGAAGTTACTTTTTTAAACTCTAAGGCTTTGGCTTTTATCGGAGTTGATACAGGCATTATGCATCTCTCTGCTGCAAACGATACCCCTACTTTTGCCTTTTTTGGTCCAAGTTATGTTAAGGTTTGGGGACCATGGGATAATGCCTTAGAATCTAACTTTTATCCCAATTCTAATGGAATTCAACAAATGGGCAAACACCTTGTTTATCAAGAAACCTTGCAATGCGTTCCTTGTGGTAAAGAAGGCTGTGATGATTCTCAAAAAAGCGATTGTTTATTAATCAAACTTAATGAGGCAAAGGCACTGCAAAGTTTAAAGGATTTTTTAAATCCTTTATTTCAAAAAAATTAAACAATAAATGAATATTTTTATTCGCTTTTATTATTATTTTTGCCATAATTAGTAAATTTTTAACACAAAAAGGATTTGTATGCTGATTAAAGGGGCGATGATTTGTGATGCAAATGGTGAATACAAAGGTGATATTCGCATAAAAGATGACAAAATTATAGAAATAAATCGCAGTATCATAGCTCACGATTCTGAGGAAATTTTAGAGGCAAATGGCTTAGTGGCTATGCCAAGCGCTATTGATTTAAATGTGCAACTTCAAAGCTTTAATAAAGAAAATCTCATTAATCTTTCACATAAAGCTGCATTAGGGGGAATTAGCCTTTTAGCTCTTACACCTAATTTTCCAGATTCCTTTAGCGCAGAGCTTGGAATAGAACTTCTTAATACCTTGCAAGATTCTTTTGAAGCGCAAATTTTGGGGCTTATCCAAAATGGCTTTGAAAACATTTCTGCTCTCCACAAAAAAGGTGCAAAGGGAATCTATGCAAAATCTAGCCAAAATGGAAATGCTTTGCGCATTGCTTGTGATTTTGCCTTAATGTTTGATATTCCAATATTCTTTGAATGTGAAGATGTTTCACTAAGTGCTAATGGCGTTATGAATGAAGGAAAACTTAGCAGCAAACTTGGACTCTTAGGGATTAACGAACTTAGTGAAACTAAGGAGGTAGCTATGATTAGCGAACTAGTACGCTTTATGGGAACTAAATCTGTTTTTAACTCCATTGCTTCAATTAGAAGTCTTGAAATACTAAAAAATATCAAAAAACTGCATTCTAGTCTTTTTATCCAAACTTCTATCCATCATTTAATCTTAACAGAAAATCACTGCAATAATTACAACACTCTTGCAAAAATCAAACCCCCTTTAAAATCTGAAGAAACTCGCTCAAAATTAGTTAATTATCTAAAAGCGATGGATATTGATTTGCTTACCTCCTTGCAATTCTCTCAACCCCTAGCCCAAAAAGATTTGCCTTTTGATGAGGCTGCCTTTGGGATTGATATGATTGAATATTTTATACCGATGTGCTACACGCTAATGGTTAAAACAATGCATATGAGCCTAAAAGATCTTAGCAAAATTCTTTCACTCAATCCTGCTAAAATCATGGGATTAGATAATTATGGACTTCTTAAGGAAGGTTATTATGCGGATTTGGTTCTTTTTAATCCAAAAGAATCGCAAGTGATTAACAACATAGAATCACCTTATTATGATTGGGTTTTCTCTGGAAAAGTAAAGGAACATTTTATCAAAGGAAAAAGAGTTATTAAGGAAAATTAATGCAAGAGAAAATAGAAGCAAAAATTATTTTATTAACCGATAAATTCATAGAATGGTCTATTGATTTTATCCCTTATTTAATTAGCGCTATTGTAATCATGGTTTGTGGCTATTACATTGCGCGTATTCTCTCAAAATACACAGAAAAAGCTATCATCAAAACTACCAAAGATGAGACTCTAGGACTTTTTTTAAAAAATGTTGTCTTTGCAGGAATCTTGCTACTTACTTTCATTACCGCTCTAACCAATCTTGGCGTAAAAACAACTTCCATTATCGCTGTTTTAGGAACTGCTGGTTTAGCAATCGCTCTTTCTTTAAAAGATTCTCTTTCTAATCTTGCTAGTGGAATCATTTTAGTTACCTTAAGAAGATTTAATCGTGGCGATACTATCAATGTGAATTCTATCATAGGAAAAGTTGATTCAATTAATCTCTTTGAGACCAAACTCACAACCCCCGATAATCAAGTAATTATTATGCCAAATTCTTTACTTGTTTCCTCGCCCATTATTAATGTCAATATCAATTCTACAAGGCGTATGGATTTGATTTTTGGGATTGATTATGGGAGCAATTTAGCCAAAGCCAAGCAAATTTTAGAGGAAATTTTTACCCAAGATGAACTAGTTTTAGAAGATCCAATGCCCGTTGTTGGTGTGCATGCCTTAAATGCTAGTAGCGTAGATTTACTCGTGCGTTTTTGGGTTAAAACCGAAAACTATTTTCAAGCCAATATCACGCTTCCTCAAAAAGTTAAAGCCATTTTTGAACAACAAGGCATTGAAATTCCTTACAACAAACTTGATATCAACATTAATCCCACACAAACTTCTCTACTTGAAGGCAAAAAATAATGTATTTAATAGGGGCTGATTCTTTATTGCTTTGCAATGAAGACTTTACAACATTAAAAAAAGGTGGAATCTATTTCAATGAAAAAGAAATTTTAGAAATTGATTTATATGAAAAGCTACAAAACAAACCCGCAAAATATCAAAAATACTATCATAATTGCGTTATTACCCCGACTCTCTCTAACCTTCATTTACACTTAGAGTTTAGTCAAAATAAGGGAATTTTGGAGTTTGGGAATTTTGGAGTTTGGCTTGATAGCGTGATAGAAAACCGCGATTCTTTAATGGATGATTCACTTCAAACACAAATGGAGCAAGAAATCCAAAATTTACTTAAAAGTGGTGTGGGCTTTGTAGGAGCAATTTCAAGCTATGGTTATGATTTAATAGCACTTGCTAATAGTCCTTTGCGCACAATTTATTTTAATGAAGTCATTGGCTCTAAGCCTGAAATTTTAGACGCACTTTATCAAAATCTCCTTGCAAGGCTAGAAGAATCTAAAAAATTTGCTTCTCAAAAGTTTTTTCCTGCTCTTGCCATTCATTCACCCTATTCTGTGCATCCTGCCTTGCTTAAACAAACCCTTAGCTTAGCAAAAACACAGAATCTGCCACTAAGCATTCATTTTTTGGAATCCAAAGAAGAGAGAGAATGGCTAGAATCCAAAACTGGATATTTTCAAAACTTTTTTAAAAAATTTTTCAATGCTCAAATGCAACCCTTTTACACTCCTAGTGAATTTTTAGAATCTTTTAAAACACTAAAGCCTTATTTTGTGCATTGCTTAGAAGCCACCTATCAAGAATTAGAAGTCATTGCTAAAATGCAAGGACATATCATTTCTTGTGTGAAATCAAATCGTCTTTTAAACAACAAAGTATTAGATTTAAATCTTTGTAAAAAACTTGGAATCAATCCTATTTTTGCTACCGATGGTAAAAGTTCCAATGATTCACTCTCACTCCTTGATGAGCTCCGCACTGCTTTATATATTTATGCTAATGAAGATTTAGAATCATTAGCTAAAACTCTACTTTTAGGAGTTACTTATTATGCTCACAAAAACAATCCTTTAAAGATAAAAACAGGCTCACTCCAAAAGGGCTTTTTACCTGATTTTGCCATTTTTAAACTAAATACTAAACGCCAAAGCGCACTTGATCTTTTACTTTATGCAAAAGAAGCTAAAGCCCTTTATATTGGCGGAAAACAAATCATTTAAGGAGAGATATGGAAAAATTAACCATTTTTAGAGAATATGATATTCGCGGAATTTATAATCAAGACTTAACTCAAGATAATGTTGTTAAAATTGGCTTTCTTTTGGGGAAAGAGCTTAAAAAAAGAGGAGGAAAAACTCTAGGGGTGGGCTATGATGCAAGGGTGCATTCTCCCATTATTTTTAATTGGCTATGCAGCGGGATTGGTGCAAGTGGAATCACAACCTATAACCTAGGTCAGATTCCAACGCCAGTTGGCTATTTTGCACTTTATGCTGATTTTGATGGATTAAGTCTTGATGGTAGCATTATGATTACAGGTTCGCATAACCCCCCACAATATAATGGCTTTAAAATCACTCTCTTAAAACAGCCTTTTTTTGGAGAAGATATTTACAAACTCGAACAAGACTTCTACTCCCTGCAAACCCCAAAAGTCAAAACAGAAACACCCCAAAAGCTCAATATACTTGAAAAATACATTGATTTTCTCTCTCAAGAGTTTCAACACCTAAAAGGCTTAAATATCCCCATTAACCTAGATTGCGGAAATGGAATTGCAGCTGTTGGGATTGCTGAGATTCTAAAAAGACTAGAACTCAACTTTGAAGGTTTATATCTTAATCCTGATGGAACTTTTCCAAACCATCACCCAGATCCAAGTGAAGAGAAAAATTTAGAGGACCTTAAAAAATTAGTAGCAAAAAAGGGTGGAATTGGTTTTGCCTTTGATGGAGATGGCGATAGATTGGCACTCATCAAGGGTGATAAAGTTTATAAGGGCGATGAATTAGCAATTATTTTTGCACAAAAAATCCCAAATCCTATCATCATTGGAGAAGTTAAATGCTCTTTAAATATGTTTGAATCTATCAATAAAATCGGACAAGCAATTATGTATAAAACAGGGCATAGTAACCTTAAAATCAAACTTAAAGAAACAAATGCTCACCTTGCCTTTGAAGTAAGCGGACATATTTTCTTTAATGATCGATACTTTGGCTTTGATGATGCAACCTATGCAGCTTTGCGTGTCTTAGAGCTTATTAAAGAAGATGGGTTAGAGTTTGACAAAATTCTTCAAACACTCCCAAAACTCTATTCCACCGATGAAATAAAAATCCCAACCACCGAAGAAAGAAAATTTCAAATCATTCAAGAGCTCAAAGAAACACTCAAAAATCCTCCCAAAGATTTTCCAGAAATCATAGAAATTATTGATATTGATGGATTAAGAGTAATTTTTAAAGATGGTTGGGGGTTAATTAGAGCAAGTAATACAACACCCGTGCTAGTAACGCGCTTTGAAGCCAAAACCAATCTTGCAAAAGAAACTTACCAAAATGCCCTTTTGGGATTACTTAAAAAGGATTAATAATGGATACAATCACCTTGCAATCTCCCTTTGATATGCATTTACATTTGCGAGATGGAGAAATGTTGCAAAATGTCATAGAATACACAGCTTGTTGCTTTAGCTCCGCACTTGTCATGCCAAATCTCAATCCGCCTATTTTAGAAGTTAAATCTGCTTTGGCATACAAACAAAGAATTTTACAAGCTTCACAATCAAAAGATTTTGAACCTTTAATGTCGCTATATCTTAATGAAAACCTTAGCAAAGAAGAATTACAAATTGCCAAGGATAATGGAATCTTTATTCTCAAGCTCTACCCAAAGGGATCAACCACTGGAAGCGAAAATGGCGTAAGTGAGATTCTAAGCCCAAAAATTCTAGAAATCTTAGAAATAGCACAAGAAATGGGAATGATTCTAAGTATCCACGGAGAAAGCAATGGATTTGTGCTAGAGCGAGAAGTGGAGTTTCATTCTATTTTTGAATACCTTGCAACCAATTTCCCAAAACTCAAAATTATTTTTGAGCACCTTAGCGATAGGCGCTCAATTGCCCTTGTAGAAAAATACGAAAATCTTTTTGCTACGCTTACTTTGCACCATATTTTACTTAGCTTAGATGATGTAATTGGGGGTATGCTAAATCCACATTATTTTTGCAAACCTATTTTAAAAACTAAAAAAGATCAAGAATCGCTACTTCAAGTTGCACTTAATGCGCATAAAAAATTCTCTTTTGGAAGCGATTCAGCCCCCCACCTTAGAATCAATAAAGAAAGCAAAAAAGGGGCTGCAGGAATTTTTAGCGCTCCTATCTTGCTTCCTGCTCTTGCACAGACTTTTGATACACACAATGCACTAGAAAACCTAGAATCTTTTGTTAGTCTTAATGCTAGTAAAATCTATAATCTAGTGCGCACTAACAAAAAAATCACCCTTGTTAAAAAACCTATGCAAATTATCGATGAGATAAATGGCATTGTGCCTATGTTTGCAGGAAATACTTTAGAATGGAGTTTAGCTTAAATGGCAAAAATTGCAATCTATCCTGGCACTTTTGATCCAATTACCAATGGACATTTAGATGTTATTCAAAGGGCTTGTAAGCTCTTTGATGGCTTAACTATCGCTGTTGCAAAAAGCGATAGTAAAAAGCCCCTTTTTACGCAAAAAGAGCGCATAGAAATGGTTTTGTTTGCCATTAGTGAGCTAGGAGAAACTGCATGTGCACTTGATGTTAAGGGTTTTAACAATCTTGTTGCGGATTTTGCCAAAGAACAAGAATCAAATATCCTTATTAGAGGACTTAGAGCTGTTAGCGATTTTGAATACGAGTTGCAAATGGGCTATGCCAATGCCTCCCTTAATAAGAAATTAGAAACAATTTATCTCATGCCCTCCTTGCAAAACGCTTTTATTAGCTCAAGTGTTGTGCGTTCTATCCTGCTTCACAATGGAGATATTTCTCATCTCGTGCCAAAAAGTGTTAATAACTTTATAAGGAATCACCATGTATGTTGCCATTGAAGGAATTGATACAAGTGGGAAAAGCACTCAGATTCAAGCACTTAAGTTTTTTTTAAAAAAAGCTATTTTTACTTTTGAGCCTGGCGCGACCAATCTTGGAGTAAAGCTAAGGGAAATTTTATTACAAGATTCGATACAATTAGATAGTAGAGCTGAAATGCTACTTTTTCTTGCTGATAGAGCGCAACACGCAAATGAGATTTTAAAATCTCATGCCAATAATCTTATTATTTCTGATAGGAGTTTAATTTCTGGAATGGCATATGCAAGAGACTTTAACTTTGATACACTTAAAGCCTTTAATCTCTTTGCCACTCAAGGAATCTTGCCTAATAAAGTTATTATTCTGGAATTACAAAAGGATGATTTGCAAAAACGCTTAAATTCCAAAGGAAATGATAAAATCGAGCAAAGGGGCTTAGAATACCTTCTATCTTTGCAAGAGAGGATAAAATCCATCACTCAAAAACTATCTTTAGAACACCACATTATCGATGCTAATTTACCTAAAGATTCCATTACAACAGAAATAATTGATTTCATAGGCAAAGAAAATTGCGTTGTTTAATTTGTGGAAATTTTACCTTTAAAACCCTTTGCAATCCTTGTTTTCAAACAATCACAATTCAACCTAGAGTAAGAGACTTAGGAAATTTTAAAGTTTATAGCTTTTATGATTACCAAGAAATCCAATTTCTCTTGCATGCTAAATACCAAATTATCGGAAGCAAAATTTATCACTTATTATCCAAAAAGGCTTGTTTATTTTTAAAACAAACACTAAAATCTCCACTAAAAGCTTATGGAATAGGAATTGATGATAAAATTAGCAAACAAGGCTATGCACACAATGCTATCTTTCTTAAACATTTCAAAAAACTAGGTATTATCCCGCTGTATCACACGCTATTAGCTCAAAATTCTGTTTCTTATGCAGGAAAAGATTTGAAATTTCGCCAAAATAATCCACGCAATTTTTATTTAATGCGCAACATTACACACAAAAAAATTATTTTATTTGATGATCTCATCACCACAGGATTAACACTCAAAGAAGCCCAAAAGCTTCTAGCAGAGAAAGGTGCAGAAGTACTTATGGCTTTTGTTTTAAGCGATGCAAAATATTAATCTTTTAAATAATATTCAATTGTAGAAACTACACGCACTTTTTTAATATGAGATGTATTTCTATCGCGGTTTAATACGCTAAATTGCCCTTGCGAAGCCTTTTTGATTTTACCTAATGTGCTTTGAGAATCTTGTGCAAACTTCTGTGCCACTTCTCTTGCATTAAAAGTTGCTTCTTCAACCATTTCTGGTTTCACTTCATTAAGCTTGGTATAAAGATATTCGATTTCATAATCTTCCACTCTAACCACTGTGCCCTCTTTGCCAAGTTCTGTAAGTTTTTCTAAAGCTTTTCTACCTAAATCAATCTTATTAGTATAAACCAAAACCCTACCCTCACCTGAATAGCGATAAACTATGCTTTGTGATTCACCATAAGCACTCCCTACTTTATCGGTGATTCTTGGTGCTTCTATTCTAATTTCCTGTGCTTGAATGCCTATTTTTTGTAAAAACTCTATGATTCTTTTAGAATCATTTTCCAATTCTTGATACAAAACATTCAAATCACTACTTGCACGCGTAAAATTGATAGGAAAAATCATCACATCCGCTAAAACCTCTCTTTCGCTCAAACCCTTAACAACAACACTCCTCTCTTTTGATTTAATATCTACAATAGCCTTACTAACCCCAAAGCTAACAATAGCGCTACAAATAACAAAAAATATTCCCAAAATAATTGCACTTGTTTTACTCATAGATAATCCTTAAATTTTTCTAATCTAACTGAAGTGGTGTCCACGATGCGATTCGAACGCATGGCCTCACGATTAGGAATCGTGTGCTCTATCCAGCTGAGCTACGAGGACTTAAAAATAAAAACCCCCAAAAAAAGGGGAGAAGCAAAGCAGAAGTTATTTTTTTGCAGCTGCAACAGCGTCTTTGAAACCTTTTCCAGCTTTAAATTTTGGAACAAATTTATCTTTTGTTTTATATTTCTTAGTTGTTCCAGGAACGGTTCCCTCTTTACCTTTTTGAAGCACAGTTTCAAATTTACCAAAACCTACAAGCTCAACACTTCCATCTTTTTTTGAGAGTGCTTTTTCAATTGCAGCAGTAAAAGCACTGATTGCTTTTTCAGCATCTTTTTTTGTTTCATACTCACCAACTTCTTTTACCAAGTCAACAAATTCAGATTTGTTCATTTAGAACCTCCATATTTTTATTTTAAACGCCATTATTGTAGCATAAATTATTAGCTTTGCAAGGCTTTTAGCAGAAAAATGAACTTTTTTGCGCGTATTTTACAGCTATTTTTAATCATTCTTATCTAATAAAGCAAACTTCTTATATTAAAATCATTATAAAGTGGAGTTTATTAAGCTTTTTTTGAATAGAATCTAGCACAAAGAATTAACAATAATTTAAATAGGAGAGATTATGTCAATTAAAGTAGCAGTGAATGGGACAGGGAGAATTGGATTGTGTGTTTGCAAGATTCTTGGACAACGCGATGATTTGGAGCTAGTAGCCATTAACACCACTATGCCCATTGATACTTTAATCCACCTTTTGAAATACGATTCTGTCCATCAAAGTAGCGAAATTACTAAGATTAGCGAAAATCAAATTTGTATTGGCAAACAAAAAAATATCCAAATCATTAGCACAAGAAATATTCAAGAAACACATTTTGGTCAATACGGCGCTGAAATTGTTATAGAATGCACAGGGGCTTTTAATGATGTTTCTAAAGCTTCACTACATCTCTATGATGGCATTAAGCGCGTTGTTATTTCAGCACCAGCTACTGATACTCCAACTTTTGTTTATGGGGTTAATCATCTAAGTTATGCTAATGAGCCTGTTATTTCTAATGCTAGTTGTACCACAAATGCCCTAGCACCACTCACCAAAGTCTTACACGAAAATTTCAAGATTCTAAGTGGTTTAATGACAACTATCCATAGCTACACCAACGATCAAAACTTACTTGATTCAAAGCACAAAGATTTGCGTCGTGCAAGAGCCGCTGCGCTTAATATGATTCCAACCTCCACTGGGGCTGCAAAGGCTATTGGACTTGTCATGCCAGAGCTTAAAGGCAAACTCAATGGCTTTGCAGTTCGCGTCCCAACCCCTGATGTAAGCTTGGTTGATTTAACTTGTGTGATAGAAAAATCTGCCACTAAAGAAATCATTAATGAAACTTTCAAAAAAGCCTCTCAAGAATCAATGAAAGATTTAATTTTTGTCGATGAAGAAAAACTTGTTTCGGGTGATTTTATCGGATCTCCTTATAGTGCGATTTTTATTCCTGATTGCACCACTATTGTCAATGAAAATCAAGTAAAAATTGTTGCTTGGTATGACAATGAATGGGGTTATTCCACGCGCTTAGTAGATATGGTGCATTTTGTTGGGCAATCTCTATGATTCATTTAGAAAATACCTACCAAAGCTCCCCAAACTATGATTCTAGTTTTTTATCTAAAGAATCCTTGCAAGCTTGCTTTGAAAAGATTCAAGCAGAAAAAGAGAATGGGGTAAGCGGATATTACCACTTGCCCTTCCAAGAAAATTCAGATATTTTTACCTATCTTAGAGAATATCACTGCTTTTTGGATAATCTTAAAAATCTCGTGATTATAGGTATTGGCGGTAGTTCTCTTGGCGCAAAAGCCATTGACGCTCTACTTTCACACCAACACAATCGCAGAAGGCTTAAATTACGCTTTTTAGAGCACACTGATCCTATTGTAATTAACAAAGAGCTTCAACGCATCAAATGGGAAGAAACATTATTTATCGTAATTTCAAAGTCTGGATTAACTATTGAAACCACTTCCCTTTTTAAATATGTTTTAAAACATTTCAATCTCTTAGATTCTAAGAGAAAAAATCACCTCTTAACAATCAGCGATGAAGATTCTCCACTTTTTCATTGGAGCAAGGAACAAAAAATACAAAACTTCACCATAAAGCCAAATATTGGTGGTCGTTTCTCTGTATTAAGCACCGCGGGATTACTCCCACTTGGTATCTTAGGCTACAATCTCCAAAGCCTTCTTAAAGGTGCGCAAAATATGAGTCGATATTTCTTTAAAAACCCCACTAATGAGATTCTAAAAAAAGCAGCATTTCTAGCTCATTGCGAAACAAACTACCCCATTAATGTGCTTTTTTCTTACAGCAGTGTTTTTAGACATTTTAATGCTTGGTATGTGCAGCTTTGGGGAGAATCTTTAGGAAAGCTAGATTACACAGGGCAAAAAAGGGGATTAACTCCCATTGCCCTTATTGGCAGCATTGATCAACATTCCTTTTTGCAGCTTATTATGCAAGGTCCGCAAAACAAAAGTGTTACTTTTTTGAGTGTTGAAAAATTTTCTCAAAAGCCACTTTATATCCCTAATATTAAACTAAAGGGTTTAGAATCAACAGATTTTGTCAATGGCACCTCCTTTAATAAACTCTTGCAATTACAATGCATTTCCACCAAAGAAAGTATTATTGCAGAAAATGTCCCCACTGATTCTATTACTCTAGATCTTTTATGTGAAGAAAGCGTGGGTGAGCTTATTTTTTATTATGAATTACTTACTTCTTGCGTGGGAGCATTGCTACAAATTGATACATATAATCAACCAGGTGTTGAATTTGGAAAAAAAATATTGAGAGAAAAATTTACACATATTTAAATTTTTCTTCACTTTTTTTCTTTTATTTATACTCTTTTTCACAAAAAAAATTTAAAATATCCATAAATAGACAAAAAGGAGTATAAATGGGCTTTATTGAAACAATTAAAGAAAAGGCAAAGGCAAATCAAAAAACTATTGTCCTACCTGAAACTAACGACATACGCACTCTTGAAGCTGCACATAAAGTTTTGAAAGAAAAAATTGCAAATCTCATTTTGTTGGGAGATGAAGCTACTCTCAAGGCAGAAGCAGCAAAAGCCAATTTGAATTTAGATGCGGCAACTTTTATCAATCCCGCTTCCTGTGATGAACTAGAAAACTATGTGGAGCTATTTGTTAAGCTTCGGGGACATAAAGGTTTGAGTGAAAAATCTGCTAGAGCGTTGCTTTTAGAAAATCCACTTTATTTTGGAGTGGCTTTGGTCAAATCCCAAAAAGCAGATGGAATGGTAGCAGGAGCTATTAACTCTACTGCTGATGTGTTGCGTGCAAGTTTGCAGATTTTGGGGACAAAAAAAGATTCCAAGCTTGTTTCTGCTTTCTTTTTAATGGTAGTTCCCAATTGTGATTATGGTGAAAAAGGAATTTTTATTTTTGCTGATAGTGGTTTGGTGCAAAATCCAAATGCTCAAGAACTTGCCTCAATTGCTATTGATTCAGCCAAAAGCTTTCAGTCTCTTGTGGGTAAAGAACCCATTGTAGCAATGCTTTCTCATTCAACCAAAGGAAGTGCTAAACACCCCGATGTTGATAAAGTCATAGAAGCCACTAAACTCGCCCAAAGTCTTGCTCCACAAATTGCCATTGATGGAGAATTTCAGCTTGATGCAGCCATTGTGCCAAGTGTTGGTAAATCAAAGGCGCCTGAAAGCAAAATCGCAGGATATGCTAATGTTTTAGTTTTCCCAGACTTGGACTCAGGAAATATTGGTTATAAACTCACACAAAGACTAGCCAAAGCTGAAGCTTATGGACCAATCACGCAAGGGATTGCTGCGCCTGTGAATGATCTCTCAAGAGGTTGCAGCAGTGATGACATTGTTGGAGTTGTTGCTATCACAGCGCTCCAAGCACAACAAAATTAGGAGGAAAATATGGATATTTTAGTTATTAATTGTGGAAGCTCTTCTCTTAAATATCAACTTATCAATACTGATACAGAAGCTGTTTTGGCAGCTGGAATCTGCGATAGAATCGGCATTAGTGGAGGGCAATTTACTTATAAGCCACAAGGCGGTGAAAAATCTATTCAAAATACTGAAATGAAAGACCATGAAGTCGCAATAAAGCTCGTGTTAGAAGCGCTTACCAATCCTAAAACAGGCATTATTAGCTCTTTAGATGAAATCAAAGCAGTAGGACATAGAATCGTGCATGGCGGAGAACACTTCACACGTTCAGCTATTATTACTGATGAAGTGATTTCACACATTAAAGAATGCGCCGATCTTGCACCTTTGCACAATCCCGCACATTTATTGGGAATCCGCGCTTGTCAAGCTTTAATGCCAAGCACTCCAATGGTTGCAGTCTTTGACACAGCATTTCACCAAACTATGCCACCAAAGGCTTTTATCTATGGACTTCCTTATGAATACTATGAAAAATACAAAGTTCGTCGCTATGGATTCCACGGCACTAGTCATAGCTATGTCTCTAAACGCACTGCAGAATTTTTAAAAATCCCACTTGAAAATTCCAAAATTATCACCTGTCATTTAGGCAATGGATCTAGTATTTGTGCTATAGAAAATGGAAAAAGCATTGATACAAGTATGGGATTAACTCCGCTTGAAGGCTTAGTTATGGGAACAAGAAGCGGAGATCTTGATCCTGCAGTTATTGATTATATCGCCCAAAAAGAAAATTTAAGCACAAAAGAAATTATGAATATTTTAAATAAAAAATCTGGTGTTCTTGGAATCTCTGGGCTTTCAAGCGATTTTAGAGATTTGTTGGCAGCTGATGAAAATGGAGATTTAAAAGCTCGTTTTGCTAGAGAAGTCTTTGCTTATAGAGTGGCAAAATACATTGGATCTTATACTGCTGCGCTAACTGGAGTTGATGCTATTGCCTTTTGTGCTGGAGTGGGAGAAAATGCAAAATTCATTCGCGGTAAAATCGTCTCCCACTTACAATTCTTAGGAATCACCTTAGATGAAGAAGCAAATCTTGCAACCGTTGGTGTTGAAGGAATCATCTCTACCCCTGATTCTAAAGTCAAAGTATGTGTAATCCCTACCAATGAAGAACTAATGATAGCACGCGATACCAAAGCGCTCGTGTCCAAAATGAAATAATCTCATTCCACCTCTTTTGGTGGAATTTGCTCTCAATCCTGCTTATCTAAATATTTTTTATCGAACAAACTATTAAGATGCACATTTCCTAACGCTACTTTTAAAGAAGTGAAAAAATCTGGATTAGCTTCTTCCATTTCTTTTAGCATTTGCTTTGTTTTTTCTCTTGCATAAGGGCGTTTATCATCACTTTGCCACATAATAGGACAATTGCAATCTGGAGCAATATAAATATTGTTTTTAGCAATAAAGTCAATAATCTGCCTTTCTCTTACAAAAATTAATGGACGAATCACATACAAACCATTTTGTGCCTTATAAATAGGTGGCATAGAGCGCAAAGCACCATTATAAGTCAGATTCATCATAAAACTCTCTACTGCATCATCTAAATGGTGGGCTAAAGCAATTTTATTAAATCCTCCCTCCAAAGCCTTAGAATACAAAGCCCCTCTTCGCATACGCGAACAAAAGCTACAATACACACTGCCCTCTCGGCGATTTTCTTCTAAAATTTTATAAATATCTGTGCGATAAAGCTCATAGGGAATCCCTAATTTTTCACAATATTCAAAAATATATTCATATTCCCCCCCTCTGCCATAATCCACCGTGAGTGCCTTAAACTCAAAATCAAAGGGAGCATATTTTTTTAATCTTGCTAATAGGGTTGCTAAAAGTATCGAATCTTTTCCGCCACTCAAACCCAATAAAACTCTATCACCCTCTTTTATTAAGCCAAATTCAGCATTTGTGCTACCTGTAATCTTAAGAATTTTTTTACTAATTTCAATCTTATTTTCCATTTTTACTCTTAATTTTCTTTAATTTTTTCTTGAAGATTTGTAGCGATAAATTCTTTAATTTCTTGCTCTAAAATTAAGTTTTTATCATATTTGATGACTGCTACTTTTTCATTTTGATTAATAAACCATTCCAAAACTCCCTTAAGTTCTACTAAAATCTCCAAATCTTCATTTTTAACACTTTCCCTCAAAGGCAAATAGAAATTTTTCTGGGAAGTTGGACTAGCCAAAAACACCAAAAGTAAAATCCACAAAAACGAAACTAAAACTACAAAAACACTAATGGCAAACATACCAAAATACTCATACAATAGCCCGCCAATAAGCGCACCAATAAAAGAACCAAAATATCCAAAAGAAGTAAAAATTCCTAAAGCACTACCTTTTTGATGCGCTTTACAATAGCGACTAGCAAGACTCTGCATAACGGGCTCATGCACTGAAAACCCAATAAAAAATATTAAAACCCCAACAACAAACAGCCAAATATTTTGACTAAGCATTAAAAGATATGCCAACATAAAAAGCAAGATTCCAAGCACCAAAACATTTTTAAACTTGCCCTTTTTTTCTGCAAAAATAGCTGCTGGAATCATCGCAAAAAACCCCAAAAGACTAGCTGGAATATAAACTTGATATAAATCTTCTTTAGGCATTTCAAAGCCTTTAGTTAGTGCAATGGGAATAATTAAAAACGCTAAAGTCATAAAACCTTTTTGTAAAAAGTTGGTGATATTCATAATTTGTAGATTCTTATTTTTTAAAATTGTCATATAATTATCTGAACTTGAGATAAAACTATAATGAATCTTGGGGGCTTCTGGCACAAATAAAATCAAGATTCCTAAGCTCAAAACTCCCAAAACAGCCGTAATCCAAAACAAACTTGCTACGCCAAAATAAGCCCCCAAAATAGGACCTAAAATCAAAGCGGCTGTAAAACTAAGAGAAATAGTAGCGCCCATTAATGCCATAGCTTTAGTGCGTTTTTCTTCACGCACCAAATCTGCAATCATCGCACTTACCACTCCTCCAATCGCTCCTGCTCCCTGCAAGAATCTCCCTACAATAAGCATATAAATATTATCACTCATCGCACAAACAATAGAACCTAAAACAAAAATCAGTAATCCAAGAGCAATAATACTTTTGCGCCCAAATTTATCACTCAAAAAACCAAAAGGTATTTGAAATAAGACTTGAGTAAGCGCATAGCCACCTATAGCAATGCCCATCAAAGTAGGATTCATTCCTTCTAAAGAGAGGGCATATAAGGATAAAAGTGGCATAACAACAAATAAACCAAAAAATCGTCCTGCCAAAATAATACTTAAAGGTATTGTTTGTTTTATTAAAGAATGCTCTTTCATAGATTCTCCATTTTTTTTGCTAAAATTACAAAAACAGAAAGCTAATTCTACCTAAAATACCATAAATAAGGCAATACAATGCGACTAATTTTAGCCACCTCTAATCAAGATAAAATCAAAGAAATTCAGGCAATTTATCAAAACTTAAAAGACAACCTAGAGATTCTTGCTTGGGATGCACTTATCTCTCCCTTTGAGATAGAAGAAAATGGGCAAACTTTCCAAGAAAACGCGCTTATTAAATCCAAAAGTGTTTTTAACGCCCTCAAAGAAAAGAATCTCTTAACACAAAACGATATTATTCTCTCTGATGATAGCGGAATCTGTGTGGATGCACTTGGTGGTAAGCCAGGAATCTATAGTGCTCGATATAGCGGAGGAGATTCTCAAGCCAATTTAGAAAAACTTTTAACAGAAGTTGCCAAACTTCCCAATCAAACTTCAAGCGCTTATTATTGTGCAAGTATTGGAATTAGCCATTTTTACGGAGACTTTAGCACTCATGGATTTATGTATGGCGATGTGATTGCGCATAAACGAGGCAAAAATGGGTTTGGCTATGATCCTATGTTTATCCCCAAAGGCTTTAATCAAACCTTAGCAGAACTTAGCGATGAAGAAAAAAATTCAATTTCGCACCGCACCATCGCTCTAAAAAGAGCGGAATTTATTCTAAAATCCTTACTTTTCAGCTAAAATTTGCATTTTCCCTTTTTTTAGCTCGATATAAAGCTCCTTGTCTCCATTTGAAGAATAATTAAGCTTTCCATTTAAATAAGCTTTGTAGTCTTGATGATAGCTGATTTTAAAGAGATTCTTACCCTCTTCGTTAGGATAAGGCGAGATATTAATTTTGCTAAATTGTATATTTTTCTCCTCTCTCTTATTAAAAATTTGTCGCTTCACTGCAGCAAATGCATTGTATTTTTGCCCATCATAGCGAATAAAATCTTCACCATAAAAAGAAAGATACTCATCAATGGCATTATTTTTCCAAGCTTCTTTCCACTGAAATAAATCTGATAAAATAATCTCTAAGTCCTCTTTTTTGGCTTCTTTAATTTCATTAGCAAAAGTAATTAACAAAGAATCGCGATGATTAACAATTTGATCCACTTCTTTTAAAAGATTATTCTCAATAGCAATACAACCGCGTGTATTAAGCTCTTCTCTGTTTCCATTAAGTGGCATTCCATGAATCCAAATTCCATAACCTGTGCGTTTTTGCAATCTATCATAAAGGTTAGGATAAGAAGTTGTCAAAGCCAAAGGTCCATAATATTGATTTAAACCAACTAATCTTTGCTCTAGCGTATAAACCCCAATAGGCGTTGCCAAATCTCCCTCTTTTTGTTTATTTCCGCCTTTAGATCCAACCAAACTATTTGCATTTAGCCTCTCCACCCACTTGCCATTTTCCAAAACATAAAGTTTTAGTTTTGGAGATTCTAGCTTTGGCGCATCTTTTGAAGCAATAAAAAGATATTTTAAATTCTCATAATAACCAAAACGCGTATCTTGGTTTTTAAGCATTTCTTTCCAATAATCTCGTGTTTGTAAAATCTCATCAATCTTTTTTTCTAGTGCTTCCACTCCTTTTTCTCTATAAAGCCCAATCCACTCATACTCATTAGCATAACTCAAAACCGCTATTAACAATAACCATATAACTTTCATTTTCTCTCCATTTAATCTTCAAAATCATAACCGACTTTCTTTAAGCTTTCTTTTTGCTTACTCCAGCCTGACACAACTTTAACCAAAAGCTCTAAATACACTTTTTTCTCGATAAACTTCTCTATTTTCTCTCTTGCGCTTTTTCCAATTCTTTTTAAAGTTTTACCCTCTTTGCCAATTACCATTGCTTTTTGGCTTTCTTTGTGAGTAACGATAGTTGCTTTGATATAATCCAAATCCTTTTTTTCTTTATAAAGATTGACTACAACATCACTTTCATAGGGTAGCTCATCACTAAGATTTTCAAAACACGATTCTCTAATCATCTCTTTTACAATCTCTTTGGTGCTATTTGGGCTTAAAATTTCTGGACTATAGTAATAAGGATTTGGTGGCATCATTTCTGCTAATTTTTTCACAACATTTTTTAAAGAGCCCAAATCCTTACAAGAAATAGGTATCAATGCTTTATAGAAATCTTGATATTTTTGATATTCTTGTATTTTGCAAAACAACTCTTCTTTACTTATACTATCACTCTTAGTTAAAAGTAGTAGATGGGGTTTATTTTTTGCACTTTGCAAAAACTCTTCATAAAAACCAATCTTATCGCTAACTGGTGCTAAAAAAAGCAAAAAATCGCAATCTTGCATCGCCTGCATTGCTTCTTTTAACATATACCGATTGAGTAATTTTTCCTGTTTATGAATCCCAGGAGTATCCACAAAGACAATTTGCACTCCTTCGTGCATTAAAACCAAATTCATTCGTTTTCTTGTTGCATTTGCCTTATGTGAAACAAGTGCTAATCTCTCACCCAAAAGCGTATTTAAAAAAGTGCTTTTCCCTGCATTTGGTCGTCCCAATACCGCTACAAATCCTGCTCTACTTTCCAAGAAAAACCCTATAAAATATATCGTGCAATATCACTATTAGCCACAAGATTATCTAGCTTTTCTTTGACAAGAGATTCTGTGATTTCCACTTCCTGACCCTTGTAATTTTCTGCTTCAAAGCTAATTTCTTCAATAACTTGCTCTACAACCGTGTGCAATCTTCTAGCCCCAATATCCTCTGTTTTTTCATTAGCTAGTTGAGAATAATGCGCCAAAGCCCTAATGGCTTCTTCACTAAATTTTAAAGTTACTTCTTCAACTGCTAAAAGTGCTTCATATTGCTTTAAAATTGAATTTTTAGTTTGAGTTAATATTTTATAAAGCACTTCTTCATCAAGGCTATTTAGCTCAACACGCAAAGGAAATCTTCCTTGTAATTCTGCAATCAAATCACTAGGCTTACTCAAACTAAAAGCCCCTGCAGCAATAAATAAAATATGATCAGTTTTAATACTTCCATATTTGGTATTTACAATACTTCCCTCTACAATAGGTAGCAAATCCCTCTGAACTCCTTCTTTGCTTGGATCTTGTCTGCCTTGAGCATTAGAGCTCACAGCAACTTTATCAATTTCATCAATAAAGATAATACCGCTATTCTCCGCTCTTTTTAGCCCCTCTTGCTTAATGCTTTCTAAATCTAATAGGGCTTCACTTGCTTCAATCTTTAGAATCTCTTTTGCCTCTTTGATACTCACTTCTTTTTTGGGATTTTCTTTAGGTGAAGCAATAAAAACCCTAGCAATAGTCTCTTGCACTTTTGCAAACTCTGCTGGCATATTTCCATCTTCAATCTCAAAGGCGCGTTTTGGAACTTCAATCTCAATTTTTAGATGATCGACTTCTCCATTTTCTACCTTTTGTCTCATCTTTTCTGAAGCTTTTTCATATTCTTCTATTTTTTGCTCACTAGCACCTTTAGGAAGCGGAGGGATTAATTTTTCTACAATCTTATCTAAAACATATTTTTGAATCCCTTGTGCATTTTTTTGGCGATGCTCTTCTTTAACCAGATTGATAGAAGCCACCACCAAATCTCTTACCATTGATTCAACATCTCTTCCCACAAATCCCACTTCCGTGTATTTGCTAGCTTCTACTTTAACAAAAGGCAATCCCATCATTTTAGCCATGCGTCTTGCAATTTCAGTTTTACCAACTCCTGTTGAACCAATCATCAAAATATTTTTGGGCATAACTTCTTCTTGAATCTCTTTTGGAAGTTGCAATCTCCGATAACGATTTCTCAATGCAATAGCGACAATTTTTTTAGCATCATTTTGCCCAATAATATATTCATCCAAATAACTCACAATCTCTTTTGGTGTCATCGCAATGTAATTTTCCATTTTTCCTACTTTTGTTCCTTATTTTAAAGTTCTAAAATCTTAATATTCTGATTAGTATAAATGCAAAGCTCTCCTGCAATTTTAAGCGATTCTAAAACCAAATCTTTTGGTTGCATTTGCCCACCACCAAATCTATCCAAAGCTCTAGCAGCCGAGAGTGCATAATTTCCGCCACTACCAATAGCAGCAATTCTTCCATCTTCTGGCTCTACCACATCGCCTGTGCCACTTAAAATAAAAATTTTCTCTTTATTTAAAACAATCATCATCGCCTCTAAACGCCTTAAATACTTGTCTTTACGCCATTCTTTAGAAAACTCTATCACTGATTTAAGCAAATCCCCTTTTTTGTTTTCTAAGATTCCCTCAAACATATCAAAAAGGCTAAAAGCATCTGCTGTACTTCCTGCAAAGCCACTTAAAATCTGTCCGTGATAAAGTGTGCGAATCTTAGTAGCATTACCCTTTAAGACACAATTTCCAAAAGTAACTTGTCCATCTCCGCCAATGACTGCCCCATTTTCTGTTTTATAGGCTAATATCGTTGTTGCTTCAAACATTACAGCGCCTCTACATCAATTTTCAAATTTGCGTGGATTCCACCGCCTAATTTAATTTCTACTTCATAAACCCCTGTAGATTTAATTGGACTTTTAAGCTCAATACTTTTTTTGTCAATCTCCAAACGATGCGCTCTAGCAAGCTCTTCTGCAATATCTTCTTTGGTAATTGCACCATAAAGAGAACCATTTGCACCAACTTTTTGAGAAATTTTTAGAGTAATTTCCTCAATCTTCTTGGCTGCCATTTCCATTAAAGCTCTATTTTCTGCTGCTTGTTGTGCCATCTTTTTTTGTGTTGCTTTGTAGCGATTAATCACTTCATTAGTTGCAAAATCTGCCATTCCCTTAGCAATTAAAAAATTCTTTCCATACCCATCTTTTACTTCGCAAATTTCACCTTTTTTTCCTAATGCTTTCACATCTCGCAATAATAATACTTTCATCGATACTCCTTAAATTTTTGAAATTTTAACATTTTTTATTAAATAAACAATAAGAGAATATTTCAGTTTTTTGCTTTTATTGCCAAAAATAAAAAATAGTTTAATTATTTTATACTTTTTTAAAGTTTCTAAGAATATGATACAAAAATTTTTTAACCCTAAACCTAAACCTAAACAAAATTGATAAAGAATTTCTTATGCAAAAAAACTATCATCTTTTTATCATTATGTTAAGTGCAATGGTTACTATTTCAACACTTTATATCACACAGCCCATACAGCCTTTATTAATTAAAGAGTTTTCTATTTCTACCACTCAAGTTACCCTTTTTACTTCCATTCCCCTTTTTATGTTAGCCATCGCCCCTATTTTTTATGGTTATTTATTAGAAAAGTTTGATACTCGACTTATTTTAATTATTTCACTAGCCTTGCTTGGAATCTTTCAATGCCTTTTGTGTTTAAGCCAACAATATAGCAGTTTTCTAATCCTTAGAATTGGAGAATCACTTGCTATTCCTGCGGCACTTACAGCAACCGTTACTTGCCTTACACGCATTGATTCTAGCAATAAATACATTGGCGCCTATATTGCTTCTACAATTTTTGGCGGTGTTCTCTCTCGCGTTGGTGGTGGAATTTTGACGACTATTTTTTCTTGGAAATTCACTTTTTTAGCCCTTGGAATTACAAGTCTTGTGATTGCAGCACTTATTACAAAGCTCCCAAATACTAACAAAAAAATTAAAAATACAAAAATCACCTTTAGAATCTTTTTAGATTTTTTAACAGACAAACGCTTTTTCTTGTTGTATTTTGCAGCATTTTTAATCCTCTTTTGTTTTCAAGGCACTCTTAATTTTATGCCCCTTTATGTTTCCTCACTTGATCCAAGCACTACTGCAGCACAAATTGGCTTTATGTATCTTGGATATATCATTGGTATTCTAGCCGCTCTTTTTTCGCAAAAAATTATCAAATTTATTGGCGGAGAAATAAAAACTATCAGCATCGGTTTTGTGATTTTTTCTTGTGCGTGTCTTATGATGCTTTATGGAGATTTTTGGCAACTCTTTTTTGCAGTGTTTGTGTTAAGTGCCGGTATGTTTATCATTAACTCCACTCTTTCTGCATTAATCAATACAATCTCCACCAAGCAAAAGGGAATCACCAATGGCTTGTATCTTGCTTCATACTATGCAGGTGGCGCACTTGGGACAACATTGCCCACTTACATTTATCGCCCTTTTGGCTGGAATACTCTTTGTTTGATTCTAGGGATTATTTTGTTTGTAAGTGCTTTGATTTTTTATCAATCTAAAAAACATTTTATCAAAGGATAAATCTATGGAATGGCTAAAAGAAAATTATGATCAAATAAACCCTTTAGGTAATCTAAATATCCTTAACTTACCGCCAAATTCTTGCAGTGATATTTTAGCTATTTTACTTAGCCTTAGTCCAAAAAGTTTTAATCTTTTTTGGCAATCCCAAACCCTGCAAAATATTTGCCAAAATTATCTCCAAGAAAATTTAAACTTTAAACTTATTAAACAAGCTCAACTTAGTCTATTACTTCAGCTACAACACTCATCTAATAACCCAAAAATCAAAACCATTCTCCAAGAAACTCTAAATAAACTTAAAATTCTCAATCAAAATCAAATCATTGAAGAAGCCCACTTCAAACATCTTTTTCAATTTCTCTCAAAAATCCCTTTAGATTCTCAACAAACCAAAACTACCCCACCCACTTCTTCCATACAACATTTTGAAAATTTCTTTGAAGAAAGCCTTGCAATTTTAGAAAATCAAATGCACTCTATCCCTATGTTTGCAGATATTCAAAGCTCATTACAAAATCTTTTAACAAAAACCAAGTCTCAACATTTCTCCATAGGAATCACAGGAGTATTAAGTGCAGGCAAAAGCACTTTATTAAATGCGCTTTTGGGCAAAGAGATTCTAGGCAGCTCCACTATACCAGAAACTGCAAGTCTAACAACTCTCAAATACAACAAAACTTCCTATGCAAAAATAAATTTTTGGAGCAAACAAGAATGGGAAGATTTAAAAAACACCCTAGAACCAAACTATCTTGAATCTTTATTACAAAACCAAGAATTCCAAAGCTTTCTTTCTCAATATATTTTAGATTCTAATCCCAAACAAAGCCTTGAGATTCCACTTGAAGAGCTACCAAAATTCACTTCTGCGAACTCTCCTAGCAAACTTTGCAATCTTATCAAAGAAACCACGCTCTTTACGCCCTTGCAATTCTTGCAAAATCAAGTGGAAATTGTTGATACTCCAGGACTTGATGATCCTATTATCCAAAGAGAAGAAATCACCAAGAATTATCTTTACCAATGCGATTTACTCATTCACGCGATGAATGCCTCACAAAGCGCCACCCAATTAGATATTAACTTTATTTTAGAAGCTTTGCAAAACTCCAATATTTCAAGGATTCTTATTATCTTAACCCACGCTGATTTACTCTCAAAAAAAGATCTACTTCAAGCCCTAGATTACACTAAAGAAACTATACAAAGCCAAATCTCTACACTCCAAGATGGTACTCTGTTGATAAAGCGCCTAGATTTTCTTTGCCTTGCAAGCTATCCTGCACTTCTTTGCCAAACTAATCCCCAAAAAGCTAAAGAGTTAGGATACACCCTCCAAGAATCCAATTTTAATGCTCTCATTGAATATTTACAAAAAACTCTCATAGGAAGCAATAGCACCAAAGCAAAAGATCTCATTTATCTAGCTACGCAAGGCTTTAAAAAAGCCTTTCTTGCTTTGCAAGAAAATCTCAATCTTGAAAAAACACTGCTTTTTAGCTCAAGAGAATCCATTCTCTCTCTTATTGAAAGCACTAAACAAGAGACACAAAAGGCTAAAGATGAGCTAAACTCCACCAAGCAAAAACTACAAGCCATACAGCAACAATTACAAGATTATGCCAACACAGCAACAAACCTGCTCTCCCAAAAGCTTCTTGAAGCACAAAACATACTCATTGAACGAATCTTTGAAGACATTATGTATGATTACAATCAAAACAAAACACCAAGTAAAGAACGAGTAGAAAAAATTCTCCTGCAAGGCTTAAAAGATTTTTTAATTGATATTCTAAGAGTTTATCAGTATAATTTTTCTCAAAAAATCTCTCAACTCATCAGCCAATTTACCCTAAATCACAGCTTAAAACTCTCACAAATCAAGCTTAATGAGACTTTGATTCTTAAGATTAAAATACAAATTTTAAGTCATATTTCATTAAAACACAAAGATGCAAAACTCTTAAATTCGCTACAAAATGCTTTTTCTTTAGGTTTTGAATCTTTTAAAGAATCCATCTATAACCAAAGCAAAACTATCCAATCGCAGCTCTTTTTAAATCTCCAAAATCACTTTAATGAGATTTTAGAAGAATCAGAACTTATTTTGCAAACTAAAGAAAAGATTCTCCAAAAAAGCCTTGAAGATTCACAAAATAATTCAGAAAACAAAGTCAAAAAAGAACAAGAAATTCTTGCCCTTCAAGAACAAATCAAAAATCACCTAAACCAACTCCAAAATATCCAAGAATACGCAACAAGGATTTCCAATGCTTAAACAATTCCTAAAAGAATGCCAAGAGATTCTACAAAAAAACTCACAAACCACCCCAATCCAAAAGTTACTTTTAGATTGCCAAAACAATCTTAATCCAAATGACTACTCCCTAGAATTTTTTCGTGATCTTTATGATAAAAATCAAGAAGCTATGCAAATTGCTATTATTGGGCAATTCTCAAGCGGTAAAAGCACCTTTTTAAATGCTCTTTTGGGTGAAAATATCTTGCCAACTGGAATCACACCAATAACTTCAAAAGTCTGCAAAATCTGTTATGGAGATGAATATATTTTGGAGGTTGTTTATAAAAATGGGCATAAGATTCCACAAAATATTGATTTTCTCCACAAGCTTACAAGACAAAATTCTCAAAACATTGATTATTTTTGCCTTTATGCACCTATTTTACTCTTAAAAGAAATTAATTTTCTTGACACTCCAGGGTTTAACTCCCAAAATCAAGAAGACACCAATACAACTTTAAAAATTCTAGAAAATGTGGATGGAATTATTTGGCTAACGCTTATTGATAATGCTGGAAAAAATAGCGAAAAACAGCTCCTTAAGGAATTCATCAAACATTATGCACAAAAAAGCCTTTGTGTTTTAAATCAAAAAGATCGCTTAAAATCTCAAGAAGAAATCAATTTAAGCATTCAATATGCCAAAGAAGCCTTTAATGGAATCTTTGCAGAAGTCATTCCAATTTCTGCAAAAATAGGACTTCAAGCCAATCTAAACTCCCCTCAAAAAATCCTAAAAAATCTTCTCTCCAATCTCTCTTCAAAGATTCAAAATCTCATTCACATAGAAAATAAAGAAACACTTTTAAGCACCTTAGAATCTGATTTTCAATTCACTTCAAAATCCATTCAAAGCACAAGCCAAAACAATACTGACTATATAAACCTCATCAAACAATCCAATATGCAAGCTATCTTTGATTTCATAACACATACTATCAAGCCCAAAGCAACCCTTTCTAAAGAATACAGCACTCTTAAAAAACTTAAAGAAATGCATATTTTACTTCATTACCAATACCACAAAACTTTACTTTGCTACAAATCTTTAACTAAAATATTTATTAATCATCTCCACAATACCACTCTAAAAAGCCAAACTCACCAAGAAAAGCAACAGCAAATTTTCAACAATCTCTATAAAACCTTAGATTTGCTTTTGGATTCTCTTGCACAAAATATCTATAACAACCTAGAAAAAATCACTCTTAATTTTCCCATTAAGCAAAAATCACTTTTTAAAGAAAAAATTATTTTACAAAATAAGGAAGTTGTGTCGCTACCATTAGAGCAAATTAAAATCCGCCTCCAAAATCAAGATTCACCTTTTCAAAAAGATTTCAAAGCCTTAAGCGCACAAATCCATAATTTTTGTAATTTATTCCGAGATTTAGTGGAAGAATTCTCAAAAGATTTAAAATCCAAAACCAAGCAATGGCAAGACAAAGAAGTTCAAAAACAAGAGATTTATAAATACGCCCCAAATAGCCAAAGCTTCAAAGACTTGCAACATTTTTCACAGCAATATTACGAATGCCTTATAACTGATTTTGATAAAAATGACTTACTAGCCACCTCCAATCTCCAAAGCCAACTTCACTTCTTAAGCCATTTTCTAACACTAAATTATAATAACGCAATTGAATCGGCACTCAACAAGCTTGATTTAAAACTTAAAAACTCCATTGCCAAACATCAAGAAAATCAAGATTTTGCAATTTTTTCACCCACCCTAGAAAATATCCGCGATTATCTTAATGAATCTTTTTGTTTTGAACCCTTACAAGCTCAATTATTTGGACCTATGAATCTACTTAAAAAAACCCATTCTCAATTTTTAAAAGGCTTGGAGAATCTCACGCGCGATAAAATTCAACTCATTAATGATCAAATGACAAATCTTAAGACAGAAATTGATAAAATTATAAAAAATCTACAAATTATCAAAAAATTTATGAATATGGAACCAGAGTTGCTTATAAGCAGACAAGACACTAAAAACAAGGAAGTTTAAATGAAAGTAGAGCTCTTAGAGCCATACATTCAAATTAGCATTGAAAAAGAATCGCGCTTTTTAAAACGCGCTATTGATTTTGCATACAAGCACTTCTCCAAAGCCTATCGCCTCTCTAGTTCAGTATTGATTTTAGATGATGGGGAACGCTATAAAAAGGATTATTTTTTAAATTGGGCTTATCATGTCGCTATGCAAGAAGAAAATAAAAAAGACAATCCAAGCTTCCAATCCATCATCGATAGTAGCCACCTTCCAATCCGCATTAAAATGATTGAAAACAAGGCTATTTTAGAGCATATCATTGTTTCTTTGCAAATCCTGCATAGTAGCCTAGCAAGAGCGCAAGTTTGTTTGCGACTAAATCGCCCAAATCGTCTTGCAAGACGCTATTTGACTTCCTTATTTCAAGATTTTCTTATTAGCTACACTAAGCAAGAAATTTTTTTAGATTCAAGTAGCTCTTATTTTTGGGAAAAACTCATTGCAATGCTCTCTCAAAAAATTATCCACAATGTTGTTTTGGATTTTGATTATGAAACTTTCAAAACCAACAACACTTTTGAATGCTTTGAGCCCTACACTACCAAGGAAGAAAGATTGCTTAAGAGAAGTTATAGAATCTTAGGTTGCAGAGAAGACGATGAGTTTGAAAGTGTAAAAAATCGCTACATTGAACTTGCAAAAATTTATCATCCTGATAATGTTTATGGGCAAGATTCTAAAATTATCGAAGGTTACTCTGAAAAATTCCGCATTATTAATGAAGCCTATGAAAACATTAAATCAAACTTTAAATGCTATTTAAGGAGTTAAAATGTCGCAAGAAAATGAATCTGTTGAATTAAATCTTGAAGAAAAGCCTAAAAAAAGCCATTTTTTAACTTATCTGTTATTGCTAATCTTACTTATTGCCATTATTTTTAGCTTAGGTTACTATTTCCTTAATAACGGAGTGGGCAAAAATATCATCAGCAATCTACAAAACTCACTAAACAAAAAAGAAATGCAACCTGCTAATGAAGAACACACACAAGAATACGCCAAAGATGAAGAGATTGAACGCCTACAAAACGCCCTTATTCAAAAAGAAAAAGAGCTTCAAAGACTCTCTCAATCTCTAAGCAACTCAACACAAAAGCCAACAACACTGCAATTACGCTATACCATCAAACCTAAAAAACAAATCATAGCAGAGTGCTTTTCAATGCAAACTGGAAAATGGGAGATTCCACAAGGCTGCCTCCTTTCTCTTGCTACTAAAATTAGCAAAGAACTAGAAAATGACAAAAAAGTTGTTGCCTTTGAAGTGCAAGGAATTGTTGATAACAACCCCTATAAAGGTCTTTCTCCTGAACTCAAGCAAGAAGGTTTAGCTAGTTTTAGAGCGTGGAATGCAATTAGAGAAATTAACAAAAAGCTACCAAATGTTACTGCCTTTGAAGGTCCAAGTTTAGAATCAAAAGACAAACGAGGCTATAGAATCAAAGCTTATTTCGTAGAATGAAAGAAATTCACACTTTAGGTGTAATCTTACGCCCCTCAACCCCCGAACTCAAAGAATATTTTTTGGAGTTTCAAAGCCTTGCCCATTCACTTGGCTTTGAAGTTTTGCTAGATTCTATTAGTGGTGGTATGATTAATAGAAATGGTTTAAACTTCCAAGATCTCTGCCAATATTGCGATGCTTTAATTTCTATTGGAGGTGATGGCACACTCATCTCCACTGCTAGACGATCTTTTTCATATCAAAAGCCAATTTTGGGAATCAATATGGGGCATTTAGGATTCCTTACAGATTTACAAAAACACGAAGTTCAATCTTTTTTGCCAAATCTTAAAACTGGAAACTACAATATCACCAATCATATGATGCTTGAAGGAAAAATTGATGATAAAACAAGCTTTTTTGCACTCAATGATATTATTTTAGCCCGTCCTAATGATGCTTCTATGATTCATCTCAAAGCCTATATTGATGGAAATTACTTTAATTCTTACTATGGAGATGGTTTGATTCTTGCTACCCCAACAGGCTCTACAGCTTATAATATTAGCGCGGGTGGCGCCGTTGTCTATCCTTTCTCTCACAATCTACTTTTAACCCCTATTTGTGCGCATTCTTTAACCCAAAGACCTCTAATTCTACCTGCAAATTTTACCATTGATATAGAGCTTGGAGAACAGGGGATTTGCAATATTGTTATTGATGGACAAGAAAATAAAACTCTCAAATCCGGGCAAAAAATCTCCATAAAAACCCAAAAAGATGGAGCCAAGCTCATTCACAACATTCATTGGGATTATTTTAAAATTCTCAAAGAAAAATTTCATTGGGGAGATTATGAATAATGCAAAAAATCTTAATCAAAAAAATCGTTATCAAAGATTCTCCTGCCTTTAAAGTTGCTTGTTTTGAACCCTCACCCTTTTTTAATGTTTTTAGTGGAGCAAGTGGGGCTGGAAAGTCTGTTTTAATGGAATCAATCCTAGCTCTTTTTGGATTAAAAGAAAGCAACGCACAAACCCTAGAAGCCACGCTAGAACTCTATGGAATCCCAGAAGAATTTCAAGGCTTAATTGATGAGGGCGAAGTTATCTTAACACTTACCAAAAAAGACAAAATCCGCTATTTTTTAAATGCGCAAAATATTCCTAAAAAGAAAATTACTGAAATTTTTGCTCCATTTTTAAAACACTTAGGCACAAAATCTTATAATTCTTTTAAAGAAGAGAATCTTTTTTTTGCTTTAGATTCATTTTGCAACGCTCAAGATTCAAAACACAAAAACTTTTTAGAGGACTACCAAAATGCCTTTGGCGCATACCAAAATGCTAAAAATGCACTCAAAAAACTCCAAGAAGAATCGCTCAAAGTCAATGAACTCAAAGAATTTTTGCAATTTGAAATCCAAAAGCTAGAAACGCTTAATCCCAAAAAAGGCGAATATGAAGAACTTTTAGTGCTTAAAAAAGAATTTTCCAAAAAAGAAAAAATAGCCCAAAGTTTGCAAGAGATTCAAAGTTTCTTAAGTCAAACCCATAAAATCTCAAATTTTCTTAACCTTATTGATTGTAAAAACGATTCTATTTTGAATGCACTCAATGAATTAGAAACAATTTGTCAGCAAGAAAGTGAGCGATTAAACGAAATTGAATCTATTGATCCTGAAATGATTCTTAATAGAATTGAAGCTTTAAGTGCTTTAAAACATCGCTATGGCGGAGTAGATGAAGCCATAGAAACTTTAAAAAACAAAAAACAAGAACTTGCCAAATATGAAAACTTAGACATTCTCTTAAAAGAATCTCAAAATACCTTAAACCAATGCCAACAATCACTCAAAAAAAATGCCAAAACACTCTTAGAATCAAGAAATACTCATCTTGCTTCTTTCACTCAAGCCCTAAATACCACTTTAAAAAATCTAAAAATGCCCCCTGCTAATATCTCACTTCAAGAAATTTCACCTGATTTATGGGGAATTTTGGGGAATGTTAATTTTAATATCACCCTTAACACGGAATTAAAAAATTTAAGCGCCGGAGAATTTAATCGATTCTCCCTAGCCCTTTTGCTCACTCAAAACACACAGACAAAAAATCAATCTATTATTATTTTAGATGAAATTGATGCAAACTTAAGTGGAGAAGAATCTCAAGGTGTTGCAGAAGTCCTATATCAACTCTCACAAAATTATCAAATCTTTGCTATCTCTCACCAATCTCATATGCCAAGCCTAGCGCACTCCCACTTTCTCGTCCAAAAACAGCCCCAAGGATCGCAAATCACCTTGCTTAATAAGGAAGGCAGAATCCATGAGATTGCGCGAATGATTAGCGGTAGTGAAATCACACAAGAAGCCATCGATTTTGCCACCAAACGACTTCAAAATCTCTAAAAGACAAGCTATGAATCTAAACACTCTAAAAAAATTTGCCATTTATCTCAACGATTCTCCCAAAAAACTCCGCTCCATTAAGCGCATTGGGGATAATCTTTTTAAACTTGACATTAGCGGAGAAATCTTTTATTTTGATCTAAGCAAATCCAAAAGCAGCATTTATCTCACACAAGATCAACTAATCCCTCCTAAACTCTATAATGCTCCTTTTGATAAAAGTCTCCAAAAACTCTGCTATAACGCTCAAATCAAAAACGCCAAAGTTGATGGAGACAATCGAATTTTACAGCTTTTCTTAGAAACACAAAATAGTTACAAAACCAATATCACTCTTTTGCAAGCTGAATTTACAGGCTGTTATACCAATCTTATTTTACTTACTCCAGACTTCATTGTTATTGATGCTTTGCGACACATCACAAAAGATCAATCTTTCCGCGAAGTTAAAATCTCACGCCCTCTTTTACCTCTCCCACAGCCCAATAAAAAGCCAATTTTAAAAGATGAAGGTGAGCTTTTAGAAACTCTAAAGAATAATTTTTTAAAAATTAAAGAAAACGAATTAAAACAAAAAATCCAAAAATCAAGCACCCATATCACTCAAAAAATCAAGCAACTTCAATATTTTTTAAAAAATTTAGAAAACAAACAAGAGCTAGAAAAAACCGCGCAAAACGAATCAAATTATGGAAAACTCATTCTCCAAAATCTCTATCTTTATCCCAATTTCAAAGGCACAAAAATTATTCTCCAAGATACCAAAATCACGCTTCCACCAAAAGCCACTTCTCTAAGCCATGCCGCACAAATTTTCTTTGAAAACTCCAAAAAACTAAGCAAAAAAGCACAAAATATCCATCTTCAAGAAGAGAATTTGCAAGATAAAATCACCTTTTATTCTAAACTTTTAGAAATGGTTCAAAATGTAACAAATCTCAATGATTTGCAAATTTTGGATTCAAACTCCCAAAAAGAAATCAAACAAAAAAAAATTTCCAAGTCCTTTGAGAGCTTTTTTATCGAAGGTTTTAAAGTCTCTATTGGTAAAAGCGAAAAAGAAAATATCGCTTTACTTAAAGAAGCAAAAGCCGATGATATTTGGATGCATATCCGCGATATTCCAAGCTCTCATCTTATTATTCATTGTGGAAAAAATAAGATTCCTGATATAATCTTGCAAAAAGCTGCTAAGATTTTAGTAGGCTTTTTGAAAAGCTTTAGTGGGAATTATGAGGTGGATTACACCAAAAGAAAATTTGTAAAAATTACTCAAGGCGCAAATGTAATCTACGGAAAGGAACAAACACTCCAAATCACAAAGGAATAAAGGAGAAAAAATGGCAGTCTCTCCAATTAGCAATGTAAATTTTATTAATCAAAACTCACAAGTTGGCTCAATTCAACAAGCAAATAATCAAGTTAAATTAGATTTTCAAGCTATGATTAGTCTCCAAGAAATGCAAGATAAAGAAAATGAAGTCCAAGAAGTGCGCCCAACTGAAGAAACCCCAAAAACCAATGAAGATAAAGAAGATAATGGTAAGCAAGATCAAGAAAAAGAGAATCAAGAAACAACAAAAACACTAGAAACACAAGAAGATTCTCAAGATGAAATTCAAACTGATGAGAATGGATTGATTCAGCACTTAAATATTTCAATTTAATGCATTTTTTTATTTTTATTTTGTAAAATTCTAACTGACTTTAAAAGTCTAAAATATTAAAAAATTAAAGGAAAAATATGTTTAATTTACGCGCATTACCTTTTAATGAAATCCAAGGCTTTATTAGCAAAGAAACCTGTGAATTCCATTATGGAAAACACCACCAAACTTATATTAATAATCTTAACAATCTTATTAAAGGAACAGAATTTGAATCGGCTTCTTTATTTGAAATTGTTACAAAAGCACAAGGCGGAATCTTTAACAACGCTGCACAAGTTTATAATCACGATTTTTATTGGGATTGCCTCTCACCCAAAGAAACTCCATTAAGTAGCGAATTGCAAGAAGCTATCAATGAAAGCTTTGAAAGTTTTGATAAATTCAAAGAAACTTTCTTGCAATCTGCCACTACACTTTTTGGTTCTGGTTGGTGTTGGGTTGTGTATAATCCAAACTCTAAAAAACTAGAAATTGTTCAAACAAGCAATGCACAAACTCCTGTTACACAAGGCTTGATTCCTGTTTTAGTGGTTGATGTTTGGGAACACGCTTATTATGTAGATTACAGAAATGCTAGACCTGCTTACTTAGAAAAATTCTTTAGCCACATTCACTGGGATTTTGTTTCTAAATCATTAGAATGGGCAAAAAAAGAAGGATTAAACTCTGTAAATTTCTATATGAACTCTCTCCACGCTTAAAAAATCTTAAAGCAAAAGTAGCCTTTAGGGGCTACTTACAATATTCTTTCATATTTTCTTTTGTTTTCTTAAATTTTTTTTGCTATAATTTTGAAAACATGAGGGAGTAGTAAGCAAGTTTTTTACTTGTGGCAAACCAACATACTGATGATTCTCATCTGGTTTTGCCTTAAATTATGAGACTCATATATAACTTATAGCTATATATGATTCTTAAAACTTCCTAAAATTTAGCTTTGTATATAGCCAAAAAGGAGCTAAATGTTTCACAATATTCCGCTACAAGAACTCTTTACCAAATTTCAAAGTGATCAAGAAAATGGATTAACTTCCACACAAGCCCTAGAAAACAAACAAAAATTTGGTGCAAATATCTTTGAAAAATCCCCTCCACCTACACTTACAAAGCAACTCTTAGAAGCACTCAAAGAACCTATGGTTTTATTGCTTATTTTTGCTGCCCTTCTTGCTCTTGGAATTAATACCTATGAATATCTCTACCACAATCAATCAAACTTTTTAGAATGTATTGGCATCTTTATTGCTATATTTATTTCTGTAGCTATTACGCTTATTATGGAAAATAAAAGCCAAAAAGCCTTTGAAACTCTCAATGCTATCACTCAAGGCAATACCATAAAAACTTTGCGTGATGGAGAAGTTAAGCTTATCCCGCAAGAAGAGATTGTCAATGGCGATATTTTACTTTTGGAAACTGGCAATAAGATTCCCTGCGATTGTCGCATTATACATTCTCAAAGTCTAATGTGCAACGAATCAAGCCTTACAGGTGAAAGTATGCCAAGCATCAAAAATCCTATTCTCTCTAATCACACTCCTAATAATACTTATGAAAATATGCTTTATAGCGGTTGCTTTATTACTCAAGGCAATGCAAAAGCTATTTGCGTAGCTGTTGGAAATCACACTGAATTTGGAAAAATAGCAAAAGCTCTTGATCAAACAATCCAAACCACAACACCCTTACAAGAAAAACTCCAAAAACTTAGTGGAAGAATCACGATTTTTGGAGCAAGTGCTGCATTTTTAGCCTTTCTCATACAGGTTGTCTTTTTTGTCCTAAGAGACACTATTAGTTTTGAAAACATTACACAAGCTTTTATTTCAAGCGTTGTTCTTATTGTTGCCTCTGTCCCTGAAGGTTTGCCTACCATTGTAGCCATATCATTAGCTCTTAATATTATTAAAATGTCTAAACAAAATGCCCTCATTAAAAAACTTATTGCTTGTGAAACAATTGGCTGTGTTAATATTATTTGCAGTGATAAAACTGGAACACTTACTCAAAATCAAATGAGTGTAGAACATTCCTTTATTCAAGATAGAATCTTTGAATTCCATTCTCACTCTCTACAAAATCTCCAAACAAGCCCCATTAAAGATTCTGCTTTTTTTATGCTTCATAATGCCGCATTAAATTCCACTGCCGATATTACTCAAAAAGGAGAAAAATACGATTTCATTGGCAATCCAACCGAATGCGCTCTACTTGTTTTTGGAGAGAAAATAGGATTCCACTATAAAGAAATACGCAAGAATTTTAAAATCTTACATTCCTTTCCTTTTTCTTCCCAAACAAAAAATATGACAAGCCTAGTAGAATTCAAAGGAAAAGTTCTTTGCCTAAGCAAAGGAAGTCCCGAAAAAATCCTAAGTCAATGCAAGATGATGCCTTGCCAAGAAACACTAAAGATTAACAAACAAATTCTTTACTTCCAAAATCTTGCCTATCGGGTTATTGCCTTTGCACACAAAGAAATTGCAGATGATGGGGATTTTAAAAATAGAGAATTGCTTGAATCTGAAATGATTTTTGATGGCTTTGTAGCGATTTCTGATCCATTGCGTCCTGAAGTATATGAAGCTATTATGAACTGCAAAAAAGCAGGAATTGATGTTAAGATTCTAACAGGAGACAACCTATCTACTGCTAAAGCCATTGGAAATCAACTACATTTACTAGATCATAATTCTATTGCCATTGAAGCTAGTGAGCTAGAAAATTTAAACCAAAAAGAATTACTTCAAATTCTCCCAAAAATCAAAATCATTGCGCGATCCACACCAGACACCAAGATGCAAATTGTTAATATTCTAAAATCTCAAGGTAATGTTGTAGCGTTAAGCGGAGATGGAATTAACGATGCTCCAGCCCTTAAAAATGCCGATGTTGGAATCGCTATGGGAATTAGCGGGACAGAAGTCTCCAAAGCAGCTAGTGATATTATCTTACTTAATGATAGTTTTGCAACCATTGTTAAAGCTATTGAATGGGGGCGAGGCATCTATCAAAATTTCCAACGCTTCATTCAATTCCAACTCACCGTCAATCTTTCCTCTGTAATAATTGTTTTGTTTGCAGTTATCGCAGGATTAACAGCACCCTTTAGTGCTTTGCAACTTTTATGGGTAAATCTCATTATGGATGGACCACCTGCGCTAACCTTAGGATTAGAGCCTATTTCAAAAAACCTTTTAGCCCAAAAACCTATTAAGCGAAATGCCAATATTATAACTAAAGATATGCTAATTCTTATTATAATTAATGGAGTATTCATTGCTTTTGTATGCCTCTTGCAATATTTTACAAATTTCTTAGGCGCAACTCCTAAAGAAAAAAGCTCTGTTCTTTTTACGCTTTTTGTTATTTTTCAACTCTTTAACGCATTTAACGCAAGAGAACTGCATAATCAAAGTATTTTTAAAAACCTTACCAACAATCGCCTTATGCTTGGAGTTTTTATTCTTACTTTTGCTTTGCAAGTCTTAATTGTAGAATTTGGAGGAGAAGCTTTCAAGACAACACCATTGGATTTGATAATGTGGATAAAAATATTATTTGTAGGTTTTAGTGTTATTATTGTGGGAGAAATTGTTCGCTTTTTACTCAAAATTTCTAGGAAAAATAATCTTTCCTAGAAAGCTTTGTATTTTATTTGTAATTTCTACTGAGATATTCTCCTAAATATTGCAATTCTTCATCGCTAATTTCAGTTTTTCTAAAAAATGGCATAGAGTGCTTACCATAACGCACAAACACCTTAACCAAATCCACACTTAAAAAATCTCAAAAAAATATTCAAACTATAATTTATCTTTTTATTCGCAGACTATTACCCACAACAACAAGAGAACTTAAAGACATAGAAAGCGCTGCAACAAGTGGAATAACATAACCTAACATTGCAAGTGGAATCATAAAAGCATTATATAGCAACGAAATCCAAAGATTTTGTTTGATAAATTTAAAGGTTCTTTTTCCGATTCTAAAAGCCTCAGCAATACCACCTACCCTATCATCAAGCACCACTATATCGCTAATGCTAATGGCAACATCAATCCCACTGCCCATTGCAATAGCAATATCACTTCGCCCAAAAGCAATAGAATCATTAATCCCATCCCCTGCCATAACCACCACCTGACCTTCTTTGTGAAGTTTATCAATAAAATCTGCTTTGTTAATAGGGTTTTGCTTAGCATAATATTCGCTAATCCCAAGACTTTGCGCTACCCTTTGGCAAACACTTCTATTATCACCACTTAGCAAAATTACTTTGATTCCCATTTTTTGAATCTTTTCTATGGATTCTTTTGCATCTTTTTTAAGTGTATCTTCCAATGAAAATTCCGCCAAAAGGCGATCCTCTCTAGCAAAATAAAAAACACTATTTTGCGATTCTTGCAAATCCTTTGGCAATGCCACACCACTTTCTTTAAGTAGCTCTAAATTTCCACCTACATAGCATTTACCATTAATTTCTGCTTTAATCCCCCTAGCGCTAATTTGCTCCACACTCTCTATCTGTGCTTTTTTATACGATTTTTCAAAATACCCTAATAACGCCACACTAATTGGATGAGAGCTTTTTTCTACCATTCCATACAAAATCTCAAAATCACTCATCTCTGCACCAAAATCCCTTAATCCAATAACTCGCAATTTGCCTTCTGTTAGTGTGCCTGTTTTATCCACCACTAAAGTATTTGCCTTAGCAATCACTTCTAAAAATCTTGCTTCCTTAAAAAGCACCTTTTGTTTAAAAGCCTCTCCAAGTCCAACCAAAGAAGCAATAGGTGTAGCCAAAGCCAAAGCACAAGGACAAGCAATGATAATCACAGAAATCATCACCATTAAACTTTTATCAAAACTCACTTCCCAAACTAAATACCACAACCCAAAAGTTATCAAAGCAAACAAAAGAATCACAGATGAAAAATAACGCGAAATCTTATTTGCCACTTCTTGAATTTTTGGACGCGCATTTAAAGAATCTTCAACTAAATTCACAATTTTTGTCATTAAAGATTCTTTAAAAACCTTAGTAACTTCATAAATAAAGCTTTTATTTAACGCCAAAGAACCAGAATAGATATTTTGTCCTTTTATTTTTTCTTGCGGTAATGATTCCCCACTCAAAGCACTCTCATCACACAAGGCTTCTTTGGAGAGTAAAATCCCATCAAGTGCTACCCTATCACCCACTTTAACTTGTATAACATCTCCTACTTCCACTGATTCTATGGATTTTTCTTGAAAATTTTCACCCACTTTCACCATAACACTAAATGGTATTTGCGCATTAAGTTTATCTAAGCTATCTATGGCACTTTTTTTACCCCGAATCTCCAAAAACTTCCCAATCAAAACAAAAGTAATAATCATCGCCACTGATTCAAAGTAAGTTTCTCCACCCCTAAAACTTGCATAAATTGAATAAATATAAGCCAAAGTAGCACCACTAATAACAAGCAAATCCATATTGGGAGACTTGTATTTAAAAGCCATATAAGCCCCACGCCAAAATACTCCGCCACTAAAAAATAATACAGGAGTTGCTAAAATAAATCCGGCAATGTTTAAAATATTTCGCATTTCTTGTGAGATTCCTGAAAAATACCCTGCATATTGCGCCACAGCAATCCACATAATATTCATCACGCAAAAGATTCCAACGACCATTTTTATATAATAGTCTTTTTTTTCTTTTTTGGCATAGGTTTCTTGCAATCTTGAATCATAAAAATGCGCATCATAACCGATTTGTTGAATTATTTGGATAATTTGTGAGACTTTTATTAAAGTAGGATCAAATAAGATTGTTGCTTTATTGTTCGTATAATTAATATGAACTTCAACAATCCCTTCTTGTTGAGAGAGAATTTTTTCATTTAGCCACACACAAGCAATGCAGTGAATCCTTTCCAAAATCAAAGAGATTTCAAAAAAATCCCCCTTTTTTTCTCCATAATGCTCCAAAAAAGATACCGAATCATACTGCATAAAATCCGTGTTTTTATTTTCTTGAATGGGTTCTAATTTTTGATCGCCTAGTTTGGAGTAAAAATCCTCCAAACCTTGAATTTGCAATAATCTATAAACCCCCTCACAACCCCTGCAACAAAAATATTTTTTTTGATTAGCAATTTCTGTTTGAATTAAAACTGATTCATCAAACTCTAAACGACAATGATCACAACACCTTTTAGTCATCGCCTATTTATGCTTTAAATTGTGATAAAAACTTTTTGAGATTTCTAGCGGCTTGGCGGATTCTATTTTCATTTTCAATCAATGCAATTCGCACATAATTATCCCCTTCATGCCCAAATCCAATCCCCGGACTTACAGCAATTTTTGCTTCTTGCAATAATTGTTTAGAAAACTCCATACTTCCTAAATGCTTTACACATTCAGGAATTTCTGCCCAAATAAACATGCTTGCTTTAGGCTTTTTCATTTTCCATCCAGCTGCCCCAAAACTCTCTATTAAAACTTCCATTCTCTTTTCATATTTATCTGCAATTTCTTTAACACATTCTTGATTCCCATTAAGTGCGATAGTAGAAGCAATTTGAATAGGAGTATAAATCCCATAATCTAGCCAACTTTTAATTTTTTGTAATGCGCCAATTAATCTTTCATTCCCCACAAAACAACCCACACGCCAACCTGCCATATTATAACTTTTTGAGAGTGTATAACCCTCAACAGCAACATCCAAGGCTCCATCCACTTCAAAAATAGAAGGCGCCACATAGCCATCAAAACTCAAATCCGCATAGGCAATATCATTAATAATATAAAATCGCTCTTGTTTGGCTAATGCTACCAATCTTTCATAAAACTCCTTATACACTACAACAGTCGTTGGATTGTGTGGAAAATTTGTTACAACAAATTTTGGCTTAGGCATTGTATTGTGTAGTGCGTTTTTGAGCGATTGAAAATATGATTCCATATCCAATTCATAATCCTCATTCCATTTTAACCCAAAAGTTGCAACATTTGCACCCGATAAAATAAAGGCATAGTAATGAATAGGATAAGCTGGCTCTGCAACAACTGCTGTATCACCTGGATTGGTAATAGCTTGCACCAAATGCACATAACCCTCTTTAGAACCCATTGACACGCACACTTGTGTATCTGGATTTAATTCCACCCCATATTTACGCTTATAAGTATCTGCGATTGCTAGTCGTAACTTATAGATTCCTTTGCTTGCAGAATATCCGTGGTTTTTTGGCTTATGGGCTGCTTCACAAAGCTTTTCAATAATATGATTTGGAGTGGGACCATCAGGATTTCCCATACTAAAATCAATGACATCTTCACCATTTTGTCGCATTTGCAACTTAATCTCATTGATAGCGGCAAACACATATTTTGGTAATCTTTTTATTCTCTCAAACTCAATTTCATCAAACATTTAAACTCCTTTATTCTAAAGTTACGCTCAAACCACCCTTAATAACAATCGGTAAATAGTTATCACTAATTTTAACAAAAGCCGTCCCACTTGGAATCATCACACTTGTTCTATTAACTGAATCTTCCAAAGAATCCACTTTGATAATCCCCAAATTCTCATCAAAAAAAACAATCTTAGGATACCACAAAACATTGCCCAAGCTACTTATGGATAATTTACCCCCCTCTTTTAGAGAATACCAATATTCGCCTTTAAGATTTGCATTTTTTTGAACTATCCCCTTTTCTAACAACACAGCCTTAGGGTATTTTAAAATATCTTGAGTAATCACATACACCCACTGCTTAACATTTTGTCTCTCAATTTTTGAAACATTATACCCATAATCACGCAACTTTTCTTGCAATAACACAGGGTCAATGGCATATTCTGTATTCATCGACAAAACAAAACGATATTTCTCACTATCAAGCATGCTTTGCTTTACTAAAAAATAATAATATCCCATCGCTCCCAAAACATCAGAAAGCACACTCATAAAAGCTGCTGGATTTTGCCTAATCTCAAATGAAACTTCAAGTTCCATAGGTATTCCAAAAGTCAGCTTTAGCAATCCATTTTCTTTGAGAACTTTAGAGATTTTATACAAATTAGGCTGTCCAACTCCATCTAAAAATTCATCTTGATTATCAAAAAGCCTCTGTATGAATTTTTGATTCACACGATAATCCTGCACTCCAACAAGTGAGATAATGTGAAAATCTAAAGAATTACAAAAAAGTTTAGAATTAGCAAAAAAAATCAATAATAAAGCAAAAAAGATTCTTTTTACCACTCCAAACCTCCGCTATATTGACGATATTGAGCGCTATTAATCTCCACAAACTCCCCCTTATCATTCACCATAAAATACATTCGCCTTGCTAGATTATAGTTATCCATCTTGTCTTTATTTTTCACCTCTAGCATTCCATGCCCTGTAATAATAGTTTGTGGTCTTTTTAAATCCACTTTAAAAGTCTTATCCACAATCATTGTTTCTCTTTGTTTAGTGTCTAAATATATAATTCCCATCCACACATTAGACAAGGGATGAATTTCAACTTTAGCCTCAACTTGTGGTGCTACTTCTTCTAAAGGATTTTCTTCAGTAAGAATTTCTTGGTTGCTATTTGTTTTAAGGGTATCTTCTAAAGGCGTTGAAGCAGAGGAATCAAGATTGAGATTAGGTGCAATTTCTAAATTTTGCGTTGCATTGTTTTCTACTTCTGTATTTTCCTGTATTATTCTTTTATCCATCACTTCATTGCGCGATTCTTTCATATCTAGTTCTTGTGTGCTATTTTGCTCTACAGATTCAACAGAATTATTCATGAAATTAAAATTAAAATTAAAATAAAAATAAGCTCCAATTGCAAGTAGAATGACTACTACCGCAGTGATAATCAAACCATTGTTAAAATCATTTTGCTGTGTTGCTTCGTGCATAATTTTAAAATTAATATTTGCCTCTGTCTTTTCTTTTTCTTCTTTGTTCTCTTTTAAGAAATTCTCATATTCCTCACACCATTTTTGCAAATCAATCTGATATTCGCGCTCTAAAATATGAATTAAACCAATGGTAGTTACTCTATCTCTTAATCCTTCAAAATCCATTTTTAAAATCTTTTCGATTTTATTTAATGCGATATGAGTTTTGTTAGCGATTTCCTTTGCACCAATTTGTTTTAACTTTTCAATCTCTTCCATTGATTATCCTATCTATTAAAATTGCTCCCGCTACGCCCACATTAAGCGAATCAAAATCTCTTTTCATAGGGATTGTAAGATTATAATCCATTTTTGCTAAGACCTTTTTTGAAAGCCCTTCGCCCTCATTACCTAAAACTAATGCTTTTTTACCCTCTAAAGAAATCGGTAAATTTTGCCCTTGCAAACTTGTCCCAAGCAATACAAAACCTGCCTGTTTTAGTTCATGAAAAACATCCAAAGGATTGTATACCACGCAAAAAGGCATTCCAAGCATTGCCCCTGAACTCACTCTCAAAACACCTTCTTGCTTGAAGTCATGAATCCCACAAATCACAATACCATCCACGCCAAGCCCATAAGCACTACGAAACAAAGAGCCCAAATTCCCAACATCGCTAATTCCACATAAAACAAGCACAAAATCCATAGACTTAATGGAGCGAAATTCTACTGGCTCTAGGGCTTCAATCTCTAGCAAATACCCTTGGTGATTCCCGCCCTTTGCCATTGCTTGTGCTTTTTTAGAATCCAACCTTAAAATTGGTTTTTGTGTTTTTTTTAAGCGATTGAAAAAAGCTTTATCAATTTCTTTAGCCAAATAAATATTAATAATTCTTTCTTGATGCTGCGCCAAAATTAGCTCAACAATACGCTTTCCATAAACAACCATTAATTTTATCCTATTTTCATTGTTTTTCTACTTATTTATTTTTGACACAGCAAATCATAATATTCACTTGCTGGTTTATTGTTTAATTTTGACAATATTTTTGCTTTGATTTTTGGAGGTATGTCTAATAAATAAATCATTTCTTGAGTGAGTGTTTTTTCTTTTTCTATCTCTTTTTTATTTTCTAGCACCACAACCCATTCTCCCTTAATAGAAGTTTTTTGTAATTCTTTTAAAACTTCTTGAAGTGTGCCTTTATAAGTTTGTTGATATTTTTTAGTGAGTTCTTTTGCCAAAAAAACCACTCTTTGACTATCCACTTCGCACATCATCTCTAGTGTTTCTAGCAAACGATGAGGCGATTCATAATAAATAAGTGGGTAAGCACTTTTAAAATTTTCTGCAAAATTTTCTAAACGCTCCTTTTTCTTATGAGGGGGGAATCCCAAAAAAGTAAATTCTTTCTCTACAATTCCACTAAAAGCCACCGCCAAAGTTAAAGCGCTAATACCACCTACCACCTCATATTCCAAAGCATTGATTTGTAAAAATCGCACCAACTCCACTCCAGGGTCGCTAATACAAGGCATACCTGCATCACTCAAAAAAGCAATGTCTTGTGAAAAAAAATCCAAAGAAACTTGTTTTAAAAATTCAGCTTGATTGTGTGTATGAAAGGGAATATATTGATAAATTTTGTTTTTTAAAAAACCACGCTCTACCAGCAAAGAGAGAAGTTTTTTAGTAACTCTTGTATCTTCACACAAAAGCACTTCACATCTCTCTAAAACCTCTAAAGTATGGAATGAAATATCTTGTAAATTTCCTATTGGAGTAGGAAGAAAAGTAACCATTTTAATATGGTTATTTAAGATTATATCTTTGTTTAAACTTCTCTACCCTACCTGCAGTATCTACAACTTTATCAGAACCTGTATAAAAAGGATGGCAAAAAGAAGAAATATCAATTCTCAACTCTGGCTTAACACTCATTACTTCAATCTCTTTTCCGCTTGTAACACAAGTTACTTTACAAGGCACATATTCTGGGTGAATTCCTTTTTTCATTCAACTAACCTTTCTTTATGTTATGTTTTCAAATACAAATTAAAGCTGTAATCATAGCATATTTTTATAAAATTTTATGTAAAACCATTCTTTTTTATTTTTTATTCTTTTTTTTCTTGCTAAAATTTCTGTTTTAAATTCTATCGAATTTGGAGTGTAAAATGCCTATCACACCTCGCACACTTAGCGGTTTTAAAGACAGACTTCCCAAAGAAGCTTATGCTAAATCACAGATGCTAAAAAGTATTGTAACTTCCTTTGAAAAGTTTGGCTTTACCCCTATTGAAACCCCACATTTAGAATATGCCGAGATTCTAAAAAAACAAGGAAGTGATGAAATCCAAAAAGAAATGTATCATTTCATTGATCATGGTGGTCGTGAAGTGGCATTGCGATTTGACTTAACTTTGCCACTTGCTCGATTTATTTCTCAATACAAAAATGAACTTGGATTACCCTTTAAGCGCTATTGTATTGGAAATGTCTTTCGCGGAGAAAGAGCACAAAAAGGGCGTTATAGAGAATTCACACAATGCGATTTTGATTTCATTGGAACACAAAGCATTGGAAGTGATGCAGAGATTATACAAGTAATTTTCCAAAGCTTAAGTGATTTGGGCTTAAAAAACTTCACAATCCATATCAACAATCGCAAAATTTTTAATGGCTTATGTGAATCGCTAAATGCTAAAGAGGATACCACTGAAATCCTAAGAATCATCGATAAAATTGATAAAATTGGGCAAGATTCCGTAAGCAAAGAGCTCCAAGAAAAAACTTCGCTCACACCAACTCAAATCCAAACTTTGCTTGAATTTATTGCACTCAAACAAGAGGGCGATTCTCTTAAATTCCTTTCCTTGCTTTCTCCTTATAAGACTTATAATCAAACACTCAAAGAAGGCTTAGAAGAATTAGAAGCACTTTGTGAGATTCTAGCCTCCCTAATCCCTCAAAACTTTTATCAAATTAATCTTTCTATTGCAAGGGGTTTAGGCTATTACACAGGAATTATTTATGAAACTACATTAGGGGATTTACCCTCTTTGGGTTCGGTTTGTTCTGGAGGTAGATATGATAATCTCACGCAAAACTTTTCTAATGAAAAAATGAGTGGGGTGGGCGCAAGCATTGGACTTGATAGGCTTTTAGCGGGATTAGAAGAATTAGAACTGATTACTTCTAGCACACCTGCCAAAGCTATTTTAATTCCACTTGACAATCTCCAATATGCTTATGCCACTGCAAAAAACTTGAGAGAACTTGGAATAAAAATTGAAGTTTATCCAGAAATTATTAAACCACAAAAGGCTTTTAAATACGCCAACAACAAAGGCTACAAATGGGTTATTATAACTGGAGAAAGCGAACAAGCCACCCATAGCGCTTCACTAAAAAATATGCAAAACGGAGAACAACAAAATCAACTTTCCCTAGAAAAAATTGCAGATATTCTTAAGTAATTTTGTTTTTAATTAAATCTAGAGACTTGACACTCTAGGTTTCACTTGCAAATTAAAATCACTCCACTCACCTCTAAAGTATGATTCTAAGGCAACTCTGCCTATCATTGCTGCATTATCCGAACAATACTCCAAAGGTACTAAAAGCAATGTAACTCCATAATAATCACATATTTTTTGAATCTCATTACGCAACACAAGATTTGCACTAGCCCCGCCAATAACTCCAAAATATTTCCAAGAATCAGCACTTTTAGAATTTTTCTCAAAAAATATTTGAGTTTTTTTACTCAAATGTTCAATTGCCACTCTTTGAAAACTTGCACAAACATCTCCCATAAAAGCTTCATTTGGCGATTCTTGTTTTTGTATGACTAGTCGCACAGCATTTTTTAACCCAGAGAAACTAAAAGCAAAATCCTTTTTGCTTTTGAGGGGTAAAGGCAATTCAAAAGCCCTATCATTACCTTTTTTTGCATAGCACTCCACAATAGGACCTCCAGGATAACCAAGCCCAAGCATTTTTGAAACCTTATCAAAGCTTTCTCCAAAGCTATCATCAATAGTTTGCGCAATGATATTAATTTCATTAAAACTTCTTGCTTCAAGCAGCATTGTATGGCCACCAGAAACCAACAAAGCCCCCAAGGGAAAAATCGCTTCTTGCTCTAAAAAGAGCGAATACAAATGTCCTTTAAGGTGATTTACGCTAATAAGAGGAATTTCAAGTGCAAAGCTTAGGGTTTTTGCCATCATTAAGCCTTCCATTAAAGTAATATTTAACCCCGGCTCTGTCGTAACTGCAATGGCTTTTAAGTCTTTAAAATAAGGTTGAGTGTGCTCTAAAATTTGCGGAAGAATCTCTGCATGCAAACGACTTGCAATCTCAGGGACCACTCCTCCATAACTAGAATGCTCCCTTTCTTGTGAGATTTTTTGATGAAAAACAATCTTTTTATCTTTGATTTGCGTGATAGCAATCGAACTATCATCACAACTACTCTCAATACTTAAAATCAAATACTTACCCCTTATTTTTGTTAAATTAACTCTACACTTCCTGCTCTAAGACATTTGCACCAAGCTCTGAAAGTTTTTTATCAATTTTTTCTAAAGCTTTTTGCAGGGTTTCTTTACTAATATCTGGTAATTCCCCACCCCAAGTCTTTTCTGCTTGTTCATAACCGCGTATAATTCCCTCTCTCCCCGCTTGAAGTTTTTTGACATCATCACCTGCACCCGCCAAAACAAAATCAGCAATTCTCTCTGAAGTTTGACTAACCCCAAAAAATCCCTCTTCACTAATTAAATCTTTGGCTTCCTGCGTCGTTAAATCTTGCAATGCCTTCCCATCATAGCCAATCTCCTCTAAATCTAATCCACTTAAAATGCTATTGAGCTTAGCAGGATCTTCAGAGGCACTTGTCCCCATAAACCCAGTAGCGCCTTGCGCACCAAAATTATTTTTAGCTACTATGCTTATTTCCATTTGAAATTGCACAATATAGCCAGTCATTACTGATTTTGCATCAACCTTTGAAGCGACTTCTTGAATCTTTTTTTGTCTCTCTTCTGCGCTAGAAGTTTCCTTTGATAGCGGACTAGAACTCATTGCTGATTGTAATTCTTGCGTATAATCAACACCACTTTTAAGAGATTGTATTGACATATTGTCCTCCTTGACCAAAAATTTGTATATAATAATATCGACATTTTTTTAAAAAAGAGCAACAATGAAAAAATTTTATGCCGAATGGACTAAACAAGATGGTATTCTCCTAGCTTTCCCTCATCAAGATTCTGATTGGAGAGAATATTTGGCAGAAGTTAGGGAAGTTTATTGTCAAATCATTTATGAAATCATTCAAATCCAATCCTGTCTTGTTTTATGTCAAAACAAAGAAGAAGTAAAGCAAATTATCAAAAGTTATGCCAAAAACTCTCAATGGAATCTTAAATATTTAAAAAATCTCTATCTTATAGAGATACCAACTAATGATACTTGGGCTAGAGATTTTGGGGGAATCACCATTAACTATCAAGGGCAAAATCTTGTACTAGATTATGGGTTTAATGGTTGGGGATTAAAATTTGCAGCCAATTATGACAACAACATCACCAAACAACTCCATAAACTAGGGATTTTTAAACAAATTAAAACCAAAAAAATCATCTTAGAGGGTGGAAGCATCGAATCAAATGGCGAGGGAATCATACTTACAAACACTCAATGTCTCTTAGAATCAAATCGCAATCCAGCCTATTCCCAAAACAAGATTGAAAAAATCCTTAAAAAAGATTTTGGAGCCAAAAAGATTCTATGGCTTAACTACGGCTATTTAGCAGGAGATGACACCGATAGCCATATCGATACCTTAGCTAGATTTATTGATAAAAACACCATTGCTTATCTCAAATGTGAAGACAAAAATGATGAACATTATCAAGCCTTAGCCAAAATGGAAAAAGAACTAAAAAAACTAAAAAATCTCAATCAAAAGCCCTTTAAACTTGTCTCTTTACCCTTTTGTGAGGCTAAGTATTTTCATAATGAGCGACTTCCTGCAACCTATGCTAATTTCTTATTTTTAAATGGTGCCGTTTTATTGCCAATTTATCACGACAAAAATGACAACAAGGCAATTAAGATTCTCCAAAAAGCACTTCCAAAGCATAAAATTATCCCCATTGATTGTTCTGTCCTAATCCGACAACACGGAAGCCTCCATTGCATTTCTATGCAATTCCCAAAAGGCACTCTAAATTATGAAGCGCTCAAAAAATTTCAATAATTTTTTGGCTTTTCATTTTAGATTAAGTTATTTTAGATAGAATTTCATTCTCTCAATTGCGGAAATGGCGAAACTGGCAGACGCACCAGACTTAGGATCTGGCGCCGCAAGGCATGGAGGTTCAAGTCCTCTTTTCCGCACCATCTTTATTTTAAGCCCCAAACTTTTAAAATCCATTTTCAAACTTTCTAGTTTTCAAACTTCTCAATTTGCTTTTAAACAACCAAAAAGATAAAATACCCTTTACAAAATGGAAGGAAGCCAAATGTATCAAACAAGAATCTATTATGAAGACACAGATTGTGGCGGAATTGTCTATCACTCAAACTACCTTAAATATTGCGAAAGAGCAAGGAGTGAATGGTTTTTTTCTCAAGGCATTTTGCCACAACAAAACAATATCGGATTTGTAGTAAAAAATATGGCTTTAGAGTTTCTTTCTCCAGCCAAACTTGGAGATTTACTAACAATTCACACCGAGATTCTAGAGCAAAAAAACGCCTCTATTACTCTAAAACAGACTATCTTTAGAGATTCTTTGCAAAAAAATAGCCTTGAAAAATTAGATTCTAAGCCTATTTTTGCCGCCATTATCACGCTTGTTTGTCTTGAAACCACCACTCAAAGAATCACTAAGATTCCACAATGGGCAAAAGAAATCTTTCAAATCTCACACTAGGAAATTTTATGGAAAACAAAAACGAAATTCAATACCCTTGCGCTTGGCATTATCGAATCATCGGTAACAGCAAAGAAGAACTCATAGAAGCTGCTTTTGAAATCATTGAAAAAGAATTCATTCACACTCTAGGCAAAGAAAGTAGCGGTGGAAAATACCATAGTATCAACTTAGAAATTAATGTAGAAACCAAAGAAGAAAGAGATAAAATCTTTGCAGATTTACAAAAAGATTCTCGCATTAAATTTGTGCTTTAAAGCAAAATACAAATATTCATCTATTTACACCAAAAGAATCTCTTTTCTAAGCAACAAAAAGTTAGAATTAACACTTTATGCGGTGAATGCAAAAGGTGCGAAATGATTACAAAACAAAATATAGAATCACTTTTAGATTCTCTAGGATTTATACAAAATGACAAGGTTTATACAAAAACCATAGGCGATATAACCATAGGGGTAGATTGTGCCAAACAAGAAATCATCTACCCCACGCAAATCACAATCCACGACAAAACCACCTCAAACTTTTCTCACCCAGAAAATTTCGTCGTTTTTGAATGTGTGCATAGGCTATTACAAAAGGGTTATAAGCCAGAACACTTAGAGCTAGAGCCAAGGTGGAATCTAGGGCGAGAGGCAAAAGGTGGGAAAGCAGATATTTTGGTGCGAGATCATCAAGGCAGTCCTTATTTACTCATCGAGTGCAAAACCACAGATTCTAAAAATAGCGAGTTTGCCAAAGAATGGGCAAAAATGCTAGAAAATGGCGGACAACTTTTCTCCTATTTTCAACAAGAAAGAGGCGTGAAATATCTATGTCTCTACACAAGCGACTTTATAGATGATACTCTCAAATATCAAAACTACATCATACAAGCCTTTGATAACCAAGAATACCTAAACGAAAAAGAATTAGAAAAATCCTATACAAAAGCAACCAACAATCTTGAACTTTTTTCTGTATGGAAAGAAAGCTATGAATTTCACCACGAAAAGCAAGGTATTTTTGAAAACAATATCAACGCTTATAAGATTCTACAAACAACCCCAACCTTTGAAAACCTCAAAGAGCTCAAAGAAGAGGGCAAATACCACGAATTTGCTAAAATCTTACGCAAACACAATATTTCAGGCAAAGAAAATGCCTTTGATAAGCTAGTCAATATTTTTCTTTGCAAAATTTATGATGAGAGTTTTTATAAAGACAATCTAAAATTTGGCTATCGCGGCGTAATGGCAGATACTTATGCGAGTATGCAAGATAGGTTAATGTGGCTTTACAAAGAAGCAATGAGAGAATTTTTGGGCGAAAAAATCACTTTTGTCTCTAATGAAGACATAGAAAAAGACTTCAAAAAACTCAAAGTCAAAGCCCTCAAAGCAACAATGCAAAACTACATCAAAGAACTAAAATTCTACTCTAACAACGACTTTGCATTCCTTGAAGTGCATAACAAAGAATTATTTTTAAAAAATGCCCTTGTTTTAAAAGAAATCGTTGAGCTTTTTGCACCCTACAAACTCACACAAAACTCTACCAATCAATTTTTAGGCAATCTCTTTGAATTGTTTTTACAAAAAGGTATGAAGCAAGATGAGGGGCAGTTTTTCACCCCTATGCAAATTTGCGAATTTATCGTGTATTCTCTCCCCTTAGATTCTATGCTAAGCACAAAACCTCTAAAAGTCATTGACTATGCGTGTGGTGCAGGACATTTTCTAAACACTTATGCCAATGAGATTAAACGCTACATCAATACACAAGATTTAAAAGAGCATTACAAAAACATCTATGGAATCGAAAAAGAATATCGCCTAAGCAAGGTTTCCAAAGTCTCAAGTGCTATGTATGGGCAAAATGAAATCAATATCCTCTACGCCGATGCCCTTGCCACCTATGAACTAGAAAATCCAAAAACAGATAAAGGCAACAAGCAAAAGCCACAAATTGACAACCACAGCTTTGATGTACTCATCGCCAATCCACCCTATTCTGTCAAAGGCTTCCTAGAAACGCTAAGCCCAAAATCCAGAAAAACCTATGAGCTTTTTAATGCCGACATCAATATAGAATCTAACAATTCCATTGAATGCTTTTTTATCGAGAGAGCCAAACAGATTCTAAAAGACAATGCAAAAGCCGCTATCATTTTGCCAAGCTCCATTTTAAACAAAGATTCTATCTACAAATCCACACGAGAAATACTTTTCCAAAACTTTGATTTTATCGCTATTGCAGAGCTTGGAAGCCAAACCTTTGGTGCAACAGGCACAAACACTATTATTTTATTTTTACGCAAAAAAGAAACTTTTAGACAAGAAGAAAGCGTTGTCTCCCAAGACTACAGCCTTATAAAAGAACGCTTAGAATCAGAAAATCTACAAGACAATGATGATTTTTATCAAAATTATCTAAGTGCATATTGTGATTTTAGAGAGTTTAACAAAGAGCATTTTTTAAGCTTTTTGGAGGGAAATCTTAATGATGAGATTCTAAAGCTTGATACTTTCAAAGAATATCTCAATGCGTTTAAGCAAACAAGTGAATACAAAAAACTTACCGAATCTAAAACTTATAGAGATTCTAAAGATGAAGACAAAATCTCCCTAGAACGCACATATTTTATATCCTACGCCCAAAAGATTGAAAAAGACAAATTGCTTTATTTCTCTCTAAGTCTCAATCAAGAAGTGCTTATCATCAAAGCCCCAAGCGATATAAAAGAACAAAAGCGATTCTTAGGCTATGAATGGAGTAATCGCAAAGGCGATGAGGGCTTAAAAGAATTATCAAGCCCTTATGAAAGCCCACTTTTTGAACGCGACAATCCACACAATGATTTTAAACTAAACACCTTGATACGCAAATCTTTTGACAATACGCTTGATTCTATCCCACAAGAATTGCAACCCTACGCCACAAAGGCAAGACTAATTGATATGATAGATTTTAGCAAAGTGGAGTTTAATAAGGCGATAAGTTTAAATCCTATCAATTCACAAGGTGAGGGCAAGGCACAAAATCCTTTTGAAAACTCTAAGTATGAGTTGGTGAAGTTAGGGGAAGTATGCAATATTTTAATAGGTGGAACTCCTTCTAGAAGCAATCCTGACTATTTTAAGGGCAATAATCTTTGGGTTTCCATTGCAGAAATGAATGGACAAATTATTTTAGATACCAAAGAAAAAATTACAGATGAAGCTATCAAAAAATCAAATGTTAAGCTCATACCAAAAAATACAACATTATTGAGCTTTAAATTAAGCATCGGAAAAACTGCAATAGCAGGAAAAGATTTATATACAAATGAAGCCATAGCTGGACTTATTCCGATACACGAAGAAAAGATTCTTGATAAATATCTTTTATATTTTTTTCAAAGCAAAATATTAAATCTAAATTTAATAAGAGGCAATAATGCCTTTGGAAAAAGTTTAAACAGCACAATCTTGAAAGAAAACATTAAAATCCCGCTTCCACCGCTTGAGATTCAAACACAAATCGTTGCAGAATGTGAAAGCCTAGAATCACAATGCAACACAATAGAGCAAAGTATCAAGGCATACCAAGAACTCATTAAAGCAATTCTTTGGCATTGTGGGATTACTACAGAATCTACAAAAGATTTTGATTCTATCCTAATGTCTTTAGCAGAGTTAGAATCCAAACTTGACTTTGAGCTTTTAGGAAAGACAAAACAAGATTCTAAAGCATTTTTGCAGAATCTAACAAATACCCTAAACACTCTCCCAACTCCACCAAGCAATGGATGGGAAAAAGTAAAATTGGGAAGTATCGGAAAGATAAGTATGTGCAAAAGAATTTTTAAGCACGAAACAAACGAAGTTGATGGCATACCATTCTACAAAATAGGAACTTTCGGCGGTAAGGCAACCACTTACATAGATAAAGAGAAATTTGAAAACTATAAACAAAAATACCCATATCCCAAAAAAGGTGAGGTGCTAATTTCTGCAGCTGGAACTCTTGGTAAATCAGTCATCTATAATGGAGAATCGGCATATTTCCAAGATTCGAACATTGTGTGGATTAGCAATAATGAAACCAAAGCATTAAATAACTATCTTTTTGTAGTTTATCAAAAGATAGACTGGCAACAATACAAAACAAGTGGAAGCGTAATAGAAAGACTCTACAATGAAAATATAGCCAATATACAAATCCCCCTTCCACCGCTTGAGATTCAAACCAAAATCACACAAAGCATCGAGACAATCCAATCTCAAATTTCTTTTTTAGATTCTGCACTTCCGCTTTTACAATCTCAAAAACAAGAGGTATTGAAAAAATACCTTTTTTAAGCATTTCTAGGCAGATTCACAAAACAAGCCTAAAAATTTTAGGCTAGAATCTGCAATAGTTTTAACTCCACTTTGTTTTTACTAAGCGAACACTTCAACTTCCACATTATCGCCCTCTTTTAAAACATCAGAAACTTTTTGTTCTTAGTTTTAATCTGAAAAATAACTAAGCAATATTATCACGCAATACCTTTTATATTTAATTGAATCTTAAATTTAAGTTTATATTTATTTTCTATTAATATAATTTCAGTCTATTTTAAACATTATAGATTATAAACAAAAGGTTTTTTATGAACTTTAGTACCAAAGCTATTACTACAGCTGAAAATCCAAATCTAAGCGGACACACTTCAAGCGATGTTATTTCTCCCATACATCTCTCTAGCACTTTTGCAAAACCTGATTATGAAAATAATATTAAAGGCTTTAGCTACTCCAGACTAACAAACCCAACAAGAGAAGTCTTAGAAAAAAAGGTGGCGGCTTTAGAAAATGCAAAACATTGTATCGCCTATGCTAGTGGTCAAGCTGCAGAAAGTGTAGCTATTCTTAGTTTTCTTAAAAGTGGCGATGAAGTCATTTGCTTTAATGATATTTATGGCGGAACTAGAAGATTGCTTAGTTTTGTGTTTAATCATTTTGGCATTAAGGTAACTTATGTCGATATGACAAAGATAGAAAATATCAAAAACGCTATAAATGCAAACACTAAAGCCATTTGGCTTGAATCGCCTACAAATCCGCTCTTGCAAATATGCGATATTAAAGCAATTTGCAATCTTGCAAAAGAACACAATGTCTTAAGCATAGTTGATAATACCTTTGCTACACCATTTTTACAACGACCATTAGATCTTGGCGCTGATGTAGTTTTGCATAGCTTGACCAAATATATCAATGGGCATAGCGATAGCATTGCCGGTGCTATTTGTCTTAATGATGAAAAACTTTATGAAAAACTTCGCTTTGTTTCAAACAGCACAGGAATGATTTTAAGCCCTTTTGATTCTTATCTCAATGCAAGGGGTGTTAAAACTTTAAAATTGCGTGTGCAAAAACAATGTGAGAATGCCTTTGCTGTGGCTAGTTTCTTGGAGAAACATAAAAAAATTAAAAAAGTTTTATATCCAGGCTTAGATTCTCACCCTCAACATGCTTTGGCTAAAGAGCAAATGAATGGCTTATTTGGTGCTGTCGTAAGTGCCTATTTGGATACAGATGAAGAAGGAATGAAGCGTTTTGCTCAAAACCTAGATTTATTTATTCTAGCAGAAAGTTTGGGTGGCGTTGAGAGTCTTTTTGGTTGCCCTTATTATATGAGTCATGGTAGTGTTGATGAAAATATCAAAAAGCAAATGAATATTACTAAAAATCTCCTAAGATTCTCAGTGGGATTAGAAGAGGAAGAGGATTTAATATCAGCCCTAGACTTTGCATTAAATAAAATTTAAAGGAATTTTATGAAAATTAAATTATTACTAATAGCATTAATCGCATTTCTTTTAAATGCTTGTTCTAATACAGAAAACCAACAAAGCATAAAAGTAGGTAGTGAGGGCGCTTATAAACCCTTTTCTTATGTGGATAAAGATGGAAAAATAACAGGCTATGATGTTGAAGTTGTTAGAATCTTACAAGAAATTGATCCATCTTTGAATTTTAGTTTTAATTATGCACCTTGGAATGCTCTATTTTTAGGCTTAGATTCTGCTAGATTTGATATGCTTGCTAACCAAATCATCAAAACACAAGAAAGAGAAGAAAAATACCTCTTTAGTAAAGAGAGCTATTTTGTAAGCACTTCGCAATTTGTTGCTAAAGCTGATAATACAGATATTAACACAACCTCAGATTTAAAAGGAAAGATTGCAGGATGCGTTGTAGGATCTGCACACACAAAAATCCTTGAAGAATGGAATAATAAAAATGGAAATGTCTTAGAAATACGATATTACAAAGATTTAATACCACTTCTACAAGATTTAGTTAATAAGCGCATAGATATTCATTTAAATGATCCTGCCTCTATTGCTGATATCATCAAAGAACAAAAATTGAATCTTAAAGTGCTTGATGAGCGTATCTCTCAAAGTCCAGTTTATCTCACTTTCAGAAAAGAGAATCAATCCAAAGAGCTCATTGAAAAAGTAGATGCTGCGCTAACAAAAGCAAAAGAATCAGGAAAACTACACGATCTTTCCATAAAATACTTTGGGGTAGATCAAAGTCAGTAAAATGCAATTATTTGACTTCGACTATGCTCTAAGTGCCATTCCCACTTTATTAAAAGGAGTTCCAATCTCCTTAGCCATCGCCATTGTTGGCTTTATATTGGGTGCTATTTTAGGATTAATCTTAAGTTTAATAAGAATTTATAGAATTCCTATTTTATTTCAATTGGCAACACTTTATATTTCTTTTTTTAGGGGAATTCCTGTCTTAGTTCAAATCTTTCTAGCCTATTATGGTATCCCCTTAGTGCTTAGGTATTTTAATTATCAATATAATTTAAACATTGATATTTCGGGTATCGATGCTATTTATTTTATGTATCTTGTGTATGCGTTATATTGTTCTGCATACCTTAGTGAGATTTTTAGAAGCTCCATCTTAAGCATAGACAAAGGACAATTAGAAGCCGCTTATAGCGTTGGAATGAGCACCACCCAAGCATTATTTATTATTATTCTACCACAAAGTATGCTTTTAGCCTTGCCTAATATTTTAAATTTTTTTATTATGCTTATCAAAGAAACTTCGTTGGTATTTGCTGCTTCAGTTCCAGAAATAATGGGCATAGCAACATTAGAAGCTGATAGAAGTTCTAAATTTTTGGAAGTCTATATCATAGCTGCACTTATTTATTGGGTTATTAGCATTGTTTTGGAAAAAAGCTTTGCCATACTTGAAGCAAAACTCATCTCTTATAAAAAAGTTATGGGGAAATCATGATAAGCATTCAGAATTTAACTAAGAGCTTTCATAGTCATTTAGTTTTAAAAGATATTTCTTTAAATATCCAAAAAAATAAAACTTATGCTATTTTAGGACCTAGTGGATCGGGAAAAAGCACACTTTTAAGATGTATCAATCTCCTTGAATGCGCTGATAGTGGAACTATGCTTTTAAATAATATTAAAATTGACTTCTCCCATAAAATCAAAAAGCAGGACTTAATTAAAATTAGAAAAAATACGGGAATGGTTTTTCAAAATTACAATCTTTTTGCTAACAAAACTGCACTCCAAAATATCACACAATCTCTAATCACAGTGCATCAATACAGCAAGGCTGAAGCAGAAAATATTGCTTATGGATATTTAAAAATGGTTGGTTTAGAAGATAAAGCTAATCGCTATCCTAGTATGCTAAGTGGAGGACAGCAACAAAGAATAGGCATAGCTAGAGCTTTAGCTTTTAATCCTGAGGTTATACTCTTTGATGAGCCAACTTCCGCACTTGATCCTGAGCTTGTAGATGAAGTCTTAAATGTTATCAAAATGATTCAAAACAAAACAATGATTCTAGTAACGCACGAGCTTAATTTTGCAAGGAAAATAGCAGATAGAATCCTCTTTATGGCTGATGGGGAGATTCTAGAAGATGCAACTCCCGAAGAATTTTTTACAAAACCCAAAACACAAAGGGCTAGGCAATTTTTGGATAAATTTACAAAAATGGATTGTGAATATATTATCTAAGCCCAAAATGAAATTAGGCTAGAATCTGCAATAGTTTTAACTCCACTTTGTTTTTACTAAGCGATAACACTTCAACTTCCACATTATCGCCCTCTTTTAAAACATCAGAAACTTTTTGTTCGCGATTATTCGTGATTTTTGAAATATGCAATAGTCCATCATAGCCTTTTGGTAACTCCACAAATGCACCAAACTCCACAATCTTTTTCACTTTACCTTGATAAATATCACCAATCTTATAAAGCTCTTGAGGATTTTTTATGATTTTTAAAATGTGCATTTTAGCCGCTTCTACTTTTTCTTTATTGCTTCCACTGACTTTTACTTCACCATTTTCACGATTCAAATCCACTGCAACGCTAAATTTTTCAATAATTTCTTTAATCGTTCTCCCTGCTTGTCCAATCACATCAATAATTTTACTAGGCTCAATTGAAAAAATTTGCAAGCTTGGCAAAACCGATTCATTAAGTACGATTTTTTCTTTTGCCTCTTCCATTAAATCCAAAATATGATTCCGCGCTTCTTTGGCTTGTGTTAATGCCTTTTGCAAAATTTCACTCTTAAGCCCACCTATCTTAATATCCATTTGCATTGCTGTGATTCCTCTCCTAGAACCAGCAATCTTAAAGTCCATATCACCATCGTGATCTTCTAAACCCATAATATCAGTTAAAATCGCATATTTATCATTCTCACATACAAGTCCCATTGCCACTCCGGCAATTAAACTTGTGCATTTAATCCCAGCAGCAGCTAACGCTAAAGATCCACCACAAACTGTTGCCATAGATGAAGAACCATTGGATTCTAAAATTTCAGAAACAAGGCGAATCGTCTTTAAATCTCCATTAATCACACTTGCTTCCAAGGCTCTTTTAGCAAGATTCCCGTGTCCTAGCTCTCTTCTACCAGGCGCAGAAATACTACTTGCCTCCCCAACGCTAAAGGGCGGGAAGTTATAATGCACCATAAAACGCTCTTTTAGTGGTGCTTTATCCGTAAGTAATTCATAACTTTGTGCATCCATTTCTCCACCCAAAGTAGCCACTACCAAAGCCTGTGTTTGCCCACGCGTAAAAAGCGCACTTGAATGCGCATTAGGCAGAAAATTTGTTTCAATACTAATTGGACGCACTTCTTTTAATCCTCTCCCATCAGCCCTTTTGGATTCTTCTAAAATCATTGCCCTAATAATCTCTCGCTTAATTTTTAACACACTCTCTAACACACATTTTTCAAGCGATTCTATCTCTTTTAGATTCTTCTCTTCCCATTCTTTTTGGATTTTTTTGGCAAAAGCGTGTAAAAGGCTATTGCGTTCTGTCTTAGAGAGACTTTGAATAATACTTTTTAGTTCTTCTAAATGTGATTCTTTAATGTATCCCACAATCTCACTTGAAACAAAACTTTTTCTTTTATTTTCTAAAACTATTGGAGTTTTCACAAATTCTTTAAAAGATTCCTCAAGCGCTTGACTTCTTTGAGAAATTGCCTTTTTAGCCATTTCCAAAACTTCAATCATTTCTTCTTCGCTCAATTCATTAGCACTAAACTCTGCATTCTCTCGATGAATAGCAACTCCCCCAAAACTTCTCATTTCAATCATCAATAATTCTTCTCTAACGCCACTTACAAATAAATCTAATGTGCTCTCTTCTAGCTCTTTTAAGCTAGGATTTATCACAAACTCGCCCCCTATTCTCCCAATCCTCACAGCACTCACAGGAAAACTTAGCGGAATCTCACTCACATAAAGTGCTGCACTTGCAGCATTTAGCGCTAAAAGCTGTAAATCCGCATCTTCATCAGCACTCAAAACCATAAGGGTAATTTGTGTAGGATAACAATAATCTTTTGGGAAAAGCGGTCTTAAACTTCGATCTACAATTCTAGCACTCAAAGTTTCAAAATCACCAGGCTTAGCTTCTCTTTTGATGTAACCACCAGGAAACTTCCCTGCTGCATAAGCTTTTTCAATGTATTGAACTGTTAAGGGCAAAAAATCTTCTTCTATAACTTCTTGCGTGTCAATGGCTATAGTTGCCAATACAACATTATTTCCACTTTGCAAATAAACACTACCACTGCATTGTTTTGCAAACTTATCAAAAATATATTTTTCTTCTTTTTCTAAAAACGATAAAGTTACTTGTCCCATTTTTACTCCTTAGGCTTATGATTGTATTTTTGAAAAAATTTCTTCTATCATACTTGGTTTAACAGGCGGATAATCCTTGTAGTAATAGTCAATATCTACAAATGTTTTTGTTTTATAAAGACAAAATACCCCATCAGTTACTTCCTCCATTGCCTTAGCAACTTCATAGGGTGCCACTGGTGTTGCAAAATAAATTGTTTTTGCTTGTAAAGTCGTAACAGATTTTATTGCAGAAAGTGCTGTTAAACCACTATCAATCCCATCATCTACTAACAAAACGCGCTTATTTTTAAGTGAAATAAGCGGATTTCCCTTGCGATATTGATAGATAAGTGGAAGCATTTTATCTTCATATTGCCGTTGCACTTCCCCATAAATATAGTCCAAACTAATCCCAAAAGAACGCACTAATGCTTCACTAATAACAACATCGTGAGTTTCTGTTGCCATAGCAATTTCACACTCAGGATTATTAGGAGCAAGAATTGGAGCAGTAAAGAGAAATGCCAAAGGTGCTTTGATAGCTTGTGCTAAGGAGTTTGCCAACAAGATTCCATTAAAAGAGATTCCAACCACAATACAATCTTGATTTTCAAAAAAGCTAAGTGGCATATTATTGAGTAATTTTTGCAATGCATCATTGCGATTTTCAAACAATGCCTTGCGCATTAAAGAATGTGTCATACCGCCCATAATTTCTCCATTACTAGCTAATTTCCTAATTTCACATCACTGCTTAAGAGCGGAACAAATTTGATAGTTAAGAGAACATATTTATCATCTCTTGCTTCAACCCCCCTTGAGGTTAGCACAGGATAAATTTCACTCACATATTTTATTCCAAAGGAAAAGCACCGAATTTGCGTATCAATTCCAACCTGCCAAGTTTTAAAATAGCGTTCTTTATAGTCATAACCAGCACCTGCAAACAAATCAAAACTTTCAAATTCTTTTCTAAAGTTTGCATTAATATAATTTGCCTCTCCAAACCTGCCATTTAACAAATCCTCATGCGCAAAATCCTCTCGCATAAAGTGTCCAAAACTTACATTAACATAATCACTTTCATAGTTTATTTGATGTGTTGCTTCAGAGATTCTTCCCTTTTTGTGCGAATAAAAAATATCACTTAAAAAGCTCCATTGATAATCTAAAAAATACTGAACTTCATTTTCTAGTTCTCCTAATTTTTCTCCACCATCTTTCAAATAAAAATATTGCTCCATCTTGTGAGATAAAATCAAAGAATTATCTAAAGTATAAAAATGCTGCTTTCCACTTACTCTTAGCTCTTGTCTCTCCCCAGGCAAAGTAAAAAAGTTTGTAAAATCACCTGCCTTATTTTCAAATCCAGGCAAAATATATTCTGCCTCCAAGCTAAGCGTGTGCCCAAAATGATCGTATTTTTTAACCAAATCTGTATTGAGTTTGATTTGATAATATTGACTTAAATACCTGCCATCTTTTAAATGCAACCCATTTCCCACATTAGAATAATCCACACTCGTGCCATAAAAAGTAGGTGAAAGCGAAAAATTAGCAAAATCATTCCACAAACTCTGTGTGTAAATAATAGGCAACTTGGCTTCTTGCTGGATAGCACGATAACCAATAGGACGCGTAAAATGATTTGCTTTGTAATCAAAAGTGTAGTATAAATTATCTATTAAAACATTTTCAATTTGGCGATGATATTGAATCTGCGGTAAAGTTTGCAGAGTTCTAGCATTACTTGTTTGCTCCAAATCCGAATAATATCTCGCAGAAAATCCCAAATAATCTTCACTGCTTTTAAGATAATAATTCATTCTAGAAGTGAGTAAATTTCCTTGTAAATCCGCTGTATTTTGAGCATTCTTATCTTGCAATCTAAAATAATCAATATCTGAAATCTGTGAAATATCAAGATATAACCCATCTTCATAAAAATAATCAGATTCTTTAGAAAAAAGTTTCTCGCGACCATATTTTAATTGAAATCCATAATGCTCACGATTCTCTAAATCATAGGTTTGTTGATAAGATTTACTATTAGCAAAAAACCCTAAATTAGCCCATAAAATCTCATCTTTATCATCAATAATACGAAATTCATTATAAAATCCACCACCCCTTTTAGTTCGAATCTGTGGCGCAAAAGTCATATCCCAATTATCATCTGGGGCTATGAAAACAGGTTGCGAATAAATCAATCCATCATCACTAGAATTCCCAACAATAGGATAAAGCAAACCTGATTTTCTTTTATAGCCTAGCGAAAAAGACAAATAAGGAAAATAAAGCACAGGCACATCATAAACGCAAAGGTATGGATGCCAAATTGTTAGCCATTCTTGATTGGCATCATATTCTCCCTCTTTTGCCTTGATTTTCCATATGGGATTATTCACGCTACAAGTAGAAACATTAGCCTCTTTAATTTGATAGACATTGTTATTAAATTCCGCACTTTGAGAATCCACCCACAAACCACTCTCAGAATCCTGCAAATAAAAAGGCTCTAAAAACGAATAATCTTCTTGGAGTTTAATTTTAACTTCTTCAGATTTTAGATAAAGTGAATTTCCTTTATAAGCATTAACATTCCCACTTAAAATAATTTCTTGATTTTGTGTATCATAAACAGCCTTATTTGCCGTAACAAAATAATCAAGATTGATAATAGTTACATGCCCTTTACCGATAATTTCCGTTTTGCTATATTCCATATCATCGGCTAAAAATTCAAAAATTGATTCTTGTTTATTATTAAATTGTTTGATAGCCGCCCTTGCTTCCACATCACTTGAAATCAAAGCAAGAGCGGCAACCAAACTCAATGCAAAAATTTCCTTTTTTATTATCATTAACATACTTTAGAGACTAACTACAATAGTTTTTGCAACCTTATCGTGCAAAGCTTGTCTGATTCTGTTTTCAAAAATCAACAAAAAGGGTAAATACATTAAAATTTCACTCAAAAGCCTAAAAAATGATCTAATAAAGGCTTGTTTCATCTTAGGATTATCCAGCAATTCAACTTCTATAACGCGGATTCTTACTACTATTTTTCCTATGGTAGCTCCATAAAAATGCACAAAAAACCATTGATAAAGAAGTTTAATGAGATACAGCGCCATCCAAGAGCTTGAAACAATACTTAACATTGCCTCTGTGTCTTGCGCATTTTGTGCGATTCTATCCCAATTAATCCCTATAAGAATCATAGAAACCAATAAATCATCAACCATAAAGGCAACAAATCTTTTCCACAAGGGCGCAAGCTTTATCTCTTCTCTTGCAAGTGTTTCTTCAATTTTTTCAATATCCATTACTTTCCTAACACTTGATATGCAATATCTTTACGATATTGCATACCCTCAAAATGAACTTCACTTACTTTAACATAGGCATTCTTTACTGCTTCTTGGACACTTTGACCCTTTCCTACACAAACCAAAACTCTCCCACCACTAGCAATAAGCTCTCCATTCTCACTATTCACTCCTGCAAAAGAAATAAGAGAATCTTTGGAATGATTTTCTAAAATCGTAATTTTTGCTTTTTTAGAGCTTTTATAAGGATAATCTTTAGAAGCCACCACAACCCCCACACAAACACTATCTTCTAATTCATAATGGACAGATTTTAAATCCCCACTTGCACAACCCAAAAAGCAATCTAGCAAACCACTTTTAAAAAGTGGCATTAGCACTTCACACTCAGGATCGCCAAAACGAACATTAAATTCTAACAAATAAGGCTTATCTTTAACTACCATAATCCCACAAAACAAAGCACCACTAAAAGGATTTCCCTCCTTTTCCATTCCTGCTAAAGTTGGTAAAATAATGCTCTCTTTTACTGCTTTAATTAATTCAGAACTAGCAAGTGGAGAAGGTGCATAAGCCCCCATTCCACCAGTATTTGGACCTTTATCTCCATCTAATAATCTCTTGTGATCTTGCGCAGCAGGCAAAACAATAAAATCCTTGCCATCACACATTGCAAAAACCGATAACTCAAAACCATCTAAAAATTCCTCAATCACCACCTTTTTGCCAGAATCTCCAAAACTCTTGCCCTCAAGCATATCTTGCACTACACTTTTGGCTTCCTCATAACTTTGTGCGATTACCACACCTTTTCCTGCACACAAGCCATCTGCTTTTACAACAATAGGCAAATTTAAAGAATCAATAAAATCACACGCTTCCTCATAGTCTTGCGTTTGGATAAATTGCGCTGTTGGGATTTCATATTTTTTTGCAAACTCTTTCATATAAGCTTTAGAACCCTCCAATCTAGCAGCTGCTTGACTTGGACCAAAGGTTAAGATTCCATTCTCTCGCAATTTATCTGCCAACCCCTCCACTAAAGGCGCTTCAGGTCCAATAATCACCAAACCAATTTTCTGCGTAATTGCAAATTCAACAAACTCATCATCATCTTTAAAATCAATATTTTTGCCAAGCTTACTTGTCGCTCCATTTCCCGGATAAAAATAAATCCCATCGATTCGACATTCTCTCTGCAACGCTAAACCAATAGAATACTCTCTGCCACCACTTCCAACAATAACGATTTCCATCTTTTACAACCCTTAGAATTTGATTTTTACAATACCTAAAAACTTAGGAATTATAAAAAGCAAAAACCCAAGTGGGCGCTTATAATTGTGTAAGCCCTAAAAAATTTAAGGATTCTAGCCATAAGTTCTTTATTAGGCGGCAGATTCTCGTCTCAACTTAAGAGACTAATAGCGAAAACACCATCACACAAAAGAATCTATACAACTAGCAATATTTGATGTGTTGGACTCCAAAAAAATAAATCGCGTTCCACTCAGGCAATAAAATTATAAAACATCCTAGCTAAAAGTAGCTTTTAATTTTTAACAATTAACTGCAAAATTAGTATTTTTTTGGCACAATACCTTAACTAAAATCTTAGGAGAATATTATGATAAAAAAAATTTTTGCTTCTACCCTTTTAAGTCTTAGCTTACTTAATGCAAATGAATGTGTATGTTTTGAACTAAAAGGGGAATTTGGGGAAGAAATCAAAGCGATTTTAAAAAAATATTCCAAAAATTTAGGATCTAAAGATATTCAAGTTATCAGAGAAGATGCGGATTTAACCATTCAAGAAAAAAGCTTTTTAGAGAGTCTTATTGGGACAGGTGAAGTCGCCTCCTCTAACCAAAAAAATGATCTTGAAAATGGCAAAAAACTTTATAATCGCGATTGTGCTAGTTGTCATGGAGAAAAAGGAGAAATTGCAGTTGCTAAAAAAACTCCTATTAACACTTGGAGCGCACAAGATATAGCTGATGAAATCAAAAGCTATCAAAATCAAGACTTCCAAGGACAATCTCGCTTTATTAAAAATCAAATCGCCCAAAGATACACCAAAAAAGATATGGAAGATGTCGGTGCTTATGTGGAGAGCCTAAAATAATTTAGCTCTCCATTTTTGCTTTTATTTCTTTTAATCTTTATCCAATGAATTACTTCATAGATAAATCAATCCACTTCCGCCAAAATTACTTCTTTACCATCTTTAAAAACATAATTTCTTCTAGGCGCATTCTGAAGTAAAATATAAGGCGATTCTAAAAGCCTTTGTGTAATATATTCAAAAAAAGGTTGCGCATAAAAATGATAAATTTTTCCACCCCCAAAATCAATCACTTTAATAATGCCCTTAGCAATCATTTCATCTTGAACGCGAAAAAAATTTACCTTTAATGTTTCGCCCAAAGGAAGGCAAAAATGATAAAAACTATCCTCTACCTCCCCAAAATTCCCAATAACTTTTCCAAAAAAAGGCTTAAAATATCTATATTTTACCCCAAATATCGCTTCAACAAATACCATAAAAGTGCAAACCCTAATATCTATTCCCAAAAACATCATCAACGCATTTTGCTCCAAAAGTCTTCCATAAACGCTATTTTTGCAAAAAGGATTATTTTCTATTTCATTTGGCATAAGTATCTCTTGTATATCTTGACCCATGCCACAAAAACCAAACATTGGATGAGTGCTTCTTGTAACACCATGGCTTCTAAAAGTTTCACTCAAGATTCCAACCTCGCTTTTTAGTGTCCTTAAATCTGCAAATTTAGTTTTTGGAAAACTATAATTAAAACAAGGCATTATTAAATTATTTGAATATTCGCTTAAAATATTAAGCCAAATTCTTGGTATATCTCTAAAATTTTCTCCCTCTAATTTTCCAAGATTTTGCAAGGCGCTATGACAAAGAATAATTTTATTATTCAATAACAAATCCTGAGATAATTGCCTTATTTCATTTTGAGTATATTTTCTCACAAAAACTCTCCATAATGTGCTACTATTTCTTTATAGATCCGATAAGTTTCTTCTTTGAATTTTAATTGCTTCCAAGGCTTTCTGCTCAATAAATTCCACTCTATTTTTTTTAAGAAATCAACTTTTTCTTTTTCACTTAATAGATCAATGCATTGATGATTTAATGAATCGCGCAAAGATCTTGCCAAGATTTCCATAAGTTGAAAAATAAATATAAACAAGGGATAGCACAAAAGCTCTTTTAAACTTTCACTCAACTGTTTTTTTAAATCATCTTGATACTCGCGAACTAAAGTGCATCGATGGTTAGCACTAGAGCTAAAAAATAAATCCATTAGGCTAGCAGGATAAAAATCTAAAATATCTCCATAAATATTTACTATAGGAAAATAAGGATAAATTCTACAAATCAAAGGTCTCAAGTAATGTGGGTTACACAACCCCCCACACTCACAAGAAAGATAATACAAAACTAATTTCTTATCTCCAAAACTAAACTCTTCTTTTCTATATTTTTGTGTAATATTCTGTATCCCACCTTGACTTTTGTAATATAAAAATTCACCCTCAAGCATAGGCAATATTACAGCTTTCTTATGAAGCAACTTAAAATAATCTCCAAAAAAATTCTTACAGCAATAACCATCGCAAGTCAAATAACAATCTTTAAAAGAAACAAAATCTTTGCTATAAATACTATTCCAATTAATTTCCATTATTTTGCCTCTTTAATATTTCTGACAATTTCACAAAACCCATCAAGACTACTAAATTCTTCTGGTTCATATTCACTTAAATCCAAGTCAATTCCAATCCTCTCTTCCAAAAATTCAAGTAACTCTAAAAACCCAATAGAATCAAGTCCTTCATTACCAAAAAGCTTCCCATCTTCGCATTTTCTATCACATTCTTTTAAAAACTCCAAAACAATTTGCTTTATTTCCATTTTAATCCTTTTTTATCAATCCATTCTCTACAAATTTACAAATCCAATCTTCCATATCCAAAAGATAAAAACCACATTTTTCAGCAATCTCTATCAAATCTAGCTTACCATCACAATACATCAATAAATTCCTCATATCCTTAATTGTATTAAAAGTTTCTTTGGTGGAAAGATTTGGATAAAGCCCCCTTTTGCCAAGTTGGGGTTCGCATAAAATAGTATTTTTATAAACACCATTAAGCTCAATAAGCTTCAAAATATCCCTAACCATCTCAAATCCACCCTGCAATCCTTTAGAACTAATAAAAGATAAATCATCTAGAGAAGTATGGTATTGAGGGTATTCCCCAAACTTACTCCGCATTAGAGTGCAAAAAGGCAAATCCACACCTGGAGCACAATATTGCCTCTCATCACTACCTCTTTGCAAATAAGAATAATGTTTATAATTTGGGTATTTTGTTTTTAAAAAATGCTTTGCTGATCTGTCTGCTAAATTATTACCTTCTCTTGATTCAAGATAAGAATAATCGCCTTCATCACCTATACAAGTCAAGACAAATCCTGCTATACATTTTTTCTTTAATGCTTCTAAATGTTGGCTTAAATAATAAATAGCACCAATAGTTTCTGGCAAAAATAAAATGCGATAAGTATAGTAATTTTGAATCTGATTTAAATATTTTGCCAAATAAGTCGCCACACAAATTCCAGAGAGTTCGTTATTTGCCATTTGTGGATGACAGATATAAGTGCTAAGCACAATTTCTTTCTCACTTTTTCCTTTTATTACTACTTCTCCATAACTCATAGATCCAACCTCCAAGGCAGAATCAATCACTACTTCAAATTTCTCTTTAGAATCGCCAAATTTATTTTCTAACTCTTCTCTTAGCTCATCACTCAAGCAAAATCCCCAATATTCTTTATAATAAGAAGTAACATAAGGGATAGCTCCTCTTTGATTCTTTAGGCTGTGTAAATGTAAATCTAACTCCCTAAAATTCAAATACTTTCTCACTGGAATTGAATACCCAACTAAATGCAAATTGTTTTCTTTGAAATCACAAATTTTATCTCCATTTGGAGTTACAATATAAGCTTCTTTTACATTCCATTCCTTTGGAATCTCCCAATCAAAAGCTTTAGTTCCACTTGGAATCTCATAAACTTTTAACTTCCCATTTAAAATTTTATTAACCTCTTTTAAAGTCTCTCTATTTCCATTCCCACTCAAAGATCGCGGAATCTTAAAAATATCGCAAGCAAACCCATACATTAGATCTCCAAACTCTAAATTCTCATTATTCTTACATTGCAAATCTTTTTGATTGATGGATTGATGTAGATTTTGCCCTTTTAGTTTGCAATTCTTAGCTTCCATGCTTTTTTGATCTGTGCTTAAAATAACTTCAACTTGACTTCTAATTTGCTCTCTATCTATTTTCCCATTGCTATTAAGGGGAAATTTTTCAAGACCAATAATTTTGACTGGAATCATATAATTTGGAAGTTTTTCTTTACAAAAATCCAATATTTTTTGACTTTCTGCTAAATTTGATTCTATTACACCCACAATATTTGTAAGTCCATCTTTTTTGATTACCACGCTCACACTTTGATTTTTACTAGCCTCTCTTAAAACATTGTCAATCTCCAAAAGCTCTACACGAAAGCCTTGAATCTTCACTTGAAAATCAACACGACCCAAAAAGCAATACACTTCCTTATCGCAAACTTTTTTTAAAATCCCTAAATCACCTGTTTTATACCACCAAATACCTTCTTCATACACAAATTTCTGCCTAGTTTTTTGAGCATCATTTAAATAACCTTGTGCAATTTGATTCCCACCAAGCCAAATCTCCCCCTTCTGTCCCTTTGGCACCTCTTTACCCTCTTTATCTCTTAAACTCGCATAAAGCCCACTAAAAGGAATCCCTAAAGGAACAATAGATTCTTTACAATCTCTATAATTATAAGACATAAAGGCTATTGTTGCTTCTGTTGGACCATAAAGATTTTCTACTACACTTTTTGGACAAGCTTCGCTCCAAAGTTTTGCATTTAAGTTTGGAAACTCCTCACCACAAAAAAGAGACAATCTAAGGTTTGGCATACTATTTGGCTTAAGAGCCTTAAACTTCACAAGGTAAGAAATAAGAGAGGGCACAGCAAAGAATACACTCAAATTTTTTTGAACAATAAACCTGATAGGATTCAACAAAGATTGCTTGGGAATCACACACAAAGTCGCTCCGCTTAAAAAGGCGCAAAAAATATCGTGCATTGATAAATCAAAAGTAATATCAAAAAAATTAGAGATTCTATCATTGCTATTAAAACAATATTTTTCAAGCATTCTCATGGTATAAACAAAAAGATTATCACGGCTTACCATAACACCCTTTGGCTCTCCAGTGCTACCTGAAGTAAAAAGCAGGTATGCAGTAATACTAGAATCGTTGTTAAAATTTAATTTTTCAAATATATTTAATTGTTTTTTTAGGGCTTTAGGAATGGCTATAAAATGTAATTTGGGAAATCTCTTGGGTAAATCTCCTAACTCCTCTACCAAAATCACCATTGATTCTAGCTCTTTTGCAATCACAATAAAAGAATCATAGCATTCCTTTCCCAAAAACATTACCGAAGCTTCACTTCGCCTTATCATAGACAAAAGTCTTTGGCTTGGAAATTTTGGATTTAATGGGACATAGGTTTGATAAGCTAAAACACAAGCAAGAATAGAAGTATAAACCAAAATGCTTCTAGAAGCAAAAATTAAGATTCTAGAATCATTTGCTAAAGTCCCACCCCCCTCCCGCACATTACAAATCAATGAAGCGAGAATTGTAGCTTCAGAATATAATTCCTTATAAGTTATCTTTGTTTTTTCTACTTCTAGGGCAATATTATTAGAATTTTTTTGAAACGATTCTTTTAAGACTTGAGACAAATTATCCATAAACTTCCCTTATGCTAAGCCTTGTGAAGCAAGATATTCTTCATAACTTCCACGGAAATCCACCACCTCATTGTTTTCTTTAAATTCAATAATACGATTTGCAAACGCATCAATAAGCTCTCTATCGTGGCTAACACAAATCACATTGCCACTATACTTATAAAGCGCTTCACCCAAAGCAATAATCGCCTCCAAATCCAAATGGTTTGTTGGCTCATCGAGAACTAAAAAGTTTCCCCCCTCAAGCATTAATTTACTAAGCATAATGCGATGTTTCTCACCACCACTTAGCGATCCTACGCTTTTTTCTTGCTCTTCACCGCTAAATAGCATTCGCCCCAAGGCATTGCGAATCTCTGTAGCTTCTCTTTTTTTATCAAATCCACGCAAATATTCATAAAGCGTTTCTTCTCCTCCAATCACTTCGGTAGTATTTTGAGGGAAATATCCTCTCTCAATTGTTGCTCCCCATTTAATCACACCACTTTGAGGTTTGAGTTTTTCACAAATGAGATCACAAAAGGTGCTTTTTCCAATCCCATTTCTGCCAATTAAAGCAATTTTATCACCGGGTAAAATATCAAGCGATAAATCCTTCAACACGCACAAATCACCATAGCTAAATTGAAGTTTCTCTATATTTAAGGCTTCATTACCAATTTGACGATTCACCTTAAAGACAATGCTTGGGTCTCTGCGACTAGAGACTTCTAGGGCTTGAATATCTAGCTTTTCTAGCTGTTTTTGACGGCTTGTAGCTTGTTTGGCTTTAGAAGCATTAGCTGAAAATCTTGCAATAAAAGATTCTAATTCCTCTTTTTCTTTGAGCTTTTTATTTCGCTCCATTTCTTGTTGTTTGGCAATCAAAGTTGATGCAATATACCAATCATCATAATTCCCACTAAATTCCCTAACATTTCTAAAATCTAAATCCAAAATATGAGTGCAAACACTATTCAAAAAATGCCTATCATGGCTAATAACCACTAAAGTCCCTTCGTGGCGTTTTAACTGCTCTTCAAGATAGCTAATGGCTCTTAAATCAAGATTGTTAGTTGGCTCATCTAAAAATAAAATGTCAGGCTTAGGGAATAAGACTTGCGCTAAAAGCACTTTAAACTTATCTCCACCTGTGAGCGTCTTCATAAGATCATTGTGAATCTTAGCAGGAAATCCTAAGTCTTCTAAAATCTTTTCAATCTGCACATCATATTCATAAGTAGGATCTTCTTCAGCGCAGATAATCTCTAATTCACCTAAACGCTCATTAACCTCATCGCTAAAGTCTCCCGCTTCATAAAGCTTTTCTTTTTCTTTAATAGCTTCATAAAGGCGTTTATTTCCATAAAGCACACAATCTTTAATGCTAAAATCCTCAAAAGCAAACTGATTTTGTCCCAAAACCCCGAGCCTAGCACCGGTATTAAAGGCAATATCCCCGCTACTAGGCTCAATTTCACCACTTAGAATCTTCAAAAAAGTAGATTTACCAGCACCATTAGCACCTATAAGCCCATAGCGCTTCCCTTTGTCTAGTTTTAAATTGACATTTTCAAATAATTTTTTAGTTGCATAATGCATTGAAAGTCCAGTAATTTGAACCATAAAAAAATCCTTAAATTTATTAAAATAAAATTATACTATTTATTTTTGATAGGAATAATTTCTCCTTTGCAATTTTACGAAATAATTTTTAAAACTTCTTTGTTTGATAATATCTTTTAAAGCCTTAAAAATTAAAGCATTACCCTAATTACCTTTAATATGTAGATTGTTATTACGCAAAAACCATACAGGATATTCATTTGAGTATGAATGTTTATAAAAATAAATATAGATATTGTAGTATAAATCTTAAACTTTACAAAATCTTTACATTCTTAAAAATTAGATTTTACAATACTAATTTATACTTCTAAATATTTTTATTTAGGAGTATAAAATGAAAAAGCATTTATTAGGGATATTGGTAAGCTGTGCACTAAGTGGTGTATTAATGGCGCAAAATATTTTTCCTATTTCAAGAGAAATGGGTTCTGGGACAAGAGGAGCTTTTGTGGAGATTTTTGAAATTCATAAGGAAGTGGGAAATAAAAAAATCGATGCAACCACCAAAAAAGCAGAGGTTACAAACTCAACAGGAGTGATGATAACAACTATTGCAAATTCTAAAAATTCCATTGGCTATATTTCCCTTGGTTCTCTAAATAACACAATTAAAGCTGTAAAAATCAATGGGGTATCTCCTAGTGTGCAAAATATCAACAACAAAACATATGCAATCTCACGCCCTTTTAATGTCGTAACTAAAGCCACTAATCCTTTAATTGATGATTTTTTAAAATATAGTCTTTCCTTGGAGGCAAAGGGCATTGTAGAAAAAGCAGGATATATTTCAATAGCAAAAGATTCCTATACTAGCATAAAACCTAGTGGGAAAATCATCATTGCAGGTTCTAGCTCTGTAACACCATTGATGGAAAAGCTCAAAGAATCTTATGAAAAAATCAATCCAAATGCAGAAATCGAAATCCAACAATCTGATTCAACCACAGGAGTAAATTCTGTAGTCGAGGGAATTGCAGATATTGGTATGGCTTCACGCGAGATTAAAAAAAGCGAGTTTAAAAAGGGGATTGACGCACAAGTTTTGGCTATTGATGGTCTAGCTGTGATTGTGAATAAGGAAAATCCGATTGATAATCTCAAAAAAGAAGAGGTGCAAAAAATATTTTTAGGCGAAATTACTTCTTGGGAACAAATTAAATAATGTATTTAAAAGAAAAGATTTTTAAAGGAGTTTTTGCCTTTTGTGCAATCATTTCTACTCTAGCAGTGGGAATGATTTGTTTGTTTTTGTTTGCTAATGCAATCCCCACAATCCATGAGATTGGATTTATTTATTTTGTTTTTGGAATGGATTGGTATCCAACAGAGGAGATTTTTGGAATCTTCCCTATCATTATAGGGAGTTTTTATGTGACGGCTTTAGCAATCTTTATTGGAGTGCCTATAGGTGTTTTAAGTGCTATTTATATCTCTGCATTTTGCCCCAGAACACTTAAGAAAATTATTATCCCAGCAGTAGAATTATTGGGCGCGATTCCTTCTGTTGTTTATGGATTTTTTGGATTAGTTGTTATTGTTCCGATTTTGGCAAATATTTTTAGCGGGATTCCAGGCAAAAGTGTTTTGGCAGCTTCTATTATTTTGGCAATTATGATTCTCCCAACGATTATTCTAGTCTCAAAAGCCGCTTTAGATTCTGTTCCAAAAAGTTATTGTGAGGGTGCATTAGCACTTGGTGCAAGCAAAGAGAGAAGCGTTTTTTTTACTAGTCTTCCTGCTGCAAAAAGCGGAATCCTCTCATCGATTATTTTGGGTGTTGGGAGGGCTATTGGCGAGGCAATGGCAGTGATTATGGTTGCAGGTAACCAAGTGCAAATTCCAGAAAGTGTGCTTGATGGGGTTAGGACATTAACCACAAATATTGTGCTTGAAATGGGCTATGCAACAGATTTACACAAAGAAGTTTTAATAGCAAATGCGGTGGTTTTATTTGTGTTTATTTTATTAATCAATGCTTGTTTTAATGCACTAAAAAGGAAGACAAGATGAAAAAATCCAAAAGAGTGGATTATCTCTCTATTTGTTTATCGTGGTTGCTTAAGATTTCAATATTTAGCGTTTTATTTGTATTTTTTATTTTAATAGGATTTATTTGTTATAAAGGCATTATGTATTTGTCTTGGGATCTTTTTGAATGGGAATACACTAGCACCAATGTTTCTATGATGCCAGCAATTATCAATACGATTAATATGGTGCTTTTATCCTTGGTGCTTGCCTTACCTTTGGGAATTTTTGGAGCTATTTTTTTAAGCGAATATGGGAATAAAAAAAGCAAGATTTTAAACTTAGTGCGAATCGCTTCAGATACTTTAGTTGGGATTCCTAGCATCGTGTATGGACTTTTTGGGTATTTGGCATTTGTAATTTATTTTGGCTTTAGGACAAGTTTTTTAGCTGGAGTTTTGACCTTGTCTATTATGATTTTACCTTTGATTTTGCGAAGTTCTGAGGAAGCATTAAAAGGTGTTCCTATGAGTTTTAGGGAGGCAAGTTTTGCCCTAGGGGCAGATAAGCTTAGAGTAATTTTTGCCATTATCATCCCTGCAGCAATCCCAGGAATCTTAGCAGGTGTAATTTTAAGTATTGGCAGAATCGTAGGCGAGAGTGCAGCACTACTTTATACTTCAGGAAGTGTAGCAAAAGTCGCTGGAATTATGGAATCTGGGAGAACCTTGAGTGTGCATATGTATGCAATTTCAAGCGAAGGCCAACATATCAATCAAGCTTATAGCACGGCAATGGTTTTGATTTTAATTGTTCTTGTGATTAATGCGCTATCAAATCTAATAGCCAAAAAACTAACAAAGGGATAATGATGAAAGAAGAATGTTTTGATATTAAAAAAATGAATTTATATTATGGGAATTTTTTAGCCCTAAAAAATATTAATATGCAAATCAATAAAGGGAAAGTTACGGCTTTTATTGGTCCTAGTGGTTGTGGAAAATCAACTTTTATTAAAAGTCTTAATCGTATGAATGATTTGATAGAGGATTGCAAGATTGAAGGAAAAATACTTTTTGATGGCAAAAATATTTATAAAGATTACGATGTTAATATCTTACGCAAACGCGTTGGAATGGTATTTCAAAAGCCAAATCCCTTTCCGATGAGCATTTATGACAATATTACCTTTGGACCAAAAACACATGGGATTAAAAAAAAATCCAAGCTAGATGAAATCGTGGAGCAATCTTTAAAAGACGCAGCTTTATGGGACGATTTAAAAGACAGGCTTGATAAAAGTGCCTTAGAGCTTAGTGGAGGGCAGCAACAGAGGCTGTGTATTGCTAGGACACTTGCGGTGAATCCGGAAGTTATTTTGATGGATGAGCCAACAAGTGCGTTAGATCCTATCTCAACTTTAAAGATTGAAGAACTAATTATGCGACTTAAAAAAGAATACACCATTATAATTGTTACACATAATATGCAGCAAGCAGCTAGAATCTCTGATAAAACAGCTTTTTTCTTGCTTGGCGAAGTGATAGAATATGATGATACTAATAAGATTTTCAACAAACCAAAAAACAAAAAAACACAAGATTATGTAAGCGGAAGATTTGGATAATATGTTAAAATTTTGTTTTAAAAATAAGGTAAATAAAAGAGATGATTTATGTGCTAGAAGATGATAATTCTATTTTGGAATTAGTTTTGTATGCGTTAAAATCCCAAAATTTGAAAGCTAAAGGATTTAGTGAGCCATTAGCATTACAAGAGGCTCTAAAACAAGAAATACCACAAATCCTGATTTTAGATGTAATGTTGCCTTGTATGAGTGGATTTGAAATCTTAAAAGAAATCAAAAAAAATAAAAATACAAAAGAGATTGCAGTTTTAATGCTTAGTGCTTTAAATGGTGAATTAGATAAAGTAAAAGGCTTGGATTTTGGTGCAGATGATTATATTACCAAGCCTTTTGGCATAATGGAGCTTCTAGCGAGAATTCGAGCTTTATTGCGCAGAAAAGAAAATGGCAAGGATGAAATTATTTTGGGGGATTTAGAATATTCTTATTCTAAACACAGCGTAAAGCTAAAAGGTAAAAAAATTGTTTTAACCCTAAAGGAATTTGAGATTTTAGGATTATTACTTAAGAATATAGAACGCGCTTTTAGTCGAGATGAGATTCTAGAGATTTTGTGGGGGGATAGTTTTAGCTCAGAAAGTCGCAGAGTGGATATTCACATCAAAACTTTGAGGCAAAAATTAGGGGATTGGGGGGATCATATCAAGACGATTCGTGGCTTGGGTTATCAATTCGTGCGGGAAGTTTAGATTCTATGCAAAAAAAGATTTTTTACTCTATTTTTAGCACTTGTTTTTGTTTGCTTATTTTGGTGAATATCTTTTTTGTAATAGCTTTAGAACAATTTTTACAAAAAGAAATGTTTGTAGAGCTAGAAAGGCAAGCAAAAAAATTAGAGCCCTATTTACAAAAAGGATTACAAAAAGATTCGCGAATTTTCTTAGATTTTCTTGGAAAAAATCCTTATCGTTTAAGTTTAATTGATATAAAAGGAAAAGTTTTATACGACAATCAAGCTGATATTTTAAAAATGGATAACCACGCTAAGAGAGAAGAAATAAAACAAGCAATTCAAAATGGCATATCTAAGGAAATTCGCCATTCAAATACTTTAGGAGAAAAGACACTATATTTTGCACTTTTTTTAAAAGAACAGAATCTTGTTTTGCGTCTATCAAGCACACAAAGTTACATTATGGGATTATTAATAGAATTCGTGCCCTATTTTGTATTAGAAATTCTTATTTTACTTGTAGTTTTATATTTTTTAGCACATATTCTTACAAAAACAATTTTAAAACCAATTTTAGAGATTGATTTGGAACATTTGAATGAAGATTCTTTATATAGCGAATTACATAGCTTTGTTAAAAAAATTAAAACACAAAATAAAACTATCAAGAATCAATTCAAGCATCTACGCCAAAAGCAACAAGAAATGCTTTTATTAACAGAAAATATGAGTGATGGCTTGATTTTACTCAATCGTTATGGAAACATTTTAAATACTAATAAAAGCGCACAAACTTATTTTACAAACCTTGAAAATATTAGCAGTATTTATCAACTAGAAGATTCAAGATTTTTAAAAATGATTTTAGAATCTTTGAAAGAGTTTAAAAAAAGCAAAAACTTGGATAATCAAATTTTACAAATACAACTTGCAAAATACGAATGTGAAGTGGTAATTTCACCTGTTTTTTCAAAAAATAAAAAGCTTAAGGGTATGGTGATTGTTTTGCGGAATATCACAGAAAAAAAGCTTGCACAAAATTTGCGTAAAGAATTCAGTGCGAATGTAACCCACGAACTTAAAACCCCACTTACTTCTATTTTAGCGAGTAGCGAGATGATTAAAAATCATTTGGTAGCTAAAGAAGATTTGATGGATTTTATTAATAGGATTGCTCTTGAATCCAAAAGACTCTTAGAGATGATTGATGAAATTCTAATGATTTCTTTTTTAGATGAATGTAAAGAAGAATATTTTAAAAAAACCAAAATTAATCTAAAAAATATTGTGCTAAGCACAATCAAAAGATTACAATTTATCGCAAATAAAAATGAAATAAAGATACTCAGTAATCTTGAAGATTGTTATATTTTTGGAGTAAATGAGCTTTTAGAAAATTGTATTTTTAATCTCTGTGATAATGCTATTAAATATAATAAAAGGGGAGGATTTGTAGAAATTATCTTACAAAATGAAGAAGATAAGATTTTGCTAAGCATCAAAGATAGTGGCATAGGAATCCCTGAGGAATATTTATCAAGAATTTTTGAGAGATTTTTTTGTGTAGATAAAAGTAGAAGCAAAAAAATTGGTGGGAGTGGGCTTGGGCTATCTATTGTCAAATCAGCCTTAAAATACAATAATGCACAAATATCAGTCAAAAGTCAGATAGGTGTTGGAAGTGAATTTATTGTATATTTCAAAAGAGAAGAAAATTGAATGATAAAAGCAAGAATCTTAACTTTACCTTTTATTGCACAAGTAATCCATTCTGAAATAAAGATAAGTTTTGGGAGATAAAAGATTCTAGTCTATTAAAATAAACTAGAATCACACTAAATTAATTGCTAATATGGTAATTTGGAGCTTCTTTGGTGATCATTA
>NZ_JALAIY010000001.1:656007-687667 GCF_022664765.1 Helicobacter sp. CaF467b | reverse complement strand
GGCATTAAGTATATCTCCAAGTGCTTTAGAGGCTTTAGGAGAGGTGTTTGCCACTTCAATTAAAAAGGCTAAAGAGCTTCCACTCTCATCAGCACGGATTAATTCAATGAGTTCTAACTGCCTTTGTCTAAGTGTGGGCTTATTAATAGCATTAAGTATCTTTAAAGCACTTGATTTTAAAGGCAAATTACTCTTTTGCAAAGCATCAATAAGTTTTTGAGTGTTGCTGTCCTCTCCACTCTTCAATCTTCCTCCAAACTCTTCTCCAAAGGCAAATAAAGCCTCTTTTTCTTCAGGTGTGTAAGAGTTATATATTTCTTATTAGATTATAAATTCCGCATTTTTACTATCTCATCTCTTAATCTTGCTGCCTCTTCAAAATCAAGTCTTTTAGCCGCTTCATGCATTTTTTTAGTCAATTCTTTAACCAATTTTTCTCTCTCTTGCCTTGGCATTTTTTCTTTCTTTTTAGCTTTTTCATAAAGCATTCCTAAATCTTGATTTTTAAGATTCTCATCTAGCTTTCTTGAAACACTTTGAGGTTTAATATTATGAGCTTTATTGAAAGCCTCTTGTTTGTTGCGACGATAATCTGTAACTTCCATTGCTTTTTTAAGTGAAGGGGTAATTTTGTCAGCAAAAAGCAAAACTTTACCATTAACATTTCTAGCTGCTCTTCCCATAGTTTGTATAAGACTAGTCTCACTACGCAAAAAACCTTCTTTGTCTGCATCTAGAATCGCTACCAAAGAAACTTCGGGTAAATCTAATCCTTCTCTTAAAAGATTAATCCCTACTAAAACATCAAACTCCCCAACTCTAAGCCCTCTAATGATTTGATTCCGCTCAATCGCATCAATTTCAGAATGCATATAACGCACCTTTAGCCCCAAATCATTATAATAGCGCGTTAGCTCTTCTGCCATTTTTTTAGTTAGTGCTGTTACAAGCACTCTCTCACCTCTTGCAATGACTTTTTTAGCCTCATCATATAGCACTTCAACTTGATTTTCTACACTCAAAACTTCATAAAGGGGATCAAGCAATCCTGTTGGGCGAATAAGCTGTTCTGCTGTGTGATTTTCACTTAGTTCCAATTCCTTCTGCGCAGGTGTTGCAGAGACAAAAAGGAAATGGGGGGCTTTATGGATAAATTCCTCATATTTTAAAGGACGATTATCTAAAGCACTTGGCAAACGAAATCCATATTCCACAAGCACTTCCTTGCGACTCCTATCCCCTGCATACATTCCGCCAAATTGTGGCAAACTCACATGCGATTCATCAACAATCAATAAATAAGGCTTATTTTTTTGAGCAAAATAATCTAGCAAAGAATAAGGTGTCTCTCCTGGTGCTTTACCTGTCAAATGTCGTGCATAATTCTCTATCCCCTTGCAAATCCCTGTTGATTCTATCATCTCCAAATCAAACTCGGTGCGCGATTTTAGTCTCTCATATTCCACCATTTTATTTTCTTTTTTAAAAAAGTCCAATCTCTCTGCAAGTTCTTTTTCAATACTTTTAATTGCCACTTTCAATCTATCTGCCCCAACAATAAAAGGATTTGCTGCATAAAGCACAAATGATTCTAAAGATTTTAAGGGCTTTTTATCCACACTATCTAAAATCGCAATTTTCTCTAACTCATCTCCAAAAAACTCTAGCCGCACCACTTCATCTTCACTATACGCTGGATAAATATCAATCACTTCACCATTAACCCTAAAATCCCCCCTATCAAAGAAAGAATCGTTGCGTTTATAACCCATCTCAACAAGTCTAAGCAGCATATTTCTTTGATTATAGCTACTTCCTGTTTCAAACTTTTCTATCATTTCCAAATATTCCTTTGGATTCCCCAATCCATAGTTTGCTGATACAGAAGCCACCACAATCGTATCATCATAAGCCAAAAGCGAAGTTGTAGCCGATAGTCGTAATCTCTCTAATTCTTCATTAATACTCGAATCTTTTTCAATAAATAAATCTTGCCTTGGAATATATGCCTCTGGCTGATAATAATCAAAATGAGAGATGAAGTATTCCACATGGTTTTTTGGGAAAAAACCTTTGAATTCGCTAAAAAGCTGTGCTGCTAAAGTTTTATTATGCGTCATTATAAGCGTTGGTATTTGCAACTCTTCTATAATGTGTGCCATTGAAAAAGTCTTTCCGCTACCTGTTACACCAATTAAAGTTTGGTATTGCGAACCACCCTTAATATAATTACTTAATTTTTTTATGGCTTGAGGTTGATCTCCTGCAGGTTTATAGGATGAATTTAAAATAAACTTTTGCATAACAAACAAGAATCCTTATGTGAAGTTTGTGAAGTATAGTTGCAATTATAGTCAAAATTTCTAGATTCTATTTTTAGCACAAACTTTAATTTTATTTAAAGATTAAAATACTTGACTTTTGTTAATTTTATCTTTATTATTTTATCCTAAATTCTAATCTAAAGGACATATAAATGCGTGGAGTAATATTGGGCAGTGGAATCATCAGTGGTGATGATGGAAAAAGGTATCAATTTCACCTACAAGATATTCAAAATCTTGAAGGTAGAAGCGAACAAAGTTTAGAAAAATGTGAAGTAGATTTCGAAATTGATGAATCTGGAGAAAAAGCTAGTGCAAAAGCTATTTTTATTACCAAATCTTCTGCAAATGTTGTGGATTCTATTACCAATTCGCTAAATGACAATAGTATTAGTTCCATTAAACTTAAGGCGTATATTGGAATAATTTTTTCTGCACTTGCTTTTATTCCATTTCTTGGTTGGTTTTTTGCTATTGCGGGAGTGGTTGTTTATATTTTCGCACTCATTGGAATCTCAAGAGAATCGGGTTGCAAGTCAATAATTTTTAATTTCATTATCTCAGCAGTCTTATCATTCATTTCAACTATTATCATTTCTTTTTCAACAGTTTCTGCTGTGGTTGGAGCTCTTTCAAATGCAGATTCAGGCATATTTGCAGGTATTGGTTTTGCTGGTATTATCGGTTTTATTATTGCAATTAGTGCGCTATATTTTTCTTATAAATATTATTCATTACTTTCAGAAGCTACCAATGAAAGATTGTTTTTCTATGCCTTCATTATTAGTGTAATTGCGACTTTAACAATATTTATCCCGCTTCTAGGTATTTTACTTACTATCATCTCCTACATTGTTCAAATTGTGGCGTGGGTTAAATTTAAAGAAATTCGAAAAATCAACTAAAGAGCTTTTTTGCTCTTTATGGTTTTCTATCACTCACCTACAAAGCATTTTTAATTAAAATTACTAAATTTTTTGCTTTCTATTCTTAGAAACTTTCATATTTTCAGAAAATAATGTTAAAATACATTTTTCACTCCCAAGCAAAAGGTTTTACACAATGGAAGAAGCACAAAATATTTCAAACAAACTCTTAAAAGGCATAGATGATTTAATCACAGAATTACAAAGAACACGCGATGAGAATCAGCAATTACGACAACAAATTGTGCTTTTAAAAGCTGAAAATGAAGCTAAAAATACAGAAATCAGTTCACTTTATGATGAAATCGGCTCAAAAGAAAAAGAGTTAGAAAATGTCTTAAACAAAATTCAAAATGTTCTTGGTCACTAATGGATAATATTCTTCGTGTTTGTATTGTTGGAAGGCATTATGATATTCCAACACAAGAAATCTCACAAGAAACCCTAATAGCCTTAAATCATCTCATTGATGAAAGTCAAAATATCAACCCAAAAGACTTACTCAAGGCTTTTTTGGAAGCTTCAGAAATCTCAAACACTCTCAAAACAACAATCCAAAAAGCCAACCAAATCTTAGAATCCAACAAAAATCCCTAAATCTTGTTTTATTATCTAGTTGCTATTCTAAAGCAAAACTCTCCTTTGCTAACCTATGTTTCCACAACCCCTATGAATATTGGTGATATTATCAAAGTTCCCCTGCTAAAAAGCACTAAAAATGCCGTGGTGCTCCAACCTTGCAACAAACCAAATTTTCAATGCAAATTTTTAGAATCCACACAAGAATACTTTTCTAAAAACCAACTAGATTTAGCCGAATTTATCACAAGCTATTATTGTACTTCGCGCTCTGTTGCTTATGGAATCTTTACCCCTTTTCTTAAAAATTCTACCCCTATTAAGCAAACAAGCCTAGATTTTACTCTACCAAATTTAAGCCCCAAACAAATCCAAGCACTAAACTTTATCAATTCCCATCAAAGTTCCCTACTCTTTGGAGATACAGGAAGTGGAAAAACAGAAATTTATATCCACCTCCTTAATCAAACTCTCAAGCAATCCAAAAATGCACTTTTATTAATGCCAGAAATCTCCTTAACTCCTCAAATGGAAAAGCGTCTTTATGCAGTTTTTGGAGATATTTTAGCCTTTTGGCATTCTAAGCTAAGCAGCAAAAAACGAAAAGAAATCCTAAAAAGGCTACGCAATGGAGAAATTAGAATCTTAGCAGGAGCACGATCTAGTCTCTTTCTCCCCTTAGATCATTTAGGGCTAATTATTATTGATGAGGAGCACGATGATGCCTATAAATCTTCCTCATCTCCACGCTACCATACTCGAGATGTTGCCCTTTATCTAGCCAAAAAAACTAATATCAAAATTCTCCTTGGTAGCGCTACACCACTTGCTAGCACCTATTATAAATTCAAACAAAACAAAAGCATTTTTAGGCTAAAAGGCACTTACTATCAAAGTAAAAAAGAATTTCTCTTTTTCCCTAACAGCAATGAATTACACCCCCTTATCTTGCAAAATCTCAAAGAAAATCTCCAAGCTCATAAACAATCTATTGTTTTTTTACCCACAAGGGCAAATTTCAAACATCTCCTTTGCAATACTTGCGGAAATAATATACAATGCCCAAATTGTAGTGTTTCTATGAGTTTGCACAGCAAAGATTCTTCTCTAAAATGTCATTATTGTCACCATACAAGCTCTATCCCAGAATCTTGTCCCATTTGTGGTGGTGCTTTAAGCTCTTTAAGGATTGGAACGCAAGAATTTGCCAATCATCTCTCAAAAGAAATCCCCAATGCCAATATTGCTTGTTTTGACAGAGATTCTATCACCACACAAAGAAAACTCAAAGAGACTTTAAAAAAATTCAATCATCACAAAATTGACATTCTTGTTGGCACACAAATGCTCTCCAAAGGACATGATTATCATAATGTTTCCTTAAGTGTAGCACTAGGACTTGATTATATTTTAAAGGGGAGTGATTATCGCTCTAGGGAAAAAGCTTTGGCTTTAATGTTTCAATTATCAGGCAGAAGTGGTCGCAAGGAAAATGGAAAAGTAATCATTCAAACCCTTCAAGAAGATTTTTTCAGAAATTATCTCAATGATTATGAAATATTTTTGCAAGAAGAATTAACTTTTAGAGAGCATCTCTATCCCCCTTTTATGCGTTTAGCCCTCATTAAAATTTCACACAAAAAGCAAGAAGTTGCAGTGGCTATTACAAATGAAATTCTAGCAGTCCTTAAACAAAATCAAACAAATGAAGTCGAAATTGTTGGATATGGAATAGCACCTATTGAAAAAATTGCTAATAAATGGCGTTATGTCATTTTATTACGTTCTAAAGAAGCAAAAGCCCTACACCAAACACTCTTAAAAATCAAAAATATTCCTTGCGAAATTGACATTGATCCCATTGAGTTTAATTAAGGGCTTAATTCAACAAAATCAACTCACTCTTCTATGACGCAAATTTCTCGATTTTTAATAGCAATCAATGTCCTAAAACCTACAACAAACACAATCACTGCACACAACACTCCTCCCAAAATTCCAAACACCTTATAAATAGGAGAATAACTTGCAATATAAAGTTCCAATGAGCAAAGAGTAAAAGCAGCAATTGGGAAAGTAAAAGCCCACCACGAAAGCGCAAATTTTATATTTAAAAATACATTAAAAATACTTGCCATCAAAAAAATAAAAAATAAAGCCACACTAAAACTAGCACTAGCAATCACATACGAACTTCCCATTGATATAAAATCATTAAACATTAGCAAAACATCAAGCCCAAAAATACTAGGGGGTGCGATAAAAATAAAGAGTGTAGGAAGAAATTTTTGAGGAAGATTTTCTCCAAAAATAAGCCTAAAAAGCAAACCAGCTCCTAAAAGAATCCAAAAAAAAGTTCCCATTCCAAAATAAAAAATCAAAACTTCATAACTTACAATCACATCTCCCAAGGCTATATTCAACTTCATTCCCGCTAAAGGAACGATAAGATTCCCCACAATAGGAATAAACCACGCAGGACTTGCCATTTTTTGTTTCATTTCATTAACAAACCAATATTTCACTACATAAAGACTAAAAATAAGCTGTAATAAGGCTCCAATCCAAAACAACACCAAAGCAAATCCATCTCCAATATAAGGCAAAACCAACATCAAAACAATCAAAATCGACACTGAAACTGCTGCAAAAAAATTAATTCTAACAGGATGCTTTAATTCTTTAAGAAAAGCTTTTGGGTATTTGATTATTTTCAATCCATACAAGCCAACTATTGCCACTAACAAAGCCACACTGATAGCAACACAAATCACAGATAGCCATCCTAAAGATTCATGTAACTCAAAAATATCAATGCTTTTATTAACCACTAAAGACAAACCACCAACACCCATCACCGAAGCAAAGAACATAATAGGAAAATGAACTAACCAATAATCTTCTTCCATACTTTCTTTATTTTCTTCCATAATTAACCTTTTTAAAAAAATTATGGAAGTATATTCCAATTTACTTTAAATAAATGAGACAAAATCACATGAGTATTTTTTTGTCTATGCTATAATATTTATCCAAATTTTTTAAATTTTCAATCTAATGGAGAATTCGTAATGCCTTCTTTTTTTCAAAAACTTGATGATTTTAGTCTTAAAGTTAAGATTATTTTTGTAAGTTTTACTGCTGCGGTTATTGGATTATCAATTATTGTTTTTTTTGTAGGAAATCAAAACTTTGATTTTGCCAAACAAACCACTACCAAATACACACAAGCTATTCTAAAAACTTATGCACAAAGTATTGAATCAGAAATTAACCTCGCCTTTGATTCTTCTTCCAATATTGCTTTGCTTGCACAAAGAAATCTCAATAATCTTGATTTTTTACAACAATTTCTACAAGATATTGTTCAAAAAAATCCTTATTACAAGTCCGCTTTTATATGGTTAGGTAATGACCAAAGCTATACCGCTAGTCGTGGCAATGAAAATCTACAATTTAAAGCTAATGAAGTCTATTCACTTTTTAAAGACACTAAAGATTCTGTTTTATTTATCCCCAAACAAACTCTAAAATCAAAAGATAGTCCAGATAAAACACCAATATATGCTCCCATCTATGTCTTCACACCCATTCACTACAACAATGAAATTATAGGTTTTAGTGGAATTTCTTTTGATTTAGAAAAACTCGGTTCCACTATTAAGCAGGTTAAAATCTTAGAAAGCGGTTTTATCGTGCTACTTTCCCATCAAAGCACAATTCTACATCATAAATTTTTCCATGTTTTTGGAAGATCCATGGAAAGTGTCGATAAAAGTGCAGCACAAAATCTTAAAGAAGTTCTTAAGGGTAAAGAAATTGTTTTTGATAGAATTAGCCCAAATACAAATGCTCCAATCACCACTATTATGGAACCACTTACTTTAAAAAATGGCACACATTGGGCAGTATTTGCCAATATCCCTTTAGAAGAAATGCTACAAACTGCAAAAACAAATCGCAACTTTGCCTCTATAATTTCACTTTTAGTGCTTTTATTTATTTGTATAATAATGTTTGGAGTAAGCCATCTCATCTACACACGCATTAATCTCATTAAATACGGCTTACAGGATTTCTTTGATTATCTAAATAACAAAAAAGATAACTTCCACAATATTTCTCTTAAAAGTAAAGATGAATTAGGGATTATGGGAATGATGATTAACTCCAATGCTCAAAACATTAAACTTGGAATAGAGCAAGATCGAAACACTATTCATGACTTTATGCAAACTTCCAATAATATCAAACAAGGAGATTTAACCAAACGCATCAATCAAATTCCAAATAATCCACGCCTTATAGAACTTAAAGAAGTTTTTAACTCTATGCTTGATTCTCTGCAAAATAGCATTGGTTCTAATTTGACAGATATTGCAAAAGTGCATCAATCTTTTTCTTCTCTGGATTTTACCCAAAGGATACAAAATCCTAAGGGTGAGGTAGAAATTATCACCAACAATCTAGGCGAAGAAGTCTCTAAAATGCTAAATTTCAGCTTCCAATGTTCAAAAACTCTGCAAGTTAAAAGCAACGATTTAATGAATTTGCTAAATACACTTGTGCAAAAATCAAATACCCAAACTAATGCTCTTCAAGATAGCGTTATCACAATTACAGAAGTTGCTGAAAACATGCAGGAAAGCAATCAAACAATAAAGGAAGTTACAAGACAAAGCGAAGAAATTAAAAATATCTTAAAAATTATTCAAGATATTGCCGATCAAACTAATCTCCTAGCTCTCAATGCTGCTATTGAAGCTGCAAGAGCTGGAGAACATGGAAGGGGATTTGCAGTTGTAGCTGATGAAGTCAGAAAACTTGCAGAACGAACAAGCAAATCTCTCAATGAAATCGAATCATACACCAATACACTTGTGCAATCTATCAACGAAGCTGGAAATATCATCCATCTTCAAGCTCAATCTATGGAAAATATTACACATTCTATTCAAGAAGTAGAAACCATCACGCAAGAAAATAATCAAATTGCCAATGATGTAAGCCTTATTAGTCGAGATGTTGCACATTTAGCTGATGATATTTTAGAAGATGTCAATAAGAAAAAATACTAGCCACTAAAGCTCTATGCAGAGTTTTTCTATTCATCATAATAGATGCTAATAGAAAAACTCACTCAAATCTTAATGTGCAACCGCCTCGCTAATCCCTACTCCACTTTGCGCTCTAAAATCTTGTGCTGCAAATCCTTCTTTGTCAATCTTAGCTCTTTGCGAATTATCAAGCTTGGAAATAATATAAATTAAAATAAAAGTAATAGGCATTGAAAAAATCGCAGGATGATCATAAGGAAAAATCGCTTCACTAAACCCAAAGCTTTTAATCCAAATACTAGGACTTAAAATCACCATCACCAAAACAGAAATTAATCCAATCAATCCTCCCCAAAATGCACCCTTAGTTGTAAGATTCTTCCAATAAATACTCAAAAGCAAAATTGGAAAATTCACACTTGCTGCAATCGCAAAAGCAAGTCCAACCGTGAAAGCAACATTTTGTTTTTCAAAGATAATTCCAAGTAAAATTGCAAAAATTCCAATTCCAATTGTTGAAATTTTAGTTACCTTCATTTCTAGTTTAGGATCGCACACACCATTTTTGCAAACATTTACAAACAAATCATGACTAATAGCTCCCGCTCCAGAAATAGCTAGCCCAGCTACCACAGCCAAAATCGTCGCAAAAGCAACTGCAGAAATGAAACCATAAAAAATATCTCCACCCAATACTTTTGCTAGAGTGATTGCAACCATATTAGTAATCCCATTAAAACTACCATCTACATTGGTAAATTGAGGATTACCAAGCAAAAGTGCAATTGCCCCAAAACCAATAATGAAAGTTAGAATATAAAAATATCCCATTAAACCAGTGGCATAAAAAACAGATTTTCTAGCCTCTTTGGCATCTTTCACTGTGAAAAATCTCATCAAAATATGGGGTAATCCAGCTGTCCCAAACATCAAGGCAAGTCCCAAAGAAATAGCTGAAATACTATCAGGCAAGAATCCTCCAGGCAACATTATTTTTTCCCCTTGCAAATGATTCTGTATGGCTTGATTAAAATAATAACTCAAATCAAACTTAGTAAGATACAAAATCATAATTGCCATAAAAGTGGCACCGCCTAGCAATAAAATCGCTTTTATGATTTGAACCCAAGTTGTAGCGTGCATTCCACCAAAGGTAACATAACAAATCATCAAGATTCCTACAATAATTACTGCAGCCCCATAAGGAAGCCCAAAGAGAATCTGAATCAACTGCCCCGCACCAACCATTTGTGCAATAAGGTAGAAAACAATAACACTTAAAGCAGAAACCGCCGAAATAATACGAATTGGTTTTGATTCTAAACGATAGGCAGTAATATCTGCAAAAGTAAATTTACCCAAATTTCTAAATTTTTCTGCTATTAAAAAAAGAATAATAGGCCAACCCGCTAAAAATCCTATAGAATAAATTAAGCCATCAAATCCATTAGTAAAAACTAGTGCTGTAATCCCTAAAAAACTAGCCGCACTCATAAAATCTCCAGCAATTGCTGTCCCATTTTGCATACCTGTAATATTACCACCAGCTGTGTAAAAGCCACTGGCACTTTGACTTTTTTTGTTAGAATAATACGTAATCCCAAGCGTGGCTAACACAAAAATCAAAAACAATGTTACCGCAATGGGGTTAAACTCTGATATTGCGACATTTTCCATATCAAATCCTGCCCCAAAACCTGCACTAATTAATCCCAAAAAGATTCCAAGAATTTTTTTCATTTTTACTCCTTTATCTTCCCATTTTTCAAGTCTTCTAACGCCCCACTTTTTTCCAAATCTTCTATGGTTTCTTTTTGCATTTTATCAAAATACCAATTTGCAAAAAAAGTATAAAGCCCTGTTGCTAAAATACACAACACGATTAAAAAGATTCCAAGAATAATCCCTAGGGTAATAGCACTAGGACCAACACGATAACCCAAAACTTCCGGGAAAATCCCAATACTTAACAAAAATACATAATAACAAAGCAAAATAACTAAAGACAATATTAAGCTAACCTTACTCCTAAAGGCTACAAAGCTTTTATATTTTTGAACCGATTCTAAATATTTTTGTTCCATTTAATATCCTTTACTAAAAAGTTCATATAAATGTTACAAAAAAACTCAAAAATATAAAAATAATTTAATAATTTTAAATAATAATATAAGATTAATATTTACAATAAGTAACATAATTAATTATTTGTATATTTTTGTAACACTATTTTTAAAATAGAGAATCACCCAAAAGTCAAAAAAAGTCAAAAAAAATAGATAAGAAAGACAAAAGAGATAAATATGCCAAGAATCAAAGATTCTTGGAAACTAGTAGTAATTTAGGAATTATTTTGCAATAAGAATTGAAATGGGAGACTTTTGGGAAAGATCATTTTGATTAGTAGAGAAAATTTTATTCCAAAAACTCTCTTCACTTTGACCAATAACTAGTAAGTCAAAATCTTTGGCATAATTTAACACTTCTGAAACTGCCTCACCTTCTAGCAACTCTTGCTTAATATTAACGCCTTTATTAGTAAAAATCGCACTAAAATCCTCCAACAAGCGATCACTTTCCTCATTTTCCTTTTTTTCAATATCCTCATATGCAGCTAATGCAGCTTCGCCATAAAGCATAATGGGAGTTTTGACATGAATAATAGTAATGGCACAATCCTCCCTATCTCCAAAAAAATTCACCACAAATTCTGCTGCTTTTTGACAAGCTTTTGTGTCATCCACCGCAAATAAAATCTTTTTCATTTAAAAACTCCTTTATTTTTTAAGGATTCTAACATAAAAAATATAATTTTAATCCCCACTAACCAAAAGCCTTTAAAAACAGAAAAGTTTAATCACTTATTAAAATCAAGTCTTCGCAAAATAGCTTAATATTCTAAATATTTTTGATACCACACTTCTAACGCAAATAAACTCCACAGCATTTTAGCGCGCTTCTCACTAGGGATTTTAGAACCAAAGCAAATCTCATCTATCTCATCTTTAGAAAGAAATTGATCGCTAATGCTTGGTTTTTGTAAAACCTGCAAAATAATTTCTTTTAATTCTCCATTAATCCATTGTTTTAGAGGCACTTCAAAGCCTCTTTTTGGAGCATTATAGACTTCTGCATCTAAATATTTCTGTGCTAAAAGCCGCAAAAGATATTTTGTTTTTTTGCCTTTTATTTTTAGAGAATCATCTAAAGCAGGGGCAAATTCTACTAGCATTTTAGAAAGAAAAGGAGAGCGACCCTCTAACGAATTTGCCATTGTGGCAATATCCATCTTAGGTAGTAAATCACTTAATAAAAGACATTGTGAATCTAGCAAAAGCATTTGTGAGAGTGGGGAAATTTTGGAGCAAAAAGTCGATTCCAAATCTTGATTAAAAAAATCATTTAAGTGTGTTTCAAAACTAAAATACCCTTCAAAAATATCTGTTGTCGCACTCAAATAATAAGATTTAAAATCTTTTTGATAATGGCGTGCCATTTGCAAAAGACGATAAAAGTAATTATAAAGTGATTTTTTCTCTCTAGGTTTGGGAAATAATCCCAAAGCACCACCCAAAGCTTTAGTTTTTGGAATAAGCAAATGCCCAACATAACGCCGATAACCCCCAAAAAGCTCATCTGCTCCATCACCATTTAAAATCACACTTAAATATTTTTTTGCCTCCCTTGCAACATAATAGCTAGGAATCGCTGAGCTATCAGCAAAAGGTCGCCCATAATTTTGCAAAATCTTAAAAATATCTTGCTTCAAATCCGTGCTAATCTTTAAAGTTGTGTGATTAGTGTGGTATCTCTTTGCTGTCATTTCTGCTAAACTACTCTCATCATAAGTACCATCAAATGAAATGGTAAAAGTGCGCAAATTTGGATTTATCTCACTAGCTAAAGCCACAATCAATGAGCTATCAATCCCACCACTTAAAAATGCCCCCACTTCCAAATCCGAAGACAAAAGCCTATTTTTTATGCTTTGTTTTAATAGCGTTTCACAAGCCTCCAAAGATTCTTGCAAATTTGTTTTTTTGGGTTGCTCATAAATTGCTTTTAAATCAAAATAACTCTGAATCTTTAAATAATGATTTGCTAAATCATAAATTCCATAATGTCCATTAGGCAAAGAAAAAACATCTCTATAAGGCGCACCATCTTGATAAAAAAAACCACTTTGTAAAAAAAAGGCTAAAGAATCTCTATCTATCTCCATTTTTTTTATTCCAACTAGCGTGTTTAATTCACTTGCAAAGCCAAATGATTCTGCTTTTTGATAGTAAAAAAGTGGTTTTTTTCCCATTCTATCGCGCGCTAAAACTAGCTTGTGCTCTTTTCTATCAAAGATTACAAATGCAAACATTCCATCTAATTTATCCAAAAAATCAATACCATAATGCAAATACAAAGCCAAAATTGTCTCGGTATCACTATGAGTTTTAAAAGTGCAAGAAAGCTCTCTTCTTAACTCCATATGATTATAAATCTCTCCATTAAAAACAATACTCAAATGCTCTAAATTCATAGGTTGATTAGATTCTTTGCTTAAATCTTGAATGCTTAGTCTTGCGTGAAAAAACTGCAAAAATCCACCCTTTGTCATCTCCTCTAATATCCCTTTTGCATTGGGTCCTCTATGAGACATTAAAGAATAAACTTTATCTAAAGTCATCTTAGGCATATTAAGGCTTCCAGCGATTCCACACATTTTATTCCTTTGGTATTTGATAGACTAAAATACTCTCATTTTCAAAGACTAAATTCATCATAGGATTATTTCTAAAAACCAACCATTGTATCAAATTACTTTTTAAATAATCAAAATCCATAACAAATTGTATATCTTTAAAAATAAGCTTGGCATCTAAAGTACCATTTTGAATCTTTTTTAAATAAAAATCTTTAAATAACACATATTCTTCTTTTGTTTTTGAATTTGTTTTTTCATATAAAAAAACCCCTTCTTTGATTCTTTTTCCGCTTTCTAAATCTACATTTCTAAAACCATTAATATTTGCCGCTAAAAACAACATTCGCTTAGGTAAAATCCAATAAACTTCCCCTTTAGAATAGCAATTAATCCTAAAATCATTCAAAGCCAATTTCCCCAAGAAAGCCTGTGGTGTCTCTTTTTCTTGTTTTAAAATGATTTCAAAAATCCGATTCCACTGACTTTTTGGAATCTCTTGCATTTTTTGCGCTAAAAGCAAAGAGAGATTCTTGCCTAAAATTTCTGAATGATTAAGTAAAATTTCTGCGATTGGATAATTCACAATCCCAGAATGACGCCCACCATGAAGCAATGTTTGCGCCTGCGTAAAATACTCTAACGCATAGCCATAATCCCACCACACAAAAACAATATCATTTAAACCAAAAGGCAATGCCTTAAAAGCTTCAATTTCTTGGGCTTTTAAAATAGGCTTTGGAATCTCATATTCCAAATTTGCAATCCACATAGCTACTATTCCCGCAAAAACAAGCAAGATGATTTTTAAAAATCTCTGAATAATCCCCAAAAATCCAACAACCAACAACACGCACCCCAAAGCCAAAATGGGTGATAAAAAAAAGCTAAACCGCACACCAAGCTTTAAAGTAGCAAAGCCCAACAATAAAAAAGGAAATAAAAAAATACACAAATAAATAAAATTTTTTCTCACAAGCGAGTAATAAAATCCAAACCCAACAAATCCAATTAATCCCAAAAAAAATAACCCAACTCCCCCACTTCTTTGCATTAAAATTGCAAAATTTGCTTTGCTTGTCTCTAAAATACTCTCCACCACAGAGGCATAAATAAAAGCTTTAGAATATTGAATCTCACCAAACAAATAAGCCTTTAGCTGCGCAATCATCGGATTAAAAAGCCCGAAAAAATACGCATAACCACAAGCAAGACAAAAAACAACCAAAGATATTTTTAATCTCTCGAAATAAAGAGCAATTAATGCTAATAATAAAACAAAAAAACTATAAGGAGAGGGGCTTAAAACAATCAAAAAAAGACTAGAAATAACTAAAATCGGACTTTTAGCTTGTTTAAAAAAAAGAATGTTAAAAAGCTCATAACCCACATACAATAAGAATCCAACCAATAAAAGATTTTGGATTCCATTATGCCAACCAACTGATAAAAATGTAGCAAGACTAAAAAAAACCAAAAAATAAAACTGCCTTTTAACAAGATATTGCCAAAGACAAATGACCGCTAAAAGTGGCAAAGAGAGTATTAGCATATCTGTATCAAAATATCCAGCGCCATTGCGTTGATAAAAATGTGGTGATAATACTCCAAGAATTGCACCCAAAAAAGCAAAAATTTGATTAGTTTTTTTGGTAAGAATCCCCAAATATTCCAAAACTGCAAAAATCAGAAAATACAGCACCACACCAAAACTAGCACTCAAAATAACACTGCTCCATACTAGCGTATTTTCAAGTCCAAAAATTTTTGTCAATATTCCGCCTAAAATAGATAAATAAGGCAAACTCAAATTAAAAGTTTCTAAAAATTCTTTTACCCCTTTGGCATAAAAATAAGAATCATAGGAAGTAAGTATTAAGGTATTTTCAAAAAAATTTTGAGAATCTTTTGAAAGTATCGAATAATCAAAATAGTGGAATAAAAGTGGCAATAAAAAAATGATAAAAAGTAAAATAAAATGCCAGAAAAATGAGTGAGAGATTAATCTAGTAAAAAGGTGATTTTTCAAATTTCTAAGAATAGGAGCGATAAAATCCAAGCCAAAGCTTGGAAATTGATTATCTTTTTGAGAATTGAGGACTTCTTCTTGCTTTTCTTTTACCATATTTTTTGCGCTCAACAACTCTTGAATCTCTCGTAAGCAAACCTTTTGGCTTAAGAATAGCGCGAAAATTTGTATCATAAGCAGCTAATGCTTTTGAAATCCCATGTCGCAATGCTTCTGCTTGTGCAGAATAACCACTTCCCATTGCAGTAGCAACAATATCCACACTCTTTTCTTGCTTAGTAAGAAGCAATGGCTGCATTACTTTCATTTTAATAGCCTCATGACCACCTAACCAATCATTCAAGCTCATACCATTAATGCTAAGCTTTCCACTTCCTGTAGTTAGCCATACTTTAGCAATTGCTGTTTTTCTTTTTCCTGTTGCATAAATCTTTGCCATTTTCTATCCTTACTTTGATACTTGTGCAGTGTGAGGGTGATTTGCATCACAATAAACTTTAAGCTTCTTAATCATTGCCCGACCCAACTTTGTCTTAGGAAGCATACCGCGAACTGCTAATTTATAAAGTTTTTCTGGGTGTTTCTCTAGCATTTCTTTAAGTGTCTTGGATTTTGTGCTTCCAAAATAACCAGAATGTGTAAAATATTCTTTATCATCTAGCTTCATACCACTAAATTTTGCCTTAGGTGCATTAATAACAACGACAAAATCGCCACAATCTACATTTGGAGTATAGCAAGGCTTATGCTTTCCTCTCAATAATGTTGCAACCTCTGTAATAAGGCGTCCAAAAGTTTTTCCCTCTGCATCAAGCACAATCCACTCGCGTTTGATTTCATTGGCTTTTGCCATTTTGGTAATATTCATTGCGTTACCTTTATATAAAATTCATTGATTAAAGCTTGAAATTATAATCAAAAAATATTAATTTTCACTTAAATTAAGTTTTATTTAATTAAAAATTAGCGTTTCTATTAAAATTCTCTAATTATCCGCCCAAATAAAGTTTTTTAATTTCTGGGTTTTGCAAAATATCTTTTGCATCACCATCCATTGTAATTCTACCATTTTCAAGAACATAAGCCCTATTTGCCACTCTCAAAGCTGCAAAGGCATTTTGCTCTACTAATAAAATCGTAATGCCATTCTCCCTTAAATTACTAATAATCTCAAAGAGTTCTCCCACTACTTTAGGTGCTAATCCAAGGCTTGGCTCATCAAGCATCAAAAGCTTTGGCTCACTCATTAACGCTCTAGCAATAGCAAGCATTTGCTGCTCTCCACCACTCATTGTGCCTGCCATTTGTTTATAACGCTCTTTTAAGCGAGGAAAAAGAGAATACATTTTTTCTTTCATTGCTAAAAAATTTTCATCATTATTATAAGCGCCCATTCTCAAATTCTCATCCACACTAAGATTTACAAAAATATGTCTTCCTTCTGGGACAAGCGCGATTCCTCGCTGAATAATTTTATGAGTAGGAATATTTGAAATATCCGCTCCAAAAAAATAAACTTTTCCCTTGGTTTTAACACTATGGACAATTCCATTGAGAGTTGAAGTTTTTCCTGCACCATTGCTTCCAATAAGCGTAATAATCTCGTGCTCTTCAATATGAAAATTAATCCCTTTTAATCCGGCAATTAAGCCATAATAGACTTCTAGATTTTCAATTTTTAGCATAATAATCCCCTAAATATGCAGTAATAACCTGCTTATCATTAATTGCTTCTTGGGGTGTTCCACTAAAGAGCTTTTTACCATAATCTAAAACCAATACTTCAGAACAAAGCTTATTTACAAAAGGCATATCATGTTCAATCAACAACACACTTAAATTAAAGTCTTTTTTCATTTTTAAAATTAACTCACATAATTCTTCGGTTTCTTTTGGATTCATACCTGCTGCAGGTTCATCTAACAAAAGTATTTTAGGATTAGTGGCTAATGCTCTTGCAATTTCAACCTTACGACTATTTCCATAACTCAAAGAATTAGCAGGCAAATTAATCTTATCTCCAAGTCCCAAATATTCTAGCAACTCAATTGCTTTGTTTTTGATTCTTTTTTCTTCTTTAAAATATCTACCCACTCTAAACATTGCTTCAAAAAAACTATATTTTGCTTCATTGTGTAATCCAATCATAACATTCTCTAACACACTCATTGAAGTAAAAAGTCGTATATTTTGAAAAGTTCTTGCTATACCTAAATTAACAATAGTATTAGGTTTAAATCTAGAAATATTTCGCCCACAAAATGTTACTTTGCCACTTGTGGGCTTATAATTAGCAGTAATAATATTAAACATCGTGGTTTTACCCGCACCATTTGGACCAATTAATCCAAAAATCGTATCTTCTTTTACTTTAAAACTTACATTATCAATCGCCTTTAATCCACCAAAAGCAATACTTACATTCTCTAACTCTAGTAATGCCATCACGCTCTCCTGCCAAAGATTCCAAAAAATCTAGGTTTCAAATCCCATATTTCCTTTTTACCCATGATTCCTTCTCTTGCAAAAAGCATAATAACAAGTAAAATCAAAGAGAAAAATACCATTCTTAAACCAGGATAGGTTCCAAAATCTGTCCCAAAAAACACCAAAGGTTGATCTAAAAATCTAAGCCACTCTCCTCCACCAATAACCAAAATGGCACCCAAAATCGCACCACTTGTGCTACCAAGCCCACCAAGCACAATGATAATTAAAAGCTGAAAAGTTAGCTCAAAACCAAAAATTTTAGGATCGATGGTGGTCAATAAAGCTGCCATTAATCCACCTCCAACCCCTTCTAAAAACGCACTCGTAGAAAAGGCAAAAGTTTTGATTTTAAAAGTATTAACACCCATGGCAATAGCAGCATCTTCATCATCTCTGACTGCTTTCATCGCTCTGCCATACTTAGAAGACACAACTTGCAAAATCAAAATAACTGCTGCTACTGCTAAAATACCACTCCAAAAAAGCACGGTAATGTCCGCACCATTTTCAAAAGAATGTTTATAGACAAAAGCCAAAGACTCTTTAAGGAATTCAGGAATATTTGGAGAAGCTATCCAGCCTTGCATTAAACTTCGCAATCCACCCACCACAGAATCAGCATCATTTGGAATCTCATTTAACCCAATTGCGCCATTTGTCCATTCAGGATTATTAATTGCTAAAATTTTAATAATAAAACCAAAACCCAAAGTTACAATAGCCAAATAATCACCTCTTACTCTAAAGACAGGAAAAGCCAACAAAACAGCAATAAAAGCCGCCACTAATCCACTACAAAGCAAAGCAGGAAGCAATTCACTATTCATGCTTAGAACAAAAGGATGTGGATCGGCTAAATCAAACATTCCAAGCTTTGAATCTTCGTCTAAAAGCATTAAAGCTGTAATGTAAGCCCCAATTGCCACAAAGCCATTAGGCTCCAAAGAAAGCTGCCCTGTTACACCATTAATCAAGTTATAGCTCACAGCAAGGATAATAAAAATCAAAATGTTATTAAAAATTCTTAAGACATAATCATTTAAAAAGCATTGTGCTAAAAACAAAACTACAATCACACTAACATAAAGTAAAAAATGCCCACCTAAAGTCGCACTTACAGGGTTTGAATCATAAAATTTCTGCCATTTGTTCATTATCTTAAATCCCCTATTAAAAACGACTTTTTTCTAGACGCCAATCGCCCATGATTCCAACCGGACGGAAAAGCAAAACAAGAATCAAAAATAAAAATGCAAAAGCATCTTTATATCCTCCAAGTTCTGGGAATACAGCCACTGCCATTACTTCAGTAAAGCCCAAAATAAATCCACCAAGCACTGCACCACCCACACTTCCAATTCCACCTAAAACCGCTGCAGCAAAAGCTTTTAAACCAATCATAACTCCCATTAATGGATCAATAGTAGGATAAGAAATGGCATAAAAGATTCCGCCAATCCCTGCTAAAGCACTCCCAATAATAAAAACAAGTCCAATGATATTATTTACATTAATACCCATTAATCGCACTGTATTAATGTCAAATGCGGTGGCTCTAATAGCCATTCCTTGCTTTGTTCGATACAAAAACTGCAACAACACTACCAATAAAAACAAGGTTACTATAGGAACAATTATTGTAATATAAGTGATGCTAATATTAGAAAAACTAAAAGTTTTTGTAAAAAATTCTGGAGAGCTAAAAAAACGTGGAGTTGAACCAAACAAAACATTAAAAATATTTTCCAAAAAGAAACTAACGCCAATTGCGGTAATCAACATGGAGATTCTAGGTGCAGAGCGCAAGGGAAGATAAGCTATTCTATCAATCCCCACTCCCAAAAGCATACAGGCTAAAACTGCAAAAATAACTGAAGCATAAAAAGGGAGCCCAAGGGAGCTTACTGCAAAAAAGCTCAAAAATGCTCCAACCATAATAATATCAGCATGAGCAAAGTTAATCAAACGCAAACACCCATAAACCATTGTATAACCAATGGCTATAAGCGCATACATACTCCCAAGACTCAATCCATTAATACATTGTTGTATAAAAGTCAAAATATCCAAAATATTACCTTATGGTTCAATTGTTGTTTTATAAACTAATTTACCATTTTGAACTTGATTAATAACAGCGCTACGGATTGCCTCACCATTTTGAAGTGAAAATTTACCACTAATTCCTTCATAATCTTTTACATTGCGAATCTTATCATTAATACATACCCGATCTTGAGCCCCACATTCTTCAATAGCAGCCACTGCTATTCCATAAGCATCTGCAAGCATAGCACTAAAAGTGCTTACAGGTTCATTATAAGTGGCTTCATATTCTTTGATAAACGCCTCGCCTTTGGGTGTTTGCTTAGAACTTGTAGAATAATAATCAGTTACCATATAACCTTCACCCGCTTCTTTTGCTACATCAAAAAAGATTTGATTAGAAACTAATCCATCACCACCAATTGTAGGGATTGAGATTCCAAGCTGTTTGGCTTGTAAAGCAATCAAAGCACCTTCATTGTAATAAATTGGCAAATATAAAACATCAGGATTAGCCGCTTTAATGCTTGAAAGTTGCGCTTTGAAGTCTTTAGTTCCTGCTTGAGCATTTGTTTCAATTACAATTTGTCCGCCTAGCTTTTTAAACTGATTCCTAAAAGACTTTGTTAGCCCTATAGAATAATCACTGCTATTATCAAATAATATTGCAGCTTTCTTGGCTCCTAAATCTTTAAAAGCTAAATTTGCCGCTATAATCCCTTGGAAACTATCTGCAAAAGAGATTCTTGAAACAAATTTTTTACCCTTTGTTACTCTATCATTAGTTGCAACTGGTGCAATAAGTGGGGTTTGATTATCATCGGCAATCTTTGTCATAGCAAGTGCATTAGTTGAAATCATAGGACCAATAACAACACTAACCTTATCACTAGAAACTAGCTTTTGCATAGCATTAGCCGATTCAATCTTATCGCTTTTATTATCCACAAAAACAATCTTAATAGGATCTCCATTTTTTGTTTTATTTTGTGCTTTATAAGCAAGATCAATCCCACGCTTACCAAGCTCACCAAAACCACCAACGGCACCACTAACAGGCAACACAACACCAATTTTAACTTCTTCTGCAAACATAAAACTACTTGCTAAAGCCATTGATAAAAAAATCTTTTTCATTTGAACAACTCCCAAAATATTTTTAAAAGCTCTTATTGTAAAAAGCCTTACTTTAAAATATTCTTTAAAAACATAAAGTTTTGTGATTATTTTATTTGAAGTATTACAATTTTATGATATTTTTGCTTAATTTTCTACTTCACAGCATTTTTAAACTCTAATATAAATTTCAAATTTCTATATTAATTCCTTTAAAACTCCCTTTAAATTTTATTGGTATAATTTTGCACTTTATACTCTATATTTCTAAAGGATATAAAACATGTTACTTTTTACTCCAGGACCTACTCCTACCCCTGAATTTGTGCGTCTTGCAATGAGTGCTCCAACTATTCATCATCGTACACAAGAATTTGAAGAAATTTTTGCTACCACAAGGAATCTTCTTAAAGAAATGCTAAAAACACAAGAAGTTTTAATGCTTGCAAGCTCTGGAAGTGGAGCAATGGAAGCGTGTGTAACCTCGCTTTGCGAAAACAAACTTCTTAGCATTAATAGTGGAAAATTTGGAGAAAGATTTGGAAAAATCGCCAATAGCTTTGGAATCCCTTGTATTGAAATCAAAAATCCATGGGATATTCCTGCAAGTCTAGATTCGGTAATGGAAGCCTTAAACAATAATCCCGAAATTGATGCTTTTTGTATCCAAGTGTGTGAGAGTGCAGGTGGCTTAAGACATTCTTATGAAATTATTGCCAAAGCCATTAAAGACTTTAATCCTGAAATTATGGTTATTGTTGATGGAATCACGGCTATGGGAGTAGAACCGCTTGATGTTAGTTGTGTTGATGCACTCATCGGTGGTTCGCAAAAGGCTTTTATGCTCCCTCCTGGTATGAGTATTATAGGACTTAGTCAAAAGGCTATTGAAAAAATAGAAAGACGCAATGTGGGATTCTATTTCAATCTTAAAACCGAACTTAAAAATCAAATAAAAAATACTACTGCTTGGACAGCACCAACAACCATCATCATAGGACTTTGTGCGTTTTTACAAGAGGCAAAAAGAATCGGCTTTGAAAATATTTATAAAGACACCAAAGCAAGATCTCTAGCTTGCGATACAGCATTAGAGGGAATTAATTTAAGAATCTATCCTACAATACCCGCCCTTGCAATGACTACAATTGCCGATGAACAAAGTGATGAGATTAGAAAGATTCTTAAAAATGAATTTTCTGTTAATATAGCTGGAGGACAAGATCATCTAAAGGGTAAAATCTTTAGAATCAATCATATGGGAATGGTGCCTTTAAGTGAAATTTCTTGGGTTATTAATGCTATTGAATTAAGCCTTGAAAAAATTGGGCGACGCAAGTTTAATGGTTTTGCCAATCAAATTTTCCTAGAACAATATTATAAAATCAAAAATCAAGGGCAAAAATGAAAATCTTAGTTACAGGAACGGCAGGATTTATTGGTTCATTTCTTGCATTGAAGCTTATTCAAAGAGGAGATGAAGTCATTGGACTTGACTGCATTAATGATTATTATGATATAAAAATCAAATATGGCAGACTACAAAATGCCGGAATTTTACAAGAAAAAATTGCATACAATACTCTTATTCAAAGTGAGAAATATCCCAATTATCGCTTTATCAACCTCAAATTAGAAGATAAAGAGAAACTTTTTTCGCTCTTTGAAAAAGAAAAGTTTGATAAAGTTTGTAATCTTGCTGCACAAGCTGGGGTGCGGTATTCTTTGGTTAATCCATATGCCTATATTGATAGCAATATTGTAGGCTTTGTAAATATTTTAGAAGCTTGCAGACATCATAACATTAAACATTTAGCCTATGCTTCAAGCTCTTCGGTGTATGGGCTTAATGAATCAATGCCTTTTAGCACAAGCGATAATGTAGATCATCCTATTAGTCTTTATGCAGCAAGTAAAAAAAGTAATGAATTAATGGCTCACACTTACTCTTACCTTTTCAATCTTCCTACAACTGGATTACGATTTTTCACCGTTTATGGTCCTTGGGGGCGTCCTGATATGGCATTATTTCTCTTTACCAAAGCCATTTTAGAAGATAAACCCATTGATGTTTTTAATCACGGAGAAATGCTAAGAGATTTTACTTATATTGATGACATTGTAGAGGGTGTTGTAAGAGTGATTGATAATGTCCCTACGCCAAATCCACAATGGAATGGCAAGAATCCAGATCCACACAGCTCAAAAGCACCTTATAAAATCTATAATATTGGCAATAACAATCCCGTTAAACTGATGGATTTTATTGAAGCTATTGAAAAAGAAGTTGGCAAAGTTGCTAAGAAAAATATGCTCCCTCTACAAGCCGGGGATGTCCCTGCGACTTATGCTAATGTCGATGACTTAGTTAGTGAGCTAAACTACAAACCTAACACTTCCATTCAAACAGGAATTAAAAACTTTGTAAAATGGTATCGAGAATTTTTTGAAGTCTAATTTTAAATCTCTCTTTAATCGAGAGATTTAAAGATTAATCCAAATTAGAGAGTTGCACTCTTTTCTGCAGCAAGATTATCAAGGTATTTGATTACATTGTTACTTTCAATTTCTGCCTGTTTGAAATATTTACTAATTTCTTCCATGCAATTTTTGGTTCCACCATGGCTTTTCATAACTTCATAACCCGCAATGATATTGTCATGAACACCTTGATGTGGTGCTTCAAGAAGTGGATAACTAGGCAATGTAGAATAATATTCTTTACCATTTCCGCTATCATACCATTTACCCAAACGACAATCATGATGACCAACAAATTTAACCTCCATATCTTCAGTAAAGACAGCACTGTAACCATTAATCTTAAAGAGTAAGTGATCAAGCTTAACAAGCCCTATAAAAGTTGTAGTTAAAATTTGTTGTGTTCCTTGACTAATTTGAGCTGCTGAACTTTGAATTTTTTCTAAAGTTTCATTTTGTGTCCCCAAAACTTCCATTTCTTTAATAATTTCATCGGTAGAAGTTTGCACTTCTGAGAAGTTTTGTTGCACCACTTGAATATTCATCTCAATTTCTTTGGTTGCTTTTTGTGTGCGTTCTGCCAATTTTCTTACCTCATCAGCAACAACCGCAAATCCTCTGCCGTGTTCCCCTGCCCTTGCTGCTTCAATAGCTGCATTCAAGGCAAGAAGGTTAGTTTGATCAGAAATATCAGTGATAAGGGAAATTACACTAGAGATAGCTGTAAAATCATTTTGCACTTGTGTAATCATATTATTAAAATCAGAAAGTTTGGCTGTCATATTTGAAAGCCCTTCAATCATAACACTTTGAGTTTGAGTTGTATGTTTAATATTCTCAGTCGCAAAATCTTTAGCACTATAAAGTAAATCCACAGATTTTGCAAAATCATCTTGTAAAGTTTTAAGATTTGTGCTACAACTCTTTGCCAATCTCAAAGTCATATCTTTAAAAATTTCAATATCACTATCGTTATGTTCTTCATTTTTGGAGTTTGCTTCAATTTGCTCTTGCAAATTTCTATTTTCCTCTTTCAACTTTTGAATTTCAGCTCTCAAAAGCTTATTTTCCTCCAATGCCTTTTGCAATTCCGCTTTACATTTCCCATCAAACATTAACACTTCTCCTTAAAATAAAATACTTTGCACCCTTAAAAAAAATCTTAAAGATACCACTACCAAATGCGCCAAATACGCTTGGACTTGTGGATTCTAACTAATATTTAATTAAAATAGTTTTAATTCACACTTAAGAATCAAACTTAAATTTAGGTTAAATAATTTTTAACAAAAATTCTAAGCAAATTTTATAGTTTTTTTGGATTTAATATTAGCATTATTTTAATTTTTGGAGTTTAATATGGATTATAGAAGCGAACATGACACAATGGGCGAAGTTAAAGTTCCTAATGATAAATATTGGGGCGCACAAACACAACGGAGTTTTGAAAACTTTAAAATTGGGATTGAAAAAATGCCAAAAGAGCTTATTTATGCTTTTGCTCACCTTAAAAAATCCCTTGCAATTGTCAATTGCAAACTAAAAAAATTGCCAGAAAACAAAAAAAATGCCATCGCTCAAGCGTGTGATGAAATTATTGCGGGTAAATTTGATGATAATTTCCCACTAGCAATTTGGCAAACTGGCTCTGGCACACAAAGTAACATGAATCTTAATGAAGTCATAGCAAATCGTGCCACAGAAATTTTAGGGGGTGATTTCAGAAAAGAAAAACTTATCCACCCAAATGATCATGTTAATATGTCTCAAAGTTCTAATGATACTTTTCCAACTGCAATGAGCATAGTTGCTGTTACGCAAGTAGAGAAAAAATTGATTCCCGCAATTGATACACTTATAAACACATTTAAACAAAAAGTGGAAGATTTTAAAGAGATTATTAAAATTGGTAGAACACATTTACAAGATGCAACTCCACTCACTTTAGGTCAAGAGTTTAGTGGTTATCTCTCTATGCTAGAGCATTCTAAAACCCAAATCCTTTCTTCTTTGCCCAGTTTAAGAGAATTAGCTATCGGTGGAACAGCCGTAGGAACAGGACTTAATGCACATCCGCAATTAAGCGAAATGGTAAGCGAAGAATTAAGTCAATTATTGGGCACAAAATTCATCTCTAGTCCCAACAAATTTCACGCCCTAACAAGCCACGATGCAATTAACTTCACTCATGGCGCAATGAAAGGTCTAGCTGCTAATTTAATGAAAATTGCAAACGACATTCGCTGGCTTTCAAGTGGTCCTAGATGTGGTCTTGGAGAAATCAATATCCCAGAAAATGAACCTGGAAGCTCTATAATGCCTGGTAAAGTCAATCCCACTCAATGTGAAGCCATTACAATGGTAGCTGTGCAAGTTATGGGCAATGATACAGCCATTGGTTTTGCAGCAAGTCAAGGTAATTTTGAACTCAATGTCTTTAAGCCTGTTATTATCTATAATTTCCTTCAAAGTCTTGATTTACTTGCTGATTCAATCCTTTCTTTTAATCTCCATTGTGCCATTGGAATCGCTGCTAATAAAGAAAAAATTGATTATAATTTACACAATTCATTAATGTTAGTAACTGCCTTAAATCCACACATCGGATATGAAAATGCTGCTAAAGTAGCCAAAAACGCACACAAAAAAGGAATCTCACTCAAAGAAAGTGCTAAGGAATTAGGATTAGTTAGCGAAGAAGATTTTAATCAATATGTTGATCCTAGCAAAATGATTGGACCTAAAGCTTAAATTTAAGGGATTATTCCCTTAAATAACCTTACATTAATCTCTCCTGGCATTTGCGTTTTGCAATTCTTTCTCTTCTTCCTCAATAGACTTAATAATTTCTTCATAAGTCTCTAGCGAGAGCTTGGCTTGTTCTTCATCAATTTTTCCCATCACATAGCCAATATGCAAAAGCACATAATCCCCAACATTCACTTCTTCATTCATCAAATCCAAACTCGCTTCACGAGTTACCCCAAGTGTGTCTAATGTAGCAGTGTTAGTATCTAAATTAATAGCAATCACTTTAGAAGGTATGGCTAGACACATAGTTTTTCTCCTTACTTGATTTTAAAAATTCACAAAATTCTCTTATAGAATCAGAGTTATTTTTTGAGATTAAAAACAAAGGAATCTCTTTTTTAAGCTTTTCTAAATCCTCTTTAACTCGTGAAATTTGAAATTCAAAAACCTCTATTAAATCACTCTTAGAAATCACCACTGCATCTGCACACAAAAAGATTGTAGGATATTTCAAGACCTTGTCATCACCCTCTGAAGTAGAAAGCAAAACAATATTCATATTTGCTCCCAAATCATAACTTGCAGGACACACCAAATTACCCACATTCTCTATAAACAAAAATTTTTTAAAATCTCCTTGTTCTTGCAATTTCTCCAAAGCATCTTTAACCATTAATGCTTCCAAATGGCAAGCCTCACCTGTTGTAATCTGATAAGCATTTACTCCATATTTTGCCAATCTCTCTGCATCGCGATTAGTTTGCAAATCTCCTTCTATCACACTAAAATCCAACAATTGATTCTTAGCAATGTTTTCTAACAAGGTTGTTTTACCACTTCCAGGAGAGCTCATAAGATTCACTACAAATAAATCATTGTTTTGATAAGTTTGTCTTAGCTTAATTGCTTCTTCATCATTTTTTGAGAGAATCCGCATACCCACTTCAATACTTTTTTTACTAAGATTATCCATAAAACACCTTAGATTCTAAAAATTTCGCCAGCGATTTTATCAAAAATAAAATAACTTCTTGCTTTTTTATCACAAATTAGCTAAATTACCATTTTTTTAAAAGCAATTATCATTTTATTTATTGAGGCAAAATTAATGAATATTCAAATTTCAAATGAAGCTAATCTTCCAACACAATTTGGAAATTTTAAGATACGATCTTTTAGAGAAACCAAAATAATATCCGATGAAACTTATTTACTTGAGCACCTTGTTATCAAAACCAAAGAGATTCCACAAAATCCCCTAGTTAGAGTGCATTCAGAATGCTTAACTGGAGATGCGCTAGGAAGCTTAAAATGCGATTGTGGTGGAGAATTGCAAGAAGCGCTAAAACTCATCGCCAAAGAACAAGGAATGGTAATCTATCTGCGCCAAGAAGGTCGTGGAATAGGACTTTTTAACAAGGTTAATGCCTATGCGCTACAAGATGAAGGACTAGATACTCTAGAAGCTAATTTAAAATTAGGTTTCAAAGGCGATGAGAGAGATTATTCCATTGTAAAAACCATTTTAGAATATTACAATCTTACAAAAATCCGCCTTCTTACAAACAATCCTACAAAAATTAATTATTTCTCAAGCTTTATAGAAGTAGAGCGCGCACCTATTATTATTCCTTGCAATAAACACAATGCACATTACCTTGAAGTCAAAAAAGAAAAAATGGGTCATCTTCTCTAAAGGCAAACTATGCAAGAAAAAATTTCATACTTACAAGCTAAAGAAATCCTAAATTCGCAAAATATCTACCCTAAAGGTATAGAGAGAGTTTTTTTGCACGAATCACTAAACAGAATCCTCTCACAAGATATTTTTGCTCCTAATGATATGCCCATACTTAATCTCTCTAATATGGACGGATATGCAATTTATTCTGCTATGTTAAAAAACATTAATGAGTGCTTTGAAATCTTACAAGAAAATCCAGCAGGAAACAAAGAAATCTTAGAACTTCCTACCAACAAACCTTGCGCGATAAAAACTTTCACAGGTGCAACAATCCCCAAAAACGCTGATATACTCGTGCCAATAGAATGGGCAGAAATCAAGGGTAATCACATCATTATCAAGCAGATTCCAAAAATAGGAGAATTTATCCGCAAAAAAGGTGATAACTACAAAAAAGGCGAAAAACTTCTCTCTAAAGGAACGAAAATAAATTCTCATCATATCGGACTTTTAGCAAGTCTCAATCAAGTCTTTGTCGAAGTCTATGAAAGACCAAAAGTGGGGATTTTAGTCAATGGAAATGAAATTTTAGAGCTTGGAGAAAGTAAGGATTCTCCAAATTCCATTTACAATGCAAATGGACATTTACTTTATGCAAAGATTCTAGAAAATGGCGGAATCCCAAAGCTATACCCGATTTTAAAAGACGACAAAGAGCAAATCCAATCTTGCCTCCAAACCGCGCTAAGAGAATGCGATTTAATTCTCTCTACAGGGGGTGCAAGTGTTGGGGATTATGATTTTATTAGGCAAATTTCACAGCAACAAAAAGAACAAGTAGTTTTTAGAGGAGTGCGTATTAAACCAGGTCAGCATGTTCTTTATGCACATTTTGGGGGGAAGCAGTTTTTTGGATTACCGGGTTTTCCAAACTCCACCCTAGTAACTTTTGAACTTTTTGTAAAAATCATTCTAGCAAAACTTTGTGGCAGCAAGCCTTACCAAGAATCCATTCAAATAACTTTAGATGAAGATTTGCAAAAAAATGATTCAAGATTAGAATTTAGAGTGTGCAATATAAGGAATCAAGCAGGGATTTTTAGCATTGATTTTCTTGGCAAAAAAGACTTTCAAAGTGCTATTTTAAATAATTTTTGTCCTTTAGATAATTCAAGGGTTGGCTTAGCAATCCTAGAAAACCAAACCACAAAAGGCAAATCAATTGAAGTCTTGCTTTTATAAGACTTCCCCGCTCCCTTACTTTTAGCGATTAAAAAACAATTTAATTAAAACATTAAGGCTAGGATTATTAAGCTATGTTTTAATTTGTTTATTACTCAATAAAAATTAATTTGGTTATAATTAGTGAATTAAATTTTTTAGTTTTATATTGATTTGCTAGTCAAGTAAATTATAATATCGAGGTGGAAAAAAAAGAATCCACCCCTTTTGCAAATTCTGCTTTAAATCCTTATTTAATCCCTTTTAAAAAGCCTTTAAAAGAAGGCATAAAAGATAATCCTGCTTTTAAAGACAATATCGAGCAATTTATTGAGGGGGTTTCTTTTCAAGATTTTGATATTCTAAAAATCATCAAAGGTGCAAAAAATTTTGAAGAAGCTATGGAAAAAATCCAAAATGCAACTAATGGGGAACAATTAGAATTTTTAGAAAGTGAATTTGCTAAAGCCATAGCCAATGCAAAAATCTATGGGGCACTCAATGCTTGAGTTTGATTTCAAAGAAGAACCAAAGGTAAATATGGAGTTTTTAAAACAAAAAATTCCTACCACCACTTTTAATTATGATGAATTAATGCACGAAGCACACTTGAGGGCTTTTAGCATTGCTAAAATAATGCAACTTGATTTGCTAAAAGATATGCAAGATTCACTGCTTAAAGCACAAAAAGAAGGAATGAGCTTTGAATCTTGGAAAAAAGAAATTAAGCCAAATTTAGCCAAAAAGGGTTGGCTAGGCAAAACAGAGGTAATAGATAAAACAACTGGGGAAATCAAAATTATCAATGTTAATAACAGACGATTAAAAAATATCTACAACACTAATATGCGAAGTGCAAATGCTCAAGGTAGAGCCAAAGAGCAGTATGCAAGAAAAGGGAAAGTGTATTTACGCTATGTGGCTATTATGGATGGATTAACTAGAGAATCACATGCTAAATTACATGGCACTATCTTGCCTAGAGAAGATGGCTTTTGGAGTAGCAATTACCCGCCCAATGATTGGGGTTGTCGGTGTTATGTGCAATCCCTAAGCCAAGCAGAACTTAAAACAAAAGGGCTCAAAGTCTCTCCAAAAGCACCAGAGTTTAAAGCTCATAAGGATTGGAATTATGACACAAGGAATCTAAAGGGTGATGAGGGAATTAGGCAAATTATTGAATATAAGGCTAAGAGATATGCTAATAACCCTGCATTACTTCAATCTCTAAACAATTTAAAAGAGGAAATTAAGCAGGCAGAAAAAAACTACCTTGCTATTAAAAGTTTAAGACAAAAAGCAATAAAGAGTGAAGAGTATGACAAAGAATTTCTAAGTATTGCCAAAACACCAATATCTCTACAAAAGGCACTAGGAAGCAAAGCAAAAGAAGTCTATTTAAGCGGCTATACGCTAAGGACACACACGCACCATGATAATGTAGGAGAGTTTGATTATTCACTCTTACCTTTTTTGCTAAAGGATTCTAATGTGTATAAAACACAAAAGGGGAACAAAGATAATCACATTTTATATTTTAGCTATTTTGGGGATTATTATAAAGCAGTATTTAAAAAGAGCGTTATTGATGAAATCTTTTTGCAAAGTCTTATAAAAAGCAATAGCGGTAAATTTTAGGCTACCCCAAGCCTAGCATAAAGGGGATAACAATCCGTCTGTTATCGTTACTTCTCACCATTAGCTTATTTGGGGCGAAATAAGGTGTGGACTATACACCACTGCGGACGAAACCTTTATGTTTTAATTATATCACAAAGGATTTAACAATGCAAACCATTTCCCTAAAAGAATTCCAAAAACGCCTTTCTAACCTTGCAAAAGACTTTAATAACAAAAAAGAAATCCTAAATGAAATCGGAATCCTAACTAAAAATAAAAGTGAAGAATCCTTTGAAAAACAAAGTAGCCCTTTTGGAGAGAGATGGAAAGCGAATGCACCTGCCACCCTAGCACAAAAAAGAGGGAATAAAATCCTTACTCAAAGTGGGCTTTTACGCACAAGCCTAACTTACAAACTAGGAAATCAAAGCGTAACCATTGGAACCAACAAAGAATATGCATCTATTGGGAATTAAACTTAAAAGCATATGGACAATTAGGTAAAACTGATCAAGATGTTACAAGCATTGCTGGTATCAACACTTCAGACTTTGATCAAAAATTCTTTGGATTGAGTGCAAATGTAGGTAAAGTATTTGATTTTAGTAATAGCTGGTTTGTAAAACCATTTGCAGGAGTAAAT
>NZ_JALAIY010000001.1:647378-655907 GCF_022664765.1 Helicobacter sp. CaF467b | reverse complement strand
CCAAAAATATAGATAGTTTAAAACTATAGCAACGCTAAAAAGATTAAAATTCAAAACTTCATTCTCTTTATGTAGAATTAATTTAAAATTTCATTTTTATCTCTAGCTTAGGCTAGGGATAACTCCGCTAGTTAATACATATTACTTACACTAAAAATTAGTAGTTTTTTGTTTAATTTTTCAGTTTTTCTCTTGACTTAGAGTAACTCTCATCTTTTATAATTACATTTTTATTTTTATCTTAAGGAGATGAGATGTTATTAGATTCAAACCTCAATGAAATCAAAGAAGGCAAAAGAATCACCGCCAAAGGTTATGCGGTGCAACACAAAGATGATACCTTCAAGCCTTTTGAATTTTCTCGCCACGCTTTGGGGGAAAGCGACATTTTAATCGAGATTTTATATGCTGGAATCTGCCATAGTGATATCCACTCTGCACGCAGTGAATGGCATAAGGGAATCTATCCTATGGTGCCAGGACACGAAATAGCAGGGCGTGTTGTGGCAGTTGGTAGCAAGGTAAGCAAATTTAAAGTCGGAGATTATGCAGGGGTTGGCTGTATGGTCAATTCTTGTGGGGAATGCGAAGCGTGCAAGGCAAGTAATGAGCAGTATTGCGAACGCGGTATGGTCGCTACTTATGATTGCAAAGATTATTGCCATAATGATGAACCTACTTATGGTGGATATTCTAACAACATTGTAGTAAGCGAAAAGTTTGCTGTAATGGTGCCACAAGATGCGCCACTTGACAAGGTCGCACCATTGCTTTGTGCAGGGATTACTACGTATGCGCCACTAAAATTTAGCAAGGTAAAGGCTGGAGATAAAGTCGCTGTAGCAGGGTTTGGTGGGCTTGGTATGATGGCACTTAAATATGCTAAGCAAATGGGTGCTGAAGTATTTATTTTTGCAAGAAACAAAAATAAAGAACAAGATGCCCTCAAACTCGGTGCTACAAAGCTATATGACACCACAGATCTCAAGGTTGTTACAGAACGATTTGATCTTATTGTTTCCACTATTCCGACACCTTATGACATTACCGCATATCTCAAGCTCCTTAAGCTTGGTGGAGAAATGGGAATTGTTGGGCTTCCACCTTCTGAAGTGGATCCAAAAATTGGGGCACAAGGACTTATTTTTAATGCACACAAAAAAGTGTATGGCTCACTCATTGGCGGTATGAAAGAAACTCAAGAAATGCTAGATTTTTCACTCAAACACAAGATTTATCCAGAGACGGAAATTATTTCGGCAAACCAAATCAATGAAGTATATGAAAATCTCACAACAGGCAAGGCAAAATTCCGCTATGTCATCGATATGAAAACGCTTGAAGACAATTAAAAAAAGTAGAATCCTTAATAACCCTTAAGGATTCTACAAACTTTCAAACAAAAATCATTTCTTTTTTTCTAAAGATTCCAAATATTTTTGTTAAAATACCAAAATATATTCAAAAAGGAGTTATCTTTTGCAAAGTGGCATCTTTACACTCATAGAAAACTGGAATAACAATGAAGCAGAATCTATTCTGAATGCTTTAGAAATAATCAAATATTGTGATACACTAGGCTTAGATGAAGCTTGGATTGGAGAACATCATTTTAATAATTTTACGCTTTGTTCTGCGATTACAACTCTAATTAGCGCCGCACTTGCACAAACTCAAAATATCAAAATAGGGAGTGCAGCTATTTTACTTCCACACTATCACCCCATTCAAATTGCAGAAGAAATTGCAACACTTGATTTACTCTCTAAAGGGCGTTTTCTCTTTGGATTTGCAAGAGGTGCATTCCCTATCTTTAATATTGAGAGGGGTAATAACCCAGAAAGTAACCGCGAAATTATGCTAGAAAATGCAGAAATTGTGCATCAATTGCTTTTTAAAGAACAAGTTAATTTTAGTGGAAATTATTTTGAAATAAATAATGTAAGTATCCGCCCTCACCCACATGGTTTGATTCCTTTTTATGTTGCAAGTAATAATGATGAAACTCTCCAAAAAGCAGCTACCCTGGGATATAATTTTCTTGGCTCTTTAACGCTGCAAGAAAATCGCGCACAACAAATTCATCAAATCTTCAAAAACAATCATCCCAAAAAATATAAATTCACACTCACAAGGGCGTTTTGTGTAGATGAGAATCGTGAAGTTGCTGAAGAAAAAGCACAAATGGGCGTGGATATTTTCACACAATGTATGCTTAAAGCCAACGAAAGTAATCCAACTTTTGAATCCATTATCAAAACAAGCGATTATGAAGAATTTAGAACGGAATTTTTTAACAAAGACAAAATACTTAAAACAATGATTGTTGGAACTCCTAGCGATTGTATCGAGCAAATCTTAGAAATCAAAAAGCAGTTTATGCCTGATTCTCTAGCGCTTAAACTTCTCTCACCAAGCCTTGAAGATTCTAAAAATATTTTAAAAATTTATAAAGAAACAATCCTTCCAAATCTCTAACTAACGATGAATTTACCCCTTTTGCATTCTAATATTCTTTTGTGGTATGAACAAAAGGGGCGCAAATCTCTTCCTTGGCGAGATAAAACAGCAAATCATCGCGCTTATAGGGTTTTAGTTAGTGAGGTTATGCTGCAACAAACTCAAGTTAAAACGATTCTAGAACGCTTTTATTTTCCTTTTTTAGAAAAATTTCCCACTCTAGAAACTCTCTCTAAGGCTAAGGAAGAAGAAGTTTTATTGCAATGGCGCGGACTTGGATATTACACTCGCGCTAGAAATCTCTTAAAATGCGCCAAAATTTGCTGTCAATCCCATAAAGGTATTTTGCCCAAAGATATAGAATCTCTCCAAAAACTTCCAGGAATTGGTCGCTACACTGCAGGTGCAATTGCTTGTTTTGGCTATGATAGCGCAGTGAGTTTTGTTGATTCTAATATCAAGCGTATCTTAGCGCGATTCTTTGCTTTACAATCCCCTAGCCCAAAACTCCTTGAATCAAAGGCAAAGACAATCCTTAACCCGCAAGAACCTTTTAATCACAATCAAGCCCTTTTAGATATTGGCGCTACTCTTTGCACTCCCAAAAATCCCAAATGCACACAATGCCCACTCCAGTCCTTTTGTCAAGGCAAAGAGAATCCTATATTCTACACACCCACCAAAAAAACTGCCTCACTAAAACAAGTTTTAGATATTGGTATCTTTATTCACGATTCCAAATTTGCTTTAACCAAAAGCCAAACCAAGCTTTATTATAACCTTTATAATTTTCCCTTTATCTCACCTCTCAAATCTCTCCAAACTAAAAAGCTAGGAATCCTCAAACACTCTTATACCAAATACAATTTAACACTTCATCTCTATTTACTACAATCTCAAGAACTACTCCAGCAAACCCAGCAAAAAATTGAATTCTTTACTCAAGAAGAACTAAAAAATCTCCCTATTTCAAGTATGACTTTAAAAATTTTAGACTTTTTAAAGAAAAGCACTATTAATTAAACTTTTTATGAATATTTTTTTTGTAGGATTCTGCTATTTATTTTTATTCTAAAGGATACTTATGCCACTCTTAGATAGCTTTAAAGTTGATCACAAAAAAATGCCTGCTCCAGCAGTGCGACTAGGTAAAGTTATGCACACTCCAAAAGGTGATGAAATTTGTGTCTTTGATTTACGCTTTTGCAAACCCAATGTGGAGATTTTAAGTCAAGAGGGAATCCACACTCTAGAGCATCTCTTTGCGGGTTTTATGCGCGAGCATTTAAATAGCGATAAAGTTGAAATTATCGATATTTCGCCTATGGGTTGTCGCACGGGATTTTATATGAGTTTAATTGGCAAACCAAGTCCTGAAGCTGTGAAAAATGCTTGGGAAGCAAGTATGAAAGATATTTTGGAAGTTAATGAGATTCCAGAAGCTAATGAACTGCAATGCGGCACTTACAAAATGCATTCTTTAGAGGCTGCCAAAGAAATCGCAAAAGATACGCTAAGTAAGGGAATTGGGATTATGGATAATGAATCATTAAAGCTTAATTTATGAACTATGATTCTTATTTAGAAGCTATCAAAACACTAAATTTATGGGCTAAGCACTATTATATTTTAGATGATCCCATAGTTAGCGATGAAGAGTATGATATACTCTATCATCAAATCAAAGATTTTGAAACAAACAATCCCACACAAATTTCCAAAGATTCTCCAACCCAAAGAGTTGGGGATCGTATTTTAGAATCTTTCAACAAATCCGAACACATAGAGCGTATGTGGAGTTTGGATGATATTTTTAATACTCAAGAATTACAAGATTGGATTAATAGAGTTAGCAAGGGCGAAAATCTAAATTTTACTATTGATCCCAAATTTGATGGAGCTAGTCTCAATTTGCTTTATGAAAATGGAATATTACAAAAGGCTACCACAAGGGGCGATGGATTCATCGGAGAAGAAGTTACTCAAAATGCCAAAACCATTCCTAGCATTCCCCTTAGCATTCCCTATAAAGATAAAATAGAAATCCGTGGGGAATGCGTGATTGCCAAAGATGATTTTGAAGCTATCAATCAAGAAAGACTAGAGAAGGGGGAAGCACTTTTTGCAAATCCGCGTAATGCAGCTGCTGGAAGCTTAAGGCAATTAGATTCTAAAATCACTTCAAAGCGCAAACTACAATTTATCCCTTGGGGTGTGGGGTTTTGTCAAATTAATGAAAATAGCTTTTTTGCCCTAATGGAGAAAATCCGCTCTTTTGGATTTATAGCTTCGCCTTTCTCTAAGCTCTGCTCAAACTTACAAGCAATAGAAGATTCTTATCAAAATCTTATTTCTAAGCGCGATTCTTATCCTATCACGCTTGATGGAATGGTTATTAGGATTGATGATATTGCATTGCAAAAATCTCTAGGCTTTACCATAAAAGCTCCACGCTTTGCCTGTGCATACAAGTTTCCTGCTATTGAAAAAAAGGCAAAAATTTTAGACATTATTTTGCAAGTTGGCAGAACAGGAGTTATTACCCCTGTGGCTGTTTTGGAGCCAGTGATGATCGAGGGAGCAAAGGTTAGCCGCGCAACCCTGCATAACTTTGATGAAATCAAAAAAAAAGATATTTTAATCAATGATTCTGTGATTCTTATTCGCAGTGGAGATGTGATACCAAAAATCATTAAATCACTGCCTACCTTGCGTGATGGCACACAAAAGCAATGCAAAATACCAACGCACTGCCCTATTTGCAAAAGTGAGCTACTTATTGAAGAAAAACTCATCAAATGCCAAAATTTAAACTGCAAAGCAAGGGTGAAAAACTCACTCATTCACTTTATAAGCAAAAAGGCGCTTAATATTGATGGGCTTGGCAAAAGAATCATTGATTTACTCTTTGAGCTTGGAAAGATTACCAAAATTGAAGATATTTTTTCGCTTCAATATGAAGATTTAGAGGGCTTGGAGGGATTCAAAGACAAAAAGATTCACAACCTTTTAAATGCTATCAAACAGGCTAAAGGGGTTGATTTGTGGCGTTTTATTAATGCTTTAGGAATCGAACATATTGGCGAGGGAGCAAGCAAAAAACTTGCAAACACTTTTGGCGATAACTTCCATCATAAGAGCTTTGAAGACTTTGTAGCACTTGATGGCTTTGGGGAAGAAATGGCAAACTCACTTGTAGAATTTTGCCATGTCAATCAAGAAAGAATCAATCATCTTCTAACAATTCTACAGCCCAAATACAATCAAAATAGCACCAATGCAAATCTTAGTAATCAAACCTTTGTCATCACTGGCACACTCTCACAAAAAAGAGAAGTGTATCAAGAGATTTTAGAATCACTTGGTGCAAAAGTCTCTAGTAGTGTCTCAAAAAAGACAAATTATCTGCTTTGTGGAGAAGAGGCAGGATCAAAGCTCACTAAGGCTCAAGAACTCGGTGTAAAAATCATTGATGAAGAAGAATTTTGGAAACTTATTCAAGAATCCAAAAAGTAGCACAAAATTTTAAGGTTACTGCATAAAAAATAAATTATTTATCTAAAACTTTATGCAAGAAATCTTTCACTCTTTGGTTTTTTGGATTAGTAAAAAACTTATTGGGCGATTCATCTTCGATGATTTGACCCTCGCTCATAAAAAGAATCCGACTAGCTACATTTTTGGCAAATCCCATTTCGTGAGTTACAATCATCATTGTCATACCCTCTTTTGCCAAATCTTTCATTACATCTAGCACTTCTTTAATCATTTCTGGATCTAAAGAAGAAGTGGGCTCATCAAAAAGCATAATCTCTGGCTCCATAGCCAAAGCCCTAGCAATAGCGATTCTTTGTTTCTGCCCACCTGAAAGCTTATTGGGATACACATCTTTTTTAGAAACTAAACCAACCTTTTGTAATAAATCCATTGCTTTTTTATAAGCCACTTCTTTTGGAATCTTTTTGAGTTTCATCGGCGCTAAAGCAATATTTTCTATCACTTTTTTATGGGGAAATAAATTAAAATGCTGAAAAACCATTCCTAATTTTTGGCGAACAAGATTAATATCTACTGACTTATCCATAATGTTTTGCCCATCAATAATAATTTGCCCACAACTTGGGTCTTCCATTCTATTAATACATCGCAAAAAGGTAGATTTACCACTTCCAGAAGGTCCAATAATAGCAATCACCTCCCCTTTAGAAACTTCTACATTAATCCCTTTTAAAACTTCTATTTCCCCAAATTTTTTATGCAAATCTTTTATTTTAATCACTTTCTTTTAGCCTTTTTTCAACTTTTCGCATTAGCATCGCAAAAATAGAAGTTAAAATCAAATAAATAATTCCCACTGCAAGTAGAGGCTCAATAGCCCGATAAGTTTGGCTTGTTATGATATTTGCAGCCCTTAGTAAATCCACACCACCAATAAAACCCACAATTGAAGTTTCCTTTAATAAAGCAATAAATTCACTCACTAAAGGCGGTAAAATTCTCTTAATAGCTTGAGGAATAATGATTTCTTTCATTGATAAGGCATAACCCATTCCCAAAGCCCTTGCTGCTTCCATTTGTCCTTTATCAAGCCCGGCAATTCCTGCACGAATAATCTCGGCAACATAAGCCCCAGAATTAATCCCAAAAGCAATGGCGGCGATTAATAAAATAGGCATATCGCGCAATGCTCCCACAAAAACAATGTTTGCCCATATCATCAATTGCACCACAACAGGAGTTCCGCGTATGATATACACATAAGCAAAAGCAAGTTTAGATAAAACCCTCCAAGTAGAAAGCTGCATTAATGCTATTAAAATACCCAATGCGATTCCAATTAATGCTGAAAGCGCGGTAGTGGCAATGGAAAACCCTAATCCCTCTACCAAATACCAATATCGGCTTTCATTAATAAAGACTTCTTTTAATATCTCCAAATACTCTAGCATATTTTCTCAAAGCCCTTAATCAAAATATTTAGCTATCAAAGTATCATAAGTTCCATTTTCTTTGATCTTTTTTAAAGCCTCATTGACTTTTTGTAATAGCTCTACCTCATCTTTTCTCATCGCAATAGCATATTCCTCATTTGCCGCATCGCTTTGGATTAATTTTAAGTCTTGATTATGAGCAGCATAATTTTTTGCAGTTTCATAATCCAAAACAACCGCTTCCACCTTGCGCGATTTTAAAGCCAAAATCAAATCTGATGCAGTATTAAATTTTTGCACAGATACATTAGGCAATTTACTCACTACCAAATCTCCTGTAAATCCTAGCGCAACTCCAACTACTTTTCCTGATAAATCCGAAAAATTTCCAATATTTTGATTTTCGCTATTAACTAAAATAACTTGAGTAGAATTAAAATAAGAATCAGAAAAATTAACAAACTTTTTGCGATTTTCTGTTACTGTCATACCAGAGATAATCATATCAATTTTTCCTAATTCTAATGCAGGCAATAACCCATCAAATTGAATATCCATAAACTCAACTTCAATCCCAGAAATCTTAGCAATTTCTCGCATTAAATCCACATCAAATCCGACAATATTCTTCCCTTCCCTATACTCAAAAGGTGCAAAATCCGCATTCATACCTACATAAACTTTAGATTTTTCTTCCTTTTTTTCACAACCAAAGAAAGCTATCAATGCCAAAACAATTGAAAATATCTTAAGAAAATTTTTCATTTTTTTCCTTTGTGAATCATTTTAATTTACAATTTTTTCGTATTGTAGCACAATCTATAAGAAATACAAATGCCCTTATATCCATTATTGTTTAGATTCTGCACTAAAATTTTGAAAAACTTCTATCACGAGTGGTAAGTCTGTGTAGCCTTCAGATTCCATAAAATGACCACCTTTTTGCGTTTGGATAAAATCCGCGTCTAAAGATCTGGCAAGTTTGTAGCTTAAGTTAGTTGGCACGATTGCATCATCTTTGGCAGAAATCACCACACGATTTTTAATCACATTTTTTAGGATTTGGTAGCTTGGCTTTTTGTCTGTGAAACTTCTAAAAATAGGCAATTTTTTTAACTCTTCATCAAAAGGAGAAACC
>NZ_JALAIY010000001.1:608998-647278 GCF_022664765.1 Helicobacter sp. CaF467b | reverse complement strand
TAATTGCTAGTGCTTTTATAGCCGTGGATAATATAAACATCTTTAGCAAAGACATTGGTAGATAATGCAATCAAAAAAAACTAATAAAATACTAAATTGCTTTGATATAACTCGCAACATTATGAAGTCCTTTTGTTTTTTAATTTTTGTTTTATACAAATACAGAATCAATAAATCAGCATTATTCTTATTCTATTCACAAATTTCTTTCATTATATCTTCAATACTAGGCTTCTTATAACTTTCATAGTCTCTAAATTCAGAATTCGTTTTATTGTAGTAGTATAGATATACTTTAATTTCCTTATTTTTATAAGAGAATTTTTGATTAACATACACAGATTCAAAGCCTTTGATTTTATCTATCGGGTTTGTTTCTCGACTAAGCCCTTGTTGTTTGTAAGGTTTTATAATATCTTATAAGTGGTTCAGTATGTAATTGTTCTAAATTTTTGATAAAAGATTCCATTAAAGAAAAATTTGGCTTTTTATCCGGGGTTATAGGTAGAGATATTTTTGTTTTTAAAAAGTCTTTTTCAAAATCACGCACAATAAACTCCTTGAGATAAACTTTGCTATTAGCATTAAAAATAGAAGTAAAGAATAAGGCAATATTCTTATTAAACTCTATAAATTTAGGATAAATAGTTTTTGTAAATTGTCCCGCATAGAAATCTTTTTCCATATAAAAGAAATGCATAGCAATTAAACCTACGGCTATAGAATTTCCTTGTATTTTATGCTTTTCATCTAAATATTCCACATATCCAAAAATACCATTATTATATACTGTGCGGGTAAAATATGGATACTTTGCATTTTTATTAAAAATAAAATTATTTTTATTTAATTGAGGATTTGATTTTACTTTAAATAACTCACTAATTTCAAATTCTCCCCACTCACATTCTAGGTTATCAAGCAGATTTTGAGCTATTTGTATAATAGCTCTTTGTATAAAATCTTTAAACTCTTTGGGGCTAAATACTACTAGTTTTGCCCCCCCCCCACTTAATATTTTGTAAATATTGATAATATTTTGCATTTCGTGTTTTGTCTGTTTGATGCTTTCTTCCATAAATTGCCAATCTATTTCACCCTTTGAATTTAATGGAAGATTGATATATTCTTTTTTTAGGGCAGTTTGGGAACGCTTTTTATCGTAAGCATAACCAAAAATATTTTTTGTTCTATTTAGTAAAATAGTAAAAAATAAGGCGATATTTTTGCTCATATTAAATTTTGGTCGCAATATTTCAACATGGTCACTAGCACTAAAATCACTTTCTTGATAAAAACAAACACCAAGAACAGCACTATCAATTGTAAGACAGCCGCCTTTTTCGGTATAAAAGTTATAATATCCAGCTACACCATTTTCAGTTGCTTGTGTTGTAATATAAGGATAATTACCATTTCCAATTTCTTCTAATGTCTTTTTTGGCGTGGTCTTACTCCCGCCAATTTCAAACAAATCTTCAAGTTTAAATTCTTTCCAATTTGAAGTAACTAAAACTTTACTCTTCATTATTTTCCTTGTTTAAGGCAATAGAAATAGCTGTATCATCTAAGCTAATATTAGAATCATAAAGCAAAGATTCCAAAAGCACTTTTTCAAAATCTTTTTTATCAATCCCTTGTTCAAAAAGCATATAATCTAGCACAACTTTTTTAAAGTCTTTTTGGGTGATACTAAAGGGTTCTTTTGGCATTTGGTAGCTTAAGTGTTCGCTTGGTTTTAACCATTGACAACTTTCATCGCCACTTGTTTTATAAATTACATCAAGCCAATAAGGTTCTAGCTCATTTTTCCATTTTTCTTTTGTATCTTGTCTGCCTTTATTTTTCACCGTCTCTAAGCCATCTTCTTTAATATGACAAGCAAAAATTTCTTTATCATTTTGTGGTTCGTGGGCTTTAAATAAAAATATGGAAGTACTTACCCCTGCCTTGCCATTAAAAATTTCATCGGGTAATTTTATAATTTTTAATAAAGAATGTTTTTTAAGCCATTTTTCTGCTTTACTCTTACCCACTTCAAGTTTATTATCAGGCAACAAAAATGCACACATTGCACCATCACACACATTATTGAGCACATTTTCAACTATTGTATAAACTCCGTATTTGTTTTCATAAGGGGGATTCATTAAAACCTTAGTAATTTTTTTGTTTTTTATCCACTCGCATATTTCTTTATCTCTTGAATCTGCTTGAATTAAATTTGTTTTGCCATCTTTGTGTATTAACATATTTGCACAAGCTAAGGTAAATAAATCTTTTGAAATTTCTATGCCAAAAAGTCTATTATTGCAAATTTCTAGCATAGCTTTTTCATTTGCTTTACCACCCAACTCGCTTATCATTTCACCCATTGCATGAATTAAAAAAGCCCCGCTTCCACAAGCAGCGTCTAAAACATTGTCTTTGTGAGTAACTCCTGTGATTCTATACATCAAAGAAATAATGTGTGCTGGAGTAAAAACCTGTCCATAATCTGGCTTTTTGGGTAAATAACGATTAAATTCATTAAAAAATATCATCATTACATCTTCGCCATTCCAATCATCAGAATTTAAAAAATGAGAAATTTTCATTACATTATCGATAAAATCACCCATAGCGTTTTTATCACCTTCTTTGTCACAAGTGATTTTTTCGTATTGCTCTTTAATGATTTTTAGCTTTTCATTACTCTTCATTTCATCGCTATAGGATTCTTCTAAAACCTTAATAATTCTATTTTTCAAATCGCTAAAATCTAAATCTTTAAAATTTTCTAATTTTGCACCTTTTTTATGTGCCACTAAGGCACAAGCAGTAAAAATCATTCTATGTCTTAAATCTTGCATAATAAACTTATGATGTAAGAGTTCGTTAATGCGTATTGTGCAAGTTTGTATCGCATCCACATCAATAGGAATTCTTTGAGTAAGTTTTAAATAATATTCTTTATTTAAGAGTTCTTTAACTTCGATAATTTGTTTTAATTTATCATTATAAACAAGCACATCTTCACCATTATAAAGAATGCCTAAAACTTTATTATATTTCTTTTGCGTGATTTGTATATATTTAAAAAGTTGTTCTTTTTCTCTCTCTATATTTTTATTACCTGCTTTGGTCTCTAGAATAATCGCAGGTTTGTTAATATCATTTGGAAAATACCACCCATCAGGCTTGTCGCTTATACCTTTAAAATAATTTTTATCTAATTGGTTAAAGGTAGTAATTTGTCCTACTCCACTTTGTGCTTCATTACTATTATAAAACCCTAAAATTTCTCTAGCATTGTCTCGTATTTTATCTTCACTCAGCATCTTTACCTTCTACCATCCTCTAGTATTTTTCTCTCGCCTTTAGAATCTATCTCACACACCACATAAGGAAGTCCTTGTTTGTTTAGTTCTGCCATAAAGGGATCGGGGTCATTTTGCTCCATATTCCACACACCGCTACCATTATTGGAATCTATCCCTTGAAATTCTCCACCTTTTGGCATATCGCTATTATCTGCGTTATTTGGTATTTTTGCCGCTCCTATGCCCCATTTACCCTCCAAAATCAGTTTTGCGCCAATCATTGCTGGCACACCTGTGGTATAGCTCACGCCTTGGGCATTGACTTCTTTATAACACGCCTCGTGATCGCAAATATTATAAATATAAATTGTTCGCTCTTTACCATCTTTTATGCCTTTGATGTAGCAACCGATGTGCGTTTGCCCTTTGGTGCGAGGCGCTAGAGAGGCTGGATCGGGTAAAAGCGTCTTTAGCACTTGTATTGGCACGATTTTTTGCCCATTATGCTCTATTTCATCGACACGCAAAAGCCCTACATTTTCTAGGCATTTCATATGTGTAAGATAAGATTCTCCAAATGTCATAAAAAATCTAATCCGCTTTAGCCCTTTGATATTTCGCACAAGCGATTCAAGCTCTTCGTGATAAAGTAGATAGCTATTTTTTACGCCCACTTCTGGATATTCCCATTCTTTCATCAAATCAAGCGGTGCTATATCTTGCCATTGTCCGCCAAAGTAGTCTTCATTTTTTAAATCTTGTGTATTTGCCTCTAGGCTAAAATGCTTTTCTTCTCGCTCAAACTTGCGATAAATGGTGTCTTTTTTTAGGTCTGTGTTTTGTGCAAGATTCTCATCTTTTACCCAAAACCTCGCTTTAGAGCTCACTTCGCGCAAATTAATTTCAGGATTAAAGTTTGTCGCAAAGGCATAGCCATGATCTCCTGCATTACAATCCAAAATATCAATGCTAGTAATTTCATCAAAATAATGTTTTTGCGCATACGCACAAAAGACATTCGTAACGCCCGGATCAAATCCACTTCCCAAAAGCCCAAAAATCCCTGCTTCTTTGTAGCGTGTGTCGTATGCCCATTGTTCTTTATACTCAAAATGTGCAGAATCTGGATGCTCGTAATTTGCTGTATCCAAATAATGCGTTTTTGTCCTAAGACACGCTTCCATAATGCTCAAATCTTGATAGGGCAAAGCGACATTTACCACAAGCTTTGGCTTGTATTTTTCTATCAAAGCCACCATAGATTCGACACTATCAGCATCCACACAATCTATCTCAATTTTACCCAAGCCTTTCTGGTAGATGGAATCTGCAATCGCCTGACATTTATTAAGCGTGCGAGAAACCAAAACAATGCGCGAAAAAACTTCTCTGTTTTGTGCCATTTTATGCGCAACCACTCCACCAACTCCACCTGCTCCAATCTGCAAAACACAAGCCATAATACAATCCTTACAATGAAATATATAATACTCGGTAATTTGAAGCTGTATTATAGCATTTAGTTATTGATTATTGATTGATACTATATTTCTTCCTATGTTGGTTGAATTTTTTATGGAATCTAGCTTATCTACTAGCGTATCAAGTGTAACTTCTGTGATAGGTATTTTCCGTATGAATGCCATTGCTTGTGAAATTTCATTCCAAATTCTTAATCTTTTCTCATTTGGATATGCCACAGAATCTATGCCCACAAGCTGTATCCCACGCAAGATAGAGGGCAAAATATTTGTATTTAGAGCTATCCCACTTGCATTGCCACATACACTCATCGCTCCGCCTTGCATTCCCACATACGCTCATCGCTCCGTCATAGGATATTTGTGTCAATAAACTCGTGGCTAATGCACCACCTACACAATCAATCACATAATCAAAGCATTGTGATTGTAGAGGCTTATTGTCATTTTTTATGATATCTTTTGGCGATACAATATCACTCGCGCCAAGGCTTTTTAGCATTGGTGATTGATTATCTTTAGAGGTGATAGCGATGATGTTGTCATACCCTTTTGCCTTAAGGAGTGCAATTGCCATAGTGCCCACACCACCAGTTGCGCCCGTTACTGCTATGGTGGGTTGATTGCTTTTATTCATACCTGCTTGTTGTAGAGATTGTATGCTTAAAGCTGCTGTAAAACCTGCCGTGCCCACTATCATACTATCTTTGAGTGATAATCCATTTGGCAAGGGCGTAATCCAAGATGATTGCAATCTTGCATATTGTGCATAGCCGCCAGTGTGAGAAACCCCTATGCCAAAGCCTGTTGCCAAGACTTTTTGCCCTATGCTATAGCTTGGATTGTTGGATTCTACAATCTCGCCACAGAGATCTATGCCCGGTATCATAGGGTATTTGCGAATCACGCCACCATTTTTCTTAAACGCAAGCATATCTTTATAGTTGATACTAGAGTATTTGACCTCTATAATCACATCGCCATCTGATAGATCATCTATGGTGATATTTTTTATTGCGTGTATGAGATTTTCTTCTTGCATATCTACACATAATGCTTTAAAGGTCATAAATTTTCCTCTTATGATTTACAAAATCCACAAAACCTACAAAGCCTAATGGCTAAGATTTTCTACTTAATTAGATATTCTTGCATCAAGCAAATTGAATCTTCTCCTATTTCCACATAGGCTTCTACTTGCCAACGCCCTTGTTTATCTACTTCAAAAGATGGACTTTGATAGATTCCATCGACAAACTCACCCTCTCCTAAAGTTTTGTCTTCTTGAATAGTGTTTGGGCGCGCTAAAAAAAAAGAAACCTTAGCATCTGTTTGTAGCTTTTGATTTTTTAAATTTCTAATCTCTACAAAAGCCATTTTAAATTCCTTTAAACCCTGCTCTTTTGGTCCTTCAAATTCAATAGTGTATTGCTTTAAAAAAGCTTGTCTTTTTTGTGTGATTTCATTGATATTTTCATCTACATATTGCGAATCCATTCCACACATTGCTTTCATTTCAACAGGATTATTTAATGCAGTCTTGATTGTTAAAACAATTAAACCAACCACAACCATTGCTAACAAAAAAATTCCAATAGGCCAATAATTCTTAGTCATTATTTTCTCCTTAAATAAACAAAAACAAATAAGACAAATAAGACAAAAAGCATTGCATAAAGAGCTGTCCTCACCGCGATTTGAACACCCTTGTTTTGCGTTGGAAAGTTATGCTCTAATTTAACATTGTGAAACTCTGCAATTCTATCTGCCATATCCACAAAACCATTCAATAAAAAGGCAGAGATTCTCTCATTTGTTAGCTCTTTAGCAGAATTTGGAATCAAAGGCACAATATAATCCCAATAAACTTCATTTTTATCAAACATTCTTTCTACTTCTTGACTAACAATGATATTGATTTTTTTTTCATTTTTACTAAAAAAGAGCAAGACATAGGGGTTTTGTAGATTATAAGTGTAAGAAGATTCTTTCTCTTGAAGATTCATCTCCCCTAAATCCTCAAGAGCAACAATATACATTTTTACACCCGTTTTTTCATAAACTTCACTTGACAGAATCTCAATAAAGCCAACAGTCTTTTCAACTAGTTGATTCTCGTTTTCTATCACAAAGGGCTTTGCAAAAGAAAATACAAAACAAAATAGGGATAAAATCCCTATTTTAAAGACTTTAAACATCTTAACCGACAAAAAGAAGCATATCTGGGATAAATGCTACAGAAATAGAAACAATAATGATAACAATATGCGCAATAAAAAGAATTTTTTCTAAACTACTATACTTTACCATTTTTACTCCTCTACGCTTTGAAAATGCCCAGCATTCTCAACGCTTTTCATTTGTATGCTATTTGGATTCTCAATCACATAAGGATTGTTCGCCTCTGCTTTTTGTGTCATTACTGCTGCATATCCCAACCCAAAGACGATAGCAAGCAATAATACTACCGCGACTATATAACCACCTAATCCATTAATTCCAAATAAACCATTCATAATGTATCCTTAGTTTTTATCCGAATAGATGAAATGCCCTAAAGCTTCTTTTTGAATATCTGTAAGCATCTGAGTTTTAAACGAAGGCATAATACCAATATGTCCTTTTTTGCCTTTTTCTAAAACTTCTGCCACAAATGCAGTTGTTCCATATTTACTCAAGTCAGGAGCCATTCCTCCCATACCTTTTCCATCATCCCCATGGCAAGCATTACAAGTTGCAGCACTATAGAGCTCCTTACCCTTAGCTACCAATTCTGGATATTTTGTCTTTTTTACTTCAGAAATTTCAGCCATAACATAAGCTGCCACAGCCTTTTGTGCTTCTTCAGTATCCAAAACTCCCGGTGCTACCTCACTAATTGGCAACATATCTCCAAGCAAATAACCCAAGCCTTTACTTCCTTCTTTAATTGTTGTAATAATCCCCTCTTCTCTACCCCACTCTGCTAAATTAGCCGCTGTTCCATTTATTCCTTCTGTTGTGATTCCATGACATTGCGAACATTGCACTAAAAAGAGATTTTGTCCCATTTTAACCAAAGTGGCTTCATCAATATTTTGCCATTGTTGTTCAAACTTGGCATTATACGCTTTTACTTCCTCATTGTATTCACCAATTTGAGAATAAGAATTAAGAGGGTATCCCACAAACCAATACCACAATGCCCAAATAATAAGCACCAAATAAGTTACACCCCAACCAATTGGAATATTATTTTTAAATTCTCTAATTCCATCCCACTCTTCACTTGATAAATCACCTTCTGCCTTACTGCTTTTCATTTTTTTGATATAACCACCAACAACGAAAATAGTTAAAGCTAGAATTGCTATGGCGCCAAGCAATGCGAGTTGATTTACACTATCACCTAAGTTCAACCATTCCATTTAGCTCTCCTTCTTTTTATCTTTATTGCTTCTCTCTTCGATTATTTCATCATTCAAGTCATCATCAAGGGCTAATCTAGCATATTTTTCATAATCTATTTTCCCACTTCTTTGGCTTTTGTAGAGATGGTAAATATAACCATACAACAAAACCACCAACAAAATCGTAACAGCCCAATATGCATAGCCTTGAATGACTCTTATAGTTTCATAATCCACGATTAATTCGCCCTTCTTTTTTGCCCCAGACTATTAAGGTAAGCAATCAAAGCTACAATTTGCTTAATCTCACCTCTTTCTAATGCCGCTTTTATTTCTGGATCTTTCATATCTTCAGCCAAAACTTTTGCTTCAGCCAAAATCTCTGCTCTAGCAGATTCTAAATCTCCAAGCTTTGGATTCCCTTCTGTATCATAAGGAACTGCAAAAACCACTTTTTGGGTATAAGCTTCAGCATAAGCAGTATCTACATCCACATTTTTTTGATATAAATGTGGATAGGCAGGCATTATAGATCCAGGAACAATAGAAGATGGATTTAACATATGCTCCTCATGCCAATCTGTTGTTCTATAATCCCCTACACGATGCAAATCTGGACCAGTTCTTTTAGAACCCCATAAAAATGGTCTATCATATGCATATTCACCGCTTAAACTATAAGCTCCATATCTATCTGTTTCTGCCTTAAAAGGACGGATTAGCTGCGAATGACAAGCATTGCAACTCTCTGCAATATAAATTTGACGCCCTGCAGTTTCTAATAAAGTATAAGGTTTAAGATTTTCAGTAGGGCGAGACGCTTTTGTAAAATCAGGAAGTATTTCAACTAACCCTGCAATAGAAAATACCAACAAAAAAACTACCGTAAAGAAAAACGGATTTTTTTCCAACCAATGAAACATTCAACCCTCCTTTACGCTGCCATTGGAGTTGCATAGTTAGGCTCTTTTTCAAGCTCTTTACTTGCAACAATGGTCATAATAATATTATAAGCAAAGATAATAAATCCAATCAAATACATTGTTCCACCAATTGCTCTAATTGTATAATAAGGGAACAATACAGTTACTGTATCAATAAATGAATAAGCTAGACTTCCAAATTCATCTGTTGCTCTCCACATCATACCTTGGGTAATTCCAGCAATCCACATACTTGAAAAATAAAGGATAATTGCAATTGTTTGAATCCAAAATTGTATATCCATAAGCTTTTTAGAATAAATCTCGCGCTTAAACAATCTTGGTGTCATATGATAACAAGCTGCAATAAGCGTAAAACCAACCCAGCCTAAAACACCATCATGAACATGCCCTACAATCCAATCTGTAAAGTGCGCCAAAGCATTCACGGATTTAATTGACTGAATTGGTCCTTCAAGTGTTGATAACATATAAAATGTAGAGGCAAGAATTAAAAATTTAATTAAAGGTGATTCTTTTAATTGATGCCATTGTCCCTTCATTGTCAAAAGCATATTCACTGCTGTTCCCCAAGAAGGCAAAATAAGCACCACAGAAAAAATAGAACCCATTGTTTGCATCCAATCAGGCACAGTAGAATAAATAAGATGGTGGCTACCTGCCCAAATATAAACAAACATCAACCCCCAAAATGAAAACAATGTGAGTTTATAAGAAAAGATAGGCTGCCCTGATTCTTTAGGTAAGAAATAATAAATTACCCCAATGATTCCAGAAGTAAATACAAATGCAACCGCATTGTGTCCAAACCACCATTGCACCATCGCATCATTAGTTCCAGCATACAAAGAAATAGAATTCCATAAAGAACCAACCCCAGATATAAGGTAAGTAGGCACAGACAAGTTATTAAAAATATAAAGAGCAGAAATAGCTACAAAAGTCGCGATAAAATACCACAAGCTAATGTAAATTGTCTGCTCCCTTCTCACACCCATTGAACCAAAGAGACTAACTCCCCATAAAACCCAAACAACTACCACCAAAAGGTCCAAAGGCCAAATTAATTCAGAATACTCTTTAGATTGTGTTAAACCGGCAAATAAACTTACAACTGCCAATGCCATTAAAAGAATATAAAGCCAAAAATGTAAATGACCAATGAATTTTAAAAATGGATGCTCATTGTATGAAATTTTCAAAACTCTTTGTCCCAAGTAATACCAGGCTGCCCAAATACCACTTAATGTGAAACCATAGATAATTCCATTAGTGTGCAATGGTCTAAGTCTCCCAAAAGTTCCAAATTCTCCAGCAAGATAATTGAGATTTGGAAACGCCATTTGAAAAGCGATAATGACACCCAACAATAATCCTACAATACCAAATACAATCGTTGCAAAAAGAAATAATTTTGCAATGGAATAATCATACTCTAATGCAGAATTTGATTGCATATAGACTCCTTCCTCTAAGATTTCCCTAGACTAATTAATATTTAGAGAACTTGTAATTTTATAAAAAATAACTTAACTAAAAGCTTAAAAAAACAAACAAATGGTAAATGAAACTCAAAATGTGCTTTATTAACAAAAACTAAATTCTACCAACTTCATAGAGTTGCACAATTCCAACGACTTGATCTCCATCCATTACCACCAATTCTTTTATTTTTGATTCCATCATTATAGCCTCTGCTTCCGTTGCCATAGCATTGCTTTGAATCACTTTGGGTTGTTTAGTCATAATTTCTTCAGCACAAACTTCAAATTTATCCTCCATTAAAGTTCGTCTCAAATCCCCATCAGTAATAATCCCCCTTAGCTTATTATCCTCCAACACCAAACACACTCCAAGTCTTTTACTTGTCATTACTGCAATTAATTCTTTAAAACTAGTTTTAGGCAAAACAATAGGCAAATCTTTAGTAACCATAATATCTTTAACTTGCGTCAAAAGCTTTCTGCCTAAGCTCCCACCAGGATGAAACATTGCAAAATTCTCCGGTTTAAATCCTCTTGCTTTCATTAAAGCCACTGCAATTGCATCACCCATTGCTAAATTTGCGGTTGTTGAAGAGGTTGGGGCAAGTTGCAAAGGGCACGCCTCTCTTTTAACAGCAATATTTAAAAAATACCGCCCCTCCTTAGCTAAAGTCGATTGTGGATTCCCACTCATCACAATTAATGGAATCCCACGCTTTTTAATAAGAGGAATAATCCGCAAAACCTCTTCACTCTCTCCTGAGTTTGAAATTGCGATAACCGCATCCTCTTTTGTAAGCATTCCCAAATCTCCATGCAATGCCTCTCCAGGGTGCAAGAAAAAACTAGGAGTTCCTGTGCTTGCTAAAGTCGCAGCCATTTTTGCAGCAATATGCCCTGATTTTCCCATTCCTGTAATCACGCAATGCCCTTTGAGTTTTAAAATGCATTCAATCGCGCCATTAAAATCTTGATTTAAATACTCTTTTAACCCCAAAATTGCTTCTGATTCAATATCAAAAACCTCTTTTGCTATTTGAGTAAAATCTCGCATACAAACTCCTTAAAAATTACAATAGCATTGAACCGATGATTCCACCAACAATTAAAGGTATATTATAAACCAAAAAAGTTGGTACGCAAGTATCCCAAATGTGATTGTGCTGTCCATCTGCATTTAGCCCAGAAGTAGGACCAAGTGTGCTATCTGATGCAGGGCTTCCTGCATCACCTAATGCCCCTGCAATTCCTACTAGCAAAATAATAGCCTCATAGCTAAAGCCAAGATTTAATGCCAAAGGACAATAGGTTGTTGCAATAATAGGAAGTGTCCCAAAAGAAGTCCCAATACCCATTGTCACCAACAAACCAACCAATAACATTATAATTGCGCCGCCAAGTTGCCCACCTGAAAGAGAAGAAGCTGCTTCTGCAAGCGATTCAATAGCCCCTGTTTCTTTTAAGACACTACCATATCCTGCTGCAATTAGCATCACAAAAGCAATAAAAGCCATCATTTTAAAGCCATCTTCAATTACATTATCAATATTATCCCACTTAATAGCCCCAAAGGCAATCATCACAAAAAGTCCAGCAATCCCACCTAATGGCAAAGAACCTTCCAAAATCTGCACAACAAAGGCAACAATAGCACCCAATAAAACACCAAAATCCTGCCTACTCATTTTAGGATTTTCCAAATGTCTTAAAACATTTTCTTCTAAGAAAGTGTTTTGATATTCGTGTGGCTTCCGATAAAAAATAAAAATTGCCAAAAGCAATCCCACAAGCATACTAGCTCCACCAATCCACATCACACTTGAAATCTGCTCTAAAGTAACATTGATTCCATTTTGCTCTAATTGCTTTTGTAAAATTGTATGAAATAGCAATCCATACCCAACACTAAAACTTACATAAGGCGCTTTTAACCCAAAAGTCAAAGCACAAGCAACCGCCCTTCTATCAATTTTTAAGCGATTCATTAAAGGTAAAAGCGGTGGAATTAAAATAGGAATAAAGGCAATATGCACCGGAATAAGATTTTGTGAAAAACAAGCAAAAAATGCAATAAAAAGACAAAACATCAAACGGCGATTCTGAATAAAATTGGCAATATGATGCACAAAAATAGGCGTAAGATTTGTCCTTGCTATCGCACTTGCTAAAGCACCAAGCAAGATATAACTCAAAGCAATTTCTAAATTACCTGACATTCCAGAAATCAAGACCTTAATAGTCTCTTCAAATCCATTCCCCGCAACAACTCCAGCAACCAAAGCTGAAACAAGAATCGCCAACAAAACATTTAATCGTGCCAAACAAAGCACACTCATAACAAAAATTGAAACTACAACCGGATTGGTTAGCATACTAATCCTTTTTTAAAGAATGGGAATGCAATAATACAAATTCCCCTAATTTTTGATTTAAATAATCCGCTACAACATTGCATTTTATTTTAAATAAAAAAAAGATTCTAGAATCATCTTGTGCTTGTTTTTCTAGTGATTCAAAATTTCCCATTCCCTTAGCAAAAATCAAATCCGCCTCCCCAAAAAGCCTTTGGGATTCAATACTAGCTAGTTCATAAATAAATCCAGGGCTTGGCACACCACTATCCCTTACTTCACAGATTCTAAAAAGTTCTGAATCGCTTTGCTGCAAATCATCTAAAGTAATATCATTAATAATCTCTGCACCTCTTACAAAATAAAAAATTTGCAATTGCGGATAATGGGCTTTAAGGATTTGAATCAAAACTTCATCAAGCTCATTTTCTCCCGCATTATCGCCAATATAAACTATTTTTTTTGCCTTTTGCAACTGCTGCTTTAAAGCATTTATGTGAAAATAAGCAAAGCGTGTATCAAAAATTTTTTGACACTCTGCTTCCAAGTCAAATGCATACTCAGCGCCATAATCAATCACATTTCCAAGCACCGCACAATAAATCCCAAACTCCAATTGTTTCTCTTTGGGAATTGTTTTTAGTTTTTTTCTAAGAGTTTCTTTAATTAGCCTTGCTTTTTGAATACTTTGTTGTTTAATTTGCCAATAAGGCGCAGGATTTTTGGTTAGCTTTGAAATCCTATCATACAAAACCACTGCCAAAAGTGTAGGAGGAATCTCTCTATTTTTTTCTAAAATAATTCCCCTTTTTTCAAAAAAACCTAAAACGCTCTCTTGATAATTAACTAAAATTTCTTGCTCTATTTGATTGATTGCTTCTTTTTGAAAAAAATTAATGACTTCTGCTGTTCTCACTGCTTGTTTTTGCAAGCAAGCCAAGCATCTTTGTTCTAAATTAATCGTTCATTCCTTCTTTTGGTTTTGTATTAATCACTTTGCCCCACATCATTTTATATTTCCGTTTTAAAAACTCGATTTCTTCTTGGGCTGCTTTGAGTTGCTCTCGCAAAATAGCGATTGTTTTTTTATCATCTTCATAAACTTCTTGTGTATTAAAAAGGGCATCTTTTAAAAATTGATTCTCACTTTTAACGCTTGTAATTGTTTCTTCTTTAGCACTAATCACTTTTTCATGCAAACTAAGAATCGTGCCAATTGTTTTTTCAACAAACTCACTATCTACACCAACACTTGGGTTATCTATCATTACTGCATTGCTACCTGTATGCACCACAGCTTTTGTGCCACTCCCTGCATCAATGAGAAAATCTCCATTTTCTTGTTTGCTTTTTAATTCACCACTAGCAACCATTTCTAACACTCTCTCCCTTGTTAGATTAGCCAAAGAAGCAAACTCATCAATCTTAACCCAAGTCTCCATCGCACATCCCCTACAAAATCACTTCAATATCTTGGGAATCTAATTCAACATTTTTAGCTTTCATTACACGATCTTCTCGTAATTTTCCTTCTAATTCTGCATTGTTTAATGCTAGAATCTGCATTGCCAAATAAGCACTATTAACTGCCCCAGTTTTCCCTAAAGCCACAGTTGCTACAGGCATTCCAGAAGGCATTTGCACCGTGGAGAGCAAAGAATCTAAACCATCTAAAGCCCCCCCTTTAAGAGGCACTCCAATAACAGGCTTTGTTGTCATTGACGCTACCGCTCCTGCTAAATGCGCTGCCATCCCCGCTGCTGCAATAAAAACTTTTGCACCTTTTTGCTCTGCTTGCTTCACATATTCTTTAGTCCGATTTGGACTCCTATGCGCTGAACTAATAATCACTTCATAAGGCACATCAAATTTTTTTAGCACCAAAATACATTCATTCATCACTTCATAATCACTCTTGCTTCCCATTAAAATTGCTATAAACTCCATCTATTCTCCTTTATATTGTTGAGAGTGCGGCGCCCAATCCTATTAAAAATCCACCAATTAACACCATTAAAAAAAAGTAAAAAAATAGATATAAAATTGCAGGCAAAAGCACTAGCCACCACGACCATTCAATTTTTCCTGCTAATTTCAACCCTATAAATAAAAGCTGTAGTCCTACAAAAAAGAAATCTATCATTTATTCTTCTTGCATTTCAAAAGGCTTCTTTTTTGCTTTTAAACGAACAATTCTAGCTCCCTGTGTGGCTAAAACTTCATATTCACAAAATTCATCACTAATAATATCGCCAACCACCGGCATACGCTCTAACAAATTAAAGACATATCCACCAATAGTAACTTGTTCGGTATCCTCTTCAAAAGCAATTCCAAGCACATCAGCCACACGCTCTAAATCCAACATTCCATCAAAAGAATAGGTATCTTCATCAATTTTATGATAATCCTCACTTTTTTTGTCATGCTCATCAGAAATATCACCAATAACTTCTTCTAAAATATCCTCCATCGTAAGCAATCCAGCCGTTCCGCCGTATTCATCAACTACTAAAGCCGTATGAATCTGCCTGCGATTCATTTGGATAAGGATATTAGAAATCGAAGCACTCTCTGGAACAATAATCATTTCTCTTACCAATTTTTCCAACTCTTTAGAAGGATTTTTTGATAACATTGTCTCTAACAAATCTCTTAAATGCACCATTCCAACGATATTATCTTTACCTTCCTTGCAATAAGGGTAGCGCGTATGTTTAGTCGTTGTGACAATTTGCATATTTTCTTCATAGCTATTATCATCATACAAACAAATCATATCTTTTCTGGGTGTCATAATTTCTTTTGCCATTGTATCAGAGAAGCTTACAGCATTTTGAATAATTTCATTTTCAATCGTATCTAAATACCCTCCTTTTAAGCTTTCTCCCACAATAATTTTAAGCTCTTCTTCAGAGTGCGCACTCTCTTCACCCTCACTAGCAGGTTTAATTTTAATTGCATGTAAAACTACCGTGGCAATAAAATCAAAAATCTTAATCACCGGATAAAACACTACCCAAAAAACATGCAAAGGTCTAACAATCAGCAACACAGATTTTTCAGCCTTGGCAATTGCAATAGATTTTGGAACAATTTCTCCTATAACTACATGCAAAAGCGTAATAAAACTAAAGGCAATCATAAAGCTTACAGAATGCAATAAAACAGGGTTATCTCCAATAAAATATTTAAAGGGGACTTCTAAAAGTCGCGCAACTGCTGGTTCTCCTATCCAACCAAGCCCTAAAGATGAAAGAGTGATTCCAAGTTGTGTCGCAGAAAGATAAGAATCAAGCTTCCCTGTAACTTTAAGTGCAAGTTTTGCTCCAGAGACTTCGCGCTTAACTAACTCTTCTAAGCGGGAGCGGCGAATTTTAACAATGGCAAATTCAGAGAGAACAAAAAAACTATTCAACAAAACAAGAAACAAAGCAAGAATAGACAGCAAAATCGAATCAACTTCCAAACATTCTCCTTTAAAATTTTAAAAATTACCTAATATTATATCACAACTAACTTTTAATTAACTTCTTTTTGCATTTCCTTACAAAAGACTTTATCAAAGGCATAACTAAGTTTCATTCCAAAAAGCAAAATTGCCCAAGAAAGATACACCCAAATAAACAAAAACAATAAAATACTAAAAGAACCATAAAGTGTCAAATAAGCCTTATTATAAAAAACATAATACACAAATCCCCACTTACAAAAAGACCAAAGCAAAGCCGTAATAAGTGAGCTTATTAAAGTATTTTTAAAATCAATTTGCGTATTTGCAGAAATCTTAAAAAAAACAAAAAAAATCACCCAAGTAATCAAATAAGGGCTAAGCCTAAAGAGCCAAAGCATAAAATCTTTATATCCTAAAACATCTAAATAAGCATAAGCCTTAGCACTCAAATAAATAGAAAACAAAATTCCTACCGGAAAAAGTGTCATGCAAGTCCAATAAACGGCTAAAGAATCCCAAAATTTTCGTGGATTTGTATGAAAAATTTTACCTGCAATAAATTGATAGTTTTTAAAAAATAAAATAGAGGTAATAAAAGCATACAATAGTCCCATTCCACCAAGCTTTGCAGAATTCGCCAAAAAGCTATCCATATAATCTAAAAAAACATCAGAATGTGTTGGTAGAAAACTTGTAATAACTAGATTCTTAAAGCTCTCCAAATAATCCTTAAAATCTGGTAAGGCTGCTACAAGAGAAAAAACAATCAAAAGCATCGGCAAAAGAGCAAAAATAGTATAAAAGCTAAGACTAGCTGCAAAATAAAGCAAATCCCCCTTTAAAAACCCATATAAGCTCTTTAGCAATGGAATGGATTCGACTTTAATTCTTGATATAAGCTTTAAATACATTTTAATTACTCACAACTTGTAGCAATTCCATATCCATATGATTTGATTCTTAAAACTTCTTCCTTAGGTGTATTGCCTTTTGCTGTTAAATAATCCCCCAAAACCACCGCATTAATACCACATTCAAATAAATCTTTTTGATTCTCTCCAAAAACTCGCTCTCTCCCTCCAGCAATCATTAATCTCGCATCAGGCAAATACTCCCTTGCCAATCTCACACACTCCAATGCTTCTTCTTGACTTAGAACTTCTTGCTTTAGAGGCAGGGCTTTGTTTGGAATAAAAAAATTAATAGGTGTGCTATGGGGTTTTAGGGTTTGGAGTGCGTGGAGTAAATCCATTCTATCTTGCCAAGATTCTCCCATTCCAAAGATTCCACCACTACACAATCCAAGCCCAACTTCTAAAGCATTTTCACAAGTCTCATAACGCTCTTGAAAGCTATGAGTTGTGCAAATTTTAGGAAAGAAATTTTTAGAAGTCTCCAAATTGTGATTATAACTAGCAATCCCTGATTCTTTTAATTCTTTTAAAGAATCTTTATCTGCAATCCCACTACAACCTATCAAATGCAAATGCAAACCTTCATTAACAATAGCTCTAGCTGCCCTTGAAATGTATTCCACTCTTTTATCATCAAGATTTCTTCCACTTGTAACCAAGCAAAATCCTAAAGCACCATTTTTAGCCGCTTCTTTTGCTTCAAAAACAATTTGCTCTATGGATTTAAATTTATAGCGCTCAATATCGGCATTGTATTTTGCGCTTTGCGTGCAATAAGCACAATCTTCCGCACAACTCCCGCTAGAAACATTAGAAATTGTGCATAAAAAAATTTCCTTCATCTTTAGCCCTTAATTTAATCTAATCTCAAAACTTCATCTCTGCCTTTAAAATCTTGAATCTTAATACTAACTTTTTCCAAATAAAATACAATGAAATCAAGATTCTGCGGGGTCTGATAGATTGCTTCAAGGCTTGGATATTTCTCAAACATTGCTTCTTTAATAGCCAAATTAGTATCAAACTTCACTTCTCCGCGGATTCTAATCCACATATTTTCTCCATCAAATGCACTCAACTCCACCCCTGGAAAATTTTGCATATGCTTATACATTCCTTTCTTATTGGAAGTGCAAAAATATAATTTCCCATCTTTATATAATGCAGACTTCATAGGTCTTACTCTTGGATTTCCACAAGTCCCTTTAGTAGCCAAAAAAGTAACATTTTTATCCAAAAAATCTAAAATTTCCTTAGTCATTTTATTCCTTTATTTCAGCTTGAATGTCTTCAATTCGCTCTTTACAAGCAATACACTCTAAAACAGCTTTTTTACGATAAGTTCTCTTTGCCATCAAAGAATCGCATTTAGGGCAATGTGTGTTAGTTGGCTCATAAGTGGAGATAAAATCACATTTAGGATAATTAGCACAACCATAAAACTTCCCTCTTTTGCTCATTCTCTCCAAAATATCTCCACCACACTTTGGACATTTCACGCCTTCTATGGCTTTTTTTGCGCTTGAAGTAGAGTTAAGCGACTTCGTATTTTTGCACTCTGGATAACCACTACATGCCAAAAACTCACCGCTTCTACTGCGTTTTTTCACCATTGGTTTGCCGCATTTTTCACATACACCATAGCTTTCTTCTTGATCATTCTCTACTGCTTCTTTTTTGATATATTTACATTTAGGATACCCGCTACAGCCCACAAACTCACCAAATCTTCCGCTTCGCTTGATTAACTCTTTTCCACAAAGCGGACAATTCTCACCTGTTGGGAGTGCTAGTTTTTGACTTTGTATAGAAGTTTTACCCTCATTTACTTTTTGAATAAATGGATCATAAAACTCCCACAAAAGTTTTTGCCAATCTTGTTTATTTTCTGCAATTTCATCTAATTTTTCCTCTAAATTTGCCGTAAATTTAGAATCCACAATCTCCAAAAAGTGCTTTTCTAAAAGCTCCACCACCTTAAAGGCGATTTCTTGAGGCTTAATCTGCTTTTTTTCTATGCTAATATATTCACGAGAATTGAGCAAAGAAATCGTTGGCGCATAAGTGCTTGGACGCCCTATACCAAGAGATTCTAAAGTTTTAATAAGACTCGCTTCAGAAAACCTTGCTGGAGGTTCAGTTTGGTGCTCACTTAAATCGCATTTTTCTAGTTTTAAAGTCTCACCAACTTTTAAATTAGGCAATAATTTATCTTTATCTTCATTGCCCAAAATTCTATAAAATCCATCAAAAATCAACTTTCTCCCACTAATTTTCAAAAGAGAAGAATCAGAATCAATAAAAATATTTTGCAATTCAAATTCTGCATCACTCATTTGTGAAGCCAAAAAACGATTATAAATCAAAGCATACAATTTAAGCTCATCACCTTTAAGGTATTGTGCTGCAATCTGTGGTGTAAAATCAATCAAAGTAGGACGAATGGCTTCGTGTGCTTCTTGTGCGCTTTTGGATTTAGTTGCGTAGTTCTTAGGCTTACTTGGAGCATATTCTTTTCCATAAGCCTTAATGATAAAATCCTTTGCTTCATCTTGTGCAATTTTTGCAATATTTAAACTATCAGTCCTCATATAAGTAATCACACCCATAGAACCTTTATGAGTCATCACCCCCTCATAAAGTTTTTGGGCTGTCTGCATCGTGCGTGAAGGAGAAAAACCAAGAATCGAACTAGCACTTTGCTGCAGTGTAGAAGTCATAAAAGGTGGTGGAGTGGCTGTTTTCCGCTTTTTATTTTCGATTTCTTTAACTTTGAAGCTTTCTTGTTTGAGCTGCTGAATAATCTCTAATGTTTCTGCTTTATCTTGCAAACTAAGCTTTTGAATCTTTTTCCCTTTAAATTCCAAAAGCTCTGATTCTAATTGCTCTTTAAAAGCAATATCCACACTATAATAAGTAATGGGTTTGAAATCTAAAATCTCTTTTTCTCTATCTACAACAATCTTTAAAGCACTACTTTGCACTCTACCCGCACTCAAACCCCTTTGAATCTTAGAAGCAATCAAAGGACTTAAGCGATAACCCACGATTCGATCAAGCAATCTCCTTGCTTGTTGTGCATTGACTTTATCCATATCAATATGGCGCGGATTTTTAAGCGAATCCAAAATTGCTTTTTTGGTGATTTCGTGAAATACGATTCGAGGCAATTTTTGCGGATCCTTACCAATAGCCGTTGCAATATGGAATCCTATTGCCTCACCCTCTCGATCCTCATCAGTTGCGATATAAATTGTCTTAGAATTTTTGGCAAGCTTTTTTAACTCATTTACTATATTTTTATGCGATTCATCAATTTGGTATTCTGGTATAAATTCTTGGTTATCAATCTTAATGCCAAAACTATGCTTAGGCAAATCCCTAATATGCCCTTTTGAAGCAATCACTTCATAATTACTTCCCACAAAATTTTTAATTGTCTTAGCCTTAGTTGGGGATTCTACAATAATCAAATCTTTCAAACTCATTCCCTATTCAAAGAATTTTTTTCTAATCATACAAAAATTTTACAAAAAATATCAAGCGCCTTACTCTTGCGCCAAAAGATCGCGATAAATTTGTCCCCCTATTTGACTCTTTGAAAATGCAATAAAATGATTATTTCTAAAACTTTCTTTATTATAAAGCAAAGGCTTTTTAGTCATACAATCCAAAATTACACCCCCTGCCTCTCTTAGCACAATATCACAAGCTGCCATATCCCATTCGCTCGTGCCATTAAATCTAGGATATAAATCTGCCTCACCTCTAGCCAATGCACAAACTTTTAAAGAAGATCCATATTTTTGGACTTTTAAATGATATTTTTTGAGAAATTCTTGCGTAGATTCTGTGCTATGAAACATAGAATCACACGCCACTAATTGCTTATCTGCTATATTTCTCTCTCCATTTAGGCGAATTTTGTTTGAATCTAAAAACACCTCATCCACACAATGCGATTCCATTGCATTTTTTAGCTTTTGGGATTCTATCGTATAGCTCCCAAAACCCTCCAATCCCATATATAATTCATCAAAACAAGGTGCATATACCACACCTAGAATCGGATGATTTTTGCGGATTAAAGCAATATTGATAGTCCAACCTCCATTTTTTGCCAAAAAATCTTTTGTTCCATCAAGTGGATCAATAAGCCAATAATACTCCAAATCTTTGCGTTTTGCATATTCTAAAACTGCCTCTTCAGAACAAACTGCATAGGAAGAAATCTTCTGCAAAGCTTGTGTAATATAAGTATTTGATTCTAAATCTGCTTGAGTGATGGGAGATGAATCCTCTTTTAGAGAAAATTCCTCTTTACCATAATATCTTAAGGCTATTTTACCGGCTTCTATGGTAATTAAAGCAACTTGAAACAATAAATTTTTCATTTAGATTTTTATCTCCAAATCTCTTTTAAAGTCAATCTCACACCATCCTCCAAAAATCTCTATGGCTACTGCATTTTGATATTTATCAATCAAGGCTTGTAAAAAACTTGTCATATACATATTTGCAAAATCTTTACCATCATATAACAAATCTCTATTAAGTTCATCATAAAATTCCAATACTTTAGGCAAAAAATCATAAGAGAACTTAAAAAGCCCAATATATTGACCCTCAATTTCACTATAATCTTTTGGTTTTTTGCCAAGCTCAATAACTCTATTTTCTTTTATTTTTAGAGTTTCTGCATCTTCTAGCGGATTATCAAATCGCTTCCCCCAAAGTTCTCTCCAATTTTTATCCACAATAATTCCAAAAGGCGCATCAGTATTTTTTAGCTTTTCTACAATTTCTTTAGAATAAACAATATCTGCATAAGAAATCAACAAATCTTCTTTATGTTGAATGCAAGATTCTATCCATTGTCTTGCACAAAACAATGTTGCAACCATATTAGTAGAATCAAAATTGGGATTTTTAAAAAATTCTTTCAAAGCATATGTTTTAGATAAATAATCCCTCAAAACTTCTTGCAAATACCCACCAACAACTGCAATTTTAGAAATTCCAGCTTGCTTTAAAGCTTGAATTTCATAATCAATAATCTTCTTGCCCTGATATTCCACCATACATTTAGGATTATGAGCCGTTAAAGGCATCAATCTTGATCCAAACCCTGCTGCTAAAATAATTGCTCTCACAATTTTCCTTGTAAAATTTCATCAATCTGCTCTAAAATCGCATCCACACTACTACCAATATTATAAACATTTTCATCTCTAAACTCTTTAATTCTTTGGGAATCTTCGGTGCCTCTTTTGTTGGCAATTTTTTTCTTAAGTCTTTTAAGCTACGAATTTGTCCCTCCATACTAATAGCAGGGATAAAATCTGCCAAATGTGTTGTTAATTGTAAGGGAGCAAAAAATAAACTTGATCGCAAAGTGCTTAAAGAAAATGTAAAAGCCGTTATAGAAAAATCTGTCACTAAAAAGTCACTAATATTGCCAAAATCATTGCCTAATTTTTCATCAAAGCTCACGCGTGGCTCACTATTCCATTTTGATTTAATCAAATTATAAAAAGAATGATTGTTTTGAAAATTCATAGGATGAGCGCGATAAGAAATATTATAATTACTGGAATCCAAAAGGGTTTCAATAAGGTTATTTTCAACTCCTGCAAAAAGATTTAAACTTGCATAATCACCCCCAACATAACGCAAACTTGGAGCATAAGTTATAGTATTAGTATCTTGATAAGCATAAGTTTGTATTGCCTTATCTAGCTTTGGATAACCACTTTCTAATAATTTCACTTTGGCTTTTTTGAAAGATTTTCTAAAAGATTCCATAGCAATTTTAGAGGGCACCAAAATATAATCAACCACTTCACTTGCCCCTGTTGCCTCAACTAAACTATGAGGAAAGTAGATTCGCTTTGCTGATGTGCTAAGGAAAGTCCTATCAATTTTACCATTCTCATATCCTACCTGATCAGCAGTCAAAATCAAATCAATCCCTTCAATATCAGCATTCAAATAATAAGTTTGTCCATTTTCAATAATACGCCATGGAAATAAAACATTGTGATGCCCACTACTCTCAAATTCATCATTCAAAATTCTCTCTACAATCGTAATAACATTATATTTTTCCTTCAAACAAGCGATTAAATCTCCATACTGCTTACGATAAGTAGGGTAATAAGATACCACACAAATATTTTTACGATCTTTACTTAAATAAGATTCTATGGTGCGTTTTGCTGTTTGAATAAATTGCTTAATAGTCTCTTCAATCATAAAATCACTCCATTAAAAAATTCTTGAATTTTATCTTTCTTTGCTTGTTTTATTGCATCATACTTCAAGAATACTTCTCTAAGCTCACACACAGAACTCACTCCATATGAAAAATTCTCCACCATAGAATAATATTTGTCATTTGGAGGATATTGTATTCCATTAAACCCAAATAAGCATAAAATGCTTGGATTATGCGTTGATAATGCATGTTCGTAAACTCTATTTGAGGTATCACTCACTAACACATCAATATTTTTTGGTAACTTTTTTACCCATCGTATCGAATCCCCAAAAATACTTTTAATCGCTTCTAAAACTTTCTTGGAACTTTGAGCATGTGGTAAATAAAACACTTCTAAATCATTGTTCTCAAGCAATGTCTCCAACACCATCACATCAAAACTACAGGCTACATTATTATGTAAATCATCACTAAATTCCCTTTTGCTTGGTGCATATAAAACTTTCACCATCACTCCTTTAGACTTTTTTTCCATTCTTTAAAAATAGAAGAATCAATCATTCCTTCTTTTCTTTCAATATGCCACATTATACCAAAAATATTTTGTTCTATATGCTTAAAAGCTTCAATGCTAAAATCCTTTGAAATAGCCAATTTAATCAAATAATCCCCCAAAGATTCTATGCAATAATTATGAAAAGAATTGACTTTATAGCTTTTATCACCACTCTCCACTAAATGCGAACCAATATGCCCATTGCATGATTTAAGTGTCGCACCAAAATAACTTGCAATTCTTTGAGCACCCCGACAGATTCCAAGCAAGGGTAACGATTCTCTTGAGCAATAATCAATAATCTTGCCCTCATAATCATCGCGTATTTGGGAGATTTTATTATTATTAAAACAAGACAAATCATTTCCACCACTCAAAATCACCCCTTTTAAATGACTACCTAGTTTCTGAGCATATTCTTGAAAAGAAATAGCATAGCTCAAAGGCAAAGGTATGTAATTTTGCAATTCTTGTTTGAAAAATTCCCCCCATTCCAAACTCAATGCTTCCCTTATCTCAAAATAATCTGTATTTTCTACTATTCTTTGGGAGATTCCAATAAACCCTAAAGGCATATAATCTGCTCACTTTGACAATCAAGCTTAATTCTCTTAGCTCTCAAATATTGATTAAATGCATCTTCTCCAACTCCAATAGCCGCAGGCAACCCAAGCTCTGAAGCCCGAATAGCCATATGTGAATTTGCTCCACCATAACAAGTAATCAATCCTGCAATTTTTTTTGCAAATAAATAATCATAACCGGGATCTGCGGATTTAATCAAAATAATTTTACCCTGAACTTCAGCATCTTCTTGTGTTGCTATTTGTGCATTCACTTCCTTTTGAGTAATAAAGTTTGGCATTACTCTAGCCCCAAAAAAGCTAAAAATTTCTGCAGATTCTGAAATCAAAGGTGGTAGTTTCAAAGCCAAAGTTAATTCATATTCTTCTTTATGATACCTAATCTCATCTAAAAAGCGATCTCTAGGTTTTTTGGAATACAAAGAAGCATACAAGTTTAAAATGCTCTTAATATCCAAATAAGCCATATCCTCTCTTGTAATTCCATAATAATCGCCGAGCTGTCCGATTAAAACTAAAGCTTGTGAGAGTAATCGTGTAAATTCAAATTTTGCATACTCTCTACCCTCAATTGCACATTTTAAAAAATCTAAAAAATCTTTGGCATTGATCTTTAACCCGTGTTCGCACAAAAGTTTATTTAACTCTTGCATCCTAACTTCAGACAACATAAAAGCGGAATCGTAGTTCTTGGATAAGGAGCTTTTATTTTGTATTTCAAAATACATTTCAAATGCTTCATCATAACGCGGCGATAAAATACTATAAGTCCCTGCTCTCAAATGCCCAAAATCCTTTAAAAATTCTTCTTTATTTGCTAAGGTTAAATTAGCAACTTTTTGGCTTAATTGTTTGCTAATTGTTTTTAATGAATTCAAAAAAACTTCTCTTTCTTCTTGAGTAAAAAAACCAATTTCCACCAAAGAATTTAGCATTTGCATTGCCACAAATCCAGCCCTAGCAATCCCAGCAAATGGAAGTGTTCCATATCGCTTGCACGATTCAATTAACCAATAAATCTTATCAATTATAGACAAATCCGCTTTTTCTAAATTTTGATAGATTTTCTTGAGTTTTTTAATTTTCTTTAAATCTTTAAGATATAAACCTTTTTTTGGATTGATAATTTTATTTGTCAATTCAAGCAATGAGAATTCAATACGCTTTGTTTCATTATCATTAAATCCATTGTTAAGCAATTTTTTTAATTTTTTTGGCGTATTTAAATCATAGCAAGAATACACAATATCAAATTCAATTTTATCATGCAAATAAGGCTTATTTTTAAGTGTATCTAAATAAAAATCAACCAATTTTGAAGCAATGGCAGAATCTAAAGTTTTAGGAATAAAAGAATTAAAAGAAAGACGCACATCAATATATGGGATTCCTAAAAAAGAATGCATAAGGGGGTGAGAGCGCAAATTAAGATAGCCATAATTATCCCTTTGGTACGCCCAAATACTATCTGTGATAATTTCTTTATAAAGACTTAGAGCTAAACGCTTAGGTTTTAAACCTATCATTTCAGCTGGATTCCAATCTGGCATCACTCCAAACATAGCCTTTTTCCCATATACATTAGTAGTTGTTCTTTGCAAGGATAAAAATCGCTTCTGCAATCTTTTAAGAGCTTCTATGGGCAAAGAATGACTAAAATTAATCTTATTTTGTATGACTAAAGGGCGCACTTGCAAACAATAGAGTTCTCCCTGCTTATCCACTGCAAACTCCACATCCAAAAAATCATAACCAAATAAAACTTCCAATTCTTTCAATAAGTTAATAATTGATTGCAAGGTTGTATCTTGCAACAAAGGCGCATCCCTATGGCTAAAAAAACTCACTTTTTCCTTTGCACTTCCATCAGTAATTGTATCAGTCGCTCCACTCTCATCATATTCAATACAATAATACGGAGCCAATGTATCTTTATCTACACTTGTTGCCACACCACATAAACGCACATTCTCCAACATTGGTTGAATCAAAATCTCATCATTAATATCTGGCATAGAATCTGCAACTTTATAAATTGCTTCTATAATTTCTTTTTCATCTTTAGAAACATTAGCTAGACTTAAAAAAGCTCCTGCATTAGAATTTTCTTTACCATCTTCTTTTTTAGAAGAGCTTCTCACAATAATTTTTGGAAAATCTAGCCTTGATATTTGTCCTAAAATCTCTTTCTTATTCCTTTGAAAATCTTCTAAAGTTAAAATTATCATAGGGAGGATTTTAGCAGTTTTCAACTTCCCTTGCAAAAGTTTTAAATTCTGAGCTTTAGATACAAATTGCAACATACCTCACCCTTTTAAAGTTTTCTCTAAAACAAAATTAGCAATAAATTCGCTAGAATTTCCCAAATTAAATACTTCTTTTTCGCGATATTCTCTAATTTGATTTGCTCTCACCTCTCTATCCTCTGTTAAAATTTCCTGCACCTTTTTTAAACACTCTTTTCCACTAAAAGCACTTTTATGCAAGATAGAATTATAAAACTTAATTCCCAAATAATTATTTTCCAAAATACTTTTGTCTTGACACAATAAGATAGCAGGCTTCAAAGTTGTCAAAGGAAAGGTATAAACCAAACTTGAATAATCTCCAATTACACAACAACATTCTCGCATAATCTGTGCTTCTAATTTGCTAGTAGTATCATAAATAAACCAAGGAAATTTCGCATACTCCTTAGCAATCTCATCGCTTTCTTTGCGCAAAATATTACCAATGGGATGTGGACGAAAATATACCTTTTGTCGAGCATGAAAACTTTGATATTCTAATAAAAAATCTTTGATTATTTTAAGACTCTCATAATGATTAATAGCAATCAAAATACTTATACCTGATTGCTCTTTTAACTTGTCATATTCAAAAATATTTGCATCTAAACTTGGATAACCGCCACAAACAAGTTCTTCTTCAAAACCATATTCTTTAAATTTATCTTGATAGATTCTATAATTAGACAGACTGGAGATAATTCGATATCCATTAATACCCATTTTTCTCTGAAACCAAAAATCATCAAGAGGTCTTTTTCTCTGAATTAAAGCCGCAATAGGATCAATAAAAGCGTGTGGAACATAAATTGTCCTATTCCCCCAACTAGGTGAAGTTAGAGGCATAAGGCAAGTAATAAAAACTTCAAAAATAGTGAAAAAATTCCCCATATAACTCATTTGTAAAGGCAGTAAAATACACTTGTGTTTCTGTGCTTGTGGTATTTTCTCATAACTTTCTTGACTACCATAAACATAAATAACTTTCGCACCTTTTTCTTCTAGCTTTTTAGCAATATTTCCCAAATGTTTATTGTTAGCAAAAGTCGTAACAGCAACTCCAATGCACTTTGGAGGAATCTTAAACAAATCTCTAAAATAAGCGCTTATTTTCTTGCTTAAATCTTCTAATTCTTGCAATAAAAAACTCTTTTCTTTTAAAGTCAGATAAAACTGCAATACAAAGTAACTAGTTAAACTCAAAAAGAGAAAAGTTTCATTGGTTGTATTTTTCTTAATTTCGGAAAATTCAACTTTTTTTAAGCATTCAAATAAAATTCTGTCAATTTCTTCAATCCCATTAAAAACAAGTTCTCTAGGAAGAATTTTTGCTTTTTTTTCTAAAATCTCATAAATATTTTTATCCTGATGAATAATCCACAATACTCCATTTTGCAGAATCTTCTCTTTATTTTCAACAAGAGAAGATTCTACCTTAGCATCATCAAGAACTAAAAAATTCTGCTCTAAGCCCAATTTTTTTTGGAGATTTTTCAAAATCACCAATGCCGCTTGCGTATCCTCTCCATTTGGGTAAAAGTAGATATTTTTAAACTTTCTTTGCACTCCAGCACCTTGTTGTATATTTTATATCAAATTCCTTTGGCAATCTCTGTTCTAAAACTTGAGTAATCCTGCCAAACAACTCTTCACCCTCCTTTGTTTCTAAATCCCAATATGGATTTTTCACACTTCTCCATGCATTGATATAATTCTCCAAGCTTTGATGAAAATAGAAATCCTCTTCAATATAAATAATATTATCAAAAAGCTCCTTATGAGATTCAATAATCGGTCTTTGATCCTCTCTCCTTACTCCGCGTGTGTAACTTGGCACAAATTCCATAATACTCTCTTCTGCTATTTTCTGAATAGGATCATTTAAGTCTCTATGATTCCACATACAAGAAAAATAACTTTTAGGCTTTAATAAGCGATAAGATTCTTTTAATGCTTCAGTTCTATCCATCACATTAAAACTACTTCCAAAAGTTACCCAATCAAATTCGCCACTTTGCAAAGTAGAATCAATCCCAGTTGCCCTAATCCATTCAATCTCTTGATCTTTTGTTCTTTGAACTCCAATCTCGCGCATTGCATCATTAGGCTCTACTGAAACAACCTCGCAACCTCTCTCCAAAAGCATTATACTTAGATTTCCAGTTCCAGCCCCAATATCTGCTACCTTTATAATCTCTTTTTTTTGATTTTTTTGCACTAGTGCTACAAGCATATCAATTGTTGCAGGAGCATAGTTTGGTCTATATTCATAAAATTTTGCATGCTTAGTGTAATCCCATACTTGTTCAACAATTTTTTTCATTTCTTAATCCTTCCATTCTAAAAAGCCTAGAATGGAAGGATTTTCTACGCCCTCTTCACACTCCAAGCCCTGATTTTATAAGGAATTTCAATTTTTTCCAATGACTCAATCTTTGACTCAATCATTGATAAAATTTGTTTCCAACGCTTCTCTCCTGCTTGAGATTGAATATCATTTACTGATTTCCAAGCTCCAATATAACGAGATTTATCCATTATCTCTACATAATCACACTCCATAAAAAAGCAATCTTTAAAATGACCTGTTGAGATAAGAACTTCTTCCCATTTTTTAGCATTTTGACTTCCACTACTTACACGAGTAAGCTCTGGAACAATACACTTAATTTCTTTTTCAATCTCATCAAATACTGAACCTTCTATAATGTTTCTAGGGTTCCAAATGGCAGTAAAATAGCCCCCCCCCCCGCACTATTTTTTAGGATTCTTGCAAACTCAGGCAAAGATTTACTTGGATCTGTCCAATGAAATGAACTTGCCATAATCACCCAATCTGCAAAATTAGATTCCACACCAGTTGCTTCTCCACTTCCTTTTTGCCATTTAATTCTTGTATTTTGTGTATATTTAATACCTTCTTCTCTCATATTATCATTAGGCTCTACTGCTAAAACTTGCATTCCAAAATCATCTAGCATCTTTGTTAGCTTCCCAGTCCCAGCACCCACCTCAACAACTCTCAAATCTTGCATCTTTTTATTTTCATCATTAATACATCTAATTAATTTTTCTAGCAGCATTTCACTATAAGCAGGACGATTATGATAATGCTTAGCTACTTCTGTAAAATCACCTTGTTTCATTATTTTTCCTTGTTTAAGATTATTCTTGCTATTTTAACAAATATCATCACTTGATTTCCATAAATCACGACATATTTACCCTATTAAACTCTTTCAGTCAATCACTATTTTATAAAACTTACAGAAATTTAGAAATAATAAAATCCCCCATTATCTTACTTGCATAACCAAAATGATAAAAATGTAACTCTCTATACTCCAACAATCTTTTTCTCCATTGCTGTTGATTACAAAAAATCTTTTCTATTATCTCAAAAAAATCATCTTTATCAAAATTCACTCTCACGCCCAAATTTAAATTCAACTGCCTATTATCACTCACACTTGGACACAAAGCTAAAACTGGAAAAGTATTAACTGCTGTAGTAATACCTCCAACAAAAGCAAAACTCCTACTATAACTCCAAGGATTGATACTCCAAGAATCATCAATAGAAAAATTAGGATTTTTTCTTAATTCCTTTAGAATTTCACTTGTTTTGCACCATAAATGTTTCCCCTCAAAAAACCCTCTATGCCTATAAATTACTCTATATTTTTTCAAGCTCCGCTTCATAAAAGGTAAAAATTTAAAAAATTCTTCTTCATTATAAGGAGCAAACAATATTGAATCTTTTTGACAATCAAAATTAATCTTTTTAAAAACCAAATCAAAACCTAAATATCCACTCTCTACAATCTTGATATGTTTAAGATTACTTGGGGCAAATTCTTTCAATCCAACACTTAAATAATCTATCTTATCTCCATAAAATTTTTCCATATCCACTTTTGACCAATCGCTTAATGCATGACCCAAATAAATCGTTGGCACATCATTATTTTTGGAATTCAAAATAGAAGTCTTACATAATGCTTTTAAAAAAGAAAGTTTTTCTGTATGCTCCAAAGGAAAACAAATCGCATAAACCCTATTTCTAAAAGGACTCTTTTTGAATTTTTTTAAAACATTCTCCAAAGAATTTTTAGTGGCACAAATATATAATAAATTTACTCTAGAATGCTCTAACAAATAGTCATCCAAATATCCTATATGTTTATCACTAGCAATACCACAAAGCTCTATCCCTACAATATCACCCGTAAATTGTTTCATATCATTTGTTATTTTTGAAACCATCTTTAAGGTGTATCCACAAAAAGCTTCTTCATTATAAGAAATGCCATACTTTTCTAGCTTTTTCTTTAAAATATCAATAGTCTTTTTATTGCCACCATTTACTTTATTATTAGCCAAATTAACAACAAATCCACCTTGCAAAATATCATCTTTATAGTCTTCTAATGTAATACCCACCCCCCTATCATCAATGTAAATAATCTCACAATCATCTTCTGCCTTTAAAATCATTTCTCCAAGCAAAACTCCAGAAATACCGGCTGGATAAACATAAAATCTCTTTCTTTCCATATTAATTCAAAAATTCCACAATTTTTTCAATTTTTTGCTGCAAATTATTTCTCGCTCCATTTTCAATCACCAATTCAGTATTTGGCTCATCAAAAGACAAATCCACTCCTACTACATTTTTAATTTGCCCTTTTAATGCAGCACTATAAAGACCTTTTTGATCTCTTTTTTTTAACTCCTCTAAATCACATTGAATATAAACTTCCAAATAATTCTCCAAAGTCTTACGATTATAAGTATAAATCTCTTCAAACATTGAAATAGTTGTAACAACCACAATTAATCCCTGCTCACTTAGAAAATGGGCAAACTTCGAGCGCTTCAAAGCAACCTCAATACGCCCATTCCTATCATAATCATAATGACCAAGTAAATCGCGCAATTCATCACCATCAAGATAAACTATATTTGGATTTTTTTTCTTTAATTCTTCATAAACCCCAAACCCAATCGTGCTTTTACCACTCCCTGCTAAACCACAAAGCCATATTACAAGCCCTTTGCCATCTTTAACCAATTGCTTCATTGATTGCCTTTATCACACTCTCTACTTCCACATTACTCAAATGCTCCCCCATAGGCAATGAAAGAATCTCACTCTCCCAAGCTTTAGCCTTAGGAGTTTTTGATTCCACTACATAAGGCTGATTTGAAAATGCTTGAGTATTAGGCAAACAAATAGGGTAATGCAATCCTGTTTCAATTCCCATTTGGTTTAGCTTTTGTGACAATTCATTTCGTTTTTGAATGCGGATAACAAACAAATGCCACACACATTCACATTCTTTCCTAACTTCAGGAAGCTCCACAATCCCGCTTAATCCATCCATATAAAGCTTTGCAATTTCTCTACGCCTTTTATTCCAAGAATCCAAATGTTTCAACTTCACTCTTAAAATTGCCGCTTGAATCCCATCAAGCCTAGAATTCCTACCAACAATCTCATGTTCATATTTCCTTAACCCTCCATGGTGTGCGATACATTTACACTTTTTAATTAACGCTTCATCTCTACTTACAATCGCTCCGCCATCACCATAAGCCCCAAGATTCTTGCCAGGATAAAAGCTAAAAGCTGCAATATCGCCCAAACTCCCAACACATTGCCCATTATATCTCGCCCCATGAGCTTGCGCACAATCTTCAATCACTCTTAAAGAATGCTTTTGGGCTAACTCCAAAATCTCTTTCATTCTTGCACTTTGCCCATACAAATGCACCGCCATAATCGCACTAGTTTTTGGTGTAATCTTACTCTTTAAATCCTCAATATCTAAAGTATAATCCACTCCACAATCTACAAAAACGATTTTTAATCCATTTCTTACCACTGCTTCTGCACTTGCTGCAAAGGTATTTGCAGGAACCAGCACTTCACTATCCTTTGGGAGATTCAAAGCTTCAATTGCAATTTCTAAAGCATCACTTCCATTACCAACTCCAAGTGTCTTAACTCCGCCACCAATAAATTCTGAAAACTCTTCCTCAAAAGATTCAACCGCTTCTCCTCCAATAAAAGCACTTTTTTCTATCACTTCAAAGATTGCTTTATCCACTTCCTCTTTAATCCCCAAATATTGCTTATGCAAATCTAAAAATTTCACAACCATAGCACACCCATTTTCCAATTTTCCTCACCCAATTCTTCAAATTTCATATATTGTTTAGAATCTACAATTTCCCTCCAAGCCTCTTTCATACCATCACTCCATGTAATATCATCAAAAAGCATAACACCACCCTTACTCATAAAGGGTAAAATTTGTCTAAAATATCTCAAAGTTGCTTCCTTATCATGATGCCCATCAATGAAAGCAAAATCAATAGGAGAAATTTCATTTAAGAGTTTTGGCAATACTACTTCAAATCTTCCCTCAAATACAAAGACATTTTTCAAACCAAAAAATTGATGATTATCTCTTGCAATAGTTGCAATATTTGGGCTTCCCTCAATAGTATAAATCTTAGAATCTGGGGCAAAAAAACTCATATAGCTACTTGAAAACCCACAACAAGTTCCAAGTTCTAAAATAGCTTTAGGAAACAAATCAGAAAAAATTTTATAAATACATTCAGCCTTTTCCTTTTTAACTCCAATCTTTGCTAAATTAGACAATGGAATTTTTACAAAAACCCCTGCTTCCATCTGTTCTTTGCTTCGCTTATCATAAGGTGCCCCTGCTCCAAAATCCACCACTTCTATAAGGCTATTTTCTCCTCTTAATACTTCCCTTCTTTTCTCTATTTCTAAGACAGCTTTTTCTAGCACTTATATCTCCCTTATTAATCTTGCGGGATTTCCCGCATAAATGCCTTTTTTAGTGATATTCTTAGTTACCACACTCCCCGCACCAATCACCACGCCATCACAAATATCCACAGGTAAAATCGTAGCATTACTACCAATACTCACATTATTCCCAATTCTTGTTTCTCTCCACAATGCAGAATTACCAGCTGGTCTGCCCTCTTGGAATAAATCATTAATAAACATTACACCATGCCCAATAAAGCAAGATTCTCCAATGCTGACTAGCTCACAAATAAAGCTATGACTTTGGATTCTGCTCTTAGCTCCCACTTTCACACCCCTTTGAATCTCCACAAAAGGTCCCACAAAAACCTCATCGCAAAGTTCGCATTCATAGAGATTGCAAGGCTCTACAATTTTAACATTAACCCCCATTTTAACCTCACGAATCTGACTTTGATACAAAGTAAAACTTCCTTCCTTTAATGATTTAATAGAATAATTCAAATCCTTACTTTGCGATTGTTTAAATGGCTTTTTCAACTAATCTCCCTTGATATAAATATACACTTTAGCGCCTCAATTCTCTATGATAATGCAAATTCAATGCAATTTCTCAATTTCTTTAGTGCAATTAATATATTCTTGTTATAAAATCAAAGTCCAACTCCAATAAATCGTCTAAATTTTGAATTTCTTTAATATTATGTGTCTTGCAAAACTCTTTAATTTCCGCACCCCTATGTGAGGTTCCCACTGCAATAATCTCATAATCCAATTCTTTTTGCCTAGCAAATAACCAAGCTAAGCACTCAAATCCTATCTTTTTTGCTCCCAAAAATACAATTCTTTTCATAGATGCCCTAATTTGCACCGCTTAGGCTGGAATCGCAAAAAAACTTCCTTGCCTGTTTCAATTGATTCATACATTGCAATAATTAGCTCCAAACTCTTTCGCCCTTCTAAACCATCAACAAGTGCTTTTTTATTATGCACGATCGAATCAATCACATGCAAATAATATTCTTTATGACCAAATCCATAAACATTAGGCGGATTAGTCGAGTATTTTTCTCTCACTTCTTTATCGCTTTCTAAAGATTCTACAAAATTCCAAGTTTTGATTTCATTTACTGCAAATCCACCAATCTCAACACTTCCAAACTCTCCTAGAATCGAAATGCTACCTTCTAAATCTTTAGGGCGTGTAGCAGTGGTCGCTTCAATCACCCCCAAAGCTCCGTTTTTAAACTTCAAAACCGCCACTCCAGTGTCTTCAGTTTCAATCTCACTTAATGCTGTTATGCTTTTAGCAAACACGCTCTCCACATCGCCCATCATCCACTCTAACAAATCAATATGATGACTAGCTTGATTGGTAAAAACACCTCCATCCATCGCCCAAGTCCCACGCCAAGAATCTTGACGATAATATGCATTGTCTCGACACCATCGCACTCGCACACTGCCCATTACAAGCTTACCAAATCTCCCCGCTTCCAAAGCCTCTCTTAATTTTTGAACGGGCAAATTATAGCGGTTTTGCTTGACTACAAAAAGTCTTATTCCATTTCTATCACAAGCTTCAATCATTTTATCGGCATCTTCTAAAGTCAATGCCATAGGCTTTTCAACAATAATATGTTTTTTATAGGGTGCAACTTCCAAAGTATTTTTAGCATGCATTCCACTTGGAGTAAGAATAGAAACAATATCAATTTTATTTTTGCAAGATTCCATCATCGAATCTAAGCTTGTAAAATAGGGGACTTGATATTTCTCTCCAAATTGCTTGGAACGACTTTCATCTATATCGCACACACAGACTAATTTAGCACCATCAATCCCACCCCTACTTAAAAGCTCTGCATGACGAAGAGCGATTCTCCCACAACCAAGCAATGCCACACCTAACATAAAATCTCCTTTGTAATTCTCTCAATCATAGAATCAAAACTACATTCCCCACGCACGAAATAGCTTCGCGAATCAATCCTTTTGCCTAGCATAGATTTTGTAATTTGCACAATCTCGTTGCAATCTTGACTCCAAAACATTAGTTTGTTTTTAATCAAATATTGATCATGAACTAACCAAATTGAACGCGTGGAAATGGTGGGAATCCCATAACAAACTGATTCAAGATTCATTGTCCCACCTCCACCGATAAACAAATCAATAAAAGGGTAAAACTCTTCTGGTTTTAGTTTCTCTTCTAAAATAATAGCAATCTCTCCAAAATCCTTTTTTAGTCTCTCTTTTTCATAGCGAGGCATAATCACTAAATTCACATCCATTTCTTTTTTTAGCAACGGAATCACTTCATAAATAGTCGGAATCTTTTCTTTAACATAATGAGCTTTATACTCTTCTTCGCGAATTAGAATTGTAGGTTTTTGTGTATTTAGCCCATAGCGTGTTCGGAAATCATTTTTAGGATCTTTTTGGATAGCATTTATCCACAATGCCACATCAATAAAGGGATACGATTGGATTTGATTTTCATCGAGTGCAAAACGCAACATTAATTCTTTTGGCAACACAAAAGGATAAAAAAATATTTTTGAAAAAGGCAAAGTGAGCCTAGCTACCGCAGTTAATTCCTTTGGACATTCGCTATCTTTTGGCTTAGTAAAAGCAGGAGTATCATAAATATTCACCACTGGAATCCCAATCCCATAGGCTACCTGCACACTATCAACTACAGCCCCACAAATTAGCACTTTTGGAACCCCTCTTGCTTTAAATAAATCCAAAATTTCTTTTTGTCTAAAAATCCTTGCTTCAAATTTTTCCAAAAGCGTTGCGCCACCATACTCCCCAAGCACAATATGTGGAATCTGATGCAATTCTAAAATTTCTTTTGCTTCAGTGTAATTTGGGGCATAACGCGTTGTTACAAGCACCTCAAATCCCCTTTTCTCTAGCTCCCTAATCATCCCTGCAAAAAACATCGCATACTTAGGAGTTGCGACATCAATCCAAATCATATCTCTCCCTTTAAGCGCATTTTTAATACCTCAAAAAACGCTAAGCGTATCCCAAAAAGTGAGCTAACATTATAGCCTAAAGTCTGCGCTAAAACAAATTCAGGAGCGCTAAATCCGACTTTATCCACCCTCCAAGCAAGCTCCTTGCTCCCTAATCTCTCCAATAAAAGTCTCAAAAGATATTTGCTATATCCTTTAGCAAATTTCAAAGAAGACTCCAAAGAAAAAGCAAATTCAACCAAGCGATAATCCGTAAAAGGCGTGCGATTTTCAATCCCAAATTGCATTGCATTTCTATCTTCATAACGCAAAAGATTGGGCAAATTATATTTAAAAGCATCTAGCCACAATCCTTGAGTAAAATCTAGCAAAAATCTCTCCAAAAGATTCTCCATAGAAGGAAGTGGCAATTCATTTTCTTGCAAGATTCTCATTCCCTCTTGATTATCTTCTCTAAAGAGCTTTAATTTCAAAGAATCATCCAAAGAACACTTTAAGCCAAATCCGTATTCCTTCAAAGCTTCATTGCCATAGATTCTAATACGATTTTCAAATTCTTTATGATGAGCAAAAATATATCTCCCAATATGGTGATAATATCCGCCAAAAAGCTCATCTGCTCCCTGTCCGCCTAAAACAACCTTGCAAAAGGGCGCGATATTCTTAAAAAGCAAATATTGCAAATAAATAGAAAAACTGCGAAAAATCTCATCTTGATTCTGCACCAAATCCCTTAAATCCTCTTTGATACACTCTAAATTTGGCGCGATATAAGAAACATCAATCCCCAAATCTTTCTGTAATTGCTTCATATGCTGTATTTCATTTTGCTTTGCTTCTTTGAAATTTATCCCAAAATATAAGCACTCCACCCCGATTCTCTTAGCCAAATGCGCCAAAATCGAACTATCCACTCCACCTGAAATACAAAGCGCCATAGGCACATCTGATCGCAATCGTATTTTCACCGCATCACTTAGAATCTCTTCTAATCTATCCAATGCTTCTTTCTGCCCCAAAGTGCTATCCACACAAGGCACACATTCCCAATATTTTTTTATCTTAAGCTCTCCATTAAAAAATCTCCCAAATGAAGCAGGCGGAAAGCTAAAAATACCTTGATAAATAGTCTTATTCTCACTCCCATTGCTAAATAAAATCCATTTTGAAACTTCTTCTAAATCAAAGCCAAACTTCCCAATCTCCAAAATCGCTTTAATCTCAGAAGCAAAAAAGAATTTTTCTTGACTTAGAGTATAAAAAAGTGGTTTATTCCCTAATCTATCACGCGCTAAAAATAAACTATTATCGCGTTTATCAAGAATACAAAAGGCAAAATCCCCATTCAATTTTTGGAGACACTCTTCTCCCAAAAACGCATAAGCATGAAGCAAAACTTCCGTATCGCTCTGTGTAAAAAAGGGGATTCTCTGCTTTTTTAATTCTTGTCTTAGTTCTTTATAATTATAAATCTCACCATTAAAAACTAACACCAAATGCGGACAAAATGGCGAA
>NZ_JALAIY010000001.1:479972-608898 GCF_022664765.1 Helicobacter sp. CaF467b | reverse complement strand
CCAAACGCAAAACACCCGGCAAATAAAAAAAAAAATACCCCCCCCCCCACTAATACTCTGTTTATTTCTTTTGCACTAAAATCTAAATCTCTAATATGCTCAAAAACTTGATAAGAAAAAATAAAATTAAAAAAACTATTCTCAAATGGTATTTGCTCTGAATCTTGGTAATATCTGATATATTTAGAGCTTTCTTTAGAATTCAAACCTTGCCTTATAAGAAATAATTCTCCGCGATTCTTAGGAGTAATATCACAACCATAAGTACTTAAATTACGCATTCTCATTTCTTCAACAAAACGTCCATTCCCACACCCAAAATCTAATATTTTTTCTTTACAATCAACATTACTTTGGTTGAGTGCAAAATCTATTATCTCCTTAAAACCTTTCTCCAACATTCACTATCCTTGCATTATGTTCATAAAATTCTCTAGCCCCTTCTGCTTTCTAATCTCTAGCAGAATTTCAATAGTTTGTTCAACTTTTTCTAACATTTTTTCAATCTCTCTATCACCACTAATTACTCTTAATAAATACTGCTTATACTCTTCTACACTAAAAGTATAATATATTTGCCAATGATCTATAATAGCCTTTTTGATTTCTTCTGCCTTGCCACTACCATATTGCTGAATAATAACCTGCTTGTATTCATTAAAAATATCCAAAAAAGCTTTCTCATACTTTTGTTTATCTATCAAACTAACCTGCTTTTTTCCATTCCCTTTTGCCATAAATTCTGCTACACTCTCTCCCTGCTCCATAGGAAAAGTATCACAAAAAATATCAATAATATGTCCATAAATATGTGGATCCACAAATCCAGGCATAAAAAATCGATCCGAAATTCCAAGCTTTTCAACTTTATCTCTAATCACTGGCATATTCCCACTTCCAGCAGCAATAAAAATCGTATTAAGGTGTTTTTTCATAACCTTTGCAATGCACTCTAAATACTCATCGCTATCCACTTTGACAAGCCTACCTATCACGCCCAAAACTACCGTGTCTTTTGTGATAGGATATTTTGCCTTCTCTGCTTCTATGAGCTTTGGATCTCTTGGTGGATTGTAGAATCTCTCAATATCCATAGGCACTGAAAAGCTCCTAAAAATAAAAGGTGTGTCAGGTGGAGAAAAATGACTTATCCTTTCATCAATCCCCACAATATCATACCGACCATTCCCATGACTCCAAAAGATTTGCTTAGGCGCACTTCTTGTCGCAAACAAAAAATTACTAATATCTATATAGCTTGTGCTTATTAAAATGTCAATCCCTTCATTTAAGATAGAATCTCTAATTGCCAATGCCTTTTTCAAATGCGAAACATAATAACCATATTCTTGCGTTATTCTATATGTAGGGCTAATAACAGAGCATCCAATCTCAACAAAACTTTTCATGGCATTAATATCATCTTCACTTTTTTGAATATATGCCATAGAGTATATAATGATTTCATATTTTTCTTTAAACTCTGCATTTTGCATTAATGCCTTACAAAGTGAGTATTCTACCTTATAAGGAGAATTTTCCACAATTCTTTCTTCTAAAAGTCCTATTTTAATCTTGCGCCCATCAGTTGCTTCAATCTTATCTTTGCACTCTGGAAGCATTTTACCATATTCTACAAAATAAGGCTCTACAAGTTTTACTACCTTATCATTATATTCTTGCCAATCCTCTTGAGTTTGCGCAGAATTTCCAAACTTATGATAAATATAAAAATTCACATACATCGCCATATCAAGATTACCTTGTTCTAGCAATCCTTTTAAACAATCAAGCCAAACAGGAAAATTCTCCCTCCATTTTAGATGATTAAAATAATGCTTCACATTCCAAAAACAATGCATATTCCACAAAAATATTGTTTTTTTAGTAAAATCATCAAGCTTAGAGAAATTATCCCATTTCAAAGCCTCTCTTTGAATCTCCAAAATCCATTCCACTGGTATCTCATAATAATACAAAAACTCCCTTGTAAAAGGGTCTAACTCTACCATATAGTTTTCTCTCAAACTCAAATAAATCACTTTGGAGAAAAAAAACTTCACCGCTCCTTCTTTGTCCCCACTAAGCAACAAAGTCGCACTCGCAAACTCAATAAACAATAGCCTTTCATAATAAGAAGCATTGCTATCTTCCACATAAGGGGAGCAAAAATCAAAATACTTCATAAATCTCTCATCTTTTTTAGATGATTTTCTACCTTCAAAAAGCCCATAAGCCCATAAAATAGACTTATCTAAAATATCCCCCTTAGAAACAATAATTTCTAGAATCTTTTCTTTTAATAAAGCGATAATCTCTTCTCTATAAGAATCTTCTAATTGCTTCTGCCACTCCTGCCCAAAAGCGCGGATTAGCAACATACATTCATTAATATTTTCTTTTGTTTTGACTTCTTTAAGCCTATTTAGAATCTCTTGTGTTTGAATTTCCATAAATTTCTTTCATTGTAAAATTAATTTCCCTTATAATCGGCAAATTTTATCATAACTTTAACTTTTTACAAAAATTAAATTACCAATAAATATTGTATTTTACAATATTTATTGAGCTTAACCATTTTTTTAAAAACTTTAAAAGTGCATTTTTTTTTATAAACACTAATACTTTTTAGAAACAATTTCATATAATTAAATTATCTAGCTAAAAAGGACTATAATGCATACATCAGATCAATGGAATGAATCATACGCAAATGGAGAAAATTCTGTTTTTTATCCCCATAATGAACTCGTAAAATTCTTAAATCGTTTTATTAAAAAACAGATTTCCCTTGGACAATTTATGCCAATTTATACCAACTCTACCAACCAAACCTTAAGGGCTTTAGATTTTGGCTGTGGCAATGGCAGGCAAACTCTACTGCTCTCTGAATTTGGAATACAAGCCTACGGGATAGATATTTCACAAACCGCCATAAACCAAGCAGAATCTTTAGCAAAATACCTAAAATTGTCTGCAAATTTTCAAGTATTAAACAATATTAGACTACCTTTTGAAAAAGAATTTTTTGATTTTTCAGTTAGTTGTGGAGTGCTCAATTGTATGCCTATTGAAATGGCTATTCATTCCCTAAATGAACTTGCGCGTGTTACAAAAAAATATTGTTTTTTAACACTTCTTGGAAAATCAAATACTACGATTAGCTACACCACAAAAGACAAATCTGTCTTTAAACCTATATTTTTTTCTTCAACACAAGATAATATCAAACAAATACTCCAACAAACTCCTTTCACTTTAAAATGGGGAGAAAAATCCATCCATACCAACCTTATAGATCATCATGAAAGCACTTATTTTGCGCTAGTTTTAGAAAAATAACTGTAAATTTCAAAAAGTGGAACATATATTGCTTTAGATTTTACGAATTTATTTTTCGCAAAGGATGCATAATGAGTTATAGGATATACACAAATGTTAATGCGCTAAACGCACACACTTCTGGTCTTGTAAATAACAGAAACATGTCAGAATCACTAGAAAAATTAAGCTCTGGTTTAAGAATCAATAAAGCCGCCGATGATGCTTCAGGAATGGCGATTGCCGATAGCCTCCGCTCTCAAGCTGCCGCATTGGGTCAAGCTACAAGAAACGCTAATGATGCTATTGGTATTATTCAAACAGCCGATAAAGCAATGGATGAACAAATCAAAATCTTAGACACAATCAAAACAAAAGCTACTCAAGCCGCACAAGATGGTCAAACTACCACAACAAGAAACGCACTACAAAGTGATATTTTAAGACTTATGGAAGAGCTTGATAATATCGCTAATACAACAAGCTTTAATGGTCAGCAAATGCTTTCAGGGTCCTTTACCAATAAAGAATTCCAAATTGGTGCTTATTCCAATACCACCGTTAAGGCTTCTATCCAACCAACTAACTCTCATAAAATAGGACATGTTCGCTACGAAACAGGAGCTGAGATGTCCGTAAGTGCAGGATCAAGCAATCTTAATGAAGTAACTTTAAAATTTTTAAATACAGATGGAACCAATAACTACGCTATTGAATCAGTAAAAATCTCCACTTCAGCAGGAACAGGAATTGGTGCGTTAGCAGAAGCCATCAACAAAAACTCCGATACTTTAGGTGTGAGGGCAACTTATAATGTAATGGGGCAAGGGGCTGGAGCGATTGCTTCAGGAACCATTAGGGGATTAGTCATTAATGGTATTGCCATTGGAGATGTGAATGATGTCCAAAAAAATGATTATGATGGAAGACTTATTAATGCTATTAATGCCCAAAAAGAAAGAACAGGAGTGCAAGCTTCTTTAAGTATTTCAGGAGCATTACAACTTACAAGCACAGATGGACGAGCGATTTCTGTCCAAGTAACAAGCGGTGCTGCTGTTCTTAATGGAGCTGAAGCTGATGGGACAACGCCACTCCAAGGTGGTTCTTTTGCTGGAGTTTCAGGCGCAACACACGCTATTGTAGGACGCTTGACTCTTATTCGCCTTAATGCAAGAGATATTTTGGTATCTGGAACAAATTTCTCTCAAGTTGGCTTACACTCTGGTGCGACCAACATACAAAATGGATCAGGAATCGCACAATACACTGTGAATCTAAGAAGTGTTAATGGTGAATTTGATGCCAATGTTGCTTCTGCTATCGGGGCTAATGCCAATACGGCTATTGCTGTTGTTAATGCTAATGGAATTGGGGCTGGAGTAACAAGTTTAGAAGGTGCTATGGCGGTTATGGATATGGCACAATCCGCACAAGAACATTTGGACAAAATCCGTGCTGACCTTGGTTCTGTGCAACAACAACTTGTCTCGACTATCAATAACATTACTGTAACGCAAGTGAATGTAAAATCCGCTGAATCACAAATCCGCGATACAGACTTTGCTGAAGAATCTGCAAACTTCTCTAAAACCAACATTCTTGCACAATCAGGAAGTTTTGCAATGGCACAAGCCAACCAGGTTCAGCAAAATATTCTTAAACTTTTACAATAAGTTCTTTAGCCTTTTTGGCTTTAGACTTTTTAAATCCACACTTCAAGGAATCCTATGTCAGATGCTCTTAACCCAAGACTTGAGAAAAATCTCAAGGTGCTCTATCAAAAAAATCCACTTTTAGCTGCACAACTTAAAATTCTAGAACCCAATAAAAAATATGAAGTGTATATCGGAAACGATCCGCTAAATATTAATATTTACGACAAAGAAAACAAAGTGGCACTTTTCTCCAAAGAACCCTTAGCAGAAATCACTCAAAAAATTAAAGAATTTGAACCTTATAGGCTTTATCCTTTTTTTTATTTTTTTGGAATGGGAAATGGAATTTTTTATAAATACCTTTCTAGCAATCCCGATCTAAAAAAACTCTTTATTTTTGAACCTGAATTAGAACTCATTTATATTGCGCTAAATTTTGTAGATTTCGAACAAGAAATTCTAGAAGAAAAAATTTTAATTTTTTGGACTAAAACAATTAGTTTTGGACAACTTGATCAATACCTTGTTAAAGAAGGTCAATGGATTTATTCTAGAATCTACAATCTTCATATTTATAATAATTATTATGGTAAATACACAGAGGAATGCCTTGATTTAAATGCAATTCTAACAAGAAGTTTGGAGCATCATGTTATTGCAGTTGGCAATGATTCAACAGATGCTTTAATCGGTCTAGAACATCATCTTTTAAACCTTCCAGAGCTTATCACCACCCCAAGTTTTAAAGAATTAATTTCTAATGCAAAAACAACAGACACAGCCGTGATTGTCTCCACGGGACCTTCTTTGCACAAGCAAATTCCACTATTAAAAGAATATGCACCCTATATTACAATTATCTCTGTTGATGCATCTTTCCCAATTCTTACCAAACATGGAATAAAACCCGATATTGTTGCAACACTAGAGCGCGTAGAACCCACTGCAGATTTTTTCATCAAAACACCAAAAGAAGCGCAAAAAGGCGTTATTTTTGCCCTTACAAGCATTGTGCATAAAGCCACAACTAACGCGATTACACAAGGCATCAAGTCTTTTAGTATGCGCCCATTTGGTTATACTCGTTTCTTTGATTTACAAGATTATGGTTATGCTGGGATTGGAATGAGTGCTGCTAATATGGCATATGAAATTATTGCGCATTCACGCTTTAAACGATGTATTTTTATTGGTCAAGATCTTGCATTTTCTAAAGATGGAAAAACCCACTCCAAAGATGCGATTTTTGGAGAAATAGAATCTCAATACAAGCAAAAAGAAAATATAACAGAGAAGCTTATGGTGCCTGCTTATGGTGGAGATGGAGTTGTAGAAACCACTTCAGTGTGGAAAATGTTTTTAAATTTCTTTGAAAAAGACATTGCTGAAACGCCCTATGAAATGGAAGTAATCAATTCAACAGAAGGCGGTGCAAGAATTGCTGGGACAAAAGAGATTCCATTCCTAGAAGCCCTACAATCACTTTCCAAAACAAAAAAGAAGGCAATCAAACTCACCCCTCCTAGCAAAGAGCAAATTAAAGCAAACCAAAAACATATTCAATCTAAAGTAAAAGATTTTTTGGATTATGGTTATAAAAAGAAAAAGATGGTAGAAAAAACTTTTCTAAAAGTTGTCAAAATGACAGAAGAGCTAGAGCGCTTAAACAAAGAAAACAAATTAGAAAAAATCAATTTCAAAAAAATGGATAAGATTCTTGAAGAAATTGATGATATTAAGCTTTTCTTTCAGGAAGATATTTTTATTAAAGTTTTTTCTGATGCTGTGCAATCTTATATCGTGCATCAAGAATTAGAATTTGCAAAAATAGCTGTGCGTCCTGTAAAAACACTTATTGAAAAACAAGTCAAACAGATTGATTGGCTTTATGCGCATAAATTTTGGCTTTTTTCATTAGCAGGAGGAATGGATGCAACCTTAGAAGTCGCTAAACGAGCAACAAAACAATGGATGAAACTCCCTGCTAAATACAATCAATAACCACAAATAATCACTCCCAATCTAATGGGAGTGATTACTACTTTGTTGCCTCATCAAGCTTTTTATTAGCTGTTTCTTTGGTAGCTTTAATTGTTTTTTCTTTAGCCTCTTCTGCGATTTCATCTCCACTTTTTCCCGATAAAAACCCACTAATCGCTCCAAAACCTATATCTATTGCCTTCTTTGTAATATCATTAGTAAGTTCATCATCAGCCGCAAAGCAAAAATTAGCAAACAGAGCAAATAGTGCTACGATAAATATTTTTTTCATTTTTTCAACCTTTTTATAATTTATCCTATAGGATATAGAATTTAGGATTATAACATTGTAAATTTTAAGTATAAATTAATCCTATGGGATAAATCACAATGAATAATCATTTTGGTAATACAACAGAAGAAGAAATTCTAAATTTTTATCAAAACATCTCTAAGATTGTGAGAAATGTGCGACAGAAAAAAGGAATTTCACAGCTAGATTTGGCACTTGAAATAGGCATTAAATCTATCGCTTTCTATTCAAATTGCGAAAGTTGTCGTTATGGAAAACATTTTAATTTAGAGCATCTATACAAAATATCAAAAGCATTAGATGTAGACATTTGCAGCTTTTTTAAATACACATAGTTTTATATGCTGCCAATTTAAATCAAGCTTTATTTTAGCTTCTATCATTCATTACTTCAAGCAAATGCAACCAAAATCTCGAAAAAATAAACCCAAATCCATAATATAATCAAAATTTTAATTAAAGACGAAAAAATAATAATTTAAATTCTAAGAATTTATCTAAGAGTCCAAAAGTAGAAAATTTTAAAATAGGCTCAAAAAGCCTATTTTATTTAGTGTGCTACCACTTTACCTTCATAATCGCTAGCATTAAGGTAAGGTGATTCGGCAAGTGGAATATCATTTTCTCCCCTACTACATTTCCAACAAATGCGAATTGTTTGCAATAGCACCAAACAAGTTACTATCATAAAGAATGCACATAACCCTGCATTAATTAGATTATTGGTAGCAATGGTGGCAAATTTTTCTGCCAATTCTATATTAGTCTCACTTGCGGCTTTTGCACTATTGATTTGCCAAAGCGCAATGTGGCTAACTGAATCATGAATCTTCTCACCATTAGCAGGAAGCAACTTTAAGATGCCTGCATAAAGAGTTGAAACCAAAACCCAAACCGCAGGAATAATAGCAACCCAAGCTTGTTTGCCTCGACCCATTTTGAATAAAACAGCAATTACAAGCAAAAGCGCCATACCTGCTAACATTTGATTAGAGACTCCAAAAAGCGTCCAAAGCGATTTGATTCCACCTTGCGGATCTGTTACGCCTTGATAAAGAATATAACCCCAAGCTACAACACAAATTAAAGTTGCAACAACCCCCCAAAATATCGAATGAATATTTCCTATTGGCTTATAAACATTTCCTAAAATATCTTGCACCATAAATCTTCCTGCTCTAGTCCCTGCATCAACAGCAGTAAGAATAAAAAGTGCTTCAAACAAAATAGCAAAATGATACCAAAACGCAATAGAACCCTGATTAAACAAAGGTATTTCAGAAACAATCATTGCTAATCCAATTGCAAAAGTAGGTGCCCCACCTGTGCGGCTCAACACACTATTTTCTCCAATACTCTCAGCCATTCCCAAGATTTCTTGAGGCGTGATAACAAATCCAAAATTACTAATTGTTTGTGCCGCTACACTTGCAGCTTGCGCCACATCTGAAATCCCAGTTGTTCCAAGTCCTGCAGGAGCAACATTGATAGCAAAATATAAACCTGGAGTTAAAATACAAGCTGCAATCAAAGCCATGATAGCAACTGCTGATTCCATAATCATAGAACCATATCCAACCATTCTAGCATGAGATTCTTTTTCAAGCATTTTTGGTGTAGTCCCACTTGAAATCAATGCATGAAATCCACTAATGGCTCCACAAGCGATGGTGATAAACAAGAAAGGGAAAAACTGACCGCTAAAAACAGGACCACTTCCATCAATAAATTTTGTAATACTAGGAAATTGCACATCTGGTCTTACAATTAAGATTCCAAGTCCCATAAGCACAATAACACCAATTTTTAAAAATGTACTCAAATAATCTCTAGGTGCAAGCAAAAACCAAACAGGCAAAATTGCAGCAACAAAACCATACGCAATCATTATATAAGTTAATGTAACAGGACTTAAAGTAAAAACAGAAGCTAAGAATTCATTTTCTGCCACTACACTTCCATAATACAATGCCAAAATCAATAAAATAAACCCTATAATACTTGCTTCACCAATCTTACCAGGACGCAAAAATCGCATATGTAGCCCCATATAAATGGCAATAGGAATTGTCATTGCAATTGTAAAAAGCCCCCAAGGAGATTCTGCTAACGCATTAACTACAACAAGAGCCAAAATTGCAATAATTAGCATCATAATACCTAAAATCCCTATCATCGCAATACTTCCTACGCCCTTACCAAGCTCTAGTTTAATCATCTCTCCTAAACTTTTACCATTTCTGCGTGTAGAGATAAATAGCACGGTAAAGTCATGCACAGCCCCTGCTAAAACAACTCCAACAACAATCCAAATCATACCAGGTAAATAACCCATTTGTGCAGCAAGAATTGGACCTACAAGTGGACCTGCCCCAGCAATTGCGGCAAAATGATGACCAAAAAGAACGATTTTATTTGTTGGAACAAAATCTCTACCATCATTCATACTTAAAGCAGGTGTTGCACGATTATCATCAAGTCCAAGCACCTTTGTGGCAATATACTTGGAATAAAACCGATATCCAATAGCATAAATACAAACAGCCGCTACAACAATCCATACAGCTGAGATTTGCTCACCTCTATGTAATGCCAAAACTCCAAAGCCCCATGCACCAATAAATGCAACGACAGCCCAAAGTAATAAACCTAAAAGCTTATTCATTAATCATCCTTTAAAAAATAATGACATGCGTATTATTCTATATTTCTCTACAAAATTACACAAAGAAATAAAAAAGAATTATTATTTTAGGCTTTTTTTAAAAAAAATGTTTAATTTTTACTCATATATTCTAAGTTCATAAGTCTATCGCTAAACAATTATCTTAAATTCGTTACCTTTTGCCAAAAATTAACTTTTAAAAATACTCAATTAAAAAAATAAGCAATATAAAGAAGTGGGACTAGAAAGATTCTACAAATAGACCATAAAAAATAAAGAGATTAAAAAAATGTAAGTATGTGGTGCCGAGGGTCGGAATCGAACCGACACGGGGTTGCCCCCACCAGATTTTGAGTCTGGCGCGTCTACCAATTTCACCACCCCGGCTCTTGTTGGAACTGGAATTATTACCAAAATTAGCTCAAATTTTACTTAATTCCTCCAAAAAAAGGAGGAAAATTATAGAACAACATATTTAATAGATAAACAAGCCTCAATAGCAGAAAGTTCTTTTATAACTTCATTAGAAACTTCATCATCGACAAGAATCACAGCCAAAGCTTCTTTACCATATCGTCCAAGTCTAAAGTCTGCAATATTAATATTATATTTCGCCAAAGTTGTCCCAACAAAACCAATGACCCCTGGAGTATCATTGTTTCTAAAGAGAATCATACGCCCCCTTGGTGCAATATCAAGCTCAAAATGATTGATTTCTACAATTTTTGGCGTATTTTCATTAAACACCGTTCCAGAAACACTAAATTCTCCCTCTTGAGTTAGCAGGGTTAGCCTAATTTGATTTCTATAAACATTTTGCAGTGTTTTAACTTCAAGCACAATCTCCACCCCTCGCTCTTTTGCCACATAAGGTGCATTAACATAATTAACTTTATCTCCAATAGTTGCATTTAAAATACCAACTAGCGCGAAAGTAGAAAGCGAAGATAAATATTCACTAATCTCTCCTTGTGCTTCAAGTTTAATGGATCGAATCTCGTTTTTATTAACCTGAATTGCAAAAAATGCCATTTTTTGAACTAATTCCAAATAAGCCTTCATAAAATCTGGTAATTCAGTTTCCTTAATAGGCAGATTCAAAGCATTAGGAAAACTAGAGCCTCTTGCTGATTCAAGTGCTGCTTCTGCAGCTTCAATAGCAATTTTTTCTTGGGATTCAAGCGTATTAGCTCCAATATGTGGAGTTACATAGATATTTGATAAATCTAGTAATTTATTAGAAGTGGCAGGTTCTTTTGTAAAAACATCAATTCCTGCCCATCTTACTTTACCACTCTCTAAAGCTTCAAAAAGAGCATCTTCATTATACAAGCCACCTCTAGCGCAATTAATCAAAATAACGCCATCTTTCATTTTAGCAATTTGTTCTTTATTGATAATATTGATGGTTTCTTTATTTTTTGGAGTATGAATCGTAATAATATCACAAGCTAAAATTTCATTAAAATCTTTTGTATAAGCGATTCCTAAATCTGTAGCCTTTGCTGGATTAATATAAGGATCGTATGCAATCACTTCCATTTCAAAAGCTTTCATGCGCTTTCCAACACGACTCCCAATATTACCAAAACCAATAATCCCAAGCTTTTTACCTTTTAACTCCGTGCCATACCAATCTTCACGCTTCCATACTCGATCAGCTTTAAGTTGCGCATTAGCTCCTGGAAAATTTCTAATAGCGCTCAAAATGTGCGTACAAGTTAATTCCACTGCAGCAATAGTGTTTGCCGTTGGAACATTCATCACTACCACACCACGCTTACTAGAAGCTTCAATATCCACATTATCTACACCCACTCCAGCACGAACAACTGCTCTAAGTTTGGTAGCCATTGATAAAAATGATTCATCAACATCTGTAGAACTCCTTGTAATAGCCACATCCGCTTTATGAAGCTCTTTTTTTAATTCATCTTTTGGTAAGCTTGCAAGATTTAACACTTCAACATCCGCTGCCTTCTCTAGCAAATCCAAACCGCTTTGATGAATATGATCACAAACTATGATTGTAAATTTAGACATCTTAACTCCTTTTTAAGATTTAGACAAAGAATAATGAATTTCATAATGTTTTAACTCTTCTAAAACACTACGCAAATATTTCTCATCATCTGTAGCGACAACCAACCAAATACTTTCTCCTACCTTATAATAGGAATAATCAATATTATTAGCACTTAAAACTTGATTAATGCAAAAAAACTGATAATCATCAATGATTCCTACAGAAACTCTAAATGTTTCTGTGTCATCTTTTTTGAGATTCTTTTCAAATAATAATTTCACACGCAACTCAGAGGCAGGATAAAAGTAGCTAACCCCACCCTTAGCTGAGAGCTGATTTAGCCAACTTAGCTCCTTAGGTATTTTTATTGTTGCATTATCTTCTACTTTTTCTAATTGATAAGGTTCTACATTCGGAATCGAATAAGAATGTATTGCCTGTGCATAATCCCGTATTAAAACATACAGAATCACAAAAGTTAGAAAACTAAAAACACCTATCAAAACTCTTGTTTGCATTGCAAATTCTTTTAAGAGATTTGATTTTTAAGAATATCTCCCAATGTCATTTTATCATCGGCATTACTATTAAAATTTTTTAGATTAGCTTTTTCTTTTTGCTTCTCTAAGCGTCTAATAGAAACTCGAATTTTATTGTTTTGTTTATCAATTAAAGAAATAACGCCTTTAATGGAATCTCCGATTTTGATTTCTTCTTTTTTGATTGGGAATAAATCTTCATTGCGGATTAGAGCATCCATATCTTCATCTAGCTTAATAAATACTCCAAAGTCTTTAATGTCTCTAACTACACCTTGAACCTCTTCATCTTCAGAATGTTTTTTAGCAAATTCTTCTACCGGTGAAGCAATGATTCCTTTGCGCGTTAATGAGATTCTTTCCTTTTCTTTATCAATTTTAGCGATTTTCACTTCAATTTCATCACCAATTTTCATTAAATCTTTACATTTTTCATTCTTATTCCAATATGCATCTTCATTATGCAACAAACCATCAATTCCATCTAATTTAATAAAGGCACCGAAATCTGTGAGTGTTGCAACAGAGCCTTTTAAAATATCACCTTCTTTATGTTTTTTGACAAACTGCGCAAAAGGCTTATCGAGCAATTTCTTTAAAGACACCCTTAAGCGTCTCTCTTTTGTATCAATTTCAATGACTTCTACATCAATTTCTTGCCCTGTTTTCAAAAACTCTTCTGGGTTTTGAATATTTTTGTTCCAAGAAATTTCTGAGATATGCAAAAATCCTTCAATATCATTTCCTAAATCCACAAATACACCATAAGGCTCAATATTGCTCACAATAACCTTAATCGCATCCCCTACTTCTAGCTCATTCTCAACTTCTTTCCAAGGATCTTCAATGGTATTTTTAATAGAAAGCGCTAAGCGTCTTTTGTCTTTATCGTATGAAAGGATTTTAACTGATACTTTATCGCCCTCTTTATAGATTTTCGAAGGATTAACTGGTCCTTTGTGGCTAATCTCAGTGTAATGCACCAAGCCTTCTACACCTTCTACATCCACAAACATACCAAAACTTGTGATTTTCTTGATAGTTCCTTCTAATGCACCCTCTTGTTTAAGCAAGTTCTCAATCACATCCTTTTTGACACTATTTTCAATCTCAAACAAACGCTTTCTTGAAATCACAATGCTATCTTCTTCGGGTTTAACATTAATAATACATGCTTTGATGTGCTTACCTTCATTTTTACTTCCCTCTTTGAAAGCTGCCACAAATTTAGGCATAAAGAATTCTACACCCTCACCCTCTACGATATAACCACCTTTATTTTTTTTGACAACTATGCCCTCAACAATTTTATCTTTATAATCTTCACCAAGATTCTTAATGTATTCGCGAATCTTTTCTCTACGAACTGCTTTTTTGTAAGAAATCAAAGGTTGCTCATTTCTTTTTCCCATAATCACTATAGGCAACAAATCTCCAACTTTGAAAAGCAAATTCCCTTGAGAGTCTTGAATTTCGCTCACAGCAATAACACCCTCTTTTTTTTCTCCTGAAACTGCAATAATAACCTGCCCATTTTCAATAGAGACTATCTCACCTTGTGAAATTTTTTCACTCTCTCTTTTCTCGTATTGCTCCAACATTGAAGCAAAATCTTCATCAACTATAATTTCATCCAATTCTTGTATATTAATTCCTACCACAGCCATCTGCGCCCTTTTTAAAAAATAAAATATTTCTATTGTAACTCAACTAGCCTTTTAAAAGTATTAAAAGCACTAATATTTTTGGATTGTTTTAACAACTTCATTAATAATCCAATTTGGAGTTGATGCTCCAGCACTCACTCCACAGAGCTTTTTGCCATTAAACCATTCTTGATTTAACTCCCTAAAATCCTCTATTAAGTAACAATCTTCGCAATATTCCTTGGAAATATTATAAAGCTGTTTTGTGTTAGAAGAATTTTTTCCACCAACAATCACCATAATATCCACTTCTTTAGCAAGATTCCTAGCTGATTCTTGATTATCAAAAGTTGCATTGCAAATTGTATTAAACACGCGACACTCCGAACATTGTCGAATCAAAAAGTCTGCTATTTCTAAAAAAATTTCAATGTTTTTAGTTGTTTGAGAAATCAGCACAACTTTATCGGGAACTTTAGCTTGTTTGAGTGCTTCTAGGCTCTCTACCACCAAAGGAGTTGTTTTACAATAACTCATTACTCCCTTTACCTCAGGGTGTTTCTCATCGCCAAAAATAATAATCCCATAACCCTCATTGCTCATTTTTTCACAAATTTCTTGCGGTTTGGTTACAAAAGGACATGTTGCATCAGTAATATTCTTTGTCTTTTCCCTTAACTTTTGCAAATCCTCTTTTGTGATTCCGTGAGTGCGAATGATTACTTCAGCATCTTTGGGAATCTCTTGAATATTTTCATTCACAACCACATTAAATTTATCTTTTAGGCGATTGATTTCTTTAGCATTATGAATTAAAGGTCCTAGCGTGATTCCATTAGGCTTACTTTCAGCTAACTTTATGGCGCGTCTCACACCAAAACAAAACCCATAGCTTTTAGCTAATTTTACTTGCATTCTCTTTTCTCCACCTGCGTGATTTTACTCAAAATTTCTAAAAAGTTAGGAAATGAAATGTTAATATATTCTGCTTGGGTAATCTCCATTCCATTTTTCAATCCCGCAATTGCAAAACTCATCGCTATTCTATGATCTCCATAACTAGGAACTTCCGCCCTTTTAATCTCTCCTCCTTTAATCTCAAAACCATCTTCTAGCTCTCTTGCTTCAATCCCACAAAGTTTCAAATTTTCAACTACTGCCTTGATTCTATCGGTTTCTTTAACCCTTAATTCCTTGGCATTTTTTACCTTACTTACTCCCTTAGCGCATGCCATTGCAATAGCTAATGCAGGAATCTCATCAATCAACCACGAAATTTTCTCACTCACTTCAACACTCTGCAAACTTTGTGGTGAAAAAATCTCAATATCACCGATACTTTCATAGGTATTTAAAACTTCTTTATAGATGATTTTTGCACCCATTTTTTCCAAGATTCTAAAAGCTTCGATTCGTGTTGGATTTAATAAAATATTTTTTAACACAAGATGAGAATTTGGCATAATAGCAGCTGCTAAAGCAAAGAAAAAGGCACTTGAAGGATCAGCTGGAATCTCCATCACAAGCGGTTTAAGCTTTTGTTTTAAAGGCAAAAGGTGTATCTCCACTTCACCTGCTTTATTGATTTTACTTTCAATCTCAGCACCCATTCCACTTAGCATTCGTTCAGTATGGTCGCGACTAAGCTCGGGCTCTTTGTAGCGCGAATCGCCCTTTGCAAAAAGCCCACTTAGCAACAAAGCTGATTTTACTTGTGCGCTTGGAATTTGACTGGTATAATCAAAAGCCTGTAAATTTCCATTTCCTACCACAACAAGTGGCGCTAGATTCCCATCTTCTCGACCCAAAATCGTAGCCCCAATACTTCTTAATGGCAACACAACTCGTTTCATAGGACGCCTATTTAAATAACAATCTCCACTTAAGACAAACAAGCCTTTTTGCGCACTAAGCAACCCCAAATAAAGCCTAATAGCTGTTCCTGCATTACCACATTCTAAAATGCTTCTTGGCTCTTGAATGTTTGGCGGTGGAGTTAGCACCATTTCACTGCCTTCTTCTCTCACTTCCAAACCAAGCCTTTTAGCAATATTCAAACTATCTAGCGTATCTTCGCCTTTAAGGTAATTGCGAATTAAAGAAGGCTTATCGCTCAAAAGCGAAAAAATAGCACAACGATGCGAAATAGACTTGTCTGCAGCAATCTCTTGTATCTCAAGATCAAAGCTTGATGCACCCAAAACTCTCAAAATCATCGCAATACTACCTTATGATTCTGCGCTAATGCTTCTAAAACTTGATCCATCACACTCCCAATATCTTTTTCTTCTAAAGTTTTTTGGTGTGATTGAAGTTCAAAGCGGATAGTTAAGCTAATTGATTCTTTGAGATTATCATCTTTATAAATATCTAGTGGATAAAAGCCAACAATAACGGGAATATTCAAACTAGAAATTGTCTCTTTTAGGCGATAATAAGGGATTGATTTATTTACAACCACACTTAAATCTCGAGTGATTTTTTGGAATTTCGAATACATTTCAACTTGTGGATTTTTGCTAGAGAGTTTTTCTAAATCCACTTCACACAAGTAAGTATCTTCTAGCCCAAACTCTTCTGCAATTTGCGGATGAAGTGCTGAGAGAATACCGATTTCTTGATTGTTATAAATTATTTTTGCACATTGTCCTGGGTGAAAAATTCCTACCTTGCTTTGCGTTTCTTGCAATGAAAATTCTCCAATTACACGGGAGATTCTATTAGCAAAAGCAAAATAATCTCCTTTAATTCCTTTTGCATTAGGATAGCGCTCTTGTGCTACTAATCCACTTTGCAAGAATGCAATTTTTGTGCTTTGATTGCGATTAGAATCATAAACTTCTCCTACTTCCATTAGAGAAATCCCATTAAAACCATTGTTTTTATTCAATTGTGCTGCCTCTAACAAACCTAAAAGCAAGGTGCTTCGCAAAGTATTTAACTCATTAGTGATAGGATTAAGCAATTCTAGCTCATCCTTCAAGACTTCAAAGCCATATCGTTGAAGCCTTTGTTTATCTTGAAAAACAAAATGCACACTCTCATTAAAATTTACTCCAATTGCTTTTTTAGCTAGTTGCCGTTTAAAGCGATAAAAGTTTGATTCAGCATTGTTTTGATTACCTTGAATGAGTACCAAAGGCTGACTTGGAATCTCATCAATCCCAATAAATCTAATCACTTCTTCTGCTACATCTTGATAGCTTGAAATATCGTGTCTAAAAGGTGGTGGCGTTACCACAAGCAAATTTTCATCCACAGGAATCTCGATTTTAAATTCCAATGCCTGTAAAATCTGCACAACTTTTGTGCGATCCAGCCCAGCCCCAATTGTCTTAGCTATTAAAGGAATGCTAATAGTGATAGGATTGCAATTTTGTGTTGCAATTAGCTCTTGAGAATCGCTATATAAAATAACATCTTCACAACACAAAAGCTTACCTAATACATCAAAACCCATTTGCAAATTAGGATTACTGCCCCTGGCTGTGCGCTGAAAAACTTTAGGATCCACTTTGGATTTACTTTTAGTTTCTAAAACCTTCTGTGCAATGACTTTGGGAGGAATATAACTTGCCTCTAAGATAATAAACTCTCTTCCTTCTCCTAGATCCCTTAAGCTTTCTTCATTTAAGCAGGATTTAATGCCAATCACAGAAAGTTTTTTACCATTATGATAAACGCTCTCAAAACCTAACTCATCAACTTGAATATTTAACACCACTTTATTTTCCCCAGAAGCTTTGCCTAATTGACAAAATGTCTGTGGATAAGCATTTAAAATCACCCCACTCACTAGCGTAGAAAAATTCAAAGTATTTAAAAGCCAATGCTTTGCTAAAGAATCATTGTAAGCTAAAAATAAACTCACACAAAGTGGAATCACAATGGGTTCTGTCTCCATTGCGCAATACAACAAAGAAGAATCATGCCCTTTTTCTGCTGTAATTTGCAACACACGACCAATACCTGGTGCATTTTCTGTGCTTTTTAGCGATTCTAGTGGTTTTCTCTCCAAATTAAGCGCCACACTTAAATCCCTAGCAATTCCAATTAAACTCATACAATCACCGCGATTTGGAGTAATTGAAACTTCATAAACCTCATCATTAAAATGTGGATACTCCAAGAGTTCTTTACCAATCTCTAATACACCAATACTTCCATCAAGCTCCACAATTCCATCATTAATAGCAGGAAATCCAAGCTCGGTCGTAGAACATAGCATACCACAACTCTCTACTCCTCTTAATACCGCCTTTTTGATTGTAACTTGTGGCAAAATAGCCCCCTCTAACGCAACAGCAACAAAGATTCCTGCTCTAGCATTGGGAGCACCACAAACAATTTGTCGCATCTCATAATTGCCCTCACTTCCACTCACTGCAACTTGACAAACATTTAATTTAGTAGCATCGGGATGCTTTTGACACTCCAAAATTTTGCCCACCACAACCTTTTTTGGAGCACAAATTTTTTGGAACGATTCCACTTCCAAACCAATTTTATTTAATGTTTTATAAATTACCTCGCTACTGACATTCTCTAAAGGTAAAAAATGCTTTAAAATACTTCTTGTAAATTTCATTGAAACTGCTCCAAAATTCTCAAATCACTTTCAAAAAATGCGCGTAAATCTGGCACACTATAAGCCAACATTGCAAATCTCTCAACTCCCAATCCAAAGGCATAACCACTAACATCCTCATATCCAACTGCCCTAAAGACATTTTCACTCACACATCCACAACCAAGCACTTCCAACCAACCCGTGTGAGAACAAACGCGACAACCCTCTCCTTTGCAAAAAATACAACTCATATCTACTTCCGCGCTAGGCTCTGTAAAAGGGAAATAGCTTGATCTAAATCGAACCTTTACATCCCCAAACATATATTTTAAAAAATCTTCCAAAATAAACTTCAAATTCGCAAAACTCACAGAATCTTTACCATTCTCAACAACCAAACCCTCCACTTGATGAAACATTGGCGTATGTGTCAAATCATAATCGCAACGAAAAACATTCCCCGGACAAATCATACGAATAGGAGGCTTTTGAGATTCCATTGTTCGAATCTGCACAGGAGAAGTATGTGTCCTTAAGAGCTTTCCATCTTTAAAATAAAAAGTATCTTGCATATCTCTTGCTGGATGATATTTTGGAAGATTTAAGGCTTCAAAATTATGAAAATCATCTTCTACTAAAGGTCCTGTTTTAATCATAAAATTCATACTTAAAAAATACTCTACAATTCTATCTAACATTAGCATAATTGGATGATTTGAGCCTTTAAAACTACAAGGACTAAACAAAGAAACATCAATTTTTTGTGCTTGTAATTTCTCTTGCAATTCTTTAAAACTTAACTCTTCTTTTTTATTAGCCAAAGCTTTTTCAAATTCAATTTTTAATAAATTCAATTCTTTTGCCAAAGTCTTTTTCTGGGCTTCATCGCAATTTTTTAATGCTGCAAATTTTGCAGTCAAACTTCCTTTTTTTCCCATCACCGAAATACGAATCTCTTCTAATTCTGCAGTGTTTTTAGCTTGATTAATTCTAGAAAATACCTCTTCCAATAGTTCCTTCCTGTTTTCTAAGTCAATTATTTTTAGAAATTGTAATAAAAAAATGATTTACTTTTCTTAATTTTTTAAAAAATACTGCACAAAATTAAGGTAGAATTCCAAAAAAACTTCTTAATAAAGGATTGCAAATGACTATTTTTGAAAAAATTATCAAAGGTGAAGCACCTTGTAATAAAGTTTTAGAAAATGAAGATTTTCTTGCTTTCCACGATATTGCCCCAAAAGCCCCCATTCATGTCTTAATCATTCCCAAAAAATTCACTAAAGACTTCCAGCAATTAAGCCCCAAAGAAATGGCGGGAATGACAGAATTTATCCAAGAATGCGCCAAAACCCTAGGTTTAGACAAAAATGGTTACCGCATCATTAGCAATGTCGGAATTGATGGAGGACAAGAGATTCCTTACCTGCACTTTCATCTTCTAGGAGGTGCTAAATTGCGCTGGGATAATCTTGCACAAAACATTTCTGAACAGCAAAGACTTGAAGAAGCCAAAAAGGGAATGTAATCAATCTTTTTTTTGCTTACTTAAATTTAGAATCTACTTTTTATTTTCCTTTTCTTAGCAGGATTTTTCAATATCCTGCAAAATTGCATGGAGCTTTTCTAGTAATCTTGCAACAACAATTAATTGCTCACTGGATTGAATCGCTATATCTTCACCCAAATTAATCGCGTTTTCTATGCTTTTTCTTTTATTTTGACTAATTTGTGTCATTTCAAGCTTTTCTCTAATTTCCTCACTTAATTCTAAAATCTCTCGACTAATATCATCACTCAATTCTTTAGCACGATTTGAAGTTTCTTTTGCCATATGGAATTTATTTAAAAAACTAGAAAGATTCTTTGAAGCAAGAGACAATTCACTTTCCCCCTCTAGCTTGATAACCTCTGCTAGATTCCCCTTAAAGTCACCTTGTGCTAACATTTGGGTTTTTTTAACAAACTTTTTAAGATGCGTGTGAATATTAAATAAATTTCTCATTGAATACAATGCCAAAAGCACCATAATAAAAGCCGCTACATATTGAAATTTTTCCAAATAAGAGCGTGAATGAGTAGAAACATCTGAATAATAATTCACCATCCAGTTAATCTGATTTAACAAATCCGTATTCTGCACAGCAATATTTTTTAAGTTCCCTACTATTGCCTCTTGTATAACCATAGCACTTTGAAGATGCCGATAATAAACTCTCCAAAACTCATAATTTTCCTTAATAGCCTTATAAACATTAGGGTATTTTTGATAATTTTTATTGCGATAAAAACTTAAAATCATAGAATCATACAAATCACAAACTTCTTTTAATTCACGATAAGAAACACCATCCCATTGATTAGTATAATGGATTAGTAAATACGCCATTCTTTGAATAAGCATTCTTTGCTTACCCGCCTCATCAATCATGTGTTGTGGTATTTTTGCTTCCACCATCGTTTGAACAATACGATCTGAAAGCCTTAAAATTACCAAATTATTATCCTCTAAAAAATTTCTATCTATATAGATATTGTATACCTTTTTTTGAAAATCTTGCACCTCTTTTTTAAAGACTAACCATTGCTTCTTAATTGAATTAAGCTGCTTAATAATTGTCAAATTAGTAGATGCATTAATGTTTTCATTCTGACTGCCATATTGCAAAATATCAAGATTGCTTTCAAAATCCTTAATAGACTGATTTAGTTCATCAAATCCTTGCTTATTTTGAGAGTTAATCATAAAAACTTCTTTAGTAATTTTTTGAGTAAGCATTCTTTGTTTGCCTGCAATATTAATCAAATACCCATCTTGCAAGCTTCTTTGATTAATCAAAATAACAGAAACCATCATAATCCCTACACAAATTGTTGTGATAATGCCAATAACGATAAGGCGTGTAACGATTTTTGTCATTTTGCATCCTGTTTAAAAATCATTTGAAGTTTATGCGAATCTAAAATCTCTATTTTTCCTGCTTGATTGGTTTTTATTATATTATCGCGATGCAGTTTTTTTAGAATCCTTGAAAGTGTTTCTGGTTGAATATTCAAAAAAGCTGCATTTTCTTGTTTTTTATGGGTATTAAACTCATCTAAATCAGAATACAAAGAATAGGCAACTTTAGCTGTGCTATCAAAAATCAATTCTCTCAAAACTACATTTTCAAAAACCTTAATCCTTTTAAACGCCTCTTTGAAAAACATTTTTAAAATCTGTGGATAAGAATCAAAAACAGCTTGCAATCCCTCTACTCCAAAACAAGCCACCAAAGAATCTTCTACACACTCCACATTCATAAAAGATACTAATTTTTTTACATCATCACAATCATTTAATAAACCTTTTGTAGAGATGCCAAAAAATACTTCACTATCAAATCTATCCACTTTATAAATTTTCACGCCACCCTTAATTAAAAAATAAATTTCTCTAACTTCATCTTCTTCATAAAAAATAATTTCTTTCTTTTTATATTTTTTTAAAGTAGCAATCCTAGCCAAAGCTTTTTGCGATTCTAAATCTAATTCACAAAATGGCTCAAACTCCCCTAAATTTTCCAAAAAATTACCCCATCAATCCCTGCCTTAGCAGCGTGTTCAATTTCGTAGTCCAATGAAATACACAATAAAACTTTTGAATCAAATAAATAATTTTCAGCTAATTTTTGTATTTCCTTTGCTTTTTGCAAATCTTCACAAATTAAAAATTTTACTCCAAGATTCACAAGCAACAATGTCTCTGTAAGATTCCTGACCACACTGGCATATTCTACTGCATTTTCATAACAAAATTTTGCCAATTCCAAATCCCCATTAATCACTAAAAATTCATTAGGTAAAGTTTTTTCAATGGCTTTAGCTGAATCTACATAAACAATTTTTAAAGGATTAATAAGCTTATGATTTAAAATTAGCATTTAGGATCTCTCCAAGCATTCTTTAGAGCAGTAATACTCACCATTGCTAATAATTGCCTCTTTAGAAGAGATATAAATACCACATTTTTTACACTCTAGCATAATTTCTTCGCAATTAGGCTTTTTTGAGTGAGTTTCTTGTGTGTTTTTAGAGCCAATCTTTCGGACAAAAAAATAAATTCCAACCACCAATAAAATAATCAATAAAATCTTTATCATATATTCTCTCCTTTGATTACTAAATAATTTCTAAAATCCCTCTGAAAGCACTCACACTCCAATCCTTGAGGAATCTCATTTTGCACTAAAGAACCCTTATAAAGCAAAATCAAGCTATTTTTATCAATAATTGACTGGGTTTTTTGCAAAAACCCAGTCAAGCTAAAAGTCGCTCTTGAAGTTATCAAATCTGGCTTTTTATCTAACTTAACTTCTTCCACCTTTTTGCGTAAAATCATAAATTTTTTTAATCCCAATTGTGATTTAAGATTCTGCAAAAAAGCAGCCTTTTTGGCATTAGGCTCACATAACACAACTTCAATTCCAAGCGCAATCCCTAAAGCAACAGCCGGAAATCCATTCCCACTTCCTACATCAAAAAGCTTTGTCTTGCTTCTTAAAGTTTCACCTAAGAATTCCAAAGGATATAAAGAATCCTGAATATTTTTATAAATACTCTCCAAATCTCTAGCCCCACTTAAACTATGAATCTCATTCCACTCTAAAAGCAATTTTGCATAAGATTCTAAAGCTTGATTAGCTTGTGTTGTTAAATCAAAATTCATAGCACCAACATTCCATCGCCATAAGAATAAAAGCGATATTTCTTTTCAATGGCTTGTTGATAAATTCTCTTTGTCTCATCTAATCCCACAAATGAAGCCACAAGCATTAATAAAGTTGTTTTAGGCAAATGAAAATTTGTTAACAAGGCATTTGTTATTATCGGCTTATTTTGGGGGTGCAAAAACAAATCACACTCTCCTTGCATTTCTTTGGTGCGAGCAAAATACTCCAAAACTCTTGCGGCAGTCGTTCCAATGGCAGTGATATGTGAAGCTTTTTTGATTTTTTCCACACTTTCTTTAGGTATTACAAAAGTTTCTTGGTGCATTTTATGCTCCAAAATATTCTCTGTGCTTACTCCAATAAAAGTCCCTGCACCAACATGCAAGGTTACAAAAGCATTCTCAAAGTCCATTTGCAAAGCCCTAAAAGACTCTTGGCTAAAATGCAAAGAAGCTGTTGGAGCAGCAATCGCGCCCATATTTTTAGCAAAAACAGAATTATAATTTACTCTATCTTCTTGATTATCCTCACGCTTAATATAAGGTGGCAAAGGGATATGCCCAGACTGCTGCAAAAAATCAAAAAACTCTTGGTGACTTAGAGGATGCAAACATTTTTCATCTTTAAAAAATGAAACTTCCTTAAACCCCATTCCACAATCTTTAAGGATTTTTGCAAAAACTTCTCCAAACTCAACAATATTTCCTATTTTTAATCGTCCTTTTAACTGCATTAAATATAAATTTTCCACTATTTCTTTATGAAATAAAGCTTCTATTTTTCCACCACCCAAGGCTTCTTTTTGTGGTTTTTTACCATAGATTCTAGCAGGAATTACCTTAGTATCATTAAAAACTAACAAAGTCTTTTTGGGTAAAAAACTGGCAAAATCTCTAAAAGTCGTATGTGCAATAGAGCAATCTTTTCTGTCATAGACCAAAAGTTTAGCATTTTCTTGTGGCATTATTGGGCTAAGAGCGATTAGCTCTTTAGGGAGCTTATAGTCATAACTCTCTAGCAATAATTCATTCATTCTCATCTGTCTCATTTTTATAAGGATTAACTATTTTAGCAATAACAATAGACAAACCATAAAGAAACGCTAAAGGAATCGCCATTAAAAATTGAGAAAGAATATCAGGAGGGGTAAGAATAGCCGCCAAAATAAAAATAAGAACGATAGCGTATTTAAAATAATCTTTTAAAGTTTTATCTGTAACTAGTCCAATTTTTGCCAAAAAAAATGTAATTACAGGAAGCTCAAAAGAAATTCCAAATCCCACCATTAACTTTGCAAAGAATCCAACATAATCCCCAATACTTGGAAGTGCAGTAAAAAGCTGACTACCAAAATTAATCAAATAATGAAAACCCACCGGAAAAGCAATATAATACGCAAACGCACAACCACATAAAAAGAAAAAAGTTCCAAAAATCACAAAAGGGATAACAAGCTTTTTTTCATTATCATAAAGACCTGGAGCTACAAACGACCAAATCTGCCAAAATATAATAGGTAAGGCAAAAATAAATCCACTAAAAAAAGCTACTTTAATAGCCGTAAAAAATGCCTCTCCAACTTGCGTAAAAATAACACTTTCACGCCCTTTTGGTAAAGCTGCACTCAAAGGAGCCACCATCCAATCTAAAATTATTTCCCAAAAATAAAAAGAGATTAAAAAGGTTATTAAAAGCGTTATAGTAATTGCAACTAAACATTTGCGCAAGTCTTGAATATGAGGTTTCAAATCTTCAAACATTATTATCTCACTTTCTTTTTATTGATTCTTAATGGATTTTTCTTCACTCTTTGCATCTTCTTTAAAACTCAAAGTTTGCTTTGTTTGCAAAGGCTTAACCCCCTCTTTTACATTAGAAGTTTGAGGATTAGTGTTATTTGGAGTGAGTGGTGCTTCTTTTGTTTCTGAGATTTGCGGTTTTAAATCTTCCTCAAAATCCAAAGAAGAAAGCTCTTTTAAATCCATTTCTTTTGTGAAGTTCTCCACTCCTTGTGTGAGACTATTTTTGTATGCCAAAGCATCCTCTTTGATTTTATTAAGATTGACTTCCCTATCCAAGCTTTCTTTGGCATCATCCATTGTTCTTTTAACTGCTTTAATAAATTTTGCAACATCAACCAAAGCTTTAGGTAATTTCTCAGGACCCAAAAAAATAATTGCCACTGCTGCAATTACTAAAATTTCAAAAAATCCCATTCCAAACATTGATAATTTTCTGCCTTTTTTGCTTTTATCTTGTGTAAGATTAGATTTTATCTAATTTTGGAATAAAGTGTGCTTAGAGTTTTAAAATTATTAAAGTTAATTTACATAGAGGATTAACAATGAACAAATTTCTTATAATGCTTGGAATAGGATTTTTGCTAAATGGTTGCATTTCTCCCAAAACAGATGCTTTTTTAGTCGGTGCTGGACTTGGAGCGGGAGTAACTTACTATTTTTTAAATGGAGGGAAAATTGATGGGATTAGTAAAGATTCTCTCTCTAATTCACTCCAAAATTCACCAAAGCAAAATATCACTGATACTTCAATACCCTCCGAGCTAGAGTGGTATTATTTTGATAGAGATTTGTATGAACAAACCCTGCTTAATCAAAAACAATCTCTAGCAAACTAAGCCAAAAAGTCCTTTAAGAAATCTTGGTGCAAGACAGGTTCAAACTCCACCACTTCATATTTGGCGGCATTTTGCAGATAAAAAGGATCTTGTTTTGTAAAATTAACCGCCGCTTCCTTATTGTCAAATTGCCCAACAATGATTCCACCTTTGCGAGGATTTTGGGGACCACTTGCTAAAAGATTCCCACTTGCATAACCTGTTTTTAGATATTCTCTATGAGAAGTAAGAATCTTTTCAATCTCTACTAACTCTTTTGTGTAAGTTACAAAAATAATAAATAAATTTTTCATTGTTTTCCTTTTTCTCTTTCTTTGATTATAACACTATTTCAAATCTTTTTCCAATTTCTTTTAAGATTTAAAATATTTTGAGTTATATCTCCCTTCCAAATACTACTAATACACGCTGCCATATCTGCATTTTGTAATTGATGAATATTTTGCTGATTGATTCCACCAATGGCACATTTTTTGATTCCTTGAATCTTTTGAAATAAATCTAGAGAAATCACCTTAGCCTGTGTTTTTGTAGAAGAAGTAAAGCAAGATCCAAAGGCAATATAATCTGCCCCAATCTCTTTAGCATTTTGCGCTAACTGCAAATCTCCATAGCAAGAAACACCCAAAATCCCCCCATAACTTTTGCGAATCATAAGCAATTCATCTAGACTATAAGGATTTACTTCCTGCTTTTTCCCTATATGTAAACCCTTTGTTTGAAGCTTCATTGCCAACTCAATTCTGTCATTTAATACAAACAAAACCCCCTCTTGTTTGCAATAATCCATTAATTCTGTTACCAAAGATTCGATTTGATTATCTTGATGAGTTTTATCGCGAAACTGAAAAATACTAACCCCACCTTTAATCGCCTTGCTTAACATTGTAAAAATCTCTTGATAAGGCGTAAGAATTTCATCACTAATTGCATAAATTCCCTGCAACATCACAAACCTCCAAACATTACTTAAAAACTCTAAGATAAAATTTTAACCTTGTTTTAATCCATTTTTGCTTATGCTTCAAAAGATAATGGAAAAAACCTATATTCTTAATTTAACCGGCATTGTTCAAGGCGTTGGATTCCGCCCTTTTGTGTATAAAATCGCAACACAAAATCACTTAAAAGGCTATGTGCTAAACAATAATCAAGGCGTAGAAATACTTGTTCAAGGTAAAAAAGAAAAACTAGAGCAATTTTTTAAAGACTTAAAAAATCCCCCTAAAGCTGCCAAAATCATCTCAATCTCCAAAAAACCAATCCAAATAAAAAAAACCTTTTCCACTTTTTTAATCCAAGAAAGTCAAGCTAACTCCATAAAAACCGCCACTATTCCTGCTGATATTGCCTTATGCGAATCTTGCAAACAAGAATTTCTTGATCCTAAGAATCATCGCTTTCTTTATCCTTTTATTAGTTGCACAGATTGCGGAGGGAGATACAGCCTTATTTCTACGCTTCCCTATGATAGAAAAAATACCGCTATGCATTCATTTGTTATGTGTGAAAACTGCCAAAAAGAATATAATAATAAGACTTCAAGACGATTCCACTCAGAAATTAACTGCTGTCCCGCTTGTGGTCCGCAACTTTTTTTTACTGATGAATTCAATTATCAAGGCGATTTTTTACCAGATTCTCAAATTCACTCTCACTTAACCAAAAAAGATTCTCCTATCAAAAATGCGCTTAAGGCTCTCAAAGAAGGTAAAATTTTAGCCATTAAGGGTATTGGTGGTTATGCCTTGGTCTGTGATGCGACCAACGCTAATTCACTAATAAACCTAAGAGAAAGAAAAAGACGCCCCAAAAAACCATTTGCACTAATGTGCAAAAATATCCAAATGGCTCAAAAATATGCTCATTTAAATTCTCAAGCAATCACTATGCTTAACTCAAGCATCTCTCCCATTGTGCTAAGTTATTCTAAAGCTAAAACCAATCTCCCTCTCTCCCTTATTGCACCAAATCTCGCAACTCTTGGAATCATACTTCCCTATTCTGCCTTGCATTATTTGCTGTTTTTTTATATTGATTTTCCTTTAGTTTTTACAAGTGCTAATATAAGCGGAGAACCGATCATTAAGGATTTTTATGGTATCACTCAAAAACTTCAAGGCGTTTGTGATGGTATTTTATTTTACAATCGCGATATTTTAAACCCCATTGATGATAGTCTTGTGAGAATTTTGGGGAAAAAGACACAAGTTTTAAGGCGTGCTAGGGGATATTTATCTGATATTCCACTGCCAACACCACACAGCACTAAAAACTTCATCACTCTTGGCGCTCAACAAAAATCTACTTTTTGCCTTAATCTCCACAGCAAACTTTTTTTAAGTCCGCATTTGGGGGATTTAGACAATCTTGAATCAATTAATAATTTCAAACAAAATCTAACACTCTTTAGCCAACAATATCAAGCTAAAATCCACACATTTTGCGGAGATTTACATCCAAATTATGTACAAAGGGAATTTTTAGATGGTAGTGATTCTTATTTTATCCAACACCATTTTGCACATCTTCTCTCCAATGTCGCAGAAAACAAAATTAGACAAGAAGTTTTAGGAGTTATTTTTGATGGTACAGGCTATGGAGCAGATGGCAATATTTGGGGTGGTGAATTTTTATTTTATGACCCAAAAAAACCACTTAGTTTTAAACGAAAAGCTTTTTTTGCCCCTTTTAAGCTCTTAGGCGGAGAAGCAGCTATCAAAGATACGCGAAGATTAGGGATGGAAGCACTATTTATTGCTTTTGGAGATGATTATAAAAACTTGAATTTACCACTTATTGATAGCCTAAAAAAAGATTATGGAGAAAATATTATTGATTTTTTCTACAAACAGCATCAAAATACGCAAAGTTACACCTGCAATTCAGCTGGCAGAATCTTTGATATGGTGGCTTCAATATGCAATCTTGTGGAAAAAACAAACTATGAGGGCGAAGGTGGAATGATTCTTGAAACACTTGCCTATAAGGCTTTAAAACACAAAAAACAAGCTAAAAGCTATCCCTTTAAGATTTCAAAAGACACAATTCTTTGGGAATCTATCATACAAGAAATCTATCATGACTTGAAAAATTACATTTCTTTAGAAAATATTGCTCTAAACTTCCATCAAACTTTTGTAAATATCATTAGCTTTATTGCTCAAAAATATCCAACAATTCTCTTAAGTGGTGGCTGTTTTCAAAATGCGATTCTTACCAAACTCACTCTTAAAGCACTCAAAGGAAAAAAAATATTTTTAAATGGAGAGATACCTTGCAATGATGGTGGAATTAGCTTTGGTCAAGCTTATTATATGAGACTAAAAACTAAGCAGAAACCCTAAGTTTCTACTAGCTTTTAAAATTTTTAATGGGCATCACGCCAAATTTTGCGTTTCCACAAATAAGCTACAACTCCCATAAGCACCATAAAGACAACTAACTTCCAACCAAGCGATTCTCTTTCAGCTTTTTTGCTATCACCTACACTTTCCATATAAGCAATCACTTGCTTTTCAGCTTGTTCTGTCAAACCAACTCTAGGCATTGCAGTTCCTGACAATCTTTTTTGTGGATCGTTGATGAAGGTGTGTAAATATTCCAAATTGCGACTTCGAATCATCATTGATAAATCAGGCACTTTTGTTCCCAAATAAGTCTTTAATCCACCATCTGCATACCATTTATCGTATTTCATATCATGGCATCTTCCACATGCATCAATAAACACTTCTTTATCTGTCATTTCTTTTGGAGTAATACTTTGTAAATACGCTACAATATCTGCTATTTCTTGATCGCTCATCCAATCATATGCGGGCATAGGATGATTGCCGCTAAATTTATGAGTTTGCTTAGTTGCTACTGCGACATTTTTAATAGCATTAGCTAAGAAATTTTTATCATAAATTAATGCAGCACTAGAAAGATCTGGCGGAACTACCCCATAAGCAGCCAATGCGTCTGCTGGAGAGAATGGCATTTCCATACCTTCAGTTTTAATAGAATGGCATGCAACGCAATTAGCCAAAACAATTTCCTTCCCATTTGCAGCATTTCCCTCTTGAATCTCAAGAGGCTTTAAATCTGAAAAAGTATAGTCTGCAGGAGCTACTTTGGGATACATTTGCCCATGCGCAAAAGGCTCTACACCCCAATAAATAATACCTGCAACAACAACTACTACAATTAATGCTAAGAATTCTTTCATTCCAACTCCTTAACTATTCTTTTTATTTTCTAGTTTTGTAATGATAGGCAACACTACAAACAATAATGCAAAGAATGCAATAGTAACTGCAAAACCAATATAGGCATTAATCCCTGTTGGAGGCAATTTACCATAGATTGTCAAAATAATCATATCAATTACCAATAACCAAAACCACACCATAAATGCTGGGCGCTTATGAGCAGGAGCAACAACATTGCTTCTATCCAACCAAGGCAAGAGCATAAAAATCACATTTGCAATACCAAATGCAATCAATCCTAAATCTGCACTAAAGAAGAATCCTCTTAAGATTTCATAACTCCATAAAAAATACCACTCTGGGTAAATATGTGGGGGAGTTTTTAGATGATCAGCTGGATCAAAATTAATAGGATCAAGCGCAAAACTATAATGATAGCAAGTCAAATAGAATAAAATAGCCAAAAAGAAACTTGCCACAAAGAAATCTTTAGATAAGAACATTGGCCAAAAAGGAATAACTTTTGATTCTTTTTTATTTCCAGCCTTAAACTTCTCTGCTTCTTTTTCAAAGTCAATTTCTTCACCATAAGCATTATTAACATGTGGGATTCTTAAAGAATAGAAATGGATAGCAATCACTATCATAATAACCACAGGCAATAGCACAACATGCAGCATAAAGAATCTTGTCAAAGTCGCATCTGCAACAATAAAATTACCCCTAATCCAAACAACTAAATCAGCACCAATCACTGGAATTCCACCAAAAAGGTTGGTAATAACCGCCGCTGCCCAATAGCTCATTTGTCCCCATGGCAACATATAACCACTAAATGCCTCAGCAGAAAATAATCCAAAAAGAATCATACCTGTAATCCAAATCATTTCTCTACCGCGTTTATAAGATCCATAATAAATCGCTACAAACATATGGATATAAATAATTAAGAAACAAACTGAAGCGCTCACTGCATGCAAATGTCTCCACAACCAACCATATTTCACTTCTTGCATAATTGTGTAATTTACACTATCAAAAGCTAATTTTGTATCTGGCTTGTAATACATTAACAAAAATAAACCCGAAATCACTAAAAGTGTAAATAAAACAACTAAAACAACACCCATTGCCCATAAAAAATTAATATTTTTAGGAATCCAATATTCTGTCATTAAAACTTTCATTAAAGGCTTTATGGCAAGTCTTTTATCCAACCAATCCACAATGCCATTTGCTTTTTCAATCTGTGCCATCAAAACTCCTTATGCCTTACCTACTAATTTTAAATACTCTGGTCCTTCTTCGCCTAATACAAGCTTCTGCCCATCAATTTTAAAAGGCGGAATCGCCATAGGAGTTGGAGGTGGTCCAAAGACATTTCTACCACAGGCATCAAATTTTCCACCATGACAAGCACAATGAAATTCTGTTGTATTAGTATCATAAGAAGGAATACAACCAAGGTGCGTACAAATTTGAATCCCCAAGCTATAATCTGCATTCCCAACAACAACATCTCTTTCTTCACATTTTTTCATTTCTGCAGTTTTTTTAATCACATACACTGGAGTTCCTCGATATTCTACCTGTCGATACTCGCCCTCTTGCATTGTGCTCAAATCAATAGTTGTGAAGCCAGCTGAAACTACGCTTGGTAAAGGATCCCAAGAAGACTTCATTGCAACTAATGATGCACCAGCACCCACAGCCGCAATTGCCCCAAGAGTCATACCAAGGAAATCCCTACGATTGACATTTTCTGCCATCTATTTCCTCCTAATTATATAAAATCATTTTAAGCGTTTTACAAAACCTTGTATTTTATCATAGGAAAACTTTAATTTTTTGTAAGATTGGAAGATTTTTTAAAATAAAGTAAAAAATAATTATAATTTACACAATCATTTAAAAAAAGGGGAGGGGTAGCAATAAGAAAACTTATTGCTAATGCTTACACTAATTCTATAAATGCCATAGGAGCAGCATCACCTGTTCGCACTCTTGTTTTGATAATTCTTGTATAACCACCATTTTTACCAACATACTTTGGTGCAATTTCTTTTACAAGTTTTTTAACAGATTCTTTATGTTGCAAATGAGAAAAGACTAAGCGATGCGCCATAGAATCATTTGTTCTAGCTTTTGTTAAAAGCTTTTCAAAATAACTTTGCAATTCTTTTGCTTTTGGAAGTGTTGTTTCAATTTTACCACTTGTAATCAAAGCAATTGAGAGATTTTTTAATAAAGCTTTACGATGAGAAGAAGTTCTACTAAGCTTTCTATATCCGTGTTTATGTCTCATTTCTTTTTCCTTTTTTCTTAATTAGAAAATTTTTTCTTAAGAATTTGCATTAAATCTTCTGAAATTTCTCGACCAACAGGGTATCCTAACTCATCAAGTTTTGCTGTAATTTCATCTAAAGATTTTTTACCCAGATTCTTAATGTTTTTAATTTGTTCTTCATTTAATAAAACCAATTCACCCAAATATTTAATGCCAGATCGATCCAAGCAATTAAAACATCTTGCACTGAAATTCAAACTATCAATAGTTTGTGATAATACTTTTAGTTCAGGACGCTCCTCTTCAGAAATAGCCACCTCTGGAATCTCTATATTTAACTCTGAATTAAAGATAGACATTTGCTTATGCATTACACTCAAAGCATTTTTAAAAGCAATCAAAGGATCTACTTGTCCATCAGTTTCAATTTCAAAAATAACTTTTTCATAGTTTGGATCATCTTCTAAAAGCATATTTTCTGTTGCATAAGTCGCACTCGTTACAGGAGTAAAATACGCATCAAGTGGCATGAAGCCTTCTGGAACATTAGAGCGAATCTCTTCACTTGGAACATAGCCAATGCCCTTATAAATTACAATAGAAAAAGATAAGGTTGCATCTTTATTGATAGTAGCCAGATGCACATCTGGAGTTACAACTTCTACAAGATCATTAGATAAATCTGCGCCTGTAATTACTTTTGGTCCATTAAAAGCGTAATCAACACTAATGCTATCACTGTCATCTTTAATTTTAAAGCGAATTGTTTTTAAATTAACAATAAATTGAGAAACATCTTCTGTTACACCGCGCACTGAATCAAACTCATGAGCAACCCCTGCGATACGCAAAGCAACCGGCGCAAACCCAACAGAACTACCAAGCAATAAGCGTCTTAATGGATGTGCCAAAGTAATAGCATATCCATTTTCAAATGGATATGCAGTAATTTGAACTCTATTAACGCCAATTTCTTTAACTTCAATTTTTGTTGGAATATGAGGAGAAGTTTTAATGCTTTTCATACTAACACCTCTATCTACTATTTAGAATACAACTCAACAATGAGCCTTTCTTCAATAGGTATAATAACCTCTTCTCTTTCAGGCAATCTTGTGAAAATTCCAAATACTTTCTCTTGATCCACATCTACCCAAGGAACAATTCCAGTTTGTTTAGTAAGCTCAATAGCTCTCTGAATTTGTGGATTTTTCTTTGTTTTTTCGCAAATTTCAATTTTTTGCCCAGCACTAACAAATGCAGAAGGGATATTTAATCGCTTTCCATCTACAAGAACATGTCCATGCACTACCAATTGTCTTGCAAATCTTCTTGTTGTGGCAAATCCCATTCTATAAACTACATTGTCCAGTCTTCTCTCAATTAATTTAATAAGATTCTCCCCTGTGTTTCCTTCAAGCCTATTTGCTTCTACAAAAATAGAGCGGAATTGCTTTTCAGAAACTCCATACATCAATCTTGCTTTTTGTTTTTCGCGAAGTTGGATTCCATATTCTGAGATTTTACCTCTTCTTTGTCCATGTTGTCCAGGACCATAAGGGCGCTTATCTAATGCGCTTTTTCCAGCTAATCTTCTTTCACCTTTTAATGCAAGGCTAACCCCAAATCTTCTTTCAATTTTTTCTACTGGACCTCTATATCTTGCCATTCTCTCTCCTTACACTCTTCTTCTTTTTGGTGGTCGGCAACCATTGTGTGGCAATGGAGTAACATCTTTAAACCATAATACTTTTATCCCTTCAATGCTTCCAAGACTCTTAACAGCAGTCTCTCTACCGCTTCCAGGACCTTGAATCTTAACACCAAGCTCTTTAATACCGTGTTCTTTTGCTTTTGAAACAGCATCTTCAACCGCTTGTTGTGCCGCATAAGGAGTTGATTTCTTACTTCCTTTAAAACCTAATGCACCCGCCGTACTCCAGCAAATTACATTACCCATTTCATCAGTGATAGTTACGCTTGTATTGTTAAAAGCAGCAGAAATATGAATAATACCTCTTGCGATATTCTTTTTGACAACTCTTTTTTTTGTTACATTTCTTTTAGCCATTATTTACCCCTTATTTTGATGCACTACCAACTGTTTTTCTTTTACCTTTTCGCGTTCTTGCATTATTTTTTGTTGTTTGACCGCGAACAGGCAAGCCTTTTCTATGTCGTAATCCACGATAGTTACCTAAATCCATAAGTGCTTTAATGTCCATTGTAACTTTTTTGCGCAAATCACCCTCTACGATATGATGAGCTTGAATCTCTTTTGCAATTGCAGAAACTTCATCCTCACCAAGGTCTTGAACCCTCTTGTCATAAGAGATATTCACTGCATTTAAAATATCTCTTGATGCTTTTAAACCAATACCATAAATATAAGTTAAAGCATATTCAATTCTCTTTTTTTTGGGTAAATCAACACCAGCAATTCTCGCCATTATCTTTCCTTTTTATCCTTGTCTTTGTTTGTGTTTTGGATTCTCGCAAATCACTCGAATCACGCCTTTTCTTTTAATAACCTTGCATTTGTCACACATTTTCTTCACAGAAGGTCTGACTTTCATAGCTTACTCCTAACTTTACTTTGATGCTTCTATCAAGCACCAAATATTTTTAACACTTTTAAGATATAAAATCTCAAAAATTATCACTTTGAATTGTGAATAAGAAAAAATTCCACCACTTTCTAATAAAATAAATTATCAGACATTGAGTTTATAGTCCTCCAAAGGCTCATTCATCACCCAAACGACTATGAAGTTTTTACAATAAAGGGCGTATTATATTCTAATACTTATTAAAAACTACTTATACCTAAAAGTAATTCTTCCCTTATCCAAACTATAGGGAGTAAGTTCGATTTTTACTTTATCACCTTGCAAGATCTTAATATAATTCATACGCATTCTACCTGCAATATGACACAAAATTACATGTCCATTTTCTAATTCCACACGAAAAGTAGCATTAGGTAGTGCTTCTTTGACTATTCCATCAATCTCAATCACATCATCTTTTGCCATTCTGTTTCCTTATTCCTTTGATAAAATTTCTGCTTTGCCTTTAATAATTGCTATGGTGTGTTCATAATGACTTCCATTTAATCCATCAGTTGATACCACACTCCAATCATCTTTAAGTATTTTGGGTTCTCCGCTTTTTTGACAAATCATTGGCTCAATACAAAAAACCATTCCATCTTTGATTTTATAGCCTTGCTTGGAGTTACTTCCTTCTAAATAGTTTGGAATCTCAGGCTCTTCATGAGGCTTTTTACCAATCCCATGCCCACAAAAACCTCTCAAAGGCACATAACCATAATCCAAGATAAATTGTTCTATTAAGTAGCTTAATTCTTTAAAGTGCATACCCACCTTAATTTGATCAATAGCAAAATAAAGTGTATCTTTAGCACAAGCAATCAACCTTTGATTTTCTTGTGAAATATTACCTACCCCACAAGTGATTGCACTATCTCCATACCAACCATTAAGATTAACTCCCAAATCAAGCCCAACAATATCACCTTCCTTTAGGGCATAATCTGTTGGAATCCCATGGATAATCACTTCATTAACTGATATACACACTGAACCACTAAAACCATAAAGACCTTTAAAGGCTGGAATCCCACCACTTGAGCGAATAAAATCCTCACCCATTGCATCTAATTCTTTTAGTGTAATCCCTGGCTTAACATTTGCCTTTAGATAATTAAGCGTTTTAGCAACGATTTTATTAGCCTTTCGGAGAGATTCTATCTCCGATGGTTTTCGAATTGTAATTGACATTTATAAACCCACTGCACTTAGTGTTTTATATTTATTCATATAAATTTGTGCTTCAATTTTTCGCATTGTATCAACCGCAACTTGCACAACGATCAAAACTGCTGTCCCCCCAAAATAAAAAGGAACTCCTGAAGCCTTTACCAAAATCCAAGGCAATGTTGCAATTAATGCAAGATATAAAGCACCCCAAAGCGTTAGTCTATTTGCTACTTCTGTTAAGAAATTCGCCGTTCCTTCTCCAGGGCGAATACCAGGTATAAATCCACCTTGTCGTTTTAAGTTTTCAGAAATCTCTTTTGGATTAAATACGATTGAAGCATAAAAATAGGCAAAAAAGACAACAAACAAAAACATTAAAACATTATACAAATAACTATTAGGATTCAAATAATCCGCGATCTGCATTATAATTGCATTAGAAGATGACTGCAAAATCGTACTTGGGAACATTAAAATAGCCGAAGCAAAAATAGGTGGGATCACCCCGCTTAGATTCATTTTAATAGGAATGTAATTCATGATTCTCTTGTCTTGATTTTGCATGACCACTTTGCGAGAATATGAAATAGGGATTCTTCTCTCTCCAAGCTCTACAAAGATAATACAACCCACTGTAATAATAATAATTGCCATAATAAATAGCAAGACTAACCAACTAATTTGATTGGTATTAACCAAGTTAAATGTCCCAGCAATCGCACTTGGAATCCCAGACACAATCCCACTAAAGATAATCAAACTAATACCATTTCCAATACCTCTTTGCGTAATTTGCTCACCAATCCACATTAGCAGCATTGTTCCACAAAGCATAGAAAATGCAGAAATTGCAATAAAGACATTCATATCTATCATAATTGCACCATTAGCACCTGTGCCCAAACTTTTTAACCCAATAGAAACACCAATTGCTTGAATTAGAGTGATTACCACCGTGGTATAACGGATAATTTGCATATATTTTTGCATACCATCACGCTCTTTTTTCATCTTGCCTAAATTGGGGAAAGTAGCTGCTAAAAGTTCCATAATAATAGAAGCTGTAATGTAGGGCATAATACCTAGAGAAATAATACTAAGTCGTTCAACTGCATTTCCGCTAAACATATTAAACAAGCCCAAAGCATTGGAAGCGTTATTATCAAAAAAAGTCTTAATGACACCTGTATCTACCCCAGGAACTGGGATATAAGCCAATACACGATAGGCTAAAAGAAAGCCTAGTGTAATTAGAATCTTATTGACAATTGTTTTATTCATTATTTTTGTCCGCTTGTCGTAATTCTTTCATCTTTAATTTTTGCTGCAAGATTTCTTGCACTTGCGCCAATTAACTTAATTTTAGTCGTATAAGCAGGGAATTTATGTATGCTTTTGATGCTTTCAAAAGTAATCTCTTCTAATGTAGCGATTGCTCTAATTAATTCCACATTGATTACATAAGGTTTAATCACCCTGCTTGTAAAACCTACTTTAGGCAATCTTCTTTGTAATGGTTGTTGCCCACCTTCAAAACCTCTTTTTTGTTTAGAGCCCGTTCTAGCAGTCTGTCCTTTACCGCCTCTTGTAGAGGTTTTACCCATACCACTACCCTGACCGCGTCCTACTCTTTTGATTTTTTTTACACTGCCTTTTGCAGGTGCTAAATTTTCTAATGCCATAAAATCTCCTTATGCCTTTACTTTAGAAAGCGCATCAATTGTAGCTCTTACTACATTGTAAGGATTATTAGAACCAAGTGATTTAGTCAATATATCCTTAATACCTGCCATCTCTAATACAGGGCGCACAGAACCACCAGCAATTACTCCAGTTCCCTCGCTAGCAGGTTTTAGTAAGATAATGCTTGAATTATATTTTTGTTGAACATCATGAGCAATTGTTGTGCCTTTAATATTAACTTTTACAATATTTTTAAATGCATCATCAATGGCTTTTTTAACAGCATCAGGGACTTCTTTTGCTTTCCCCAATCCAAATCCAACCAAACCTTCTTTGTTGCCAACAACAACTAAAGCATTAAAACGGAATCTACGCCCACCTTTAACAACTTTTGTTACACGACCAATATTTACAACAACCTCTTTAAAATCTTCTCTATTGATTTCCATATTATCCCCTATAAACTAATTCCATTCTCGCGTAGAGAATCAGCAAAACTTGCAACAACGCCATGATATAAATATCCATTTCTATCAAAGATTACTTGAGAGATATTAGCTTTTTTAAGAGATTCTGCCAAATTAGAAGCGATCTTTTTCACATCTTCCTTGTTGTTTTTTAGCCCCATTTTCTTACCATCAACGCTTGCTAATGTAACACCTTTTACATCATCAATCACTTGTGCATAGAAATATCTATTAGAGCGAAAAATGCTTAATCTTGGAGTTGCTGAATCTCCAAAGATTCTCGCACGAATTCTCAGCTTTCTTTTGATTCTTAAACTTCTCTTTTTTCTAATAATTTTGTCTGTCATTGCTTAATCCTTATTTTTTAGAAGTTTTACCAGCTTTGCGGATAATACGCTCATCAACATATTTCACACCTTTGCCCTTGTAAGGTTCTGGCGGTCTAAACTCTCTAATTTCTGCAGCAATTTGTCCTACTTGTTGTTTATCAGCACCTTTAATAACAACAAGATTTTTATCCACCGCTATTTCAATGCCTTCTGGAATGTCATAGTTAATAGGATGAGAAAATCCAAGTGCAAGCTCTAAAACTTTACCTTTAACTGCTGCCTTATAACCTACACCATTGATTTCTAATTGCTTTGTAAAACCATCTGTTAAGCCTACAACAATGTTATTTGCTAAGGCTCTATAGGTTCCCCAATAAGCTCTTGATTGCGCATCACTTCCAGCAAGAGAGAAACTTAACTCATTGTTTTTAAATTCAATTCCAACACGACCATAAGTTTCTAATTCTTTTGTGATCTTACCACCCTTAAAAACTATTTTGCTTCCTTCAATGCTAACTTGAACACTACTTGGAATGCTAATAGGTTTTTTACCAACTCTTGACATTACATACTCCTACCAAATACTGCAGAGGGCTTCTCCGCCCACATTTGATTTATAAGCATCCTCATTAGCAATCACGCCTTTACTTGTGCTTACAACAATGGTTCCATAGCCGTTTTTAAAGCGCTTTAATTCATTTCTTGCCTTATAAACGCGTCTCCCAGGTTTAGAGATTCGAGTGATTTCATTGATAACTGAATGTCCTTTTTCATCATACTTTAAAACAACATTAATAGATTGTTTTTTATCTTTCTCGATGACTTTATAACCTTCAATAAATCCTTTTGCTTGAAACACTTCCAAAATAGAAACAACAATTTTTGCATAATACAAAGTTGTTGTGTCTAATCTTCTCATACTTGCATTTCTGATTCTTGTTAATGAATCTGCAATAATATCATTTACCATTTTATCCCCTTACCAACTTGCTTTTCTAAGTCCTGGAATCAAGCCTTCATTTCCCATCTTGCGAAGGCAAACACGGCAAATACCAAAATCTCTATAAACAGAATGTGGTCTTCCGCAAATTGAACATCTTGTATAAGCTCTTACTTTAAATTTAGGCTTTCTATTAGCCTTTGCAATCATAGATTTCTTAGCCATTTATTTTTCCTTTTGCAAAAGGTAAGCCAAAAAGCTCTAGAAGTTTCAAGGCATCTTTATCGTTTTTTGCCGAAGTAACAAAAGTGATATTCATACCATGGCTTACCATAATATCATCATATACAACCTCAGGGAAAATTAATTGCTCATTTACACCAAAGCTATAATTTCCTCTTCCATCAAACCCATTGCGCGGAATCCCTCTGAAGTCCTTTACTCTAGGAAGTGCGATTACGATAAGCTTTTCTAGGAAGTTATACATTTGATTTCCTCTTAAAGTTACCTTAACTCCCATTGGCATTCCCTCACGCATTTTAAATCCAGCAACAGATTTTTTAGCGCTTGTAATCACTGCTTTTTGTCCAGCAATCAAAGAAATTGTATCTGCAATATTTTGCATAATTTTAGTATCTTTTGCGTACATACCAGCACCCACGCTAATAACAATCTTCTCAAGCTTTGGCAAAAGCATAGGGTTTTTGATTCCTAATTCTTCTGCTAATTTTGACTTAATTTCATTTTTATAGGCGGTTTTTAATTGATACATAGATTAATCCTCCGCTTTTTTTACATTTGAAATATGAATCGGCATTTCTTTTTCAATAAAGCCACCTTTTGGATTCTTATCTGTTGGCTTTACGGCTTTTTTAGCCAATTTGCAACCTTCTACCACAACTTGTGAAGACTTAGGAATTACACGCAAAATTTTTGCTTTTTTGCCTTTGTCATCACCTGTGATGATTTCTACCATATCGCCTTTTTTGATCTTAAACTTAGCCATTATAATACCTCCGGCGCCAATGAAACAATTTTCATAAAATTAGCATAACGAATTTCTCTGCCAACAGGTCCAAAAATACGCGTTCCAATAGGCTCTCTTTTGCTGTCTAAAATAACAGCTGCATTGTCATCAAAACGAATTAGCGCACCATCTTCGCGGTGAATCTCTTTTTTAGTTCTTACCACTACTGCTTTGACAACTTGTCCTTTTTTTACTTTTCCACTAGGAAGAGCTTTTTTAACTGAAGCAACAATCACATCGCCAACTGTGGCATAACGTCTTTTGCTGCCACCTAATACCTTAATGCACATTATTTCTTTTGCACCACTATTATCAGCGACATTCAATCTTGTAAAACTTTGAATCATAATTCAACTCCCACAGATACTACTTTGTGGAGTGTAAAAGCTTTTCTTTTAGAAATTGGCTTACATTCAATCGCCTCAATTACATCTCCTACTTTTACGCTATTGTTTTCATCATGCACAATATAGCGTTTAAATCTCTTTACAATTTTTCTATATTTTGGGTGGATAACACGTCTTTCAACTAAAATTGTTGCACTTTTATCTCCAGCTTTTGTTACAACTTTTCCAGAGATAATTCTTTTATGTGGTTGAACACTGCTCATTATTCAGCCCTCCTTTTTGCATTCATTGCAGTTTTGATTCTTGCAATATCTTTTCTTGTTGCTTTAAGCTCACTTGTATTTGTTTGTTGCATAGTTCTAAGTTTCAAATTAAGCTCAAACAAAGAAGTTTCTTTTTCTTTTAGAAGCTCTTGCAATTCTTGAATACTTTTCTCATTAATCTCAGTATATTTCATTCTCGCCCTCTCTTGTTACAATTTTTGTTTTAAAAGGGAGTTTGCTTTGTGCTAATGCCAAGGCACTTCTTGCTAAAGTCTCATCAACACTGCCCATTTCATAAATAATTCTACCAGGCTTAATATTCATAACCCACTTATCAACAGCACCCTTACCTTTACCCATACGAGTTTCAAGAGGCTTTGCAGTTAATGGTTTATCAGGGAATACCCTAATCCATACCATACCTGTTCTCTTTGTTGCACGAGTCATTGCAATACGCGCTGCTTCAATTTGTCTTGAATCAATTCTACCATGTTCAATAGCCTTAATTCCAAATTCACCAAAAGCTAAAGAAGTGCCACGGAATGCTTTTCCTCTATTGCGCCCTTTCATTTGCTTTCTGTATTTTGTTTTCTTTGGCATTAGCATAGTTATTGCCCCCTTCTCTTTCTAGTTGGACGAGTTGCTTTTGCTTCGCCCTCTTCTTGTGGCTTCTCAGCTTGAATTCCTTTTTGAAGAACTTCCCCTTTAAAAATCCAAACCTTAACACCAATATTTCCATAAGTTGTTAAAGCCTCTGCAAAACCATAATCAATTTTGGCTCTTAGTGTATGAAGTGGGATTCTTCCTTCCATATACCACTCTGTTCTTGCCATTTCAGCACCCGCTAAACGACCAGAAACTTTGACTTTGATTCCTTTAGCTCCAGATTTCATCGCACCTTGCATCACTTTTTTCATCGCACGGCGGAATGCTACGCGTCTTTCAAGCTGTGTTGCAACACTTTCAGCAGCTAATTGTGCATTGCTTTGTGGTTTCTTCACTTCTTTAATGTTTAAGAAAATATCTTTATTAACAATTTTATTAAGTGATTCTTTTAATTTTTCAACATCAGCGCCTTTTTTACCAATGATAATTCCCGGTCTTGCTGCTACCACAGTTACACGCACTTTTCTTGCAGTTCTCTCAATCAAAATATCACTCACACCTGCATAATAAAGCTCTTTTTTAAGGAACTTTCTAATTTTATAATCCTCTGCAACATTTTGTGGTGCTGTTGCAAATGAAGGAAACCATCTTGATTCCCAATTTCTATTTATACCAAGTCTTAGACCAATCGGATTAACTTTTTGACCCATTACTTATCCTTACTTTTTTGTGCTACTTCTACGAAAATATGTGAAGTAGGTTTTCTTACTGGAGTTGCTCGACCTCTTGCTCTAGGTGTAAAACGTCTAAGCACAGGACCCGCATCAACTCTACAAGATGAAACAATAACATTCTCTGCTTCATAGCCCCCATTTGCAACCGCTGATGCAATCACTTTAGAAATAATTTTTGCCGCTTTGTTTGGCATAAACTCTAAAGAAGCGATTGCTAATTCAGCATTCATTCCTTGAACCTCTCGTGCAATTAATCTTGCTTTTGTAGGTGAAAGGCGGATATATCGTAATAATGCTTTACTCATCTCTCTCTCCCTTACTTACCGATTTTCTTTTGGACACTACCTTTGTGCCCTTTAAAGGTTCTTGTAGGTGCAAATTCACCCAACTTATAACCAACATGGTTTTCTGTTACATAAACAGGAACGAAAGCTCTACCATTATGAACATTAAAAGTAAATCCAATCATTTCTGGAATGATGGTGCTTCTGCGAGACCATGTTTTAATAGGTTTGTTGTCTTTTGCTTCTTTTGCTTTAAGCACTTTTTTCATCAAATGCTCATCAACAAAAGGACCTTTTTTTATCGATCTAGCCATTTATTTTCCTTATTTTTTTCTTCTTGAAATAATAAGCTTATCGCTTGCTTTTTTTCTTCTTGTTTTATAACCTTTTGCTGGCATACCCCATGGAGATACAGGATGTCCGCTTGAGCCTGTCTTACCTTCACCACCACCATGTGGGTGATCTACTGGGTTCATCGCACTACCTCTTGTTTGTGGGCGAATACCTAGATGTCTGCTTCGACCTGCTTTACCAATATTAATATTTGCAAAATCTTCATTACCAACTACCCCAATAGTTGCCATACATTCACCTAAAATATATCGCATTTCACCACTTGGCATTCTGATAATAGAATATTTACCTTCTCTTCCCATAAGTTGTGCACTAGCACCCGCACTTCTTGCAAGCTGACCACCACGACCTGGATACATTTCTATGTTATGCACAACTGTTCCAATAGGAATATTTTTAAGTTTCATTGCATAACCCAAACGAATATCCAAACCACCTTCTGCAGAAATAATAGTATCTCCTACTTTTAAACCACTCGGTTGAATGATATATCTCTTATCACCATCTTTATAAGTTACAAGTGCGATTCTACAATTTCTGTATGGATCGTATTCAATGGTGCTTACTTTACCTTCAATGTTAAATTTATTGCGTTTAAAATCAATGATACGATAAAGCTTTTTAGCACCACCCTCTTTGTGTCGGCTAGTGATTCTACCATTGTTATTGCGCCCCGCATGGACAGGAAGTTTAACTAATAATTTTCTTACACTAGCTTTTGCTGTGATATTCTCTGAGCTTAAATTGCTCATAAATCTTCTACTTGGAGTGTATGGTTTGTAAGTTTTGATTGCCATGTTTTACTCCTTAAACTGCCAATGATTCAATTTTTGCACCTTCTGGAAGTTTTACAAAAAACTTTTTGAAGTCGCTTCTTTTACCAATAACACCACGGAATCTTTTTACTTTTCCTTCTTGTCTTAAAGAATTGATTGCAAGTGGAGTCACACCAAAATATTCTTTAAACACTTCTTTTAGTTGTGTCTTACTTAGTTTTGGAGAAGTCTGAACCACAAGGACATTTTGCTCTTGAAGCTTTAAAGATTTCTCTGTATACATAATTGCTTTAATATCTGTAATACTTGCCATTTTTAACCCTCTTTTGTGATAGCTTCAAAAAGTGCTTTTTCAATCACCACAGATCTAAATGTTGCTGCTAAATATGCATTAAGTTCAGCACCATCAATCAAGTAACAATTTTTAAGATTTCTAAAAGCTAAATATGTTTTCTCATCAAACATTTCAGAAACCAATAAAACATTTCTTTGATTCAAAGCTTTAAACATTGCATTAGCATCTTTTGTTTTACCGCTTGAAATTTGAATCTTATCTACAACAAACAAGCTACCATTATCTGCTTTTTCTTGCAATGCGTATTGTAAAGCAAGCTTTTTTTGTTTTTTATTAACTTTTAGATTGTAGTTTCTGTTGTTGCTAGGACCATGAGAAACACCACCACCAACAAACACTGGCGAAGTGATACTCCCTGCCCTTGCTCTACCACCACCTTTTTGACTCCATGGTTTTTTACCACCACCGCTAACTTTGCCGCGTGTTTTCGCCATCGCATTATTAGCGCGCATTGAAGCTAAAAAAGATTTAATATAGAGATAAAGATTGTGAGAATTGATCGCCTTATAACTTTCTGGCAATTGCAATTCGCCACTTTTATTCAATCCATTATCTAAAATAATTGCCTTACTCATTTTACAACCTTTAACTTACCAAATGCGCCATTAAATCCAGGAACAGAACCCTTTAAAACAAGCACATTATTTTCTTTATCAAATGAAATGATTTCATTTTGAACGGTAACTTTTTCATTTCCATAATGTCCTGCCATTTTTTTACCCGGCTGAACACGACCTGGCCACTCACGATTTCCAATTGAACCTGGAGCTCTGTGGAATCGACTACCATGAGCACCTGGACCACCTTGGAAATTCCAGCGTTTCATAACACCGCTAAAGCCTCTACCTTTTGTATTAAAGGAAACTTTTGCTCTTTTTGCACTTTCTAAAATCGCTAAATCCAAATCACCCACTTCTGCATTGCTTACTTCAATGGTTGCAAACTTATTAAATTCTTTATCCAAATTATATTTTTTTTGTTGCCCCGCAATCGCTTTGTTAAGTATTTTTCCTTGATGATAAGCAACAAGCGCCTTACCACCTTCTAAAACTTCGCAAACCTTTGCAGTTTTAACTTTTAACAATGTTACAGGAATACTTGGTTTAGCAACGGTTCTACTCATTCCAATTTTTTCTACTAAAAATTCCATTTATAACCCTTATTTATCCATTGAACGGACTTCTACATCCACTTCAGGAGCCATATCTAATTTCGTAAGACTATCCACCGTCTCCGGAGTTGCTGAAACAATATCAATCACTCTGCAATGAACACGAATTTCAAATTGTTCCCTTGAATCTTTATTGATATGAGGAGATTTTAAGACTGTGTATCGTCTTTTTTTAGTTGGGAGTGGAATAGGACCACGAATCTCTGCACCTGTTCTCTTGACGGCTTCCACGATTGAAACAACCGATCTATCAAGAACGCGATGATCATACGCTTTCAACTTAAGTCTAATTTTTTCCATTTTTTTTCCTTATAAAGAACTCATTGATTGAATCAATGCCATGTTTTGGAAGCCGAAATTATACTTAAAACTCGCACTTTTGTGAAGTTTTTTTAGAGAATTTTTGTAATTTATTTCCTTTTAAAAAGGAAATAAATAAAATATCACTCCACAAATATTCTAAGGATTGTTTTATGCTTTTAGAAATTCTTTTTGAAAGTTATCCCAAAAATTTTTCAAAAGTTCATCGCAAACACACTTTAAGTCTCAAACCTCAACACTTAATTTATGGCAGCAAAAATATTGGAAAAACTGATTTTATTTTGCAATACTACCAACAAGAATCTTTTAAAAATCTCAAAAAACTCTACATTAATCTCTCTGATTCTAAAATCAATTCCTATCAAGATCTCAATAATCTTGAATCCTTTTGCCACAAAAAAAACATTGAAGTTTTGATTCTTGATTCTTACACTCCAGAATTTCCACTCCCAAATCTCCCCTATATCACGCTAATTAGCCAATTTCCCTATGAGCTTCCACATTTTCAAACCCAAGAAATGCCACCCATAACTTTCAAAGAATATCTCCAAATCCACAAACAAACTCCCCATGATTCTTTTAATCACTATCTTAAATACGGCAATCTTTTTGAAGCAGAAACCCTTAATGAATATAAAAAAGGTGAATTACTAAAATCATTTGCCAACGATAAAACAAACTTTTGGATTCTAAGAAATTTCATTCAAAATCTTGGATTAAAAGTCTCTCTCCATCAAATCTACACCAAACTCAAAAAAGAAGGAAAAATCTCTAAAGATCGATTCTATGAATACGCCAATATTTTAAAAGAGAGCAAAACACTCTTTTGGGTAGAAAAATTTGAACACGATCTTGCTCCCAAGAAGCTTTATTTTTATGATTTCACACTCAAAAATGCTGTTAGTTATGAGCGAAATTTTTCTACACTTTTTGAAAATATGGTTTTTTTGGAGCTACTCTATAATTTCAAAGAAGTGGTATTTTTTACTGATAAGCTTGATTTTTATCTACCTAATTCTATGCTTGGGATTCTTTGTTTGCCTTTTATTCAATTCCAAACTTTAGAACAAAAACTTAATAAGATAATTAAAGAAAGAGAATTTTGTGAGAAATTTATTATTATCACACTAAACCAAAAAGCACAAGGCGAGAATCTCGGCACCCCCTATACGATTTTGCCTTTTAGTGAATTTAGCACTTCTTCTCTATAACGCAAAAAGTAATATTTATTCAATTAGCAATCTTTGTCTCTAATCTCTTGGATCGGCAATTTTACCCCTTATCGCACTCATAGCTGCCACTGCAGAATTTGCTAAATATACTTCTGAACTTCTTGCTCCCATTCTTCCCACAAAATTACGATTAGTTGTTGAGACACAGCGTTCATTATCGCCTAAAATCCCCATATATCCACCCAAACAAGCTCCACAAGTCGGATTAGAAATCAACGCACCTGATTCTAATAAAATATCAATATATCCAAGCTGATGTGCTTCTTTGTAGATTTGTTGAGTTCCAGGAGTAATAATAAGGCGAACATCCTTATGCACTTTCTTACCTTTTAAAATCTCACTTGCAATTTTCAAATCTGCTAATCTACCATTTGTGCAACTTCCAATAAAAACTTGATCAATTTTTAATTCATCTTTGACCGCTTGAGAGATACTCTTACCATTACTAGGCAAAAAGGGATAGGCGATTACTGGTTCTAATGTGCTAATATCAATTTTCAAAACCCTTGTGTAATTAGCATCTTCATCAGAATAAAACTCTTTAGGCTTTGCGCGCAATTCCTTGCGTGAAGCCAAAAACTCACGCGTAATTTCATCTGAAGCAATGATTCCATTTTTTGCACCTGCTTCAATCGCCATATTACAGAGCGAAAATCGATCATCCATACTTAGATATTGTATGCCATCTCCGCAAAATTCCAAAGTTTGATACAAAGCCCCATCCACGCCAATTTGTCTTATCACTTCTAAAATCAAATCCTTACCATAAATGTGCTTTGCGGGCTTACCTACAAATTCTACCTTAATGGCATTTGGAATCTTAAACCAATTTTTACCTGTAATCATCGCATAAGCCAAATCCGTGCTTCCCATACCTGTGCTAAATGCGCCCAAAGCTCCGTGAGTGCAGGTGTGTGAATCAGCCCCAATAATCACATCTCCACTCACAACCAAGCCTTTTTCGGGTAAGAGAGCGTGTTCTATTCCCATATCCTTTTCATCAAAGAAATGCTTTAAATTATGCTTTTTAGCAAAATCGCGACTGATTTTTGCTTGATTAGCACTAGCAATATCTTTAGCGGGAATAAAATGATCCATCACTATACAGAATCCATCTGGATTGGCAAGACTTTCTGCGCCACTTTGCTCAAATGCTTTGATTGATAAAGGAGTGGTAATGTCATTTCCAATCACCATATCAATAGGACAATCCACTATTTCACCTGCATAAACCTCTTTGCCTACATGTTCTGAAAAAATTTTCTCTGTAATTGTCTGACCCATTTTCAATCCTTTTTGATATAGTTTTTAAAATACTTTTGAATCTCCAAAATTTCTCTCTTTTGCATATAAAAGCTATTTGGATTTGCCACTAAATACGCACTAACTTCCATAATCACCGCATCTATTTTAAGATTATTTTGCTCTAGTGTATTTCCAGTTTCAACCAAATCCACAATAGCATCTGCCATTCCTACAAGTGGTGCTAACTCAATAGAGCCATAGAGCTTGATAATATCTACACTAATGGCTTTTTTAGAAAAATAAGCCTTTGTGATATTTTCCATTTTAGTTGCAATTTTTAAGTTTGGCTTTGAAAAATCCAAGACTACATCTTTGGGCGAACCAATAGCAACCCTGCACTTCCCAAATTCTAAATCTAGCAATCTCACTAAATGGCTTTGCTTCTCTTCTAAAACATCTAATCCCACAATCCCAATATCAGCCGCACCTCTCTCCACATAGACAGGCACATCTTGACTTCTTACAAGCATAAATTCAAAATTTTGTTTTTTGAGAATCAATTTTCTATCTTCAAAATCTAACGGACTTTGCAAATATCCTTCAAAAATCTTCAATGCTTCTTGTGCAATTCTTCCCTTTGGCAATGCGATTTTTATCATAAATAGATTCCTTTGGAAGTAATTTTTGTTGTAATAATATTTTGCATTCCTTTAAAAATAAGTAAATCATCATAAATTGCATTTTCAAAAAAACGCGAGAGAAATTTTCCATCGCCACCTGTAAAATAAATTTTTTTATTTTTAGAAAAATTTTCTATTAAAAGCATTATAGGCTTTAAAACCCCATAACTAACAGCATCTTTAGTGTTTTGTGGAAAAGTATCCAAGGGGACAGAGAGATTAATCCCGCAATCTAGAATTGGAATAGATTTGAAACTTTTTTGCATCTGCGCAATCCCTGGCAAAATACAACCCCCCAAATGCAAACCACCATGCATAACATCTAATGTAATTGCACTCCCTGCATCAATAATAACGCCATCGCTAATGGCATTGCAAGCTGCAATCCTATCAATTCCCAAACCCTTATAATTAGTATCCAAACTCATATAAGGCGTAAGATCAAAACAATAAGGATGCGACAAAAGAAGCGATCTTGTTGATTCTTGATTAACACTAATGTAAATTACCACTTCATTTAAATCTTTTTGGCTAAGATTGTTTCTATTTTCTTTCCAAACTCTACCGCGATAGTAGAAATGTAAAAAAGTATTTCCAATATCACAAAGAATCATTTCAATTCACTTCTAATATTTCATCACCCACAAAAATCTTACCTGTTGCTGAAAATGTCGGTTTTTTGATTTTATTTGGCAAAGCAAAAATCTGCCACTCTTGTAAATCTTCACTTAAACTTATCAGATAACCCTGTGTTTCTAAAACCATAATTTTATCTCCGTGATTTGCTGCGCTAAAATGTGCAAAGGGGAATTTTTGGCGCCTAATTTCATTTAAATCTTTATCTGTTAAAATCACCTCTCCATCAGTTGTAAAAAGCACAATTTGATCACCAAAAAATAAAATGTCCTGCAAATTAGCATCAAAGGTATTAATAATGCTTGGGCTAACAGAAATAACGCGCTTAGGGGTTGCTGCCACCATTCTATCATTAATGGCTTCTAGAAAAATAACATTATTAAAGTATTTTTCACCTCCATTAACAACAATGCTACGAATCATTTGATGAGTGTTTTTATCTACTATAACAAGCTTACCATCCAAGGTTGGAATAACAGCGATATCGCTCAAAAAATAAGGTGAGGCAATCAAAGTGTTATTAGTGGGTGCTGATGCGTTTTCTTGCTTATATAATGTGCGTCCAAGGTCAAGATCAAAAAGCACAAAAGAGTTATTATCAAAAATAATAGCCGCCAAATTTTCCTCTATAGAAGCGCTAATTGGATTCCCTTCCAAAGCAATAACACTTTCACTAAGCGTTTCTTTATTGATTAATAACATTTCTTTATTGTTAGTTGTTGCGATATAAAACTTCTCTGATTCATTAAGATAGCGTGCATTTTTGGGCAACTTCACTTCTGGAATCTGAGAATATTTAGTAATAAATTGCCCACTTGCTAAAGTTGCTCCATCGCGAGTGATTCCTATAATATCACTTGATAAAGAATCACCATAAGAAATATCATTAGCAATTTCTTCCTCTTTGGGCTCAAAGTAATATTTAGAGCCACATCCACTTAAAAAAGCTAATAAAACAATCCCTACTAGAATCTTTAATGTATTATTTGGCATGATTAATTCCTTTAATGGTTAAATGTTCTAAAGAGTTTGCAATTTCTCTAATAGCCGAATCATTAGGAATCTTTGCCAAAATTGCCTTTGCTTCCTTGGTATTTCCCTTTTTAATCTCCAAAAAGGCAGCTTCAAGATAGCCTAATTCATTAGAATCTTTAGAGTTAAGCTCTTTTAAATCTTCCTTTAAACTTATATTTTGCTGTTTTGAAAGCCTTGCAATCATAGGATCTTTTGAAGATTCAAGTTCTTTGAGCATTGCTGCATTCTCTTCTTTTAGAGCTTTTTGATAAAGATACAAATCATAAAGCAAACTTTTTGAATCTTTAAGACTAGCAATAGCTACCTCATCACCCAAAAGTGCTTTTTGATAAAGTGATGAATTTTTTTCTTTTTGTTGCTCCTGATAATATCTATTAACACTATAACCAACACCTAATATCACCAAAAATGCTATAACTATCACCAAAGGAATCTTATATCGCTTAAACCACCCCTCAAATCGTATTAAACTCTCCAGCATTTTTTCATCATTATTGATTTCTTCTTTAATATAATCTACATTTTGCTTTAAGCTCAAAACTTCTCCTTTTGCCTATGATTTACCCGTGCTACCAAATCCGCCCTCACCGCGCTTAGTCTCATCAAGCACTTCCACTTCTTTGATTTTAGCTTGTTTGACTTTACACAAGACTGCTTGGGCGATTCTATCGCCTTTGTTAATCACAAAGTCTTCATTGCCAAGATTCATCATAATCACTTTAATTTCTCCGCGGTAATCGCTATCAATTGTTCCTGGGGTATTAAGCAGAGTAATCCCATACTGCAAGGCTAAACCACTTCTTGGGCGCACTTGTATCTCATAACCCTCTTTAAAGCTAAAAGCTAAGCCTGTTGGAATCAAAGCCCATTTGCCAGCAGGAATAGTAGCAGACTGCACTGCACACAAATCAAATCCTGCAGAACCTTGTGTTTGATATTTTGGTAAAATCGCCTCTGGGACTAATTTTCTTATTTTTAAAATTGCCATTTTTCTACCTAAAATTGAATTTCTTTATAGCAAATATCTAAAATTTCATAATCCACTTTGCCTTTGGGAAGTTGAATTGTTACCTCATCGCCAATAACCTTTCCTAAAAGCTGCTTTGCCAAAGGCGAATGATAGGAAATTAAACCTTTATCTGGATTACTCTCAGTTGCTCCAACAATTGTATAACAAAACTGCTCTTCACTATCCAAATCTTCTAGCGTAATAGTTGATCCAAAGCTTACTTTATCGTGAGCAATAGTGCTTGGATCAATCACACGAGCCTCTGCGACAAGCTGTGTCAATTCATTAATCCGCGCATCTAAAAAGAGTTGCCTTTCTCTTGCGGCGTGGTATTCGGCATTTTCCTTTAAATCCCCATGTTCTCTTGCGGTGTCAATTTCTTTAATGTTGTTTGGTCGCTCGACTTCCTTAAGATTTTTTAACTCATTAATTAGCTTATTATAGCCATATTCTGTCATTGGTTGCACAAAAATCTCCAAAATACTGAAAATAATTTATAATACTATGCTAAAGAGAGTTAAAAAGCCCTTTAGTTTTGTAAATTTTTCACAAAATTTTCAATTTTTCTTGCACAATTTTCTGCACTTCCATTTTTTAAATATTCCATTAATTTTTCTTTCTGTGCAAAAAATTTCTCATTATCAAATTCATAAAAGGCTTTTAAGAGAGCTTCTACTTTTACTTGATCTTGTAAAAATTCTGGATGAATAGGAAAATTTTGTGGATTACTATTGTTTTTAGGTAATCCATACGCAAGGAATTCCAAAAAAATATTAGCCAATCCAATATAATTAAGCTTTACCAATCTTTTTGCAATCCAATAATCAAGCCACCTTGCCTTATAAACTAAAATTGTAGGAATTCCAAGAAGTGTGGATTCTAGTGTTGCTGTTCCACTGCAAACAAAAGCAAACTCACAGCGCCCTAATCCTTCATAGGTCTCAAAAGAAATCTCAAAATCCTCCAAATCCCCATAAATTTCTAATAAATTACGATTTTTAAAATGCTTTGGAACAATCAATAATCCCTTTTTATTAATCTTTTTTAAATGCTTAATAAGCTTTTTAAAAATAGGAAAAAGGGCTTTAATCTCAGAAATTCTTGACCCAGGCATAAAAGCTATAAGATTACTAGAATTAACCTTTGTATAAGAAAAAGGTATCTCATCTAATAAAGGATGCCCTACATACGAAAAATTTGAAGTTTTTGGATAATAATGACCCTCAAATGGTAAAATCCCCCACAATGAATCGCAAAAAACAGAAAGAATCTTTGCCCTATAAGGTTTCCACGCCCACACTTGTGGCAAGATATAATAGACCAAATGCGGTTTATTTTTAGCTTGATGAAGTGACTTAAGCAAGGGTATATTAAACGATGAAGAATCCATAAAAAGCGCGAAATCACATTCTTTTGCTAATGCGACTAGAGATTTTTTAATCCTAAAAAACTTGGGTATCAACCCCAAAACTCCAACAAATCCCATTACTCTAAATTCATTAGGACTAAAAGTGCTCTCTATCTTTAAAGCTTCAGAATCAAAAATCCCACAAATTTCAAAATCTACTTCTCTTTTTTGTAATGCGTTTAATAAATAATAAAGATGAATATTAGCTGAATATTCCAAGGCTGAGACAAAGATTTTGATTTTTTTCATTTTGAATTTTACTCTAAGTCTTCTAGAGGATTTCGTTATAAGAATCTTCGTATTTCTTCTGACATTGATTCTTTAAATCTCGCACTTCCAAAAGCATTTTTGCAATCTCCAAATCCAGTGATTTTAAATGCTCCAAAAACACTTTTATGCGCTCATAAAGCCTCTGTGCTTCAGCTAAGGTTACATAGGAATTAGCAGGTTTGGCAACCAACTTTTTATGCTGTTGATAAGAGACTTCTAGCTTTTGTAAGGCATTTGGCTTTGTGGGCAATGTAGTGTCTATTTTTCCTAAATGCTCTTTCAAATCTTCACACAAACCTTCAAGATTTGAAAAATCATAGCAAATCCCCTCTAAAACGCTCTTAGAATCTAATTCATCTAGTTCTTTTTGTTTTTGCGTTAAAGCTTGTTCTAAAAGCTTATTTTTAGTTTCTAATTCTTGGTTTTGAGAAAGCAAAAGGGCGTTTTTTGCAGAAATTTCATTAAAACTATCAATAAGCGATTCTCTATCTTTTGATAGAGTTTCATATTCCTTATTAAATTCTTTTTTTGCTTTTTCAAAAATCTCATAAATTTGCCAAACTTCTTTAATTTCATCAAGTTTTCTTGTGATTTCTTGAAGTGCAAAATCACCTTTCATTATTTTTTTCCTTAAAATACCACAAAAAGGCAAACATAACTCCAGAGGTTTTAGGATAAGTCTCATCTAATACAAAGGAATAAGCCTCTGTGCGCGGAACAAAAATAACTTCAATATTCTCATCATCAATCCCCCCTCCCTTATGAACTCTAAATTCCTCATCTATTTGTGCAAAAAACAAGGTTTGTTTGCTACCTGCAAACCCAACAGAACTATAAAATTCTGTAATTTTCTCTATTTTTTCTAATGGAACACTATAACCACATTCTTCCAAAATTTCTTCTTGCACAATTTCTTTTAGAGTCTTATTTGGCTTATCTGTAATCCCTGCGCACAACTCATAGGTATAGCCAATCTCACACTTTAGATTCCTATTTTCTCTTACTTGTTCTTTCAAAAAAACTGCGGGGCGAAATTGCTTAACCACCACAAAAGAATCTTTTTGTTTATGATAAAGCAGAACTGCAACGCTATCGTGTGCTTCAATAATATCCCAACTTCTCTCTCTACCATTTTCACAAAAGAGCATTCTTTTGGGCTTAATATAAAGCGATGATTCACAAGCACAAAAACGAATATTAGTTATTTCTTTTGGAGTCTTCATCATTTCCTATTTCCTCGCTAAGATACACTATATAGGAATTTTGCATTTTTTTAAAAGGCTCATTTTCAAGATTATTAGCCAAAATAGTTTCTAACTGATTCTGGAATGATTTTGCAAGAATAGAAAATTTCTCTTTCTCTTTATCCTTAAGCTTAATAGTTGCAATTCTTAAATGTTTTTGCGGGTTAATAGCACTGCCATTTTTATAAAGTCCAAAATGCAAATGAGGACCTGTGCTAAGCCCTGTGCTCCCAACGGTTCCTATTTGTTTGCCTTGAGAAACATAAACCCCCGCCCTAATCCCTTTGTTTATTTTATGCATATGTCCATAAAGAGTGCGATAGCCATTTTCATGTTGAATAATCACAGTTTTACCATACCCGCCTTTAGTTCCTGCAAAAATCACTTTGCCTTGAGAGGCTGCTTTGATTGGAGTGTGTCTTGGTGCGGCATAATCTGTGCCTAAATGCGGTCGTTTATAGCCAAGAATTGGGTGCTTTCTCCCCATTGAAAAATGAGAGGAGATTCTCTTGTATTTCAATGGAATCATAAAAAGATATTTATTTAAATTATTTCCCTCCAAATCATAAAAATTTCCATCATCAAAGCGAACAACATACTTTTTCTCATTGCTTGTTTTTAAAATAGAAGCCTTGATATTAGGACTACCAAAAACCTTTCCTAATCTATATTTTCGCTCATAAATGATAGCTAATTTATCACCTTTTTTGATTTGTCTTTTAAAATTCACACTTCCTTTGTAAGCTTGAATAAAATCTGAAGCAAGAAAGGTATCGCCAGTGTATTTTACAATATCATTATAAAGCGAACTTTCCACAGAAAGGGCTATATTATGCTCTTTTTCAAAATAAACAATTGGGATGGCACGCATTCCATAAGTCGCATCTTCTTTGTAAATATGCAGTTGAGAGTTTTCATTAATAGGTATCAAGGCTTGCAGTAATTTTCCCTCTTCATCATAAAGGGTGTAAAAAGTATTTCCACTAACAATTTCATCGGCTAATTCTTTATCTTCGCGCGGCAAGTCATAATAAACCTTAAGAGGAATTGAATTTTTTTCAAAAAATGTTAGCAGAGTCTGCCCATTTTCCCATTGAGATTCTTGAATATTTGCCGCCACTAAACTTGACAAAAAACACCCAAAAACAAAAAAAACTCTAAACACAAAAATCCTAACTTGCTGCATATGACCTCTTTTATTGTGGAATCTTTAGAAAAATATTAAAGTCCTAGATTATACCACAATAAAAGAATCTTTTAAAGATATTAAGACCAAACTTAATCTAAAAAATAAGAAAATTTGCTATACTTTTAAAGCTAAAAGGAATAAAATGAAAGATTGGTTTATACCTTCCATTGGCTTTGGGTTGTTTATTTATTTTATGCTTTTTGTCATACTTTATACCATAAAAATTGGGGGAGCAAATATTCCGCTTTATGATATGAAAGACTATGTAGCACCGCCAAAGACCGAAACAGAGAAGTTTTTGCAAGACATTTCTAAAAATATCAGAAAAAAACTTTAGTTTTAAAAAAAATGGTCGATTTATTGAGATATAAAACTTACACCAAAAGAAGGAAAAAGTAATGATTAGTCACTTAATGAGTAATTCTGCTTTTTCAAGCACGATTAATCAAATAAACAATAAAAATACATCACCGGTTAATCAAGCCAAAAATGAGCAGATAGAAGATAGACAAAAAACCTCTTCACAAAAGGCTTCTTCTTCTAGAGTAGAAGAAATCAAAAATGCCATTAAAAATGGTAATTATCAAATCAATCTAAAGGAGAGTGCAGAGAAATTGGCACAAGAATTGCTTAGATAGTAGATAATTCACTTTTAGGAGTTATCTATGTCTTTGCAATTTTTAAAAGATGCATTAGAGGACATTAAAGCACTCATTGCAATTACAGAACAAGATATTTCAGATATCAAAGAAGCAAAAAACGAACCTATTTTTGCCAGAATCGCACAAAAAGAAGAGCTAACAAGTTCCTTTATCCGCAAAAAAGAAGCTTACGCCAAAAGCATTGAAACAAAACTAAAAAAAGACTATCCAAACGCTACACTTGCCGATCTAAGCTATGAGGAAAAACAAAAGCTTTTGGGAGAAGGCGCAAGCGAATTCACCGCACAACTTCACGATAAACTTGAAGAATTAAAAAAACTTAATTATCGCTTTGGAAAAATGTCATTAGCAGTTTCTGAATTCTACACTTCACTATTGCGCAACATTGTTCCTGTAGAGCAACAAGGCTATAGCAAAAGCACTCTAAGCAATTCTTCTTTCTTAAAAACTGAAGTTTAGGGGAGAAGCTATGGGTGGATTACTTTCTTCTTTAAACACTCCTTATACTGGACTAACCGGACATCAAGTTATGGTAGATACGGTGAGTCACAATATTGCAAATGCTAATAATGAATTTTACTCCCGCCAAGTGGTTAGAAGTTCAGCACAAACACCACTTCAAACTTCATCAAATTATGTCATCGGACAAGGATTAAATATCCTAAGCGTTGAGCGTATCCATGATGAATACACTTTTTCTCGCTACAAAAAAGCAAGTGCGGAAAAAACCTTTTATGAAAAAAACTTTGAAGGCTTAAAAGAAGCCTCATCTTACTATCCCGAAGTTGATGGAGTGGGCATCTATAATGACTTGCAAAACTATTTTAATGCTTGGAAAGATTTATCGACCAAATCCGGAGATTCTGCACAAAAAATTGCCCTTGCTGAACAAGCATCCACACTTGCTAACAATATCTCTAACACAAGAGATAGGCTTGTAAATCTTCAAAAAAGCTTAAACAATGAACTTAAGGTGGCAGTTGATGAAGTTAATCGCCTAGGGGAGCAAATTGCGCAGCTTAATAAGAAAATCGCTGAATATGAATATAAAGAGCTCAATCAAAAAGCCAATGATTTAAGGGATTTAAGAGATCAATATGAATTTGAAATCAATAATCTCATTGGGTGTGATGTTTTTAAACAAGGTGTTATGGGCAGTGCTTGTGTGAATGAAAATATTGCTGATTTTGATGATGGCTACACTCTCACTGTTGGCGGAAAAGCTATTGTTGATGGCGCTTCATTTCATCCACTCACTCTTGATAATTCTCAAAATCCAAGCGGAATCTATACAATTAAATATCTAAGAAGCGATCATAAAGAATACAATCTTACCAATGCTATCAATGAAGGAAAAGTAGGTGCTATACTTGATTTAATCCGCACTGAAGAAGTGTTAGATTGCAATGGAACTTTGGGCAAATTACAGGTTTATATCAATGATTTAGACACCTTTGCAAATGGGCTCATTGAAGCAACCAACAACATTTATGCACAAAGTTCGCAGCTAAGCGCAAAAAGCGACACCTTAAATATCAACAGCCAAGATGCGTTAGTTACTAGCGATTACAATATCAATTCTGGAAGTTTTAAAGTAGTAATGTATAACAAAAAAGGCGAAGAACTTGGCTCAAGAAGTGTTAATATCGACAATCTTACAAGTATGCAAGATGTTTTAGATCAACTCAATGCAAACATTGATGACAATGGCAATATGAATGCTAGTGATGACTTTGATGATCGCTTTGTAGCTACTTACAATAACGAGACAAAGACATTTACCATTACTTCAAAAAATCCTGCTGAGGAAATTTATATTTCTATTCAAGATGATGGGACAAATTTTGCAGGAGCGCTTGGAATCAACCGATTTTTTGCCGGAAATAGCGCGGATAATATTGAACTTGCCGAACCTTACAAAAGCGATGCAACACTAATTCGCGCCTATCGAGAACCTGTTGATGGAAACTTTGAAATTGCTAACCTCATGCAACAGCTCCAATATGACAAAATCACTTTTACAAGTCAAGATGGAACACAACAAAGTGAGACTATTAGTGGATATTTTCGCTATATTGCTGGAAGGGTTTCTTCTCAAACTGAAAGCACACAAATCACACTAGAAACCAAAGAAGCTGTTTATATTTCTGTCAAACAAGAATACAAAGCGATTTCTGAAGTTTCTGTAGATGATGAACTCATTAATCTAATCAAATACCAAAGCGGTTATAGCGCCAATGCCAAAATGGTTTCAACCATCGATGAAATGCTCAATACTCTACTTGGTCTAAAGGGCTAAATAAGTCCTAACTGACCAATTCTATAAAGAGCAAAGTCATATTTGATTGGATCTTTTGAATCTAGCTTTTTTAGAAACTCACTCACTTCTAAAGCTGCCTTTAAATCATAGCTTTTTCTTTTTAGAATACCAAGCTTTTGAGACACTCTAAAGGTATGCGTATCTAAAGGCAAAATCAAATCACTCCGCCTAATCCCCTCCCAAAATCCAAGATCAATGCAATCTTTACGCACCATCCAACGCAAAAACATATTCCAACGCTTCAAAGGAGAATTAGATTGAGGTTTGCCAATGAGAAATTCTAAGCCTTTTGTTGTGTTTTGAAGATTGTTATAGAGATGATTCTGCAAAGCTTCAATTCCCTTTAGTAAAGAATCCTTTTTATAAGCTCGATAAAAAATTTCATATAAATTCCCACTCATTAAAAGAGATTCAAAAAAATCTTGTATTTCATCTTGGTTTTGAAAGCGATAAGGCTTATTTGTGCAATAGGGAATCTCGCTTAAACACGCATTGCTTTGAATGCTTGTTTGCTCCAAAAAATACAAATTACAAGATTCTAAAAATCGCACAATTGCCCTTGCATTTCCATAGGCAAACAAAGCGCAAAAAAGCGCTACTTTATCACTTGTAAATTGTCTTGCAACGCCTAATGGATCGGGCAAATCTGTTGTAATGGAATGATAATGATTAAACGCTTCATATTGCTCTTCTAAGAGATGATACACGAATTTCTTAGAAGGATTTTTGGGAATCTTTATCAAAGATTCTCTTTAAAATAAGAAATTGTAACCAAAATAGATTCCCGTGCTAGAAGTGTCGCTTAAATCCAAACTCGTCCCTGTTGGAGCATCATTAATAAGCACACTACTACTCTCCTCCCCAAAATCTAATCGTTTTGATTGAATGCCAAACTCTAACTCCCCAAATTGCATTTCATAAATTGCCCCAGCTCTAACACCATAAGTTAGCCCAGTATAATCAAGTTTCCCCATAGCACTATTATTAATCACAAAACTTCCAGAATCAAATTTTCCAAATGCCAATCCTGCTTCCACTCCAAGCAAAAGTCGCCAACTTTGTGTATTTGGAATCCGTGGAGTGAAGGAATAACCAAGAGTTAAAGTGCGATAAGAAAATCCATTTTTCTTTAAAGTATTTTCAAAACCAAGCGAGATTCTATGATTTGGGCTTAATAAATATCCTGCCTTTATTCCAAACCCAAAAGGTTTTTCATCTAAATCGTGATTTTGAGAATCAAAACCCACAATTCCAAGATTAGCATCTGATTCTACTTTATTATAAGTCCCATAAACACCAAGCAAACGATTCTTTCTTGTTTCATATAGCGAATGATAAGTGCTTTGAGGAGCTATTCCTTGATAAATTTCATAACTCACTAAAATTTCTACCATTAAAAACAAAAAAACAAAAAAACGCACAAAAACTCCTCACATTGAATCTCTTTAGCAAACAAAAAGCAAAAATAATTCCAAGCTACTCTTCAATGATTCCAAGTCGTTTTGCCATAAAACCAATCGTAACTCCCTGTAAAAGTACTGAAACAAGTACCATAAAAAACACCATATTAAAAATCATATGTGAATTTTCAAGCTTATAAGCATAAGGATAAGTAGCTAAAATAATAGGCACTGCTCCCCTCAATCCCACCCACGAAATATAAGCTTTTTCTTTAGTGCTATATTTACTCTTCATTAGAGAAATAAACACACTCATTGGACGTGCAATAAAAATTAACACTAAAGAAAGGATTAAGGCTTGAATAGCTACTTCTGGGAGTTCTGATGGGAACACCAACAGACCTAAAACCAAAAACACTACAATTTGCATCATCCAAGCAATCACATCGTGAAAGGCAATAATATGTGCTTTATTAGGAAAAGCAAATTTATTTGTCATAATTCCTGCAATATAAATGCTTAAAAAACCATTTCCGCCTAAAAGTGAAGAAAGTCCAAAAATCATAAATAACCACGCTACACTAATAAGAGGATAAAGCCCTGCTTGAGAAATATTAATAAACTGGCAAATCTTAGGGAATAGATAGCCACACACTAGCCCAAGCACCCCTCCAATCGCAAATTGTATAACAAAATAAAAAAACCATTCACTCACCGCATTAGCTTGAGGCATCGTAAGAATTTGCAAAACAATAATTGTTAAAAAAATTGCCATAGGATCATTGCTTCCTGATTCTAATTCCAAAAGCGGACGGATATTATTTTTAAGCCTAATCTTTTGAGAACGCAGAATCATAAAAACTGCTGCGGCATCTGTAGAAGAAACAATCGAACCCAAAAGTATTGATTCTAAAAATGTAAAGTCTAAAATCAAATAAATAAAACAAGCCATCACCAAGGCTGTAATTAAAACACCAAATGTTGCAAGCAAGATTCCATTAATCGCAACTGGCTTCACTTCTTCCCAAAAAGTGTCAAGCCCTCCACTATACAAAATAAAAATCAATGCAATTGTCCCTATGGCTTGAGTTAGCAGTGCATTATCAAATTCAATTCCACCAATCCCCTCACTTCCAAGCAACATTCCAATCCCTAAAAACATAAGCAACAATGGGATTCCAATTTTCTCTGAAATTTTACTTGCATAAACACTGATAAACAAAATCACACCAATGATAACAATATAAAGATTTAAATTCTCTATAATCTCTACCATTATTCCCCCCTTTTAAATCTTCACGCGAGACTGCAAAGCTCGTATAATAGAGAGTTGATCAATATTTTCCAAGCTCACGCCCGTTGGCACTCCCTGTGCAATTTTGGTAAATTGCAAGTCTAAATGACTAAGCTTGTCTTCTAAATACAGCATTAAACTATCGCTATTTAAAGATGGGCTAAGCGCAAAAATAATTTCCCTTACTTTGTCTCTTATAATTTTGTTTTCCAAAAACTTTATATTTAACGATTCTAAAGAAGTGATCACAAAATACTTCCCATGAAACTCGCCACTCTCTTCTAATAAAAAAATCTCTTTAGGATTTGTTAGAATACAAAGTTCGCCATTGTTTCGCATCGCATTTGAACAAATCTCGCAAACTGACTCTTTGCTAATCCCAAAACATTCTTCACAAATTCGTAACTCTTGCATACAATGCTCAATATTATGGGCAATCTGCAAGGCACTAAATTTATCTTCAAAAGCCAAAAAATAAGCAAGACGCATTGCTGATTTTTTACCTATGCTTGGAAGTTTTTCTAAAGATTCTACTAATTTTGCAAAACTTTCTGGAAGTGATTTCATAAAATATTACCCTAGCCTTTTTATATTAAAAAAATGCCTATTAAATCTAAAGTAGATTATAACTGCAACTAAATGAATAATCAATAAATCTACCCCAAATCCAAGAGTAAAGTTAATAATAAATCTAGTTAAAATTAGCTAGAATCTGCCATTAATTTTTTAAAATAATTAGGAGTTATTAATTTGGAAGAATTTGATTATTATGAAATATTAGAAGTGCAGCGCAATGCAAGTGGAGATGAAATCAAAAAAGCTTATCGCAAAATGGCTTTAAAATACCACCCAGATAGAAACCCTGATAATAAAGAAGCCGAAGAAATGTTTAAAAAAGTCAATGAAGCCTATCAAATCTTAAGCGACAGCGAAAAAAGACAAATTTATGATACTTATGGTAAAAAGGGATTGGAGAGTAGCGGATTTGGCTTTAGCGATATGGGAGAGAGTATTTTTGATATTTTTAATTCGGTATTTGGTGGCAATTTTGGAGGTTTTGGCGGATTTAGCCAAAGAAGTAAGAAAAATGAAAAATATCCGCGCGATTTGGGAATAGCCCTTGAATTAACCTTTCAAGAAGCGGTTTTTGGCTGCAAAAAAGAAATAGAAATCCTTTATAAAAAATCTTGCGATTCTTGCCAAGGAAGCGGTGCAAAAGATGGAAAGGTAGAAACTTGCAAAGTTTGTAAAGGTAGCGGTAGAGAAACTTTTTCACAAGGTTTTATGACTTTTGCTCAAACCTGCTCTAAATGCCATGGAAACGGACAAATGATTAGTGAAAAATGCGAAAAATGTCATGGCAGAGGCTACAAAGAAGAAAAAGAGAAATTTGAAGTCAATATCCCAGAAGGTGTTGATAGTCATAATCAAATCCGAGTAACCCAACGCGGGAATCTTATGCCAGATGGCACAAGGGGAGATTTATACATTGAAATCCAAGCTCTAGAAGATGAACATTTTATCCGCCATCATAATGATATTTATTTAGAAGTCCCTGTGTTTTTTACTCTTGTGATGCTTGGAGGAACCATTAAGATTCCTGCACTAACCAAAGAATTAGAGCTTAAAATCCCCATTGGCGTCAAAGACAAACAACAATTTGTTTTTCATGGTGAAGGTGTGAAAAGTGTCAATGGTAATAAAAAAGGAAATTTTATTGCTGTTGTTAATATTACTTATCCTACTAAGCTTGAAGAAAAACAAAAATCACTACTCAATGAATTACATCAATCTTTTGGCTATGAAGAAGCAAAGCCTATCAACTGCCTAGAAGGGCTTGTGGATAAAATCAAAAATTGGTTCAAATAATCCAAAAATAGGGGAAAATTGATTTGGAATCAATAAAAAAATCTCTAATTATTATTGCAATTGATATTCTTATCTTTGCACTTTTATATACTTTTTTACCCTTTGAGAGAAATGCAAACATCGGGATTTGCATTTTGATTTTTGTGGGGATTTTGTGGATTACAGAGGCTACCCATACTGCCATTACTGCATTGTGCGTGCCCTTTTTGGCAGTAATCTTTGGCTTAGAAAATACCTCTAGCGTATTAAAAACTTTTGCTGATCCGGTAATATTCCTGTTTTTTGGAGGTTTTGCGATTGCTAGTGCATTGCATATTCAAGCACTAGATCGTTTCATTGCAAATTATCTCATTTACTTAGCAAAAGGCAAAATGAGCTTAGCTATTATCCTGCTTTTTTGTGTTGCTGCCCTTCTTTCAATGTGGATTAGCAACACTGCCACTGCTGCTATTATGCTACCTTTGGCACTTGGTATTCTATCTAATCTCAAAATAGACAAAGACCGCAATACTTTTGTGTTTGTGCTTTTGGGTGTGGCATATAGTGCAAGTATCGGAGGCTTTGGAACTTTGGTTGGAAGCCCACCAAATGCAATTGCAGCTGCATATTTGCAAATGAACTTTTTTGATTGGATGAAGCTTGGAATACCATTTATGCTAATTATGTTACCTAGCTGCATCATTATTTTGTATTTACTTTTGAAGCCTAATTTAAACACTCAATTTAGCATAGAATTAGAAAACACACAATGGAATCACAAAAAAACCATTATCCTAATCATTTTTGCCCTCACTGCACTTGCATGGATATTTAGTGCAAAAATCAGTTCTCTTTTGGGGGGTATTGATGATTTAGACACCATTATTGCCCTTGCTTGTGCAATTGCTATTGGGGTTACCAAAGTAGCCACTTGGAAAGATATTCAAAACAATACAGATTGGGGTGTTTTGTGGCTTTTTGGTGGGGGATTAGCTTTGAGTGCGATTTTAAAAGATTCTGGAGCTAGTGCAGTTTTGGCAAATGGTGTAGCACAAATCTTTGGCAATAGCCATTGGCTAATTATTATTATCGTAGTAGCCTTTTTCATCATTGCCCTAACCGAATTTACAAGCAACACAGCAAGTGCTGCTCTACTTGTGCCGATTTTTGGAGTAGTTGGCGAAGCTATTGGAATGCCAGAACATATCTTGCCGCTTGTAATTGGATTTGGTGCAAGTTGTGCCTTTATGCTACCTGTGGCAACTCCACCTAATGCAATTGTATATGGAACAGGCTATGTCAAACAAATAGAAATGATGAAATATGGCGTATGGGTTAATTTATTTTCGATTGTTTTAATTACGATATTTGCTTCTTTGGTTTGGTGAGCTTTAAGAAACTTTTTACGCATTATTTGAGAGAATAAAAGCAATGCAGATTCAAGAATGGAAAAATCCATTCTTGACTACATTACACTTAAAATGCCCAAAACAATGCTTACAAGACAGCCTGCCAAAATTGTCCCATATTGAATATTTCTATTTTTCTTAGAGTTAAAAAGAGTAATCATCAATCCAGAGAGGTAAAGCAAAACCATCGTAATACCAAAACCAATAGCTAAAACATCAAAATACCATTTGGCTTTTGCTTTATGAAGCATAATAAGATCGCCAATAAAAGAGCGCTCTAGCGTTGTGATAGTCCATTGATTTTCACCGCTTTTAGCAATACTTGCTGAATAATGCGCTCCACCCACGCTCAAAGCACCGCGTTTATTAAGTGTAGGCTCTGTTTTAGAGGGTAAAGGAATATTATTACTTTGCAAATAATTCAACATCGCCTCTACTTCTCCCCCCTTAGCAATCTCGGCATTAAGAATGTAAGTGTTCTTAGTTGCTCCGCTATCTTGGTTAAACCCACTAATATACAAAACCCCTGTTAGCGCATACATTAATGCAACCGGCAGAAAAAACAAGCTAAGATAAATGTGAATATTGCGAAATTGTTTTGTCATTGTTAATCCTTTTGAAGTAAAATTAAACGCGAAAGTATAGTGAAGAAATGTTAATAAAATGTTAAGTAAAAATAATCTTTTATTTGCTAGAATCAAAAAAGTTTTTTGAAAAAATCCAAGGAATACAATGCGTTATTTATTTTTTCTTTTTTTCTTTATTTTGAATCTTTTTAGCGCAGACACTTACAGCGACAATGCCTTTGCTATTAATGGTGAAGTGAAATACAAAAACTTCAAACATTTTGACTATGTCAATCCCAATGCCCCTAAGATGGGACATATCAAAGAATATGCCATTGGGACTTTTGATAGTTTTTATGATTTTTTGCTTAAAGGCACAAGTGCTCAAGGGCTACATCTAATTTATGATACACTAATGGTACGCTCTTTAGATGAACCAAGCAGCCAATATGGGCTTATTGCCAAACAAATCCAAAGAGCAAAAGACAATACCTTTGTGATTTTTCATCTTGATCCCAATGCAAGATTCAATGATGGCAAAGAAATTACCGCATTTGATGTTGAATTTAGCTTTAATCTCATTGCGCGCGGAGAAAATCCTTCAATGAATCGCTACTATGCTGACATTAAAGAAGCTATCGTGGTAGATAAACACACTATTCGCTTTAATTTTAAAGATTCTAAAAATCGAGAATTAGCTTTAATTTTAGGGGATTTACCTATTCTCCCTAAACACTATTATGAAACCACAACCCCCAAAGCAAACCCACTTAGAATCCCACTTGGAAGTGGTCCTTATAAAATTGAATCTTTTGAAGCTGGGCGTAGCATCACTTACAAAAGAGTAGAAAACTATTGGGCAAAAGATCACCCAACGCGCATTGGATATTTTAATTTCAATAGAATCACTTTTGATTATTACAAAGATGATTCTGTAGCACTTGAAGCTTTTAAAGCAGGGAGGTATGACTACAGACAAGAAATGAGTGCTAAAAATTGGGCTTTAGGTTATAATGGCAAGGCGCTTAATAGTGGCGAGATTATCAAACAAGAAATCTTGCACTCCCTCTCTAGTGGAATGCAAGGTTTTGTTTTTAATTTACGCAAAAGCATTTTTCAAGACATTAGAGTAAGAGAAGCTTTAGGGTTAGCATTTGACTTTGAATGGAGCAATAAAAATCTCTTTTTTAATCAATACGCAAGGACAACAAGCTTTTTTGATAATTCCGAATTTGCAAGTGTTGGGATTCCACTTGGAGAGGAATTAAAACTCTTAGAATCTTTTAGAGATAAACTCCCACAAGAGCTTTTTACCCAAAGTTTCAAGCTCCCTATAACACAAGGCAATGGAAACAATAGAGACAATCTTAAAAAAGCACAAAAACTACTTAAAGAAGCCGGTTTTGCAACAAAAAATGGTAAGCTTTATGATAAAAATAATCAACCCTTTGTTTTTGAGCTCTTACTTGTTTCTCCTGCGATGGAGCGCGTTGCCATACCCTTTGCTAGAAACTTGCAAATTTTAGGCATTGAAATGAAAATTAGATTAGTTGATGTTAGCCAATACATTAATCAGCTTCGCGCCTTTGATTATGATATGATTGTAGGAGTTTTCCCCCAAAGCCTCTCTCCAGGTAATGAGCAAAGCTTTTTTTGGGGATCTAGTGCTGCTGATGCAAAGGGTAGCTATAATTATGCGGGGATTAAAAATCCTGTAATTGATTCTCTAATACAAAAAATCATTAACGCCAAAGACTATCAAGACTTGCTTACTGCAACAAGAGCACTTGATAGAGTGCTCTTGTGGAATTATTATGTAATTCCACATTTTCATACAAAAACTTTCCGAATCGCCTTTTGGAATTTTTTAGAACATCCCCAAATTACACCCATTTATGATGTCGGATTTGAAACTTGGTGGGTTAATGAAAATAAACTTTTAAAAATACAAGAAAAATATCCATCTTTTAGGCGTTAAGGGAATTTGTATGGGAACTTATATCCTAAAAAGACTTTTGCTTATTATTCCTACTCTTTTTGGGATTATCACGCTTAATTTCTTTATCATTCAAGCCGCCCCAGGTGGTCCTGTTGAGCAAATGATTGCTAAATTAGAATCACAGAATCTACAAGGTGAAGTCTCTAGTGGTGGAATCTATAAAAATCAAGGGCTAGATTCAGAAACAATCCAAAAAATTAATACCCTTTATGGATTCGACAAACCGCTACTGGAAAGATATTTTTTAATGCTAAAAAACTATGTTTTCTTAGACTTTGGAGAGAGTTTTTACAAAAATGCTTCCGTGTTAGATCTCCTTGTAGAAAAGCTTCCTGTTTCTATTTCTCTTGGACTTTGGAGCACTTTGCTTATTTATCTTATCTCCATTCCCTTAGGCATTAAAAAAGCTATCCATAATGGCACTCCTTTTGATCACTTCACAAGCACACTCATTATTATTGGCAATGCGATTCCCACTTTTCTTTTTGCCTTGATACTAATTATTTTCTTTGCAGGAGGGACTTATTTTAGTTGGTTTCCTTTGCGTGGAATCATAGGCGACAACTTCGAATCGCTTTCTTTATTAGAAAAAATAAAAGATTATTTTTGGCATATTACACTACCAGTCATCTCCCTTAGCGTTGGCGGATTTGCGACCTTGACCTTGCTTTCAAAAAATTCTTTTTTAGAGGAGATTCACAAACAATATGTCAAGCTTGCCTTTGCCAAAGGATTAAACCAAAATCAAGTGCTCTATGGACATATTTTTCGCAATGCAATGCTTTTAATTCTCTCATCAATTCCCCAAGCTCTACTTGGAATCTTGCTCACCGGATCGCTTTTGGTAGAAATTATCTTTTCTTTAGATGGTCTGGGATTACTTGGTTATGAATCCATTATCACGCGCGATTATCCTGTGATTTTTGGGACATTGTATCTCTTTACGCTTTTTGGATTAATCATCACGCTAATTAGCGATTTGCTCTATGTTTTAATTGATCCTAGAATCAACTTCCAGAAGGTATAAAATGGGATTTTTCACACAGCGACATTACCACACTTTTAAAGCCAACAAAAAAGCCTTTTATTCCCTATGGATTTTTTTGGGGATTTTCATTATTAGCCTTAACGCGGAATTTATCGCTAATGACAAGCCTCTTTATATCCGCTATGACAATCAAAGCTATTTTCCTATTTTTCAAAATTATCCTGAAACTACCTTTGGGGGAGATTTTGAGAGTGAAGCCAACTACAATGATCCTTATTTGCAAGATCTAATCAAACAAAAGGGTTTTTTAATTATGCCACCTATCCCTTATTCTTATGATACAATTATCTATACACTACCCTCTCCCGCTCCTACTCCACCAAGTCTTTTAAATCCTCTAGGCACTGATGATTTAGGTAGAGATGTTGTGGCGCGTTTGCTTTATGGGCTTAAGACTTCCATACTCTTTGCTTTTATTCTCACCTTTTTTAGCTCCATTATTGGGCTTTTAATCGGTGCTATTTGTGGATATTTTGGAGGAAAAATTGATTTATTTGGACAAAGACTTATTGAGATTTGGAGTGGAATGCCTATTTTATTTATCTTAATTATTTTAGCTAGTTTATTGCAACCGACCTTTTGGACTATCCTTTTTGCTGTACTTTTATTTTCTTGGATTGCGCTTGTTCCTTTTGTGAGAGCGGAATTTTTAAAAGTGCGGAATCTTGATTATATTAAAGCTGCAAAAATGCTTGGAGTAAGCCACTATCGGATTATTTTCTATCATATTTTACCTAATGCCCTTGTGGCTTTGCTAACCTATTTGCCTTTTATTTTATGCGGAAGTATCACCACTCTAGCTTCTTTGGATTTCTTAGGGCTTGGATTACCGCCACCCAATGCAAGTTTAGGGGAAATTTTAGCCCAAGGCAAAAACAATCTTAACGCCCCATGGCTAGGCTTAAGCGGATTTTTTACTCTTAGTATCTTACTTTGTCTTTTGGTTTTCATTGGAGAGGGATTGCGAGATTGCTTAAAGGGAAATAATGAAACTTTTAGAAATTAAAAATCTTTGTTTAAAGCTTGGCAATTTTAGTCTAAAAAACATTTCTTTTACACTTGAAGAAGGGAGTATTTTAGGGATTGTTGGAGAGTCAGGCAGTGGAAAATCTATGCTAGGCAATGCCATTTTACAACTCCTTCCTAATCTCCAATACCAAAAAGGTGAAATTAACTTTTTGGGACAGAATCTACTTCAATACTCATCAACTAAAATGCAAAAGATTCGTGGCAAAGAAATTAGCTATATTTTTCAAGAGCCACTTAGCGCCCTAAACCCACTTCATAAAATTAAAAAGCAACTTGCCGAAGCACTTTTAATCCACAATCCAAACCTCCCTAAAACAGATCTTCAAAGTAAATTAATAGAGCTTTTAGAAAATGTCCATTTACCACAAAAAGTGCTAGAATCATATCCTTATGAATTAAGCGGGGGACAAAGGCAGAGAATCTGCATTGCCATCGCCCTTGCAAACTCACCCAAACTTCTTATTGCTGATGAACCCACAACCGCTTTAGATTCCACCACGCAAGAACAAATTCTTTTGCTTTTGCAATCTTTACAAAAAAAGCTTCATCTTAGTGTTTTGTTTATTAGCCATGATCTCTTAGTGATCTCCAAACTCTGCAAAACCATTCTTGTATTAAAACAAGGTGAAATTATCGAGAGAGGTTTTACACAAAATATTTTTAAAAATCCACAAAATCCTTACACTAAACTTTTGGTGCAATCCCTTCATTTCTCTTACAATACTCACTTAGATTTTGGAAAACCACTCTTAGAAGTTGAAAACTTGCAAGTTTCATATCCTACTAAAAAAAGCTTTTGGGGGAAAACTTTGGAGAGTTTTGAAGCTCTTAAACCTCTTAGTTTTGAGTTAAGAGAGGGGGAGAGTTTGGGTATTATTGGAGAATCAGGCAGTGGTAAAACATCTCTTGCAAACGCTATTTGCCGCTTAGTAGAATCCAAAGGAAAAGTGGATTTACTTAATCAAGATTTCTTTTTACTTCAAGGAGAAAAATTAAGGGATTTTAGAAAAAATATCCAAATGATTTTTCAAGATCCCTTTAGCTCACTTAATCCCAAAATGACCATCGCCCAAATCCTAGCAGAAGGGCTAATTGCCCACAATATCCAAGATTGCCAAGCTAGAATCAAACAAGTCCTTTTGGATACAAGTTTAGATGAAAGCTTTTTGGAGCGCTATCCTAATGAGCTAAGTGGCGGACAAAGGCAGAGAGTGAGTATTGCAAGAAGCTTGATTTTAAAACCAAAAGTCTTACTACTTGATGAGCCAACAAGTGCTTTAGATAAAAATACACAAAAACAGATTCTTAATTTACTTCTAAAACTATCCAAACAATACCGCTTAAGCTATCTCTGCATTAGCCACGATTTAAGTGTCATTGCTACTCTTTGTCAAAATGTCATTGTCTTAAAAAATGGCGAAGCACTTGAGCGTGGCAAAACCCAAGAAGTTTTTAAAAATCCAAAAAATCCTTACGTGCAAAGCCTTCTTAAAGCAAGCGGGATTCAATGAAATTTTTTAGGATTACCTTTTTAGTTTTAGCCTTATTTTGTATGCCACTCTTTTCGCTTGTTTTTACTCCCATTCCTTTACAAGGAATTCTAAAGTCCATTTACGCCCCTGCACTATTTGGAGTTTATTCTAAGGATTTTGGAAGGCTTTATTGTCAGCTTTATGGCGTGGCTACCCCTAGCAAAAACTTCCAATCAGATATTTGTGAAATTAACCCAAAAACTCTAAAAGCAATGCACCATTTTGCAATGAATTACACACAAAATAAAATTTTTTCTGAACAAATATATTTTCTAAGCTATCAAAATGGCTGGTGTTTTTTGCAAAATGGTGGAAATTTATTTAATGAGCAAATTATCAAAGATGGTTATGGAGTGGTTCAATATTTTGATCTCACTCAAGAAGAAGTTATTACAAAATTAGAAACATTAGAGAGTGTTGCAAGAAACAAAAGAAAAGGGCTATGGAAAGAATGGGCAAAAGAGATGGAATGCATCAAAAGCACTCTAAGAGAAATTGCCAAAGAGAAACAGAAGTGATTTTTTACCTATTTTAATTTCCCCCAATTCTCTCCAATACTTATGCTGCATTTAAGCGGCACTCTTAGTGTGGCAATATTCTCCATAATTAAAGCAATCTTTTTGGCTTCTTCACTAGCTATTTCTTTTGGAGTTTCAAAAATCAATTCATCATGCACTTGCAATAATAACTTTGATTCTAAAGAGGAGTGTATAATTTTATTCATTGCCATTTTGATAATATCAGCTGCACTACCTTGAAAAATTGCATTAATTCCCTCCCTTAAAAAAGCTGCCTTTTGATATTCTTGAATCCCATCAAAATCAAATTTTCTCATTCTGCCCAAAAGCGTTTTAGAATAACCATTCTCCAAAATAAATTCCTCTTGTTTTTTTAAAAAATCCTTAATCATCGGAAAAGAAGTGAAATAATTTTGGATATAAGTTTTGGCTTCTTGAAAACTAATTTTGAGTGTTTCAGAAAGCTTTTTAGGACCCATTCCATAAATTAAACCAAAATTAATACTTTTGGCAACTGCTCGTTTCTCTTGTGCTATTTCCTCCCCAAAAATCTTTTTGGCTGTTTCTAGGTGAATATCTGCATCTTGTAAAAATGCATCAATCATTGCCTTATCTTGCGAAAAATGCGCTAAAAGGCGCAATTCAATTTGTGAATAATCCAAACTCACTAACAAACAATTTTCTTTTGCAATAAAGCCCTCGCGTATGCGTCTTCCCTCTAAAGTTTTTACAGGAATATTTTGCAAATTAGGATTTTTGGAACTAAGGCGTCCTGTGCTAGTGCCTGTTTGCATGAAAGAAGTGTAGATTCGATGCTCTAAGTTATTTTTTGCGTGTTCAATCAAAGGCTCAATATAAGTGCTATAAAGTTTAAAAGATTCTCGATATTCCAAAATTTTAGGAATAATGGGATGCGAATCATAAAGTGAATTTAACACCAATTCAGAAGTGCTATAACCTATTTTAGTCTTTTTGCCTGTTTGTAGCTTTAAATCATCAAACAAAACACTCGCTAATTGCTGGGGAGAATTAAGATTAAAGCGCTTATTGGCTAAAATAAAAATTTCTTCAGAGATTTGATGCAACTTCTCTCTTGATTGCGCATTTAATCTTAAAAAATATTCCAAATCAATTTTAATACCTAATAACTCCATACTCATCAAGCTTTGAATAAAGGGATATTCCACTTTTTGTGCGATCTCTAAAAGCGATTTATCCGCTAAGCTTTGAAGTTTAAAATAAAGCTGATAGCAAGCTGCTGCATCTTCACTAGCATACTCACATGCACACTGAATTGAGATATTTGAAAAATTTTCATTTTTACCTACAATGTCTTTGTAATGAATCATTTCGTGATTAAAATATTTTTTCATCAAAAAATCTAAATTGCAAAGAGAATCACTCTGTAAAAGCCAAGCCAAAAGCATACTATCGCGTACTTTTGAAAAATCCTCTGTAACAAAATCAAAATTTGTTTTTAGAATTTCGAGATCGTATTTGAGATTATGACCAATCACGCATTGAGATTGAAAAATCTGCTTAATACACTCTCTAGCACATTCCAAACTCACTTGCGATTCAACACCCAAATAATTATGTGCAATAGGGACATAATAACAATCTATACCATTTACACTAAAAGAGAAGCCAACAATCTTTGCCTTTCTTACATCTAAAGAAGTTGTTTCAGTGTCAAAAGAAAAAATACTCTCTTTGGGCAATGCCATAAAAAATTCCCTAAGCTCTAAATCACTCCCAATCAAATGTGGCTTATAAACAAACTGCTTTTTTTGCTTGTTTTCTTGTGATTTGATTGGCGTATCTTTTATTTGAGGTGTAGCATTTTTGTTTATTTTTTTTAAAATACTATTTAAATCATATTCTCTTAAAGAATCCAAGATTTTAAGCAAGGGCGAGTCTTGAGGCATTTTACATTCACTTAAATCAAACTCTTCTAACAAATCATCTCTAAGCCTTACAAGCTCTCTACTGCGATATGCATCGTCTTTAGCCACACTTAGAAGCTCCCTAGTTCGCTTTTGCGGAATCTCATCTAAATGCTCATAAATTGCATCTAAGCTACCAAAATTATTTAGCAAATTAGCCGCACCCTTTGCCCCAATGCCCTTCACCCCGGGGACATTATCTACACCATCACCCACAATACTTTGATAATCTACAAATTGACTAGGATAAACGCCATATTTTTCTTTACATTCTTCTTCTCTAATTTCTTCTTTTTTACTAGGATTAAACAAAAAAGTATCTTTATCAATTAGCTGATAAAGATCCTTATCGTGGCTAATAATTCGCACATTAACATCAAGCTTATTGACTTGCTTATTAATAGAAGCAATCACATCATCTGCTTCAAAGCCTTCAATACTAATATTTTTAAAGCCCATATCTTCTACCCATCTTATGGCAACCTCAAGTTGCAATTTCAAATCCTGTGGCACTTCTGGGCGATTTGCTTTATAAAGCGGATCGATTTGTTTGCGAAAATTTTCTCCTTTAGAATCAAGGGCAAACACTAGATAATCTTTAGGATAATCCTTATGTAACTGCATAATTAAATTTGCAAAGCCTGTCAAAAGTCCTGTTGGAAATCCATTGTGATTCTTTAATGGAGGAAGTGCAAAGTAGCTCCGAAATAAAAAACCAAAAGTATCAATAATAGTTAGGGTTTTGGTAGCCATTTTTTAAGATTTCCTTTGTGAAGCGTGTTTCTTTTTGATATAAATATTAATTGATTCCACCCCCAAAGAAAATGCCATAGCAAAATAAATATAACCTTTAGAAATATGAAATTCCAAACCTTCTGCTACCAAAGTTACGCCCACCAAGATCAAAAAAGCTAAGGCAAGAATCTTAATGGTTGGATTTTCATCAACAAACTCTGAAATGCTCTTGCTTGCAAGCATCATTACCAAAACCGCTACAATAACAGCAATCATCATAATTTCTATATTATTAACCATTCCCACTGCTGTAATAACCGAATCAAGCGAAAACACTATATCTAAAATTGCAATTTGAATAAGCACACTAAAAAATCCTCGCTTAGCTCCTTCTTTTAATAGATTTTCATCACTCTTTTCACCGGCATTATCAATATCATGGTGGATTTCTAAGGTAGATTTTGCAATCAAAAACAAACCTCCAAGAATCAAAATAATATCTCTCCCAGAAATATCTTGCGAAAACACGCTAAAGAGCGGAGTTGTAAGCTTCATAATCCAAAAAAGTGAGAGTAACAGCATCAAACGCGTTAGCATGGCTAAACCAAGACCAAAGATTCTTGCCCTCTGTCTTTGCTCTTTTGGTAACCTACCTACCAAAATAGCAATAAAAATAATATTATCAATCCCCAAAACAATCTCTAAGCCAATGAGCGTCAGCAAAGCAACCCACATTTCTGCACTCAAAATCCACTCAAACATTTCAATCCTTCAATAAAATCTAGGCAAGAATCACAAGGATTCTAGTTAAAAATAATATTTGGAAAAATAATAGGATAACGCTTAGTTTTCTTAAACATTAGCTTTCTTAGGGCATTACGCACCTCATTCTCCATTGCTTTTTGGCTATTATAGAGTTCTTTTTTGCAATTTTTAACAAAAAGGCTAAAAAACTCTTCAATCTCTTTATTAAAACTCATAATATCTTTATTCGCAATAATTCCCATAGTTTGCACTCTAGGCTTACCAATAAGGGCATTTTTAGCCTTATCAATTTGCACCATCACGCTAACAATCCCATTTTCAGCCAAATTTTGTCTATCCAAAACAATATCATTAGCAATAGTTGCATTAACTTGATTATCAATATATGTTTTGCCGGTTTTTACGCTTCGGACTTTACGCAAATAATTATGTGCTACTTCCACTTGATCGCCATCTTCCATAAGATAAATATTCTTTTCATCAATTCCACAAGAAATAGCTGTTTCTTTGTGCTTTAAAATATGATTATATTCTCCATGCACTGGCAAGAAAAATTTGGGCTTTACAAGTCGCAACATAAGCTTCTGCTCTTCTTGTGCAGCGTGTCCGCTTGTATGAATCTCACTAAAGTCTTGATAATAAACCTTTGCTCCTGCTTTGTTAATAAAGTTCAAAATATTAGACACCGATCCTTCATTTCCAGGAATCGCCTTAGCTGAAAGAATCACAATATCACTTGGCTTAATTTTAATATGCCTATGCTCATCTGTTGCCATACGATAAAGCGCACTCATTGTCTCACCTTGACTACCAGTTGTTACAATCAAAACTTCTTCATCTGCATATTTTGCGACTTCGTGTGCTTCAATAAAAATATTTTGTGGCAAATCAATATATCCTAAAGCTCTTGCAATTTCTAGGTTTTTTTCCATGGATCGCCCTATCACTGAGACTTTACGCCCATATTTCAATCCATGTTGAATAGCCTGATAAACGCGATGAATATTAGAGCTAAAAGTGCTCATAATCACACGCCCCTTAGCGCGAGAAAAAAGCGTATCAAAAGCAGGTCCAACACTTGCTTCACTTGGCGTATAACCCGATTTGTGCGAATTTGTTGAATCGCTTAACAAAAGCAAAACTCCCTGTTCGCCATAATGTGCAATTCGATTTAAATCTGTTGGGTATCCATCTATTGGGGTGTGATCTATTTTAAAATCTCCTGTATGAAAAATCACTCCTGCTTCTGTCTTAATAGCTAAAGCACTTGAATCTACAATGGAATGCGTGATATGAATCCATTCAATCTCAAATTCACCAATTCTTATGGGTTTTCTCTTTTCTACTGGGCGGAAAAGAGAGCGGAATTTTTTAAGCCCATGTTCATCAAACTTTGATCCAATTAAACCCAAAGGAAGTGGAGTCCCATAAATAGGAAATTGATATTTTTTAAATAAATAAGGCATAGCGCCAATATGATCTTCATGTGCGTGTGTAATTACAATCCCTGCAATTTTATCTTTAATCGCTTCTAAATAACTAAAATCTGGCACCAAAATATCAACACCATGCATATCACTATCAGGAAAACTCATCCCCGCATCAATAATAATGGCAGAATTTTGCGTTTCAATGATTGTCATATTTCCGCCAATCTCTCCAAGTCCTCCAATAGGAGTAATTCTAACTTTTGCATTAGGATTAAAATGTGCTTGAGAATAGGTAGTGAGTGAATTTTGATGCACTCTTGCATTCACTTCCACCGCTTTTTTTAAATCAATATGGCTTGATTCTTTGCCTCCCATATTTTTATTACGAAATTTCTGATCGCCTTGTGTAGAATTTTGAGATTTTTTAGAAAAGCGTTGATTGTGTCGATGCTGTCCATTTTGAGCTTGTTTTTCCTCTCCTTGTTGATTGTTTCTTGGTCTAAAACGCCTTTTATTTGGCTCCCTTTGTGTTTCTGTTGTTTCTTGTGAAGGAATATTTTGTGTATTTTGTGTTTCTTTTTCTTCCATGATAATCCGCCTTTTATAGTAATTTCAAAAGTCGGTGATAATCGGTCGTATCAATCTCGTGAGGTCTTTTACTAGAAACAATCCCTAATGTCTCCAAAGTTTCCATAATTTTTTCTTTAGAATAAACCTTGGAGAGATTGTTAAAAAGCGTTTTTCTTGGAGCACTAAAGGCAATCTTTAGCAATTCTTCTAGCTTTACAAAAAAATCACTTGATGGAATCTGATTTTTTTCTATCAAAAATACGGCTGAAGTTACCTTGGGTTGAGGCACAAAAGCACTTGGTGGAACTTCAAAAAGCATCTTTGCTTCCCCCACGCTTTGGGCTAAAACACTTAAAGCACTAAAATCACTTTGATTTTGAATTGCACAAAATTTTAAGGCAACTTCCTTTTGCGTCATCACGACACAACCCTTACACAATGGATCTTTGATTGCTTTAACTACCAATAAAGTGGCAATATAATAAGGTAAATTAGAAATAAGAAAGTAAGGCTTATCCTCTAAACTCTCTCCACTCCAAATTTCTATTATATCGCCAATTTTGAGCTCTAATTGTCCATTTTCAAGGGCTACTTTAAAACGCTCTTTCAAATAAGGGATTAATTCCTTATCAACCTCATAAGCAGTGATATTTCCTAAGCTTAATAGCTTATTTGTTAGATCACCTAAGCCAGCCCCAATTTCAATGAATTTTAAATTTCTAAATTCCTTGGGAATGGATTGGACAATCTGTGATAAAACTTTCTCATCTTGTAAAAAATTCTGTCCAAAATGCTTTTTAGCAATTTTATTTTTTTCTGTCGTTTTAATCTTTTAAGCCTTAAAAATATTTTTTTATTGTAACACAATTTTGCATAATTTTTAACATTTTTTAACAAGTCCATTTTCAAAAATGCAAACCCTAAGTAGATTCCCAAAATGATCGCTTAATTCCAAAACCACCTCCTTAGTTGGAAAACTCACCTTTTCTCCAGTTTTTTTGCACCTCAAAAACCCCCTATTATCAAAAATCACCCTACCGCCACTTTGATTCCCACAGCCCCCATACATTTGCACTTTACTCACCCCATATCTTTTAGATATTGACAAATCACCCTCTCTTAGCGTATTAGCAAATTTCGTATTATTATAAGTATAAACGCTTAAATATTTTCCACTCATAGGATCCCTTGCCACTTCAAAAGAATCCATAGGTCTATCATCAAAATTTTTCGTCTTTGAACTCCTTGCACTATCACTAAAGATAGAATACGCCCACTCAATGTTTTTTAGATTAGAAAATTGTAATCTCCAGTAACTCTCTTCAAATCTACTTCTCTCTTCCTTGCACAAATCACTTTGACAAAATAAGCTTTGCGTAATATCTTTAGAGGTATTCAAAGCCAAGAATCGCGTGTAATTTAAATGATTGATAATCTGCTCTTGAGCTAAATTTAACGCAGATTTTGGATAAAATAAATAACCAACCCCACTTAAAATACCCAAAATTCCTAAAACTAGTAAAATCTCAAATAAACTAAAGGCTTTATTGAACATAAAATGTGGTAACTTCTTTGTCATAATAAATAATTGGGATTTTAATGGAATCTTTTTTGGGAATTTGGCTCAATTTTCTTCCCCCTTTTTGAATTCCATAAAACAATAATCTCTCTTGCATTCTTGCTTCAGTTCTAACTGCCTTGATTTTTTGCTCTTTAAGCTCTTTTGCTAATTCTTGAGCAATATAATGCCGATAAGCAAAATGATTTTCCTCATTAGAAAGCACTACAAACAAAGGCTTCGAAAAGATTAACAACCCCGTCATACACAACAAAATAGCCAATGTAATTTTAAATGGAATTTTGTAACGCCCTTTAAACTTAGGCAACCTAACTCTAAGCCCCGAATAATATAAATTCACCATCAAAGGAATACCAACTATCAATAAAGCCGCAAAAGATTCAATATCCACCCTTTGACGCAATGAAAAAATAAAAATAAAACTCAAAGCCACCACAACAATATACCACATTAAAGGCTTAGCTTTAGAGTTTGCAAATCGATAAATCATATATAAAAAATATAAAAAAACCAAAGGAGAAAAAATAAGGAGCAAATGTCCAATCATATCCACAAAATGACTTTCAGGATGTCCTCCAATCCCTAAATCAAACAAATACATATTAACCGCAAAACACACTAAAGAGGCAAAAACCAAAAAAGTATTTTTATGAGCAATTCCATAAAAAATCAAAGCCAAAAACACCAACGAAAAACTCTTATCTACAAAAGCCATCATCAGCAAAAGCCAATAAGGAAATTTTTGCGTTTTTTGATGCCACAAACATAAAAACAAGCTAAAAAAAATCACGATTCCGCTATTAGAAATTAGAATCGCCCCTGCATTTACACCAGGCAAAAGCAAAAATAGTAATGCGCAAAACACCGCATCACTAGGGCGCTTTAAGAATGTTTTTGCTAATAAAAACATTAAAACACCATTGCACAAATGTAAAAGCAAGAATCCGATTCTAAGCCCAATATCACTTCTACCAAATAAAGAAACACTTAATTTGGCATAATATCCAGCAAAATCGCGCGGATTAAAAAAAGATTGTGCTTCATAAAAACTAATGCTTAAATTTTTGCCCACCCACAAAAGTAAGAAAAAATCAATCAATAAAATAAAAAATAAAAAAAGATAAGCCTTTTTGTTTTCGTTCAAAAGAAACCTACATTTCTATAAATTCATAACCATTTTTATGCAATTCTTCGCGAATTTCTTCTTGGTGATCTTTGCCTTTTGTCTCCAACATTACAATCACATTTGCATCACCATAACCCAAAGAAGTAGAAGTCCTATCAAAATCAATTTTAACAATATTTGCTCCAAGCTTTGAGAGTAAATTACTTAAAGATTGCAGACTTCCAGGTTTATCAACCAACACCACGCTAAAGCGCATTTTACGATGAGAGCGCACCAAACCTTTTTCAATAATCACGCCAAGCATAGTAACATCAATATTGCCACCACTTAAGACTAAGCCAATTAACTCATTTGGGTTGATTTTAAATTTTTGATGCAAAAGCGCTGCTACAACACTTGCCCCAGCACCCTCCACAACTAATTTTTGTTTTTCTAGTAGATACAAAATTGCATTAGCAATTTCTTCATCATCCACCACTACAATCTCATCTACGCATTCTAAGATATAATTAAAATTCTTTTCATTCACATCGCGCACCGCAATTCCATCGGCGATTGTTCGCACAGATTTCGTGGTTTGGATAGACTTTTTGCAAAATGAGTGATACATTCCAGGAGCACCTTGAGCCACAACACCTATCACTCTAACGCTAGGCAACATTTGCTTATAAGCAGCTGCCACCCCTGAAATCAATCCACCACCACCAATAGGCACAACAATAGTTGTGAGATTATTTTGATCTTCTATCATTTCTAAAGCGATTGTCCCCTGCCCTGCGATAACCTCATCATCTGCAAAAGGGTGGATGAAATGCAAATTATTTTTTTGCGCATATTCCAAGGCGTATGCATAAGCTTCATCATAATTATTACCATATAAAATTGCCTCTGCGCCAAGCTCTCTTACCCCCATTACCTTCAATAAAGGGGTTGATTCGGGCATCACAATAACTGCCTTGATTCCATAATGCTTTGCGCTATAGGCAACACCTTGAGCGTGATTCCCAGCACTTGAAGCAACCACGCCCTTTTCTCGCTCCTCTGTAGTCAATGAAGCAATTTTATTAAATGCTCCTCGCAATTTAAAAGAGCCCGTATTTTGTAAATTTTCCTGCTTGACATAAATTTTTGCACCACTTAATTGACTAAGTTTTGGCGCAAAAGCCAACTTTGTATGCTCCGCTATCCCTTTTAATCTGCGGCTTGCATCCATAATTTTTGCCAATGGAATCATGCAAACAACCTTTGATGTTCTAATTTAATGCATAAATTTTCAAAATATGAAATACCTTGATTTTCTAAAATCTCTTTGGATTTGGGACTAAAAAGACCAAGCTGCACCCACACGCACTTTGGTTTAGCTTCCAAACTTAGCACTTCTTTTGCTATTCCAAGAATCGCTTCGCTTTTGCGAAAGATATTTAAAATATCAATTCCACCTTTTTTAGCCTCACCACTAAATGCTTCTTGTAAAGTGCAATAAGCAGTGATCCCAAGAATCTCACCACCTTTAGGATAAATAGGAATCACCCTATAACCCTGTTCTAAAAGGTATTTTGCTACCTTATTACTAGGCTTACTCTCATCTGGTGAAAGTCCCAAAATAGCAATAGTCTTTGCTTCTTGTAAAATTTGTTTGATTTGTAAATCTTGTTCTAGCATACCACACCACTTTTTTACTATGAATTTTAACCAAGTTTTTTGAAAATTTTATAAAAGTTTATCCAAAAGACAAATAAACTCTTTTATAAATTCTCAAATAAGTATATTCTAATTAATTTTCTAGAATCTTTTTTATAACAATCAAGCATTTTTTATGACTTTTAAAAAATACTAAAATACAAAAAAATAATCAAAACTTTCAAAAATTGGATTTTGTTAAGGTAAGAAATAAGTGGCGGACAGAGAGAGATTCGAACTCTCGGTAATCTTGCGACTACGCATCCTTAGCAGGGATGTGGTTTCAGCCAACTCACCCATCTGTCCGTAAGAAAATTGTAATTATAATAAAAAAATGTAAAAAAATCCTTAAAAAATGCAATTTCCTAAGCAATTCCACTATTTTGCAATGCTTCTGCTTGGAAATAAGCAATAATAGGCTCAATCACCTGATCTAAATCACCATTTAGCATAATCTCCTCTAAACTATACAAGGTTAAGCTAATTCTATGATCACTTAGGCGATTTTGCGGATAGTTATAAGTGCGGATTCTCTCGCTTCTATCTCCACTTCCCACTTGGGATTTTCTTGCTTCTGCATTTTGCTCCATTTGAGCTTCAAGCTCAGCTTCATAGATTCTAGCCTTTAGAATCTTTAAAGCTTTATCTTTGTTTTTATGTTGGGATTTTTCATCTTGCATTGAAACACTAATGCCTGTTGGGATATGCGTGATACGCACAGCAGAATCAGTGGTATTAACACACTGCCCACCATGTCCGCCCGCACGAAAAACTTCAATCCTTAAATCATTAGGATTAATCACCACTTCCACATCATCAACTTCTGGCATAATAGCCACGGTGATTGCTGAAGTGTGGATTCTACCTTGCGATTCTGTCTCTGGCACTCGTTGCACCCGATGTGTCCCACCTTCAAACTTCAAACGAGAATATGCGCCCTTACCCTTAATAAGAGCAATGACTTCTTTATATCCGCCCACATTATTTTCGCTAGAACTAATAATCTCAACTTTCCAGCCCTTTGATTCAGCATAGCGAACATAAGCTTTAAACAAATCTCCAACAAAGATTCCTGCCTCATCTCCTCCCGTTCCTGCGCGCAATTCCAAATAAATATTTTTTTCATCGTTAGGGTCTTTGGGTAGCAATAGAATCTTGATTTCTGATTCTAGATTCTCATTTTCTAATTCCGCTTCTTTAATCTCTTCTTTGGCTAAATCCCCTAATTCCTTATCATCTAAAAGCCCTTTATTTTCTTCTATGCTTTCAAGATTTTTCAAATATTGTTTAGATTTTTGGACAAGCTTTTCTAAATCACTCTGCTCTTTGCTTAGTTCAGTCATTTTTTTTATATCACTTAGAATCTCCGGCTGTATAAGCAAATTGCTAATCTCATCATAGCGATCAATGAAAGGTTTTAATTTTGAAGCTAACATTTATGAATTAGGAATTTAGCTAACTTTAAGCGTTAGCTAAAGCAAGTTTTTTAACAGAAGAATTTAAACGACTAACTTTTCTTGCAGCAGTATTTTTTGTCAAGATTCCCTTGCTTACATAGCTGTGAAATGCTTGATTAATCTGCTTCATAACTTCTTGAGATTTGCTAAGATCTTTTGCCTCAATCGCCTCTTTTAAGCTTCTTGTCATATTTTTGATTCTTGTTTTATAGTAACGATTTCTCTCTGTGCGCTTTTTTGTTTGTCTGATACGTTTTTCTGCTGATTTATGATTTGCCATAGAGCGTTAATCCTTTTATAAAAAAATTTAAGCTAAAATTTTATTTTAATTTTTATTAAAAGCAAATAAAAGTGCTTAAGAAAAACTAAATTTCAAGGTAGTCATTATGAAACTTTTTGGAACTGATGGAGTAAGAGGGGAAGCAGGAGTAAAGCTCAATGCATTTTGTGCCTTAAAATTAGGGATTGCAGCAGGAATCTACTACCAAGAACATTCTAAAACTAACCGAATTTTGGTAGGCAAAGACACAAGGCGTAGTGGCTATATGCTAGAAAATGCACTTGTAAGCGGACTAACTGCGGTGGGCTATGAAGTGATTCAAATTGGACCTATGCCAACTCCTGCCATTGCCTATCTTACAGAAGATATGCGATGTGATGGTGGAATTATGGTTAGCGCTAGTCACAATCCCTTTATGGATAATGGAATCAAATTTTTTGGCAAAAGTGGTTATAAAATTGATGAAAAAGATGAAGAAAACATTGAAAAAATCTATTATGATGAATCATTGTTAGAATCTGCACAAAAAAGTGGCAAAGAAATTGGTTCCAGTAAGCGAATTGATGATGTTGTAGGGCGCTATATTGTGCATATTAAAAACTCTTTTCCAAAAGATTTAAGCTTACATGGAATCCGCGTAGTGCTTGATTGTGCTAATGGAGCAGCTTACAAGGTTGCTCCTACGATTTTTAGCGAACTTGGAGCAGAAGTTTTTGTGATTAATGATTCTCCAAATGGCTTTAATATTAATGAAAATTGTGGTGCTACACAACCTTTAATGCTTCAAGAAGAAGTGCGCAAAGTAAGAGCTGACATTGGCTTTGCTCTTGATGGAGATGCTGATAGATTAGTAGTTGTTGATGAAAAGGGTGAAGTGGTGCATGGAGATAAACTCATTGGGGTTTTAGCACTTGCTGCCAAACAAAACAACACGCTAAAAAACAATACCGCAGTGGCAACTATTATGAGCAATTATGCCCTAGAAGAATTTCTAAGCGAACACGGAATTAAAACTATCCGTTCTAATGTTGGTGATAAATATGTATTAGAGAGTATGTTAGCTAATGGTCTTAATTTTGGTGGGGAGCAAAGTGGGCATATTATTTTTAGTGATTTTGCCAAAACAGGTGATGGATTAGTAAGTGCTTTGCAGACAATGGCTTATATTTTGCAATCCAAAAAAACAGCCTCAAAAGCGCTTGATTGCTTCAAGCTCTATCCACAAATCCTAAGAAATATCAATGTCCAAAGCAAACCCAACTTAGATACATTAGAAAACTACCAAACGCTTCTTAAAGAAATTGAAAGCAAAAAGATTCGCCATTTAATTCGCTACAGCGGAACAGAAAACAAACTACGCATCTTGCTTGAAGGCAAGGACACAAAAATGCTTGAAAAAGTTTTGTGCGAGTGCGAAACATTCTTTAAAGGAAAGCTTTATTGATGACAAAAAAATCCTTAGTTAGTTTTTCTCTAGCCTTATTTTTTGTTTTATTAATTGATCAAGCCATCAAGTGGTGGTTTGTGCAGAATAACTTTGAATATCAAGGAAATATTATTTCTTTGGTGCTTGCTTATAATCAAGGGGTTGCATTTTCTCTCTTTGATTTCTTAAAAGAATGGTTAAAATATCTTCAAATTCTTTTGCTTATTGGAATCTTTGCTTATCTTTGGAAACATAAAGAAATTTTTCAAGCCCATTCTTTACCTATTGGCATTATCTTTGGTGGTGGCATTTCAAATATTCTTGATCGATTCTTGCATATTGGCGTTGTAGATTATATTTATTGGCATTATAAATTTGAATTTGCAATTTTCAATTTTGCAGATATGATGATTAATCTTGGAGTATTTCTCATCATTCTTCAAACCTTTTTTAAGAAAAAATAAAAGAGCGGTTTGATAGAATTTCACTCTCTTTTATCAATGCTTCTTGTTTTAAAAGGTCGCGTAGCTCAGTTGGTAGAGCACTACCTTGACATGGTAGTGGTCGCTGGTTCAAGTCCAGTCGTGGCCACCATATTGTATTTTATTGATTTTAACCCTTGCATCCGTAACATTTATATTTTAAATTCCATTTGTTTATTAAGATTTCTATCAGAATAAAAGGTTATAATTATCTCATCAGAGGGGGATAGTGGCGGGATGAGACCCTCCCCTTTGATTTTATCTGTTGCTATTCTAAAAATGCCACTATTGCTTTCTTAGTCGCAAATTCTAGTATTATTACTATCTTTGATATAGCTCGTTAAATACTTTTGTACTCCCTTATAAAATCAACCACTTTGTTTAAAATCATTCACAGATTGGTTTTGTTGTGGTATAATATTTTCGTTAGTGGGTCTGCGAAAATTGGAGTCTTTAAATAACGGAGGCAGAGCTGACTTTGTCTGCCCATTCCCACTATTATTTATTCTCTCTCCTTTTTCTGTTTGACTATAACTTGTTAAAAGCCTATTGACTGCTTTATTGTTTTGTATATATTCTCTACTTCCATATATAAGAATATTTTCATCATTTGCTTTAACTTTCCAAGTGAAATCTTTATGTTCTACGTTAAATTCTACCCTAACGCCCTTAGCAACCTTAGGAAAAGAAAGCATTTCTTTAGTTGTTACCATTCCTCTTAAATTTGGATTATCTAAATGCTTTTTAATTTATTTTTCCATAAAGTCTTTATCTACTTTTATATCTCCTACATTGCTTTTAACTCTTGTATGCTCTTTAGTATCTTTTAATACTTTATACATTTGAGAGCTTTCTTTTTTGCTTTGTCTATCCCAAGCAATGTCTTTAAGATGAGTAATTCTTTTCTTGATTGCATTAATAGTTGCTTCTAGTTGCTTAACATCGTTTTCTAAGGCTAATATTTCTTTTTGTAATTCTTTATCACTCATTGCAACTTCTTTGGATCTTTTGGTGTGCGATTATCGACAAGATAATTTAAAGAAAATACATTTTTAGCTTCTTTGGAATAAGGGCTATCTGTGATAACCACACTAACCTTGTAATCGTTTTGTGGTAAATTTGGATAAATGAGTTCCATTAAATCTGTTAAGTATTTATTGGGGCTTTTAATTTCTTTTTGTAAAAGTTTTTCCATTTCATTAAAAGCATTGATGAAAGCGATTTTGAATTGTAAAGCTTTTTTACCTGTAAAGCCCATTGCTAAAAGAGAGAAACCATCGCGAGTTAGATTATAATATGGGCATTTTCTTTCTCTACCTTTAAAGCCTTGTATTTTATGGACTTTGAATGAAAGCTCAAAATTGAGCAGATCATTAGAAGTCCCTATTTCTCGCAAATCATTTAAAATGTTTTCGATATCTCTTAAAACATTTTTATGTTGTTTCCCAAAAACCTTAGCTACATCTAGGCTAGTGCAAAATATTTGATTATCTTTGAAGTTAAATTGCACTTGTTGATTATTAATAACTATGGGCTTACTCATCATTTTAACTCCTTTTCTTTGGTTTGAGTATGGTTCTTATTTTTGTTGCTAAATTCTTCTAATTTTGCTTTAAAATCCTTTGCGGATTTACGAAAATTGAAGTCATTAAATATGGGATGGTGGGGATGACTATGCCTACCCACTTCCGCTTGTCTTTCATTAATTTCTGCTTTGCCTGAGTAGTCATCAATTTATGTCTTTCTAAAATTTAAATTTGCTATATAATCTTGGTATTGAGATAGAGAAAATATTCACTCTATCCTGAAAATTTATTTAGAATTTCTTGTTCTTGTTTAGTGGCATAGCGGTTTTCTTGTTCTATATTTTAAAAGCTTAATGGCTTGAAGATTTTTTTGAAATCTATCTTTTAAAGAGCCAAGATAGACTTCATCATCGCTTACAAAATCTAATTTTCGTCCAGATTTAAGATTTTTTCTCTCATATCCATTAATTCTTGTTGTAGTTTCCAATACTGATCGTTGATTGTTTCTTCTTGTGTCTGCTCCTTATCTTTCATCATCATTTCTTGAAACAAAGGAGAATAAATTTGGGGTTCTATGGCTATGTATTGATTGAGATTGATTTGCTCTTCTGCTAGTATCTCCATATCTGTTAGCCCCTGTTCTCTCTTCTTGTCCGCTTCTTTGCTCTCCAAGATTTCTAGCTCCATTTGTGCTTGTGGTAATGCTAGTGTCATTAGATCTGACATTCCTAGATTCTTGATTGTATTTGGATAAAACTCTGCCCATCTCTCTAGTATTATCAAGCTGTGTTGTGGAATTTTCTTGTCTATCCACGCTTGGTGTATTTGATGAAATGCTAATTCGTTTAATATTGTCTGTAACTTCTCTATGTTTGGATAATTCTCTATTTTGTTGCTCATTTTCTTCTCCTTGTGAAATCTTAACTTTGCATTTATAATCTCAAAAAAATTTTACCTTTTATTTTGCGTGTCAAAAACTTTTATAAAATCAGAAACCTTTTTGAAATTATCAAATTTTTCAGGATGTTTTTTATAAAGCTCTTTTAAATTTTTCACTAATTCTTCATCTTGTAAGAGTTTTGCTAACTCACCATAAAGTTCAAGAATCTTCATTCCCTTGTCCATTTTAAACCCTTTGTATTCTTAGGCTAAAATCAGATTTCAAAATAATACTTACCTTTTATTAACCGCATTATTTTCATAAGAATTAATACCGAATTTTTTACTAAATTCTCTAACTAATTCCGTAAGCAATATATAAAACTTAATTTCTTATCATCACAACAAAAATATTATACTATAAAATAAATTTAAAAAAGAAAGAAAAATATAAAAAGCTAAATACCAAATTTTTAATTTTTGCAAATTCAATCCTACCTATCACTTAAATTATATTAGAAAAATAGCTTTTGTTTTCTATAATTGAAATTAATATTGCATGAAAGGATAAAAATGGCATACCCACTTTTAGGCACAAGAATAGTTTTAGATGAAGAAAAGATTTTAAAAGAAGGCAAATATAATTTAGAAGATATGTATAAAAGGATAGATGAATATGCCAAAGAATCAGGAATGATAAAAATCGACAAAGAAACTTATCATTGCAAGGGAGATAAGTATGATTTGGGTTGTTTGGGAATGTTTACTCATTGCAATTTACTTGAATGTGATTGGTTCACTCTTAATGTAAAGGAATGGACTTGGCTTAGTGAGAGAGAAGGGGATATTGATTTAATTGCCAAAAGTAAAGCACGAAATGAAGGTGTTTGGCAGTGAATCTCTCTCGCAAAGCAATTAATTTTGATTTATACAAACAAATATAAAAAGAATTTTTTATAGCCTTGATTAGCATTGATGAAATTTTGTTTTTTATAAATAGGATTCTTTTAAGTTTCTTTAAAAAATCTATAAATACTGAAAATAAGTGTTTATAGATATTAGTTAAAACTCAGTCGTTCCATTTTTAGATTCTAAACCTATAAATTATTCCTCAAAATTCTTTTGTTTTGTTTCCTCAAAAGCATTTTTTCCTCTCGCAATAAAAATAATGCGTGTTCCGCTAAAATCAAACCTTTCTTGCAAAAAATTAACCAAATAACGCTTGTAGCTAAAATGCAAACTATTAGGGCGATTCATAATCAAGGCAATTTGAGGTGGCTTTGTCTCAAATTGTGTCGCATAATAAACCTTGACAATCTTACCCCTATCACTTGGAATAGGATGTCGCATCGTGGCTTCCTTAATTATTTCATTAAGCTTAGCCGTCGGGATACGATAAGAAAAATGCTCATAAACCTTCAAAATCTCTTGCTCTAACTTTTGAATATGGCGTCCATTTTTTGCTGAAATGGTTAAAATAGGCGCATAATCCAAAAACTTAAAGCGCAATCTAAAATCTTCCATAATCCCCTTGTAGTCTTTGTGAGCAATGTCCCATTTATTTAATACCACAATAACGCCAAGCTTAAATTCATCAATCAAACCAGCAATTTTTTCATCTAACTCCACAAAAGGACTTGAAGCATCTAAAACTAAAACTGCAATATCTGATCTTTTTAAAATTTCTCTAGTGCGATTAAGCGCAAATTTCTCCAATCCTTCAATTTTCCCTCGGCGTCTAATACCCGCTGTATCCACAAAATTTACTTTTCTGCCTTCAATCTCACCCATTTCATCAACAGGATCAATCGTTGTCCCTGCCTTACTAGAAACCACCGATCGCTCTTGCCCTAAAAGTGCATTCAAAAGTGAGCTTTTGCCCACATTTACTCTGCCTATAATCCCTATATTAATAACTTCTTCTGTTTCCTGTGCCACAGAAGCTTCCAAAAACTCTTCCAATGATTCTTCTTCATCTACATTAAAAAGCTGTGTGAGCGAATCTTTTTTTAGCAACCTAACAATACTATCTTCTAATTTTCCAATTCCACGATTGTGGGATACTGACACAAAAAATGTATGACAAGCACCAAATTCACTAAATTCCCAAGCGTTACTTTGCTCCTTGTCATTGTCGATTTTATTGACCACCAAAAAAATATTGGAATTTTTCTTTTGCAAGGCATAAAAGATTTTTTTATCCAAAGGATTTGGGGGCATTTTGCCATCAACAACATACAAAATCAAATCCGCACTCTCTCCAGCGCTATGCGAATGTTTTGTAACCTGCACAAACAAAGAATCACTCTCATCAAGCCCACCTGTATCTAGTAGCAAAAAGGGAGTGTCCTTTAAAGTAACATTAGCCTTTTTTACATCTCTTGTTGTCCCAGCAATCTCAGAGGTAATAGCAATTCTTGATTTACAAAAACGATTAAAAAGTGAGCTTTTCCCCGCATTAGGTCGCCCCATAATCGCAATAGTTCCATAAATTTTATCCATAAAAGCCCTTTTAAAAAGCAAATTTTACCCCTTAAATACCTCTTTTGTCAAATTAAACCATAAGACTAAAAAGAGTATGATTCAGCAAAACTTCAAAAAAAGAATAAAAATGTATCAAAACAAACAAGCTATTATAGCTATGCTTATTGCTGCCTTGCTTTTTACTTTTATGGGAATGTTTGTTAAAGTCTTAACGCCAAATCTACCTGCCATTGAAGTTGCTTTTGCTAGAAATTTCTTTGGGCTTGTTTGGGTTCTCATTGCTCTAGCACTCAAACCCCCAAAAACGCCACAAGGTGGCAGACCATTTATTTTGATTTTTCGCGGTTTTGCTGGTGGAAGTGCGATGATAGCATATTTTTATAATATGTCTGTGATGCCCCTTGGAATCGCCTTTGCCTTTTCTTACACCTCGCCTATCTTTTTGGCTCTTTTTAGTGTATTTTTTATCCGCCAAAAAGTCTCTTTTAAAGTCTGGATTGCTATTTTTCTTGGCTTTAGCGGAATCTTACTCATCTCCAATCCTCAAAATCTCCATTTAAGCTTTTGGGGATTAAGCATAGGAATCTATAGTGGAGTAGCCGCTGCTTTAGCCTATCTCTCAGTGGCAGAGTTAGCCAAAAATTATGATCCTAGAATCATTATTGGTTCATTAGGATTTTTTGGCTCACTTCTTCCCCTTTTAACACAGCTTGTTCCTTATGAAAACTACCCTATCTCTTTATTTATGCCTTTTGTTATGCCTACTTTTTATGAATGGATTTTAGTCCTTGGGCTTGGAGTTGTCTCAACTTATGCGCAAATCTACCTTACAAAAGCCTATATGCTAGGAAATCCACCCATTATTGGAGCAATTAGCTATGTTACAATTTTTATGGCGACTTTAGCGGGGATCATTTTGGGCGATCAGATTCCTAATGCCCTTGTTATTTCAGGAATGGCATTAATTGCTTGTGGTGGAATCTTGGCTGCTTTAAGCAATAAAAGAAAGAAATCTAATTCATAAACAAAGCATTAAAGATTTCTTTTTCTAAAATATAAAGAGAATAGCGAATATTTTTAAACTGCTCACTCTCTTCAATTTTTTGAAGCTTAAGAATCTCTTCTAAAACTCGCGCTGATTCTTGAGTGCGCTTAAAATTAGCAATCACAATATCTTTCAAACCTTTTCGTATTTGTTCTTGTGGTATAGAAGTTTTTAAAACATCATTTTGAGAATCTCTTGAATTCAACAAAGAATGAAAATTTTTTAATCTGCAAGAATGGCGAAGATCTTTTAGTTTGAGCGCCAAAGCTTTTTCATTAAAGCTATAGCGCAAAATGTCTTCAACTACTCTAATACCTTCTCTTAAACGATTAAGATTGGCATCAAGTATTCTTAACTCTGAATCAGAGAGTTGATTCAAAGCTCTTATTCCTCTCTAGATCCAAAGATTCCAAGCAATTGCAACAAGGACACAAAGAGATTTAAAAAATCTAAATAAAGGCTTACTGCTGCCGTAACGGGGCTATCATAAAGTCCTCTTACGATATTTTGTGTATCATAGGCAATGAAAATACTAAATAAAATTGCGCTTACCCCTGCAATTGCAACTTGCAAAATCGGACTTCCCAAAAAAAGATTGATAAGTGAGCCAATCACAACAACAATCAAAGCAATAAACAGAATCTTGCCCATACTCGCTAAATCTTTTTTAGTGCGAAGCGCAAAAATACTCATCACGCCAAAAATCGCTGTTGTCAATAAAAACGCCTGTGCTACAATAGAAGCTCCACCAGGCATTCCAAGCACTCTGCTAAGAATTGGAGTTAATGTCAAACCACTCACGAAAGTAAAAGCAAAAAGCATCAAAAGATTAATGCCCGGTTTTGCTTTGGTAAAAAACAATCCAACAAGCAATGCAAGCTCTAAAATTACAAATCCAATGTAATACTGCGCTACCACACCACCTAAAGTACTAATACCAATATAAGCACCAATAGTTGCTGCTAAAAGCGAACCTGCAAAAAGCTGATAAGTCTGTTTTACAAAGCTAACCAATGCCATATCACTTTGCGCAAAGCTACTTTCTGTATACTGCCCATAGTTATTCATTGGCTTTCTATCATACAATGACATTTCATTTCCTTTATTTTTTTATAAATATTTTAGAAATCACATTATACCCTAATTTAGCGAAAAATAAATCTTAATTCTTTATTTTTTTATGTTACAATTGCGCTTTTAAAAGCGCTTGTTGGTGGAATTAATGGAAAAAGTTAAAGTTTTTTTAAACGGATTTGGCAGAATCGGACGCTGCATTGCACGCGTTGCGCTATGCGAAATGCAGGATAAAATTGAAATTGTTGGCATTAATGATCTTGCTGATTCTCAAATGCTTGCTTATCTTTTTGTGCATGATTCTGTCCATCAAACTCACACCATCACTTTAGATTCTTATAATTCACAAACTAATCGTTTTGTTTTTAATGGTATAGAAATCCCCTTTAGCAATGCAAAAACTCCGCAAGAAATTGATATTTGCGGAGCTGATATTGTTATTGAAGCAAGTGGATTATTTTTAGAAAGCGACCTTGTTGAATGCCATTTGCAAAAGGGAGCTAAACGCGTGATTTTATCAGCTCCTGCAAAAGATTCTACAAAAACTTTTGTTCTTGGTGTCAATCATCAAGATTATAAGGGAGAAAAAATTATCTCTAATGCAAGCTGCACAACTAACGCATTAGCCCCTGTTATCAAACTATTAGATGAAAACTTTGGCGTTAAAAATGGAATTTTAACCACCATTCACAGCTACACAAATGATCAAAATCTCATTGATTCTGTGCATAGAAAGGGTGATTTTAGGCGATCAAGAGCTGCTGGAATTAACATCATACCCACGACAACTGGAGCAGCAAAAGCCTTGCATTTAGTCTTGCCCCAGATGAAAAATAAGCTCCACGGACATAGTGTGCGTGTCCCTGTAGCTGATGTTTCTATGGTTGATCTCAATGTTAATCTCCTAAAAAATGCCACTCAAGAATCCATTAACACCCTTTTTAAACAAGTTGCACTTGGTCATTTAAGGGGAATCTTGGGCGTTGATGAATCTTATGGTGTTTCTCAAGATTTTGTCAATTGCCCCTTAAGTGGAGTTGTGGCTTTGGATTTAACTTTTGTTCTAGAGGATATGGCAAAGGTTATGGTTTGGTATGATAATGAGTGGGGATATTCTCATCGTATTTTAGAAATGGCTTACTTTATATTAAGATGACACTGAAGGGAATTTTGTGAAATTATTTTTCTTTAAAATCTTTATCCTTTTTCTTTTTGGCTTAAATTTTATAAACGCCAAAAATACTCCTTTTAATCTCTATGAACTCAAAGGCGATAACGATGGATCAACTTTGCTTGTCATTGGCGGTATTCATGGGGATGAGCCTGGCGGATATTTTGCGCCTAGTATTTTGGCAGATTCTTATCATATTCTAAAAGGCAATGTTTTGGTTGTGCCCAATCTCAATCCTGATAGTATTTTAGCCTTTAAGCGCGGAATCTACAAGGATATGAATCGTAAATTTGCCCATATTGCACCTAATGATCCTGATTTTGACAATGTTGCTAGAATCAAAGAAATTATCACTAGTCCTAAAGTAAATTTTGTAATTAACCTTCACGATGGACACGGATTTTACCGAGAAAAATGGGAAAATTCAATCTTTAATCCAAAGGCGTGGGGACAAACTTATGTTATCGATCAAAAGATGCTTGATAACATTCCTTTTGGAAATCTTGATGAAATAGCCAAAGAAATTGAAACCAAACTCAACAAAGAATTACATTATGATTTTCACACTTTTGGAGTAAGAAACACTGAAACGCGCTTCAAAGATGAAGAACAGCAAAACTCTCTAACTTATTATGCCATTACTCACTTAAAACCTGCTCTTGCCATAGAAACTAGCAAAAATATCAAAGAACTTCCACTCAAAACCCTTTATCAATTAAACTCCATTGAAGCTTTAATGCAAATCTTAGGCATAGAATATACACGCAATTTTACTCTAGATCTAAAGGGTGTGGAAAATAAAGTAAAAGACTACAAGACTCTTAATATTAATAACAATATCACCCTTGAATTAAGCGAAATCAAAAACACACTTAATTTTATCCCCTTACTTAAAAAAGATAATCAATTCACTTTTACTCATCCACTAGGGAGAATTAAAAAAGTCAAAAATGGCTATGAAGTCTATATCGGACACCAAAAAATCTCTTTTTTAAAGCCTGAGTATTTTTCTATGCAATGTAGCATTGAAAGTATGGAAATAGAGATTGATAAAAGTATTACCAAAAAAGTCAATTTTGGAAAAACTCTAGAATTCCAAGAAGGATTTTTAATCAAAAAAAACCCAAAAGCTAGAGTTAATGTGATTGGTTATTCCAAAAATGGTGTGGTAAGCGAAGAAGAAATATTTTTAACCTCCACAGATATAAATCAAAACTTCTCACTAGACAAAAAAGGTAAAGTCTATAGAATCGAGTTTTATGAAGGTAAAAATTTCTGCGGAATGATTAATGCAAAAAAGGTAAATTAATGCAAAATACAAAAAATATAGCCGTTGTGCTTCTTAATATGGGCGGTCCTAATTCTTTAGATGAAGTTGAAGTTTTTCTAAAAAATATGTTTAATGATCCTTATATTTTACCTATTAAAAGCAATTTTTTTCGCTCTATGGTAGCGAGTTTTATTACCTATAGGCGCCTTGAAGAATCCAAAAACAACTACAGAAAAATTGGCAATAAATCTCCTTTAGTCGAGCACACTTTCAAACTCTGTCAAAAGCTAGAAATCCTAGATAATAGCTACTTTTACACTTATGCAATGCGCTACACACCACCCTTTGCCAATCTTGTTGCCAAAGAATTACAAAGCAAAAATATACAAGAAGTGGTGCTTTTTAGCCTTTATCCACATTTTAGTTATACTACGACACAAAGCTCTTATGATGATTTTCTAAAAGCTCTTAAAGCTCTTAATTACCAGCCCAAAGTGCATTTTATTAAGCACTATTTTGATAATCAAAGCTATAACAAAGCTATTTTAAATCGCATTAAAGAGACTCTAGGTGATGAAGATTCCAAAGCATTTCATCTTATTTTTTCTGCTCACTCACTTCCGCAAAAAAATATTGATAATGGCGACCCTTATCAAAAAGAGATTCTAGCTAATGTGGATACACTAAAAGAAATGCTACCTAAAGTAGGATTAGAGTTTGCAAGTATCCAAGTTGCCTATCAATCTAAATTAGGACCTGTTAAATGGCTAGAGCCAAGCTTGGGAGATTACTTGAAAAATTACAAAGGGAAAAAACTCATCATCTATCCTATTGCTTTTAGCCTTGATAATTCAGAAACAGATTTTGAACTCTCTATTCAATACAAACAAGAAGCAGAGAAAATAGGCATTTTAGACTACCGAGTCTCCAAATGTCTCAATGATAGTGAGGATTTTGCAAGATTTATCTTAGAACAAACAAAAGGAATCTTAAAAACAGGACAAATAAGCTAGGAGTAAAAATGCAAAAACACCTAAGAGAAAATGGTAATATAATTTATGGGGATATAAGTAAGCAAGAATCCTCAAAAATAACTTTCAATGGCACAAATAATATCCTTTTCCTCGCATCACGATGTTTTCTAAAAAAAACCAACATTACTTTTGCTGGTAATAATTCAGTGGTATTTTTAGGAGACAATGGGGCTGTAATGCTAAACATTACAATACATACAGATTCTATCTGTTATGTGGGCAATAACAATTATTTTAATCCATTTGGACAGAGATCATTGCTTTTATCCGAGAGAAAACATATTATCATAGGAAATAGCAACCTACTTTCTCATTCTATTTGGTTTAGAAATGCTGATCCCCATCTAATTTACGATATCAATACAAATACAAGAATCAATCCCACTCAGAGCATTTATATTGGAGATCATACTTGGATAGGACAAGAAGTTGCTTTTTTAAAAAAAACATTTATTGCATCAGGTGCTATTGTAGGCGCAAAAAGTGTTGTCGCTAAAATATTCTTTTCAAATACTGCTAATGCTGGAAATCCCGCTAAAGAAATCAAAACCAATATTTTTTGGAGCAGAGAATGTGTGCATAATTGGGATTCAAACACCACGCATCAGTATAATTTAATGATTAAAGATGATTTCAAATACACCTACGACAAATCCCAATTCCTCTCTCCAAAAGCCATAGAAGAAAAGCTTGACTCTCTAAAAACTGCAAATGAAAGACTGGAATTTCTCTATGATGCTCTCTACTGCAACAATAATAAAAATCGTTTTGCTTATTTTAAAGATTGTGAATACGACATTCCCTTACCATCTTATGAAAAAAAATTTCAATATCTCACTTTTGAAACAATCACACCCAAACCTATCATACAACAACCAGAAATTAAGGCTAATACCCAAGAACCCCAAGCTACTAAAATCTCTCTTGATTCTCTTAAACAAGAATTAGTTTCAAAAACCCAAAAACTCACCCAAACCAAGAATCAATTAGATTCTGTTCAAAAAGAATTAAACCTAAAGAATCAAGAACTAAGCCTTAAGAACCAACAGCTTAATTCTAAAACTAAAGAACTAAACTTTACTATCCGTTATGGAACTGCCAAAGATAGAATCCACAATCATCTATCATACAAACTAGGACAAGCTATGATAGAGAATTCTAAATCTTTACTAGGATATATTAGAATGCCTTATGTTTTATCTTATATCAAAGATAAACACAAACAAGAACAACAACAATACCAAGAAGCTATTAAAAAGAATCCTAATCTTAAACTCCCTAATTTAGAATCTTATCCTGATTACAAAGAATCTTTAAAAGAAAAAGAATGTCTTACTTATAAACTAGGAGAAGCTTTTATAAAAGCAAACACTGCGGGGGGGGGGCACAATTATTCAAATTACCCCTTGCTTACTTCAACTTTACAAAAGAAGTGCGTAAGTTAAGAAGTAACTATAAAAATAACTTGAAAGGAAAAAAATGAAAATCAAAAATTTACTCTCTATTTTAGTCTTAGCATTTTTAATGATTGGCTGTGAAGAAAAGCTTGATTCAAATATTATTTCAAGTGGTGCAAAAAACACACAAGAACAACTTGATGCTTTGCAAAATGTTGATAAAAATTCTTATAAAGAAGTAGCTGATGTATTTTTTGAAACACAAAAAATCACAACTAAAGACAACAGGCCCTATTTTTTAGTTTTTGCTGCTAATGGTTGTATATATTGTGATAAGCTTAAAGAGCTTATTCGCGATGATAGTAAGGTTAAAACTATCTTGCAAAATAGCTACTCACCTTATTATATCAACTTAAGTTATTCAAAATCTCATTCTGTAGATTTCCTAAAAGATGCCCAAGAAACCTCCGAACTAGCGCGCCTTTACAACATTAAGCCAACTCCAACACTTGTTTTTGTTTCTCCTCACGGAAAAACTCTCTTTGTTTATCCAGGCTATATGCCAAAAGAGCGATTTTTAGCGACATTAGAATTTATCAAATCTCAAAACTCTGATAACAAAGATGAGAAGGAGATTGCTAAAGAATTGCAAGAGTTATTTCAAACTCAAAATATCTAATGATTTACCAATGGTTATTTAAAAATAAAGTAAAATTACAATTTTACTCCACAGAAAGGCAAATATGAATCAAATAAAAACACTCCTTAATAGCGTTATTCATGGATTTTGTAATTTTTGGGTTACATTTATTTTGTTAATCAGCTATGGCACTGCTTGTGCAGTAGCAACTTTCATAGAAAATGACTATGGAACACCTTCTGCAAGAGCACTAATCTATGACGCACAATGGTTTGATTTATTGCATTTACTTTTAGTTTTAAATCTAGTTGGATTACTCATTCTTTCAAAAGCTTGGCAACGAAAAAAATATGCGAGTTTCCTTTTTCACTCCTCTTTAGTAGTGATTTTTATCGGCGCTGCAATCACTCGCTATTATGGCTTTGAGGGCGTTATGCATATTCGCGAAGGTGAGAAAAGCAATATCATACAATCCCGAGAGGAATTTTTAACTATCCTAGCTAAAATGGATGATAAATTCTACCGCGCTTTTTTCCCAACCACTATCAGCCCCTTAGTGCAACAAAAATTTGATTATAAACTGCCTTTTGGAAATGATAATTTGGAAATTAAATTCTTAGAATACATTCCTGCGCAGGATAAAATAAGCCCAGAAATTTTAAAGGTTGAAATGAGCTATCAAGACAACAAAGAAGTTATTGAAGTAGTCAAAAATGTTATGGATCACACTCCTATCCCCTTTGATTTAGGCGATGCTAAATTTGCATTAGAATGGGGAACACGCCCTATTACTTTGCCTTTTAGTATTGAATTAAAAGATTTTCAATTAGAACGATACGCAGGCTCTATGAGTCCTTCTTCTTATGCTTCAGAGATAGCCGTAATTGATGAAGCCGATAAAACTGAAACTCCTTATAGAATCTTTATGAATAATGTTTTAGATTATGGCGATTTTAGATTCTTTCAGTCTTCTTATGACCAAGATGAGCAAGGAACAATTCTATCAGTGAATCGAGACCCAGGTAAAATCCCCACTTACATCGGCTATGCAATGCTAACTTTAGGGCTTTTGTGGTCATTTTTTGCTAAAAATGGTCGCTTCTATAAACTTAGTCGCTATCTCAAAGCTCAAAATCTAGCCCTTATTGCTTCTTTAGCGCTTGGTGCTCTTAGTCTCCAAACACCACTTTATGCTAACGATGCTAATGCCACACAAGAACAAGATTTACCCCCTATTACACAAGAAAGTATTTTGGATTTGATTTCTACTCTTAAGCAAAACTCCAATCAACATTCTAAAATCTTTGGAAAACTTCTTGTGCAAGATTTTGGTGGCAGGGTCAAACCCATAGACACACTTGCTATGGAATATATCCATAAAATAACCAAAAAAGACAATTTCTTGGGGCTTAGCAATATGCAGTTATTCCTAGGAATGATGATGTATCCCAATGAGTTTAAAAAAGTTAAAATGATTGCGATTAAAACTCCTAAGCTTAAAAAGCTTGTTGGAGTAGATGAGAATCAAAAATATATTGCCTTTGATGATGCATTCCACAAAGACCAATACAAACTTCTCAACCTGCTTGAAGAAGCCAATCGCAAAAAACCTGCTATGAGAGATCAGTTTGATAAGGATATTATTGAAGTTGATGAACGAATCAATGCTGCCTATCTCATCTACACTGCACAATCTTTAAGAATTATTCCTGATTTAAGCCAAGAAACTTCTACTTGGTATGCACCTACAGAAGCTATGGTGGGATTTAGTGAAACAGATAGAGAACAAATTCATAAACTCTTTAGAGCCTATTTTGCAAGCTTTCATCAAGGTTTAGTTGAAAATAATTGGGAAAATGCTAATTTAGCTATTGAGGCTTTAGATCACATGCAGCAAAAATTTGGTGCTGACTTGCTCCCAAGTCCTAGTAAAATTGACTTAGAAATTTTTCTAAATCACTATAATATCTTTGATAATCTCACGCTTTTATATATCTTGGCAGGAATCATTTTATTTATCATTGTTTTGGTGCAAATCTTTAGAAATAAAAACTCTGATATCTTAACAACAAAAATGCTCCATTTGTTTATTGCGCTTTTAGTTTTATGCCACACCATTGGACTTGCACTTCGCTGGTATGTGGGCGGACACGCACCTTGGAGTAATGCCTATGAATCAATGATTTATATCGCTTGGGCAGCAGGATTTGCTGGAGTATTTTTCTTTAAACGAAGTTATCTAGCCCTAGCTACTTCAAGCTTTTTAGCAGGAATCTCACTTTTTGTGGCACATTTAGGTTTTATGAATCCACAAATTGGTAACCTAGTCCCTGTCTTAAAATCCTATTGGCTTAATATCCATGTCTCTATCATCACAGCAAGCTATGGATTCCTAGGGCTTTGCTTTATGCTTGGCGCAATCACTTTGGGGCTTTTTATCTTTAGGAGCAAAAAATATCCCCAAATAGACAAAACTATTCTGACCTTACATACCATCAATGAAATGGCGATGATTCTAGGTCTTGCAATGCTAACGATTGGAAACTTCTTGGGTGGAGTTTGGGCAAATGAATCATGGGGAAGATATTGGGGTTGGGATCCCAAAGAAACTTGGGCATTAATTTCTATTGTTGTGTATATTATAGTTTTGCACACACGATTCTTGCCAAAGGGTGATAATCCCTACATTTTTGCCTCTTTATCTGTTGTGGCATTTTATTCAATTTTAATGACTTATTTTGGGGTTAATTTCTATCTTTCGGGATTGCATTCTTATGCTACTGGAGATCCAATTCCTGTCCCCGCATTTTTATACTATTTTGTTGCTGCAACTTTCCTTTTAATTTTACTCGCTGCTAGAAAAAGCGACTTAGATTCGCCAAAATTAAATTTCTAAACTTTCATATCCCAAAAAGCTTTTTATTTTTTGGGATAGATTAAGCCATATTTTCTATTTTTTCTGCTATAATCCTAGCCAATTTTTTAAAAGGGCAAACTATAATGTCTCAAATTATTGGGTTTAAAACAAGCGATACTATCTATGATACACAAACTGCTTCTGAATTAAAAATAGAAGGCGAACCAATTTATTTTGATAATTCCCCTGATTCACTTGCTATTATGCGTCACACTTGTGCACATTTAATGGCAGAAGCGATCAAATCTCTCTATCCAGAAGCCCAATTTTTTGTAGGTCCAGTTGTAGAAGAGGGATTTTACTATGATTTTAGAGTAAATCACAAAATTGGCGAAGAGGATTTGGCTAAAATTGAATCTAAAATGAAAGAAATTGCTAAAAAAGGTGAGCAAATCACCAAATACCACTTGCCACGCCAAGAAGCTATTGAAAAATTTAAGGGTGATGATTTAAAACAAGCTGTTATTAGCAGAATCCCCCAAGGTGATGGAACATTAAGCATTTATTCACAAGGTGACTTTGAAGATCTCTGTCGTGGTCCTCATTTGCCTACTTTAAAGCTCTTAAATGCCTTTAAACTCACTAAAATTGCTGGAGCTTATTTGGGCGGTGATGAAAAAGCAGAAATGCTTGTTAGAATCTACGGTATCGCTTTTGCTGATAAGGAAAGTCTTAATCAGTATTTACGACAAATGGAAGAAGCCAAAAAGCGCGACCATAGAAAAGTGGGCACTGAAATGGAGCTTTTTACTTTTGATGAAGAAATTGGCGCAGGATTACCTATTTGGCTACCCAAAGGTGCGCGTCTCCGCAGAAATCTTGAGAAGCTTTTAACCAAAGCTTTGATTCAAAGAGGCTATGAGCCTGTAAGGGGACCAGAGATTCTAAAAAGTGCTGTATGGAAAACGAGTGGGCACTATAGTAATTATGGCGAAAATATGTATTTTACGACAATTGATGGAGTGGAATACGGAATCAAACCAATGAATTGTGTTGGACATATCAAAGTTTATCAAAGCACTTTACGCAGTTATAGGGATTTACCTTTGCGTTTTTATGAATATGGAGTTGTGCATCGACATGAAAAAAGTGGAGTTTTGCACGGACTTTTGCGTGTAAGAGAATTTACGCAAGACGACGCTCATATTTTCTGTCGCCCTAGCCAAATTGCAACAGAAGTAGAAAATATTATTGATTTTACTAAAAAAATTATGGATTCTTTTAATTTTAGCTATGAAATGGAGATTTCCACACGACCTGAAAAATCTATTGGTAGCGATGAAGTTTGGGAAGAAGCCACACAAGCTCTAAAAAATGCCTTAGAGACTTGCAACATTCCTTATAAAATTGATGAGGGTGGTGGTGCATTTTATGGACCTAAAATTGATATTAAAATCACCGATGCAATTGGCAGAAAATGGCAATGCGGAACTATCCAAATTGATATGAATTTGCCAGAACGATTCAAACTAGAATACACTGATGAGAGCAATTCTTCAAAACAACCTGTGATGATTCATAGAGCTATTTTAGGGAGCTTTGAACGATTCATTGCTATTTTAACTGAACATTTTGGAGGTGAGTTTCCCTTTTTTATCGCACCTACGCAGATTATTATTATTCCACTTGTAGAAGCTCAAGAATCTTATGCCAAAGAGTTGCGCAACCAACTCTTAAATATCAATGTATATGCAGAGATTGATAGCAAAAATGAAACTCTCAATAAGCGCATTAGGAATGCCGAGAAGCAAAGAGTGCCTATGATTGTCGTACTAGGAGAAAAGGAAGAAAAAGAAAGAATAATAGCTATCAGAGATAGAAGGGAGAAAAAACAATCCACAATGGGATTTGATGAATTTATTAAATTTTCAAAGGAGAAAATGCGTGAGGTTAGCTTTTGAGTAAAAATGTTGATGTAGTCCTCAATGAGGAAATTGATTTTCCAGAGATTCGCTGTGTAGGTGATGATGGTGAGCAATATGGCTTAATTAGCTCTGATGAAGCATTAAAAATTGCAGAAAGCAAAGGTTTGGATTTGGTGTTAATCGCGCCTGATGCTAAGCCTCCTGTATGCAAGATTATGGATTATGGAAAATTCCGTTATCAGCAAGAAAAAAGACAAAAAGAAGCAAAAAAGAAACAAAAACAAATTGAAATCAAAGAAATCAAACTTTCTGTAAAAATTGCAATTAACGATATTAACTATAAAGTTAAACACGCCAAAGAATTTTTAAAAGAAAATAAACATGTTCGATTCCGTGTATTTTTGCGTGGAAGAGAAGTGAGTGAGCCTCAAGTTGGCTTTGAAGTGCTTAATAAAGTTGCAGCAATGCTAGAAGATGTTGCTAATATTGACAAAGACTATAAAATTGAAGGTCGGTATGTTAATATGTTAGTAACACCAAAAAAATAATTTATCTTATGAAAGGAGTAAAACAATGCCAAAGATGAAAACAAATCGTGGTGCCGCAAAAAGATTTAAACTCAAAAAAAATCTTATCAAGCGTGGTTCAGCTTTTAAAAGTCACATCTTAACTAAAAAGCGCCCAAGAAAAATTGCAAATCTTAATGCACCCAAATATGTTCATAGCGCCAATAGCGAATCAGTTAAAAAAATGCTTTGCATGGCGTAAAAATTTAAAGTTTCATACATTAGTATGTCATTCCCCTAAATTAGGGCAAGTTTGGTAGAAATACCACACCACATTATGGTAAAGGAATAAAAAATGGCAAGAGTAAAAACAGGTGTCGTTAGAAGAAGACGCCACAAAAAAGTTTTAAAATTAGCACGCGGATTTTATAGTGCAAGACATAAGCATTTCAGAAAAGCAAAAGAACAATTAGAAAGAAGTTTATGTTATGCTTTCCGCGATAGAAAACAAAAGAAAAGAGACTTTAGAAAACTTTGGATTGTAAGGATTAATGCAGCTTGCAGAATCAATGCGATCAGTTATTCTAGATTTATGTTTGGTCTAAAAAAGGCAGGGATAACACTAGATCGTAAGATTCTAGCAGATATAGCTATGAATGAGCCACAAAGTTTTACAAAAATTGTAGAAAGCGCCAAAAAAGCGTTATAAGTAGGCAAGGATTCTTTTTGAATCCTTGTAATTTAAGATATAATACCAATATCTTAAATTACAAGGATTCCCATGTATAAAAAGGCTTTACTTTTACTTTTTGCCACTCTCTCTTTAAATGCAAATGAAATGCTTATTAAGCAAGATCTCTCTATTCGCACAAAAATATCTCCCACAACTTATTCTTCTGTTATTCAAATCATTGGAAGTGAGAAACTCCATAAGGAGAAAAATCTCTCGCTAGAAAATAAAAATAAAATCATCCAAACCTATAACTCCATTAACACTTTTTTAAAAAACAATTCGATTTGTAAAGGTGGAAGTTTTGATATTAGCCCTTTTTATGAATATCAAAACAATACAAGAGAGCAAAAAGGTTTTGAGAGTAGTTATAGCTTAAATTGTGAATTTAAAGATGAAAAGTCTCAAGATTTTAATAAAATCCTAGACTTTATTCAAAAACAGGTTGCTTCCAATGATTATTTGCTTTTGCCTATTCCAAGAATCACCAAAATCATTCAAAAAGATGATTTAGAAAAAATAGATAGAAAACTTAACCAAGCCCTGCTTGATAAAGCCAATACAATTGCTCAAGATTATTCTAAAAATCTAGACAAACAATGCACAATTAAAGAAATTTCTTTAGGATTAATTTCGGAAATGGAGAATATGCCACTTCATAGCACTGCAATTCTTGCAAAATCAGATTCTAATAGCCTAGAAGATATTGTCATGCCAACAGGTAAAGAAGTAGAAAAAATGGCTAGGGGAAAAGTTATTTTTAGTTGCAAATAAATCAAAATCCACAAAAAGGATTTGATTATTCCTCTTCTGCATATTTGATTTTATCCCAGCCACCACCAAAAGCCTTATAAACATTAATCACTGAAGAAAGATTTTCTAGATTCGCGCTTTGCTGAGTTAGCTCTGCTGCAAAAAGATTGCTTTGTGTTGTTAAAACCTCAAGGTAATTAGTATAACCTTCCCTATAACGCAACTCTGCTAACACTAATGTTCTCCTTAATGCTTCAACTTGTTCATTTAGGCTATTTAAACGCTCAAAACTCATACTATGATTATACAACGAATCTCTTACCTCACCAAAAGCTTGTCTAAGTGTCTGACCATAATTGAGTAGCATTTCTCTATATTGCGATTTTGTCAGCTCCACATTAGAGCTAGTTCTCCCAAAATCAATCACATTACTCACAAAATTTCCACCATAATTCCAAGTTGAAGTAGAATTGCTAAATAATTCGTTTAATTCTGGACTAGCATAGCCAATAAGCCCCGTTAAAGAAATGGTTGGAAAATACGCTGCCCTTGCTACACCAATAGAAAAATTAGCCGCTTTGAGATTCTGCTCTGCTGCTTCAATATCTGGTCTTTTCTCTAAAAGCGTCGAAGGTAATCCAACTGGCACTTTAGGGGCTTTAGGAAGTATTTGCGATTCCATAGGAAGTGCCACATTAAAAATTCCTTGCGGATCTCTACCAAGCAAAATCATCAAAGCTGTTTGCGCAGCATTTCTCTCCATTAGCAAACTTTGAAGTTGTGCCCTAACCGACGCCATTTCTGATCTTGCCTGCTGCATATCAATTTCTGAAATTTTTCCAGCTTCAAATTCTTTTTTGCGATATTGATAGCTCTCTTCTCGGCTTAAAAGCGTATTTTGAGAGATTTGCACTTGATTATTTAAAGTCAATACTCCAAAATAACTCTCTACCACATTAGCAATCAAACTCAATCGAATCGTATCGCGATTAGCCTTACTAGCTAACAAAGTCGCATAAGCGCTTCTATCAGCATCTCTAGCCCTACCCCACAAGTCTAACTCAAAGCTCAAAATACCGCTCAAAGAAAAATTATTATAATTGTCAAACTCTCCTTGTTTTGGATTTTTCTTATTTCTTGTTGCTTCACCTTGAGCAGATAAAGAAGGGTATCTATCACTTCTTGCATATCCCCATGAACTTCTTGCTTGAGAAACTCTTTCCATTGCAATGGCAAGATCATAATTATTCTTTAAGGCTTCTTCAACAATACCATTAAGATATTCATCGCCAAAGTCTTTCCACCAAGTTTGACTAATGGTTTCGTTAGAATATTCCACGCCAAAATCTTGTGGTAAATTTGCTTTTGGTTGTTCATATTTGGGAGACAAAGAACAACCACCAATCAAAAGTCCCAAACCAATCCAAACTAATATTGTCTTATTCATGCTTTTTCCTTAAACTACCAAGAAATTCTCCAAATCTCGCAAAATAAGTATAAAAAAGAGGAATAAAAAAAGTAGCAATGAAAGTCGCTGCCAACATTCCACCAAGAACCCCTGTTCCAATAGCATGACGACTAGCAGCTCCTGCACCACTACTTACAACAAGTGGCAAAACACCTATGGTGAAAGCCAAAGAAGTCATCACAATAGGACGGAATCGCAATCTTGCTGCCTCCACTGCAGAATCATAGATATTTTTGCCATGCTTCTCTCTTGCTTCCATTGCAAACTCAATGATCAAAATTGCATTTTTAGCTGATAGTGCAATAAGCATTACAAGTCCAATTTGAAAGTAAATATCATTATTTAATCCTCTTAACCAAGTAGCCAAAATCGCACCAAAAACAGCAAAAGGCACAGCTGTTAAAACTGCTAATGGCATCAACCACCGCTCATATTGTGCTGCAAGAATCAAGAAAACAAAAATCAATCCAAAAATAAATGCAATTGCACCTGTACCACCTGCATTTTTCTCCTGATAAGAGCTACCTGAAAACGCTATAGAATACCCTTGGGGTAAAACTTGATTAGCAACTTCTTCAATTGCCTTTAGCGCATCCCCTGAGGAATAACCCTGCGCTGCATCTCCCATAAGCTTTGCTGCTGGGAAAAGATTAAAGCGCTCTAGCACATCAGCTCCAATAATCCTCTCAAAAGTAACTAACGAGCTAATGGGTATCAAATCACCATTATTAGATCGAACAAAAACATCACGCAAATTATCCGGTGATTCTCTAAAGGCACTTTCAGATTGCATACTTACCTTAAAAGTTCGACCATAAAGATTAAAATCATTCACATAATAAGAGCCAAAAGTCGCTTGAAGCGTAGAGAATACATCATCAATATTCACACCAAGTGATTTGGCTTTTTGCCTATCAAGCTTAACATTGTATTGTGGAATATCCACGCTCAAAGTCGTTCTTACTCCGGTTAATTCAGGGCGCTTTTGCGCTTCTTGCAAAACCATTTGCGTGTATTTTTGCAAATCTTGAATTGAGCCTCCCGTGCGGTTTTGAATATATATCTCAAAACCATCTGTCAAGCTAAGCCCCATAATTGGAGGTGGATTTAAAGCAAAAATAACCGCATTAGGATTCTGCATTAACTGCCCTGTTAAACTCTGTGCTAATACTTGAGATTTTTGACTTTCTTCTTTTCGCAAATCCCAATCTTTAAGCTTTACAAACGCAGTTCCTCCAAAGGTTCTCACCGCACTTGAAAGCATATCATAACCCGCCAATGCCATAACTGCCTCTACATTAGGATTGTTTCGAATGGTGCTTTCCATAAAAGAAGCCGTATCTGACGTTTTGCTTAGAGCAGTTGCAGGTGGGAGTTTCATAGAGACAATAAGCATTCCCTTATCTTCAGCTGGAACAAGTCCAGTTGGCACTCTTGTAAATAAACCATAAGTTACCGCAAGCAATCCTACAAACAAAATCACATAAAATACTCCACGCCTAATAGCATGGGCAACCTTATCAGTGAATTGATGCGTAAGCCAAGTAAAGAAATCATTAAATTTCTTTACAATCCAAAATGGCTTAGGTTCAATCTTTTTTAAAATAGAAACACAAAGAGCAGGGGTAAGAGTTAAAGCTACAAATCCAGAAATAACCACAGAAATAACAATGGTAATAGCAAACTGCTTATAAATCTCTCCACTAAACCCCCCAATAAAAGCAATAGGAATAAAAACTGCTGATAAAACCAAAACAATTGCCACAACAGGACTTGCTATTTCTTCCATTGCTTTAATGGTGGCATCTTTTACTGAAAGATTCTCTTCAGAAATAAGCCTCTCAACATTTTCAATTACAATAATCGCATCATCTACCACAATCCCAATAGCCAAAATTAAGCCAAAAAGTGTCAAAAGGTTAATTGAAAATCCAAGCAAATACATTCCTGCAAAAGTCCCAATAATTGAGACTGGAATCGCAAGCACAGGGATAATAGTTGCCCTAAAATTTTGCAGAAAGAAGTAAATAACAATAATAACCAAAATTATGGCTTCAATAAAGGTTTTAATTACTTCCTTTACCGAAACATCAACAAAAGAAGTCGTGTCATAAGGAATTGCATATTGCAACCCTTCTGGAAAAGATTGAGAGAGTTCTTTTATTTTTTTTGCTACTCCCTCAGCAACACTCAAAGCATTTGCTCCAGGCTGTAAAAACAATCCAAAGGCAACAGCAGGACGCCCATTATAAAACGCATTCACACTATAATCTTCTGCTCCTAACTCTATTCTTGCTAGATCTTTAAGCAATAGCGAAGATCCATCAGGATTTGTGCGCACTAGAATATTTCCAAATTCTTCAGGAGTTGTGAATCTTCCTTGAGTTGTTACCGTGTAAGTAAAATCCAAATCTTTTCTAACAGGTTCTTGACCAAAAAATCCTGCGGCAAATTGTGAATTTTGCTCTTGCACAAGAGCAATAACTTCTGCTGGAGTTAGATTGTATTTAGTCAGTTTATCAGGGGAGAGCCAAATCCGCATAGAATATTCTTGACGACTAAAAAGTGTTGCATCGCCCACTCCTGGAACCCTTTTTAATTCCTCTAAAATGTTAATCGCAGCATAGTTAGCAATAAAAGTGGTATCATGAGCAGGAGAATCAGAAAAAAGTGAATAGACTGCCAAAATAGTAGAAGATCGTTTATCTACCGTTACTCCTTGTCTTTGCACTTCTTGAGGTAGAGAACTCATAACAGCTTGGACGCGATTATTAACATTAATAGTTGCTTGATCAGGATCTGTCTCATTTGTAAAATAAATATTAATGCTTAAACTACCACTTGAAGTAGAAGAAGACTGCATGTAAATCATTCCCTCTACCCCATTGATGCTATTTTCTAAAATACTAGCCACACTAGAAGAAATCACTTCCGCACTCGCACCAGGATAAGTTGCTTGAACCACAACTTGCGGTGGTGTAACTTGCGGATACTCCTCAACTGCAAGCGAAGCAATAGATAATCCCCCCGCAATGACAATAATAATAGACATTACCATCGCTAAAACTGGGCGATTGATAAAAAATTTAGAAAACATTGATTTTCCCTTTTATTGTGCTTGGCTATTGATAATATTAACAGGTGCATTTGGGCGAAGTTTAATAAGCTGATCAGTAATAATTATATCGCCTTCTTGTAATCCTGATTGAATTAAAAAACTATTGCCCACACTCTGTCCCAAAACTACTCTTGTTTGAATCGCCTTGCCATCAACCACTTTATAAACATAACTTCCTTGAGAATCTTGAAGTAATGTATTTTGCGGAATCGCAATGGTATCTTTGGCAACTAATCCTTCTAATTTGATTCGTGAAAATTCTCCAGGTATCAAAAGAAAATCTTTATTTTCTACAACCGCTCTTGCCTTGATTGTCGCCGTGCTTGAATCCACTACACTATCAATAAAATCTATTTTCCCTTCCTTACTATAAGCATTTCCACTTGGTAGGATATAAGAAACTTTTAAATTATTACGACTAAGCGTTCTTAAAAAATAATAATCCTTGCTTGGAATTGAAAATTCTGCATTAATAGGATCAAGCTGAGTAATCGTAACAAGTGCGTTATTACTTGAGGCTGATCCAACAAGATTTCCCAAATCATAGTTTGTCAAACTTGTCTTTCCTGTTGCGGTTGCAACAACATCAGTATAGCCTAAATCAATCATCGCATTATCTAAGTTTGCCTTTGCATTAGCAACCCCTGCTTGTGCGCTCTCATAAGTCGATAAAGATTGATCACGCTCTTTTGGGCTGAGTGCTTTTTGCTCAAAAAGTTTTTTAGAACGCTCCCAATCTCTTGAAGCCTCTTTAAAAGTTGCTTGAGCTGAAAGCAATTGTGCTTTAGCAACATTGACATTGGCTTGATATTTTGCAGGATCAATTTTAAAAAGCTTCTGCCCTTCTTTTACCACATTTCCCTCTACAAAATTCTGCTCCAAAAGTGTCCCCTCCACTCTAGCATAGATTTCTACTTTCTGGGGACTTGTAAGTTGCGTTGGGTATTCAAAAGAAATAGGAATGTCTTTTGAAGCAACTTTATAAATATTGACAGGAATAACCATAGTTTGTTGCTGTGCTTTAGAATCTTTTTCACCAAAGCAACCAGAAAACATTACCAAACTACAAAATGCTCCCAATAATATTTTGCCATAACCTTTCATTGTTAAACTTCCTTGCAATTTACTAAATTCACTCGAGAAGCATTAATATTGACTTTAAATACAAACTCATTGTTAAGCTTCTCATTGTGTAATTTAAATTACACACACTTTAAAAAGACTTCATTATAGTCTTTTTTGTTTTAAAAAAATCTAAAAGGTAGATTCTACTCTAGTCTTTATTATTTATGGCTTTTAGCTATTTCTATCTTTGTAATTCTCATAAGAATAAGATTTAAAAAGTTTAAATCGCCCTTCTTTATCAATCATACCAATACTTGGCAAAGGAACACCATTGAAAGTATTATTTTTTACAATAGTATAATGCACCATATCTTCAAAGATGATTCTATCGCCTAGCTTTAGTGGCTCTTTAAAACTATAATCCCCAATAATATCCCCTGCTAAGCAAGTTGGACCACCAAAGCGATAGGCATATTTTTGCTCTCCTTTAAGCTTTAAATGACCATTTTTAGAAATAGCCTTAGCTAAATAGCTATTTCTTACCATAGGGTGATAGGGCATTTCAAGACAATCAGGCATATGTGCAGTAGCACTCACATCTAAAATAGCAATATCAACACCATTATGCACAATATCTATCACACTACCAATTAAGAATCCACATTGCCAACCCACCGCTTCTCCAGGCTCTAAATACACTTCCACTTCAAATCGTTTTTTAAACTTTTTAATAATCTTAACTAACAATTCTCTATCGTAATCTTTGCGTGTAATGTGGTGCCCTCCACCAAAATTTATCCACTGCATTTGTGGAATATATCGCCCAAAATATTGAATGAAATACTTCAAAGTTCTTCTTAACGCATCACTATTTTGTTCGCAATGTGTATGAAAATGCAATCCACTAATACCTTCTAAACCATATTTTTTTACTCCTTTTTTAAATTCTTTAGGTGTAATCCCAAGTCTAGATCCTTTAATGCAAGGATTATAGATTGCAGGAGTAACTTCGCTATATTGAGGATTAACTCGCAAACCAACTTGTATTTTATTTTCACGCCATTGATTTGCTTCATCAATCAGAGGCTTAAAAGTCTGCCATTGCAAAAAAGAGTTAAAAATAATATGATCAGAGATTTTAACTAATTCTTGCATCTCCTCATATTTATAAGCTGGGCTAAAGGTTGTAATCTCACCACCAAAAGTCTCATAACCAAGCCTAGCTTCATAAAGCCCACTTGCAGTGATTCCACTCAAGTATTTTTTGGCAATATCAAAACTTCTCCAAAGCGCATAACCTTTAAGAGCCAAAAGAATCTTTGCTCCACTTTCTTTTTGAATAGAATCTAAAATTTCCAGATTCTTAATAAACTTGTCCTCTTCTAGCACATAACAAGGGCTTGGAATTGCTTCAAAATTCTTAGGATAATTTTGGGTTTGCATTATTTCCTCCATCTAATCTATATGTTCTGTAAATTTTATCAAATCATGACTTGTGTAAATCTTTTTATCCAAACTTTCAAGTGACTTTTTAAATACTTCTAAAGCTACTTTAGAATCTTCTAATGCGCGATGTAAGGGTGAATGTCTAATTTCTAAAAATTCATTTAAAAATTCTAGAGAATAGCGTGGAGAAGTGAATGTTTTTTTAGCAAGTTTAATCGTGCAAAGTCGTGGATTATAAAGATACCCAAAACCATAACGATAAAGTGCATTACTTAGAAATTGATAATCAAAACTAACATTATGAGCCACAAAAACACAATCCCCCAAAAATAATTTAAAAGTTTCTAAAACTTGATGAATCTTAGGTGCTTTTTCTAGCATAGGGGATGTGATTCCTGTTAGTTTTGTGATATATTCAGGGATTTCCTCGCAAAATACAAAAGAATGAAAAGTTCCACAAATTTTTCCTCCTTGATACACAATCGCCCCAATCTCAATGGGCTGATGCACAAAAGGATTATGCCCATTAGTTTCAATATCCACAATGCAAAATCTTTCTTCGCAAATAGGAGTTAAAGTCGTTTTAAGATAGACTTTATCATGCGCAAAAACCAAAGGTATCCCAGAACCTTTAATAATTTCTAACTCACTTTCTCTCTCACTAAAAAGCCCACCAACCTCATCAAGTAGGAGTAAAAATTCATTTTGACTTAAAGGACGCCTTGTAAGCTTAGTGATGATTCTGTCATAACGATGAGGCATTAAACTCCAAAAATATTAAATTAAAATTAGAATCTTAGCTTTTTGTATCTTAAAGTAATTACAGATAAAATTCCATTTATCCACTTTACAGCAAAATAACAAAGGCTTAAAATAATGAAAAATAAAATTGTTTTGTTTGATTTAGATGGGACACTTATTGATTCTACTCAAGCCATTTACGAATCCTTTTGCACCGCTTTTAAAGCTTTTAACAAAGATACTCCCAATATAGAAAGCATCAAAAAACTCATTGGCTACACCTTAGAAGACATTTTCATTGCCCTTGGAATAGAAGAAAAAGAATGCCCACAATATATCACAGCTTACAAAGAGCATTACAGACAAATCTGCAATAAAAAAACGATTCTATTAGAAAATGCAAAAGAATCAATTCTAAAGGCTTATGAATTTGCTTATTTGGGAATTGTAACCACCAAGACTGGATTGTATTCCAAAGATTTACTTCAACACTTCAATGTGTTACAATATTTCCACTGCATCATTGGAAGAGAAAATGTAACCAAACCAAAACCCAATAAAGAACCTATTTTAAAGGCGCTAGAAGCTCTGCCAAAAGGGATTTCAAATTCTCATATTTATATGATTGGAGACACGCCTTTAGATATCCTAGCAGCCAAAGAAGCAAATATTCAATCTTTTGGGGTATTAAGTGGCTACGCTTCCTTAAGCGTGTTACAAAAATATACAGATAAGATTGCTCGTGATTCTTTGGAGGCAATTTCCATTATACAAAGTATTTAAGGATGTTTGGGAGTGAAATTTTTAAATTTTTCACTCAATTTCTCCGCCCAAGATTCAATATCATTTTCCAAAAAGATAATCTTTCTTTTACTAAGCCAAAATTTTAAAAGTCATTTTAAGTGCGCTTCCCTTATAATTTAAGGTGTAATAAAATTTTAGGAGATAGCATGCTAGAGATTAGATGGCATAGTCGTGCAGGGCAAGGTGCGGTAACGGGCGCTAAAGGTTTAGCCGATGTAGTTGCAGGAACAGGAAAAGAAGTTCAAGCATTTGCCTTTTATGGATCTGCAAAAAGAGGTGCAGCAATGACTGCATACAACCGCATCGATGATCAACCTATCTTGAATCACGAAAAATTTATGAATCCCGATTATGTTTTAGTGATTGACCCAGGATTAGTTTATATCACTGATATTTGCGCCAATGAAAAAGCAAATACTAAATATATCATCACAACTCATTTAAGCAAAGAAGAATTTCTTAAAACTAAACCTGAGTTAAATGGAAAAGAAATCTATACGCTAGATTGCATTGGATTATCCCTAGAAGCATTTGGTAAATCTATTCCAAATGCGCCAATGCTTGGAGCATTTCTCAAAGTCTCTAAAACTTTAGAGTTAGAATTTTTCTTAGAATCATTTAAAAAAGTCTTAGGCAAAAAACTTCCTCAAAAAATTATTGATGCAAATATGGAAGTCATCAAAAAAGCCTACAACGAAGTGAAATAGGAGGAAACTATGGAATATAAAGGCTGGAATGAATTTGAAATTGGCTCTGTGTTATTCCCTTTTGAAACAAAAGGTGATGAAATCGTCCAAGAACACGCAGACAAAAGAGATTATCGCCCCGATAGCTCTTATAAGGCAAGTGTGGCTCATTGGAGAGTTGAAAAGCCCGTTTATAATAACGAACATTGTATCAACTGCTATTTTTGTTGGGTTTATTGCCCCGATTCTTCCATTTTAGTTCGTGATGAAAAAATGACAGGAGTGGATTATGTCCATTGCAAAGGCTGTGGTGTGTGCGTTGATGTCTGCCCCACCAATCCAAAATCGCTTTTAATGTTTAACGACTATGAAACTAACGAAGCGGCATTGGCAAAATGGCCTGCAAAAGAAGAAAAGAAAAAGGATTAATTATGGCAGCAGTTTATGAATTACAAACAATTGAAGTATGGGATGGGAATATGGCTGCAAGCCACGCAATGCGCCAAGCACAAATTGATGTAGTTTCTGCTTATCCTATCACTCCATCAACCCCTATTGTTCAAAATTATGCAAGTTTCCTTGCAAATGGTTATATTGATGGCGAATTTGTAATGGTCGAATCAGAACATGCTGCAATGAGTGGCTGTGTTGGTGCTGCAGCTGCAGGAGGCAGAGTAGCAACTGCAACAAGCTCTCAAGGTTTTGCGCTAATGGTTGAAGTGCTTTATCAAGCCGCTGGTATGCGATTGCCCATTGTCTTAAATGTTGTCAATCGAGCCCTAGCAAGCCCATTGAATGTTAATGGTGATCACTCTGATATGTATCTAGGACGTGATGCAGGTTGGGTTAATCTCTGCACTTACAATCCACAAGAAGCTTATGACTTCAACCTTATGGCTTTTAAAATTGCTGAAGATTATGAAGTGAGGCTACCTGTAATGGTGCATCAAGATGGTTTTATCTGCTCTCACACTGCTCAAAGTGTGCGCCCACTTAAAGATGAGGAAGCTTATCGTTTTATTGGGGATTATAAACCAAAAAATGCGATGCTAGACTTTAGCAAACCCGCAACTTATGGGTCGCAAACAGAAGAAGATTGGCATTTTGAACACAAAGCTCAACTTCATAATGCCATTATGAATTCTATGCCTATTATCGAGAAAACTTTCAAGGAATTTGAAGCTTTAACAGGCAGGAAATACAATGTCGTAGAACAATACCAAACCGATGATGCAGAAGTTATCATTGTTGCTCTTGGAACCACCGTGGAATCAGCAAGAATCGCTGCACAAAAAGCAAGAGAACAAGGCATCAAAGCAGGTGTTGTTAGCATTCGCGTTTTACGACCATTCCCCTATAAACAACTCAGCAAGGCTCTTCAAAACTGCAAGGCTGTTGCATTTTTAGATAGAAGTTTGCCTGCTGGTGCTATGGGAATGCTTTTTAATGAAGGTGTAGCAGCACTTTATGCAATGGATAAAAAGCCAATTGTAAGCAATTATATTTACGGACTTGGGGGTAGAGATTTGACACAAAATCATTTAGAAGAGATTTTTAAAGAGCTTGATTGTGATGCTAAAGCAGGAAAATTGACCCACAAAACACAACAATTTATTGGACTTAGAGGTCCTAAATTGGGCTATAACTAAGGAGAATACTATGAGTGAGATTAAAAATTTAAAACAATTTTCAAAAGCAGCTGAAAGATTTGAAGGTGCTAATTTACTCTGTCCGGGCTGTGCACACGGAATCATTGTTCGAGAAGTTTTAAATGCTACTAACTATCCTTTATTAATTGCAACTTCAACAGGCTGTCTAGAGGTTAGCACAGCTGTTTATCCTTACACTTCTTGGGATGTTCCTTGGATTCACATTGGTTTTGAAAATAGCTCCACTGCCATTGCGGGTGCGGAGGCAATGTATAAAGCCTTAAAGCGAAAAAATCGTCTTTATAGTGATAAAGAACCAAAATTTATAGCATTTGGGGGAGATGGTTCAACTTATGATATTGGTTTTCAATTCATTAGCGGCTGTTTTGAGAGAGGGCATGATTTTACTTATATCTGCCTAGATAATGAAGTGTATGCCAACACAGGCGGACAACGCAGTGGATCAACACCTCTTGGTGCCTCTACAACAACAACTCCAGCAGGGCGCGTTAGCTACGGAAAAAAAGACAAGAAAAAAGATCTACTTTCTATTATGGCAGCACACGGATCTCCTTATGTTGCGCAAGTCGCCCCTAATAAATGGAAAGATATGAGCAAAAAAATCAAAACTGCCATTGAGACAGAAGGACCAACTTTTATCAATGCTATGAGTGCCTGCACCACAGAGTGGAGATTCCCTTCAAATCAAACCATTGAAATGAGCGATTTAGCCACCGATTCTTTAGTTTTTCCTCTCTATGAAATCATCAATGGACGCGAATTAAGAATCACTTACCGCCCTAAAAATATCGTTCCTGTGCGTGATTACCTTGGTGCTCAAGCAAGATTTAAGCATCTTTTTAAACCTGAAAATGAGCATATTATCGAGCAGTGGCAAAAAGATGTTAATGAACGCTGGGAATACCTTCAAAGAAGAGAAGAGGCAAAAATTTAGCCTCTCTTCCCCTTTCTTGTCTTTCCTCTCTTTATCTTATATTTACACATTTTATGGCACAATAAAACACTTAATTTTGGGAGCGAATAATTATGTGTGGAATCGTTGGATACATTGGCAATAATGAAAAAAAATCACTTTTACTAAATGGCTTAAAAGAATTAGAATATAGAGGCTATGATTCTGCTGGAATCTCTGTGCTTTCACAAGGAGTTTTACATACTTTTAAGGCTGTAGGCAAAATCATTAATTTAGAAAGAAAATGTGAAAATTTCACTTCAACAGGTTTTGGAGTGGGCATTGGACACACACGCTGGGCTACTCATGGCAAACCTACAGAAGCCAATGCACACCCTCATTTTGGAAAATTTAGTAATGTTGTGCATAATGGAATCATTGAAAATTACCAAAGCATCAAAGAAATACTTCAAAAAGAAGGGCATCATTTTATTTCACAAACTGACACCGAAGTCATCGTGCATTTATTTGAATCCTACTTAGAAAAAAACGACGATCCACTAGAATCTTTTAAACAAACCATTGCTGACTTAAAAGGAGCCTATGCTATCTTATTGATCACAAAAAAGGCACCCGATAAAGTTTTTTACGCCAAAAATGGATCGCCACTTATCATAGGAAAGGGAGAAAAAGATGAAATCTTTTTTGCCTCCTCAGATGCTCCACTAATAGGACTTGCGAAAGAGGTATGCTATCTTGAGGATAACACTTTAGGTGTAATGGATATTCACAACTTCTCAATGCTTCATAATATTAAAAAGCTAACTGGAGACAAACTTTCTGCTCAAAAAGATGGATTTACTTTCTTTATGGAAAAAGAAATCTATGAGCAACATAAAGTTTTATTAGAAACTATGATGGGGAGAGTTAGTGAAGATAGCTTTAGCCTTGAAGAACTTAATCAATTTGATTTCAATAATATTTCTTCCATCACACTTTGTGCTTGTGGGACAAGCTACCACGCTGCTATTGTGGGAAGCTATCTGCTAGAGCGAATAGCAAAAATCAAAACCAAAGTTGAAATTGCAAGTGAATTCAGATATAAAAATCCTATTTTATACAAAGATGAGCTATTTATTGTTATTTCACAAAGTGGTGAAACTGCAGATACACTTGAAGCCCTAAAACTAGCAAAAAACAACCATTTAAAAACCATAAGTATTTGCAATGTTGATAATAGCAGTATGGTAAGGGAGAGTGATGCTTGTTTGCTTACAAGAGCAGGAATCGAAAAAGGAGTAGCGAGCACCAAAGCTTTTGCTACACAAGTAATGGTTTTGTGGATTTTATCTTGTTATTTGGCGCAATCCAAAAATCTACTCTCTAAAGAAGAATGCAAACAACAAGCCCAAACAATGATTAACGCCACTCGTTTTACTGAAGTTAATAAAAAAATGCACGAACGCATCAAAAGACTTGCCAGGCGCTATTTACATGGGCATGGATTCTTTTTTATTGGGAGAGATATTTTTTATCCTCTTGCGCTTGAGGGGGCTCTCAAACTCAAAGAAATTAGCTACCTTCACGCAGAAGGTTATCCTAGTGGAGAGATGAAACATGGTCCTATTGCTTTAGCCGATAGTGGATTATTCTGTGTTGCATTAATGCCAAAAAACTTACTTTATGACAAAATCAAAAGCAATATTGAAGAATTAAGCGCTAGAGATGCGATGATTTGTGCATTAAGCGCAGAATATTATGAGGGTTGCGATGATTGGATTAAAATTTCCAAATCTCACCATTATATGGAAGAATTCTTTGAAATGATGGTCGCGCTTCAAATTTTTGCACTTGAAATTTCTGTAAGATTAGGAAATGATGTGGATATGCCAAGAAACTTGGCAAAAAGCGTAACAGTGGAATAAAGGAAAAAACTTCCTTTAATCCATTTGTCTTCTTAAGAAGGCAGGAACTTCTAGATATTCTTCATTAGCAAAGTCATCACCACTTACTTTCTTTTTAGCATTCACCAATGAAGTTTGTTGATTGATTTTTTGACTTAAATCCTTGGGATTTACCAATTTTAAAGTTGAGCTATCATCATTGTTTGTAGTCTGTGCTTGAGAAGTTTCCTTTTCAAAGCCTGTTGCCACAATGGTAATTCTTACTTTATCTCTTTCCACCGCTGCATCTGTAGTTGTTCCAAAAATAACTTCTGCTTCTGGATCAGTGCTATCATAAACCACATCCATTGCATTAGAAATTTCTGTCATTGGATAGTCTGGATTAAGATAGAAAAGCACCAAAACGCCTTTTGCACCACTAATAGACATATTATCAAACAAAGGAGATTCAATGGCAATTTTTACTGCTTCTTTAGCAGCATCTGCACCGCTTGCTTCTCCAATACCCATTAAGGCAAGTCCTTTGTGATTCATCACGGTTCTTACATCAGCAAAATCCACATTAATATCCCCTGCACTATGTGATAAAATCACCCCACTCACACCATTAACTGCTCTTACAAGAACATCATCAACAATTCTAAAACTATCTTTTAAACCAAGATTCTTGTCAATAATAGACAGAAGTTTGTCATTTGGAATCACCACAATAGAATCACTCTCTGCTCTTAACTTCCGATAACCCTCTTCTGCTAATTCAGATCGTTTGCGCCCCTCCCATCTAAAAGGTTTAGTCACAATAGAAACAGTTAAAGCTCCCACCTCTTTTGCGGCTTTTGCAATTACAGGTGCCGCTCCTGTTCCTGTTCCTCCACCAAGTCCAGCAGAGATAAAGACAATATCCGTGCCCTCTAAAAATTTTTTTAACTCTTCATAACTCTCTAAAGCTGCATCTTCACCAACTTGTGGCTTCATGCCTGCTCCTAAACCTTTGGTGAGTTTTGCACCTAGCTGAATTCTTACAGGCGCTAAAGAAGTACTAATTGCTTGAGCATCAGTATTTGCTACAGCAAGTTCAATCCCATCATAAGTGCCTGTTGCAATAAGGTGCCCAATCATATTGCTTCCACCTCCGCCAACACCTATTACTTTGATATTTGCATTAAAATCGTGTTTTACTTCTTGAACATCAACCATCTTTATCTACTCCTTCCCAAAATTAAAACATTTGTGTTAGTTTTTGCCAAATTTGCACAAAAATATTGTTATTTTTTGTAGTGATTTTTCTAATCTCTGTGATTCCTGAAAGATCTTGCTTAATGTCCGCAGCACTCTTAGGAATACTATTAACAGGACTGCTAGGCGTATGTGCTTTATCCCTTAGAGGATTCATCAAATTAATACCATCGTGAAAATGCCCTACACCCTCTTCTAGCTTTTCATTACAATAACGGATTCTTTTCTCTGAATCAATTTCATAGTTTGTATATTTTCCCGAGGCATATAAAATAAGTCCAATGGCTGTAGAACACTCCGGACCCCTTAAATCCGTAAAAAGTCCATCTATCTCAACTGGCTTGGCAATCCTTGTTGGCATTCCAAACAAAGCTGATGCAAGTTCTCTTAAGCCCTCTAACTGCACCATACCACCTGTTAAGACAACCCCACTTCCAAGCTGTTCTTTAAGATTACTTTTTTCTAATGATTTTTCAAGAATCATTAGCGTTTCTTCCACTCGCGCATAAACTACATTATACACAGTTGATAGAGAAACTTGATGTTTTGAATTGTCATCTCCACCAATGCTTGGTATTTCAATTAGATTTCCCGATTCTTCTTCTGCCCTCAACAATCCGCCATACTCTATCTTAACGCGTTCTGCAATACTTTGTGGTGTGTGCAATGCCATTGCCAAATCATTAGTAATATGATTAGAACCCACCCCCAAAAAGTCATTGTAGCGTAATGAATTTCCAACATGTATCATCATTTCACAAGTGCTTCCACCCATATCAATACATGCTACACCAAGATTTTTCTCATCCTCGCTTAAAACAGCAATAGAAGAAGCATAAGAAGCAAGCACAATATTTTGTATCTCAATTCCTGCTGCCTTAATAGCTTTTTTAAGATTTCCTAGACTAGATTTTTGTGCGGTAATGATTCGCACAGAAACTTCCAATCGGCTTCCTGTCATTCCCATAGGATCATCAATAAAATCTTGATCATCAAGCTTAAAATTATAAGGCAGGATATGAATCACTTCATATTCATTAGGAATCGTTGCATTATAGAGAGCCGTTTGAATAGCACGATTAATCTCTTTAATTCCAATTTCGTTATTAGGTATATTCACAACTCCAGAATTATCTGTGCTTTTGGTATAAGCACCTGAAATTGAAACAATTGCTTTGTTATTAGTTGTTCCTGCAACTCGCTTTGCATCATTGACGGCCTCTTTAATCGCTCGGCTCGCTTGTTCAATATTAGTAATTGTCCCTTTTTTTAAGCCTTGCGATTTATGAAATCCAGTCCCTATAATATGCGGAATCCCTTCCCTACAATTTGCAATTACAGCACAAATTTTAGTAGAACCTATGTCGATTCCTAGTATGACCTGCTCCAATTCGCTTCCTTTATAATTCGTCTCCATTATTTTCCTTAGATTTTTCTAACTATTTTATAAGTTTTTGATAAATAATCCAAGAATTCTTTTTCGACCATTCTTGCTTTAATTTGTACCCCATTTTGTATTAGAAAGTCTAAATTTTGGCTAATTATAGCAGAATTTTTCACCCTTTGATCAAAGATTTTATATAAAATTGCTTTATTTCCTAGCAAAATATAGCCTTTTTCTTCCTTTCTATTCATAAGCTCTTGAATGAATTCCTGTGATTCTTCTTTGGTTAAACCTTTTAAAGCTTTTGTTTCTCCATAACCAACATAACCCACATCAACACCCTTAAAAGACTCTAGACTTTGAGTAGCTTTCTCTTCTAAAAGGCGCACTTTTTCAGCATTAACAAAATCCTCTCTAGCATTAGCTTGTGCTGCTTCATAAGGCTTGGGTTTGCTAGGTATAATTTTAGTTATCTTAGCAGTAATATAGCCACTTTTCTTATCCTTAGTGATTTTAATAGGTTTTAGCGTTTCTTGATCTTTAGCTTGACTTAAAAGATTGATAAACTCCGCACCATAATCTCCATTTCCTTCATAAATAATCAAATTTTCTGCCTTAGGATTTTCATTTTTTCGCAAAGCAATATATTCTTTTAGAGCTTCTTTTTGAGCTTGAGCATCTTTATATTTCTCACTCACTTGCTCTCTAGCTTTCTCATAAGGGATTATTTGCCCCTCAGAATCCAAAAATTGATTCTTAAAATCTTCATAATAACTTTTTAAATTACTCTCTTGAATCTTAACTGAATCCAAAGGAATAAACACACTAGAAATCTCATATCCTCGCTCTGTTTGGTAAATATCTTTATTTTCTTCCCAGTATCGTTTAATCTCTTCATTGTTTGGATTAACATTAATAGTTTTTTTATCAATCACTTGAATATGCACCAAATCTTCCATAGAATACACTGCACCTAATGTCTCTATCTCAAGGGGTGTAAGTGGTATATCTAAAAGTGCATCAAGTTTTTTTAGGATTAAGTTTTCTTTAATGCTCTGTTCAAAATCCTTTGGTTTAAGCTGATTTTCCTGTAAGATTTTCTTATAAACTTGTTCATCAAATTGCCCATTATTTTGAAATGCTTCTGTGGAAGTGATTTCTTGTATAATCTCTTCTTTACTTACTCTTAGTCCCAAATCATAGGCATAATTCAACATTAAAGCTTTAACGATTAGATTATTTAGGGCTTGTTCTTCAATCCCCATTTTTTTGGCTTGTTCTTCATCTAGTGTGCCACCTACTAGCTGATTATAAATACCATAAAGTCTAGAATATTCGCGTTGCATTTCATTGATAGAAACTTTATTCTCCCCTACAACTGCTACGGCATTGCTTGTAGAAGAAAAATCATAACTCCCCCAACCCACAAAACCAGCACCAACAAAAGCAATCGTGCTTACCCAAATAGTTATCACCAGATACTTTTTGTGTTTTTGCATAAAACTAATCATTTAAAAAACCTTAAAATACTTTGTCTTAGTATGCGATTCTAGCGCATAAAACCTTTAAAAATAATGTAAAAACTTATTCTTTAAATAAAGAAGAAAGAATATCTAAATTACTTTTTTCAGGCTCTTTTGTTTGCCCATCAGCCAAAGTGCCATGATCAATTTCTTTTAATTCAATCTCATAGCCCGTCAGCATAGAAGCCAAACGCACATTAATTCCATTTTTACCAATAGCCTTTGGTTTTTGCTCGCTAGAAATACTTACAACAGCCTTTTTATCCTCCACTACAACGCTCACAATCAAAGCAGGTGAGAGTGCTCTTGCGATATAAATTTCAGGTTGGTTTGAAAATTCAATACAATCAATGCTTTCATTTTTTAGCTCTTTGGAGACTGCATTGATACGCACACCTTTCACACCAACAGTCGCCCCAACAGGATCAACTTTCATTGAATCAGTTTTTAAAGCAACTTTTGCTCTCTCTCCAGGGATTCTTGCACAAGCCACAATTTCCACTTCACCATCTTTGATTTCTGGAACTTCTAGCCTTAAAAGCTCTTCAAGCATTTTGGGCGTGGTGCGACTAAGTTCAATGCTAATACCATTTTGCTTATCAATCCCCACATATTTCAAAACCGCACCTATAACTTGACCAACTCTAAACTCCTCACCTTTAATCCGATTCTTTTTAGGCAAAACAGCCCGAATCTCATCAATCTCCACAAAAGTATTTCCAAGATCATCAATTCTAACCACATTTCCACTGACAATTTTGCCAATTTGCGCTTTGTATTTGTCAAATAATTGTGTCTCAACTAATCTTTGAATTCTAAATTCTAGCTCCCTAAATAGCGTATTAACAGCACTGCGATTCATATTTTCCAAACTCAACTCATAACGCAATTCATCGCCCACCTTAATCTCACCATCATGCTTCCTAGCTTCTGAGAGTGGAATGTAATGTTCTTTGTCTTCTTTTGTTTCATCATCATCGCCACAAACACTAATAACTTGGTATAAATGCAAAGTTTTATTTTTTTTATTAATTTCTGCATCATAGAGAATCTTTGAATCTAAAGTCTGCTGTGCGACTTTTATAACCGATTCTTTGACAACCTCCATAACACTTTCAATAGGGAGTCCTTTTTCATAGGAAATTCCCTCAATAATATCTAGTATTTTTTCCAAAACCTTATCCTTAAAAATGTCCTGAAAGAATTTCAAAAGCTTAAATTTTATTTGCAATAATAAATTAAAATTCCTTTATAGGTGCTTTACTAAAAATAAATTTTAAAAAACTTCTTTTTTGAATGCCTAAAAATAACTTTTGGAATCATTTTTGCTTGAATTGCTTACAAAAAAATTGTAAGGATTTTGTGAGTGATAATCAATCAAGGTTTAGGGAATCTAGGAAATTTAGGAGGAATTATTAATGAGGCTAATCGCTTACTTAGCGATTCTAACACCATAGGTGCTACTCAAAAAATACAATCTAGAGAAAGCGATTTTCAAAACAACAATGAGGAATTATTACAAAAAGAGCGTGTTACTTACGGAATGATAAGCTTAGAGTTAATGAGTGATGAACAATATTTAGCCTTTGAGAGAGTAACTGCGGGAATGTCCCCTAATGAAAAAATCTCTGTAGCACAAATCCTAACAAGAGCGGGGAATCTAAGTGCAAGTGTAGAGCGAGTGGAACAAAGAGAAAAGACTCTACAAAACCCCCAAGAATCAAATCAAATTCAATGGTTTTTAGGAATTACACAAGAGGGATGGGGGGAAATCGCACAAGAATTCCAAAACAATCTCAATCATCTCGATGGAATCTACACAAAAAGTTACAATAAGAATCTCTCCTCCAACTACAATGATATTATGCAAAAAAATCAAGATGCCAAAACCCAAAGAATCTTGCGAGAGTTTTCTCACGCCATTCATCTAGGGAATCTTCAAATTGATACAATGAGTTAGTATTACTGATTCTACAAAATTTACACCACAAACTTCAAAAAATATCCCCCACCCCCAAACCTTAAATAACTAAAACCATCATTATAAAAAATCCAAAAAATACTCTTGTTAAATTTAAAAATTAATTTTTTTTTAAAATTAAAAGAGTATAATTGCATTTCTTTTTTATTTGGTATGCCAAGGTAGCTCAGCTGGTTTAGAGCGCTGGTCTCATAAGCCGGAGGTCGGGGGTTCGAGTCCCCCCTTTGGTACCAAATGCGCTCATAGCTCAGCTGGATAGAGCAACGGCCTTCTAAGCCGTAGGTCAGAGGTTCGAATCCTCTTGGGCGTACCACTACTTAATTTCAACAAATAAAATCCCATAATCAGAGCTTATGAAATAAATTAATAGTTAGCAAGGTATTGCGAATTTTATTAATTATTTAGTCATTATTCATTTTATTGTATTGCTTTTATGTCATGTATCAAAAATAATTAAAATACCTATATATCAATCAATAAATTTTTCGTGTTATTTGGATATTTAACCTTAAAGTGTGGGAGTTTGAGAGTCTGACTAATAAATTGCATCCTAACTTGTAGAGAGCCATTATATTTGGATTCTCTCTTATTTTTCCAAATATTCCAATATTCATTTGAGCTTTAAAGACATAAATAAAGTCCAATAATGCCATATTATAAGGCTTTATTTTCTTATATTTTAAAATTTAACCCCTATTTCAAGCTTGGTGTTAAAGTCTGTATTATCTTTAATATCACTTGAAAGCATCAATCTTGTAAAGAAAAATTGATTATAAGTAAAATCAGCTCCTCCTTGCAAGTATAGAGAATCTTGATTGCTTAGTTTGCTTTTAGCATAGAATTTATTTGAACTTGCGCCTTTGAAACTAGCATTATTTTTTAAATAATCCAAGAAATAATGATTCCAACCACCCAAGAAAGAAAAATTCATAATGGCTTTATTGCTGATAATTTTTTCATAATTTACATCAAACCCTATAAATGAATTTAAAGCATTGAAGTTTTTAGAATCAATATTTAAAGCTGTAGAACTTTGATTTTCTTCATCAATAGTTAAGCGATGCAAAAAACTATGTTCTATATATACCAAAGGTCCATAGCTTATTCCTTGATAATTGAAACTTTTACCTACGCCTAACATTTCGCTAGTAAGATAAGAATTAAACTTAGAATCATAACTTGAATTAAAAGCTCCTATATTTACATTTCTGTTAAGCTTAGTGTGTTCATAACCCACTCTAAAACTTCCCAAAAGATAAAAATCCTCTAAATCATATTTAGAAAAAACACCTGCATAAACCCCTGTGGTTTTTGTATTAGCCAAAGTATCATCTATATCTATATCATTATTATTTAACACTACATTAAACCCTAAAATAGATTGATCAAATTCTTTTATAGCTTTAATTTTTACTCCACTTCCATAGCCCTTATAAGCATTAAAATCCCCATTAGCCCTTGAGCTTTGATAGCTTCCAAATGGGCTTACCAAGCTTTGCCATTCATTGGAGTATTCCCTTCTTATATCACCTAAAATTTCTTTATTAAGTTCTTCTTGGAAATCTAGAGAAATTTTGGCGCTATCTAAATAAATATTAGCGTTCAGATTATTTAAACCTTGGGAAATAGTTTGCGTATCTCTAGTAAAATCTAGTTCTTCAAAAAGCAAAGCAATATCTTCATTTTTTCCATTTTGCACTAAAGAATTCAAAGCATAGCCTAAAGAAATATCGCCTGAATTTTTAGCATAAGGAGTGTAGTTTTGAATTACTGCTAATTCTTTCTAAATTAGCATTACCTCCCACATATACTTGGCTTTGCCCCTTAGCATTAATACCTGCGGTTAGAGCGGCATTTTGATTCTGTGTAAAATCATTTTTAATATACAACACGGAAGGATTAACATTATCTTTGCTTTTAACAGAGCGAAATGGGCTTTATTTGTTAAATCATAAACAAAGGCACTACCCTGTAGATTAACATTCTCATTAACATTCATTTTAAAGCTATCATAGCCTAGAATATTGGCTTTAATATTCCAAGCATTATCTAAGGCATTGAAAGTAGCTCTTGATAAGTTAGTGGAACCAAAATTAAGATTTGTATAATACTTACCTTTATTGTCGTTTGATAACTTAATCATTATTAGGATTCCAATTAGAAATAATATCCCCTTCTACTTTAGCACCTTGACTTATATTAATGTTTTCTACATAAGCATTATCAGCTATATAAATGGAAGTTAAAAAGCCTATGGTAGAGCTATTAGAGCTAAGATTTAAGCTTTTAACCAAGGCTCCATCTGGATTGTAACGCGCAAGATCGTCTTGATTACTACCAGATATTTGATGCATATAAGAACCACGGTATTCTTGAACATTGCCCAAAATGTTACCTCCAAAATCTATATTGATAGCCATACCCTCTTTACCTGTGGCTTTTAATTCCCCATTATGATTAATAATATGGTTTTTACCATAGACAACTAACAAAGCATTAGAATAATCGCCCAAAGCATGAATCCTAGTGCCACTGGCTATAGTCAATGCATTATTAGCTCCATCTATGCGAATACCACTTGCAGCTATACCATTAGATAGGATATCATGGCTTTGAGTGGCTGCATTATTTTTACCATAAATATGCAAACCCACTCCATATTCTGTTGGATTATATTCCCCTACAAGCCATTTGCCATCTTGTCTAGCATAATAACCATGATCGCTTTGCCAATTTAGATTGCTTTCATAAATAGAATCTCCATAGTAAAGCTTTCTATCAAATTCATAGCCTAGGTCTTGAAGCAAGGCTAATTCTGCTTCCATATAAAAAAGGTAATTGCGCCAATTTTGATGACTCATCAAAGAATTATCAAGTTCGATATGACTCATATCTAAATCATCCGCCTCCCATCCATTAATGGGTATGCCATTTACTTTATCATAACCTAGCATAACATCTTTAATAACTTCTGCGACATTTTCTCCTTTAAAATAAGCATGACCCGAAGCATTGCTAAGGCTATCATTATTAACAGAGTTTCCATCAGCCAAGAAAACTATCTCTTTTTTGCCAGCTTCCTCTACCTCTTCTTAGGTTTGAACTATTCGCATCTCTTCTTGAGCCTTTACTCCATTAATATCATAGGCTTTTTTATTTAATTATTCAAAATATCTTTTAAAAAACTCTTGACTTATTTTTTTGCTAAAATAGCACCGAATTTTTAGTTAAAATGAGAAAACAATGAATTGTTTTTATCACGAAAATATAGGTGCTGTGGCGACTTGCGTTGATTGCGGGGTAGGACTTTGTAAAGACTGCGTTCAAAACGCACTTTATACAAGAGATAATAAAGCTATTTGTCTAAACTGCTCTAAAAAAGAAGCAAGCGCGCAAGCAAGCAACGCAAAAGGCGAGGTCAGGTGGCTTAGCATACAGCTTGTTTATTTGGCTGTTTTCTTTGTGGTGGGGCTTTATGTATATTACACGGCAGAAAATAGAGACACAGCAGGGCTAGCTATGATAGGCACTTGGTGTGTGGCAAATATACTAAAAATCTTTGTAGGTACTTTTACTAGCTTGGCTGGAGAGACGCATGATGCCCTTATGCTACACACAAATGCTGGTGGCTGGTGGCTTATAAAAATCATCAAGCTTGCGGTTCTTGGTATTTTTTGGGGTCTTTTCTTGCCTATTCAGATTGTCTGGGTGGCATTTAAACTAATCAAAGCCAAAAAACAAGCTAGCGTCCTTCATCAAAATCAAGATATGGCAAATAGCATTAATATGTAATTTTCTAAAATCACCAGCTTTTAAGGAATTCTAGAATTCTTATAAGTGACTACTAAAACTATTTAAAGAATCTTGAAAAAAGGTTTCTGAAGTCTCTTCATCATAAGTCAAGGATAACACACCCAAGGCATGGAAAAGCTCGTGAGTAAAAGTTGAGAAAGTTTCAAATTGATCTCCATTTTTAGGTAGAGTAGTAGGATGTGAAGCTATATACCAATCAAGTGTTCCCATATTGATATGTCCTATATATTCTACATCATCCTTAGAGAATTCACCATCTAATAGCTCTTGTCTGATAGCATCTATGCTTTCTCCTTGCAACACTCTATTAAATATTAGGATTAGGAAAGAAATCATAAGAAGATGCATTAGCATTAGCAATATTATCAGTGCTTACACTTATAGGAATAGGCTCGGAGTTAATTGCATGAGAACCTATAATATTAGCCCAAAATTGAGTTGCACGAATGATCTCATTTTTTGGACTTCGCTTAAAGTATAAGGAGAGGTTTGGGTTTCCCCAAAAAAGGTTACATTTTCTCCTTTATTGTAAAAATCAAGTTTGAAAATAGGTTTATCTCCATTATAAATAATGGTAGTATCATAAGCACTGGCTAAATTTGCACTTATAATTAAAGCTGGAAGCATTAGATAAAAACGCATATTTACTCCTGAGCAATATTTTTATTTACATAATTGCATAAATACATTAATAAAAAAATTATAAAACTTACATTTAAATTCATCTCTCCAAAAAAATAATATGTCCCATTAATTAAAGTATTTGTAAAAAAAATTTACACATAAATCTTTGTATTGAGTATTTTTAGCACAAAAGCCAAGCGAGATTCTAAAATCATTCTTACTGCTTTCTTTTTACACAATC
>NZ_JALAIY010000001.1:457983-479872 GCF_022664765.1 Helicobacter sp. CaF467b | reverse complement strand
TTAAGTCAATCAAGAAAACTTTGTAGTATAATTCCGCTTTACCTCATTATAAAGACTACCCAAATGGAAATTTTTACAACAACAAAAGAATTACGCGATTTTATTCGCTATTATAAACAACAAAATCCACATCATACTCTTGGGCTAGTTCCCACAATGGGCGCTTTGCACAACGGGCATTTATCATTAATAGAAGCTAGTCAAGAATCTTGTGATTGCACCCTTGTTTCTATCTTTGTTAATCCAACGCAATTTGGTGCTAATGAAGATTTTGATAAATATCCGCGCAAAAAAGAAGCTGATTTAAGTATTTGCCAAAAAGCCAAAGTAGATGTTGTTTTTATGCCTGAGATTGAGGAAATCTACCCTTTAGATAAAAATTTTCAAACCACCTTTAATGCACCAAGTGCAATGGCAAACACACTAGAGGGAAAAACACGCCCTAATCACTTCAATGGTGTCTTACAAGTCGTGCATAAGCTTTTTAATCTCACACAAGCTAATAAAGCCTTTTTTGGCAAAAAAGATGCCCAACAACTGCTCATTATCCAAAAAATGGTAGAAGATTTATTTTTGCCTATAGAAATTATACCCTGTCCAATTATCCGCACTCAAGAAGGATTAGCACTTAGCTCCCGCAACGCTTATTTAAGTGAAGAAGGCAAGAAAAAGGCTCTAAAAATCTCTCAATCTTTAAATATGGCAACAAAAATGATTATGCTTGGAGAGATAGAATCAACAAAAATCAAACAAGCCGCTTTAGAAATCTTGCAAGACTTAGAAGTGGAATATTTTGTCATTGTTGATAAAAATCTTCAAGAAATTCCAAGAATCCAAAAAGATTCTACATTAATTCTAGTAGTAGCAAAAGTAGAAGGTGTGCGATTATTAGACAATTTATGGCTATAGGTTCCCCAAAGTTTAGATTAACTAAATTTTAAGCAAAGTCGCTATAACATACCTCTTTCATAAAGCTTTCCGTGTGAAAGGCAACAAGTCTTCTATAATCTTGGTGTAACTTAATTGATTTTAGGTTATCTAATGCAACAAAAATCGTGTGTTTTTATGGGCAACATCCAGACAGGACAGCTCTTTTTTATGCGGCTTGAAAATGCTTTTTTGCTTTCTCAAAATGGCGATATCATAGAAGTAATCAGTCAATATGACAATTTAGAAAATGACTTAATTGCTTGGTGTCGCTTCAAAGGAGAATTGTTTTTAAAAAAGATTCCTCTCCATAACAAGAATGATTCAAGCTTTGCTTATATCATGCAAAAAGAATCTCCAACTAAATTTGCGATATTTGATCCTAATTCTTTGCTTTCTCCACCTCATCAAGGACTCGCTCCAAAAGGAGTATCCATAGAATTAGCAAGCCCACAATATCATTTTCCATTAAATAATAAAAATGAAATTTATGCGGGCAATATGGAGCAACTTTATGAAGAAGCAAAAAAAGCACAATGGAATGCCACAACTGATATTAATTGGAGTGAAATTCCAGCATTTGAACCAAAATTAGAATTTGCAATCGCGCAAATCATGACTTATTTAACTGAAAATGAGTTCTCAGCACTCTATATCCCCAGCCGCTTTTTAGCGCAAATTTCTCCTTTTTTCACGGCTGTGCCTTTGGTGCTTTCAAGCATTATAGGCGATGAAGGAAGACATATTGAATCTTTTATTAAAAGAGCAAATGCCACAGGACTTGGAGTGCAATATTCAACTCTAACGACACAGCAAAGTCTCTATAGCCTATGGGAAGAAAAAGACTATTTTAAATCAAGCTTTTTACTCCACATTATGGGAGAAGGGACTTTTATCGATCTTTTAAAATTCCTTGAAAATTGCTTTGAAAGCTTAGGGGATTTACAAAGTGCCAAACTCTTAAATCTAGCTAGACGAGATGAAATTAGACATGTTGCTTATGGAATGAATCACATTAGAAGTACTATTGCTCAAAATCCTGCCAAAATAGAGATTCTCAAAGAAGCAGTCTTTAGAAGAAAAAATTATCTTGACAATCAAAGTGATGAATCCTCTTTATTGCTTGAATCATTAGCCATACTCTACGCTAAAGAAGAGAAAAAAATTTCGCACGGATTTGAAGCAGTAGTCAATCTAAAACAAAAAATGGAAAAAAACCGAACCAAAAGATTAATGGAATGTGGGATTGATGAGGAATTAGCAAGAGAACTTAGTCGCTCTCACACACCAAATTTTATGTAATTAAAAGGAAAATAATGCCAACTTTACAAATTTTAGAAGAAAAAATACAAAAATTAGGTGAGCAATTTATATTGCCCTACACAAAGGAAATTGATCAAGAAGCGAGATTCCCTAAAGAAGCCTATGAAGCGCTTAAACAACAAGGTTTTATGGGGTTGCTTGTGCCTAAAGAATATGGTGGTTTGCAAGGTGGCAATCTAGATCATGTTGAAGTATGTTACAACTTAGCACGATTTAATGCCTCAACTGCACTTTGTTATATGATGCACAATGTTGCCACTGCCTGTGTATCTCACTATGGCACCGCACATCAAAAATCTCTGTATTTACCAAAAATTGCAAAAGGTGAAGCAACCTTTGCATTAGCTTATAGCGAAAGTGGTTCTGGGACACACTTTGTGAATCCCGACATTACAGAATCACAAAAAGGAGAAAAGCGCATTTTAGAAGGCAGAAAAAGCTTTGTAACTTCTGCACAACAAGCCAATTATTATCTCACCTACACAAATTCTTGTAAATTACAAGGCAAGAAAAACAATTGGATTGTCCCTAGCAATCATCCTTCTCTAACGCATGAAGAAGGCGTATGGAATGGATTTGGAATGCGAGGAAATGTCTCAAAGCCCGTGCAATACAAACAAGTGGAACTAGAAGTGGCAGATTGTCTCCTTGGATCTGAGGGTGATGGAGAAAATCAAATCAATCTTGTAGCAATGTATTTCGTAACTGGTTTAGGAGCAGTTTATAGTGGAGTAGGAATGGCAGCCTATGAATGCGTTCTACAACATTGTTTAACAAGAAAATATTCTGATGGTAAAGATTTAGCTGATAATGAATTAGTTCGCATACATTTAGCAGAACTCTATACTAAAACACAAAGCCAAATTGCACTTGTTAGAGAAGCCGCAAGAGCATTTGATAGTGGGGCAAGTGATGCTCCTATGAAAGTATTTGCTTGCAGAATCAATGCTACTCACCTTGTTATGGAAATTTGCGAACTTGCAATGCGACTTGGTGGGGGTAAGGCTTATAGCAAACATTTGCCATTAGAACAATACTTAAGAGATGCAATGGCTAGTCAAGTTATGGCACCAAGCTTAGATGTCTTAAAAATTTGGCTTGGCAATGCTATCACAAATAAAGGATAAAAAATGAAAAATATTTTGGTTGGCGCTGTAGCCTATGCGCCCCAAATTGTGCCTATTTGGGATACCATTAGAGATTATGCAAATAATTACTTTGGAGGGAAGATTCGCCTTGATTATGTGCTTTTTAGCAATTATGAAAGACAAGTGGAATGGCTTATTAATAAAAAAATTGATATTGCTTGGAATACCAATGTTGCTTACATACGCTCTAAATTTGCCACAAAAGATAATGTTGAAGCCATTTTAATGCGCGATACAGATATCGGATTTAAAAGTATTTTTGTTAGCCAAGAAAAAATATCCAATCTACATTCCCTAAAAGGCAAAAAGTTTGGACTTGGAAGCTTAGATTCTGCACAAGCTGCTATTATGCCTCTTTTTTATTTGCAAAAAGAGGGCTTAAAGATTCAAGAATCACTAGCGCAAAATTTATCAACCCTGCAAACCTCCAATGAAGCTGTGTCTGTTATTCGTTATAATAGCGATGTTGGCAAGCATGGAGATACGGGTAGAAGCGAATTTGATGTATTAGAAGCCATCAAAGCAGGAATCCTTGATGCAGGTGCAATTGGCTCAACGACTTGGGCTAGAATCTTACAAGAAGGGACTTATCCAGAAATTTCAAGCTTTTATGCTAGTGAAGATTACTGCCATTGTAATTTCACTACCCTTAAGGGCTTTGATGAAGATTTAAAAAATACTTTTGTATCAATGATGCTCTCGCAAAACACTCTCAAAAATGATCCACAAATCTCACAAATGATGAAGCTTGAAGGGCTTAATCAATGGGTGGTGTGTGATCAACAAATTTTAAGTGGATATGATCATATTATTCAAGCTATGCAAGAACAAAATCTCATCAATCTCTAAAATCACTCTAGATTCTCTTGAATCTAGGGCTATTGTCTGCTAATTTTTAAATTCAAATTTATATTTTTTCATTATTCTCTTTTTAAAATTTTTCTGCTATAATTTTAGGCTTTTATTTTTATCAACTCACACACGCTAATCCTAAGTGAGGTTGCAAATTCCTTATATTTTTGGACTTTGTTAAGGGGCGTGGAGGGAAAACCAAAAACATTAAATAGGAGAAAAATATGGTAACAATGAAAGATCTTTTAGAATGTGGTGTGCATTTTGGGCACCAAACAAGACGCTGGAATCCAAAAATGAAAAAATTTATTTTTGGTGTAAGAAAAAATATTCACATTATTGACTTGCAAAAGACTTTGCGTTATTTTCGCTACACTTACAATATCGTAAGAGATGCTGCAGCTGAAGGCAAAACTATTATGTTTGTTGGAACTAAAAAACAAGCAAGTGAAACACTTAAACAATATGCAGAAAGCGTGAATGCACCTTATGTTAATTATCGTTGGCTTGGTGGTATGCTCACTAACTTCTCTACTATTAGAAAATCTATTCGCAAACTTGAAATCATTGAAGAAATGGAATCAAGCGGACAAATTGATTTGCTAACCAAAAAAGAAAAGTTAATGATTCAAAGAAAAAAAGAGAAATTAACTCAATACCTTGGCGGAGTAAGACAACTTAAAAAAGCACCTGATATGATTTTTGTAATTGATGCGGCTAAAGAAAAAATTGCTGTTGCAGAAGCTAGAAGACTTGGGATTCCAGTAGTAGCACCACTTGATACAAACTGTGATCCTGATATGGTAGATTACCCAATTCCTGGAAATGATGATGCAATTCGCTCTATTCAACTTTTCTGTAAAGAAATTGCAGAAGCAATTACTGAAGGAAGAGCTATCGCGGGTGGAGAGATTCCAGAAAACAATGAAGTTTCTGAACCTGCAAGCGAAAAAGAAAAACAAGAAGTAATTGAAGAAGCAATGAAAGAAGAAGATTTCACAGAAAACACTGAAAATAAGGAGTAAAAAATGGCAGAAATTAGTGCCCAACTCGTTAAACAACTAAGAGAAATGACTGATGCAGGAATGATGGACTGCAAAAAAGCCCTAGTTGAAACCAATGGAGACTTAGAAAAAGCTGTAGAATACCTACGCGAAAAAGGCTTAAGCAAAGCCGCTAAAAAGGCAGATAGAATAGCCGCTGAGGGGAGTATTAGCATTCAAGTTTCACCTGATTTCAAAAAAGCAAGTATGGTAGAAATTAACTCTGAAACCGATTTTGTGGCTAAAAACGAAGGCTTTAAAGAGCTAAGTGCAAAAACTATTGCTATAATTCAAGATTCTAGTGTTTCTAGCGCTGAGGAATTACACACTCTAAATCTAGATGGCACAAAATTTGAAGAATATCTTAAGACGCAAATTGCAAAAATCGGTGAAAATATCGTTGTTAGAAGAATCGCAAAAGTAGAAGCCAAAGGCAGTGGAATTGTCAATGCTTATGTGCATTCCAATGGTCGTGTTGGTGTTATCATTGCTCTTAAATGCCAAAAAGAAGATAATGTAGCTAAACTAGCAGATCTAACTAAAAATCTTTGTATGCACGCTGCGGCAATGAAGCCACAAGTAATTAGCTACCATTCTTTTGATATGGATTTTATCAAGAGCGAAAAAACCGCTCTCATTGCAGAACTTGAAAAAGAAAACGAAGAATTAAAACGCTTAGGAAAGCCGCTTCACAAAATCCCACAATACATTAGTCAGTTAGAACTTACTGATGAAATTATCGCAAAGCAAGAAGAAGCACTCAAGGCAGACCTAAAAGCACAAGGTAAGCCTGAAGCTATTTGGGATAAAATCCTTCCTGGACAAATTGAACGCTTTAAAGCTGATTCAACTTTACTTGATCAAAGATTAACTTTACTTGGACAATTCTTTGTAATGGATGACAAAAAAACAATCGCGCAAGTTTTAGCAGAAAAAGGTAAAGAACTTGGCGACTCTATTGAAGTAGTTGAATATGTGCGATTTGAATTGGGTGAGGGAATCGAAAAGCAAGAATGCAACTTTGCTGATGAAGTAGCTGCACAGCTTGGTTAATCTTTACAATGTTGTTAGAAGCCAAAAATCTTTCTTTTGGCTATGAAAAGCCAATTATAGAGAATCTTAACTTCCGAGCTAAAGAAGGTGAGATTATCTCCATAATGGGTGTAAGTGGGAGTGGAAAAAGCACTCTTTTGCACTTACTTTCTTCATTTTTAAAGCCTCAAAATGGTGAAGTCTCTCTCTTTGATTTAAGCATTTATTCTCTCCCACAAAAAGAACTTTTAGCCCTAAGGCGTAAAAAAATTGGTATTATTTTTCAATCCCACTATCTTTTTTTAGGCTTTAGTGCTTATGAGAATCTGCAAGTTGCGTCGCTTTTAAGTGGAGAAAAAATTGATAAATCCCTACTTAAACTCTTTGGGATTGAACAGGTTTTAGATCACAATATCGGCGCTTTGAGTGGCGGACAACAGCAGAGATTGTCCATTGCTAGAATCCTAACTAAAAAGCCACAAATTATTTTTGCTGATGAGCCTACAGGCAATCTTGATAGAGAAACAGCTATGAATGTAATGGAATCACTTTTTGCTTATGTGCGCTCCAATCATTCACTCTTAATTTTTGTTACCCACGATCCCCTTTTGGCGCATAAAGCCTCCCGTTCCTATAAACTAGAAAATGCAACTCTAAAAACTTTGGAATAATCCAATTATGGAGTTTTTAGCCTATCTTACTGAAGGGAATGTTATCAACTTCCTTTTGCTTCTTTTGCGATTTGCTGGTATCATCGCCTTTTTTCCTTTTTTTGAAAATCAACTCATTAGCACACAAATCAAAGGTATTTTTATTTTTTGGCTAACCATTTTGTTTCTTCCACTAGTAACAACAATGCCACCACCCAATCTATCTATTTTAGAATTTATTATCGCAGGAATCACCGAAATTATGCTAGGTTTTTTGGCTTCCTTTGCCTTACAAATTATTTTTGGAATGATTTCTTTTGGCGGAGAAGTGATTTCTTTTGCTATGGGATTAACCATTGCTAATGCCTATGATCCCGTAACAGGCGCACAAAAGCCAATTGTGGGGCAACTTCTCACACTTCTTGCTTTGATGGTTGTTCTAGCACTTGATTATCATCATTTATTTTTGTATTTTGTAGGAGAAAGCATTAAAGAGATTCCATTGGGTGGCTTTTTATATTCTCATAATTATATTTCTTATATCATAAAAGCTTTTTCTAATCTTTTTGTCATCGGACTAACTATGTCTTTTCCTATTATTGCCCTCATTTTACTTTCTGATATTATTTTTGGAATGATTATGAAAGCTCACCCTCAATTTAACCTTCTTGCCATCGGTTTTCCTGTAAAAATCGCTGTTGCCTTTGCTGTTTTAATTGTTATTGTTCCTGCCATTATGATTCACTTTAAGAAAGAATTCTTAAGCGCCATTGATGCACTTACGATTCTATTCCAATAATTTTTTGCCAATCTTTTTTTCCACTTCCCCAAGCTTTTGAAATCTTGATGCAAGACTGCCTCGCCCACTTATCATTTTAGCCTCCATTTCATCACTTTGTTTTCCCAGTTTTCCAATGAGCACTTTTAGCTTTTCAAAATCCTCCACAATCCCTTCAAATTTCCCATAGAAGTTTCTAATATCTCCCAAAGCCTTCATGACTTTTTCATCACTTTCAATGTAAGTCCAGCTAACTTCAATGGTCTTTAATGCCATAAAAAGCGTATGTGGAGTAGTGAGATAAACCTTTTTTGAATAAGCATATTGATAAATTCCATTATCCACGCTTAGTGCAAGATCAAGGATATTTTGATAAGGGATAAAAAGTAGCACAAATTCATAAGTGTAAGTCTCAAAATTAGCATAAGGTTTTTTAGCGAGTTCATCAATTCGATTTTTAAGATTTTGGGCAATCTCTTGACACACACTCCTATCTAGCGATTCAAAGCTAAAGCCATTAGGCAAAGGAAACTTAGAATCAATAATAATACTCTTTTGTTTATCCAAATATACCACCGCATCAGGACGATACCCACTTCCCTCATGCACAAAATGTGCTTCAAGTTTATATTGCTCCCCTTCTATTAATCCACTATGCTCTAGCACATTTTTAAGTTGAATCTCTGCAAAATTTCCGCGGATTTTTTTATCTCCTTTTAGAATCTGCGCGAGTTTATCAGCATTTTGCCCTATTTCTTGACTATAAGCAAACATATTTTTAATATTTGTCTCTAGTTTTATTTCATTGGCTGCTAAACTTTCTTTATACTCTTTTAGACTTTCTTGCACGGGAGAAAAGATGGAATCAAGTATCTTTTTAGAATCCTCTATAAGATGAAGTTTATTTTGTTCTAACATTCGCTGTGATTGATTCTGAATTGATTGTTCAAACTCGGCTTTAAGAGTAGCAAGGCTTTGTGCGTATTTTTGTTCAAGAGAATTTAAAAGCTTTGTTTGAGATTCAAGTTGAGTTTGTGCTTCTGCCTTTTTGGCGAGTGTATTTTGATAAAGGATTGTCATTTCTTCTATTTTTTCTTTTTGTTCTACATTGATTTTTTGCAAATCTTCCATTCGCTCTAATTGCCCTTGAAGTTTTGTATTGTTTCGCAAAGATTCATAATAACTTTGAGTGATTGCTTCTAGCTTTTGTCTTTGCTCCCCTTCAAGATTCTGTAAAGCTTCTAAGTGAGTCTTTAGATTCCAAATCTCTTTGCCTAAATGATATTTTTGAAATACAACCCACGCCACCAAAGCAACGAGTGTCACAACAAGTATTAAAACCACATACTCCATCTGCTAATCCTCTTTTATTTTCTTATTATTGCTTTTGCTAATGCTAATTTCTCTAGCGCTAAACTTATGGATATTTTACTTATTTTTTGCAAAGCAAACTTAATTATAATTTTATATTATTTAACCTAAAATTGTGAAGCTTATTCTTATAAACCCTGTCTTTATATTTTCTCATTTTTAAACTCTATAAACTTCAAAAAGGATTACTATGCAAAAGCAAACTAGCTTAAAGGGATTTAAGAAATTCAATCTTATTATTATTTTGGCATTTATGTCATCTCTTGCACCTCTTTCTACAGATATGTATTTGCCTGCCCTAGGAGAAGTGCAAAAATCATTTTCTACAAACTCTTTTTACGCACAGCTTTCTTTAGCAAGTTTTTTCATTGCTTTTGCACTAGGACAATTACTTTATGGACCGCTTAGCGATATTTATGGACGCAAAAAACCGCTTTATTTTGGAATCTTACTTTTTATACTCTCAAGCCTTGCGTGTATTAGCTTTGATTCCATTTACACCTTTATCTTTTTTCGCTTTTTAGAAGCTCTAGGGGGTTGCGCTGGTGTAGTTATTGCAAGGGCAATTGTGAATGATAACTTCGAACTTAAAGAAGCTGCAAGCGTTTTTGCTCTTATGATGGTTATTTCTTCTTTAGTTCCAATGCTCTCACCAGGACTTGGAAGTATTTTGCTAGATTATTTTTCGTGGAAAAGTATTTTTGCGGTATTGTTTGGGCTTGGAATCTTTTTGCTTCTTCTTATTTTTTTAGGACTTAATAACATAAAAGAAAATACAGCTTCTCTTAAATTTAACTCTAAAGAAATTTTTAACAACTATATCAAAATACTCAAAGATCGTCGCTTTAAAATCTATGTTTTTTCCTCTAGCTTTGCTATGGCTACAATATTTGCCTATATCACTGGATCATCGTATGTTTTTATAGATTATTATGGTTTGAGTGAGAAAAGCTATGGGATTCTTTTTGGTATCAACGCAGCAAACTTTATGATATTTGCCAATATCAATGCTAGAATCGTGCGTCGCTATTCGCCTTATTATGTCTTGCCATTTTCTTTTACTACAATGTTTGGAATCGCACTTTTACTTACCATTGCTGGTTTTTTTGATTTAGGATTTTTGGTTTTTGAGATTTTACTCTTTTTTATGATTGGAATGCTTGGATTTATTATCCCTAATACCACCACTTTAGCAATGGCTAGATTCAAAGAAAATTCCGGTAGTGCTTCTGCAATGCTTGGCGCGATTCAATTTACTTTAGCTGGAGGAATTTCCTTTGTTGTAAGTTATTTAGAAGCAAATAGCCCACTACCTTTAGCACTCATTATTACAATATGTCTCATCATTGCTTGTAGAATCTATCTCCTTCTTAACGCAAAAAGAATAAAGCAATACAAAAGACAATGGGGTTTAAAATAATTTTGTAAAAAACCATTAAAAAAACTCTTTCTCTCTTGACTTAGACTAACTCTCATCTTTTATAATCTTTCTTTAAAATCTTCTTCTTGAAGATTTAATATTTTTAATAAGGAGATGCAATGAAAAAAACACTATTTAGTTTAATTTTCTTAGGAGGTTTCATTATGGCAAATTCACAAGCAATCATAAAAAGTGGAGAGTTAGGAAGTTTTGAGGGAAATTCTACAATCTTTAGCGGTAAAGTCAAAGTTTCTATGCTATTTAATTCAGAAACTTGGAGAGAATTTGGAGGAGCATTAGTAGAATTTGAAAAAAGTTCTAGAAGTGCTTGGCACACACACCCAGCAGGGCAAACACTTATTGTAACAGATGGAGAAATTCTAACTAAAGTCCCTGGACAAAAAGCAAGTATCGCAAAAAAAGGAGATGTGATTTCTTGTCCCCCAAATGTGCGACATTTCCACGGAGCAACTGATAGTAGCAAGGGAGCACATATCGCACTTACTCAAGAAAAAAATGGCAAAAATGTAACTTGGGAAAATCTCGTTAGCGATGTTGAATATCAAGAAGCTCTCAATGAGGCAAGAAGCAAACAATAAATACAAGCGTAGGCAAATGGTAACCAAAATAGGATTCTAAGCCATTTTTGCCTTTCCTTGGTTCATTGCCAAACAATTTAATGATAAAAAGAATATTTTTTTAGTTCCTTATCTAACTTAATATTCATTTTATTTTTACATTCTTGTATTTAATTTTATTCTCTTTTCTCTTGACTTAGACTAACTCTCATCTTTTATAATACAAAATCCTAGTTTAATAGGATTCTTAGAAACAACAACAATAAGGAAACAACAATGCCAAATCAAACAAAACAAGACAACAAAGAATCGCGTAGAGACTTTTTAAAGACTTCAAGTAAAATTTTACTTGGTGCAACCACATTGAGTTCTTTAGGAACACATCTTTTTTCTACAGAAATTGAAGAAAGAAATTATTCTTTAAATTTATCTAAAGGAGAGAATATGAATACCCTAACACCACAAGCTAAAGAAAATTTACAAAAACTTTTTGGCACTAGTGCCTTACCAAAAGAGGATTTAGAATTTTTTACCAATTATGCCAATTTTGCTTTTGATGAAGTTTGGCAAAAGTCAAATTTAAAAGAAAATGAAAGACTTTTGCTTATTCTAGCTTCTCTAGTAGCCCTATCTGCAAAAGAAGAATTTGAGATTATGTTAAAGGCAACTTTAAAGAGTAAAATAAATCCCATAGCAATTAAAGAAATTATTTACCAAGCCACCCCCTATGTTGGGATAGCAAAGGTAGCAGATGCTTTAGTCATTACAAACAAAATCTTTAAACAACAAGGAGTAAAACTACCTTTAGAATCTCAAAGCACCACTAACCAACAAAATCGCAGAGAAAAAGGTTTTGAAATACAAAAAAATATCTTTGGTGCAGCCATAGAAAAAAGCTATGATTCCACACCTGCTCATAAAAAACATATCAATGAATTTTTAAGTGCAAATTGCTTTGGCGATTATTACACGCGAAAAGGATTGGATCTGGCTTTTAGAGAGCTTATAACCTTTGTTTATCTAATCTCTATGGGGGGAGTAGAACCTCAAGTCAAAGCCCATATACAAGGAAATTTAAATATGGGAAATGACAAAACAAAGCTCATCGCAGTAGTCACTGCTTTAGTCCCATACATAGGCTATCCAAAAAGCTTAAATGCCCTTAATGCCATTGATGAAATAGCAAAATAAAAAAGGGCTAAAATCTATTAAAATAGATTTTAGCTACTTTTAATCAACCCGTATTTCTAATGCCTTGTGCAATTCCTACAATGGTAGTAATAATTTGTTTAGCAATCCTTTGTTTTTGTTCTACATAAGTCGCATCTTTGTATTGCTCCATTAAATAAAGTTGAAAGAAATTAAGACTTGTTAAAAAAGATTTTCGCAATAAAATAGACTTTTGAATATGTTTTTGTGTTTCAAGCAATGTTTCTTCTCCACGCACATACAACAACCACTTCAGCGTTAAATGATATTCATTTTTAATCTTTTGCCAAATTTTTTCTCTAAGCTCACTATTTTCCACAAACTTATTATAATGCTTTGCAATCTCTAAATCCACTTTTAAAAAAGCTTGTGAAATATTATCAATTGTAGTTTTAAAAAATAAATCTTCTTTATAACAATTTCTCAAAATTTCTTTATCAAACCTTGCACTAGCTAACTCTAACCCACTTCCAAGCCCATACCACGCTGGAATAATTGCCCTATTTTGCGTCCAAGCAAACACCCAAGGAATCGCTCGTAAATCTTCTACATTTTGTGTATTCTTGCGCTTTGATGGGCGTGATCCAATATTTAGCTGCTGGATAAACTCAATAGGCGTTGCGGATTTGAAATACTCAATAAACCCCTCTGTTTCATAGACAAGATTCCTATAAGCTTTAAATGATTCTTCGCTAATCTTTTGCATAATACCCTCAAAATCCCGATTGCAAACTTGCTTATTTGTTCCATATTTGTCATACACAGATTTTTTTAACAAATTTGCCAAAGCACTTGCAAAACTAAATTCCGCCTTTTTGGGATTCAAATATTTCTCACTAATCACTTCTCCCTGTTCAGTTGTTTTCAAAAATCCTGCCACACTATTATCTGGCGCAGAAAGCAAGGCATCCTCTAGCGCTCCACCTCCACGGCTAACACTACCTCCACGCCCGTGGAAAAGACGAAATTTTATCTTTAACTCTTCTTCTAAAACAATTAAATTATTAATTGCTTTACGCAAAGAATAATTGCTAGTAAAAATACCGCCATCTTTACTTGAATCAGAATAACCAATCATAATTTCTTGATGATTTTTGCGCGATTGCAAATACTCTGTATAGTGTGGATTAGAGCATAATTCACGCAAAATCACTGGGGCGTTTTCTAAATCCCCAATTGTCTCAAATAAAGGCGCAATGCAAATACGAGTTTTCTTGCCCTGCTTCCAAAGCCCTGATTGCTTTGCAAACCAAAGCACACATAATAAATCATTTGCTCCTTGACACATAGAGATAATACACGAATCAATAATATTATCACTAATGCGATCTTTTGCCCACCTAAAGTTCATAAATGCCATCAACATTTCTTGCGATTCTTTGCTTAGCTTCCCATATAAAGAATTAAGGTCTAAAAGTGGCGCAGCAAGGGCATTGTTAAGAATCTCTGCTTGTTCTTTTTTGGATAATAACAACAAATCTCCTTGCACATAGCCCAATAATGAAAAAATTTCAGCAAGCGCCCTCCAAAATACATCACGATGCTGCCTAAAATCTAATTGCATTAAATGAAATCCTGCTAAAAGCACAAGATTTTTAAGCTTTTTAAGATAGATTCCACTCCTTTTGTCTAGCGATTCTAACATCATATCAATATCTTTAATAAACTCTTTTGGGCTTTCATACATATAAGGCTCATTTTCATAAAGCGCAGATTGTGGGAGATTTAAAGCCATAATTCGATTCTGCAATTTTTGTCGCATACAAGTTAATTTAGCCCTAAAAGGTTCTTGCAAAAAAAGTTTTTTTGCCATTTCATCAAGATGATCTTTTTCTTTTTCCAAACTCTCTAGCAATTCTTGTGTGGGATTAGCGTATTCTTGAGCAATGGAGAGTTCTCGGCTTAGTTTATCAATTTGTTTTAAATAATGCTCAATAATCGTCTGATGCTGTCGCTTCATCACTTCTAGCATCACTCCATTAGTAACATAAGGATTCCCATCTCTATCTCCACCTATCCAGCTTCCAAGCCTAATGGGAGATTTTTTAAGTGGTGTTTGCAAGGCATTTTGCACTTCTTCTAAAATATTAGTTCCACTTTGTAAAATTGAACTTTCCATAAAATACAAAAGATTGTCTAATTCAAAAAGCACTTCAATCTTCTCACTTCTTACAATATGACTATGCCAAAGTAAATTAAGGCGATATTTTAAATGCTCTTTAGCTGCACTCTCTCCAAATCCAAACCAAAGATTTAAATCATCATACATTTCATGATAACTCTCTAAAAAAGTTCGTCGTAGTGATTCTGTTGGATGCGCAGTAAAGACGGGATAAAATCTGATTTTTTTAAGCACACTTTTAATGTCTTCTTCATCGTAGCTTTGGGCTTTTAGTTCATCTAGCATTAAGCCAATATGCTCCTTTGAATTAAAACTCAATAAATGTCGCTCATCCACAATATTAAGCAACAAATAATACAAAGTAAAGGCTTTAATAAGCTTTGAAATATCTTTAGATTCTAGCTCTTTTAACACTTCCTTTTTAGCAGCATAATCTGCAGTTTTATCTTCTTTTAGGGCGATAAAAATTTCTCTAATCTCTGGTGCTACTTCCTCTAACAACTCTCTCATTAATGAAAAAATAAACTCTATTTCTTGAGTTTGGTTACTTTTCACTTTCGCACTCCTTAAATCTATTTTTTCAAAATTATAACGCTTTATTGTAAAGATAATGTAAAAAAGAATAATGTTTATTTTAAATGCCTTTAATCAACTTGTTTTTATTTATTTTTTGTAAAATCACACAAAAATTATAAAAGGCAATGCAAATGACAACACAAGACTTAAAACAAATGGATTTAGATTATACTCTACACACTTATGCGCGCAATTACACACATTTTGTAAGGGGAGAGGGTTCAAGGCTGTTTGATAGTGAGGGTAAAGATTACATTGATTTTGGTGCTGGAATCGCCGTTTGTAGCGTAGGTCATGGCAATGAACGATTAGCCAATGCTATTTGCCAGCAAGCAAGAGAACTCATTCACACTTCCAATCTTTATTTAATTGAACCCCAAGCTAAACTAGCTAAAGAGCTTATAAAACAAAGTGGCTATGATATGCGTGTATTTTTTGCAAATTCTGGTGCAGAGGCAAATGAAGGTGCTATAAAAATTGCTAGAAAGTTTGGCGAAGTCAATGGAGAAACCAAGCGTTATCAAGTAATTACTTTAGATTCTTCATTTCATGGACGCACTATTAGCACGCTAAAAGCCACTGCTCAAGATAAAATGCACCATTATTTTGGACCTTTTCCAGATGGCTTTGTGTATGCCAAGGATATTCTAGATATTCCAAACAAAATTAGCCCCGTTACTTGCGCAGTGCTTTTGGAACTTGTTCAAGGCGAAGGGGGCATTACACCTTTTGATAAAGCAGAAATTCAAAAACTAGCTAAATTTTTAAAAGAAAAAAATATTTTGCTAATGATTGATGAAGTGCAAACAGGAATCTATCGTAGCGGAGAGCTTTTTGCTTCTAATTATTATGAAATCACTCCTGATGTCATCACAACCGCTAAAGGATTAGCTGGTGGCGTCCCAATTGGCGCAGTCATGACAAGCCTTAAAGATATTTTCTCTCCAGGTGATCATGGAAGCACCTTTGGGGGAAATTTCCTCTCTACAAGAGCAGCACTAGAAGTTTTAGAGATTCTTAAAGAAGAGAAACAAAGTGGTAGATTAGAGCAAACAATCTCTTACTTCGCCCAAAAACTCCAAAATTTACAAAAATCTTATCCAGAAATTTTTACACAAGAAGTGGGCTTAGGGCTTATGCGCGGACTTAGATTAAAAGACACAGAATCCTTTAATCTCTTTTTGCAAAAAACTTGTGAGAATCGAGTTTTGGTGCTAAAAAGTGGTAAAAATACGGCACGATTCTTACCTGCCTTAACTATTAGCAAAGAAGAAATTGATGAAGGTTTTGAACGCATTAATCATTCCCTTAAGGATTTTTAATGATATTTTGTCAAACTCAAATGGAATTGTTAAGCAATCTTAATGAAATCTGCACTAGAGAACTAAAAGAAAAATCTCGCATTATTGTTAGCATAAGTGGATTATGTGGGAGCGGAAAAAGCACTTTAGGAAAGTGCGTCCGCAAACAAGGCTTTGGTAATTTCAAGCCCTATCAAATTGCTGTTATTGACGACAATGTAATGAGTCTAAATTTATTTATAATACGCCCAAAAATACCCTAAAAAGCCCCCCCCCCCCCGCTAATGACAATCTTAAGCCCTTTATAAAATTTCTTCCCCCTTATGTTAAAATTATCTTTTATATTTCTGCAAACTTACAAAGGATTGATTTTACAGATATTTTAATTCTTCTTATAACTGATGATAACACGCGATTGAAACGATTAGAAAAAAGAGAAAATAACAATCAAGAAAGAATCCAAGCTTTAATGAATGGGAGTTTGGAAACTAATATCCTTTTTAAATATGGGCTTTGCTTAAAGAATTAATTGAACAATAGTAGAAGATCTTTGTCAATCTTCTACTTTGGTAGAGAAAATTAGAAAAATCAAAAATGATACTAAGAACAACTAGCCCAAAAGCGTATCTAGTCGGTTTTGTAAATATTGTGTGTTAAATGAAGATGCGTATAAAGCTGCATTAGCTCTTAATTTAGCATTGTTTAATTCATTATAATTTTCTGCTAAATCATCATCCAATAAATTGCCTTCTGCTGCTTTAAGATTAACAATTGTTTGCATATTTGAATCAATGCCTGATTGTATTCCATTCATTGCAGCCCCAATATCAGCACGCCTCATTCCTAAATCCTCAATGAAACTTAAAATGCTTTGCTGATTATTAACACTTAAATTAGCAGTGTTTGGAGATTGCAAGTTAATGCTTTCTAATTCATTGCCTGTCATAAAATCCATTTGCCCACCAAAAACATTTTTACCATTAAAAGTCGCTTGAGACACAGCATCATTCATTGATTGTGTTAAAGCTGCTGCTTCACTCTCAATCATTGCTCTTTGAGAATTATTTAGCGCGGGATTCCCCATTGCTACAGAGAGTTCATTCATTCTAATAGCAGAATCACTCAAAGTAGAGAGTGTGCCATCTGCAATTTGCATCATACCAATAGCATCATTAGCATTGCGAATCCCTTGAGACATTGAATTTGCCTGTGCTAAAAGCGCATTAGCAATAGCCAAACTCGCACCATCAGTAGCTTCAATAGGGCGAGGTGAAGCGATTTTCTTTAGTGCTTTTTCTTCATCTTCTTTTGCTTTGTTAAGATTAATTAGACTTTCATTAGCTTGTGTATTTCCAATTTTCATAGTATCTCCTTTCTAATGCTTAAAATTGCTTCCTTGCATTTTTAAGTTATCAAGCATTTTTCGTTCCATTTTCCATTTTTTGTTCCAAATATTTGGTATGGATAACGCCTCTTTTAAAATCGTCATTTTGCATCATTTTTTTATGGAAGTCAATCGTTGTTTTAATACCCTCCACACAAAACTCATCTAGGGCTCTACTCATTCTAGCAATAGCTTCATTACGAGTTTTACCCCATACAATTAATTTGCCAATCATCGAATCATAAAACATAGGAACAACATACCCAGCATACGCGTGAGTATCCATACGCACATTATTACCACCTGGTGCAATCCATTTAGTAATTTTTCCTGCAGATGGATAGAATTTTACTGGATCTTCAGCTGTGATTCGACATTCAATCGCACAACCTTTAAAATTCACTTCCTCTTGTTTAGGAAGCTTTTTGCCCTCGGTAATTTGTATCATTAGCTCAATAATATCTAATCCACTTACAAGCTCACTCACAGGGTGTTCAACTTGCAAACGCGTATTCATCTCCATAAAATAAAAATTTTGATTATTATCAAGCAAAAATTCATAAGTTCCTGCTCCCACATATCTAATAGCCTTTGTCGCAGTAATTGCGGTTTCCAAAAGCTTTCTACGCGTTTCTGGCTCTAATGTTGGTGCTGGAGATTCTTCGATTAATTTTTGGTGTCTTCTTTGGAGAGAACAATCTCTCTCCCCTACATGTAAAACATTACCATATTTATCTGCTAATATCTGCACTTCAATATGCTTTGGCTTATCAATGAACTTCTCCATATAAATTGTCCCATCTCCAAAAGCACTAATTGCTTCACTTTCTGCTGCTAAATAGGCATTAAACATATTTGCTTCATTTTGAACAATCCGCATTCCGCGACCGCCCCCACCCGCTGCTGCTTTTAAAATCACAGGATAGCCAATTTCTTTTGCGAGTTTCAATGCTTCTTCTTTGGATTTTACCGCTCCATCGCTTCCTGGTATTACAGGCACTCCAGCATTTTTCATAACTTCTTTTGCTTTACTTTTATCACTCATTAATGCCATTACTTCAGAATTTGGACCAATAAATTCAATGTTGTGGTAATTACAAATTTCTACAAAGTTTTGATTCTCACTTAAAAAACCATAGCCTGGGAAAATTGCATCAGCATTAAACAGCTCTGCAGCTGAAATAATAGCAGGAATATTCAAATAACTTTCATTAGATTTATCCCCGCCAATACAAATTTTTGCATCTGCAAGATCTAAATAATGAGCATCTTTATCAGCTGTTGAATACACTGCAATCGCCCTTTTACCCATTTCTTTAATGGTGCGGATAGCTCTTAGCGCTATCTCTCCGCGATTAGCAATTAAAATAGTATTAATTTCTTTGGTTGGAGACATTAGATTTTCTCCACCACAAATAAAGGAGAATTATACTCTACTGGTTGTGCATCATTAGGGATAATCTCTTTAATCACACAATCAAATTCTGCTTCAATTTCATTCATAATTTTCATTGCTTCAATAATCGCTAAAGTTTGCCCCCTTTTAACCTTATCGCCCACATTAACATAAGCAGGAGCATCTGGAGAAGGGCAACGATAAAATGTCCCAACCATTGGGGAATTTATTGTTTCTCCTTGAGCACCTTTAGAGCTTTGAGCGGGAGAAGTTGGGGCTGCTACTTCCACTTGAGGTGTGTTTTGAGGGATTTGAATAGGAGATAAAACCTGCATATTTTGAGATTCTACGATTTGTGCGCTCTTGGTGCCTTTTTCTAATTTAATTTTGGAATTCTCCTGAGTAATGCTTAATGCACTCAATGAACTTGAATCAAAAATTTTAATCAGCTCTTTTATTTCCTTAAAATCCATATTTAAGCCTTTTTAATTAAATTTTCCCAAAAGTCTTTGTTTAGACTAATTGAACTTAATTTGTTATAATAGCACATTTCTTTGCAAAAAAAGTTAAAAGGAATAACAAAATGGGATTAAAAGAAGATGCTTGGATTAGAAAAATGGCAATAGATCACAAGATGATTGAACCATTCTGTGAAAATCAAGTGGGCAAAGGCGTAGTAAGCTATGGGCTATCAAGCTATGGTTATGACATACGCGTAAGCAATGAATTTAAAATTTTTACCAATATCAATGCAATGGTAGTCGATCCAAAGAATTTCGATTCTGCTAATGTAGTTGATTTTGTAGGTGATATCTGTATTGTCCCCCCAAATTCATTTGCGCTTGCACGCACCATAGAATACTTCAAAATCCCTCGCAATGTCCTAGCTATTTGCCTTGGCAAAAGCACCTATGCGCGTTGTGGTATCATTGTCAATGTAACACCTTTTGAACCCGAATTTGAAGGACATATTACTATAGAAATTAGCAATACCACTCCACTTCCCGCCAAAATTTACGCCAATGAAGGAATTGCGCAAGTTTTATTTTTGGAAGGTGATGCACCTTGTGAAATAAGCTATAAAGACAAAAAAGGCAAATATCAATCTCAAACTGGAATTACACTCCCTAGAATCTTAAAAAATTAATTAGCAAAATTTTTTGTTTTGCTAATTTACTTATAAAAATAAAACCACTTGCAAATCATATTGCAAATCATATTGCAAATCATATTTAAGCAAAAAATAAAAAAAGGGGGGATAGAATAAGTGCTCTATTTAATTTTTAAGGAGTAAGAATGAATTTATCTCTTATTGCATCAAGAGCAATATTTGGTTTAGGAGCGTTAGGGAGTGTGAGTATTTACGCACAGGAGATTACAATTAATTCATCTGGAGAGATTCGCACATATTTTGATATTGATCAAAACGAAAATCTTAGTATAAAAGATAGCTATAAAAATGGAGATTTAACCATTAATATGGCTTATAATGGCGATTTAAACAATGATGTAGCAAGTGAAGAAAACGAAGATAAAACTAAATTAAACATTGATTTAGGGGAAAATAATCTAATCTTTAAAGCTACTAATGCTAATCCAAAACTTTCCAATTATATTGGAAATGTGAATTTCACTGCTAAAACTATCACACTAGAAGATATGCACTTACAAGCTATCTATGGAGGCAGTGTGATTAATGGCGATACTACTATAAGTGGAAAGACAGATGTATTCACTAATAGTAATGGTGAAATTACAATCAATAGAAGCCCTGATGAATTTGGTTCAGTGGTAACTGTAGCTACAAACATGCCCGCTTTCGATACAATCAATGGTTCTTTAACTATTAATGGAAATTTTAATGCAGATAAAACTTATTTTAATGGTTTTAATGTTGGAAAAAACTATTTAAATTTTAATATTAATGGCGAAGCAAACATTAAAAATTCTGTAATTTCTGTAGGAAATACTAGCCTAAATAGTCTTGTGCTAGATAGATTCGTTTTTGCAAGTGCAGATAAATTTAATAGTGATATAACTACAAGCAATGTAGCAAGTGGGTCAGTCATGAAACATGCAAGTGAAGTGATTAGCGATAAAAATCTTGCAGATGATTTTATAAAAGAGCAAAATTATTCTTATTTTACTCCTATGGATGTGAAAGATTTTACAGATTATAAGCTAAGTGTAGATAAAAGCAATGGCAAAGAATCTTTAATTGTTAGCGGTGGCTTTAGTGATAAGATTTCTGATACGAAAGCATTGTTGCAATTTGAGATTGATTATCTAAAAGCGGCAGCTAAGGAATCTGAAATCGTACAAGATGTTAATGGTATAAATGGGCTACTTCAAGCAAAAGAAAACGCAACAGAGATTGAAAAGAAAGTTGTAGAGGATTTCAATAAGCAAATACAAGCCAAACAAGAGATGATTGATAAAATTACTAGCAGTGGCGAAGGTTCTTTAAGCACAGATGAGGCTATGGGTGCGATAGGGATAGAGGTTACTGATACCACAAAATATATCTTTGAGAATACAAAAAATTCTAATGGAGCACAAAAGAACAACTACATCGCACTCCTCACAACAGGCATTATGGGTGGTGCTACAAACACTGCTAAAACAGCAGATTCTATGCAATCCTCCGGCAACCTAAATGAAGCACAAGGTATCTTTGATAGTTTGATTAACTCTAATATTAATGCTAGTGTGGGTATAGGTGCAATCACAAATAAAGACTTCTTTAAAGATGTAAGAGAAAGTGCAAAAAGTAGCACAG
>NZ_JALAIY010000001.1:341003-457883 GCF_022664765.1 Helicobacter sp. CaF467b | reverse complement strand
TAAACAAATCTTGGCAGGAAAAGTAGATTCTAAAAATGAAACTTACTTAAGTGGAAATATGGGGATAAAGTATAAGTTTTAAAAGTTACTAGCTAGAAATAAATTATCTTTAATTTCTAGCTAGTTTGGAGGTTTAAAAAAAGCTGATTAAAGAATAAAATATACATACTATTTAATTTTAGAGATTTACAAGCTTCCAACACAAAAACTAAAATGCACCTTTGCAAAAATACCTTTATATAATCACTAGTTGCTTATAAATTTCTTGGCTTTTTTCTTCAAATCTTTGGCATAATCTCTCTAATTCTTTAGGTTTATTTAGACTTGATTCTTTTGTTGCAAATTCCAAAAACTCCCTAATACTATTATTAAAACTATAAACGCTATTGCAAATTTCTTTGCTAATTCCATTTTCATCATTTATTTCGCAATAATCTTTAATAATGGGCTGCATTCCTGTAATGATTGCAGAGTAAGCACCCGATTCTTTAAGTATGCAATCAAGCTTTAAAAGCATCACATATGAATTTTTATGAGTCTGTAAAATTGCCCCTAGTAAATGCTGTGCTTTAGAATCCATTTGAGCAAAAACTGATTGGAAACTATTTAATAAATCATTAGAAGAATGCGAGATTTCATTAATATTTTCCACCAATGTAGCAATATCATTAATTTCTTGATTAATAATTTTTGTTGTAGATGAAATCTCTAAAGCTGTCTTTTGTGCTCTTTCTGCTAATTTTCTCACCTCATCTGCAACAACAGCAAATCCTCTTCCATGTTCCCCTGCTCTTGCTGCTTCAATGGCAGCATTAAGCGCTAAAAGGTTTGTTTGTTCTGTAATTTCTTTAATAAGTGCCACAAAAGAATCAATTTCCCCAATGCGTTTTACAAAACCTTCAAAGGCATCTGTTGTTTGATCCATCGTTGCAGTTAAATTTGAAAAATTATCTGAAATTGTTTCTATGCTTGAAATCCCACTTTTAGATTCTCTTGAAATCTCTTGAGTATGTTCTTTAACGCCATCCATAGCGGTAATCACAACATTAAGATCATTAGAAACTATTTTCAAACCTTCATCCAAGCTTTTTGAACTCCTTTTTGAAATTTGATTAACAATTGACCCCTTTTTGTTTAATTTATCTGCTTCTTCCATAGAATCTGTGGCTTGATTAATTAAATTCCCCGCATACACAAAAACTCCTCTTAGCCCACTTGTAGGAAGTTTTCTTGAATATCTACCTTCTCTTGCTGCATTAATTGTCATATAACTTCCCTTAACAAAAACCTCAATTTGATCTGCTAAGCGATTAAGCGACCAAGCAACTTCACCCAATCCACTTTTATCTTCAATATTAACAATTCTAGCTTCTAAATTTCCCTTTGCCATTTCTTTGATACATGTTGCAATATCTTGAATACACTTATCACGCCTACTGCCTGCAATGAGTCCTACCACACAAAAGATTATTCCTAAAACAAAAATGGCAAATTCCAATAAAAAGTGTATATTTAATGCCTCTACAACAAACAAAACAATAAAAATTACTATAAAACCTATACTCATAAAACGAAATGAATTATAAAGATAAAATGTATTCTTCATAGTTTAGTCCTTGTTTTCTTAAAAATTCTTCTAAAAATGCTTGGCTTTTTGCCAAATTGCCTTCTTTTTCTATTTGAACAAGTTGTGCATAAAGATTTTCTATTTTTGAAACTGCTTCTTGTTTTGGTTTTAATCGCACAGAATGGTATCCTATAATTTCACCTTTCTCATTAAAAGAGGGACTAACATAAGCAATCACCCAATAATAAGCGCCATCTTTAGCAAGATTCTTTACATATGCTACAATTTCTCTACCATTTTGAATATTTTCCCAAAGTAGCTTAAAAATGATACGCGGCATATCTCCATGGCGAACAATATTATGCGCCTTGCCTAAAAGTTCATTTTCTCTATAACCCGAAAGTTGTATAAAAATATCATTGCAATAAGTTATCTTCCCTTTTAAATCTGTTTTAGAAACAATGAGTTCATTATCTGGAACATTTCTTTGTTTATCCATCGGAACTATCTTTTGTCTCATTATTGCTCCTCCTTGCAAAACAAATGTTTGGCATATTATAGCATCGCTACAATTAACAATTTGAAAACAAAGATTTTAACAGATAATTATCAAGAAAATGCGAATATGATTTTAAAAAATAAATTCAATACTATAAATACCACTTAAATTTTATTTAAGATAAATCAAATATTCTCTATTCATTTCCCACCCATTTATAAATAATTTTATATGCAATTCTCTCTAATACATTACGCAAAGCTCCCCAGTGCATCACTGCTCCACCAATAAGCCCAATCACACTACCAAGAATAATATCCAAAACTCTTGCTTGAATAATCATATCTGGATTGTAATTCATAAAACTCCCAACTTCTGCCAAATAAGTCGAATAAGGTGTTAAAAAAACCATCGCCAATGCGTAATTTCTCACCACGATTAATTCTGCAAAAAACATTAAAACCATCATTAAAAGTGCAAACTCTATAGGGCTAAACTCAAAATGCAAAAGGATATAGGCAAAACTTACTCCAAGAATTGTTCCTAAGATTCTCTGTGTTTGCTTAATCCAAATTTGTTTAAAGGTAATAGCTGTTAAAACTGCTGCGCAACTCACTCCAACCCAATAGCCCTTCTCCAACTCTAAAATGTTTTGCAACACCATTGCTAAAGCCACAAAAAATGCTATAATGATAGGATCTACAACAATCACTCCAAATCCAAAATCGCCCACTTTTGGAATCGGCTTTGGATTATGCTTAAAAAGATAAATCACACTAAGAGAATACAATAACACCATCACATTAGCCACCATAGCTCCAATAGCCACAAGTCCTATTGCCATAAAATAATCCTCTAATTTAAAAGGAATAAAACTACCAAGCAAAGTCGCAAAAGTAAAAAAGAAAAATCCAGGAGTACCAATACTAAAATAACGCACTACTTGGGCGCTAACCATAGTTACACCAAATACAATTAAAGGAATAAAAGAAGGAAAAGTTTGCCCCACAAGCCCCAAAGCAAAAGCCGTAATCATTCCAAAAGCGCAAGACATACTAAGAATCATTTTATGATAAATAGGGGTATCTGGAACATACAAAAAAATATTTGCCCCAATAATTGCTACAAGCCCTAAATCTGGGCGTTTGAAGTAGGTTGCTACAAATAGAATAATTGCTACCCCAAGTCCTGCAAAAAAAGGCATTTGCCAAAGTCTATCGCTCTTATTCCAGGTAAAAATCAGTTTTACTTCATCCATTATTTTTTTTGTTAATGACATACTACCCTTCTTTTTATGCTTTATTTAGTCTTTATTTTAAAATTTCATACTTTATGAAATTATAATACAATTTAAATAGTTTTGATTAACTTTGAAATTTGTTATAATCCGCATCAAATATTTAAAAATAGCAAGGAATTAAGAAATGAAAATCATTGCAAGCAATTTTAAAACTAACCATACAAGAAAATCCACACAAGCCTTTTGTGAAAATTTAAAAAATTTTTTGCAAACACAAAATTTTCCTCACAAAATAGCAATCTTTCCTCCTGCTACAGCTTTGCTTGAAGATTCTTTTACTCACTTTAGAATTGGAGCACAAAATGCCTATTTTACAGAAAATGGCTCCTTTACTGGAGAAATAGGACTAGAGCAATTAAATGAATTTAAGATTCAAACCCTTTTAATTGGGCATAGTGAAAGGCGTGAAATCCTAGGTGAATCCCAAGCAATGTGCGCAAAGAAATTTTCCTTTTTTAAGGAAAAAAATTTTGAAATTTTTTATTGCATCGGAGAATCACTAGACATAAAAAAACAAGGACTGCAATCCACTCTTAACTTTTTAGATTCACAACTTGAGGGCATTGATTTAAACTATCCCAATCTTACTCTTGCATATGAGCCAATTTGGGCTATTGGGACTGGTATTAGCGCAAGTTTAGAAGAAATTACGACCATTCACACGCATTTAAGGCAAAAATTAGGTAAAATTCCGCTTTTATATGGGGGCAGCGTTAAACCTAACAATGTTAAAGAAATTCTTCAAATTGATAGTGTTGATGGTGTGCTCGTTGGTAGTTCTAGCTGGGAAATTTCTAGCTTTTTAGAAATCTTGAAAAATTCACTTTAAGGAGCAAAAATGATAATGAATGGCAAAAAAGGATTAATCGTAGGAGTGGCTAATAACAAATCAATTGCCTATGGAATCACAAAAGCTTGTAAGGCTCAAGGGGCGACAATCGGGCTAACTTATATGAATGAAGCAATCCAAAAACGCGTTTTGCCTATTGCAGAAGAAATTGGCAATTCGCAATATGTTTATGAACTTGATGTAAGCAAAAAAGAACATTTTGCAAATCTAAGAGAGCAAATTAAAAAAGATTTTGGCAAACTTGATTTTCTCGTGCATAGTGTTGCATTTGCTCCAAAAGAAGCTTTAGATGGAAGCTTTTTGGAGACAAGCAAGGAAGCCTTTAATGTTGCTATGGAAGTTTCAGTGTATTCTCTTATTGAATTATGTCGCGAACTTGAACCCGTTTTGGCTCCCGATGCTTCAATCTTAACTCTTAGTTATTTAGGAAGTGTTAAACATGTGGCGCACTATAATGTGATGGGGGTAGCAAAAGCAGCTCTAGAATCAAGTGTGCGCTATTTGGCTCATGATTTAGGCAAAAAAGGAATTAGAGTTAATGCTATTTCTGCAGGACCTATCCGAACCCTTGCAGCAAGTGGAATTGGAGATTTCAAATTTATCCTCAAATGGAATGAAGCCAATGCGCCTTTAGGCAAAAATGTTACCATCGAAGAAGTAGGGAATTCTGCAATGTATCTACTCTCACCACTTTCAAGTGCTGTAACAGGTGAAATCCACTATGTTGATTGTGGCTATAACATTATGGGAATGTGCGCTGTTGAAGAAATAGATGGCAAAGCCTCTCTAGTTTGGGATAGAGTAAAATAACAAAAAAGGGCAAAAGTGGAAGCGCAACTTATGAATCTTGCAATTGAAACATATAAAATTACACTCATTTTATCGCTTCCAATGTTGCTTGTAGGGTTGATAGTTGGTTTGCTTATTAGTATTTTTCAAGCTACAACACAAATCAATGAAATGACGCTAACCTTTGTGCCTAAAATTCTAGCAGTTATTGTGGTTATTATTTTTACAATGCCGTGGATGCTTAATATGCTCATTGATTTCACAGCACGAATCTTTAATATGATGCCTAATTTTATTTTTTAATGATTCAAAAAACCCTTGATTTTTCTGTTTATAGCAGTATCAAAATTGGACCTACTCTACAAATCTCCCTCATTCAAAACCCGCAAGATTATTATGAAATATTACAACACACAACCACCCCTAATATTATTGGTGCTGCCAACAATCTCCTTGTTTCACCCAATGCAAAAAACCTTATTATGCTTGATAAAAATTTTTCTTATATCAAAGATTGTGGAGATTTTTTAGAAGTGGGCGCACTCACTCCAAGCGGAAGGCTTTTCTCCTATGCCAAAAAACATAATTTAGCAGGTTTTGAAATCCTAAGTGGGTTGCCTGGAAGCATTGGTGGAATCATCAAAATGAATGCTGGATTGAAGGAATATGAAATCAAATCCTCCTTGCTTGGAATCTTAAGCCTAAAAAATTCCCAATCGCTCGAATTTATTCCCACACATTCTCTTAATCTGTCTTATCGTTCAAGCACAATAGAAACACTCATTTTTGCAGGTATTTTTAAAAAACAAAGCGGTTTTAACCCTAATCTTGTAAGCCTTTTTACAAAAATGCGATCCAATCAGCCAAAAGAGCCTAGCTTTGGGAGCTGCTTTAAAAATCCGCCCAATGATTTTGCGGGACGACTAATTGAATCTGTGGGATTAAAGGGAGTTGCTTTTGGGCGCAATCAATCGCTAATGTTTAGCCCAAAACACGCTAATTTTTTAGTTAATTTAGGAAAAACTTCTTTTGATGAAGCTTTAGAATTGATTGAATTAGCAAGAAATTTAGTTCTCAAACAACACCAAATCCCACTCCAAAATGAAGTGCAAATTCTCCAATAATTTATAATTCCACTTGCTTTGCACTTTTATCAATATACTTTGAAATACAATGATTCTAAAAATTATCTTATTTTGTATTCAAAAAAGATTCTAGAAACTTTTTTAAATTAATTGCTAGTTCTATATCTAAATTGTCCTTTTTTAAATACCATTTCCAAACCACCAATGCTAAAGAGCCATTTATTTTCTATGGTATTTTTCATAAAAGCAGCCAACTCGCCTTTCACATTTTTATGATACACAATTCCCACTCCATCTGTGTGTCCAATGGAACAAACTGTTCCCCTATGATTGAATTTAAAAGGCTTTGTAAAGTCTCTGTTTTCTAACTTCCCACAAAGAAGTTCTGCAAGATAATCTCCCATTTGAGCAGAGAGTTGAGCTGTTGGCGCATGAATCGCATCTTTATTGGCTGCAATCGCGCAATCTCCTACCACATAAATATTTGAAAATTCCTCGCACTGCAGTTGTGAATTCACTTTGATTCGACCTTTTTTATTTGGTATTTCTGATTTTTCGACTATATCACTTCCTTTTACTCCAGCACTCCAAATAATAGTATTGCCTTCAATTTCTATAATTTTTCCCTCTTTTTCTACCAAAACTTTATTTTTTTGTATTTCTTTAATATTCCCACTATTGACAATTTCTACACCTAGTTTCTTTAATTTTTCCTCTGCGATACTCACTAGCTTAGAGTTAAATACCGGCAAAATATGAGGAGATCGCCCAATACAGGTAATCTTTGGAATCTTTCTATCAATTCCACAAATCAAACATAATTCATCTAATTGTGTTGCTAGTTCTGCAGCAAACTCAATCCCAGTAAATCCACTCCCACAAACAATCACTTGCAAATCTTTTGAATTTTTAGTGTGTATAAAATCTTTAAATTTATTTTCAATATTTTTAGAAAGCTTCAAAGCTCGATTAAGACTTGAAAGCTTATAAGTATATTCCTCCACCCCTTTAATACCAAAACTATCTGACTTAAATCCAAGCCCAATTACCAAATAATCATAAAAATACTCTCCACCATTGCCAATAACTTTATTTTCTTTGGGGCAAAGTTGAATAATTTTATCTTTAATAAATTTTACTTTTTGAGGATCAAGAATCTTGCGATAATAAATTCTTGCTTTTCTTGCAGCAAGAGTTCCTATTGCTACTTTATGTAACAAAGTTGTTTGGTAATGATAATCGTGTTTGCTAATTAAGGTAATATCTGCCTTAATTTTTAACTTCCTTTGCAAACCAAGCGCCACTTTCAATCCCCCATAACCTCCACCAATAATTAAAATTTTCTTTGTATCACGCTCCATTAGAGAATCCTTTGACAACGATTTTGAACATATACTAGTTCAAATTCGTTAAGAAAAAAATAAAAAGTTTAATATAATTTTACTTTTAAAAGTTTTTATTGAAATGGCTAGTTGGCATAAATTCTTAAGCTTTGCTATAATTCTAGCTTTTAGACTACAACAAAGGATCAAATTGCAGAATTTTAGACGCTACACTCTTGTTTTGCTTATTATTGCTTTAATTTATCTTTTGATTGTTTTTCCTGAAATCGCAAAAATCCTAGCAGGGGTTGCGATCTTGCTTATTGGAATGACAAATCTTAGCAATGGATTTAAAAGCTTTAGTGGTGGTTTGCTAGAAAAGATTCTAAAAAAATCTACAGACACTCGTTTTAAGAGCGTTACTTTTGGAGTTATTACTACCATTTTAATGCAATCTTCCACGCTTGTTTCAATTATTTCAATTTCTTTCCTTTCAGCAGGATTAATCACTCTAGCTCAAGGTATAGGAATCGTCTTTGGAGCAAATCTCGGCAATAGCGCTGGTTCTTGGCTTATTGTTGGATTAACAAGCATTAATATCTCTATCCTTGCCATTCCACTTATTGTTTGTGGGACATTACTTGGCTTTCAAAAAGATTCTTTACTTAAAGGACTTGGACTTATCTTTATGGGGATTGGCTTTTTCTTTTTGGGTGTAGATTACATTAAAAATGGCTTTGAAACCTATAAAGAAGTTGTGGATTTGTCTCGCTTTAATTTTGAAGGTTTCAAAGGTGTTTTGATTTTCGTAGGACTTGGAGCAATCATCACAGGAATTGTCCAATCAAGTCACGCAACTTTAGCTATTATCATATCTGCATTGCTTAGTGGGCAAATTGGTTTTGAAAATGCTCTTGCAGCTACTTTAGGCACAAGCGTTGGCGGTGTTGTTACTGCTGTTGTCGCAAGTTTTAGCACTAATATTGAAGGTAAGAAACTTGCAATAGCTAATTGTATTTTTAACTTTACCATAGCGCTTATTGTCATTGCACTTTTCCCTTATTTTGTGTATCTTGTTAATTTAGTTGCAGGTTATTTAGGGATTCCACAAGATAATCTTGCCTTAAAAACGGCACTTTTTCATACTTTATTCAATCTTATTGCTGTGTTATTTATCTCTTTATTTATTAAGCAAATTGTCTTTGTTCTTGATAAAATAATCAAAGCCCCAAAAGATAGAGATATGGATGCGCCACTTTTCTTAAATCAAAACATTGTTAGCTATCCTGATACAGCTATTGAAGCCCTGCAAAAAGAAAGTGTGCATCTCTATAATAATGCCTATGCAATGATTGCTCACACTATCGGATTTAACCGCAGCGATATTCGCGGAAAAGAAACTTTTGATACTATCATACAAACCAAAAAGTGGTTTAGTGGAAATGTGGATTTAGACTATCTTTATAAGCGTAAAATCAAGGTGCTTTTTGATGCGATTATGGAATTTTCCACAAAAGCACAAACCTATGTTACTGAAGAAGAAAAACTTGCCAAAATCTTTGCTTTTAAAATTGCTTCACGCAATATCGCTGAAGCCACAAAGAATCTCAAAATTATCCAAACCAATATGAAAGTTTATTCAAACTCATCAAACAAAACATTAGCCACACAATACAACACAATGCGCAAAGATTTAGGAGAGCTTTTAAGAAGTGTAGAAGAGCTTAAATTAATGAATGATGATAATGCCTATCTCATTCTATCTCAACTCAAAAATGCCAAAAATCTCCCCAAAGAAAAAGATTACCACACACTCCACAATGTAGAAGCACTTATCACGCAAGAAAAAATCAGCGTAACCAATGGAACTTCAATTCTCAATGACAGCGCCTTTATTGCCCAAATTGCTAGTCAATTAATTGAAGCCGTTGAGATTATTTTTGCCAAAGAAACGGCATAAATTTTAAATACCAAAAGAGAGTTTAAAAATCACTTTCTCTTTTGATAAGCCACATAAATCGCGATTCCAAATGCCACCCCAATCACCAAGGCTAAAGTAATCCAATGCAAATACTCTTTAAGCAAATCTTCATTTTGCCCCAAAAAATACCCTAAAGCCACAAGAATCAAACTCCAAATTCCTGCCCCCAAAGAAGTATAAAAACAAAAAATCGCTAAATTCATTTTTCCAAGCCCAGCAGGAAGTGAAATATACTGCCTAACAACTGGTATCAATCGCCCACTAAAGGTGGAAATATGTCCGTGTTTAGCAAAAAAATCCTCCATTTTTTTCATCGTTTCTTCATCAAAAAAAACATATTTTCCATACTTAATAAGAATCTCTCTCCCAAAAAACAATGCCAAATAATAATTCAACAATGCCCCCGCTAAAGAACCAAGAATCCCAAAGAAAACTGCAACAAAGAAATTCATTTCCCCTTGATAAGCCAAATACCCAGCAGGAATCATAACCACTTCGCTTGGAAAAGGAATAAAACTACTCTCCAAAAACATCATAAAAAAGATTCCAAAATATCCCAAATCACCAACAAGCTTCACAATAAAATCAATAATTGTCTGCAAAAATTCCTCACTTAGTTTAAAAATTAAATTAAATTATAACTAAAACCTAGCTATAATTAGAAAATTTTTTAATAAAAATAATAAGGAAAAAAGAAAGTGGCAAAAGAAAAATGTCCTCCCTGTGAATGCCCCAAAGGCGTTCCTTTATGGCTTGGAACTTATGGTGATATGGTTACACTCATTTTGACTTTCTTTATTTTGCTGCTTTCTATGGCTACTTTTACCACTGAAAAAATTGATGAAGCAATCGGTTCTTTAGAAGGGACTTTTGCTGTGCTTGAAAATGGGATAAAAACACAGATTAACCCTCCTGCTCCAATTCTTGCAACTCCTATTAAACCTCAAGAAGAAATGGAAGATGCGGTTAATATCTTTGCAAGTCTCATTACTGAATACAACGAAATTAATAAACTTGCTAATGGTCCTGCTGTTGAATTTGAAGAAGCTGAAGAGGGTATGATTATTCGCATTCCAGAAGCCTTACTCTTTGAGAGTGGTAGTGCTGTTTTAACTAATTCTAGCGGACTTGCTTTTTTAAAAAGACTAACTCTAGAGTTTGATAAACTCCCAGAAACAGCATTAATCAAAGCCGTTGGACATACAGATAATGTCCCTATGCGAGAAAATCCCATCTTTGCAGACAATCTAGAACTCTCTATTGCTAGAGGTGTCAATGTTGCCCAACTTATTATCTCTGAGGGCATCTCAAAAGAGAGAGTTTTAGGTGGTGGTGAGGGAGAATTTTCTCCAATTGCTAGCAACAAAATTCCTGAACTTAGGGCGAAAAACCGACGCGTGGATTTGTATATCTATAGCATAGGAGAGGATCTCCCTAGTCTTGCACAAAATCTAGCCAAGTCAAATTAAAGGATTTAAGTGGCACAAAGCTCTATTGAAACACTTTTTGAAGGTGCAATTAAATTTAAAGAAGAAAATTTTATTGCCTATAAAGAGCTTTTTGAAAATCTCAAAGAAGGTCAAAATCCTCACACACTTTTTGTGGGTTGTGCTGATTCAAGAGTTGTTCCAAACCTTATTACAAACACTCTCCCAGGCGAACTCTTTGTTGTTAGGAATATCGCAAATATTGTCCCTCCTTATAGAGAAGCTGAAGAATATCTTGCCACAACTTCAGCTATAGAATATGCCCTTGAAGAACTCAAAGTTGAAAATATTATTATTTGTGGGCATTCTCATTGTGGAGGTTGTGCGGCACTTTATGAAGAAGATCATTTCACTAAAATGCCCAATGTCCAAAATTGGCTCAAACTAATTGAACCTGTTAAAAAACAAGTTCTTGCTTTAAATCCACAAAATAAAGCTATGCGTGCTTATTTAACCGAACAAATCAATATCGAAAGACAAATCATGAATCTTTTTACTTATCCCAATGTCAAGGAAAAGTATCTTGCAAGGACATTGCATATTTATGGTTGGCATTATATTATTGAAAGTGGCGAAGTGTATAGCTATGATTTTAAAAAACACGAATTTAATTTACTAAAAGGATAAAAATGATTTTTATTGCTGGACCTTGCGTTATTGAAAACGATGAAATCTTAGAAGAAATTGCAGAATCGCTTAAACCACTTGCAAAAAATCCTGATATTGATTTTTATTTCAAGGCAAGTTTTGATAAAGCAAACCGCACGAGCCTTGATTCTTATCGAGGACCAGGTTTAGAAAAAGGACTAGAATCTCTAGCCAAAATCAAGCAAAAATTTGGCTACAAACTGCTTACTGATATTCACGAAACCCATCAAGTCAAACTTGCAGCTAAAGTCGTAGATATTCTACAGATTCCAGCCTTTTTATGCCGCCAAACAGACTTGATTGTAGAGGTCGCAAAAAGCAAGGCTATTGTGAATATCAAAAAGGGACAATTTATGAATCCTGCTGATATGCGCTATTCTGTGCTAAAAGCCATTAAAACGCGCGGGGGAGAAGAAGCAACCTATCAAGAATCACAAAAATATCAGATTCTCCTTACTGAGCGTGGTAGTAGCTTTGGCTATGGGAATTTGGTAGTGGATATGCGCTCTTTAGTTATTATGAAAGAGTTTGCTCCAGTGATTTTTGATGCTACTCACGCAGTGCAAATGCCTGGTGCTGCTGGCGGAAAAAGCGGAGGCGATTCTCGCTTTGCTCCCATTCTTGCTAGAGCAGCAAGTGCTGTTGGGATTGATGGCTTATTTGCTGAAGTGCATACTAATCCAAAAATTGCCCTAAGTGATGGACCAAATATGCTAACTCCACAAGAGTTACTCAAATTATCTAACCAATTACTTGAAATTGATCATCTTATTAAAAAGGATTTATAATGCAAATTATTGAAGGCGATTTATCATTACTTGGCGATGAAAAGATTGCAATTATCTCAAGTCGTTTCAATCATCTTATCACAGATAGATTAATAGAGGGTGCAAAAGATTGTTTTTTAAGACACGGCGGAATTGATGAAAACCTTACAAACATTTTAGTGCCGGGTGCTTTTGAGATTCCTTTTGTGCTAGAAAAAGTTCTTGCTCAAGGCAATTATGATGGTGTTTGCTGTTTGGGTGCGATTATAAGAGGATCCACACCACATTTTGATTATGTGAGTGCTGAAGCCACTAAAGGTATTGCCAATGTTACTATTCGCTATGGAGCTGCTGTAACCTTTGGGGTTTTAACTACAGATACCATTGAACAAGCTATTGAGCGCGCAGGGACAAAGGCAGGAAATAAGGGCTTTGAGGCAATGAGTAGCCTCATTGAATTAATCAATCTTTATCGTAAAATTGGAGCATAAATGGCAACAAGAAGCCATGTAAGGGAAGTTGTTGTGCAGCTTTTGTATGCTTATAGTAGTGGAAATGATGCAATTTTTAAATTTGCTGATGAAATCTTTGAAGAACACAAAATAAAAAACAAGCAAAAAGATTTTGCAAATCTACTTTTTAATGGCGTTATTGAAAATCTTGAATCACTTGATTTACGCATCGCTCATCAACTTGAAAGTTGGGATTTTTCAAAAATTGGAGATATGGAAAAAGCTATTTTAAGGCTTGGAGTTTATGAAATTGCTTTTAACAATCTTGATAAAGCCATTGCCATTAATGAAGCCCTAGAATTAGCAAAAACCTTTGGAAATGAGGCTTCGGCAAAATTTATTAATGGGGTTTTGGACAACATTGCAAAGAATCTGCAAATCCCCATTCATACCATTCAAGAATCAATGCAAAAGGCTAAACAAGCTACAAGTGATTTAGCTAAGCCTGAAAAATCAGAATCTAAAACCCCAAAAGCAAAAAATCAGAACTCCACAAAAAAGGGAAAAGTATGAAACTTTGTATCGCCCTTGATATGCCAAACAAAAAAGACAATCTTGAACTCTTAAGCAATCTAAAAACTTCTCAAGAAGTCTGGGTTAAAGTAGGGCTTAGAAGTTTTATTCGTGATGGAAAAGAGTTTTTAGAGCAAATCAAATCCATTAATCATTTTAAGATTTTTTTGGATTTAAAACTCTATGACATTCCCAACACAATGGGCGATAGCATTGATGAAATTGTAAAACTTGGAGTGGATATGGTAACTATTCACGCAAGTAGCGGAAGAGAAGCAATGTGTGAGATAACAAAACGGCTACAAAAAGTCCAAAATCCACCTTTAATTATGGCAGTTACAGCACTTACAAGCTTTCAACAAGAGAGTTTTTTTGAAGTTTATCATAGCAATTTAGATACTCAAGTTTTAAAATTTGCCAAAATGGCTTATGAATCAGGGATTAATGGAGTGGTTTGTTCTTGCTTGGAATCAAAAGCCATCAAAGAAAAAATTGATTCTCATTTTCTTACACTCACTCCAGCAATCCGACCTTTTGGTGAAGAAAGCGGAGATCAAAAACGCACTGCAACCTTGCAAGATGCAAAAGCTGCAATGAGTGATTTTATAGTGGTTGGAAGACCTATTTACAAAGCTCCAAATCCGCAAGAAGTGATTAATAAGATTCTCCAATCTCTTTAATTAATGTAATCACACTCTACCTTACCCCAAATCATTGAATAAGGTAACACCTTTATCCACTCTCCTGCTTCTATTTGTATGCATTCTTCACTTAATAGTGCGATAGCATTACTTTGGCAAAGTGGCAAAATCTGCCCTGAAGTGTATTTTCCTTTTTGAGTTAGCAAAAATCCATCTACACTAAGGCTTCCAAGCATAGCATCCATTCGCTTTTTTAACTTAAAGGATTCAATATTTTTTACCCTTAAAGCTTGAGGAAAATGAGCGTTAGCCCCAGCAAGATTTCTTAAAAATGGTAAAATCAAAAAACGCAACAATACCGCTCCTGCCAAAGGATTCCCTGGTAATGCGATAATAAATTTTCTCTCTAGCCTTGCCACCATAATAGGCTTACCTGGTTTAATCTGCACACCAGAAATCAGAATCTCAGCACCTGTTTGCACAAGCACTTCTTGCATAAAATCTGCTTCCCCTTTACTTGCACCACCTGTGGTAAAAATAATATCAAAAGGCATATTTAAAACTTGCAATAATTCTTCTTTATTATCCTTTGAGATTCCTCCATAACTTGCCTTAAAACCAAAACTTTTTAAAATCCCCAGAATCATTGTAGTATTAGAATTATAAATTTGATAGTCCTCTGCTAACTCCCAAGGCTCTTTAAGTTCATTGCCCCCAGAAAAAACTCCGATTCTAAGCTCTCTAAATGCACTTACATAGCTAACACCCTGTGAGGCAAGCAGTGCTAAAGCATTCTCATCAATCTCATCGCCAATCTCTAAGATTTTTTTATTTAATTGGATTTCTTCACCAGCTTGGCGAATATTATCCCCTACCTTAAGTTCTTGTGGTATAGTAATACTCTCTTGATTATTAAACCCACCCTCAATAACTTCAAAAGGCACAACTATATCAGCATTTTTAGGAAGTTTAGCGCCTGTCATAATCTTTGCACACTCCCCACTTTTAAGTTCAACCTCTTTGCAATCCCCCGCAAAAATACTAGCCTTAATTTTTGCTGTCTTTCCCATATCTTCTGACCTTATGGCATATCCATCCATTGCAGCATTATCAAAACTTGGGAGCGCCTTTTGAGACACAATTTCTTGGGCTAAGAATCTCCCTTGTGATTCTAATAAAGCCAAAAATTCTTTATTTTTTGCAAAGCCACTACCTGCCTTTTGCAAAATCTTGATTGCTTCTTGTAATGAAACTGCTTGCATTTTTATCCTTGTAATGATTTAATTTGTCGGTATTTTTGAATGATTTTTTGTGCTAGTCTATTAATATCCATTTTCTCTTTAAAACTCAAACTCAAAAGTTCTCTTGATTGATTCTCACTATACCCCATTAATTGCAGCACAAAAGAGGGCTTAGCAAATCCAAAAAGACACTCTTGCCCATTAATCAAAGAAATATCATCAAAAATCAAACTTTGAATCAGATTCCTTGCTTTAATCCCCTTTAATCCTAAAGGCAAGGTATTAGAAGATGTCTCAAAAAAACAATAACAATCCTCTTGCAATTCTTTTTTTAGAATCTCAAAGAATAATTGAGCTTGATTTTCTTTGGGAACTTTTTGAAGTCTAATTGCCTCCAAAAATACTCCATAGAGATTTTCAATCTCTAAATATAACCCCAAATCCAAAATATCTTTACCCGCCATAATTCCAAAAGGACGCATTAAGCCCAAATTTTCTCCATTAGCAATTAAAAAATTTGCATTTTTCGGTAAAGGCAACCCTAAGGCTAAAGCATAGCTAATATCCCAAAGGGTAAAAACATCTTTTAAAATCTCATCTAAATGAAGATTCAAAGTAAGAATGTCTTCATTTAAATAAGGAATCAAAAAGCAATCCGCCCCTTTTTCTAAGGCGTTTTCAATATCAATTTGACCACTTTTTTTATCTGGGATTATGGGAATTATTGATTCTTTATTGGGCAAAGCAAGGTAGGCACTATAAAGCATTTGATGAGAAGAAAGCACAAGAGCGACTTTGTATTTTTGGCTAAGCTTGGAGAGCAAAAAATAAAAACTCTCCAAATTAAAACTAAAAGGGCGCGTAATCTCACAGCCCAAAAAATGGCTTAATTCTTTATTTTCTTGACTTATTTTTTGCCCCGCACTAGGAGTAATAGCCAAATAATTAGGGCGATCTTGCGCTATTAATTTTTGCATTAAAGAAGCATAAATGGGTGGGTTTTGCAAATAATCTAACATGACTTTAGCGTCCTTTTCCCATTGGCGTTAATAATATCTCCAAAACTATCTAAATAGTCCAAATAAGCAATCAAATATTTTCGACTAAGATTAAAATGTGCCTTAAAATTATTTAAATCCAAATAACCCTCATTTTTAATAATTTCTCTCATTGCCTCCAAAAGCTGAGTTAGAGCTTGTGTGCAAATAAAAAGTTTATGGTTAAGTCGCACAATCTTTTTTTCCCTAGTTAGCTTTTTAAACACCTCATCACCACTTTTTCTATCAATATCTAAACTATCATAAAGATTATAAGGTGCCATTGGTTCAAAGCCTTGGCTTTGCAGTAGCGTATAAATAGTGCAGTATAAATAATCCTCTATTTTTCCAATTTTAGCCTGTGGAGAAACATAAAATGAATCATTTTTTTGCAAAACACCCTCTTTTAAAAGCTTATCTAATAAGCTTTGGGCAAAGTCATTAGCAACCCACGATTGCTTTTGACAAAGTAAAGCAGAGCTCAAAAGCGCATTGGGATTCTTCTGTAAAATCACTAAAATAATTTCTCTTAATAATTCTTCTGCTTTTTTGGGATACACAACTAGATTTTTTTCACTCACAAAGCATTGTAAAATCTCTTTTGCAATACTTAATGCTTCAAGTTGTGAGATTCCAAATCTTTGTGAAGCACTTATAAGCCCAAAACCTTTTTTATGTGCTTGGAGTAAAATCTCAAAGGCTCCTTTTAAATTCCCTTTATCTAGCATTTTTAAAAATTCAAGCTTTTGGGATTTTTTCATCGGATCAATAATAGGGCTCAAAACTCTCCCACCACCTAGCGTTTGTTTATCATCGCGCAAAATAAATCGCTCATTAAAAATACTATAAATTGGGTTTTTAAGCTTCAAAGTTGCATAATTTTTATCCAAAAACAAAACCCGACATGGCATTTTTAATGCCCCAATAAAAAAATTAACTTCAGCATTATGAGGAATTTCTACAAACATTTCTAAGGCAACCTCAACCCTATCAAATCCCCTCAAATAACCCTTTTTACTTAGCAAATCTCCACGCTTTAGCTCATGATGTGAGACACCACTAAGATTTAAAGCTACCCTCTGCCCACTTTTAGCTTCATTAACAAACTCGCCGTGGCATTGAATATTTTTTATGCCCACAAGTCTATCAAGATTGCAACACCACGCCTTTTGATCACAAGTGAGATTACCATCCAAAAGCGTCCCACTCACCACACAACCACTACCCTTAATCACAAAGATTCTATCAATATAATAACGGAAAAATCCCAAATCCCTATGAATCTTTTTAGGTAATCCAAAGAGCACTCCTTTAAGATTCTCCACACTTGCTTCATCATAGAGAGAAACTTCAAAGATTTGATATTTTAAGGTATTAAATTGACTAAAAAGATTCTGGATTTGCTCTTTAAGCGCTACAATTTCAGCCTTATCTGCTAAATCTACTTTGCTTATTACCACCACAAAATCACTAATTCCAAGCAAACTTGCAATTCTTAAATGCTCCAAAGTCTGCGGCATAATGCCATCATTAGCCGCAATGACCAACATTCCATAATCCAATCCAAATGCCCCAGCAATCATATTTTTTACTAATTTTTCATGCCCTGGAACATCAATAAAAGCAATATTTCTCTCCCCATTACTTAGATTTGAAAAGCTCAAATCTAGCGTGATTCCACGCTCTTTTTCATCTTTTCTTTCATCACCCCAAAATCCATTTAATGCACGCACCAAACTCGTTTTTCCGTGATCAATATGTCCCATTACCCCAAGAATCAAATTATCTTGCATAACTTTCCTTAATATCCAAAAGTGCTTTTTGAATAATCTTTTCATCTCCCTCCAAAAGCGCCATCACATCTAAAATCACCTTTCCATTTTCGACTCTAGCAATGATGCCCCTCTCTCTTAAAAGCTGCTCTAACTTTTCCTCATCGCTAAAGCTAAGAGCGATTCCAAAAGACTCTAGGGCTTTATTTGGCATTGCACCCCCTCCGCTGTAGCCCTTTGTTTCTAAGATGATAGGTTTGAAGCTTTCTTGAATTAGCTCCAATAACTTTTCTGCTTTCTTTTTTAAAGCTTCTTTAGTTTGCAAAAGCATTTTATAAGTTGGAATCTTTTCATATTTCCCCTGCAAATACGCCATCAAAGTCGCCTCCAAAGCAGCAAGGGTAAATTTATCTACACGCAACATTCTTAAAAGTTGATTTTGCTTTAATTGATCAATATAGCATTTCTTGCCAAAAATAATTCCTGCTTGTGCGCCACCAAGCAACTTATCTCCACTAAAACTCACCAAAGAAGGATTTAAACTTGCAATTTCTTCCAAAGGCATTTCGTATTTTTTTAAAATATCTAGCCCTTTTAAACCAAAATATCCACTTCCTAGATCATAATAATCTAACAATCCTTTCTCTTGCGCTAAAGCAATAAGCTCTTGATAGTCAACTTCCTTGCTAAAACCTGCAATTTCATAATTGGATTTATGCGCTTTAAAAAGCATAGCAGTATTAGAATTAATAGCCTCTTGATAATCTTTAAGATAGGTTTTGTTAGTAGTTCCCACTTCTTTTAGTATTGCTCCAGAATCCTCCATAACCCTAGGAATCCTAAAACTTCCACCAATCTCTATTAGCTCACCCCTTGAAACAACCACTTCTTTATTTTTAGCAAAAGTATTAAAAATCAAAAAAACTGCAGCTGCGTTGTTATTCACCACCAAAACATCTTCCACTCCCAAAAGCATAGCAAAAAGATTTTTTAGATGAATGTAACGCTCACTACGATCACCTTCTTTTAGATCATATTCTAAATTATTATAAGCACACAAAAGCGGCTTAACTTCCTCTAAAATCTCATTTGAAAACACACTCCGCCCAAGATTAGTATGCACAATAATTCCAGTTGCATTCACCAAAGTTCTAAGAGACTTATTAGTGCGCTTGTGATAAATTTCTTTAATACGCTCCACACACTTCTCAAACTCCATTATTGCTCCACCATTCAAAAGATCATTGCGATAAATCGCCAAAAACTCTACAACAATCTTCTTTAGCAACACGCCATTACACTCTTCTAAAGCCTTTGCCTTTAATAATTTATCTGTCTTTGGAATATGCCTTAAAATATTTTCCATTTCTGCCCAATTCATTTAAATGGCGATACAATAACGCACTCTTGCTTTATTCTGTGTAAAATCAAACTAAAAAAAATAAAAAGTTTAATAAAGACTAATCATATTTATTAATTTTTTCATTTCAAAGATCTTTTTGGATTTGCTCTAAAACCTCTTTGGCTTCACCACAAAAATGCTCTTTAAATTGTGTTTTATTAAATGTTCTTTGTCGTTTTGCAAGTTGTGCTGTGTGTGTGGAGATTAATTCCTCTAGCTCTTCTTGTGAAATCTGCCCCTCTAAAAATCCTATTATTTCTTTAATGCCAATACTTTTTGCCCATTGATAGATTTTTCCATATCTTTCCAAAAGTCCCCTAACCTCATCAATAGCCCCATTCTCTAGCATTTGTTTTGTTCTTTGCTTGATTCTTTGGCGTAAAAATTCCCTTTGCCAAACAATCTCATAAATTTTACAATTTTCAATAATCGGAATTGGAGGATTTTCTCTAAAATACAAACTAGGAATCTTTGAGGTAATAAAATAAATTTCCAAAGCCCTTTGAATGCGATAGCAATCTGTTGGCTTAATACGAATCGCCCATTGTTTGTCTATTGTCTTTAAAAAGTGGTATTGTTTTTCTAAATCCCCCAAAGCATTGATTTTTGCTAAAGTTTCACTCCTTTGATTTTCATCTAAAGAAAAATCTGAAAGTCCCTCCAAAAGTATTTTAAGATAAAAACTACTGCCTCCAACAATCAATAAATTGTGTTGATTTTTTTGGCAAAAATCCCTTACTTTTTGATATTCTTGAATAAATATTTGAACATTATGTGGTTGTATTGGAGTTAAAATATCAATACCAAAATGTGCGATTCCTTCTCTCTCTTTTTTTGTTGGTTTAGCTGAAATAATATCAATTTCTTGATATACGCTTAAAGAATCAAGAGAAAGAATTGCACATTGTTTTTTTTGTGCAATTTCCAATGAAAGCGCGGTTTTTCCTGAACCACTACCTCCTAAAATGGCAAAAATTTTCAAGCGAAATTTTTAGAAGCCAAAACTGCCTCAAAAAAAGTGTTTCTCAAGGAATTTTTCTCCAAACTTGCAACACCTTGCGCTGTAGAGCCACCTGGACTCATTACACTTTCTTTTAAAAGCGCTGGATGAGTTGTCTGCAATAATGTCCCAAATCCCTCAAACAAACCCTCAACAATCTCTTTTGATTCATTACGCGTTAAACCATTTGTAACTCCCGCATCCACAAGCGATTCAGCTACCATAGCTAGAAATGCAGGAGCACAACCACCAAGTGCCGTAGCTACCGACATCATCTTCTCTTCAATCCAAACGCTTTTCCCAATGGAATTAAAAATTTCAAATGCTCTCTGCTTATAAACTTCATCTCCACACAAAGAAGTAATTGATTTGCCAACACTCGCAGCTACATTAGGCATTGCACGAATAAAAGCTTCTGATTCTATTCTATTTCTTAAAGTCTCTAAAGTAGTAGCATTCAAAATTGAATAAACGCATTTGGCTTTGCCAACAAACTGAAAAGATTGGAGTGCATAAGGTTTAACACAAAGCAGGATTTCTTGATCTTGCACTTCAATGAGATTGTTATTTTGAGATAATGGAGTGAGTCCTAAATCATCACAAAACTCACGGATTTTTTGTGGATTCCTCCCTGCAACTTGAATATTTGCTTTCTCTTTTAATCCAAGAGCTAAAGCTCTTGCCATTTTACCATAACCCAAAAGAACAAGAGTTTTCATTTTAATTGGCTTTGCTAAAATCAAAAAACTTAGAAATGGGCTCTGAGAGACCAAAATTTTCATATTTAAAATTCTCTAATACAACTTGCGCCATAGTCAAGTTCTCAAAATTAAATAATACGGGTGCTAGAAAATTCACAGTTGATTCTTCAATGGGCTCTCTAATACAAACAATATTAAGCGTAACTAACTTAGAGTTTTGGAGGTCAATGTTAGTCTTTCCCTTAAGCTCTAAAAGTGCCTTTATAGGAGAAGGGATCTCAAACTCATAATCACTTCGCATTGAATAAGGATTCACCAAAGTGAAAGAAATACCATCGTTTTCACAGCTTTTTAGTTGCATAAATGTATCATCGTCTTTTGAAATCTTTTCTAATTTCATCTTTTGGATATGTTCAAAACCTAAAATCGGAGATTTTACCGCAAATTCCATCACCTAATCCTTGCTAAAATAATAACAAAATAAACTTTTCATAGTTTATTCACTAGCAAAATAGCTATCTACCCTAATTGTATAGTGAATTCTAAAATTTAATTCTATCGCAATAAAAACAAAAAATCAATGCAATTTTATAAAAAATGCATTACAAATCCGCTATAATTACCACTCATAAAGCTTTTTAAATTAAAATCATTCTGCTTTTAAAGAGTTTGGTATGAAAAATTTAAAGCTTAAAATTTAAAGATAACAAAAGGGAATCTGTGAAAAAATTTATCCAATTCTTTCTTATAAGTTTTAGTTTTTTGATAATTTTCAATGCTTGTTCTTCAAAAAACAATGGCGGATTAGCGCTTGATGAAGTAAATAAACCAGCTGATTATTGGTATCAAAATATGCTTAAAGAGATTCGTAATGGAGATTTAGAAAAAGCCGATAGTTACTTCACTTCACTCCAAAGTGAGCATTTGAATTCACCACTATTAAGCGAAGCAATGTTGATTTTGGGACGAGCGCATATGCAAGAAGAGGAATATCTCCTAGCCACATTTTATTTTGATGAATACACCAAACGCTTTGGAGATGAGAAAAATATTGACTTTATTAGCTTCTTAAAACTTCAAGCCAATTATTTTGCCTTTGCCAAACAATTTCGCGATCAGCAACTTTTGGCAAAATCAATCAAAGACGCACAAGACTTTAGCCAAAAATACCCTTATTCACGCTATAGACCTATTGTTGATACTATGCTTTTAAAACTAGAACTCGCTAATTTGAGCCTTAATAAAGAAATTATTAAACTTTATGAAAAGAAAGATAAACAACAAGCTGCAAAATATTATCAACAAAAAATTGATGAAAGCGCTTGGATAAAAGATATTTTTTATCAAGAGGCAGGTTCGCCTTGGTATCAAAAAATTTTTGAATGGTAGGATAAATCAATGCAATTAGAACGCTATGGAGCTTTTCCAAAAAATCTGCCTATTATTTTAGAAGAGGATATGTTTTTATATCCTTTTATGATAGCACCTCTTTTTATTAATGATGAAGAAAGTCTTAAAGCCATTGATCTTGCAATGCAAAGCGAAGACAAGCTTATCTTTATCACTGCAATTAAATCTAAAGATGATGAAGAGAATGAAGAATCCTTTTATGATGTTGGAGTGATTGGAACAATTATGAGGCGTGTAGCCTTGCCTGATGGGCGCATCAAGATTCTTTTTCAAGGGCTAAGCCGTGGGAGTATTGAAAAACTCATTTCAAAATCTCCCTTAATTGGAGAAATCCAGCCCATTATTTCAAAAAGCTTTGATGCAAGTAGAATCGAAGCCATTCTCTCGGTTTTAAAAGAAAAATTACGCACCCTTCATAATATTTCTCAAAATTTCTCACAAGACTTGCTAAGAAGCATCAATGAAACAATGGATCCTAATCGCGCTGCAGACTTAATTGCAAGTGCTACAAGATTAAAAAAAGAGCAAGTTTATAAAATCTTCAAAGAAAATGATCCAGAAGAAAGACTGCTTAGCCTCATTGATATAGTCTTAGATGAAATCAAAGCTCAACAAATCCAAAAAGAAATTAAAAACAAAGTTAATTTCCAAATGGAAAAAATCAACAAAGAATATTTTTTAAAAGAACAATTAAAGCAGATTCAAAAAGAACTTGGCGGAGAAAACAAAGACACAGAATTACAAGAATACAAACAAAAACTTGAAAAACTCAAAAATGCTATGAGCAAAAATGCCTATAAGGAAATCTCTAAACAAATCAACAAACTTTCTCGTATGCACCAAGATAGCGCAGATGCTAACCTTTTACAAAATTACATCGAATTGGTTTTGGATATTCCTTTTGGTGCTTATTCTAAAAAATCTCTCAAAATTGAAGAAGTGCAAAAACAGCTCGATAAAGATCACTATGGGCTAAAAAAGCCAAAAGAGCGCATCATAGAATACTTTGCTGTGCGAGAACTTCTTGCTTTAAGAGGTAAAAATGATAATGAAAATAAAGGCACGATTCTTTGCTTTTATGGACCCCCTGGAGTGGGTAAAACAAGTCTTGCAAACTCCATTGCTACTGCCCTCAAAAGAAAACTTATCCGAATCGCGCTAGGTGGCTTAGAAGATGTGAATGAGTTACGAGGACACCGCCGAACTTATATTGGAGCAATGCCGGGTAGAATCGTGCAAGGCTTAATTGATGCAAAAGAGATGAATCCTGTGATTGTTTTAGATGAAATTGATAAGATGCACCATTCTTTCCGTGGCGATCCTTCTTCAGTGTTATTAGAGATTTTAGATCCTGAGCAAAACAAAGAATTTAGAGATTATTACACAAATTTTGATTTAGATCTCTCCCAAGTGATTTTTATCGCTACTGCCAACGACATTAGTTCAATCCCAGCTCCTTTACGCGACAGAATGGAATTTATTAATATCAATAGCTACACTCCTTATCAAAAAGAACAAATTGCAAAGAAATATCTCATTCCTCAAGAAATCAAAAAACATGGCTTACAAAGCAGTGAAGTTAGCTTTAATACACAGGCTATAAAAAATCTTGTTGAAAAATACACAAGAGAAGCGGGGGTGAGAAATTTAAGACGCAAGATTGCTGAAATCTTACGCAAAGTTGCCAAAGAAATTTTGCAAAATCCACAAGAAAAAATCACTATTACCAACAAGAATCTATTTCAATACCTTGATAAAATTGTCTTTGAATACGAAAGTGCAAATGCTAAAAATGAAGTGGGCTTAGTCAATGGACTTGCTTGGACAAGCGTTGGTGGTGATGTCTTAAAAATTGAAGCTTTAAAAATCAAAGGCAAGGGCGGATTGCATTTAACTGGTAATCTGGGTGATGTAATGAAAGAAAGCGCAAAAATTGCTCACTCTTATATCAAATCCCTAATTGACAGCCAAAAACTAGAAATTGACCCAAGCCTTATTCCGCTTTCTCCCAAAGAAAAGGCAGAAAAAGATTCTGTTGATCTAAGTGAGATTTATAATCGCTTTGATGTGCATTTGCATGTCCCAGAGGGTGCTACACCAAAAGATGGTCCGAGTGCTGGAATCGCCATAGCTAGTGCGATTGCTTCAATTTTTTCTAATCGCCCTATCTTAAGCTCTGTTGCTATGACTGGTGAATTAACTCTAAGAGGCAAAGTCCTTCCCATTGGTGGCTTACAAGAAAAACTCACTGCGGCTCTAAAGTCAGGTGTTAAAACCGCACTTATTCCTAAGAAAAATTTTGAGCGTGATTTAAATGAGATTCCAGAAGAGGTCAAAGAGGGCTTAGAAATTTATCCAGTAGAAAATTTCCAAGAAGTTCTAAAATACATCTTTGAATCCAAATAGCCTTTTTACTCAACCCTCACACGATCCCCTTGAAATCTGTGGGATTGATGAAGCGGGTAGAGGTTGTATTGGTGGCTCACTTTTTGTATGCGGTGTGATTTTAGGTAAATCTTTTCCCAAAAATCTCTTAAACCAACTCCAAGATTCCAAAAAACTCTCTCCCAAAATCCGCGATACTCTAGCCCTGCAAATCACGCAATACGCACAATTTCATCTTGTTAAAAAAACTGCACAAGAAATTGATTTAAAAGGATTAAGTCTTTGCCTAAAAGAATCCCTACAAGAAATTCTAACTCAACTCAAATCCCCCCACTACCTTTTTGATGGAAATTGTAATTTTCAAATCCAATCCCTACAAACGCTAATAAAAGGTGATTCTAAGGTTTATGCCATTAGTGCAGCAAGTATCTTAGCTAAAAATGCTAAAGATAAAGAAAGTATAGAATTGGATTTAATTTATCCGCAATATGATTTTAAATCACACAAAGGCTATGGAACAAAAGCTCATATAGAAGCTATCTTAAAATTTGGTTATTGCAAGGAACATCGCCAAAGCTACCACTTAAAAAAACTTCCAAAAACCACAACAACGCTTTTTTGATTTTAATCCTTTTTAAACAATTTTTGATAAAATTGCACAATCTATTTTTAATCGTAAGGCATTATTTTGAGTGGGACAATTATAACAATTACTTCTGGAAAAGGTGGTGTTGGAAAATCCACTACAACAGCAAATTTAGCAGTTGGTCTAGCCAATGCAGGGAAAAAGGTTGTAGCTGTAGATTTTGATATTGGGCTTAGAAATCTTGATATGATTCTAGGCTTAGAAAATCGCATTGTTTATGATATTGTAAATGTTATGGAGGGAGAGTGCAATCTCTCCCAAGCACTTATCAATGACAAAAGAGCTAAGAATCTCTACTTTTTACCTGCCTCACAGAGTAAAGATAAAACAATCTTGGATAAAGAAAAAGTTGCCAAACTCATTGAAAAACTAAAAGAAGAATTTGAATATGTCTTGCTTGATTCACCTGCAGGAATCGAAGGCGGTTTTGAACATTCTATTTTTTTGGCTGATGAAGCCCTTATTGTCTCCACTCCCGAAGTTTCAAGTGTGAGAGATGCAGATAGGGTGATTGGAATTATTGATGCAAAAAGCAAAAAAGCACAAATGGGTCAAGAAGTTAAAAAGCACATTATCATCAATCGCTTAAAACCAGAAATGGCTGAAAAAGGTGAGATGCTTAGTGTAGATGATGTCTTAAAGATTCTCTCCTTGCCTCTCATTGGCGTAATTCCAGAAGATGATAAAATTGTTTCTTCTACCAACACCGGTGAGCCTGTTATCTATGGAAACTCTCTCTCAAGCCAAGCATATAAAAACATTACAAGAAGAATCTTGGGGGAAGAAGTGCCTTATTTGGAATTAAAGGCTAAAAAAGGATTTTTTGGGAGGCTATTTTCATGAGTTTATTTGAAAAATTTTTTGGAAACAAAACAAGTTCTGCGCAAGAAGCGAAAAACCGCTTAACTTTGATGTTAGCTCACGAACGCACAATCAATGTGCCCTATATGGAAGCTATGAAAAAAGAAATCCTAGAAGTGATTAAAAAATACACGAAAGCACAAAAAATTAACATTAAAACTGATTCTAATCAAAACTTTAACACTCTTGAAGTAGAAATCCTACTTGAAAAATAATTTTGCATGAATAAACTAAACCCTATTACCATAGGAATTATAGCACTTTTACTTGTGCTTTTAGTTTTTAACTTTATCCCCGACCAAGAATCAAAGCCAATACAGCAAAAAATAATAAAAACCAAACCAAGCACTCAAGAAACTCAAGAAACTAACAATATGCTGATTCAAAAAAATCTTGATTTTTTAGAAGAAAATCTCCCACTTCTCAAAGAAAATTTAGAGCCTAAAACTAAACCACTTCCCGCTACACCAAACCCAGAATCTCTAGCAAAAGAAACAAACACTCCAAAAACAACTCAAATCTGCCAAAGAACTAAACCACAGCTTGCCATTATTATTGATGATATTAGCAACTATACGCAATATCGTAGGCTACAGGAAATACCCTATAAAATTACTCCCTCTTTTTTCCCCAAAACCATTGCTTCAAAAAATACACCCCAAATTGCTGCAACTGCACCCTTTTATATGGTGCATTTGCCTCTTGAAGCATTGAATTTTTACCAAAAAGAACATTTATGGCTTTTTAGCAATGATTCTAAACAAATAATTCAAGATAGGATTCAAGCTATTAAAAAGGATTTTCCAAATCTGACTTATATCAACAATCACACAGGAAGTAAATTCACACAAGATCCAAATGCCATGCAAAATCTCCTTGCAGTCCTCAATGAAAATAAAATTACCTTTGTCGATTCTAAAACCACTCCCAAAACCAAAACAGCTCTTTATTACAAAAACAACCCCACAGCTTCTCTTAATCCTTGCCAAAATACTCCATTTTTGGAGCGCAATATTTTTTTAGATAACGAACTAAATATTTCAAAAATCACACAAAATTTCATAAAAGCCATCGAAACTGCCAAATCAAAAGGCTATGCAATCGCTATTGGTCATCCTCACAAAGAAACGATTTTAGCTTTAAAAAACGCTTCTGAATATCTCCAAAAGAGTGGAGTGGAAGCCGTTTATATAAACGAGCTTATCATTCCATAAAATTTTTATTAAAAATATGTTAAAATACAGATAAAAAATAAAGATTTAATGAATGGCAATTCCAAAAGTAACCCACCAATTACAAGGCAGTATTCTTTCTATTTCACCCTGCAAAGATTTAACTTTTTGTATTGATAACACCTTTTATATTGCAAAAATAAATCAAAACTTAAAAAATATTGTAAATTTTCAAATTATCAAAAATATAGAACCTCCTCATCGCTATTCACACGCCTTTGGAATCTCCCCTGATGCTTATTTTTGCATTTCTTTAGTTGGAGAGAAGAAAACTTTAATTATTCGACTTGATGATTCCAATATTAAACACATCGCTACACTCGATGATCACGATGGCGATATCGAATCATGTGGCTTTTCAAACAATGGAAAATACCTTGCAACAGGCGGACAAGATGGTAGAGTATTTTTATATGAAGATAACAATTTTTTACCAACAGCTTCACTTCTAGCGCGTTCAGATTATATTTCCACTATTCGCTTCTCAAAAAGTAATGAATTTATTGCTATTAGCGGATTTGATAAATTCACAATGATTTTTGATATTTTACGCCACAAAATTGCCTTTAACTTTGTTACTAATGATGTGGTAGAAGATTCTTGTTTTTTTAGCAATGATGAAAAACTCTTGCTTGTTTTGCGCAATAACTCTAGCATTGTTTTTAGCCTCAAAGAAGGCAAAATTCTCTCTCAAGAATATTTATTTGCTTTCTGGCCTACATGCATTGCCTTAGATGAAGAAGAAAATTACGCCCTTATTGGAACTCGTTCTGATATACTCTATATCATTTCACTTAAAGACAATTCTAAAGTCATGGAAATCAAAACTGAACACGCTGGAATCGCTTCTATTGCTTTTTGTCATGGCTTTTTATATATTGGTTGCATTGATGGTGCTTTGCTAATTTTTGATTACAACGAAGGCAAAGAAGATTTAAAAGATGCCTTTGCCATCAAAGACTATAAAAAAGCGCGTGAAGCCATTGAAAAAAATGTCTTTTTAAGCATACATCCTTTAACCAAAATCTTTGATGAAGTGTGGCCTGATATTTTAAATCAAGCAATTATCCTTTTAAATCAAGATGAAATTGATAAAGCCATTGAAATAACCGCCCCTTTTATAGTTTCTCAATCCAAAAAAAATGAATTTGATTTTTATCTTTCTCAAAAAGATGGCGTGAAAACCTTTTTGGAATTAATCGATAAAAAAGACTTTATCAAAGCCTATGAAATGGTAAAAACTACAAAATTTCTAGTCAAAACTCAAGCTTATGAAAAGCTAGAAAATATATGGAATAAGGCTTTTTTTAATGCCAAAAAGTTACTTATAGAGAATGCAAAAATCAATCAAAAACTTGCCGAGCAGTATCTTGCCCCCTTTGAAAATACACCCAAAAAAGAATTAATCGTTCAACTACTAAGAAATTCTGATGTCTTTGCAAAGGCAGACAATCTCATCAAAAATCAAAATTTCAAAGAATATTTTTCGCTTACTTTTCAATTTTCTTTTTTGCGTGAGACTGATTTATATAAAAAGGTGCTTTTACTTGGTGAAAAAATGCTCACAAATCTCATTGAGTTAGAGAAAAATTTTCAATACCAAGAAGCAAGAAAACTCGCTGAAACCCTTTTGGTATTTCCAAACTTAAAAAGATCGGCTAATGAAAAAATTGTGCTTATGCAACAAAAGGAAAATTTCCTAGAAGCTATCGAAAAAAAGGATATAAAAAAAGTCTATACACTAGTAGATGACATTGAGAGTTTGCGCTCTATGCGACAATTTAAAGACTTTACTAAAGATTTTCTCAAGCTTTATGAGGAAGCTAAGCCTTATGCTTATACAGGTAATGCTCAACATATTAGAGTTATTTTTGGGGAATATATGGAGATTAACTATTGGATTGATAAAATTGCTTCTTTGATGAAAATTGCCTATCTCAAGCAAATCAATAATGCCCTAAATGAAATTCAAGTGAATTGGCTTATTACCATCAAGCGCTATTATGAGAGATTTGGCAAAAGTGCCGAAATCATAAAACTACTCCAAAATCACTCCTCTAAAGCCATTTTAGATGAATTTGACGGCGATGGCGAAAGCGATGGTTACCGCTATCATAGCTTTGTCGATAATATTGTAATTTACCTTGTGCAAAAAGAATCATAATCTTGCAAACACTAAGCACAATTCCTTTAGAGCTCCAACATTTAAAGAATCTAAAAACACTTTATTATCACGGGAATCTACAATTACTTCAACAGCGCAAAATAGCCATTATTGGCTCTAGAAACCCAAACCCTTATGCTCAAAATTTCACCAAGGAAATCTCCAAGAAAATATCGCCTTATGCAACAATCATAAGTGGAGGTGCATTGGGGATAGATATTTTAGCCCACAGCGCTGCTTTACCAAACACCATTATGGTATCTCCAAGCTCACTAGATATTATCTATCCAAAAACTAATCAAAAAATTATTCAAGAAATTTATCAAAAAGGGCTTATACTAAGCCAATTTTCTCCTCCTTATATACCTAAGCATTATTCCTTTTTAGAACGCAATAAAATCATTATTAGTCTTGCAGAATCTATCATAATTCCTCAAGCCGACTTAGAAAGCGGATCTATGCAAAGTGCCAAATACGCATTAAGCCTAGGAAAAAAAATCTATGTTCCACCTCACCACTTAGGACAAAGTGAGGGAACACAAAGATTAGCCAAGGAAGGCAAAGCTGATGTCATTTGGGAAGTTGATAGCTTTTTATCTACTCTTTTTGAAACCACATCTTACCAAAGCGCCGATGAAATTCTAGAGTTTTGCAAAACTAATCCTTTTTTTGAAGAAGCCTTTATTAAATTCGGAGAAATTCTTTTTACCTATGAATTAGAGGGCAAAATTCTAAGAAATAATGGAAGAATCGAGGTTGTTTGATGCAAAATATTTTGGCATTAGATATAGGATTAAAGCGTATAGGAATCGCAAAATCAATACAAAATATTCCCATTCCCCTACCCCCAATTTTAAGAAAAAATCGGAATCAAGCTGCCAAAGAAGTAAGTCAAGTTATTTGTGATTCCAAAATCCAAACTCTCATCATTGGTCTCCCACAAGAGAGCGAATCTTCAGCAGAAATGGAGCGCAGAATCAAACATTTTGTAAGCTTACTTGAAATTCCAAATAATATTAAAATACATTTCATAGATGAATCTTTTAGTTCCTTTGAGGCACTCCAAAGAATGCAAGGTAGCAAAAAAAGCAAAAAGAAAGATGGCAGTCTAGATAGCCTTGCTGCAATGATAATTTTAGAGCGTTTCTTAGTGAGCCAAAAATAAAACTAAGGGCTTATTATTTAAAAGCAAATCCACTTGCACACCCTGCTTCCCAACAAGCATTTGTGCAATCTCCTCTTCGCTTTTGCAGGCTTTTGGCAAAGAGATGCCAATGGAGAGATTATGTTCTGATAAAATCGCTTTTGATCGCCCCGCGATAATATTTGTAAATTCTTTAATCACATCAAGCAACTCTTCATCGCTTTGCGATTCCTCACCTAGTAACATCAAAGAGGCTTCTTTGACGATTGACTTACTAAAACAAAGCGCCACAATTCCACTCACATCGCCCTCAAAGCTAATCATCGCTCCCATAATATTGCTTTGACCGGTTTTATTATAGGTTGTAACTTTATAGTCTTTTCGCTTCGCCTCGCCACCTGTTAGGGAGGAAAGTGTTTCAATAGCGGCATTGATAAACACAGGCAACTGCGCCACAAGATGTTTTGTAAGTCCTTTGCGTTTCTGCTCAACTGCTTGGTATTTTTTAATCGCTTCTTTAATCTGTGAATCTTGTCTGCATTCCTCAAGGCTAGAAAAGAAGTAAATTCCACTACGCCTACAAAGTTCTCTTTTTTCTTTAGCAAGATTTAATTGCAAACCACAAATTGCAACACAAGCTTCATAGCGCACATTGTTTAAAGCCAAAGACATAATAAAATCCAATGCTCCAAAATTAAAGTCCTGAATCTGACTCACATCAAAAACAAACACTTTATATCCCTCGCGCAATCTTGAATTATGCGCCTGAAGATTAAAATACAATGTAATATTTTTATCAGCCTTTCTATAAAGCGTATAAATCACCATTCCATTTTGTATGATGGTGGGGATAAAATTTCCTGTAACATCAAAATAAATATCATAAATATAAAAAGCTTGATCTAAGAGCTGTTTGCGTTTTTCCAAAAAAGCTTGAGCGTTGTTAAGACAAATAACCTCATAACCCTTTACTTGCAATTCATGAGAAATGAGTGTTTGCACCATTCCATCATTATCATAATAAACAATCTTTTGTTGAATGGGTGGCATTTTAAAACCAAGCAAAAAACTAGCAATAGAATCATTTTTAAATAGTGGAATACTTCGATTAGGAAAAAGGGCTTTAAGTTTGACAAATTGGGTTTTACTATATCCTATAAAAGCAACTGGAATGGAAACCTTATCTTGCAATGCCAACAATGCCCTTGCTACCAAAATTATAGCACCCTCATCAATCCAATTAATGTTTTCAAAAGAAAAATAAACCGCCTTGATAGATAAACTTCTAATCGTAGCGCTATTGGAGGTGAAAACCTCGCAAATCTCCTTTGCTTCTTTCATCTCCAAATGGATATTTGGCGCATAAATGGCAATGTCTTGCTTAATAATAGGTCGCATTGAATTAGTTTGCGAGATAAACTTCCGCTTCTACTCTTCTATTTTTTTGTCTGCCTTCTCGTGTTTTATTAGAAGCAATTGGCTTTTCTTCACCATAACCTTTTGCTTCTAATCTTTCTGAAGAAATACCTTGTTTAACGATTTCATTTTTAACAGATACTGCTCTTTTTTCAGAAAGCTTTTGGTTATAAGCTGCACTTCCTGTGCTATCTGTATGTCCATTAATTACAGCTGTTTTTTCAGGATTTTGCTCCATATATTTTGCAAAATCTTGAATCTCTGGATAATAAGCTGGATCCACTACTGCAGAATCACTAGGAAACTCTACATTAAAGGTGTGGATATGCGATAAAGCAGGTTCTTGTGTCTCCTCTACAACAACTTCTTTTGCTTCTTCTGCTACTGCAACTTGCTGTGCTCCATAAGTTCCAAATGGAATGCTAAAGCCAAGCATCGCAACCACATCACTTCTGCCATCAAAACTCATTAAATGTCTTAATTCTGTTTTAAAATGTAAATACTCAAAAGCTTCCCAACGCAATCCCACACCATATTGACCAAATGGCGCACTATCTAAACTTTGGCTATTATTAGAAACATCTTCATAACCCACACCACCTAAGATATAAGGAGATACGCTTTGCCATACTTCAAATTCTTTAACAAGATTCATATAATAACGATTAAAAGAGGTTTTAGCATTAGGAATACTTTGCTCAGCGTGTGTAATCCAATCATAACCCAACTCCAAAAGCACATCAGGAGCTACCCTCGCACCCGCTTTTAGTCCATAAGACAAATCAATGTCATCTGCCATTCTTTGATTATCCACATGCCAACTTCCGCCAATTTGAGGTGTAATCTCAAATTGATTATTCGCAGCAAAAAGCATACTAGACAAAACCAATGACAAAGAGAAAAACTTTTTCATATTCCTTCCTTTATTCATGAAAAATAACATTTTCTATTTCTAGAATCCATGTTCTTTAAATTATAACTAAAATTAACTAAATCTACTGCCCTAAAACTAAAGAATTACTAAAATTTCTTTTTATTAACATCTTCAAGAATATTCTTAGCAATGTTATCAACACTTCGAGTAATCTCATTAGTTGCATTTGCTACGCCAACATTATCTTGAGTTGCACTTTCTAATTGCGCAATTGTGTCGTTAATCTGTCCTATTCCTTCTGTTTGCTCTTTAATTGATTCACTCATTTCATTTACGCTTTGAACAAGCACATTAACATTTGCTTCAATCTCACCTAATGATTTTGCTGTTCTCTCAGCTAACTTTCTTACTTCATCAGCAACAACCGCAAATCCTCTTCCGTGTTCTCCTGCTCTTGCTGCCTCAATTGCCGCATTCAAAGCAAGGAGATTGGTTTGATCTGCTATATCTTTGATTACACCAACTATTTCTTTAATATCTTCTGCCTGTCTTGTAGCTTCCATAGTCTTATCGCTAACATTTTGCATTGAAGCACTAATCTCTTCAACTGCAGCAGCAGATTGCTCCAAAGAACTTGCTTGATTTTGAGAACCATCGGTAAGTTTTTGCATTGATTCTTTTAGTTCTAAAGAACGCGCTGCTAATTCTTCAGCAAATTTAGCACTTGTATGCAACATGGTTCTAATCTCTTTGCCCAAAGTATTAGTAACAATCTCAACGCGTCCATTTGCATTTTTAACTTCTGTAGTGAAGTCTAATCTCACATAAGAATCAAAAACTCTTGAGATTTCATTGGTGTCGCTTCCAATTTTTTCCTGTAAAACATCAAGCATTCGATTTAACACTTCTTTAAGCTCTACTAATCGAGGGTTACTAGGATTCTTAGAAATTCTTGCAGTGAGATTTCCTGCTTCAATTTCCTTAGCAGTTTCTACTGATTCTTTAATCGCTTCTTCATCAACCAATAAAGAAGATCGAGTTCTTTCAATATTACTATTAATGATTCGTCCCATAGTTCCCAATTCATCATTAGAGTGAATTTTAACTGTTTGTATGTCTTTACTTTCGTAATTAATATATTTAAAGACTTTATCCAATGTATCCAAAATAACAGTAAGTCTCTTAGAAACATTTTTACGAATATGAAAATACACAAAAGACATTACAATAATCAAGAAAATAACTGAAGCCCCAGCAATAATGTATTCTAAAGTGTATAAAGAAGCAAGCACTGAAGATTTAGGAGCGGTTACCAAAATTCTCCAATTAATAGCCCCACCCACAGAAGAAAATGGCATCACACTTACATAGCTTGGTACTTTATCTGTAGTGACATAATCATACACTCCCGCTTTGCCTTCTACCATAGCTCTAACCCCTTCTGCTGCCTTAGGATCCTTATTAATATCTTGCATTTTCTTAAAAATTAAACTTTCATTTCTATGAACAAGGATAGTTCCATCCTCATTAAGCAATCCAACAACACTACCATCAAAAACTTCATTAGAAGGATCTAATAACACTTCTGCAAGACTTTCAAAGTTAAAGATAAATCCAACTGCCCCAATCACAGAATGATTCTCATCATAAAGTGTCATTGCCATACCAATACCTACAAATTCATTTCCACTTAATGAAAATTTACGCGGTAGACCAAAAAAAACTTTGCCATCATCTGCACTAGAAGCAGTTAGAGCCTTTTTTACTGAATTTAATTGCAAATCACTACCCACACGCAAACTTGTGATACCCCCAGCAGATCTCACATCTTTATCTTGCCAAAGTGCCATATAATTGCCATCATCCATTTTTGTAAATCTACCATTGTCATTGAAACCTAATGGATTTTTCAAATATACAAAAGCATAATCTGTATAACTACCAGAATCAAGCACATTTGCTATTGTTTCTTCAAGTTGATTTATTGAGATATTTTGTCGTGGGGTTGAAGTAAAAAGACTTTCTATACTATTGGTAGCTGCTTTATTCAACGCAATCATTTCTTTTACTGAAGCTTCAACGGTGTTAGTATGTCCTTTTGAAGCTTCCATAATAATAGCTTCAGCACTCTTACTCATACTATCACTCACTCGAGTAGCAATAATAATAAAAAGAATCGCCAAACCAATAACCATAATAATGCCTATGGAGGCAACTAATTTAGTTCCTATGCTTAAACTTTTAAATGGATTCATAATTCACCCTCATCTAAATTTTAATAAAAACAAAGCGCGGATTATATCACAAAACAACTTAATTAAAATAAATATCTAAAATTATTTTAACTTCTTAATTAGCGCTTAAAAAGCTCATTAAAACTAAAAATTTAAAAATAAAAAATGCTTACCATCAAACCCATACAAACCCATAGAATACAAACAATTTAAAAACAATAATAATTACAAATTATCTCAAATAAAATAATTTGTAATTTCCAAAAAATACCCCCTAATATTCTAAAGTTTAATTATTTTTTATCTTTCTTTTTCTTTTTCTTTTTTTGCAAATCTTCTTCTTGCTCATTAGAAAACATTCGCACGCTTGAATAATATGAAACAACTCCAGGATCAGCTAACAAACAAACATTTTCTGCATCTTTATCTTCATAGTCAATCTTAGAAAGCAAGATTCTAGCAAGATTGATTCTTGCGCGTTTTTTGTCATTAGAATCCACAATCATCCAAGGCGCAAAAGGTGTGTGCGTGCGTGAAAACATCTTCTCAAAGGCTTCTGTGTATTCATCCCACAAATTAAGGGATAACTCATCAATAGGGCTTAATTTCCAACGCTTTAAAGGCTCATCTTTTCTTGCTTCAATTCTCTTTCTTTGCTCTTCTTGTCCAACATCTAAAAAGAATTTAAACAAAATATAACCACTCTCAATCAACATTTGTTCCAAATGGGAAACTTGAATAATGAATTCTTTGTATTGTTCATTACTACAAAAATTCATTACACGCTCCACTCCCGCTCGGTTATACCAACTGCGATCAAAAAATACAATTTCTCCGCCATTTGGAAGTTCATCAATATAACGCTGAAAATACCATTGTGTTTTTTCTACATCACTTGGTTTTTGTAATGCCACCACTCTTGCCCCACGCGGATTTAAATGCTCTCTTAAAGCTTTGATTGTTCCACCTTTGCCTGCAGCATCACGCCCTTCTAAGATTATAATGATTTTTTTCTGATGCTTTTTTACCCAATTTTGCAATTTAATCAGCTCAATTTGGAGTTTTTTAATCTCCACTTCATAAAATTCCTTATTTAACTTGCCTTTTTTATTATAAACTTCACCAGGTCTTTCATCTTCAGGACGCACAACTAAAGTTTTACTCATTTGCCTAACCTCCAAACTTAAGTTATAAAATAGTTAAAATATTCTACCATTAAAGAATTAAATTATACATAAGGAAAACTATTTTGAATACTTTATTTTGCATTGGAAAAAATTATTCTTTTAAACCACTTCAAAAATATTCTATTTGCTATGCTCAAAGTCTTTTTGGGGAGATTCAATGCACTTGGTTTTTGGATTCTTTAAATGATACAAATTGCCTTAAAAATCTCAATTACGCCATAGAATCTTCACAGAATCTTTTAATACTCGCCAAAGATTCTGTGCTCAATGAAATTTTAGAGTATTTTAAAAAATATTCTTTTTCAACGCCTATTTTCAAAAAAACCCACCATACACTTGCCTTTAAAAATTGCAATATCATCTTACAAGAATCCCCAAAAATCACACAATTCAGAGATGCAGACAACACTTTTTTGTATCTTTTAGGGCTTGATTGTCAAAGCGCTTTAACCCTTCTAAATCCTCTAGCCAAAGCCTATCAAATCCAATTACAAATCCTTCAAGAAACTTGTGGAATAGAAATCTTACACGCCAAAGCCCTTTCACACAAATCACTTGATAATTTTTTGCAAGAAATGCAACAAACTTTTCAAAATAAAATCTTTGCGAGTTCGAATTTAGCTCAAAGTATTATCCAACTCCTTGCAAATTCCAAACAAAAAATTACAACTGCAGAGAGCTGCACTGGTGGCTTAGTAGCTTACTATCTCACCAAAGAATCAGGTGCAAGTGAAGTTTTTGAGGGGGGAATTATCAGCTATGCTAATGCCATTAAAGAATCTTGGTTAAAGGTCTCTAATAACAATCTTATTTCTTATGGCGCAGTTAGTGAGGCAGTAGTGCGCGAAATGCTAGAGGGCGCTTTGAATCTAAGTGGTGCAGATTTTGCCATTGCTACAAGTGGTGTTGCTGGACCAACTGGAGGCAGTGTTAGCAAGCCTGTTGGGACAATCTTTATTGGAGTGAAATCTAAAAATGGGGAAGAAATTATCAATAGAGTCCTATTTTCTGGGGATAGAAACTATATTCAAGAACAATCTTGCCTCTATGCTTACTTGCTTTTTTTAAAACTTTTTTTTAAAACTATTGACTTTTGAAAATTTTATAGCTATAATTTCACTTCCTTTTTGATTGACCCGCTAGCTCAGTTGGTAGAGCAATTCCCTTTTAAGGAATGGGCCGTTGGTTCGAATCCAACGCGGGTCACCACTAAATAAAAGTGGCTCCTTCATCTAGCGGTTAGGATACCACCCTTTCACGGTGGCTACAGGGGTTCGAGTCCCCTAGGAGTCACCACTTTTATTTCTATTTTTTTATAATGGTCGCTTAGCTCAGTTGGTAGAGCGCCACCCTTACAAGGTGGATGTCACAAGTTCGAGTCTTGTAGCGACCACCACTTTTAGCTTTGGAGCGGTAGTTCAGTTGGTTAGAATACCTGCCTGTCACGCAGGGGGTCGCGGGTTCGAGCCCCGTCCGCTCCGCCATCATTTATTAGCAAAATCTCCAAATAGTTAAAACTTTAATCATTACTTTAACTAGTCTTTTTGATAATCTACATTTTACTCACAAATTATATTCTTTTATAAACTTTAAAACCTTATTTGTTATAATACAAGACTTAAGACTTAAAATTCGCCAAATACTAAGGAATCCTATGTTAAAAACCAAAATTTATGCTTCATTTTCAGCGCTGTATTTATTGTTTATTGCTTTAAGCATTGGTCTTATTCTTGCAAGTGCCTTTAGTGCTTCTGTGGTTTTCCGTGCGGCTAGTTTGGCAGAGGGATTAGATATTACCTTATTTCAATCTGGAATCTTAATGACACAAATCTTTATTAAAGTTAATTTTCTACTCAATATCCTTGCCTTGCTTATTCTTATTTATGAGTTAATTACTCTTCAAACCACACGCCAAAAATTTATCCCCTTACTTGGCTTTATCAATGCAATCTTAATTCTTTTATTTACTCTATATTACACGCCCTACATTATAGAAGCTCAAGCAATAGGAGAAAGTGCCATTGAAACCCTAGAATTTAACCAAATGCACCAACAATCTGAATTAGTCTTTAAAACCCTACTTATCACGCTAATTTTATTATTTTTTACTCGATTCTTTGGAATTTTTAATAGCGTTTGCAAAGGTAAATAAACTCACAAAAATTGCAAGGTGCTCTTTTCTCACAAAGCTCATAAGAAAATTCCTTTTGAAGTCCCTTAAGCTCCTCTAGTCTTTCTATGAGTTTTTGTGTTTTTTCTTGTAAAATTTCCTCTTCTTTAATGCTTGCTTCATAAATATCATAAAACCCAACCCTAACTTCATTACAAGATTCTTGAAGTGCTAGAGCATATAAAATAAGCTGAAAGTCCTTTAAAATGTCAATACTTCTTTGCAAACCAACCTTAAGATTCTTTTTGTATTTATAATCCAAAACAAAAACCTCTTTTCCCTTTTTATCAATTCTATCAATCCTCCCCCTAAAGGGAATCCCACAGACTTCTAATGAAAATTCTTTTTCAAATTCAATTGGAAACCAACCTTCCTCCAAATGCTTTTTTTCAGCATAGAAAAATTTCTGCAAATATTTCTTGGCAACCTCTAGCTCAAAATATTCTCTTTTATTCTCATAAACTTGCAAATTCTCATAAGTCTCTTGCTCCAATCTTTTAAAATCCCTATGACTAGTAAAATTAGCATATGCCATTTGCAAAGCTTTATGGATTTGAGTTCCAGCATTAAAATCCTTTGGCTCCCTATAGCCCAAAACATAGCGATAATAATACTTTCTTTTGCAAGTCAATAAACACTCTAACTTTGTTGCGCTCATCACTCCAAAATTCAAAGGTGCGATGATTTCCTTTTCTTTATAGCTTAGCAATTCTCCACTTAAAAAATATTCACCATATTTCCTAGAAGTTTTTTTAACTAAAGCGTTTTTGAAAATCTTTTCCTCTAACAAAAAACGCGAAGGCTCTTCTTCCTCATTTTTAACAAACATTACACTAACTTCTTTGGAATGAGCAAAAAGCTTTGCATAATAATATTTTTGTAAATTTTCCCTATCTTTTCTTGTGGGAAGCCCAACTTTTTGACGAATTATTGAATTAAGAAAAATATCTTTTTGGCTCACTTTTGGGACATTGCTTTGATTGAATTCTGGTAAAATCACATAAGAAAAATTAATCCCCCTTGTCTCCAAAATTCCCACAACACTAATCCTTCCCCCACCAACATCATCAATTGTTTCTTTGCTTAATAGTGTAAAAAAGGCATAAATTTTATCTCTAGTCTGCAAAGAATCTAAAAACTTCAATCCAAATGAAAAATACTCCAATCTTTGCAAAATTATCTTTTTAGCCTCTTTATCCTCCCAAGTATGCTCTGACATTTCCATAATGAATTGTTCAAATTCTTCAAAATTCTGCGTAGATTCTGCTAAACTTTGAAGTTGCTTAAAAAAACTTGTTTCTTGCAACTTTTTACCCATTGCAAAATTAAAATTCCTTGCCTTATCAAAGAGTTGTAAATATTTGATAAATTCCTCATTGGGCAAAACAACACAAATCTCCTCTGGTGAAACCCCACTCTCAAGCCATAAGTCAATTTGAGTAAAAATCCCACCCACTTCAGAAATCTTACTATCAAACTCCAAAAGCTTAAGGTTATTGGGAATCTCCACTTTAGCTTCAAAGCTTAAAATCTCTAACTTTTGTTTCTCTATTTTTAGTGTAAATTTACCATTTTCCAAGGTTATTCCAAAAAGCTTTTGGTAATACTCAATATTAAAAGGATTAATAAAAACCTTTAAAAAAATTGGCTTTTGAAAGGAGATCTCTTGAAAAATATGCATTTCAAAATGACTTAAAAACCCTTCCAAATACACTTCAATGCTTTCATAAATCCCCAAAATTTCAAAAGTAATCTTATAATCTTCTAAAAAATATTGATCAAAGAAATGATTCTCTGCAAGCTTTTTACTATAAAGCTCAAAGATTCTTTTTAAAACCTGCAAGTAGTCATCATAGAATGCATAAACATCAAGTTTTTCTAGCATTTCTAATCGCACACATCCAGCGCACAATTCTTCATAAAATTTAAAAAAGAAATCTGAATTATTTAAAAATTGAGAGAAATTTTTAGCAAACTCGCTAAATTCTTTAGAGTTTGATTCTTGGATAGATTGATAAAGATAAATATGACGCAAAAATGCAGGGATTTTGCTTTTCCCCTCCACTCTTAAGACAAATTCCAAAAACTCACCAATACTCTGCGCATCAGGCAAAAATGAAGCTAAATAATCCCTTTCAAAAAATGCCTTGATTGCGCGCGTGTTTGAGAATAAATAGAGTTTTGCCACTTTTAGAGATTTTCTTTGGCGATTTTTACAATATTCTCTACACTAAAGCCAAAATGCTCAAACAAAATCTCGCCCTTACCACTTGCACCAAAACCTTGCATTCCAACCACCACATCAGCTAGTGCATACCACTCCAAACCACGACTTGCTTCAATGGCAATCACTTTACCTTTCAATAAAGAATCGCGATAGGTTTTCTCTTGTTGCATTAATAAATCATAGCTTGGCACACTCACAACTCGTGTTGCCACGCCTTGTGATTCTAACTCTTTAGCACTTCTTAAAGCAAGCTCCACTTCACTCCCTGTTGCTAACAATGTGATTTGTGGCTCTTTGCTTGATTCTTGTTTTACATAAGCGCCCTTTTTTACCTGATCTTTCGCAACCTCTCCAAAAATAGGAAGATTCTGGCGACTAAGCACAAAAGCACAAGGTCCCTCAATTTCTAAAGCAACTTGCCAACAGGCAATATTTTCATTTGCATCACTTGGACGGAAAACACTTAAATTTGGCATCGCCCTAAAATGGCTAATTTGCTCGATAGGCTGATGAGTTGCCCCATCTTCTCCCACACCAATGCTATCATGCGTCCAGATATAAAACACTTTACTTTTCATCAACGAAGCTACGCGCACACTTGGGGAAAGATAGTCACTAAAGACAAAAAAAGTAGCACAAAAAGGCAAGAATAAACCATAATTAGCTAACGCATTACTAATAGCTCCCATAGCGTGTTCGCGGATTCCAAAATGGAAATTTCTCCCCTTTGGAAAATCTCCCATTCCCTTTAATTCTGTGTTATTAGAAGGTGCTAAATCTGCACTTCCGCCGATAAATCCGGGCAGCGCATTTGCAATAGCATTAAGAATCTCTCCATTACTTGCACGAGTTGCTACGCTTTTAGTCTCATCAAATTTAGGGTATGCAATCTTAGAAAAATCCGGATTTAACATCGCTTCTAATAGGGATTTCTTATCGCTTTTTGCCAAGGTTTCTTCCCACTCTTTATTGGCTAATTCTCCCAATTCTTGCGTGTTTTTAAATCGGATTCTTGCGCTATCAGAGACAAAAAATTTCATCTTAGAATCAAAGCCCAAAGCTTTTTTTGATTCTTCAATCTCACTCTCTCCAAGTGGAGAACCATGAGATTTATGAGAACCACTTAAACGAATAGAGCCTTTTGCGATTATAGTTTTAGCAATAATCAAAACAGGTTTTTTAGAATCTTTAGCCCTACTAAGTGCTGAATCAATTTGCATAAAATCATGCCCATCAATCTCTAAAACCTCCCAACCCTGAGCCTCAAAGCGTAATTTAATATTCTCACTAAAAGCAACAGCGCAATCACCCTCAATGGTAATATTATTTGAATCGTAAATTACAATAAGATTATCCAAATTATGATGCCCAGCAAGCGAACAAGATTCATAAGAGATTCCTTCTTCTAAATCCCCATCGCCACACAAACAATAAACCTTATGAGAGATTAAATCACCAAGCATATTTTGAGCAAGTTTTCCTGCCATAGCAAATCCTACTGCATTAGCAATACCTTGCCCCAAAGGACCGGTAGTTATTTCAATACCAGGAGTGTGTTTGTATTCGGGGTGTCCTGGTGTTTTAGAGCCAAAACTTCTAAAGGCTTTTAAATCTTCCAAACTTACATCAAAACCCCATAAATGCAATAAACTATACACAAGCGCACTTGCATGTCCGCCACTAAAAACCAATCTATCGCGATTAATCCATTGTGGATTTTTAGGATTAAGGCGCAAATGATACCCTAAAACCACTGCAATATCAGCTAATCCCATCGGCGCACCAGGGTGTCCGCTATTAGCTATTTGCACCATATCAGCACACAAAAACCGCAAAGAATCAGCCATTAATTGATATTCTTTTAATTCACTTTGATTTAACATTTTTATCCCTTACATTTCTAAAAATTGAATGATTGCCTTACAAACTTTGCAGTTGAATAAAGCTTTTTCTTTTTGAATCTTATTATGCAATGTCGAGGGCACAAGGTGAATCTTCCCCTTACATTGACAGGTGTATTTAATTTTTTTCTCTTCATATTCCGCTTCATTGGATGACTTTTTAGGCATTGAAGATGTAATTTGACAAACACTTCGACGGAATTTTTCAATTTGCATATCTTCTCGAATAATGTGTTCTAAAAGCCATTTTTTAGCAATTACGGCTAATTTTTCTTTTAAATCATCCACATTGCGAATCTGCATAACAGAGTTTGTCATATCTCGTATAATTTCACGATGTTTTTCTCTATGTTGCTCTAAGCGAGGATAACAAATAGATTCCATATAATCTTCTTCATCTCTAAAATGTTCCTGCGTATAATTTAATAATTCCTTTAAAATTGTAACTATTTCTTCTTTTGTGGCTTTTTTATTAATCAATGCATACGCTCTACCGGCAATATCAAAAAGATGCTTGTGCTGCTCATCAATGGCATCATTATGAACACTTAATTCTTTGCTCCAAGATGGTAGCATTAGTCCTCCTCTTTCCTAACTTATTTATTTTGACTACCTCACTAAAAACCCTGAAAACATTAAATATTATATACTTTAAAAACAAAAAGGAAACTAAAAACTGCTTAAAAAAAATATTTTTGATACTTTAAATTAAATAATAAATTTTATTATTTAATATTATTTTTATTTTATATAAGATATTATTTCCTTGTTAATAAATTTTATTTAAAGGATAGGTAATCTTTATGAAAAAACTTACAAATGACTTTGGAAATATAGTAGCAGACAATCAAAATTCACTTTCTGCTGGACCAAAAGGACCTTTACTATTACAAGACTATATCCTACTTGAAAAACTTGCTCATCAAAATAGAGAAAGGATACCTGAAAGAGTAGTGCATGCCAAGGGAAGCGGTGCTTATGGAGAATTAAAAATCACAGCTGATATTTCACAATTTACTAAGGCTAAAGTTTTGCAAAAAGGAGAAGTTACTCCACTTTTCTTGAGATTTTCAACTGTAGCTGGAGAATCCGGTGCAGCTGATGCAGAAAGAGATGTAAGGGGTTTTGCAATTAAGTTTTACACCAAAGAAGGCAATTGGGATTTAGTTGGAAACAACACACCAACTTTCTTTATAAGAGATGCTTACAAATTCCCTGATTTTATCCACACCCAAAAAAGAGATCCAAGAACAAATTTAAGAAACGCAAATGCAGCCTGGGATTTTTGGACATTATGCCCTGAAGCTTTACACCAAATTACAATTTTAATGAGTGATAGGGGAATTCCAGCAAGTTATCGACATATGCACGGCTTTGGAAGCCATACTTATAGTCTCATCAACGATAAAGGAGAAAGGTTTTGGGTAAAATTCCATTTTAAAACTCAACAAGGCATTAAAAATTTAACCAACAAAGAAGCTGAAGAAATTATTGCCAAAGATAGAGAATCTCACCAAAGAGATTTATACAATAGTATCGAAAAAGGGGATTTCCCTAAATGGACATTCCAAGTGCAGATTTTGCCTGAAAATGAAGTGGACAAATTAGGATTCAATCCCTTTGATTTGACAAAAGTATGGCCCCATAGCATCGTGCCTTTGATGGATATTGGAGAAATGATTCTTAATAAAAATCCACAAAATTACTTTAATGAAGTAGAACAAGCCGCCTTTAGCCCAAGCAATATCGTGCCTGGAATTGGCTTTAGTCCTGATAAAATGCTCCAAGGTAGAATCTTTAGCTATCCTGATGCGCACCGATATAGAGTAGGAACTAACTATCATCTATTGCCTATTAATAGAGCAAGAAGTGAGGTTAATACCTATAATGTTGCTGGGGCTATGAATTTTGATGAGTATAAAAACAAATCAGCTTACTATGAACCAAATAGCTATGATGATAGCCCAAAAGAAGATAAAAATTATTTGGAACCAGATTTGAATTTAGAAGCTGCAGCACAACGATATGCGCCATTGGATAATGATTTTTACACCCAACCAAAAGCCTTATTTGACATAATGAATGATTCTCAAAAAGAACAACTCTTTAATAATATTGCCTCATCAATGGAAGGTGTTGAACAAAAAATCATAGACAAAGCTCTAATGCATTTTGAAAAAATTAGCAAAGAATATGCAGAGGGTGTTAAAAAAGCATTGAGTAAATAACTTTTAGAGTGAGGATTCTCACTCTAAAATCATAGCTATTAAAAATCAATTTTTTAGATTGACTAATAGATAAACAAGGATAAAATGATGAATGAAATTTCTTTAGAAGAAGAAAAGCGATTTGGAGAGCTTTGCAATATGGCTTTTAATTTTGCTAGAAATAATGAATTTGAAAATCTAAGGATTATGATAGAAGCTGGATTAAATGTTAATCTAAAAACACATAGAGGTGATACTCTACTTATGTTAGCAGCTTATAATAATTCTTTAGAAACCGCTAAAATGTTGCTTGAAAAAGGCGCTAAAGTGGATGAAAAAAATGATAGAGGACAAACCCCATTAGCTGGAGTTTGCTTTAAAGGATATCTGGATATGGCAAAATTATTAGTAAGCAATGGTGCAAATATTGATGAAAATAATGGCTTAGGAATGACTCCTTTTTCTTTTGCTATTATGTTTGGGCGTAAAGATGTCGCAAGATACCTTATGATACACTCCAAGCAAAGCCTCTTTAAAAAAATAAGTTTTTTAATTTTAAATCTTTTAAAAAAATAATCATTTTATTCTCTTCTTGACTTTAGAAATTCATAATATATAAGATTGAGTTTTTCTATACTTGCTTGCAATTCTTCAGAATGAGGAATTTGCGATTCTAATAATTCTAAACGTTTTTGCAAATAATTAAAAAGTTGAAATTGAATATCTGGAATCTTATTTAAATCATTACTTTTACCCTTTACTACAACCTTTGCAGGAATCCCAACGGCTGTAGAATTTGGTGGCACAGAAGTAATCACAACAGAATTTGCACCGATTTTAGAATTTGCTCCAATAGTAATATTACCGAGCACTTTAGCACCTGCTCCAATAACCACATTATCTTCTATCGTTGGGTGGCGTTTAGTTTTTTCTAAACTAACTCCGCCCAAACTCACACCTTGATAAATCGTTACCTCATTCCCCACTTCTGCTGTCTCTCCAATCACCACTCCAATTCCATGATCAATAAAAACTCTATGCCCAATTTTACAAGCAGGATGAATATCAATATTGGTAATCCATTGTGTAAAGCCCATCAAGATTCTAGCTAGAATCTTAAAGCCCTTTAAATGCAATTTATGAGCAAGTCGATAATGCACCAACGCAATTAATCCAGGGTAGTTAAAGAACAATTCAATTTTAGAATTAATCGCGGGGTCTTTTTCTAAAATAACACGAAAATCTTCTTTGATAGTCCCAAAAAGGCTTGTAGAATATTTCAATTTAACTCACCTTGGCTCTTAAATACCGTTCGTAAATAGCCATTTTCACTTAGCATAACATAAAGCTGTCCCAAAACTTCTTTCTTCTCATCTTGAGGAATTTCTATGCTTTCATCAAGCTTTTGCTTAAGTCGCCTTTCAATTTCTTTGGTATCAAAATCCAAATCATCTAACACATCTAAAATCGTTTGCGCTTCTAAAAGATTCTCAATCTCATATTTTCCTTTTTCATCAAAAACCACGCTAAATTCCGTAGGGTGAGTAAAGAGATTATGTCGCATTCCAAGAACTTCTTGATAAGCCCCCACAAGAAAGAATCCCAAAAAGTATTCTTCATTATTCACATCAATGTCATGCAAAAACAAGGGGTAATTTTTATCAAAAGCAATCTCTCCATCACTATCACAAGTAATATCCCACAAACTCGCACTTCTTGTAGGGCGCTTATTTAACCTATCAAGCGGAATAACTGGAAAATTCTGCTTCAATCCCCAATAATCTGGCAAACTTTGAAAAAAGCTACAATTTAGTAGATACCGCTCCTGCACCTGCTCTTGAATCCGAATAATATCGCTATGATTCTTATACTTTAGAATCTTAATCACTTTTTTAATAATAAGATGCACTAAAACTTCGGTATTACTCCTATCTTGTAAATCAATATAACCTAAATCAAAAAGTGTGAGTAGTGACTCCATATGCTCTAAACTATCGTGTAAATATTCAATAGCCGATTTTTCATTAATCGTATTATACAAATCCAAAAGCTCTTCTACAAGTGGAGGATTTTTGTCTTTTAAATGTAAAGCTTTTTCATCATACTCTTGTGAAAATAGCTCCAAAACAGGACTAATTAAAACTGCGTGACTAGCAGAAACATAACGCCCCGATTCAATAAAAATATCAGGCTCAGGCTCTTTTTTGTTTTTGGCAATTTCTTTAAGCGTGAAAATAACATTTCCACTAAATTCCCCAAGTGTATAATTGCGATTTTGATAGGCTTCATGCTGTGTGTATTCAACAGCCAAACCACCCCCAATATTCACATTATTAAGATTTTTTGCTCCCATTTTGCGCAATTCAGCATAAATATTCCCAGCTTCTCTTAAAGCTTTTTTAAGTGGTGCAATATCACTAATTTGACTGCCAATGTGAAAATGAATCATTGTAAATTGTTCTAATAACTTATTTTTTTGCAAAAGATAAATGGCTTCCACTAATTCAGTTGCAGTTAATCCAAATTTAGAATTAATTCCACCACTTTTTGCCCAAATTCCAATTCCTGTGCTATGGAGACGAATTCGCAATCCAATTTTAGGATAAGGCTTTCCCATAGCCTTTGCTACTTCAATGATTGTCTCTAGCTCATTTAATCCTTCAATAGTTAAAGTAATATCATGACCCATTTTAGCTGCAATAAAACCTAAAGAAATCATTTCTTTATCTTTAAAACCATTAACGGTAATAGGAGCATTTTCATTGGTATAAGCCATCGCAATAATAAGTTCTGACTTACTTCCAGCCTCTAGCCCATAGCAACGATTCTGTGTTTGTTCCATAAGAGGCAAAATAAAATTAGGAAAATGATTGACCTTAATGGGAAAAACTGCTTTGAATTTACCCTTGTAGTGATATTCTTTAATAGAATTTTCAAAATGTGAGAAGATTTTTTCAACTTGTTTCTTCATTAAATGAGGAAATCGAATGAGTAAAGGACCGCGATATCCTTCCTCGCGCATTTGTTTAACAATATCAATTAATGCAGGTTTATTACCAAAATTAACTTTAACCTTACCATCTTCAATAATAAAATCATCATTTGCCCAATAATGAATACCATAATCTACCATATAACTTCCCTTACAGAATTAAATAAGGCAAATTTTAGCATAAGTCCATTACAAAGCAAATAGAATAATCAATAAAAAAGGCTAAGCCATAATATCTAGCAAACTTTGATACATAGAATCAGCTGTTTGCATACTTACTGCATTAGCCTCTACACCATTTTGTGCTGTTATGGTATTAGCTGTGCTTTGAGTTAAATCTGTATTTGAAGTCTCCAAAGTTGCATTTTGCACATTAGCACTAATTCCGCTTTGAGCACTAGAAAAAGCGTTATATCCTGAATAACTATTCATTGAAATTGGATCCATTTAGCATCTCCTTATTTATGTAAAAGCATTATACTACTAAATTCCAAAAGAATCTACTAAAATTTTATTTTAGCGATAATATTTTCTTAGTTTTTCATCAAGTGGAGATAATAATCGATAAAATGCTGGCACCACAAGCAAACTAAGAATCATTGATACTAGCAAACCACCAATTACAGCAATTCCCATGGGAGACTTTATCCCACTTCCAGCACCACCTGCTAAGGCTAGAGGCAACATTCCAAAAATCATTGCAATAGTTGTCATTAAAATTGGTCGCAACCGAGTTTCCCCTGCTTTAATAATAGCATTCTCTAACTCCATACCCCCTCTGTGTTTTTCATTAGCCACATCAATGATTAAAGTTGCATTTTTACCCACAAGTCCCATAAGCAGCATAAGCCCCATAATGCTAAACAAACTAAGCGATTCTCCACTAATAAAAAGCCCCAAAAAAGCCCCTGTAAAACTCAAAGGCAAAGTAATCATAATAATTAAAGGCTGAATGAGTGATTCATATAAAGCTGCTAAAATAAAATAAATCAAAACAAACGCCATAGTCATTGCCAGAACAAAAGCTTCATTAGTTTCTTGCATATATTTAGCATAACCCTCAATCTTATAATGGACGCCAGATTCTAACCAAGAATCCTTGTTTTCTTCCAAAAAATTTGTAGCCTCACCCAAACTGATATTTTCTGCTAAATTAGCATACACCATCACGCTTTTTTGCCTATCATAATGCCTAATTGTAGTAACTCCCCCTACTTCTTTAATCTCCACAATCCCTTCTAAAAATACATTTTCTCCTTTTGCATTGCGTAAGGTAAGAGTTTTTAAGTCTTTTATTTGATTTCTTTTGGGGGCTAACAACACAATATTATATTCCTTGCCATTTTCACGATAATAAGAAATTTCTTGCACACCACTAAAAGCACCATTGATTACCAAAGCGATTTCTTGAGCGCTAAATCCATACTGACTTGCTAAAGCGCGGTTGATAGTTATTTCTAATTGTGGCGTTTGGGGTTTAATATTTGTGTGAATATCTTTGTATTTTCCACTTTGCTCCATAAAACTAGTGATTCTCTTCACACTTGTTTGCAAAGCAGTATTATCTAGTGAATAAAGTGCTAATTGAAGTGGCGAATCATCTTCTCCTAAGCTAATTTGAGGAATCTCAATTAAAGCAATTTCTAAATCAAATTGCTTTGTATAATCCGCATAAACTCCTCTTAAAAACTGCATTACTTCTTGCAAATCTCTTTCTCTTTTATTATAAGGCACTAAACGCACATAAATTTTTGCTTCATAAATCTTTTTTTCTGCTGTATAACCAATCTTTAAAATGCTATATTCCACCTCTTTTTCTTGATTTAATCGCTCTTGTATAGCCAAAGCTTGTTTTTGCATTGCTTCTAGCGAGATTCCAGGCTTAGCAGTGAGATTAATATCAAATTCTGCCTTATCTTCTGAAGGCAAAAACTCTACTCCCAGTCGCGCAATCAAAAGGAGTGAAACCACAAAAATACTTACAATACTTAAAATCACAAAAGCTTTATGGGCTAACACCCATTTAAGAATCCGCACATATAGCAATTCTAAAGCCTTGAAATATTTCTCTGTTTGAAGATAAAAAGTGCTTTGTGTATGATTAGCAACCCTTGAGCTTAACATAGGGATAAAGGTAATAACCACAAAAAAAGAAATAATAATACAAGCACCAAGACTAATACCAAAAGAAACAAAGAATCGTCCCGTAATTCCACCCATATTGGCAATAGGCACAAAAACTGACAAAAGCATTGCAGAAATAGCTATTAGTGCAAAAATAATTTCCTTAACCCCCATTAATGCTGCTTCTTTACGCGACATTCCTCCTTCAATTTTTTTATAAATATTTTCAATTACCACAATAGCATCATCAATAATAATCCCAATTGCCAAAGTAATTGCTATTAATGTTGTGAGATTTAAAGTCATACCCCAATAATACATAAATGCAAAAGTTCCCATAATAGAAGCAGGAATACTCAAACTTGCAATCCAAGTCATTGAAACATTACGCAAAAAGAAAAACACTACAAAAACTGCCAAAAACGCACCCAAAATCAAATCAAGCTCCACCGCCCAAATCGTGTCTTTGATATAAGTAGTCGTATCTCTTAAAAGCGTTAAATTGTATTTTGGACTACTTTCTTGCAAACTTGGCAGAATCTCTCTAATAGCATCTGTGATTTCAATCTCATTTGCCCCTGAAATCTTTTGTATTTCAAGCAAGATTCCACTGCCTTGAATATCTTTAGAAAGCAAGTTTGCAAAGCTTCTTTGCTCTTCTGTAGAATCTTCAATCTTAGCAATATCACTTAGCTTAATATTATCTCCCACAAGAATATCACCTAATTCTTTTAAATTATTAGAATCAGCTTGTGTGAGAATCTTCCATTCCTTATCTTTAGCGATGATTCTGCCTCCATCAATTTCTACATTTTGTGCGCCAATAGCCCTTGTTAAGTCCAAATAAGTCAAGTTGTATTGATTGAGCAAAGTAGGATTAGGTATGATTTTAATCTCTCTTTCTAAAAATCCAACCAAATTAACCTTGCCCACGCCTTTGATGCGTTGTAACAAAGGCTTAATATTCCAATTTGTATGCGTATTTATTTCTAAAAGTTCTTTTTCATTGGTAATTGGAGTTTTAGATGACACAAAAAGCGAAATAATAGGCGCACCACCAACATTAAATTTTTCAACCACAGGAGATTTCACTTCACTTCCAAAGCTAACAGATAGCACCTTATCGCGCACATCATTAGCTGCAATTTCAAGGGGCTTTTCTAGCTCAAACTCCGCAACCACCACGCTCACGCTATCGCTACTATTAGAAGTGATTTTTTTTAGCGATTCAATCCCACTAATGGCTTCTTCAATCTTTTCTGTTACCTTGCTCTCAACAATCTCAGGATTAGCCCCAGGATAAAGCGTGGTAATGGTAATCACAGGAATATCAACATTAGGATAAAGTGAAACACTAAGTCTTTTTAGAGCATCTATACCAAAAAATATCAACGCCAAAATAAACATTAAAGTTGCAATGGGTCGCTCTATTGCTATTTTTGACATTATTGCCCCAAAATCAAACCATCACCAAAGATTCCAGAGGGCAAATCTCTTTTTAAGAGCGCCTCTGCTTTTGCCTTCTTGGTTTTCATATCAATACTAGGATAGATTTTTGTGAGAATTAAAGAGTCTTTTTGTGCAATATTTTGGAGTTTGTATTGAAATTTATCACCAACTTTGACTTGACTAAAATACTGCGAATCAAACTCAATCATTGCCTTTTTTTGCTTGGATTCTAATACAAAAAGTTTGCTTGAAATAGCCCCCACACCATCACCCACTTCAACAAATTTATTACTAATAACACCACTAAAGGGGGCATATAGGATAGTTTTATCCAAAAGCTCTTTTTGCAAATCATAGTTAGCTTGTGCTTTTTTAAACGCATAAAGACTAGATTGGTATTGAGATTGTATTCTTTCAAAAGTGTTTTTATCAATCACATTTTTAGAGGATTGATAACGCTTGTATTGAGATTCTAAAAAATTATATTCAATTCTAGCAGAATCCAAAGTTGCCTTGGCAATTTTCACATTTTCTTGCAAATCCTTTGCTTTAAGTGTGAGTAATTTCTCCCCTTTTTCAACAAAATCTCCCACTTCTACAAAAATCTCTTCTATAACGCCATTACTAGCTAAACTTAAAGTGGCACTTTGAGTGGCTTGGATATTAAAAGTCGCATAAATCTCCTCTCCAAATAATGGCAAAAAACACAAAATGCTAATTAAAATTTGCCTCATAAAAACTCCTCTAGATTCTCACCATTAGAATAAAGAAATTCTGCCTTTTTAATCTCATAATCAAAACGCGCTTCATCATAAAAAGATTGTGCGTTAAAAAGATTTGAAAGTGCTTTTAGGTATTGTGTGTAGTCAATCAATTGTGAATTAAATTTTTCTTTTGCATAAGTATAGGCTATGGAAGCAGAAGTGAGTGCAGAAAAAGCCCATTGAATTTTTTCTTTTGCAGTTTCAAGGGCGCTTTGGGCGATGATGCGCTCCCTTTTTTGAGAATCTTTTTGATGAGCGTATTCAGAGTTAGCTGCTAAGGCTTGTAAATGGGCTGATTCTTTAGCTTTTAGTGTTGCAAAAGAATCAAAAAGCACAAAAGAAACACTAACCCCAAAAATATTTTGATACTTAGGATCTTCAATAGAAATAGGAAAAGGAAGCGTTGGAATATTGCGATTATGGTATTGATAGTTTGTGTAGCGATTGCTTAAGGCGATGGTTGGCAAATAAGTGTATTGCGTGGAAGCATTTTCTAGGCTTTTGACATAATGGAATTGTGCTTGTAAATCTGCCCTTTGTTTTTGTGGTGTTTGAGCAGAAATTTCTTTAATATTTACCAAATCATCTAAAAGAAAATTCTCCACTCCGCTTAAAAGGCTTATTTGTTCTTTACGAGCTTCTAGAGCTAAATCAATATTTTCTAATTGATAAGAATTTTGTGCAAACTGCGATTTAATCGCCTCTAGTGTATCTTGTGAAGCAAGTCCAGATTCAAAAAAAGTCTGATATTTGATAATGCTTTGTTCTAATTCATTTTGCTGGCTTAAAAGTGCTTTGCGTTTTGATTTTAGGCTTAGGGCTTGAAAATATTCTTGAATGATTTTCAAAAAAATCTGCTGCTTCGTGCTTAAGGCAGAAAATTCAGAAGCTTTGATTTTATGGTCTTGAATCGAAAATTTCCCTTCTCTTTTTAATCCATCAAACAAAAGCCAAGAAGCTTCAACAAAAGGTCCATTTACGCTTTTGGGATAAAAAAGGTCTGGATTATTGATATTTTGATAGGCATAGCCCACTTCAACTTTGGGCAAATATCCAGAATAAAGCGCCTTTTTTTCTTCCTTTAGGGCTTGAGTTTGGTAATTTTTTGATTCTAGCAGGGGATTATTATTAGCATTAATAATAAGAGACTTTAGAGGATTTGCAGATATATCTATACAAAAAAGACAAAAAACCATTAAAGACATTATCTTTTTTGACATTTTTCCCCTTTGATTATCAAGATTCTATTGAAAATATTCCTATGCAATTTCTCAAGAATTGTATCTAAAAAACCACTAAAAGAAACTTTTTGCAAATAAGTTATTTAAAAACCACTAGATAGGAGAATCTCTATTTTTAAAAATTAGCTATGAATCTTGATTTAGATATTCTTGCAAAAGAATATGAAGTTTTTCTTTAAGCTCTAAAGGGGAGATAATCTTGATATAAGGTATCCATTGTTTTACCACATTTAAAAGCTCATCATCATAAGAAAAACGCACATTCAAAATAAAATATTTTTCATCCTCATCTACTATTTCACAATATTCAAATAATTTTTTTCTAAAAAAATAATCTTTTCCCTTTTTATCTAGCTTGATTGTCGCTTCTTTGGTCGCATTAAGCCAGATGCTTGCATCCTCTTTGATTTGTTGTAAAAATTCTTGCTGTGGGGTAAAATTCTGCTTTGTAATTTTTAGATTCTTTATCTTGCTTAATGCAAAATGCTTTAACTTGCCCTTTTCATCGACTAAAACATACCAAATCCCTTTATTATTAATAAGCTTATAGGGATTAACCTCACGATTCTTATCTTTATCTTTATAGACAAAACTCAAAACATTATACCTTACAATAGCTATGCTTATGGATTCAAATAATTCATAACTCACTTTTTCAAAGCCTTCATTTTTTACCATAAAAATGCTATTTACTTTAGAGTTTAGCAAATCTGTTATAAAATCCTTATCCAGTTTTGGATAAAGCTCTTGAATCCCACTTAACATAGCAAAATTTTGTATATCTTTAAAACTAAGCTTACCAAGAACAAAAGATTCTAAAAAATACTTGCCATTTTCTTTTTTGATAGGCATAAAAGAAAGTCTTTGGTTTAAATCTCTTTGTATGGTTCTAATATCTACGCCAAACTCACTTGCTAACTCTTCTAAACTAAACTTTCCCCCATCATTAAAACGCATTAAAATTTGTGCTAAACGCACTGCAAGTTTATCGTGGGTCATATTAAACCTTTTTAATTACAGAAATAATTTTACTTATCAAGCTTGTATCTTTTTTGCCACTACACTTATCGCAGAAAAAATCACTTGGATTTAAACAATCGCTCTTAGGAGCACAAAAAAACATTTTTCCGCACTTTGGGCATTTTTTAAGAAAAGGCTTTGGTCTTATCATTTTTATCCTTTTTATTTGAATTTATACTCTAATGCGCGTTTTAAAATGCTAGTATTTTCTATACCTAAAATTAGGCTTCTAATTTTTAGCGTCTGTTCCAAAGTGGGCGATTTTGTATGCACTGCATGATTTCGTATTATTTGAAATTTATCTAAGGTTTTATTAAATTCATAATTGATAAAGCCTTTTATATCCTTGTCTAAAAGCTCTTGAATTTCTTTATTTTTAAATAAAAATTTAATTGTTCCAAGATTAGGTTTGCTGATGAAAAACTGCTTAAAGTCAAATTCCCTTCCTTGCACACTATAACTTATAGACAAAAGATGAGAATTCCGTTCGATAAGTTTTGAAAATATTTTTTTGGCAAAATCATATACTTCATATTCTATAGTTTTAGAGTATTTTACTATTATTGAAGTAAAGTCATAAAGTGGATTTTCTAAGTTTTCTTGTAGTTCTAGCTCTGCTAGGATAAGGTTATTGATGCTATCGGGATGTAGCGCATAAAAAAACCTTTTGCCAAAGATAAATTGTATAAAATTTTCTTGCATTTTTAAATATTCTTGATTTTTATAGACACTTAGATAATATTTATTTGTTTCATCATAAAAATAATTAATTTCTTCTTTTTGTTTGACTACTAAAGGATAGATATAATTGTTTCCATAAATGGCATAAGTGTGATTATTTGCGGTTGTAAAATTTGCCAAAAATTTATCCCTTAAGAGTGTGAAATTTTCTCTTACCAATTCTCTTAAATCTGTGATTAAGAAATAATCTTCCACTTTTAGATTCTTTTCTTGATAGTATTTTGGAACAATATTTTCATCTACTTCTTTACTTGCTTTTATTACCTTTGCAACAAATAAATTTGCATAATCGCTTAAGAAAAGTTGCAAAGGATTACTAGGAGAGATATTTTCACAAACTTCTTGCAATAACTCATTATTTAACTTTTGATTTTTATCTAGCTCTATCTCCCCGCTAGATTCTTTAAGCTTGGATTCTACCTTGCCAAATGCTACCTGACCTTTGTCTAGCAAAATTTCCAAATGCAATTTTATAACATCCTGCTGATAGTAAGGATTATAGAGAATTAAGAGATTTTGCTTCACAATCATTCAATTTCGCTCAAATTTTCTTTATTTTCTAAGCTTAAAGAATCAAGCTTTTCATCTATTTCATTAAAAAATTTATTATAATTACGGATTCTTTCTCTTAGAGTCGAGTCTGTAAAATAAAGATAATTTATTTTACTAAAATCCTCGAATAAAATGATAAATTGCAAGATAAAATCATTTAAAAACCTAATTTCACTCTCATGGTTTTTTGTAAAACCTTCAAGATCGCTAGCTTTTATATAACTTTCTTCAAGTCTTGAAAATATCTCATCTACATTAGCACAAAGCTCTAAGGCTTTTTTATTGTAAGCATCTAGCTTTTCTACTAGCACTTCTTTATCACTTTCTCTACATAAAAAATACATATAAGAAATTATTGTTTCCTTAAAGAAATTAAGATCATCTTTTGTTATAATCCTATAATTGCTTTTTTCGTCATTCTTAATTCTTGGATAAAGATCTATATAATCTTTTACTAGTCTGATTAAATTTTCTATATCTACTCCGCTATTTTCTTTATTTTTTAAAATTTTTACATATTCATCGCATCCGTAATTTATTTGTAGAATTTCATCTAATTTTAAACAATTTATTCCATCTAAAAATACAATTAAATCATTGATTAAATTTAAAATTTCCACATTTGCTTCATTGCTAAGAAATTCTCCTTCTTCATCTCCGATAAATTGTTTTACTAGTAGATGGTCACGAGAAAACTCCCGAAACATTCCTCGATAATTAAGCGCAATCATTTTTTCTCCTTTAAAATCAATAAAGCTTTTTCTTGCAAAAAGTCTTTGTATTGTTTTTCTTGTTTAAGTTTTTTATATAACTTTAGCCTTAGTATTTTTTGTAATTTTATTTGCTCAAGCTTATATTTAAATTTTTTAATTTTATCTTTTAAAATTCTTCTAACTTTTATAATTAGTGTTTTTTTAAGCTCAAACTTAAAAAATTTATTCATAATATCATCATCACCACCAAGCCATTCTTTATGGCAAATAAAAATTTTAAAATCCAAAAAATTCTGTTTTACTTCTAGCTTGATTTTAGGGTAAAATTTAGAAAAATAAGATTCTAAAAAACTCTCTGTAATTTCTTCTAAAATTGCTAGATTCTTTTTGTATTTTTTCTCTAAATTCAAGAGTTTTTTACCTTCAAATGTAAATCTTAAACTAGAAAACCTAAGATTATGATAGTAACAAGCGCCTTGTTTAATTGTATTTGCATTGTTACATCTTATAATAAAATATTTCATCTTTGCTCCAAAAATTTCAAAGCTATATTCTGAAAAGATAAATTACTCAAAAGCTCTATTTGCAATAATTGTTTTTTATCAAGCTCTTGTATGCTTTTAAGCTTTTCTAATTCTTGAATTTTATTTTCGATGATACTTAGCTTTGAGTCGTTTTTATCTTTGATCTTTTCACTAATGATGGCAAAAGTTTCATTAAAATTTAGCACCAATTCGTTTTTTAAAGATCTTAAGGCACAAGATATTGCTTCATTAGTTAAGCTTTCTATGCTTTCTTGTCTGTTTTGGTTATTTTCTATGCTTAGAGCATTTTTCCATTTATCATTGCTTAGGCTGATTTTTTCATTCAATGTACTTTTAAAAACACTTTTAATCTCCCTTGAACATTTAGAATAGCTTCTATCCAGCACCGAAGTTGTTATGTTTTTATCTTCTAAAAGCTCTTTTAGGTTATCAAAATACTCTTCTATAAAATCATCAATTCCTTCTTGAATTTTATAAGAATTATCTAAAACTTCATTTTTAATTCTTGTAAGAGAAGTGCCAATACGCATTTCTTCTTCAAAGCTTGTTTTTGCATTTAAAGCCCTTATTTTGGCTAGTTCTTGGATTTCTTTTTTTCCACTTTTGTATAATCTTATAGCATCTGGCAGGTATTTTAAAGCCACCATTGCAGCTTTTTTAAGCCAAGGAATTATCATTGGTGGAATAGGTATCACTTTTTCTCCTTTATGTGTTTTTTAATTTATTTAGTGCAAGATTGGAAAGACAAATATTTAAAGCTAGTTTAATTTGCGCTTTTTCTCTTTCTCTCACATCATTTTCCGATCTTTTTAAATCTTCTAAACCTTGCAACTTTCTTTCATTTATTCCTTTAATCCTATCAAAGCTAATTTGCAATCCTTCTTTGATATTTTCTAAACTATCCCAAGTGTCTTCTATAACACGTTTTTTTAGAGTCTTAATAGAATTAATCATAGTTTTATAGATAAAATCATCCATTTGTTTGCGTCTGTCTTTATCATTATGTATTTTTAAAATTTCGCTACATTTTGCATTATCTATACTCACCTTTGGCAAAAGCTCATTTTTAATTGTGCCTTTTATATTTCTTAGAGTTTTTCTGTTATTTGCTCTAAGCATTTTAATGCTTAAATTTAGTTTTAGAGCACCAAATTCTTTTTGATTTAGCTTTTCTACTTCATCAAGCAAAGTATCAAAAACAGCTTCACATTTTTCTCTAAGCTCGTCTTCTATAGACGAAGCCCTATTACCTGCCTTGCTTTTAAATTCGTTCAAATTATTTGTAACACGCAAAGTCTCTTCCATGCTAGCATTATCTCTATCATAAGGACCTCCATCTCTTACGCCAAACCCCAGTAAAGATCCAATGCCTCTACCAACAGCCTTAACTCCTTCCCAAGCAGCACTGCAAACATCGCATACAAAATCAAAAAAACCCATAATCACCCCTTAACGCTTGTTTTCTTCGATGATTTTTTCTATCTCATCTTCTAGTTCTTTTAACATTTTCTTGCTTTCACTTTCAAATTCATTGATTAAATTCTCCAGTTCATTTTGGCTTTCTTGAAGCTTTGCTAAATTTTCTTTTTCTTTTTGCATTTTTGCATTTAAACTATCTATATCTGATTTTGAAATTTCATAGCTTTCTTCAAGACTTTTAGCGCTTTCCTTGAAGTAATTTTCAATTTCTTTGTGAATTCTTTTATACTCTTTTTTAGTATCATCAATAATTTCTTTTTGTGTGCTATCAAGTATGTCATCTTTGATTTTTTGATGAATAAAATCTACATTAGTAAATTTTTTTAAATCATCTAACTTGTTATCTAGTTCAGTTGCTCTAAATAATTTAAAACTTGTATTTTCTAAGTTTTCTCTTTGCTCATCATTTAGGGAATTTTGTTTGTATAACTCACAAAGCAATGCCACATAGCCAGAGACCGGAATAATATTTTTTTCTGCTAGTTGCGGGGTGTATCTTATTTGCTCATTGTTATCTTTTGAGCTTAAGTATTTACTCCATTCTGCTTTTTGTATATTCCAATCATTTAATGGCTTATTTAGCAAGTCATATTGAGTTCCAAGCACATACACTTTTTCAGGCTTTCCACCTGTATGATCAAAAATTCTTAAAATTGTTGTAAGCTCTGAGTTAGTAAGTGCTTTTGAATTCACACATACTAAAACTGCATTAGCTCGGTTAATATAATCTCTTGTAACTTTTGATCTATAATCTACTGCATCATCAAGCCCCGGAGTATCTACAAAAACAATGTTTTTTTCATAAGGAAATTCAGGAAATTCTATCTCTACTTCTTTTACAAAATAATGCACTGCAGATTGTGAAGAAGTGTATTTTTTAAGCCCTTCTTTACTCAAATCTTCTTGTATGTTTGCTTTATTTACCCATTTATCTTTTTGGGTATCAGCCTGTAACTTTTCATAATTTTCTTTAAACAAACTTCCGCTTTTTGTAGCACTTTGCCATAACTCTTCCCATTCATTTGCATTATAAAAAGATATGGTCATTTTAGCTTCTTTACCATATTTAAATTTAGTAAGCACTGCAGTTTCTGGAGAGACATTCATACTTGCATAGTCTTTTTTAAGCATTGCATTAATTAGCGTTGATTTACCTGCTTTAATTGTCCCTGCAAAGGCTATCTGAAAGCTATTGTCTCTTTGTAAGAATTGACGAGTATTTTTAATAAAATTTGAAATAGCTTTTTCATCACCAAATTCTTTTTCATAAAGCTTTAAGAAATTTTGTATTTCTAAGATATGCTCGTAATCTTTGCTAAGCTCTTTTATAGGTGCTGTAATTTTTGAATTTTGACTCACTTTTTCTACTTTGCTTAAGAAATTTTGTATTTTTTGAGAATTTTCAGCCAAAAATTCCTTGTCTTGATACTCATCTTTTAGAATTTCGCCACAATTTAGGCAAAATAACAACTCTTCTTTTTGATTTTTGTAATTACATTTTTTACAAATGTGCATTTTTTCTCCTTGTTAAGATTTTGTATTTTTTCATTAAATTATTGATTTAAAAATTATTTGCTTTTAAGCATACCAAAAACAAATAAAACAAATATACCTATAACCACATATTCACTATAGGGAGCTGGAATAAAAAGACTTACCAAAAACCAAATTAAAAAGCCTAATGCTGCCATAGGTAAAAGCACCCACAACGATGCTATAATGAAAAAAATAAAATTAAAGCTCCTATAAACTGCACTATGTTACTTAACATCTCCATTTTAATCCCTTTGCAATTATAGCCCCCCCCCCCCGCAAAAGTCAAGGATTTAAAGGATAATTTTATTTAGCTTTTTTATTTTTAATTAAATTTGAAATTTCATTTTTGGAATTACACTCTTTTTAAAAACCTATAGATTCCATACAAGATTAAAGCTACAATCAAAATAAAACCAAAAGGCTCTGGAACATATTCCAGAATGATTTCATAAATTAAAACCAAAAAATAAAGCACAGCCATAAAACACATCACAGCTGCTATCAACGCAGCTTGAGAAACCACTAGAGCAATCATTAATAAAAATGCTATTATTCCCATAAAAAACCCTTTAATTTTATTTTTTGATTTTTACTTAGATTCTATAACTACACTTTTGATTACTATCGCTTTTTTAAACTTTAACCTTTTGCAAACAATTTTCCTTACCAAAACCATTTAAAACATAGCCTAAGCTAACCTAATTAAAAAGTTATTTAGCTTTGCTATGTTTATCAACTTTAAGCGTCTTTATTTTCTTGGCAAGTTGCCTGGCTAGTTTCTTGATTATTTGCTTGACTAGCTACTTGTTCAAAAATACTTTTAATGCGTCTTATATGTTCTTCATACTGCTCTTTGAGTTCTGGATTATTCTCTATAGCTTCTTTGCCACCATACAAATCAGAAATCACAAGCGCCTCTTCACCAAGAATCTTTTTCTCTAGCCACTCTAAACCATCATATACTTTATTAGCAGCATCACTCACCATCTCACTTAAAATATCTTTTGGATCATCGGTATAATAAAGTTCCTCACTTGTTTTATCATACCACTTTTTAAGACCATAACCACAAGCGCCTAAAGCTACTCCGCCTAAAACTAAAGCTAATTTATTCATTTGTTATCCTTTGAATTAATTTATGGAGAAATTATAAAAAAGCATGATGACAGGTTGTGTCATTAAATTATCAATTTAAAAATTTTAATTAATAAGTAAAAAAGAGAGATTTATTTAAAAAATAAGTAGTCAATCCAAGCCCAAAGGCTAGGATTATTAAGAGGGTTAATTAAGAGAATTGTTATTCGACTTCTGCGTCAATCACATCATCATCTTTTTTGTTTTGTTGTGTTGCGCCACCTTGTGCATTTTGATCTTTTTGATACATTGCTTCAGCAAGTTTATGGCTTACTTCTGTGAGTGCCTTAACTTTTTGCTCAATCTCTTCTTTAGAAGCATTTTCATTTTTTAAAGTTGTTTGCAAATCATTGATTGCATTTTGAATCTTTTCAGCCTCACTTGAATCAATTTTTTCTTTCATTTCATCAAGGCTTTTTTGAGTTTGATAAACAAGGCTATCTGCTTGATTTCTTACTTCAATGGCTTCTTTTTTCTTTTTGTCTTCTTCTTTATTAAGTTCAGCATCTTTTACCATTTTTTCAATTTCAGAATCAGACAATCCACTAGAACCTGTGATTTTGATTTCTTGAGCTTTGCCTGTTGCTTTGTCTTTGGCACTCACTGTTAAGATACCATTTGCATCAATATCAAAAGTAACTTCAATTTGAGGCACACCTCTTGGTGCTGCTGGGATACCGCTTAGCTCAAAATTTCCAAGCACTTTATTATCTCTTGCAAGTTCTCTCTCCCCTTGTAAAACTTGAATAGTTACAGCAGGTTGATTGTCTTCTGCCGTTGAGAAAACTTGATTTTTCTTAACAGGAATAGTCGTGCCTCGATCAATAATCTTCGTCATCACTCCACCTAATGTTTCAATTCCCAAGCTAAGAGGTGTAACATCAAGCAATAAAACATCCTTTACATCGCCTTTTAATACACCCCCTTGAATTGCCGCACCAATTGCCACAACTTCATCTGGATTCACTGATTTATTAAGCTCTTTACCAATAAACTCTTTCACTCTTTCTTGAACTTTTGGAATCCTTGTAGAACCACCCACCATAACAACTTCTGCAATATCCCCTTTGCTTAAATCTGCATCTTTGATAACATCGCCGATTTTATTAATAGTTTGGTTGATATAAGATTCAATAAGCGATTCAAACTTAGCGCGACTAATCTTTTTAACCAAGTGTTTTGGACCGCTTGCATCCGCTGTAATAAAAGGCAAGTTAATTTCAGTTTCTTGCGCACTACTTAACTCTTTTTTAGCGTTTTCTGCTGCTTCTTTTAATCTTTGAAGTGCCATTACATCATTTTTGAGATTGATTCCATTTTCATCTTCAAATTCTTTTGCTGCCCAATCAATAATCGCGTTATCAAAGTCATCTCCACCTAAAAACGCATCACCACCTGTTGCCAAAACTTCTACAACATTATCGCCTGTTTCTAGCACGGTAACATCAAATGTCCCACCACCCAAATCATACACTACAATTTTTTCTGCTTGTTTTTTATCCAAACCATAAGCAAGTGCTGCTGAAGTTGGCTCATTGATGATTCTAAGCACATTAAGCCCCGCAATTGTCCCTGCTTCTTTAGTTGCTTTTCTTTGTGCATCGTTAAAATAGGCTGGAACGGTGATAACTGCTTCTGTTACTTCCTCTCCCAAATAACTTTCTGCATCAGCTTTAAGCTTCATAAGAATCTTTGCAGAAATCTCTTGTGGCGTATAAACTTTTCCTGCAATTTCAATCGCACAAGCACCATTTCTATCAACTACTTTATAAGGAAGTCTTTTTTTAGCTTCTTGAGCTTTATCTTCATTAAACATTAATCCCATAATTCTTTTAATAGAATAAATAGTTTTTTCTGGATTAGTGATAGCTTGTCTTTTTGCAGGATCTCCTACCAAAATCTCACCTTTATCAGTAAAAGCCACAACCGATGGAGTTGTATTTTTCCCTTCTTTATTTGCAATGATTTTTGATTCATTTCCTTCAAAAACCGCCATCGCTGAATTTGTTGTTCCTAAGTCAATTCCTAATACTTTTCCCATAATTTATCCTTATTAATTAATTTATTTTGCAATGCTAACCATTGATGGTCTTAGCACTCTTTCTTTATATTTATAACCCTTTTGCATCTCTGCGACAATCTCTCCTACATTGTGAGAATCGCTTTGAACTTGCATAATAGCATCGTGGAAATTAGGGTCAAACTCTCCGCTTACATCAATGGGTTCAATCCCATGTTTTGCAAGTGTTTTTAAAAGATTATCCAATGTTAGTGCAATTCCCTCCTCTATTTTTCCTAAAATTTCAGCTTGATCACTATTTTCTTTTGAATCTTTAATCGTTTTTAAAGCAATCTCTAAAGTATCAATGCTCGGCAATAAATCTTTTGCTATTTTTTCATAAGCATATTCCAAGGCTTGATCTTTTTCTCTCACCAAACGCTTTTTAGTGTTTTCAAAATCAGCATAAGTGCGCAAATATTGATCTTCTAATTCCTTGATTTTATTTTGAAGCGATTCTAGCGATTCTTTAGAATCTTGCTCTGCATTCTCTTGTGATTCTTGTTTTTGATTCTCATTCTCAGAAGAATCTATCTTTTCATTCTTATCTTGCATTCTAATTCCACTCCTTACAACAAAAATAACGCTTCTAAAATGAAATTTTAGCAATTATTCTTGTGAATTTCAAGTAAAATTATATAACTTTAGTCTATTAATGTCAAGTTAAATTAATAAAATAAGCTAAACTTTCTTAAAAATAAAAATTTAATTATAAGTTGTTTGAGATAAACTTAAGGTTGTTTTAAAGTCTTAAAAGCCTTAAAAAACAAAATAAATAAGAGATTTTTGCAAAATATAGCAACAATATGCGCGATAGCTTTGACAATTTCTCTAAGATTCTAAATAGAGCAATTTAGCTTTTTAGGGCATCAAGGATTTCATAAGTAAAACTTTGCTAATTTTCTAAAATATTTTTAATGGGGGATTTTTGAAATGAAAAAAATAATCATATTATTGCTGTGTGTTTTTGTAGGATTTGCCAAGGAATTGACTATTGAAAATGGTAAAACTCTTATTTTGGAAAGCAAATCACCAAACCCTAAAAGTATTATCCTAGATAAAAAAGAGTATTTATGGATACCCCATCCCCAAAAACCTGATACAAAAATTTTATTTCTATCTATACCTTATTACACTAAAGCACAAAGTATTCGGCTTGAGAATAGCCAAACTTTGCAAATCATCAAAGGTCAGTATAAAATTGAAAAAATCAGTGTAGATCCAAGCAAAGCCAAACCCAACAAAGCTAATCAACAAAGAATTTCCAAAGAAAGAGAAGAAGCTAGTAAAATTTATCAAACTTACACTAAGGGATACTATTGGAAAAAGCCCTTTATCTATCCTATGAAAAGTAAAATTACTAGTGAATTTGGCAATGCAAGAGTGTTTAATCAAGAAGTAAAAAGCTATCATAGCGGAACAGATTTTAGAGCTGCTATTGGAACACCAATTTATGCGAGTAATAGCGGCAAAGTCGTGATTGCAAAAGATAGATTCTTAGCAGGAAAATCTGTAGTAATTGACCATGGAGAAGGGATTTTTAGCATGTATTATCATTGCAGTGAAATCAAAGTCAAAGAAGGCACTAGAGTAAAACAAGGCGAACTCATTGCACTAAGCGGTAATACAGGTAGAGTAAGTGGTCCGCATTTGCATTTTGGGATTTTGGTACGTGGGGCACAGGTTGATCCAATTGATTTTATTGCCAAAATCAATGCATCTCTAAAAGGGAACTAAAATGGAGAAAATATTTCAAGATTTAAAAACTATCTCTTTAGCAATGTTTCGGAAGAATTTCTTTGGAATCTTTCATGGTTCTATTTCAACAAAACTTGAAGAAGGTCATTTTCTTATTAACAAAAAAGATGCAATTTTTGATGATTTAAATGAAGAATCGCTTATCACACTCTATCACAAACAAGATTATCGCTGGCAAGAAGCTAGTATGGACGCTTTTATTCATTCTTTGCTTTATCAAAATATTCCTAATGCCAAATATATTGCCTATGGAATGCCTCCCTTTACGATAGCCTATACTCTCTCAAATAGTAAAATTACCCCAAAAGATTATTTTGGTTATAAGATTCTAGGCACCCTAGAAGTGTATGACCCAAAAGATTATGACAATTGGTATGAAAGAGCAGATGTTGAAATCAATCGCTATTTCAAAGAAAATGATAAAAAAATTATGGTTATCAAAGGCTATGGCGTGTATGTGTATCATCGAGACTTGCAATATCTCTCAAAATTAATGGCGATTTTAGAAAATTCGTGTAAAGTCTTGCATTTTCATAGCATTTTGGAGGGCAATAAACCTTCTTATGAACTACTTGACTTTTAATGCTTGATTTTAAGGCAAGAAAAATTTGATAAAATTACAAAATTATGTAGCAATTCAAGGGTTTTAATGGATTTTATAGAAGTTAGAGAATTATACAAAAATTACGGAAAACTTGAAGTCTTAAAAAATATTCATTTAAATGTTAAAAAAGGCTCGATTTTTGGACTTGTAGGGCATAGCGGAGCAGGAAAAAGCACCTTACTTAGGACTTTTAATGGACTAGAATCCATCAATCACGGAAGCATTAAAATTGGTGAAGTGGAGATTAATCGCTTAGATTCCAAAAGCATGAGACATTTTAGAAAAAAGGTTGGAATGATTTTTCAAAACTTCTCTTTAATGGCGCGTAAAAATGTCTATGAAAATATCATTTTACCTTTGGAATGTTGGGGAGAAAATATTGATAAAAATCGCGTTGAAAAACTAGTGGAATTAGTGGGTTTGCAAGACAAAATGAAATTTTATCCTAGCCAGCTAAGTGGCGGACAAAAACAAAGAGTTGCTATTGCAAGGGCTTTAGTGATGAATCCTGATTTGCTTTTAAGCGATGAAGCCACTAGCGCATTAGATCCCTCCACAACAAACTCAATCTTAGAACTTTTATCGCAAATCAATCAAGAAATTAAAGTAACTATCGTGCTAGTAACTCACGAAATGGAAGTGGTAAAAAAAATCTGTCAAGAAGCGGCTTTTATGGAAAATGGAGAGATTATCAAAAGCGGTCCTATTGAATCTCTCTTTTTAGAGCCTGATAAAAAAATGCGAGATTTTTTGGGAGAAAATGAAATTTTACCTCCAAATGGTATTAATATCCGAATCTATTTCCCCAAAGAAGTAGCACAAAACCCAATCATCACTCAAATGGCAAGAGAATTGCAGGTGGATTTTAATATCGTATGGGGAAATTTAGAATCTTTTGGCGGAATCGCCTTAGGAGTGCTTATAATTAATATTAAACAAGAATTTTTAGAGCAAGTTTGTGCATTTCTAACCCAAAGTGGCACACGCTGGGAAATTGTGGAGTAAAAAATGGATATAAAATTACTTAAATTACTTTTAGAAGCGACTTTAGACACCTTATATATGAGTATTATTGCAACAACAATTGCAACTGCCCTAGCAGTGATTCCAGCAATCTTATTAGTTTTGTGTAGCCCTAGTGGCTTAAAACCCAATGCGATTATTTACCGAACTTTAGACACTATTACTAATACATTACGCTCTTTTCCTTTTTTGATTTTAATGGTTGTTTTATTTCCTTTTACGCAATGGATTCTTGGTAAAAGTATTGGTGCAACTGCAGCTATTGTGCCACTTAGTATTGGTGCAGCTCCCTTTATTGTGCGCATCATTGAAGGGGCGCTAAAAGAAGTAGATAAAGATGTCATAGAAGCCGCACAAAGTTTTGGCGCAAGTCATTTCCAAATTATTTTCAGAATTATGCTCATTGAAGCTCTACCTAGCATTGTTTCTGGAATCACACTTGCTTTGATTCTTGTGATTGGATTTAGCGCTATGGCAGGTGCTGTTGGCGGTGGAGGGCTTGGCGATATTGCAATCAAATATGGATATTATAGATTCCAAAGTGATATTATGGTATATACCGTTGTGATTTTAATTTTTCTTGTGCAGATTATTCAAAGTTTTGGGGATTTTCTGTATAAAAAATTAAAACACTAGCTTAACAAAAGAAAGGTAAAAAATGATTAAAAAAATTTTAGGTATCTGCGGACTTACAGGATTATTGGTCTTTAGCGGTTGTGGTGATTCTAAAGAAAGCACAGCAACGCAAACCACTGAAACAAAATTAATAGTAGGAGCCACTCCAGAGCCACACGCAATTCTTTTACAAGAAATAGCGCCTAAATTAAAAAGTGAGGGCATAACTCTAGAAATCAAAGAATTTACAGACTATGTAACTCCTAATCTATCACTCAACGATGGTTCATTAGATGCAAATTTCTTCCAACACAAACCTTATTTGGATTCATTTAATAAAGAAAGAGGGACTAATTTAGTAAGTGTTGCTAATATCCATTTAGAGCCAATGGGTGTGTATTCCAACAAAATCAAAAGTCTTGATGAGTTAAAAGAAGGTGATTTAGTTTCTTTGCCTAATGATCCTTCAAATGGTGCTAGAGCATTGAGAGTTTTAGAAGCTAATGGAGTGATTAAACTCAAAGAGGGAGTAGAGCTTGTTTCTGCACAAGATATTGTAGAGAATCCCAAAAAATTAAATTTTAAAGAAATGGATGCACCTCAACTTGCTAGAGCTTTAAATGATGTAACTGTTTCTGTTATTAACACAAATTTTGCACTTTTAGCTGGATTAAATCCACTTGATGATGCGATTGCTTTAGAATCAAAAGAATCTCCTTTTGCAAATATCGTCGTAGTTAAAGCAGGTAGAGAAAATGATGCTGCTATCCAAAAGCTAGTTCAAGCACTCCAAAGTCAAGAAATAAAAGACTTTATCCTAGAAAAATACAAAGGTGCGATTCTCCCTAGCTTCTAAGCAAAATTTAAACCCCAATCCTTTGGGGTTTATCTAAGCAAATCGATGCGTTCTTTGTAGTTACCATTAAAAATATAGCTTCCTGCAACCACAATATCCACGCCACTATCCTTTAAATCTGCGATATTTTGATCACTTACTCCACCATCAACTTCAATAAGACAGCGAGGATTCTTCATTTCAATTTTATCTTTTAAGCATTTAATTTTTTCCAAAACATTTGGGATAAATTTTTGCCCACCAAAACCCGGATTCACACTCATAAGTAAAACCATATCCACATATTCTAATAAATAATCAATACTCTCCAAAGTCGTGTGTGGATTAAGAACAATCGCTGGAGAAATCCCATAATCGCGTATTTTCTGGACAAGGCGATTGGCGTGTTTTTCTTCTTCAATATGAAAAGAAAGATATTTTGGCTTTAGGGGTGCAAACAAATCAACAAAAAAGCTATTATTTTGAACCATTAAATGAATATCAAGTGGCTTAGTCGCGATTTTTGCAACCGAATCTACAATCATTGGTCCCATTGTAAGATTAGGGACAAAATGCCCATCCATAACATCAATATGTATAAAATCACAACCCGCCTCACAAATAGCCTTTATCTCATCATTAAGTTTGCCAAAATCTGCAGAAAGAATGCTTGGAGCTACTAACATAATTTGCCTTTGTTAAAAAATAAGTAATTTTAGCAAAAAAGTAGAAATATCTTTCTAAAATGCCACGCAATAAGCCATAAAAAACATATTTTTAGATATAATGGAGTATTATTTTTTTGGAGTTTTAGAATGCAAAAACAATTACAACAAGATTTAGAAAGTATTTTTGCAATCATAAAAAATGCCTCATTAAAAGTGTATGAGGTGCTTAAAGAAAGTATGGGTGAATACACGCAAACCACAAATAAAACAGGTGATTTACAACTTCAAGCCGATGTATTAGCCGATAAGATTTTTCAAGATTCTCTAAAAGATTTAAAAATCATCAAACAAATTTGTAGCGAAGAACAAGAAGGGGCAGTTGGATTTTACGATGATGGCATTTATAGCATTGCCTATGATCCGCTTGATGGATCTTCATTAATGGGTGCAAATTTAAGTGTTGGGAGCATTGTTGGAATCTACAAGGGAGATTTTTTGCCACAAAATTTAATCGCTGCTGCCTATGTTGTCTATGGAATGGTGGTGGGGATTGGATTTGCTTCTACACTCAAAGAGGGTGTGGATTATTATATTTTTAATGGCAAAGATTTTGAACTGCAGAAGATCCTAAAACTCAAAGAAAAAGGCAAACTCAATGCCACTGGTGGAACCCAAAAATATTGGAGCAAAGAACACAAAGTCAAGATAGAATCACTCTTTAATCAAGGCTATCGTTTGCGATATAGCGGTGGAATGGTGCCAGATTTACACCACATTTTAATCAAAGGGGGCGGTTTATTTTCTTATCCAAGCACTCAAGATTCACCTAAAGGAAAATTGCGAATGCTTTTTGAAGTTTTTCCTTTTGCCTTTATTTTCAAACGCGCAGGTGGAGAAGCTATTGATGGGAAAAATGATCTCTTGACACTCACTCCAGAGCACTTACACGATACAACACCTTGTTTTTTAGGAAGCAAGGAGGAGATAGATTTTGTCAGAAGTCATTGAGAATACAGAAATAGCACTAAGGGACTTAAAAGAATGCCAAACTCAACATAGCATCTCTAGTTGTGAATTCTGCAAAGAAGTATCAAGATGTGAAAAAAAAGAAAATTTTGAACAAATGGTAATTTTAAATCTTCAAGAAAATACTAAAACCTTGCAAGAATGTCAAAGAGAGCAAAATTTTTCAAGCTGTTTGCTTTGTCAAAAAGTTTTAAATTGCGCCACAAGGAATCGCTATGTTAATGCGGTTTATTTAAGTATGAATAAAGGAAACGGAGGAAATTTTGAATTCTAAATTTTATGTAACAACCCCGATTTATTATGTTAATGATGTCCCTCACATTGGGCATGCTTATACAACAATTATCGCAGATACTTTAGCACGATACCACCGAATGCAAAACAAAGAGGTTTGGTTTCTAACAGGCACCGATGAACACGGACAAAAAATTCAACAATCTGCAGAAAAAAACAATAAAAATCCCAAAGAATACGTAGATGAAATTTCTGCAAAGTTTAAGAATCTTTGGGATAGTTTTGATATTAGCTATGATGCCTTTATCCGCACAACAGATTCTTACCACAAAGAGAGCGTAAGAAATGTATTTTCTAAAATGTTTAAAAAGGGGGATATTTACAAAGGTGAATATGAAGGGAATTATTGCATTTCTTGTGAATCTTTTTTTGCAAAATCTCAACTTATTAACCAAAAAAATTGCCCTGATTGTGGGAAAGAAACAACTCTCTTGAAAGAAGAAAGTTATTTTTTCAAATTAAGTGCTTATGAAGATAAGTTATTACAATGGATTGAATCTAACCCTAACTGCATTCTGCCAAAAATGCGTCGCAATGAAGTCATTAATTTTATCAAAGAAGGTTTAGAGGATTTATCAATCACACGAACTAGCTTTGATTGGGGTATTAAGCTACCTAGTGAAATTGGAGGCAATGATTCTAAATTTGTCATGTATGTATGGCTTGATGCATTGGTTAATTATCTTAGTGCCTTAGGCTATGAAAACTCCAAAGAAAACAAAATGGAATTTTGGCCTGCAAATTATCATCTTGTTGGTAAGGATATTTTGAGATTCCACGCGGTGTATTGGCCAGCATTTTTGATGAGCTTAGAGTTGCCTTTGCCAAAGCATATTGCTGCGCATGGTTGGTGGACTAAAGAGGGTGCAAAGATGAGCAAAAGCGTTGGCAATGTTGTCAATCCAAGAGAAGTTGTTGATTCTTATGGTATGGATTGTTTTAGGTATTTTGTATTGCGTGAAGTGCCTTTTGGACAAGATGGAGATTTCTCACAAAAAGCCCTAATCGAAAGATTCAATGCTGATTTGGGAAATGATTTAGGCAATCTTTTAAATCGTCTTTTGGGAATGGGAGCAAAGTATTTTAATAATTCTTTACAAATTGATTCTAAAAGCTACCAAGAATCTTTTGCAACTGAATCTGCGACAATAAAAACAATCTTAGGAAATCTTGAAAATTTTATGAGCGAAGTGCAGATTCATCGTTATTTAGAAGAGTTATGGAAGATTTTTAGTCTAGGTAATGGAATCATTGCCAAAAAAGAGCCATGGAAACTTATCAAGGAACAAAAAGAACAAGAAGTGGCAGAACTTTTGATGTTTATTGCTAATCTACTCATCAAAGGCGCATTGTGTTTATATCCTTGTATGCCTGATTCTGCAGAGAAAATTTTAAGTGTTTTTGGACTTAGAGCTAGTGCGCAAAATTACTCTGATTTTATCTTAAATGATAAAATCTTAAGCCAAGTCTCCCTAAACCCTATCCCAGCGCTTTTCCCAAAAATTGACGAAATCCCTACAGAAACAAAAGAAGCAAATCCTAAAACTAGTGATAAAGCAGCACCCAAAGAAACCCTAGAACCTCTAACAATAGAAAACCCTATTTCAAAAGAAGATTTCACCAAAGTAGAAATCAAAATAGGAACAATCATAGAAGCAGAAACTTTGCCAAAAAGCGAAAAACTCTTAAAACTGAAAGTAGATTTAGGAGAAAGTCGTGCAAGACAAATCTTAGCAGGAATAAAAGCCTATTACACTCCACAAGACTTAATAGGTAAGCAAGTTTGTGTGTTAGCAAATCTAAAACCCGCTAAACTAATGGGAGAAATTAGCGAGGGAATGATTTTGGCTGCTAAAGATAGCGAGGGATTGTCTTTTATTATGCCACAAAACCCAAGAAAAAATGGAACTCAAATTACTTAAAGGATTGTCGTGAAGAAAAAAGGAGTCCAAATTAGCGTTAATGAAATTGTTGAAGTTGCATTTGGAACACTTTTAAATCAGCCTAGCATTTCATTTTTTAGCCAAATTTGCGATGATGTAGAAAAGGTCAAAAAGGGTGATTTATTTGTTGTCAAAGATTCAAAAGACATTCAAAAGGCTATTGAATTAGGCGCCTTTGGAATTCTCTTTAGTGGAGAAATTGCCATGGGAGATTCAGAAGTTGCTTGGATTAGCGTAGAAAACCTAGAAGAATCACTCTTAAGAATCTTAAGACATTATTTGATTATCAATAATAAAATTTTATATTCGCTAAGCAATGAAGAATATGAATTAAGCCATCAAATTTTAGTCCGCAAAAAAGATTTTGCATATTGCGAGGGATCTTTGGTAGAACTTATTTCTTTTGCGCTTGGAAGTGGGGAATTTGCATACATTCTCTATCACAATCAAGACAAAATAAAATTTGAAAAACTTCCACAATTACACCAAGAAATTAAAACCTTTGATTCTCAAAAAATACCTGATGAATCACTGCCCTTTGTTACAAATTCTTTCTCACTTTTTGGAATTAAAATTTTCTATCAATCCATAGATTACACCCTACCTTTGCCAAAGCTATTTATTCAGCCATTAGCAAGAGTGATAAAGTTTGCAGAAGAACATTGTCTTAATGTGGATTTAGAAAAATTAGAAGGAATCTCAAGCTTTAAGCCTTTATATTTAGATGAAAGGGGATTTATCTCAAAACCTGGTGCTACCAATAAAGTGGTGCTAACTTGCACAGAGATTCATCTCTATGAGCAATTTTTGGCATATTTTAGTATGTATGCCAAATGGGCAAAGTTAATGCTTTTTATTCCTAAAATCTATCAAGAGCTTTTTATGCCTTATGCAGAAGTTAAGACTTATATAAATAAACAAGAGTTATTTTCTTTGGTTTTGACGCAAAAATATAATTTTGCCTTAGTATTTGGCGTTGATTTTAGGGAGTTTGAAGAGCAATTTAGCGCCCAAGAAAGAGAGCAAAGCTTATTTGATTTAATTGATGAAGAAAAAAAATTAATAAAGGATGAAAATGAAAATAGCAATACCTGTTTATGATGAAAATTTAAAAATCTTTGGAAATACAGGACATACTCCTTTCTTTGCAGTTTTTGAACAAAAGGGAAATGGTATGTTTAAGCATTTTGAATTATTAGATTTGCGCAAGAATCCACGCGGAAATATCCAAGCAAGCGAGGGTTGCTCACACAAAGATGAGGATATGAGCAAGGAAGAACAAATAGCACACAAGTTAGAGCACAATGTGCTAGGCGAGATCATCAGGGATTGCCAAGTAGTTTTGGTTAAAAAAGCTTGTAAAAATACTGCAAAAGTATTTCAAGAATGCGGAATTAAGATTTGCAAAGTTGAGCTTGACTGCCAAAATGCAAAAGATTCTTTTAAATATCTCAAATAACTGCAAATTTTACTTAACTTTTAAATAATGGAACACCTTTTGCTTTTTTAGCATAAAGATTGCTAAAAAGGAGCGAAAATGCAAGGTGGCTATTATAGTTCAGTAGGCGGAATGGTAACGCAAATCAACCGCCTAGATGTCATAGCAAACAATATTGCAAATGCCAATACGACTGGATTCAAGCGCGATGATGTTGTGATTGGGGATTTTATGCGACTTTATGAACAACATAAAGAATTCTTACCCATCAAAGATCATACCAAAGATGCAGCAAAGTTTTACAATCGCTCATTAAATCGTGTCCCACAAATCGTAGAGGAATTTACCGATAGGAGCGTGGGCGGAATCGCGCAAACAGATAACACTTTTGATTTTGCGCTAAGTCGTGAAAATGCGTATTTTATGGTTGAAACTCCAGAGGGAATCAGATTTACGCGTGATGGTTCTTTTGTTTTAAATCAAGAGGGGCGACTAGTCAATAAAGAAGGTCATGCCGTCCTGCCACGAGAATATATTGAATCACCCCAATATATTGAAATTATCGATGGATACCAAATAGAAGTTGATAAAAATGGGAATATCTACAATCGCTCTTTAAACAATCAAGAATTAAATGAAACCTTATTAACTGCCAATATCGCAGTTGTTTCTTTTGAAAATCCAAAATTCCTTCAAAAAATTGGAGATAATCTCTACAAATACCCCGATGAAAGAATGAATGAGATGGAAGTTTTAGAAAGAAGCGGAGCAGTTAGACAAGGCTATTTAGAAAAAAGCAATATTAATGTGGTTTATGAAATGACAGGCTTAATTGAAACTAATCGCTTAGTAGAAGCCTATTCTAAAGTGTTAAAAACCCATATGGATGACCTCAATACAGAAGCTATTACAAAATTAGCAGCAAAAGCATAAAAGGATAAACAATGATGCGAGCATTATACACAGCAACAACAGGAATGCTAGGACAACAATTACAAATTGATGTTACTTCAAACAATATTTCCAATGTTAATACTTTTGGCTACAGAAAAGAAAGAGCAGAATTTGCAGACTTGCTCCACCAAGTATTACAATATGCAGGTTCTAGCACTTCAGAGACAACACTATCGCCAACAGGCATTGAAGTAGGACTTGGTGTGCGTCCTACTTCAGTCCAAAAGATTTTCTCACAAGGTAACTTCAAAGAAACAGAAAACAACTTGGATATTGCCATTACCGGAAATGGATTCTTTCAAATTGAACTCCCAGATGGCACCATAGCTTACACAAGAGATGGTTCTTTTAAGCTTGATGATGAAGGAAATGTTGTCAATTCTCAAGGCTACTTACTTGTGCCAAATATTACCATTCCAGATGATGCAACACAAGTCAATATTGGAACAGATGGCACTGTGAGTGTGGTGCAAGGTAATGCAACAGAAGTTAATGAATTAGGACAAATTGAAACGGTGAATTTTATCAACCCTGCTGGTTTGCACGCACTTGGAGATAATTTATATCTTAATACCAATGCTTCAGGAGATCCAATTGTTGGAACGCCAGGCTTAAATGGCTTTGGTCAGCTAAGGCAAGGATTTGTAGAAACAAGCAATGTAAAGCTTGTAGAAGAAATGACAGATTTGATTGTGGGGCAAAGAGCTTATGAAGCAAACTCAAAGTCAATCCAAACGGCAGATTCAATGCTACAAACAGTTAATCAGCTCAAGCGTAACTAATAAAAATACTTAAACTATTTAAGGTGAAATAACCTTTTGGGTTAATTCATCTAAGCAATCTCTCTCTTTAAAAAATTCAAATAATTTTATTTTTGCAAAAATGGTATTTTTAAAAAACCATTTTTATAAGAATCTAAAATTATCACCTTGTAAATAATTCTTTAAGATTTAAGCCATTAACACATTTTGTTTAAACAATTGGAATGCTATTTGCTTTTATATTTTAAATTAATTTATTTCAAGGAGTTTTTATGAGCATTTTCAATTTTAGCCAAGCTCGCGGTTTAGCTCAAGAAGCTTTAGATTATCGCTCCTTAAGACGCGATATAATCGCTGGAAATATCGCTAATGCCTCTACTCCTATGTATCGCCCAAAAGACATTAATTTTGAGCAAATGATGGCAAACAAAGCCGATGAAATCTTCAATCGCAATAGAAAAATGGAATTAGACTTGGCTTTAACTAATCCTAATCATCTCTTGCCCTTAGAAGAACTAGACAAGAATCGTTCAACCTTTTTCTATCGTGATGGGCATTTAGCTAGAAATGATGGAAATAGCGTAGATTTAGATATTGAAACAAGCGAAATGGCAAAAAACGATATTATGTATCAAGCTTTGGTGGGCGCTTTAAGGAAGCAAGGTGGGATTTTCTCTAATGCTATTGATTCAACAAAAAATATATAAGGGGGCAGTAAATGTTTTTATCTAGTTTTGATATTAGCGGTTATGGTTTATCTGCACAACGACAAAGGGTCAATCTAATCTCAAGCAATATTGCTAATGCAAACACTACAAGAACTGATGAGGGAGGACCTTATAGAAGGCGTGAATTGATTTTAAAAGCATTCGATTTTGATAAAGTTTTGAATCAAAAGTATGAAAAAAGCAATAATTTGCTAAAATATGAAGATCCATTGGATGAAATGGATAGTTTTAATGAGCAAAGAGAACCAAAACCTGCACTAATGAGCGTTTATGTGGATAAAATTGTCCGAGATGATTCACAACCAAAGATGAAATACGAGCCAAGTCATCCAGATGCAAACTCAGAAGGCTATGTGGCTTATCCAAATATCAATCCTGTCGTGGAAATGGCGGATTTGATTGAAGCTACAAAAGCTTATCAAGCCAATGTAGCAGCTTTTCAAAGTGCAAAAAATATGGCAAACAATGCGATCTCTATGTTCCAGGCATAAAGGATCATAAATGGAAATTAACAAATATGGAATAGATGCAGAAAAAATCAACTCCCAGCTTAAAGATGTCCCAAATTTATCGCCAAATCATAATTTAAACCCCCCAAGCAAAAGCTTTGGGAATATGCTAAAAGATGCTTTTGAAGAAGTAAATGAACGACAAAAAACGACTGAACAAGCAATAACAGATATGGCAACAGGACAGATAAAAGATATTCATCAAGCTGCTATTGCCATAGGTAAGGCTGAAAATAGTATGAAACTTATGCTTGAGGTGAGAAACAAAGCCATTAGCGCTTATAAAGAATTAATTAGAACACAAATTTAATGAATGATGCAGAATCTAAAAAAGCAGGTAAAATCCTGCTTATTTTCTTGATGATTGTAGGTGGATTCTGCATTTTTCTAGGCACAACCTTTTATCATATCTTTGCAGACAGAAAACTTCCAAATCTCCAAGCCAAACGCGTTGAAAATGCCATTAGGGGTTCAATTTATAGTAGCGATGGCTTTGTCCTAGCTTCAAGTAAAAAGGTTTATAAAGCTGTTGTTAATACTTACAATATTGATCCCCAAAAAAAAGATTTATTTGTAAATCTCTTTAGTATTTATAGCCAAATTCCTAAAAATGAAATTATCCATAAGCTACAAGAAAAAGGCAATGTTGTCTTGTCTTATGAAATTGATTCAAAAACAGCAAGTTATCTTAAACAGCTTAATATTAAACTCAATGCCCTTGATGTTTTTCGTTCCTATGAAAATGAAAATGGATATGTTTTTAAATACGGCTTATCAGTAGTTGAGAGCGGAGAATCGCGAGATTATCTCTACAATGATACAATGGAGCCTATTTTAGGCTATATCAATAAACAAAACGAAAGAGATTTTACACTTGTCAATGGAGTAAAAGGGATTGAAAAAAACTTCAATGAAGAGTTAAAACCTTTGAACGATTTATTAATCACTGGGGAACGCGATATTAGCTTTAATGTTATATTAAACAAAAATTCCACTTTTTTGGACAGAAAAGATGGATATAATGTTGTTTCAAGCATTCCTTTGAAATTGCAAAAAAAAGTTGAACGAATCATTGATGAAAATCAACAACAACTAAATGCCAAAGAAATTATCGTGGGGATTATGGAAAGCAAAAGTGGCAAGATTCTAAGTCTTGCAAGTAGTGCTAGATTTAATCCTAATGCTATTACCAAAAATGATTATCCAAATCTCAATGCAAGCGCAGTTGAATATTCCTATGAACCAGGCAGTATCATCAAGCCAATTATTTATTCAATCTTGCTAGATAAGAATCTTATTAACCCTAATGAAAAAATATTTTTAGAAGATGGGCGCTATAAACTGCGTAATTTTTATATCACAGATACGCGAAAACTAGGGGAAGTAAATCTTGAAGATATTTTATTATATTCAAGCAATATTGGTATGGCAAAAATCTCTCAACGCCTCAATCCAGAGGAATATTATGACAATCTACAGGCTTTTGGGTTTGGCAAAAAGAGCGGAATTGATTTGCCCTATGAAAAAACCGGAACAATCCCAGAAATCAGCCGTTTAAGAAGCGAAGTTTATAAAGCCACTGCTGCTTATGGATATGGCTTGAGAACAACCTTTATTCAAATGCTAAAGGCTTATAATATCATTGTAAATCACGGCGTTGCTTACACACCCTACTTGGTAGAATACCTTTATGATTCTAAAGGAAACCGCTATAAACTCAAACACGGAGATCCCATTAGAGTTATCCGCAGTGATACAGCCAAAAAAGTCAAGGAAACACTCATCAAAGTCGTTACTCAAGGAGGAGGAAAAAGAGCACAAGTTGCGGGTGTTATTATAGGGGGGAAAACAGGGACAGCCCATATTGCACAAGGCGGACAATATGTGCGCAAATACAATAGCTCTTTTTTTGGATTTGTTAGAGATAAAAATGAGAAAGAATACACCATTGGAATTTCTGTTTTTGAACCCAATGAAAAAAAGGCTTACTTTGCTGCAACAACAGCAATACCACTTTTTAAACAAGTTGTAGAATTGCTAATCAAAGAAAATTATCTCCAAGCAGAAGTAACAAAGTAATTTGACATTATTGGTCTTTTAGTAAAATTACTATAAAATAAAAATAAAGTTTAAAAAACAATAATCTCAAAAAATGAGCAACGATGGAAAAAAAGATTTTTGGAACATCCCTAGAAGCAAAAACTAGAGTATTAGTCTTTAATATCGCCTGTGGATTGCTTTCTTTAGCGGTTATTTCCTATGTGTTTTTCTATAGCTTAAAATACGATTACAACACGCTTTTTGCCGAGCACCACCAGTCTCTTGTTGAACTTGAAGAGTTGCGACAGATTCTAAATAACATAGAAAATCACTCAAACAACACAACACTTAGCCAATCTCAAATTTCCAAACTGCAAGATGAAATCAAAAAACATTGGGATTCATACAAAGCAAATGAAACCAAAAACTCCCAAAGAAACGATTTGATTTTATTGGCGCTGAGGATTTATGATTTTTTTGACAAACGCAACACTATTTTAAAAGAAAAAGAGAAGCTACTAAACAAACAAAGAGATTTTAACAAGCTTGATTCAAGCATTCAAATCTTTTTAAAGAATCTAAACATGCTCAAAGAAAATTCATTTGATTTTAAAAATCAAATCGTAATTTTAAATCAAGACATTTCCAATATCATTCTAAGTAGCCTTAATCTTGTGGAAATTAAAAAAGATAGAAATAGCGCACTGCATAATCTCTTACACATTTTGGTTTTAGTAATTATGTGCCTTATTGTGATAATTACAATACTACTTAGCCACCTAGTTTTGAGCAATATCAAGCATCTCCATAGCACTCTGGAAGCTAAAATCAAAGAAAAAACCAAAGAATTGCAAGATTTAAATGATTCCTTGCAAGAAACTATCAAAAAAGAAGTTTTAGAAAGTCGCAAAAAAGATCAAATTATGTATCAACAAGCAAGACTTGCGAGTATGGGAGAAATGATAGGAAACATTGCTCATCAATGGAGACAACCGCTTAATGCACTAATGCTCCTAATCCAAGCCTTTAAGGTAAAATCCCAAAATGGCAAACTCACGCCAGAATTTATCAACACACAAGTTAATGATGGCTTAAAGATTGCAAAAAAAATGTCTCAAACTATTGAAGATTTTAGAAACTTTTTTCACTCTTCAAGTTGCAAAGAATCTTTTGATTTAAAAGAAAATATTGAAGATTCTGTGTCTTTGGTTGAAATCTTTTTAAAACAAAATGAAATAGAACTTAGTATTGAATGTCCAGAAAATATTGTGGTTTATGGATATAAAAGCTCTTTTTCTCAAGTCTTGCTAAATCTCATTAAAAACTCTGAAGATGTTTTAAAAGAACGCCAAATCACACCTGCTAAAATTAGAATCTCTGCCTATATAAATCAATCTGAAAGCACACAAGAAGGCAAAAAACAAGAAGAATTTGTGCAAATACTTTTTATGGATAATGGTGGTGGGATTAGACTAAAAGATATTCAAAAAATCTTTGAACCCTATTTTACCACCAAACACAAATCCGTTGGAACAGGAATTGGGCTTTATATGTCTAAGCAAATTATTGAAAAGCAAATGCAAGGAAGTATTGAAGCTAAAAATGTTAAATGGAATCTAGATGCCAAGCTCTCTCCTGCAATAGAATGTTTGCAAGACTGCTCTAGTGAAAACAATCAATGCGGAGCATTATTTATCATTACCATACCACTTAAGAGTGAAGAATAGGAGGAAAAATGCTATCAAAAAATGATGAAGTTATGATAAAAAAAATCAAAGTTTTGTATGTTGAAGATGAAGAAGATATTTTGAAATTTGCCTCTATGGTGCTAGAAGACTATGTTGATAAGCTTTTTATCGCTCGCAATGGCAAAGAAGCACTAGAGATTCTCAAGCAAGAGGATATTGATTTAATTATTACTGATATTTTAATGCCCAAACTCAATGGAATTGACTTAATTAGAGAAATCAAAAAAAATCCTTTATGGGATATTGCAGTGATTGTAGCAACAGCCCATACTGAAACGCAATATCTATTAGACTGCATTGAACTTAAGGTTGATGGCTATATTTTAAAACCTATTGATGTAGAAGAGCTTTTAAAGACGATTCTAAAAGCGGTATTACCAAAATTCCAAGCCAATGAATTGCAAGCTAAAAATATTCTTTTAAATGCCATTTCAGTTTTTGTTGGTGGCAAAAAAATAGAAATCATTAAATACCTCATTGAAAACAGCGATTCAGAAAATATCTTTTATGGATCTTATGAAGACATTGTTCAGGAGCTTAGCGTGAGCAAACCAACGGTGGTAAAAACCTTTAGACAGCTTATCGATACAGGACTTTTAATCCGCCTAAAAAATAAAATTTACAAGATTCAACCAGACATTTCCCATTATAAAGAGTAATTTAATAAGCATCAGAGGGGATTTGTTGTAGAATCGCTATTTATTTTCTAAAATGGGCAAGATATGGAACATAATGAAGCTTTAGCCTTGAAATATCGTCCAATGGACTTTGATGAGCTAGTTGGGCAAGAATCAGTTAGTCGCACTCTCTCTTTGGCTTTAGAGAGCAAAAGATTATCTCATGCTTATTTATTTTCAGGACTTAGAGGAAGCGGAAAAACTTCAAGTGCTAGAATTTTTGCGCGCGCTTTACAATGTGAAAAAGGACCAAAAGCAAAACCTTGTGGTGTTTGTGCAAATTGCATTGCAGCAAACCCTCACAAAATGCGTCATATTGATATTATTGAGCTTGATGGAGCTTCTAGTCGCAAAATCGATGATATTAGAGATTTAATTGAACAAACCAAATATCATCCTAATATGGGGCGATATAAAATCTTTATCATCGATGAAGTGCATATGCTTACCAAAGAAGCCTTTAATGCACTACTAAAAACCCTAGAAGAACCTCCAGAATATGTTAAATTTATCCTAGCCACCACCGATCCTTTGAAACTACCTGCGACTATTCTTAGTCGCACACAGCATTTTAGATTCAAAAGAATCTCTGAAAAAAATATTTTTGAGCATTTAAAAAATATTTTACACAAAGAAAATATCACCTATCAAGACGAAGCACTTAATATGTTAATCCGCAGTGGATCTGGCTCTCTAAGAGATACTTTAACGCTACTAGATCAAGTTATTATCTATTCTAACTACAATATCACCTCTGATTCTTGTGCCAATATGCTTGGGCTTATTAATCCCCAAAGTCTTAATATACTTTTTGAAGAGATTTTTCAAAAAGACAAAGAATCGCTACTTAAACACATTGAAGGATTTTCTGAATACGAATGCGAAATGCTTTTAGATGAAATGGCAATCTTTTTAAAAGAAAAACTTCTAAGGGGCGAGGATACGCGCTATAGTGCAACAATTATTGATCGATTCTTTCGAATCATCACCCAAGCTAAAGAACTTTTGTCTTTAGGAAGTGATGATAGTTTTGTACTTACTTTATCCATCTTTAAAATGCTTGAAGCCCTAAAGATTCAAGAGATTGACAAAGCCATTGAAATGCTAGAAAAAGGACTAACACTCCCTAGCAAAGAAAATCAAGCCAAAGACCAACCAAAAACCCTAGAGCAACCCCTTAAAATCACTCAAACTAATCCAACAATCACTGAAATTCAAGCTCAATCTTCCAATCAAACTCACATAAGCAATTTCAATCCCGCACAAAAAGGTGAGGATTTGTTTGCCTTACTAGTGCAAAAAATTTATGAAAGGAATTTTGAATTAGGGGAAATTTTTGAAAAAAATATTCATTTTGTCTCTTATGAAAATGGGGTTTTAGTTTGGGAAACCACTGCTCAAGATTCCGATAAAGAACGGCTAAAAAATAGCTACACTAATATCATTAAAGGATTTGTTCTAGAAATTTTTGGGATACAAACTCAAATCAAACCTGTCATCAAAGAACCAAAAATTTCCCAAACACCTTTAACCAGCACACAAGAATCAGAACCAAAGCAACAAGCACAAAATATTTCTGATTCTAATGATGCACAAGATTCTAATCCCGCAAAACCTAATTCCACAGAATCATCAAAATCAAATACCACATTAAATACCCCTAAAACAACCATACAATCCACAGAAGCACAGCCCACTCACAAAAGCATTCAAGATGAAGTTAATGAAGCCTTAGGGCTTCCTATTTTACAAGAAGCAAGGCAACTCTTAGAAATCAAGCAAATCAAAGTTCGCCCCAAAAACGGAGAATAAATGAAAAGCTTAGTTTTAGATGAGAATTCACTTCACCAATTATGCGAGACTTTGGATCTAAAAAATCAACGCGGTATTTATTTGTTAAAAGGAGATTTAGCCAGTGGAAAAACCACTTTAGTTAAAGCAATGGTGCAATATTTAGGCAATTCTAGCGTGGTTACTTCGCCTACTTTTTTATTGGCGCAAGATTATGGAGAGGGAATCTATCATTATGATATTTATCAAAAGAATCTAGAAGAGCTTTTAGAAATCGGATTTTTAGAAGAGCTTGAAAAAGAGGGTTGGCATTTTATAGAATGGGGTGATGAAAAATTAGCTAAAATATTAAAACAAATTGGTATGGATTTTAAAAGCATTGAAATCCTTCCAAAACAACACTTAAGGGAATATAGAATTGATGCATAAGCTAGAAGCAAAAAACTTAGTTAAAATTATCAAAAAAAATAAGATTATTTCTGATATTTCTATGGAAGTAAGAAGTGGCGAAGTTGTCGGTCTTTTAGGACCAAATGGCGCAGGAAAAACAACAAGCTTTTATATTATTTGTGGGCTTTTGTTGCCAAGTAGCGGAAAGGTCTTTTTTGACAACAAAGACATTACAGGACTAAGTTTGCATAAGCGCTCTCAATTAGGGATTGGTTATTTACCCCAAGAATCAAGTGTTTTTAAAGATCTAAGTGTTGAAGAGAACCTAATGATTGCCGCTGAAATTTGCTTAGACAGCGAAAAGGAACGCTACAAACGCACCGAAGAATTATTAGAAGAATTTAATATTGAACCCATTCGCAACAGAAAAGGTGTTAATCTAAGTGGTGGAGAGCGGAGACGCGTGGAGATTGCTAGAGCGCTGATTAAAAAGCCAAAATTCATCTTGCTTGATGAGCCTTTTGCAGGAGTAGATCCCATTGCTGTTTTAGACATTCAAAACATTATCAAAAAACTTTTAAATTTTGGCATTGGTGTTTTGATTACCGATCACAATGTCCGAGAAACGCTAAGTGTGTGTCATCGCGCCTATGTAATCAACAAAGGAATGTTGCTTGCTAGTGGAAATTCAAATGAAATCTATGAAAATGAACTCGTAAGAAGACATTATTTGGGAGATCATTTTAAGGTATGAAATTAAGAACCCAAGCCTCCGCTACTCTAAAAACAAAGCTTTCCTCTACACTAAAAAGTTGGCTACCCATACTCCAAAGTAGCACTCTAGAGCTAGAAGAAACACTAGGAGAATTTGCAAAAGAAAATCCCTATGTTGAAATCAAATCAGCAATGGCAACTGACTTTTCCTCTGAAAGAAAAAAACGCAAAGAGGGACCAAGAGGGCTTAGGAGCGTTGAAAATGATGGAATTGAGAGATTTTGCATTCAAGAAGAAAGTCTAGAAGAAATGCTAAAATCCCAAATAGTTCCACCCCTATTTCCTACAAAAACTTCACAAGCTATTGCTGAAAAAATCATCGAAAATCTAAATGAAGAGGGGTATTTTGATGGCGATAAAGAAAAAATTGCCAAGGAATGCCAAAGCAATAGCCTAGAAGTTGAAAAGATTCGCAGACGATTTGCTTATTTAGATCCTGCAGGAATCGCAGCTGAAAATCTCATAGAATCTTTTTATTTTCAATTAGAGAATATGGATGTTGCTGATTCTATTTATAGTGTGTGTTTGAAGCTTATTGGCGATTTAGAAAATCACACAAAATACAAAGAAGACAAAAACTATACTCAAGCAATGCGTGTAATTTCCAGCTTTAAAAACCCTCCTGCTTTAGATTTTTATCAAAAAGAAGCAGCTATTATTCCAGATATTTTAGTGATTCAAGAATTAAATAATATTCAAGTTCAAATCAATGAAAAATACTATCCAAGCATTGAAATTGAAACACAAAAAAAAGATTCCAAAGAAAAAATCAAAGATGAATTCATAAAAAGCAAAATTAAAGATGCTAGGGATTTAGTGGATGCTCTAGAAATGCGCAAAGCCACGCTCTATAAAATAGGCTTAATGATTGTGGAATATCAATATGACTTTTTTATGGGCGGAGAAATAAAGCCTATGAAGCTAAAGGATTTAGCAGAGGAATTTGGGCATGCACCAAGCACAATTTCTAGAGCCATTTCAAATAAATTTTTAGAATGTGCTAGAGGAATTTTTCCCCTAAGGAATTTCTTTGCCACAGCCCTAGATGAAGACACTTCTAACACCACAATCAAAGAATTTGTAAGCGAACTTATCAAAAACGAAAACAAGCAAAAACCCCTTAGCGACAATAGAATCTTAGAACTCATTGAACAAAAATTTAATCTCAAAATTGTGCGAAGAACGATTACAAAATATCGCGCACAACTCAACATAGCAAGCTCTAGCGAACGCAAAAAACTTTATAAAATATCTCTTAATTCACATTGACTTTAGGTTTGTATTTTATACTTCTGCTACAAAAAAATTATAAGGAGCTTAACATGAAAGCAAAAACCATAATTTCTATTTTAGTTGGCACAGCCTTAAGTGCTTCTATAGCCTTAGCAGCAGATTTTTCAAAAAAGAGCAATGATGAACTCATCAATCTTTCAGGAAAAGTAACTCCAAAAGACTATCCAGATTATAAAATGGAGATTCACAAAAGAACACAAAAAATGACACTCAAAGAGGGTAGAGATTTTAGAAAACAACTAAGAGACAAAAGACAAAGCGTTTATGAGCAAATGACATTAAAAGAATACAGAGAATATCAAGATGCAATCGCTAAAGAAACAGCTAAAAGAATCGATTCAATGAGTGAAAAAGAAGCCTATGAAAGTGGGCTATTAAGAAAATACCACAAGAATCAATGTAAAGGCAACAGAGAACCAAATGGGGGCGATTACCCAAATAGGGGATATAAAGAATGTCCAATTGGTCCAAGACCATAAATCTTGCGCAACGCTTTAGTTGCGTAAGCAAAGGAGATAAATGAGCGCAAAAATATTGCTATTAGAAGATGATATGGCATTACAAGAAATTATTGCAGAATGCCTTAGTGAAGAGGGCTATGAAGTAGTTTGTTGTAATGATGGGATAGAAGCATCTAATAAAGCATATGAAGAAAATTTTGATTGTTTATTGCTTGATGTGATGGTCCCCAATATAAATGGATTTGAAACCCTAAAAAATATTCGCAAAAGTGGCAAACAAACACCTGCAATCTTTATTACTGCCTTAAATAGCATTAAAGATTTGGAAGTGGGTTTTAAAAGCGGTTGTGATGATTATTTGCGCAAACCCTTTGAACTTTCAGAATTGCTTTTGCGCTTAGAAGCATTGCTTAAGCGAAGTAATCGTATTAATTTATATGACTTTGAAAATGGTTATAGCTTTGATTGCAAAGAAGGAATTTTATATTTCGAAGGAAAACCTTATAGATTATCTAACAAAGAGCGAGAATTACTCAAAATCCTTTTGGTTAATGAAAATCACTTTGTCCCATTAGAAGAAATTTTTAATACCCTTTGGGACTATGGAGAAGAACCAAGCGAACTTAGTTTGCGTGTGTATATCAAAAATTTACGACAAATTGTAGGAAAAGATAATATTCTTACGCGCAGGGGCGAAGGGTATTGCTATAGAAAGTCTATCCAATGAATGAAAGCAGAAAAATTGCCTTAAAAATTAGCTTACTTTACACCATTACAAGTTTTATTTTTTTAATTGTTGTGTTTTATGGTTGGTATCAAAAAGAAAAACAATCTCTTATTGAAGAAAGAACACTGCAACTCCGAGAATTGGCACATAATCTAGCAATATATCTACAAGAAAAATCGCAAACAAAGCCCAACGATCTCCTTCAATTATTGCAAGAAAGTGCTAAAGAATTAGACATTTCTTTTTCTTTAAATAAAGAAAATGGAGAAGTGATTTTTAGTGCGTTAAAAAATCCTATCACCAAAAGGGATTTTAGGAATCTTTTAACAAGAAAAGGAACTCCTATTAATTTCAAAAAAAATCACAAATACACTGATAAAATCATCATCATTGAAGACAATGTTTATTTGGTAACCCAAAGAATGGGGGGAAGATTTTGGCGCTTAGTAAATTTAGAACTTCACAAAAAAAATTTGCACAATCAGCCTTATTGGCGTGATGATTTTTTTATGATTATCCAAGATAATGGTATTTTAAGAGAAATTCACACTCTGTGGTTGTTAATTGGTGGAAGTTTTTTATTAGCTCTTTTTGGAATGAGTGTAATAGCTTATTTCTTAGTTCGTTTAAGCCTAAAGCCCTTGGAAGAAAAAATAGAAATTCTTAATCGTTTCATCAAAGATTCCACGCATGAAATCAACACCCCCTTAAGCATTATTCTAATGAGTATTGAGAGAATCAAAAAAGAAAATCTTAAAGAACAAGATTTTCAGAAATTACAACGAATCAAAATGGCAGCCAACACACTAGAGCAAATTTATCAAGACTTAGTTTTTTATAATTTTTCTCATATTCAAGAAAATAGCCTAGAAGAAATCGCTATGGATTGCTTATTAAAAGAAAGAATTTCTTATTTTGAACCCTTTTATAAGAAAAAAAATATCACCATAACCCTAAAAACAAATCAAAGCCTATTAAAAGCAAATAAGAATCGCATTATTAGAATGGTGGATAATTTGCTAGATAACGCCCTTAAATACACCTATAATGGCGGAAATGTGGAAGTAATCATAGATAAAAATACTTTAATTATCAAAGACAATGGCTGTGGAATACCCAAAACACACCTAAAGCGCATTTTTGAGCGATATTATCGCTACAATAAAGATCAGGGTGGATTTGGAATAGGATTGGCACTTGTTAAAAAGATTTGCGATTCTTATAAAATAGACATTCAATGCCAAAGTATAGAAAAAAAAGGAACAACTTTTATCCTAAAATGGTAAGAAACAAAAAAATCTTGCAAAGTTTGCACAAGCTAAATAAAATTTGGCTATAATCTATGTTTTAATCAAGAAGGTTGGTAGATGCTAAATAAAATCATTGAAAATGCCTTCAAACAGGCAATAGAAGACACTTTAGATAAGACACCCCAAGTTGCAAATGAAAAGCTACTTGAAGGTTTTTTATCTAGCATTGATGTTATGTATGATGATGGAGAGAAAACCACTATTACTTTTATTAGCACAAAAGAATTTTTAGAGATTTTTGGTGGCGGATTGTTGGGGGAAGAAGAGTTTGATGAATTAACCCTAAAAGATCTTTCTCAAGAACTTGCCAATCTCACCATCGGACTAGCCAAAGTTTTAGCAGTTACTGAGGGAGTGAAATTTAACATCTCAACTCCAAAAGTTTATGGCTATGGAGAATTTAAAGATTCATCTACTAAAAGCCTTAATTTTACCCTAGAGGGCACAAAATGCTCCCTTTTTATCCATATTTAAAATAAAGCAGAGAAAATGCCAGCAGATGAATTTACTTTAGCCAAGATACAAGCGCCAAAACAAGAAGATTTAGCTCGCTATCTTGAAGGAATCATAAATAACTATGGCGGATTGCTAGATATGAAAGTATCCTTTCATGCCGAGCTTGGATCTGCAAAGATTCCACTCTTAGAGATTCTACGCTTTGAAAAAGGCTCTATTATTGATTTGCAAAAACCAGCAGGAGAGAGTGTAGAGATTTATATTAATGGCAGAATCGTAGGCAAAGGTGAAGTTATGGTTTATGAAAAGAATCTTGCTATTAGGGTAAATGAAATTTTAGATTCTAATGCCATTATTTATTATCTCACGAGAGAAAGTATTAGCGCGGTATGAAAATATTATTTTGGATTTTATTTTGCCTATCTATTAACCTAGCACAAGACAAAGTAGAATCAACCAAAATCTTAGAAGAAAGCAATAAAACTTTTCCCTTTGAAATGGCTAAGTCGCCTTTGGAGAGTATTAATGTGTTTCAATATAGTGGCGTGATTCTTATTTTAGTCGGACTTCTAGTGTTGCTATGGTATGTTCGCAAAAGAGTTTATTATAAAGACAACAATAACTTTTTGGATTTTTTCAAAAAAAATCCAAAGGATTTTCCTATTACAATTCTCTCTAGCACTCCTTTATCGCTTAATGCCAAGCTAATAGTTTTTGAGCTTTACAAAATGCGCTATATTGTAATATTAAACCAAAATGGAGCCACTTTAATTGATAAATATCCTATAGAAGATTTTGGGGAATTATTTAAGCAAGAAAAGCAATAAATGAAAAATAATCTCATTGCGTTTTTTTTATCGCTATTAATTCACTTTATTATTTTACTATTGATTTTTATCAAATTACCCCAAGATGATTCCTACAAACCACCCAAACACGGAAGCAAGGAAGGGGAGCGTATTAGCATTAAAGATTTTAAATTCTCCCAAGCCACGCAAAATCTCCCGCAAAATCCACCAACCCCTACACAGCCACAAGAATCAGCGCCTTTAACCACAAAAGAAGAATCTAAAAACACAAAAAACGATAAACCAACACCAAAGACCAAGGAATCAAAACCCAAAACCACAAAAGATTCTAAGACAAAACAACCCACCCCTAAACCTACTCCCCAAAAAGCAAACAAATCAACTCCAAACCCTCTTGCCTCTTCTCTTAAAAACAAGCCCACTTCAAAACCCTCCTCTCCTTCAATCTATAACTATAGCAATAATATGGAAAATCAAGAAATTAAAGAATTGTATGGGGAAGATTTGTATTCTTTAAATTATGAAGAAAGAAAATTCATAGAAGACAATCTAAGTAGCATAGGCAAAATCACACAACAATATCTAAAATACCCACAAATTGCCGGAAGAATGGGACAACAAGGCGATAATATTGTGGAATTTTATTTGCACCCAAATGGAGACATTTCAGATCTAAAACTACTCACACCAAGCGGTTTTAGACTTTTAGATGACAATAGTCTCCATACCATTGAAATTGCTTACAAAGACTATCCCTATCCTGCAGTTAAAACCAAAATTAGAATCCGTGTAATGTATCGAATCTATTGATTCCTAAAATCTTTATACTCCCTAGGAATCAAACAATCATTAACATCAAGAATCTGCGGACATAATTTATTATCAAATCCAAGTTTAAAAAGCATATTAATTGCTTCAAGTTGCTTATTGCTTAGTGAGATTGAATCTTCATTGGCATAGAGATTAAGATAATGCTCTAACTTCTTTGAATCAACGCGAACTAGATTCCTTTCTAAAAGCATTTTAGAAAGAAGTGATTTGTTTTTTAGCGCAACTCTAACAGCTTGAGTGAGTATCTCTTCACACTCTATAGCAATGCTAAGTGGCAAAGATCGGCGAATACACATTCCCCCTAAGGGAAGAGGGAGATTTTGACAATTCAAATCACTCCAAATATCCCAAATTTCACATTCAACTTCAAGATTAGAATCATATTGCAAAATAGATTCGTGAATTAAAACTCCCGCATCAACCTCATCTTCCAAAACCGCTTTTTCAATTTCCAAAAAATTTTTATAATAGATTCTTGCGTGAGGATAAGCAATTTTAAAAATCATTGCATTAGTCGTGTGTTTGCCACTTAGAGCCACTTTAAAATTCTTTTTAAGTGTTTTGCCTTTTTTTTTAATCAATTTAGGTCCATACCCCTCACCAAAACTAACGCCCGTTCTTAATAGGGCTTGTTCTTGAGCCAAAAAAGGATACACCCCAAAAGAAATAGCTGAAATATCCAATACACCTTCCAATGCCATTTCATTTAAAGTTTGTATATCTAAAGCTTGATTTTCAAAAGCAATAGTATTGCCTACCCAGCCAAACGCAATAGCATAATACATAAAAAGATCATCAGCATCTGGTGAATGCCCTATTTGTATAGTCCTCATAATCTTACTTTGTATAAAATTTAATGTCAAATTCTAATGGAAACTAACTTATAAGGGAATGAATTTTTTCAATCACCCAATTAGGTTTTAATTCTCGCATACAAGCGTGATAATCAGCAGAATCTTGTGAGATAGGACAGGAACGCTTTTTGCAAGGTTGGCACGAAAGTGCTTTGTGAAAAGTTTGAAGAGAAAGAATATAAGAATGTTCTGCATTAAAGGGGCAAGTTTCCTCTTGATTAGTTGGTCCAAAAAGTGCAATTGTAGGGATATTTAAAGCTGCTGCAATATGCATAGGACCACTATCATTAGTAATAAGAATTTGTAGTCTTAAAAAATACGCCATTAATTCTTGAATATTAGTTTTTCCACTTAAATTTATTATTCTATTGCTTTGTTTAAGATAGGATATAATCTTTTCATTAATAAGATTTTCTGATTCTACCCCAAAGAGAATCACACAAAAATCGTGCTTTAATAAATCTTCTATCACAGCAGCAAAATATTGTTCCTCCCAACGCTTAGCGCTCCCAAAAGCCGCACCCGCATTGATTCCTGCAATTTTAGAATGATTAAAATGTGCAGGAAGCGTTATGGAGATTTTAGGGGGTTTTAAATAAAGCCTAGGCACAACGCAATGATTAGGAATGATAGTCTCTACAAGTTTGGCAAACCTTAGGGATTCGTGGAGTTTTTTTGGTTTTTTTAAAGCAATATTTAAAAGCAAAGAGCGCAACTCATTGGCATAACCAATGCGTTTTTTAGCACGATTAAAAAATAAAAAAAGTGCGGAGAGAAAATTATTTTGAAAAGTCAAGGCAATCTCACAAAAAGGAATAGCTCTAGCAAGTCTGTAAAGTGCTAAAACCCTAAACTTAGCTTGTTTGCTATTATCAACAATAGTTGTAGTATTAGGATAATGGTTAAAAAGTGCGCAACTCACCTTACTTCCCACAAAATAAAAATGAGCATTTGGATAAGTGCGATAAAGAATCTCCAAAGCAAATGTTGCCATCACCGCATCACCTAGCCAATTTGGAAGACGAATAAGAATATTCATAATAATCTCTCAAAACTTCTAAAATACTTCAATCATCAATCTTAATTATTTCATTGGAAAACAATCTAAAATTTCTTGCGTAATTTCTTGAATACTGCGATTAGCATTGATACAAAAATGTGCAGAATCTTTATAGGCTTGATAGCGTTTTTGATAAAGCTCTAAAGCTACTTTTTGATTTTCAAAAAGTGGTCGCTTAAGTCTCTCTTCTTTGCTAAGGCGCAAAAGAATATCCTCAAAACTAAGATCCAAAAAAAACACTTTTCCCATTAGCCTAACATCACAAAACAAAGGCATTCCACCCCCAGTTGAAATAATGCAATGGTGGATATTTTGAGATACAAACAAACAAAATGCCCTCTCAAGATTCCTAAAATAAGTTTCACCTTTTTGAGAAAAAATTTCAGGAATTGTCATATTTTCATTATTTTCAATCACTAAATCACTATCAAGTATCAAGGCATTTGTGTGCTGATAGAGTGCTTTAGCAACACTGCTTTTGCCACTCCCCATAAATCCAATCAAAACAAGATTAGTAGAATGCAATCTCTAAGCCCTCTTTTGTGTTTTTCAAAAGGTATTTATATTGCCCATCTAAATTCAATGTAATTCGGTAAAAATCCAAATGCGTTTGTAATTCTACCTTATTAACAATTGGCAAATGGGTTATCATTGAATCTTTCAGGCTTTTATTGCTATTGCTTTTAAAATCAAGAATCAATCGCGTTGGAGAGGCAAGTGTAAAATCTCTTATTAATTGCAAAGGTGTTTTTAAAATCACTTTTTTGCCTTCAATGTGAAAGTTAAAGAGTTTATGAAAATTAAAATCACTAGCTGTAGGCAAAGTCGTATTTGCTTGAACTTCTTGACTTAACACAAGCGGGAAATGCCAATCAATATCCCCATCAAGCTCTTTTTCAATAGCACTAATAGAACCATCAAGATTCTGATAAGAAATGGCAATCTTTTTAATTTTTCGCGCTGTGGAGGGGAGATTTAAAGCGGTTTGAGTAAATAAATCCAATTTGGGTGGATTTGAAACTTGTCCGCTCTCTTTTGGTTTCATTGCTGATTCAAATGGATTTCTAGTGGGTTTTGTGCTATTGTTTTCACTAGGCAATTGCGCTTTTTTCACTTCTATGGGAGCTTGAATATTAAGATCAGGGATCTTAGGCAACACTTGAGGCTCATTGGCAAACATATTTAACGCAATAATAAACAATACACTTAAAATTCTCATTGCGGCTCCAATCCTTTCAATTCAAAAAATTCTTTTTGAAGTTTTGCATTTTCACTCATAAGATTCTTTACTTCTTGAGATATTTCTCTTTCTTTTTCTCTAAGCTCTAATAAAACCTTTAAAGAATTATTACCAAAGAGTAAATTCCCAAAATAAACTCCTGCGATACAAATCACTAACAAAAGGCTTAAAAAAGGAAGTAGCTTATAAAACCCTCCCTTTTGATAACCAAATTCTTCTTCATCCATAACTATTTTCTAAAGAGACTTTTTCCTAGATATTCTGGATAAGCCAACTCATTTTCAATTGCCAAAAGTCGATTATATTTTGCCATTCTCTCACTCCTTGCTGTTGAACCTGTCTTGATTTCTCCTGTATTAAGCGCAACAGCAAAATCAGCTATAAAGCTATCTTCACTCTCTCCACTACGATGACTCATAATGCAACGATAATTATTGCGTTGTGCTAGGCGCACAGTTTCCATAGTTTGACTTACCGTTCCTATTTGGTTTGGTTTAATAAGCACTGCATTAGCAATATTTTGTTTGATTCCTTCTGCAAGAATCTTAGCATTTGTAACAAACAAATCATCACCCACGAGCTGAATCTTATTTCCAAGCTTTTGTGTAAGCTTCTCCCAACCACTCCAATCATCTTCACTCAAGCCATCTTCAATTGAAACAATGGGATATTTTGCAATTAATTTTTCATAATATTCAATCAATTCTTCACTGCTAAGCTCACGCCCTTCGCCTTTGAGACAATAGATTCCTTTTTCATTAACAAACTCACTACTAGCAACATCAAGCGCTATTGCAATTTGATCTCCCTCTTTATATCCTGCTTTTTTCACAGCCTCCAAAATAACTTGAATGGGTTCTTCATTAGTCTTTAAATTAGGAGCAAATCCACCCTCATCACCAATGCTTGTAATGTGTTTAGAATCTTTTAGAATCTTTTTTAAATGTTGATAAATTTCTGCACTTGCACGCATTGCTTCACTAAAAGTATCAAATCCAACAGGCATAATCATATATTCTTGAAAATCCACGGTGTTATCAGCGTGACTTCCACCATTAATAATATTTAACATAGGCACTGGAAGCACTAAAGCATTTGCGCCACCTAAATAGCGATAAAGTGGGATATTTAAACTCTTTGCTGCAGCCCTAGCCACTGCCATAGAAACCCCAAGTGTAGCATTTGCACCAAGCTTAGAGAAGTTTTCTGTGCCATCTAGCTCAATTAATGTCTTATCAATATCACCTTGATCAAAAGGATTCATACCACAAAGTGTATCAGCAATACTAGTTTGAACATTTTCACAAGCCCTTAAAACGCCCTTACCTAAGAATCTCTCATCTCCATCGCGCAATTCCAAAGCCTCTCTTTTACCTGTGCTAGCACCACTTGGGACAATCGCACTCCCCACACTTCCATCGCTTAATAGGACACTTGCTTGAATCGTAGGATTCCCACGACTATCTAAAACTTCTTGTGCTTGAATCTCATCAATATAAATCATTGTTTTCTCCCTATTCTTCTAAATTTTCATCATCATCTGTAGATAAATCATCCGTTACGCTAATAGAAGCCTTGATTTTTTCTTCTATTTCTTGAGCAACTTCTGGATTTTCTCTCAAAAATACCTTAGCATTTTCCTTGCCTTGACCTAACTTCTTATCTTCATAGCTAAACCACGCTCCACTTTTATCAACAATGTCAAGCTTCACACCATAATCAATTAACTCACCTTCCTTGCTGATTCCCTCACCAAACATAATATCAAACTCTGCCCCTCTAAAAGGTGGCGCCACTTTATTTTTAACAACTTTTGCCTTGACACGATTCCCAATATTCTGCTCACCTTGTTTTAAAGTTGCAATGCGCCTTACATCAATCCTTACACTTGCATAAAATTTAAGTGCATTTCCGCCAGTAGTAGTTTCTGGACTTCCATACCCCATCACTCCGATTTTCATACGAATTTGATTGATAAAAATCACTGTTGTATTCATTTTGTGAATCACGCCTGTAACTTTTCTTAGCGCTTGACTCATAAGCCTTGCTTGAAGTCCCACATGCTGATCACCCATATCCCCTTCAATTTCACTTTTTGGAGTAAGTGCAGCAACAGAATCAATGATAATCAAATCCACTCCCCCACTTCTTGTAAGGGTTTCTAGAATCTCCAAAGCTTGCTCCCCAAAATCTGGCTGTGAGACAAGAAGATTCTCCACATCAACACCAAGCCTTTTAGCATAGGTTACATCAAGGGCATGTTCAGCATCAATAAAAGCACAAATTCCACCCTTTTTTTGACATTCTGCCACTACTTGCAAGGCAAGTGTTGTCTTACCTGAACTCTCTGGTCCATAAATTTCAATGATTCTACCCTTTGGAATCCCACCAATTCCAAGAGCAATATCTAACCCCAAAGAGCCTGTGCTAATTGCATCAATTTTTTCCACAGGTTTATCTCCAAGCCTTATTAAAGCGCCTTTTCCAAAGGCTTTATCAATTTGTTTAATAGCTAATTCTATCGCCTTTTGTTTGTTCTCGTCTAATGCCATTCTTTCTCCTACAAGAAAATAAAAACTAAATTTTAACCAATTAAAATAAAAATAGACCCTTATTATAAGCAATTTTACTATATTTTTTGCCTAATGTTTTTTTAAAATTAAAAGACTAAAATTCCAAGTTTGTTTAAAATATAGCTAATAAGGCAAATGATGCGATTCTTATCTAAGATTTTTTATCTTTATTATGATGGTTTTAGAAATATGACTTTAGGAAAAAGTCTTTGGCTAGTTATCATTCTTAAGCTTCTAATTATCTTTGGTTTTTTAAAAATCTTTATTTATGACAAAAGCCTAAAAACAAACTTCCAAACACAAGAAGAAAAAAGCGAATTTGTTAGCAAAAATCTCACTGAATTTTAAAGGAATAAAATGGAACAAGAACTACTACAAAGAGCGGCTAGTGTAGATTGGAGTAGAGCGCAATTTGCCCTTACAGCACTTTATCATTTTTTATTTGTGCCTTTAACTTTGGGGCTTTCTTTTATTTTGGCAATTATGGAGAGCATTTATGTTAAAACCAAAAATGAAGAATGGAAAAAAATTACACAATTTTGGTTAGGAATCTTTGCAGTTAATTTTGCTATTGGCGTGGCAACGGGCATTATTATGGAGTTTGAGTTTGGGACAAACTGGGCAAATTATTCGTGGTTTGTTGGTGATATTTTTGGTGCGCCATTAGCTATTGAGGGGATTATGGCTTTCTTTTTGGAAGCCACATTTTTTGCTGTAATGTTTTTTGGCTGGAATAAAGTCTCCCCTAGATTCCACTTGCTTTCCACTTGGCTTGTCGCAATTGGCTCTAATTTAAGCGCATTTTGGATTTTGGTGGCAAATGGCTGGATGCAATACCCTATTGGAACAACCTTTAATTTAGAAAGTGCTAGAAATGAAATGACAAACTTTTTTGAAGTGGCATTAAGTCCTGTAGCAATTAGCAAATTTTTGCATACCATTTCAAGTGGCTATGTTATTTCTGCCTTGCTTGTAGTTGGAATCTCTGCTTGGTTTCTTCTAAAAGGGCGCGATGTTATAGTAGCTAAAAAATCGCTCATTGTGGGGGCAAGTTTTGGGCTTATTACTTCAATTTTTCTCTTTATTAGCGGTGATGAAAGCGCTTATCAAGTTACCCAAAAACAGCCCATGAAACTTGCTGCCATGGAAGGAATCTATGAAGGTGAGCATCGAGCAGGACTTGTGGCTTTTGGTATTTTAAACCCCAATAAACAAATCGGCGATGATCAAAATACTTTTTTATTTAATATTACTATTCCTTATGCGCTTTCAATTTTGGGGAATCGCTCTCCTAATAGTTTTGTTCCTGGAATCAATGATTTAGTATATGGCAATGCAGAAAAAAATATCATGAGCATTGAAGAAAAAATCCAAAAAGGTCATCTAGCCCTAGAAGCCTTTAGAGAATACAAAAAGGGTAGAGAATCAGGAATAGCTGCGGATGATTTAGAGCAATATTCTCAAATTGTTAAAGAAAATATGTCTTATTTTGGATATGGCTATTTAAAAGACGCCAAAGAAGCTGTGCCGCCAATTGCCCTAACCTTTTATACTTTTCACTTAATGGTGGCATTAGGAAGTTGGTTTTTTGTTTTGTTTATTGTGGTGCTCTATCTTGCAATGGCAAATGAAATTACAAAATTTAGAAAAATTCTATGGATTGCTTTATGGACGATTCCACTTGGATATATTGCTGCAGAATGTGGCTGGATTGTTGCAGAAGTGGGCAGACAGCCTTGGGCGATTCAAGATCTAATGCCTGTTGGAATGGCTGCCACTCACCTAAGTAGCATTAATGTGCAAATTTCTTTCTTTATCTTTTTGGTTTTATTTACTGCGTTGTTGATTGCTGAAATTGGCATTATTTTGCGGCAAATCAAAAAAGGCTTTGCGCACTAAGGAGAAAAAATGTTTTTTGGATTAGAATTACTGGGATTACAAATTTATTGGTGGGGAATCTTAAGTCTTTTGGGAGGGCTTTTGGTGTTTATGTTTTTTGTTCAAGGCGGACAAGGAATGCTTTTTGAGCTTGCCAAAAATGAAGAGGAAAAGGCGCTTATTATTAACTCTTTGGGCAGAAAATGGGAGCTTGGATTTACCACTTTAGTGCTTTTTGGCGGAGCTTCATTTGCTGCTTTTCCCTTGTTTTATAGCACGAGTTTTGGTGGAGCATATTGGGTTTGGCTTATTATCTTGTTTTGTTTTATTATTCAGGCTGTGAGCTATGAATACCGCAAAAAAGAAGGCAATTTTCTTGGATCAAAGACTTATGAATTTTTCTTGCTTATTAATGGAATCTTGGGAGTTTTTCTGATAGGCGTTGCGCTAAGCACCTTTTTTAGCGGGGCAAATTTTAGTCTAGATTCTTCTAACTTTGTAACTTGGCAAAATCCTGCTAAGGGCTTGGAAGCTTTACTTAATCCTTGGAATTTTCTTTTGGGATTTGCTTTGGTTTTTTTAAGTCGAATCTTAGCTTGTGGCTATTTTTTAAACAATATTGATGATGAGACTTTAAAGCCTAGATTCCAAAAAAAGATTCTGCCAAATAGCCTTGCGTTTTTGGTTTTTTTTCTTACTTTTTTATTTTGGATTTTTACTAAAGAGGGCTTTGCTATTTTGCCCAATGGAGATATTAGCTTACAAAAATACCTTTATTTGCAAAACTTCCTAGATTTTCCTTTTTTAATTGGAATCTTGCTAGTTGGCGCTGTGTTTATTTTGTTTGGAATGCTAATGACCTATAAGGGCTGCAAAAAAGGAATCTTTGCCTTAGGCATTGGTAGCGTGTTAGCTGTTTTTACTATTTTGCTATCCATCGGGATTGGCAAAAGCGCGTTTTATCCAAGCCTAGTAGAACTGCAAAACTCGCTTACGATTCAAAATGCAAGTTCAAGCTATTATACTCTAAGTGTAATGGGCTATGTTAGTTTGCTTGTTCCTTTTGTTTTGGCTTACATTATTTATGTGTGGAATCTCATGGATAAAGTCAAAATTACCAAAGAAGAATTAAGAGAAGATTCTCATCAATACTAAAGGATTAAAAATGACAGAATTTTTACTCATTATGTGGCCAGTGGTAATTTACATAGCTTATAAGTTTGTATGGCTTAATATTAGCCACATTGAAAAAAGTGAAGAATCAAGTGCAAATACAAAATAGCTTTGATTTGTTTTGCTTTTTAAAAAATCTTGGGTATTTAAAAAATCCTCCCCATAACCTTTGGTGGCCTAATGCAGGGAACTTTGAAGTAATCATAGGGGCAATTTTGGTGCAAAATACGCGCTGGGAAAGTGCTTTTAGGGCAATTAACCGCTTAAGAACAAAAAATTTACTTAGCCTAGAAGCTTTAGCAAAGATTCCCCTAGCTACTCTACAAAACCTTATGAGTGATGTGGGATTTTTTCGACAAAAATCACAACGAATCATTTATCTGTGTCAGAATATTTTAGCAGAATTTGGAAGTTTTGAAAGTTTTTGTGAAAATGTTAGCAGACAATGGTTGCTTAGTCAAAAAGGCATTGGCAATGAAACCTGCGATGCCATTTTATGCTATGGAACTTTGAGAGCAGAAATGGTGGCAGATCAATACACTTATAAACTTCTAAAAAGCTATGGCTATGAATTAGAAGATTACGACGATATTAAAGAATGGCTAGTTAGTGGAATAATGGAAAATTACAAAGAAGTGTGTAAAATCTATAAATATCAAATTCCACTTAATGTGCTTTATGCGAGATTCCATGGAAAAATCGTGGAATACTGCAAAGAACATAAATCAAAATAAGGATAAACCTTGAAAGAAAGTTTTGAACCTCTAGAATTGTTCTTAGAAATTTGCAAGATTCCCCACCCAAGCAAAAATTGCTCTAAACTCAAAGAATGGATTATCACAAAGGCAAAAGAAAATGGAGCGACTATAAAAGAAGATAAAGCTGGAAATTTACTTTGCACAAAAGGTAATCCAAAAATCTGCTTACAAGGGCATTATGATATGGTCTATGTCGGAGAATCAAAAGATTTTAAAGTGCAGCCTAAATTTTTGGATTCCAAGTGGCTTGGCGCTTTGGATTCTAGCCTTGGAGCGGATAATGGAGCAGCATTAGCTTGTATGATTTTAGCCTTAAGGGATTTTGATAATATTGAATGCTTATTTACAAACGATGAAGAAGTGGGAATGATTGGGGCTAATCATTTGGAGTTAGAAATCCATTCGCCTTATATTATAAATTGTGATAGCGAAGACATTGATGAGGTTATTTATAGTTGTGCGGGAGGATATGATTTAAAAGCTAAGAAAGGATTTGAAATTTTAGCAACCCCTAAGGATTATAAATGCTTTGAAATCAAAACTCAAAACTTTAAAGGCGGACATAGCGGAATTGAGATTCACAAAAATATCCCTAATGCAATCTTAGAATTAGCCAAAATAGCTAGAGACTTAGAGGGAATTATCATTGAATTTTGGGGTGGTGAGAAGCGTAACTCTATCCCTGTAAATGCAACCTTAAAAATCGCTCTTAAAGATTCTCAAGCAATTAAACTTGAATCATTATCAGAAAATTTCGTTATTACACCCCTAAAACAGACAAAGTATGGCTATGCTTGTAAAGATCTACTCACCGCTATTTTGGGGCTAGAAAATGGCGTTATTAAAGCCAAAGGCAATTCTCCATTGCTTTCAAGCAATTTAGGAATCTTAAAGCAAGATAATGAAAGTTTTATCTTTTATGCAATGGGAAGGGGTAATCAAGAAGATTTAATGCAAAAAAATATTGCCCTAAGTCAAACTTTTCTAAATTCTCTAAATTTTGAAGTGAATGTCCTAGATTATTATGCGCCATGGACAAAAGAAGAAGGGAGACTGCTAGAATTAGTATGGGATATCTACCAAAAGCACAACAAAAATGCAAAATTAAAAAGTATCCACGCTGGACTTGAATGTGGAATCTTAAAGCAAAAATTTCCTAAAGCAGAGTTTATCTCCATAGGACCAACTATTTTGCATCCCCATTCTTTGAATGAAAAATTAGATTTAGAGAGCTTTAAAAAATTTTGGGTAATTTTACAAGAAATTTTACAGAAGAATTATAATTTTTAGAAAATACCCAAAAAGTTTTTGCTAGAATCTTAAAAAAATTATAGTGAGAAAAAATGAGAAAGTATCTTTTAGGAAGCTTGTTTAGTTTGTTTGTTGCAAGTAGCGTATTTAGTGCTCCTTCACTGGTAAATGGAATCGCTTTTTTTGTCAATGGCAACCCTGTAACTTTACTTGATGTATATAAGGTGCAACAAAGAGATAAAGTGGAGCAAAATATTGCTGTAGATATTCTTATTAATGAAAAACTGCATGAAGAAGAAATCAAAAAGCACAACATTATTGTAACAGAATTAGAATTAAGTGATGAGCTTAATTCTATCGCAAAACAAAACAAAACAACTTCCACACAACTTGAATCATACATTCGCACCAATGGCGGGAATTGGGAAAGCTACAAAGATGAAATCAAAAAAAGAATCCTAAAAAGAAAGCTTTATCAAATCATCTCCCAAGAAAGCTTAAAAATGGTCAATGAAGATGAATTGCGCAATTACTATAACGCACATAAAGAAGAATTTTTAATCCCACAAAGTATTGATGTTAAGAAGTTTTTTAGCAAGGAAGGTGCTGCATTAGAAACACTTGTTAAAAGTGGAGGCAAAACCATTCCAAAAGGCATAGGGCAAGAAAATGAAGTCCTGCAAATTGCTGCTTTAAACCCTCAAATTGTCCCTGCTTTTGTGCAAGGCAAAGTAGGCACTTTCACTCCTATTTATCCTGTTGGGGAAGATTTTATTACCTTTTTGATTGAAGCGAAAAATAATCCAAGCCTTGCGCCTTTTGAAAATGTAAGAGATATTATTTTGCAAAAAATTATGTCCCAAAAAGAAGATTATTTAATTTATGAATATTTTGAAAAATTACGCTCTGATGCCAAGGTTAATATTATTCGCTTAAATTAAAGGAGAAAAAATGAAACAAATTATCATAGCAGGAATTTTTGGAGTTGCAATGCTATTAGCAGGATGCTCAAGCAAGAATCTAAACACACAAGAAGCCACACAAAACACTATCTATCAAACCTTGCAATCCAAGCAAGAGTGGAAAATCCATAGCTTTAAGCTTAATAATACAACAGAAGTTTTGACATTTGAAAAAGAATATCCATTTTTCATCGGCTTTAAAGAAAAAGGAGTTTTTGGCACTTTTGGTTGCAATAATTTCTTTGGTAGTTATGACTTAAATAATGACAATTTAAAAATCTCCAATGCCGGTATGACACGCAAAATGTGTGAGCCAAGGATAATGGAGCTTGAATCAAAGCTAACAGAAAATATTTTAAACAACGAAAATCGCATAGAAATCCTTAATGATGGGAAAATTTTGATATTTCGCAATGATTTTTATTTATTGATGCAATAGTTTAAAGATATTTTTACCTAAAATACAATAGGCTTAACAAAAACTAAAAAGGTTATTTATGTGGATAACAAAAAATTATAATGAAAAATTTCAACAAGAATACAAGATTGAGAGCAAACTTTTAGAAGCAAGTGGAATTAAGCATCATTTGGAGATTTTTAACTCTCAAGCGTTTGAAAACATTGCCTTAATAGATGATAAAATTCTACTTAAAACTATGCTTCCCCTACAAAGTGAGCTTTTAGCGCACATTAGTGCTTGTTCTCACAAAGAGCCCAAAAAGATTCTCATTGCTGGGAGTTTTAATCTAGAAATTGCTTTTGAATTTTTACGCCATAAAGATTTAAAAGTGGATTTCTTACAATTTGATTTAAAAATCCTTGAATCTCTTATTAGTTTTTTCCCTCACTATCAATCAGTGATGCAAAACAAAAGATTCAATCTTATCCCACAGCAAAAAGAAGAGTTTTTACAGCAAAACCAAGTCAAAACTAATTTCTACGATATTATTATTCTTGAAAACAAGGCTGATTTAAAAGACTATGAATCTTTGCTGGGAGAAGATGGGATTTTGGTAATAAAATCCCCTCATTTACTCCTTGAAACAACAGAAGTCAAAAAACAACTAGAATTACTTGATGGAAGCTTTAGGGTTAAAATGCCTTTTTATATTCCAATGTCTTTAGATATACAAGATTTTTATCTCTTTGCCTCCAAAAGATTCCACCCAACTGCAGATATTATGCTACAAAAGGCAGATATGCTAGAAGATTTAGAATATTATCACGCTAATTTACATCTAGCGGCTTTTGTGATTCCAAAGGGAGTGAGAAACGCTTTATTTGGAGCTATTAGGAATTGAATTTTAAATATGCTATTGTCTTAACAGGCGGAATTGGAAGTGGCAAAAGCACCATTGCATCATTTTTAAAACTCTATGGGTATGAAGTGGTGTGTGCAGATAGTATCGCACACACTCTGCTTGATCAATCCGCCAAAGAAATAACTGAAATCTTTGGTAATGAGATTTTAGAAAATAACAAAATTAATAGAAAAAAACTTGGTGAAATTGTCTTTAGCAACAAAAAAAGCAAGGAAACATTAGAGAGAATTTTACACCCAAAAATCAAAGAAGAGATTTTAAAGCAAGCCAAAGCTTTAGAATCTAAAAAGATTCCCTATTTTTTAGACATTCCACTTTTTTATGAAACCAACAACTATCCTTTTAAAGAAGTTTTGCTAGTTTTTGTTCCAGAGGAGATTCAAATCCAAAGAATCCAAAAACGCGATCATCTTGAATCGCAAGCTATTCAAGCGCGAATCTCATCACAAATATCTCTTGAAGAAAAAAAGAAATTAGCAAATTATATAATTGATAATTCAGGAGACTTAGAAAACTTGCAAAAGGAAGTGGAAAAATATTTACAAGATTATATTCCAAAAGTTTTAGAGGAAAATTAAGTTTTATTTGGTATAATTCGCTTTTTTAAGGGGTGTTAGCTCAGCTGGGAGAGCGCAACGCTGGCAGCGTTGAGGTCAGGAGTTCGATCCTCCTACACTCCACCAATATGTGCGTCCGTAGCTCAGCTGGATAGAGCAACAGGTTGCGGTCCTGTAGGTCGGGGATTCGAATTCCTCCGGGCGTACCACTTACTTTTCTTTTTGATAAATCAACTTCTCACTTATAAGTAATCCATTATCTGTGTATTTTGCCCATAAAATTTCTAACGCAAAAATTTCTCCACTAGCAAACCTTGCAAAAGGAAATTGAGAATAATAAAGGCTTTTTTGCTCATTTATTGCTTGTTTAAAAAGTGCTTTTATCTGCACCCCTTTTATCAAAATAAGCTTCTTACTATCCTTGGCAATAGAAACTGCAAGATGCGGATTTTGTATAGCTAATTTTATATGTTTAGAATCTAAAGCACTTTTTATTAATAAACAACAATCCTTTTTATCTAAAGCATAATAGCAATTTGCAATATACACCCCTTTATCTTCATCTCTAACACTAAGGGTAAGTAAATGATTTTTAGCAATAAATTTTAATATTTTCTGGTTCATATTAATCCACTTCTACAATCCTAGCTTTAAAAGATTCCAAAGCTTTTCCACTTCCTCATCCTCCAAAAACTCACCTTTAAAGTCTAGCCATTGCTTAATATGTTCTTTGTTAAAAACTTCTCCTTGCAAACAGCCCTTATGACCACAAACAACTCCCCTGCCCAAAACTATTTCTTCTCCCAATTCTCTTTCGCAAACAAGACAACTCAAAAGAGGATTTTTTCTCCCCTCAAACTCTAGCAATCTTACATAAAGATTCAAAATACAGCGTTTAGGCTCTTCTTTTTGCAAGTATTTTGCGCCCTTTTGCAAATGTTCAAAATAAAAAGAATCCAAATGATTAACATCGCGCAAATGCTGATTAAGCAAGTTAAGATATTGTTGCCAATAGTAGCGTTTGCTTGATTCGCATTCCCATTGAAATGCCAAATGTATAGGCTCTCTTAGCTTTCCTATTTCTCTTAAATCTTGCTCAATAACAAAATCAATTTTATTTCCCAAATGAATAATACTATGTCGTGCGCCATAGAATCGATAAAGCGTGTGAAGGTGAGTGTGAGAGAGGATTCTTACAATCAAATCTTCCTCTCTCACCCTTTGGGTGTGGAGTATAAATCCTTGCAATTTTAAACCTTAAAACTCTAAAAGCCCCTCTGTTGGAGAACTTGCAGTAGCATAAGGTTTTTTAGGAATTCTGCCTGCAAGATAACTTTTTCTTCCTGCTTTAACTGCCTCACACATTGCCTCTGCCATCAAAATAGGATTCTTAGCTTGTGCAATAGCAGTATTAGTAAGCACAGCATCAGCACCAAGCTCCATAGCAATAGCAGCATCAGAGGCACAACCCACTCCAGCATCGACAATCACTGGAATCTTAATAGCTGATTTAATAAAGGCAATATTGTAGCGGTTTTGAATCCCAAGCCCACTACCAATTGGTGCTGCAAGTGGCATTACCGCACTTGCACCAGCATTTTCTAAATGCTTTGCCATAACCGGATCATCATTGCTATAAGCAAGCACCACAAAACCCTCTTTAGCAAGCACTTCACACGCTTTGAGCGTTTCTAAAACATCAGGATAAAGTGTTTTTTGCGCATCACCAATAATCTCTAGCTTAATAAAGTTAATCCCTGTTGCAGCTTTTGTAAGCCTAAAAAGCGTGATAGCCTCATCAGCATTCACACAACCAGCAGAATTTGGAAGAAATTGTATGGAAGAATCTTTGAAATAATCCAAAAGATTTTCTTCATTAGGATTTGTAATATTCACACGCCTTACTGCCACGGTAATCATCTGCGCTTTTGAAGCAAGAGTGGCTTCATAAGTCGTTTTAAAATCCTTATATTTTCCACTACCCACAATCAAGCGACTTTCAAAAGTTTTATTACCAATGATTAGAGAATCATTCATTTTATATCCTTATTAAATTGTTTTTCTTAAAGATAGCGAATTTGATCAATTAAATCAAGGGGGCTTAAAGAAAAATCCGCATTTTTTTCAATAAATTTTTGTGCACAAAGACTATGAGCCAAAACCCCTTGAATACAAGCTTCCAAACTAGAATAATTTTGCGCTAATAACCCTGCAATAATCCCTGCTAAAACATCTCCGCTTCCACCTTTTGCCAAGGCATTACTGCCAAGAGGATTAATATAAACTTCCCCATTTTTGGCAATAAGGCTATTAGCCCCTTTTAAAATTAGTGTGGTATTAGGGTATTTACTAGAGAAGTCTTGTGCTAGGGCAATACGATTTTTCTGAATCACTTCAACTGCCATTTCTTTTTTTTCCAAAACTCTTAAAATGGTGCTAAATTCTTTTGGGTGAGGCGTTAAGATAACTTTTGAGAAATTTTGTATCAAATCCCCAAAAACTTCGTGATAAAAAATATCAGCATCAAGCAAAATAGGTATCTCCCAAAAATCTTTCAACATTTTCAAAGAAAAGGGATTTTTTCTACCAAAACCCATTCCAAGCGCAATTGCCGTAGTATTTTTTGGGATAAAGTTCGCATACATAACTTCATAAGGGAGATTAGACGGAGCAATATCGCTAACAAAGCTAACAAGCCCTGCCCCCATTCTAAATCCTGCTAGAGCACTTAATAAACTCGCTCCAATTTTTTCTCCACCTAACACACTTAAATGCCCAAAACTCCCTTTATTGCAATTTTGCAAATTGCGTTTTGGGGCTTTGAAATCACTGCTTTCTAAAAGCTTAAAATTAGAATTAGGAGCAAAAATGCTCTCGCTAATTCCTAACTCCAAACAACAAATTTCTCCCACAAAATCTTTTGCATAATCGCTAAAAAGTGCATTTTTTAATGCACCCATTGTCAAGGTAAAATCAGCCCTAAAAGCAAAAGGAATCTCCCCCAAAAATCTTGGATTACCATAAAGATCAATCCCACTTGGAATATCACAAGCAATTTTAATAGCCCTAGTTTCATTAAGCAGCGTGATGAGATTCTGCATTTGAAATGAAAATTCACCCCTAAAGCCAATTCCAAAAAGTCCATCAATAATAATATCAAAACTAGAAAGTTCAATGCCTTCAAGACTTGGAAGAAAAACCGAAGAATCACAGGCTTCAAGGCGTTTAAGTTGAGTTTTTGCTAGAGTGCTTTTCACCCCCAAAGGCAAAAGAATTCCCAAGGAATATTTTCCAACAAGCATTCTGGCTAAAGCTAGACAATCTCCACCATTATCGCCACTTCCACAAATCATAAGAATTTTACTACCCAAAGGAAATTTCTGTGCTAAAAACTCTGCCATACCCCTTGCAGCATTCTCCATTAAAATTTCAGAAGGTAGCAAAAACTTCTCTCTTGCTTGATTATCAAGCTCTCTTGTATCAAAACATAAATGACGCATTTTTTATCCCTTAAAACAAAATTTCTTTAATCTTGTTGTTCTCTTTAGAATCTTAACAAAATATGCTATAAATTCAGGATTATTTTAAAACAATGGATTAAAAATCTTAAATGAAACATTGGATTATTTTATTAAGTCTAATATTGTTTTTTGGTTGCGAGAGGGGAGATTCTAAAAAAGATAATCCTAGCAAAAATAACTCACCTAAAATCATACAAAAAAAACTTGAAAATTCTTTGAGCAAAGAAGATGACAATCACACAAAAAATCTCATTAAAAGCAAATTAAAAAAGCACCTAGAAGAACTTAATTTACAATTACGGCAAAAAAACTTGGATAACTTACAATACAATCAAGGCACCAAGGAACATATTAGACACTTTGAAAGCCTTTATAATCGCCAAGATTTACCAAAACAAAGAGATTCTGCTAAGCAAACTCCCAATGAAATTTTAAAAAAAGCATATGAAATCCAAAATCAACAATTAGAAAAATTACAGCAAAAAAATGATGAAATTTGGTAGAACACACCAAATCTTTACTTATTCGTAAGTATCTTTTGAATATAATTAAAAATTTCAAAAGTTTTTAAAAGGGCTTAGTTAATGGCAAAAAGAGTTTTAGTAAAATTTTCTGGAGAGGCTTTGGCGGGTGAAAGTGGCTTTGGGATTGAAAGCGGAATCCTTGATTACATCGCAACAGAGCTTAAAGCGCTAGTAGATAATGGTTTCCAAGTTGGAATCGTTATTGGTGGTGGCAATTTCATTCGAGGCGTAAGTGCTTCACAAGGTGGCATCATCAGGCGCACAAGTGGTGATTATATGGGAATGCTTGCTACCATCATCAATGGAGTAGCTATGCAAGAAGCACTAGAATATCATGGCATAAATGTAAGAGTGCAGAGTGCTTTAGAAATCAAAGAAGTGTGTGAAACCTATATTAACCGACGCGCAATGCGCCATTTAGAAAAAGGGCGTGTTGTGATTTTTGTTGCAGGGACAGGAAATCCTTTTTTTACAACAGATACCGCGGCTACTTTAAGAGCCGTTGAAATTGAAGCAGAAATGATTATCAAAGCTACAAAAGTTGATGGTGTTTATGATAAAGATCCAGTTAAATACCCCGATGCAACAATGCTTAAACACATTAGTTACGAACAAGCTTTAAAAGATAATATTAAAGTTATGGATGACACCGCTATTGCCCTAGCAAAAGATAATGCACTGCCAATTATCGTATGCAATATGTTTAAACAAGGCAATCTTTTAGCCATTTTAAAGCAAGAAGAAAGTGCTATTTACTCCCAAGTTTCAAATTAAAAAAGGATAAAAATGAGAATTGAACAAATCGCATCTAAAGCATTAGAAAAAGTTAATTTTGATAGATATTTACTTTCAAATATCATCTTTGCAAGAATCGACGAACTAAGCCGTGGCGCCAAACCATTGGTCAATAAAAATCCAAAAATTGATAAGCTTTCTGATATTGCTTTATTAGAGATTGCAGAAGGAAAGATTGGATTAGAAAGAGTAGAGGAAACACAAAACTAATCTTTGCATTTTTAATTTTTCTAAAATTAAGGTAAAAAGTGGAATTTCTTAAAAAAGTCGCTACTATTACAGCACCGCAAAAAGCAATAGAATTGCTCTATAGTATGTTAGAAATTACTCCAAACATTGAGAAAGCTATTGCTTTTGCAACTGAGGCACACAAGAATCAAAAAAGACGCAGTGGTGAGCCTTATATCGTGCATCCATTACTAGTTTCTTGCATTGTTGCTCATTTTGGCGGTGATGAAGTGATGGTTTGCGCAGCACTTTTACACGATGTGGTAGAAGACACAGACTATACTTTAGAAGATGTTAAAAAAAATTATGGTGAAGATGTAGCTTCATTAGTCGATGGACTGACAAAAATCGTTGCTATTCGTGCAGAAGAACTCCCTGCTTCTCACTCCAATGAAAAATTAGTAGTTGCAGCTTTAAGCTTCCGCAAAATGCTAATTACTTCAGTTAAAGATGTGCGAGTTTTAGTTGTCAAACTATGCGACAGACTGCATAATATGCTAACTCTTGGGGCTTTACCACCCAATAAACAACGCAGAATCTCAGAAGAAACCCTAGTTGTCTATGCTCCTATTGCTCATAGACTTGGAATCTCCACACTAAAAAATGAATTAGAAGATCGTAGTTTTTATTATATTTTTCCAGAGGAATATCGGAAAATTCAAGATTATTTTCTCAATCACAAGCAAGCTATTCAGCTTAAACTTAATGCTTTTATGCAAAAGGTCAAAAAAAGCTTGATTCAAAGTGGAGTGCCCGAGGGAGATTTCATTCTTCAAAGTCGAGTAAAGCGCCACTACTCTATCTATCTTAAGATGCAACGCAAAGGCATTTCAATTGAAGAAGTCTTAGATTTACTTGCCATAAGAGTGATTGTTAAAAATGAGCTAGATTGCTACAAAGTGCTTGGAATCTTGCATTTAAAATTTAAGCCTATTATGTCGCGCTTCAAGGATTATATTGCCCTACCTAAAGAAAATGGCTATCAAACAATTCATAGCACACTTTTTGATGATTCGGCTATTTTTGAAGTGCAGATTCGCACCGAGAATATGCATCGTAGCGCTGAATATGGAATTGCTGCTCATTGGATTTACAAAATTGGTGGAAATAGCGGACCTAGTCTTGATTGGCTTAACAAATTACAATTCCAAAACAATTCAGTTGAAGAGTTTTATGAACTTGTTAAAAACGATCTTTATCGCGAAGACATTGTTGTCTTTTCGCCTGATGGAGATAACTATTCCTTGCCCATAGGTGCTGTAGCGCTTGATTTTGCATATGCGGTGCATACAGATATTGGGAATCGCGCCAAAGAAGCTTATGTTAATAACCAAAAAACTTCTCTTTTAACCACGCTAAAAAGCGGAGATATTGTTAAAATCATTACCGCAAAGGAAACTATTTTGCGTTGCTCTTGGATGGATGCAGTCAAAACTTCTCGCGCCAAAAATCAAATCCGTATAAATTGCGCTTCAAGAATCAAAGAAATCGAAAGGAAAAGCGCGATTAATATTATTGCAACCATTTTTGATAAAGGAGCTGAAGAGATTGAGGAATTTACCAAAGAAAGCGGACTAGATGAATCCATTCACAAAGCGACTACCGATATTGCTTTTTTAAAAGATATTAAAAATCGTATCAAAAACTATTACAAACAAAAGGCAGGATTTTTAACTCAAATTAAAATACGAATTCTAAAACTAAAAGAATTACATTTTGATAATCTTGTGATTCAAACTAATCACAATATCAATCAAGCGGTTTTTGATTATTGTTGCCACCCAAAATTTGGCGATGGCATTATCGCTTTTAAAAATGGCTCTAAAGCGTTTGTGCATCATAAGCTTTGCGATAGAGCTTATTTAGAGATTCAAAAAGGTGTGAAAATGCTTTATGTCAATTGGCTTGGAGACAGGCTGCAAACCTATAAGCTCATTGTAGCCTTAGAGAATCAAAAGGGGGTTTTAGCAAATTTCTTGCAATTTTTAGCAAAATGCGATATTAATGTTCTAGGTGTAGAGCTAGGCTCTCAAAAAAGCACCTATGCCACACATTGTGAAGTGCGTTTTGAATCGCATATTGCAGATGTTAAAGAATTAAAAAATTTATTTGGGAATCATTATAAAATTATTGATGTTTATGCACTCAAAGATGCGTATGCAAACTAAGGAGAAAAAATGAGCGTAGAATCGCAAATCAAAACTGCTTTAGCAGAAATCCAAAGAGGCACTCAAGAAATCATTGGATTAGAATATATTGAAAAACTCATAAGAGACTATTTTGAAAATGGAAAAACATTCAAAGTCAAAGCAGGATTTGATCCAACTGCGCCAGATTTGCACCTAGGGCACACCGTGCTTTTACAAAAACTTGCCACTTTTCAAAAATACGGTGGCATTGTGTGTTTTCTCATTGGCGATTTTACAGGAATGATTGGAGATCCAACAGGCAAAAGTGAAACTAGAAAACCTCTAAACAAAGAACAAGTCCTAGCCAATGCAAAAACTTATGAAGAGCAAGTTTATAAAGTGCTAGATTCTTCAAAAATGGAGATTGCCTTTAATTCAAAATGGCTTGATAGTCTAGGCACACGCGGAATGATTGAACTTGCAGCAAAATTTTCAGTTGCTAGAATGCTTGAGAGAGATGATTTTGAAAAACGCTTTAAGAATCAAAATCCCATTAGTATCGTAGAGTTTTTCTATCCCTTGTTGCAAGGCTATGATTCTGTGGCTTTAGAATGCGATATTGAATGCGGTGGAACAGATCAAAAATTTAATTTGCTTATGGGCAGGCATTTGCAAAGAGCTTATGGAATCCCAAAAGAACAATCAGTAGTTATGGTCCCCCTTTTAGAAGGCTTAGATGGTGTGCATAAGATGAGTAAAAGCTTGGGAAATTATGTTGGAATCACGCAAGAACCAAAAGAAATGTTTGGGCGGTTGTTAAGCATTTCAGATACACTAATGTGGAGATATTATGAGCTTTTGAGCTCCAAAAGTTTAGCAGAAATCCAAGAAATTAAAGAAGGCGTAAAAAATGGGGTTTTACACCCAAAAACAGCAAAAGAAAATCTCGCACTAGAAATCATCGCGCGCTACTATGATAAGCAAAAAGCCAAAGAAGCCAAAGAGGAATTTGACAAAATCTTTAGCAAAGATGAAATGCCAAGCCAAATGCCCACCTTTGAAAAAAGTAGCGGAATTTGGATAGCACAACTTATGAGCGAATGTGGTTTGTGTGCCTCAAACTCCGAAGCATTACGCCTTATCAAACAAGGTGGAGTGAAAATTGATGGACAAAAACTTGAAGATTCTAAATTAAATTTACAAACAGGCGAATATGTCATTCAAGCTGGAAAGAGAAAATTTGTCCGCGCAATCATCAAATAAAAAAGGGAATTTATGCTATCTAAACCACAATTAAAGCCTTTAAAAATCGGAAAATACACGATTCCATTTCCCATTATTCAGGGTGGAATGGGAGTTGGAATTAGCTGGGATAACCTTGCTGGTAATGTTTCAAAATATGGAGCGCTTGGGGTAATTTCTTGCGTGGGAAGTGGCTATTACAAAAAAAGTGCCTTTGTGCAAAAAGTCATCAAGCACCGCCCTTTTGATACCATTAATTTTTACTCCAAAGAATCTTTATTTGAAATTTTTAAAAATGCGCGAAAAATTTGTGGCAACAATCCACTTGGCGCAAATGTTTTATATGCTATTAACGAATATGGGCGCGTGGTGCGCGATGCTTGTGAAGCAGGCGCAAATATGATTATCACGGGTGCAGGATTGCCTACTAATATGCCAGAATTTACAAGCAATTTCCCCAATGTAGCACTCATTCCCATTGTCTCATCAGCCAAAGCTTTGAAAATTTTGTGTAAGCGTTGGGAGGGGAGATACAAAAGAATCCCCGATGCAGTGATTGTAGAGGGACCACTTAGTGGTGGACACCAAGGTGTGAGTTATGAAGACTGCTTTAAACCTGAATATCAGCTTGAAAGCATTGTCCCTGAAGTGCTAGAAGAAAGTAAAAAATGGGGTGAGATTCCAATTGTTGCTGCAGGGGGAATTTGGGATAGAAGCGATATTGACAAAATAATGGCATTAGGAGCAAGTGGAGTGCAAATGGGAACGCGATTCTTAGGATCAGAAGAATGCGATGCCCCCTATTACAAAGAACTAATGCCAAAAATTAAAAAAGAAGATATTGAACTTATTAAATCACCCGTTGGTTACCCAGCAAGAGCTATTGTTACAGGCATTATTAAAAAATTACGCGAGGGCAAAAAGCCTAAAATTGCTTGTATTAGCAACTGCGTTTCACCTTGCAACCGCGGACAAGAAGCAAAAAAAGTGGGCTATTGTATAGCTGATGGTTTAGGCGATGGGTATCTTGGCGATCCCATCAATGGATTATATTTTACCGGAGCTAATGGATACCGAATTGAGAAAATCCAAAGCGTCAAAGAAATCCTTGATGAATTAACACAATGCTAAGAATCATCGCTTTATTTTTCTGTTTTTTTTATTTTGCTTGGGGCGGTATTTTAGAAATCCAATCTATTAAGCAAACCACAAATGGAGTTGCTCTAAATTTTAACCAAACCATTGAAAAAAAAGATTTCAAAAGCTTTGTCCTAGAAAATAAAGAGGGATTTCGCTATGTCTATGATATACCAGCAGTCCTTATGGGCAAGGCAAAACTTTTAGAATTTGAAGGAGGGATTAGCTTAAGAATCGCACAAAACTCTCCAACAAAAGTGCGCTTAGTTATCCAAAGCCCCAAAAAACTAACCATCTCTTTAAATACTTCTAAAAAGCAAGCTCGCTTTTCTTTTCTTAAAGAAATCTCTATCCCATCGCTATTTGAAAATAACGCAAAACAGGAATCTTTAAAAAAAGATCGCAAAACAATAGTAATTGATCCTGGACATGGCGGAAAAGATTGTGGAGCTATTGGGGTTAATAAGACATGTGAAAAAATTATTGTGCTAAGCATTGGAAAATATCTAAAAGATATCCTGCAAGAGCGTGGCTACAAGGTCTATATGACAAGAAGTAGCGATAAATTTATCAAACTGCGAGAAAGAACGAGTTTTGCCAATGACAAAGAGGCTGATTTGTTTATTTCAATCCATGCTAATGCCATTGTTGATAATAAAAATTCGCTAGAAGGGGTGGAGAGCTATTTTCTCTCAACTGCAAGAAGCGAAAAAGCAAAAAATGTTGCTGCGCTAGAAAATAAAGATGACATTGAATCTATGAATTACTTTTCTAAACAATCTGTTTTAAATACTCTAAATACCCAAAGAATCATTGCCTCAAACCGACTTGCCATTGACATACAATATGGAATGCTACAATCTTTAAGAAAAAACTATAAAATTGTTGATGGTGGAGTTAGGGAAGGTCCTTTTTGGGTTTTGGTGGGAGCTTTGATGCCATCAGTTTTGCTGGAAGTTGGATATATCACACACCCAACAGAAGGCAAACGACTAACACAAACTGCATTCCAAAAAAATATTGCCAAAGGAATTGCTGATGGCATTGATAATTACTTCATAAAAAATCCATAGAGGCAAAAAATGCGCAAAATTGCTTTACAAACCACTCTTTTTTCGTCATTATTTTTTATTTTAGCTATTTTTACCCTTTTAACATTGCTATTAAGCGGAATTGTTTGGGATTTTAGGCAAATGTTTAGACTTGTTACACAACCTTATGGTGTGTATTATTGCATCGGAATCACATTTTTAGCTTGTGGAATCATTATAAGCCTTTTTCATATGGCGCGAATCTATTCTAGCCACTTACCAAAATTCTATAGTGTGGCAATTTTGGTAGCTTTATGCCTTTTTGCTTTGCAACTATATTATGAGTTTTTTTGGCTTAAGCGATTTACTTATGATATTTTTTCGCTAGAAGATTCTTTAAAATTCACTAAAGAAAGTATTTTCAAAAAAGACTTTTATCAGCTCTATTTAGATTATAGCGTTTATTGTTTCTTTATTGTTTTTCCTTTTGCCATTTATCTTTTTCAGCTCAATTTTGACAAAAACACAAAAATTGGCAGAATCTTACAACTCACACAACCTAGCTTAAATGTCATCATTGTTGCTTTATCTGGCTTTGCTATTATGCCTTTTTTTAAAAATGGCGCACTGGGCTATGTAGATTTAGTGCTTATGTTAGCTGGGTTATCAATGGTAATGTTTCTTTGTTGGAAGCGTAAATATCTCATTGGCTCCTATGAGTTTTTTAACCTATTGCTTTTATGGGCAATCTGCCTTATTATGCTTTTTATCTCCCATACTTTTGTTGATGGAGAATCATACTTTGAAATGCGAAAGGCATTTTATTTTCTTATGCTTTTTGGGTGGTGCAGTAGCTGGATGACAAAACTAACCACCAAAACTTCGATTTGATTCCCCTTTTATTTAAATCCACAAAAAATAAATACAATTTTTTTCTAATTTATCTTGACTTTTGTAAAAAATAAGTATATAATTCTGGCTTTTAATCCGGATTAGCTCAGCGGTAGAGTAGGCGGCTGTTAACCGCTTGGTCGTAGGTTCGAATCCTACATCCGGAGCCATCATTAATCTCTTTCAATAGCTTCTTTATATAATCAAAAATCAAACCTTTAATCTTTAAAAGTTTTAAAAATAAAAGAAATGAAACTATCAATTATTAGGTAAGTTACCCCCTACTTAAAAAAGCAAGAGCTCCCAAACTAATGTTAGCTAACACAAAAGATTTTTTGTTTATAGGCTAATTCCTAACCCAAATAACTGCAGAGAATTTGCCATTACACCTTGCTTTTATTCTAAGTATTGAAAGAATGGATAGAATGAAGTATTAAGAAATGTAGATATTTAAATCAACTCCTAAGCAAGAATCTATTTTTTTAGCTTTTAAATAGATTCTTGCTTTCTTTTCTGGGTCTCTGTTTTTATTTTATATAGCAAATATAACTAATTTTAATTATAGAATGTTATATTTTAAAGTAATTTTTTATACCGCCAAAGTGGTGGTGCAACTCATCTCCTACCTAAGAGGCAAGAGTTTTCTTGCTTGTGGTTTGAAAAACCTATAAATACCCCCAAATTAATTATTTTATTTATTTGCTCCAAGTCCAAGTCCAAATACCTTGATTTGTGTTAATTGTAGTTTCCAAGACCGAATCCATACTGCAACCAATTGGCAATTTAATCTCTTCAGAAAATGCCATTTCTTTTGGCAAATCTTTTTCTAGGGTAAATTTGGGCAACAAACTATCAACAAGTGCAATGCCCAACATATTACCATAGCCTAAAAGCATACTCATTTCGCCCGTTAAAGCAATCTTGCAATTTCCCCTATTAACACTTACAGAATTGATAACAATATCATTTTTTGCTTGAATTTTAAGTGTAGGTTGCGAAATATTCTCATAACTTTCATATGTAAGCTCAAGCGCTAAATACTCATCTGGATTTTTTTCTCCACAACCACTTAAAAATGTAACCAACGCCAAAGCACCTAAAGCCATTTTGAAATTAATCTTTTTCGTTGTTGGGCATCATATTTAACGGATTTTGCTTCATAAATTTGATACCTCATTTTTTTGATTATTTGATGTGTCCATATTATCCAGCCCTATACGATGGGCTGTTATCAAATTGTTATCGGTGGTGATAACGGGGGGTAGCAGGGTTGTTGTTTTCTCTGGTGGTTTACAACTACATTTTACCACGAAAGGCAGGGAAATGCAATAACCATCCTTGCTGTGGCGTATCAAGGAATCTTACTGAACATATGGCGCACCTTATCCAAACGGCTGTTTGGACGGCGGGGCTGGATGACCGGCTGACCGACAGCGGCCTGATATCCTTTCAGCTCTGTAAGGCATACGCTCCGCCCGTTGGTGTAAAAGGCCAGATCAGTACGGTATGCCTGTATACAGCGGGCGGGAATCTCGCCAGTAAAGACAACTTCATCCTTTTTTACCTGGGCCGTTTCGATGGTGGCACAGTATTTCGGTGCATCATGATAAGCCCTGGAAAGGTATTCCTGGGGCGCATAGAGGGTGAAGGAGAGATAAGGTTCCAGCAGTTGCGTCCCTGATTCCTTCAATGCCTGTTCCAATACAATCGGGGCCAATGAGCGGAAGTCCGCCGGCGTGCTGACCGGACTGTAATAAAGCCCGTATTCAA
>NZ_JALAIY010000001.1:268862-340903 GCF_022664765.1 Helicobacter sp. CaF467b | reverse complement strand
GGGGCGCATAGAGGGTGAAGGAGAGATAAGGTTCCAGCAGTTGCGTCCCTGATTCCTTCAATGCCTGTTCCAATACAATCGGGGCCAATGAGCGGAAGTCCGCCGGCGTGCTGACCGGACTGTAATAAAGCCCGTATTCAAAGCAAATCTTACAGTCCGTTACGTTCCAGCCGAACAAGCCCTGCTCCAGCCCGTAACGGATACCATCCCTGACAGCGTTTTGAAAACTCTGGTTCAAGTATCCCAGCGAAACCCGGCTCTCGTATTGTACACCGGAGCCAAGCGGGAGTGGTGTAACAGACAGTCCGATGGATGCCCAAAACGGGTTGGGCGGCACCTCGATATGGATGGTGTGGCTGGCTGCTTTGAGCGGCCGCTCCATATAAATGACGGTGGGTTCCTTTACCACTGTTTCAAGCTTGTATTTTTCCGACAGCAAAGCGGAAACAACCTCCAACTGCACCCGGCCCAAAAAAGAAAGAATGATCTCATGGGTGATGGAATCCACCTCGCAGCGCAAAAGCGGGTCAGTATCCGCAAGTTGCGTAAGAGCGTCCAGCAGCCGTTCTCTTTGCGCTGCCGTTTTCGGCGCAATCGACGTCCGCAGCATGGGGAGGGGGTCCTCACGCCACCTTTTACGAGGGAGCCGGGTTGGGTCCCCTAATACATCGTTTAACCTCACGCTGTCGCTGGGAAGGATAACAATTTCACCCGGATAAGCGGTGTCTGTCCGAACAATTTCCCCTTTGGATGGAATACGCATCTCTGTGATTTTCAGCTTTTCTCTCCCGGCCAGGGCCACCGTATCCCGCAGGCGCAGCGTTCCGCTGTATAGCCGTAGATAGACACGCCGCTGGCCGCAATCTGTATACTCCACCTTGAAAACGCTGCCGCATAGGGCGGCGCTCCCCTGTTCCCCAATCGGTTGGAACAGCCCTGTCACCGCATCCATCAACGGTTGAATGCCAAGGCCCTTTTTGGCGCTGCCATGATAGACTGGGAACAGGGAGGCGTCTTGAACCCGCCGCTGTTCCTCCCGCACAAGTTTTTCCCGGCTGATTGGTTCTCCTGCGATATACTTTTCCAATAATTTATCGTTATTTTCGATGACCGCATCCCATGCTTCTATGTCGGTATTTTCCTCCAGGACTATTTCCGGGGACAGCGACACCGTCTGCTTGATGATAATATCGGCGGAGAGCTTATCCCGAACAGACTGAACCACGCTCTGCAAATCAACGCCAGCCTGGTCGATCTTGTTGATAAAGATAACGGTGGGAATGTTCATTTTCCGCAGGGCATGGAACAGAATACGGGTCTGGGCCTGCACGCCATCTTTAGCGGAGATCACCAAGATGGCCCCATCTAAAACAGCCAAAGAGCGGTACACCTCCGCCAAAAAATCCATGTGGCCGGGCGTATCCACAATGTTAACTTTACATCTGTGCCACTGGAAGGAAGTGACTGCCGCTTGAATGGTAATCCCACGCTGCCGCTCCAAAAACATGGTGTCCGTCCTCGTTGTCCCTTTTTCGACGCTCCCCGGTTCTGAAATGGCTCCGCTGGCATATAGCAGGCTCTCCGTCAAGGTCGTCTTTCCAGCGTCTACATGGGCAAGAATTCCAATATTGATTATTTTCATGTGATTGTCCTCCCTTTACAGCCCCAAAGGGCATAAAAATCCCCAGCAGTAAAATACTTTTACCACTGGGGATCATGACTTCGGATACATAGAAACGCATTCAGCTAACATGAGCCGTTATCCGTCACGATATTTGATAAAAAGGCAAAAGCATTCTTAAATTGGGTACAAAAACCAAGCCCCTGCAAGGGGCAATTATTTTTGTGCCCATTATCAAATTTTATTTAAGAATACCTTGCCGCATGTTGAATAGACTCCTCAAATCAGGATGACAGCAGTATAGCATAGCACACTCTAAAATGCAAGAAGTTTTTACCCGCTGTCCCAAATAAATCAGGAGGGCATTCACCGGGACACCCTCCGATTTGGGGCCTCATGCGCAAATAATTTCTGTGTCCACGATTTCCGCCGCACACGCCCGAATATTGTTAGTCCCTCTGCAACTCATACCACAGACCGTTGCCCTCGTCAAAGATGTACTTTTCCATGAAATTACCTCCATTTTTTGTGATTATCGTGCGCCTACCCTTATTTTTGACCTTGCACCCCATTTCTGCTCCTTTTCGACCTGTTCCTGCTGGTAAGCTGCCTCCAGTATCCTGTCCGCCTGTTCCGGGCCAATGGCCCGTCTGACCCGCTCATAGTCCCTGACTTGCCCTTTCAAGCCGTCCCTCTCGGCACAAACCTCATAAATCCTGGCTGACAGGGAGCCGTTCTTACTGACCTCACATTTACCCTCCTTATTTTAAATTTTCTTTACCATACACCCAAAGCATATGATCCATTTGCCTATTATTAAATTCCTCCAAACCATAAAAAGTTCTAATTTCTTTAATAGCCTTTAGTAGATTCTCATAATTTTTTAAGCTATTTTGACTAAGCTTAAAAGAACAAAATTTATCTTTATTGTTAAAATGAATTACGCTCTTTTGGACAAAGCTATCAAAAATAACATATTTATCTTTATTGTGATGAAAGCAATATTTACTTGCAAAAGAATATAAAAATGCTTGTTTGCCTTTAGAGTTTGTAAAATTTGCAATTTTTTCAATAATACTTGTATCGCCCACTTTTAAAGCTTCATCAATATTTAAATTTAGGATTTTCTCAACAACCTCATGTATTCCATAAATTTTTAAATTTGTGCTATAAAAGCTGTCCAAAACACAAACCTTTAAAAGCACAGATTTTTTATCATTATTGCTTGGATATTGCGAAAAAATATCCACAATCACTTCTTCTTGATCTCTATAATATTCATATTCCTTAGAATCATCGTATTCTGCTAAAGCTTCAAGTAAAGCCTGTTTAGTATTCTCGCTCATTTTACTCCTTTTTGCTAAAAAGAAAAATTTTACCCCCCCCATTAGAGAATGCTTAAATTAAAAATTTTATCAATAATATTGTAAGCGAGATTTCTATTTAATTATTTTTTTAAATTCCATAATAATATTTATTATTAAATTTAAAAAAAGGAAGAATGTGATGATATATAAAAAGAGTTTGGGTTATATTTCTATAGCCTTATTTTTAATACTTAGCACAACCAATGCAAATGTTGCCAAACATTTCAAAGACTAAGAAGCCTTTGGGGTGAGGCTTGTGCGATAGGGCAAGAATCTTTTACTTAGAATTTCTTGCAAAAAATCATCTAGCTAATAAAATCTTCTTTGGGGAAAAACTCTGCGATCCAATCACATTGCTTTTCATCATAATTCTCTGATGCTCGAATCTTAAAGCGATTATTATCTTCTACAACTTCAAAAAATCTTTCAGGATTCTCTTTATTAAATAACACCCTAAGAAATTCTTCTTGCTCATTATTATAAAACTTGAATCTAATCATCGTTTCTGCTGATCCAATCTCTCCACGAATTATAACTTTAGCCTCCAAAACAGCCTTATCAATATTCCTTAAGAGTCTTTCGTTATGATAATTAATATTAACAATATCACGATATTCCTCTAGGAGTTTTTGATAATTTTTAAGCGATTTATCATATTGATCTACAATATTTTGAAGATTTTTTGGAATAGATTTGCCTTGAAGAGTATAAGTAATTTTATGCACTTTATTTTGCATAGTAAACAAAAAAGTATAAACCTCATCCATTCTCTTTCTTAAATGTTTAATATTAACCTGCAACTGCTTTTTTAACACTAAATATTCTGTTCTATCTTTTTTATTAAATGCAAATTTAGCAGGATTGCACTCAAAGAGATTGTGCTCCCCCAAAATATTATCCACCACTAAAGAATAACGAAAATAAATTTCATTATAAGATCGGACATTTTTCACATAAATATAATCAGCAACAATCTTTCCACCAAGCATACTCTCCACATAAGCTATTTTAGCCTCTACAATGCCTTTTTCTAGAACATCAATCACTGCTATATCGGCTTTAACATTTCCTTTATGCGATTTAATATAGGCGATTTTAGCTTCAATTTTTGAATCAAAATGAGTTAAGCCATCAATTTTTAGTATTTTAAAAAGATTGGCAGTTTCTTGCTTGTTGGTATTCAACTCATCATCTATAATAAAATAAAAGGGTGCTATTTCTTTTAAAAATCCATCTTTTCTAGCACAAAATTTAATATGCGCAGAATCTTCTAAGGCAACAATGCTTAAATCACTTTTAATCTGATGTGATTGAATAGATTTAGCTGGCAAAATATGACCCTTTAAATCCCTGCCAATACGACCCTTAATGGCTTTGGTATAATCCAAAAGCAAATCCCCTTTATGAACAGCCTTCAAACAAACTTTAGGGGTAAATTTAGTTTGCAAATCACAAATCGCACTTTCATCTTGCATTTTATGATAAATTTCAAGCTTCTCACTTTTTCCCTCAACACTTGCTACTCCAGAAGCGACTTTAAGGGTAATTTTTGATGTGACACTACGAAATTTAAGCTTTTCAATCAAAATATCAATTTGCGTTTCTAATTGCTTGGATTCTCTAATTCCAACAAAATAGTCTTCTAGAATCATTGCTCGATAAAGCTCTTGATAAATATCAACCTTTAATTTTCCATAGTATTCTACTTTAACCTTTGGAATCAAAGTTGCCATTAGCGTTGTATCTGCTTGGGGTATTAATTCAACTTTAAAAGGTAAGTTTTCTCTTTCTTTCTTTTTGCATAACTCAACCCTATAAATTTGCTTAATATCAACTTTTGCAATGTAATTAGCATCTTTATCAAAGAGATTTAGTAAGTGGATTTTTTTAAAATTATTTTCTCCGTGGCGATTACAAAATGTAGCAAAACCCAAAAAATAAAAATCCATTTCTTCCTGATAAATTTGACTTTGTTCTTTTAAAAAAGCTTTAATATTTTCAATTTTTTCAAAAATCTTATAGCCTCTTGAAGCAAAAACCATTTACAATATTCCTTATTGAAAGTATTTTTTAATAAGCATTTCATAATATTGCTCTTCTTGTAATCGCTCATCGATTAAAACCAATGGTTGCTTACAAACCTTACAACGCAAAAAAGTTCGCTTTGTTTGCATCATTTCATGCAAAGAATCACAAACTTCAAAAACTTTTGTATGACAAAGGCAAATATAATTATGATGCTTTTGTTCTTCAATCCTATGGATATTTTGGCTAAGAGCTATAATCTTAGTTTGCTGCTCCAAGGAATAAGGAATCTCGCCTGCATCTATCAAATGATTGTGGTAAGCTTCTAAGCGTTTGTCTTCGTTTAAAATATGATTAACCAACCAATTTTTTGAGAAACCATAAAATTTCTCACAACTTTTTTGAATATCTTTAGAATCAATTTTAAAATTTTGCAAGATATTAATCAAGCCCTTATGCAATCTTTTATGTTGTTCTGCAAAAGGAAAACAAACTCTATCCATATAGGCTTCCTCATCTTTAAAATGAGTAACAGTGTATTCCAAAAAACGATTAATGAGTGCTAGTAATAATTTTTCTTTGTTTTCAATGGGAGAATTTGCCAAACGATTAGCAATTGCTAAACATTGGAAAAGATATTTATGTTCATCATCTAAAAGCTGATTCTTAACACTAAATTCTTCGCTCCATTCTAGCATAGGGCTACTCCCATTGATTATTTTAACAGCGAATCATTATAACCCACAAAACTTTAATTATGTTTAAAAATTAGTTTTCTAAATTAGAATAAAAATTTTGGTAAAAATCTTGGAATTCACCCTTTAAAATAGCCTCCCTAGCCTCTCTAGCTAAATCCAAATAATAAGCAAGGTTATGAATACTTGCAAGACGAAAATAAGTCATTTCTCCCGCTCTAAAAAGATGATGCAAATAAGCTCTTGAAAAATTTTTGCAAGTGTAACATTGGCATTTAGAATCCAAAGGCATAGCATCAAGCTTAAACCGAGATGATTTAATAGAAAGTTTGCCAAAATGGGTAAAAATCGTGCCATTGCGCGCATTTCTTGTTGGCATCACACAATCAAACATATCCACACCTCTTGCGATGGCTTCTATAATATCTTGTGGTGTGCCAACCCCCATTAAATAGCGAGGTTTATCTTTGGGTAAAAGCGGAGTGGTGAATTCTAGCGTTTCATACATTAATTCATTAGGCTCTCCCACTGCCAATCCTCCAATAGCATAACCATCAAAATCTGCCATTGAAGTCAAATCTCTTGCGCTTATTTCTCTAAACTCTCTATCGGTTCCACCTTGATTAATTGCAAAAATATGATTAGTCCATTCCCTGCCCTGCTCCCTTGCTTGAATCTTTTGGACATTGTGAAATGTGATTGCCTCATTAGCCCATTTGCTCGTGCGATTAATAGATTTTAAAATACGCTCTTTACTTGCTGGTAACCCCACCAAATCATCTAAAATCATCATAATATCACTATTTAAATCATATTGAATCTCCAACACCTTTTGAGGAGTAAAAAAGTGTTTACTTCCATCAATATGGCTCTTAAACAAAATTCCTTCATCAGAAACTTTAACATTATCGCTCAAACTAAAAGCTTGAAATCCGCCACTATCAGTTAAAAAATTTCTTGGGAATTGACTAAAATGATGCAATCCCCCTAGCTGCTTTATAACTTCTGATCCTGGTCGCAAATAAAGATGATAAGTATTCCCCAAAATAATAGGAGCATTAAGTGCTAATAAATCATTAAAATCTAGAGCTTTTACACAAGCTTGTGTACCAACAGGCATAAAGATTGGTGTTTGGATTTCCCCGTGTGCGAGTTTAAGGATACCTGCCCTTGCTTTACCATCAATATTTTGCAAATTAAATTCCATTTTCAACCTTTTTTTGTTACATTTTTAAAAAATTATTTAGGGTTTGCTATGCGAAAAGTGCTTTTAATTTTAGATGGAATTGTAGCAAAAGAATTTGCCACCACCATTATGAACAAATATTTTGATGAAAATTATTATATTTTTGTCTCTATAGATAAAGATCTCTTACCCAAAAATACAACCGAATATCACGAATCTTATCAATTTGACCCTTGCTCTTCTAGAAAATTAAAAGAGATTCTAAGCCCACAAATCACAGATTGCTACATTATAACAGAGCAAAAAGAAGATAGAGAAATTATCTACAATACTTTACGCGCCTATAGCAAAAATTTTCAAATTACCATACTTGGAGAACTCACTCCTTCTAAAGAAATCAAAGAAGATAAGCAACTTAATTTAATTAGCAAATCTAATGTGCTAAGCGCTAAGCTTTTTGAAAAATTCCCCAATGTTCCACGAACAGCTAAATATATTGGCTTAGGGCAAGGCGAAATTATGCAAATTAGTGTGCCATTTGGTAGTCCTTATGCTTATCGTAGCGTTGGAGTTATCAAACAAAAAAAATGGAAAATTGCTGTAATTTACCGCAATAATGAAGTGATTTTACCCAAATACTCTACAACTATTTTTCCCAACGATTCCTTGCTTTTAGTTGGAGATCCTACTACACTTTGGGATATTTATCACCGAATCAAAGAGGAAATAGGACAATTTCCAACACCTTTTGGGCGTGATGTGGTTTTATATTTTAATCTACTTAAACCAAAAGCTTTAGAGATATGTTTAGAACAAACTTTATGGCTTTTTAGCAAATTTAAAAACAAGCGGTTGCATTTGTGTTTTTATAATCCCTCCTCACTGCAAGATCTTGAAACAATTAAAAATCACCCAGACTTAAATAAAGATAATATTTCGTGGCATATTGAATTTTATGAAACCTCGCTTAAAAATATTATTCTAAGGGATAAAAATAATAAAAATATTGGACTTATTTTGATTGACAAAAATATTTTTGAAAGTCATAAAAATTTCCTTTTTGGTTTAGGGATTCCATTGCTTAAATTTGGAAATTCTCCGCTTAACTCATTAACTCATAGCGCTGTTATAATCCCTAAAAAAACCGAAGAAGCTGAAAAAATCTCTTCAGTTGTCTTTGATTTTTCTACCCAAATGGGCTTAAAAATTTTACTTTATGATTTTGATCCTGATAAAAACTATCATGAACAAGCCGCTGATTATTACCATCATATTGAAAAAGTTTTTGATAAGAAAATTGAGCTTATTAAATCTGATACGCTAAATCCCATTATTTGGCTAAATAGGCAAGAGCAGACCCTGCAAATCTTACCGCTTAAAAAAGAAACACTTCAAAAGCCCTTATGGTTTTCACTCACTGAAATAGAAAATCTAAGCACACATCTTCCTAATGTGCCACAGCTTTTTATTCCTCTCTCTGTTTAAGAATCTGATATCTAATCTCGGCTTCTTCCCAGTCTTGTAGCGTATCAATATCTTGAACTTCTCTCCTTGGTAGCAAAAAACTCTTTGAATCTTCAAAAATATTCTCCTTGTTCTGCCATACTTTTGCCCTAGCAAAGTAAAATTGCCCTGCATCGTGATAAATTTTTTCCAAATCTTGGGAACGCTTAGTAAAATGTTGAGTAAAAAGCATTTTATTTTTATTTTCTTTTATTCTAAAGGCTCTAAAGGGAGAGTAATCATATTCTACCGCCGATAAAAGATAACATAAGTCATCGCGACATAAAAATGCCTCTTGCAATCTCTTTGGATTTAAAAGTGGTGCTGTTGCATAGAGACAACACACCCATTCTTTTTGTAATTTTAGCTTTTGGATTCCCTCTATAATCACTTCTCTTGTCCCTATAAAATCTCCACTCAAAGCCTCTGTTCGCTTAAGTGGTAAAGCCCCAAACTTCTCTGCACACTCCAAAATCTCACAATCTTCACTAGAGACATAAATTTTAGAAAAAATTCCACTATTCTTTGCATTTTCAATACTATAAGCAAGAATTGGTTTGCCTAAAAAATTTTTAATATTTTTTCTTGGAATCCTTTTACTACCTCCACGCGCAGGAATAATGCAAATGCATTCTACTTGCATACAATCCACTTCCTTAAAGCTTCAATCGCTTTTTCTTGTTCTTCAAAAGTTAGTGTTGGATACAAAGGGAGTGTTAAGGTATTTTTATAATATTTTTCTGCATTTTTAAAATCACCCTTTTTAAATCCAAATCGCGCATAAAAAGGTTGTAGATGAATGGGGATATAATGCACTTGTGGAGCAATACCCAAATCAAGCAAACGCGTATAAAGTTCCCTGCGTTTGATTCCAGAATTTTTATTTAGCAAAATCACATAAAGGTGAAAAGCACTATGATTGTGTGATTCCACAAAAGGCAAGGTAATTTCTAAATCTGCCAATCTTTCGCTATAGATTTTAGCCAATTCATTGCGTTTTTGGACATAAGTATCTAATCTTTTTAACTGAGAGATTCCCAAACTTGCATGCAAATCACTCAAGCGATAGTTATAGCCTAAAATTTGTTGTTCATAATACCAAGGTGCTACATTTTTTTTATTTTCAAATTCCTCTTTATCTTTGGTGATTCCATGGCTTCTTAATTTTTGCATTTTTTGAGCATATTTAAGATTATTGGTAACTGCCATTCCGCCCTCTGCAGAAGTGATAATTTTTACAGGATGGAAGCTAAAAACTACAATATCACTGAATCTGCAATTTCCAATGGGATAAGTGCGATATTTACCACCTAGCGCGTGAGAAGCATCTTCCACGATTTTAAAACCATACTTTTGGGATAACTGCCAAATCCTCTCCATTTCACAGCTTTGCCCCGCAAAATGAACTGCTACTAACACTTTAGGCAATTTGTTTTTCTTGGTTTTTTTAAGCTTTTCTTCTAGCAAATTTACATCAAGATTATAGGTTTTTTTGTCAATATCTACAAAATCTACTTTTGCTCCACAATAAAGTGCGCAATTACTCGATGCTACAAAACTAATAGGTGTAGTCCAAAGCCAATCTCCCTCACGCAATCCCAAAGCCAAAATCGCACAATGCAATGCCGAAGTAGCACTATTAACTCCCACAGCATACTTTGCGCCTACCTTTGTTGCAACCTGCGATTCAAATTCTGCAACCTTTGGTCCTTGAGTAATAAAAGGAGACTGCAAAACTTCTAGCACACTTTGTATGTCTTCTTGAATAATCTCTTGTTTCCCATAAGGTATCATCTTAATCTCCTAAAAGCTTTAAAAATGCTTCTGTGTTAAGCCATTGAGTGTTAGAACCAGAATTGTATTCAAAACCTCTTTGAACTAATTTTCCCACTTCGCCTAATGCATTAGTGCTAAAATCTGTAATAAAATTAAATTGAATTGTTGGAGCAATCACAAAATGATCATTAAACTCATATGTAATATGACTATCATCACTTGGACACATTGTTTCATGGATTTTTTCTCCAGGACGAATCCCAATAATCTTATGAGGCAAATTTGGAGCAAGAGCCTTAGCTACTTCAGTGATTTTCATTGAGGGAATTTTAGGGACAAAAGTCTCTCCACCTTTCATTCTCTCAAAATTTTTCAAAACAAAATCCACCCCTTGCTGCAAGGTAATCATAAATCGTGTCATCTCTGTATCAGTAATAGGTAATTCTTTAGCTCCTTTAGCAATTAATTTTTGAAAAAATGGCACGACAGATCCCCTTGATCCAATAACATTCCCATAACGCACAACAGAAAAACGAGTTTTTCGGCTTCCTGTCATATTATTAGCTGCTACAAAAAGTTTATCACTAGCAAGTTTTGTAGCTCCATAAAGATTGATGGGATTAGCAGCTTTATCTGTAGAGAGAGCAATCACCTTTTCCACTCCATTAGCCAAGGCTGCGCTAATCACATTTTGCGCCCCATAAATATTTGTCTTAATACATTCTGTAGGATTGTATTCTGCAGCAGGCACTTGCTTAAGCGCTGCTGCGTGAATGATATAATCAATTCCATTTGTAGCCTCTTTTAATCTTGCTTCATCTCTCACATCACCCAAAAAATACCGCATACAAGAATCACTATAAACTTGTGCCATTTCATATTGCTTGAGTTCATCGCGAGAGAAAATCACGATTCTTTGAGGCTTATAACGCTTTAACAGGGTTTTTGTATATTGCTTCCCAAAGCTACCTGTCCCACCTGTAATTAAAATATTTTTACCATCAAACACAACTTCCCCTTAAGTTTGGATACCTTATTTTGCCATAAATCCCTTTAATTATTCAAAAGCATCTTTATAAAATTATTATTTAAGTAAAAAGGGTATATAATTAACCATTTTTCTAAAAAGTTTAAGGGTAAAATTATGGATATTAAATTAGTTCGCGAACACATCAGTGAAAAACCTCAAAAAGTTACAATAAAAAAATTAGAAGAAATGCTAGAAGCTCAAAAAATGGATATTTTTTATTGCGATAAAGAAAATTCCCATAAAGATATGATGGCATTAATGGAATACTTTGAAAAAAAAGGGAAACATGTTTATTTTAGAGAAGTTAAATATGGACTAGATGAAGGCGATTATATGTATGAATTTCACATATTATAATTTAAAGAGCTAGACTTGAACAAGAAACTCTATATTGAAACCTTAGGTTGTGCGATGAATGAACGCGATAGTGAGCACATCATCGCAGAACTTGAAGAAAAAGAAAATTACACACTAACAAAAAATCCAAAAGAAGCCGATTTGATTCTTATTAACACTTGTAGTGTGCGTGAAAAGCCCGAAAAAAAGCTTTTTTCTGAAATTGGACAATACGCAAAAATCAAAAAAGAAGATGCAAAAATCGGCATTTGTGGTTGCACTGCAAGCCACTTAGGTGATGAAATTTTAAAAAAATCCAAAGCTGTTAATTTTGTGCTTGGCGCTAGAAATGTTTCTAAAATCTCTCAAATTCTACACAAAGATCGTGTTGCTTGGGTAGATATTGATTATGATGATAGCACCTATGTTTTTAGCTCCAAACATAACTCAACTCTCAAAGGCATGATTAACATCTCCATTGGCTGCGATAAACAATGCACTTATTGCATTGTCCCACACACACGAGGCAATGAAATCTCAATCCCTGCTGATTTGATTTTAAAAGAAGCTAAAAAGCTTGTGGATAATGGCACAAAAGAGATTTTGCTTCTAGGGCAAAATGTGAATAATTATGGTCGGCGTTTTTCTAATGATCATCGCAAAATTAACTTCACACAACTTTTGAATGAAATTTCACAAATCAATGGTTTGGAGAGAATCCGATTTACTTCTCCACATCCCTTGCATATGGATGATGAATTTATCAATGAATTTGCAACCAATCCAAAAGTGTGCAAGGCAATCCATATGCCTTTGCAAAGTGGTTCTACAAAGATTTTACAAAAAATGAAGCGCGGATACTCTAAGGAATGGTTTTTAGATCGTGTGGCAAAAATGCGCTCTTTAATTCCTGAATTGAGTATTGGAACTGACATTATTGTGGGCTTTCCAACAGAGAGTGAGGAAGATTTTTTAGACACCTTAGATGTGCTAGAGAAAGTGCGCTTTGACACGCTTTATAGTTTTATTTACTCCACACGCCCACACACACAAGCTGCAACTTGGCTTGATAATGGCGAAATCCAGCTTCTTGATGAGGAAATTGCCAAAAATAGATTAATGATTCTAAAAGATAGACACAAAGAAATCCTAGCACAAGAAAACGCTAAGCAACTTGGCAAAATTCACCCTGTATTATTTGAAAGCTATGATGAAGAAAACCTTCTCTTAGAAGGCAGAAGCGATACTAATAAACTTATAAGAGTTAAGGCAGGGAGAAACCTTATTGGAGAAATTTGTAATGTAAAAATCTCTGAAATCAAAGGTGCGCAGCTCATTGGAGAGCTTCTTTAGAATCTTAGAGATGAAAAATATCAAAAGAAAACTCATTCTTTTCTTTTCTCCCTCTTTGATTTTTTTTCTCATCAAACTTCTTTATAAAACCTGTAAAGTTGAATACCAAATTGACCCCAAAACACTAGAATTGCTTCAAAAACAACAAAATTTTATAGTAGCCTTTTGGCATGGGAATCTACTTATGCAACCTTGCCTTTTTAAGAAAATTCTAAAAAATAGCCCTCAAAAAGCCTATGTGCTTATTAGCCAACATTTTGATGGAGATATTATTAGTCGCGCAATCAAGCTCTTTGGGATTGATTCATTAAGAGGATCTAGTTCTAAGGGAAATATTAAAGTGCTTCTTTTAGCTCTAAGAAAACTTCAAGAAAATGATTTTATAGTCATCACTCCAGATGGACCAAGAGGACCCTATCACAGCATTGCAGATGGAATCGTGCTACTCTCCCAAAAATCAAAAAGACCTATTGTTTCCTCACAAATCCATTACCAAAAATTTTGGGAATTTAAGAGTTGGGATAGATTCCAAATACCAAAGCCTTTTAGTCGCATTACCCATATTTTAAAAGAGCCTTTGTGGATTGAAAACTTAGACTTAGATAAAGCAAAAGCCAAAATTCGACACATTATGGAAACTTGAAATTGAAAAATACTTTTTTATATTTGCTCTTAGGTGCGATTCTTTTATTGATTTTAGGGTATTTTTTTTCACCTTCTTATACCTTAAGCTCTCAAGCCAAGAAAGAATTTACCAAAGGAAACTACCAAGAATCTTATCAACTTGCCACGCTTGCACTCAAAGAAGACCCCTATAATCGTTCAGCCTTTAGCATTGCTAATCAATCCAAACAACGACTAAACCTCCAAAGATTCTTACAAAAAACGCAAGATTATTATAAAAAAGTCTCAAAACTACTCCAAAGTCCCTCCATAACTCCACAAGAACTTTTAGAGATTCAATGGATTTATGATGCCTTTAGTAAAGAATACGCCACTCTTTATTTCTTTAACAAGCCAACACCTGACGAAAAAGAAGCCATAGAAAATTATGCGCAATGGTTTAAGCAACTCAAAGAAAAAATTGACCTTGCAAAAAAGCAATCATCATTAAATAAATCTTAAGTTTAAGCAGATTTTTTATCAAACTTTGTTAAAATAAAAAAGACATTTTTAACAAAATTAATATCACACTTTTAAACAAGGTATTTAATGAAAATTATTCTTATTTTACTTTTATCTTTTAGTTATGCTTTATCGCAATTTAATTCCACTACTTACGATCTCAAAAGCGAAGAAGTGTTAAAAACTTTTGATGTGAATCCAGATTTTTTAAACAATCCCTACTTCATTGATGTTAAAAATTCCTTTTTAGGAGAAATCAAACAAGATTATTTACTTAAAAAATTTAAAGATAATTATGAATTTATTCCCACTTTAAAAGCAATGTTTTTAGAAGAAGATATTCCTCAAGAATTTCTCTATCTTGCAATGATTGAATCAGGTTTCTCACTCTCTGCAAAATCCAATAAACGCGCCGTTGGAATGTGGCAATTCGTGCCAAAAACTGCACAATCTTTGGGATTAGATATTAACACCCAAATTGATGAACGCAAAGATCTTATCAAATCCACTAAAGCAGCCATTGTTTATCTAAAAGGCCTAAAGCAACAATTTGGGAAATGGTATCTTGCAGCAATTGCTTATAATTGCGGAGAAGGCAGACTTAGAAAAGCTATCAAAGAAGCCAATAGCGATTCACTTAGCATACTCTTAGATATAGAAAAAAAATATATTCCCCTTGAAAGTCGCATGTATATACGAAAGATTCTTTCGCTTTCACTCTTGTTTCACAATGTCAATATGCTTAAAACCAACGACTATGATTATTTTTTAAATCGCGGTGCTAACTCGCTCTTAGCCGCCATTGAAGTTGCGCCTGCTACTCCACTTGCAAAAATTGCAAGAGAAGCCAATCTACCTTTAAATAAACTCAAAGCCTACAATCCACAATTTAAGCGCAATATTACCCCAACATATGCCAAAATCTATTCTGTTTATTTACCTTATCAATTCTTAGCCACTTACAAAACAAATACTATTGATAAAGTCGCCATTCAAAACAAGCCTTACATACTTCATCGCGTCAATAAAGGCGACACAATTTACTCCATTTCTAAACACTATGGGGTTTCTTCAAAAACTATTACTCAATACAATGCTATTAAAAATGCTAATTCACTCTCTATCAATCAAGAGATTGTGATTCCTTTAGAGCAAGGATAAACTATGAAAAAAACTCTTTTTTTAAGCCTAATATTTACATTTTTGTTCTTTGGTTGTAGCAGCAAAAACAATCTTTACTACAATAAAACTCCTAATTATGGAACAATGAATAACAGCCAGCAAAGCCAAAAAGCTACGATGCGCCCTTATCAAATCAATGGCAAATGGTATTATCCAACTATGGTTGCTTTAGGCGAAACTTATGAGGGGATAGCTAGTTGGTATGGACCAAAATTCCACGGCAAAAAAACCTCCAATGGTGAAACTTATAGTATGTATGCTCACACAGCCGCTCATAAAACTCTGCCGATGAATACTATCGTGCGTGTTACAAGCAAAGAAAATGGAAAATCTACCATCGTTAGAATCAATGATCGCGGACCTTTTATTAGTGGCAGAATCATTGATTTATCTAATAGTGCAGCGCGTGATATAGATATGCTCCAAAAAGGGACTGCAAATGTCAGAATCGAAGTGATTGGATTTAATGGCGCAATCTCTAATTCTATTCCACTTACCAAAGAAACACTTGCCACAAGTGAATACAAAGTTGCTACCACGCAAACAAGCGTTCAGCTTTCAAAATTCTTAGTTCAAATTGGAGCCTTTAGAAATAAAAATGGAGCACAAAGATTTCAACAAACTCATGCAAACTCTCACGGATATAAAGCGATTATCAAAGAATATTCTCTTAATGGCTTACCTATTTATCGCGTTATGCTAAGTGGATTTCAAAGTGAGGCTGAAGCAAGAGATTTTATCTCTCTCCAAAAAATCGCTGGTGCATTCATCACTACGGAGTAAAATATGGAAACTTTAACAAGAAACACCAAAGAAACTCAAATCTCTGCTAGTTTAGAAGTCTATGGTTTTGGTATAGCAAATATCCAAACAGGGATTGGTTTTTTTGATCATATGTTACAATCGCTTTGCAAACACGCTTCTTGGAATCTAACCCTAGAGTGCAAGGGGGATTTGGAGGTGGATTATCATCATAGTGTTGAAGACTGCGGAATCGTTATTGGACAGCTTCTTAGAAACTCTCTTTTTCCTATTCAAAATGTCGAGCGCTTTGGTAATAGTGCAGTTGTAATGGATGAGGCTTGTGTAGAATGTGATTTGGATCTTAGCAATCGTCCTTTTTTGGTTTTTGAAGTCAAGACAGAGGGCAAAGTTGGCACTTTTGATTGCGAGTTGGTTGAGGAGTTTTTTAGGGCTTTAGTCTTTAATGCCGGTTTATCAGCGCATATCATACAAAAAAGAGGCAAGAATCGTCACCACCTTATTGAAGCTAGTTTCAAAGCCTTTGCTGTTGCCTTGCGTCGCGCTTGTGTTAAAAACGAGAAAATAGGAATCCCAAGCACCAAAGGCGTCTTATGATTAAACTAATCGTGCTTGATGTTGATGGAACCCTAACTGATGGTAAAATCACTTATGATAATGAAGGAAATGAGCTTAAAAGCTTTAATGTCAAAGATGGACTTGGGATTGCTGCTTGGATCAAGCTTGGCAAAAAAGCGGCAATCATTACAGGCAGAAAATCACAAATCGTAGAAAATCGCGCCAAAGAGCTTGGCATCACCTACATCAAACAAGGAATCTCTAACAAAGCCAACGCGCTTTATGAGATTTTAGATCAATCTCAAATCCACATTGATGAAGTTGCTATTATTGGCGATGATTTAAATGATTTATCTATGTTTAAAATCGCCAAATACACTTTTGCGCCTAAAGATTCTGCTAAAGAAATTCAAAGAATTGCTCACATGGTCCTAAATAAAAAAGGTGGCAAAGGTGCTGTTAGAGAAATGATTGATATTCTTATCAAACAAGAAAACCTAGAGGATAAACTCTATGAGATTTTCTAGTCTAAGAAAACACAAAAACCCCTCAAAGCCAAAAAGCGGAAGAATCGTAACAGGCTTTTTTGTATGCCTTTCGCTTTTTAGCATTGCAATGGTTTTTATACTCAACAAGCAACAAGAGGAGAAAAAACAAGCTCTTGCAAATATTTCACGCTTTGAAGCTTTTGATTTTGAATATTACAAAATCTCATCACTAGGTGTAGAGACTTATGCTATAGGCAAAAATGCTAAAGAAACTAGTAAAGAAAGTGGCATTTTAGAGCAAATTAGCGTTAATCATTATTTGTTTGAAGAGCAAAAATCAGAATTTTTGCAATCTAGTTTAGCCTTTTTCAATAGGCAAGACATTCTTTTCCCCAAAGGCGTTAATTACACGCGTGATGCCATTAAATTTTGGAGTGAAGTGGCTAATTATTCTATCCCAACAAAAGAAATTTTAGGAAAGGGAGACTTTATGATTTTTAGCGAAACCTACAATATTCGGGGCAAAAATATTCTTTATAAAAATGGCAAAATCTATGCCAATAATGTTCATGGAACTCTTACAACGGATAAAAAATGAGGTTTTTCATTTTAATACTTGCCTTTTTATTGCCCTTGATTGCCGATGAAATAGTTATCGATGCCCAAGAGCTTATTGCCGATGAAAAAAGCAAAGTTACCCAACTAAAAGGAAATGTGCAAATCACAAGATTGCACGATAAGCTAAATTGTGATGAAGCCTATATTTTCTTAGATAAAAATAATAAGCCCACCAAAATGCAAGCCCTAGGAAATGTGAAGTTTTGGCTAACTTTAGAAAACAATCGCAAGATTCAAGGCAAAGCCAATGAGCTTCTTTATTTTCCAAACACTCAAGAATATCAAATTATTGGTAGCGCTTTTGTAGAAGAACCTGCTAAAAAAAACGAAGTTAAAGGAGAAAAAATCATTATCCGCTATAAAGAGGGTTATATTAACATTGTTGGAGATGACAAAGCTCCTGCACGACTAATATTTAAACTTGACAAAGAAACAAAAAAATGACTTACACACTCTCTAAAGCCAGTTTTTTTACCTCAGCGCAAAATCTCTCCCAATGCCCTCCACCACTCCTAAGTGAAATTGCTTTTTTAGGGCGAAGTAATGTGGGTAAAAGCACCCTTATTAATCTCTTATGCAAACAAAAAAATCTAGCAAAAAGCTCTCAAACACCAGGAAAAACACAGCTTATTAACTTTTTTTTAACACATTGGAAACAAAAAGATAGTGATGAAATTTTACAAATTTATTTGGTTGATTTACCTGGATTTGGTTATGCTAAAGTCTCCAAAACACAAAAAGAGCTTTGGAATAAAAATCTCATTGAATTCTTAAAAAAGCGTGATAGTATCCGACTTTTTGTGCATTTGCGCGATAGTCGCCACCCTCATTTAGAAATTGATTCTAATCTTGTTGAATTTTTAAGACCTTTTTTAAGAAAAGATCAAAAAATCTTACAAATTTTTACCAAATTTGACAAACTCAACACTACCCAAAAAATCAATCTTAAAAAAGAATTTCCAAATGCGCTATTTTCTAGCTCTTTACAGAAAAACAACCTTCAAGAAATGAGCGATTTTATCCTTAATCACACGCTAGGAATTCAAACAAACCTTGGAGAAACAGAATGATTATCACGCGACCCACACTCAAAAATATCCCGCAAATGCGCGAGATTCTTAAGCCTGAAATTGAACGTGGAGTGATTTTAGAGAGACCCTTAGATATAATGGCAAATATGATTCGATCTTATCATATTGCTTGGGAAGAAGAAGAAATCCTAAGATCACAGCAAAAACTCAATTTAGAAAATAAAAAGCTAGAGGATTTAAAAAAACCAATAATGCTAGGTTTTTGTGCGTTACATATTCATTCTTTGGAATTAGCAGAGATTCGCAGCCTTATTGTTGTGCCTTTTGCACAAAGAAAAGGCGTAGCAAGTGCCTTGATAGCAGATTGTCTTAAAGAGGGCAAAGTTTTGGGTATTGGTGAAGTTTTAGTTTTAACTTACAAAAGGGTTTTGTTTGAAAAAATGGGCTTTAATGAAATTAGCAAAGAAAAGATTCCTAATCAAAAAATTTGGGCGGATTGTATTTTATGCAAGCATTTTCCTCTATGCGACGAAATCGCACTGATAAAAAAATTCTAAGAATCTTTTTCTTAGTTATTGGCATTGTTTTTTATATTTCTATTAGTGATATTTACTATCTTTTGCCTCCACTTTTTGGAGTTATTTATGTATTAGCACAGGAGAGGTATGAAGCAAATGATATTAACGCCTTTTATTGGCTAATCCCCCTTTTAATTTTTCTTGAAACAAGCAAGGGATTGCCTTTTTTAAGCACTCTTTTGTTTATGGCTTTTTCTTTTAAAGTCATCTTACCAAAATTTAGAAAATTTTTTGGCTTTAGTAAAATTTTTATCCCATTTTTTATTATTTATGCCTATTTTGGCTATTTTATATTTTTAAACTTTATGGGATTTTTATTAGATTATGATGTGCCACCATTTTCTTGGTTTCTTAGCTTTTATGCTGGGATTGAAATTGTGTTAATTTGGCTATTTTTATGGATATTTTAAATGCATAAGCGTTTGTATTTTGTCTTTTTTTGTTTTATCGTCTTTTGGTTGATTTTACTAATAAAAATCTTTAACTTGAGCATTCTTAAAAATGAACAATATCAAGAACAAGCTATGAAAAATATCCTGCGTGAAGAAATCATTGCCCCTATTAGGGGAGAAATTTTTGATCGCAATGGGGAACCACTTGCCACAAATAACATAGGTTTTACAATTTCACTCCCACCCAACTTATCTTTACGATCAAATTTACCCATTTTAGAAAAAGAAATTGAATATCTTTTGACATTTTTTCCGCAACACACCAAAGAAGAATTGATAAAAAAATACCGACAAAAAGATTCGCCTTATAACCACGATTTTATTCCCATTATTGATTTTGTGGAACACAGCTTTATCCTAAAATATTATCCGTATTTTTTTCAAAATGAAATTTTGAGAATCAGCCCTCTAGCAAGGCGTTATTATCCCCACAAACAAAGTGCTTCGCATATTATTGGCTATGTTAGCAGAGCAAATGAAAGAGACATAGAGCTTCAGCCTATTTCTAATTATACTCAAAACATTGGCAAAGATGGACTAGAGAAGCAATATGATGACTTTTTACAAGGACAACTTGGCAAGAGAGTAATAAAAGTTGATGCCCTAAATCGCGAGATTCAAACCCTCTCTCACCAAGATTCTAAAAAGGGCGATTCTCTAATTACTACTTTAGATATCGAATTACAAAAAGCAATGGATCAAGCTTTTGAAGGAAAAAATGGCACTGCTATTATTATGGATGCTACCAATGGAGAGATTCTAGCCGCAGGAAGCTACCCTGAATACGATCTAAATCAATTCATTGGCGGAATCTCACACGACAATTGGAATGCCTTGCGTAATAGCCCATACAAACCCCTTATTAACAAATTTGCCAATGGATTATATCCGCCAGGATCGGTAATAAAAATGGGAATGGGATTAGCCTTTTTGGAATATGCAAAAATTGATGAAAAAGAAGAGCTTAATACTCCTGCTTTTATTGAATCAGGTGGAAGAAAATTTCGTGATTGGAAAAAAGGAGGTCATGGAAAATCTGATCTCTATAAAGCCCTAAAACGAAGTGTGGATGTGTATTTTTATCTCCTTTCTCAAAAGGTTGATTTTGAAGATATTGCCAATGTCTTAAAACAAATGGGATTAGGCGAAAAAACTGGAGTTGATTTGCCTAGCGAATCGCGCGGAATTGTCCCTTCTCCTAGCCTGAAATTCAAGCGCTTTAGAGATAAATGGTATGAAGGTGATAGTATTATTAGCTCCATAGGACAAGGTATGTTTCTTACTACTCCTTTGCAAATTGCAAACTACACTTCCCTTATTGCAACAGGCAAACTCCCCACTCCTCATTTTGCCAAACGCATTCAAGATAAAATCCAATCCTACCCACCCAAAGATGTGTTAAATGATTTTCAAAAAAGCAAAATGGGAGTTTTACGCGAGGGAATGCGACAAGTCTGTAGCGAAACAGATGGTACTGCTTATTATGCCACACGCGCCAGTAGAGTGAAACTAGCTTGTAAAACAGGAACTGCACAAGTTGTTGGAATCTCGCAAGAAGATGAAGAAAGAATCAAAGAAGAAGAAATGGATTATTTTCATCGCTCACAAGCTTGGATTACAGGATTTTTACCCATTGATAATCCTAAATATGTAATTACAATTATGGTAGAACACGGCGGTAGCGGATCTGGTGCTGGGGGACCGCTTTTAGCAGAACTTGCTAATGCCCTAATAGACTGGGGCTATGTCAAAGAGACGCGCAAAAAAAAGGAATAGTAATGACTTTAGATTTTCTCCCAAAACTCCTTGCAAACAAAAAAATCATTCTAGGAATCTGCGGTAGTATTGCCATTTATAAATCAATAGAAATTTTGCGTAACCTCCAAAAACTTGGTGCGAGTGTGCGCGTTGTAATGAGTGATGATTCGCAAAAATTTATCAATCCGCTTTTATTTGAAGCACTTTGTGGTTACCAAGTGCTAACCACGCAATCCCAAAATTGGGGAGAGATTCCACACAATCACATTGAAATAGCCTCGTGGGGCAATATATTTTTAATAGCTCCAATTAGCGCTAATTCTCTTAATAAGGTCGCTTATGGAATAGCAGATAATATTCTTTTGGAGAGTTTTTTAGCCTTTGATGGTCCAAAACTCATCGCTCCTGCTGCTAATACCAAAATGCTCCAAAATCCTACCACCCAAAGTGCTTTAAATCTTCTTATTCAAAGAGGAATCGCCATTATTCCCTCCCAAAGTAAAGAACTTGCCTGTAAAACTATAGGTGATGGCGCATTAGCCGATCCTTTAGAAATTACTTACCAAACCATTCGCGCATTTTATCAAGAAAAGTTTTGGGAAAATAAAGCCCTTTGTATCACAAGTGGAGGTAGCAAAGAAAATATTGATAGTGTGCGCTATCTTTCAAATCATTCTAGCGGAAAAATGGGCGCTTCTTTGGCTTTAGCGGGATATTTTCTAGGCGCAAAGGTTACTTATATAGGTAGCCTATGCCCCTACCCTCTCCCACTTAGAATCAATTATAATTCCGCACAAAGCACCCAAGACTTTCTCCAATCTATCCAAAAATGGCAAGAATCTAATGCTTTTTCTAAAGATTCTTTTTTATTTATGAGTGCAGCCATTAGCGATTATATCCCAAAAGAATCCTTTCAAGGCAAACTCAAAAAAGAAGCCATAGGGCAAGAGTGGAATCTATGCTTGCAAAAGAATCTTGATATTTTAAGCACTATTAGCAAAAAACAAACTACAATTGGCTTTAAACTAGAAAGCCAAAATGGATTAGAAAATGCGATCAAAGCCTTGCAAAATAAAAATTTAGATGCAATTTGCCTTAATGAAATCTCCCCTTCTTTAAATCCTATGAATGCTACAGAAAATCAAATTACATGGGTTAGCCAAAAATCTCAAAAAAACTTAGGTAAAAGCGATAAATTAACCCTTGCATTCCAAATTCTTAATGAGGCAAAAAGTTTATGATAAAGCAAATGGGGCAACTCACGCAAGTGCAAAATCAACTCCAAAATGCAGCAGGTAAAACCACGCAATTTAATGCCACATTGCCTATGAAGCTTGAAGTCATGGAAAAACTACAAGGAATCCGCTATATGATAAAAGTAGGCAATATTGCAATGGAAACAAAAAGCATTAAAGACTTGGAAATTGGTGGCAAATATTGGGCGATGATGGGAAAAAATACAAGCGGATCTATCACACTTTCAAATCTTATTAAACAACCAAAACTTCTCAAAGATGAAAATATACCACTAAAACTAAGCAATGAGGCGATGCAACAATTTTTACAAGGGGAAAGCCCCTTTGAAGTTATGCGTGGATTTTTAACCGAACGACTTGGAAATGCCGAGAGCAAGTGGGAATTTGCCTTTTTAAGCCATATGCTAATGTCGCTCAAACACAAAGTTTTAACTCTCCCCTTGCATTATGATGATGAAAAGAAAAATGGCTTTATGCAATTGCGCAAAAAGAAAATAGCCAATCAAAACGCCCTAGAATTTTATTCGGTTTTTGCAAATCTTGGCGCAACTTGGGGAGTCTTGTATAATCTTGATTTAGGGACAAGACTTGATATTTATGTTATGTATGAAAGCGTGGCTAGAATCCTAAAAAACAATCTTAGTGAGCTAAAATTTATCGCACAAGCTAATATTAATGTGGATAGCACAATCACCCCACTTTATGATTTTAGCGATTCTTTGCTTGATTTAGAAGGTTAAATGTTAAATCATCTTGCAATTATTATGGACGGCAATGGGAGATGGGCAAAAAACCGATTCAAACCTCGTTTTTTTGGTCATCAAGAGGGAGCAAAAATCATTCATTCTATCACTGAAACCTGCGTAAAAAAAGACATAAAATACCTAAGTCTCTATGCTTTCTCCACGGAAAATTGGAATCGCCCCAAAAAAGAAATTGATTTTTTAATGAATTTGTTAGAAAAATATCTGCACGATCAAACCCAAACCTATCTTAATTCAAATATTGTTTTTAAGGTTATTGGCGATATTTCCGCTTTTAGCCCAAAATTACAAGAAAAAATCCACCATTTACAATCTATTACCGCAGAATCTTGCAATGGCTTAACACAGATTCTTGCCCTAAATTATGGTGCAAAAGATGAGCTAAGGCGCACATTTTTAAAAATCCAAAGCAAAAATCTCCCCATAACACAAGAATCAATCACACAAAACCTCGATACAGCAGGAATCCCTGAAGTAGATATGCTAATTCGTACTGGTGGGGAACAGAGGCTTTCAAACTTTTTACTTTGGCAAAGTGCTTATGCTGAACTCTTTTTTACCAAAACTTTATGGCCTGATTTTAGAAGCGATGAACTTGAAGCAATGATAGAAAAATTTGCGACAAGACAAAGGCGCTTTGGCGCAATTTGATAATTTTGCCTACTACATACTCTCTAAAGCTCTAAAAAGTAACAAATCTTTAATTGCTTATGCTATAAATTTAAAATTGAAAAACCAATGAACATTTTATAAATGATAATTAGCTGGAGATTGAATTCCTCGGCTTTTGTAACTATAAAATTTAAATTTGGAATAATATTTGCTTTATTTTCTGCAAAATACTTTTTTAAAAAGGATTGCAAATGTTAAGATCTTTATGGTCAGGTGTTAGCGGTATGCAAGCTCATCAAGTGGCTCTTGATGTAGAATCAAACAATATCGCCAATGTAAATACCAATGGTTTTAAATATTCTCGTGCGGACTTCTCAACAATGGTTAGCCAAACCAAACGAGCCGCTACGATTCCTTATGCAGGTTATGGTGGGGTGAATGACTATTCTGTGGGACTTGGAACAGGGATTGAAACTACCACAAAAATCTTTTCACAAGGTTCTTTGCAAAATACTGGCAGAAAAGCGGATTTGGCTTTAGAAGGCAATGGAATGTTTGTTGTAAGCAACAATGGTGGTTTTACTAATATGTATTCAAGAGATGGTGCATTTAGCTTTGATGCTGTAGGTAACCTTGTAACTACAAGCGGTTATATTGTGCAAGGCTGGGTGAGAGATCTTTCTAAATTAAATTGTAATTGTGGTAGCGGAAATATCAATCGCGTTGATTCAACAGGACCTATTGGAAATATCACTATTGATCCACGCCTTACTATCCCTGCAAAAGCTACTGAAAGCGTTACTGGAAATATCAATCTAACAAGCGGAAACAAAACAGAAAATACTACTTGTCCAAGCCCATTAGATAGCACTTCAGCTAATAACTATATTGCAGGTGGCTTAGATAGACTTTATGATACTACTGATAAACAACTTGAAGTTCCTGAAGATATGGGTGTAATGTTTAATGATGCAGGAGAGGCAATGCGACTCCAAGAAGGACAAGGGATTTGGGTTAGCTACCAAACTGCTACCACTAAACCATTACAAATTGATTCTGCTACAGCTGGAGCTGCAAGCATTACCATTAATGGTGTAGAAATTACTTGGAATAATGATCCAAATGCAAGTGGTTCTTCTAACCTTCTTGCTGCACAAGTTGCGATTAATAATCTTAAAGACACCACTGGAGTAGAAGCACTCACAAGAGGAAATACGCTTATCCTACAAAACACTAACCAACTTGATGGTGATGGTAGCAATAAAAATATTCGCGTTACGGGAAGAAGTGGCGCTGTATTAGGTTTTGGAGACAATAGAAACAATCTTGATTCTGCTACAACCGTTACCACTGCTTTCAAATACAACTACACACTCCAAACTGATGCAGATTCAACTTCAGGTCAATTTAGAACCACAGAAGACTTAAGAGCACTCATGCAACAAGATGCTAATAAAGTCAAAGAATTTGGTGGAGATTCAGCGGCGGCTGCTGCAGGAATGACAGGAAACAACCCTACTTTCCTCCAAAGTAACTACACCGTGAGTGTGAAGCTCAATAGAAATGGACAATTTGAAATCAATAACCGAGATGATGGGGTCAATGTCGCAAATAACCAACAAGGTGCTGCTTATGATAACCTAAATATCTTTGTTTCAGCCTATAATGATACTCTAACCACTACCAATGTGCTTTTCAAAAATCAAATGAAAGCAATGAATACAGGAGTATTAGTAGAAGGGGGAAATATCACAAGCACCGCAGGTTTAAGAATGGCAACTTATTCTCAAACACTTGATATTTATGATAGTCTTGGAAATAAACACGATTTCACTATACAATTTACTAAAGTCGCTGGAAATCAGTGGAATTGGCGTATCATCGTGCCAGAACCAGCAGAACTCATCGGTGGAACTGCACAAAGACCTAATATCCTAGAGGGAGGTAGCGTAACTTTTGGAGAACGAGGTGAGATTCTAGGGTTTAACCCATCAACCGTTCAATTTAAGCCAAACAATGGTGCTGCATTCCCACAAAGTATCGACTTGGATTTTGGAACAAGCGGAGGATATGATGGACTAAAAAGCACCGCTGCTGAATCACAAGCCACTAATATTAGAGGCGATGGTTACACTGCAGGAATGCTCCAAGACTTCTACTTTGATGCCACAGGAACAATGATAGGAAAGTTTGACAATGGACAAAATCTTGCTTTAGCACAAGTTGCTGTAGCAAGTTTTGCCAACTATGAAGGCTTACAAGAATCAGGTAGCAATCTCTTTGCTGAATCTCCAAACTCTGGAGGACCTACAATAGGAACTGCTGGATTAGGCGGAAGAGCAAGTATTCAAGCCTCTAAACTAGAAATGAGTAATTCTGACTTAAGTCGTGGTTTAACTCAACTAATCGTAGTGCAAAGAGGATTCCAAGCAAGTTCAAAATCTATCACCACTTCTGATCAAATTCTCAATACACTCCTTGGCTTAAAACAATAATTCTCCCACTTTGGGAGAATTTTCTCCTTAAGATTAAAATTTCGCATTTTGATAATCTCACCAACTAGATGAAATATTTTAGGCATTGTAACTTTTTAATTAGCCTTCTGCCACTTTGATATGCTAGTGAATATCTTTCAAAATCTCCTAAAAATTATTTATCTTTACAAGAAAACTTATTGTTATATCAATCTAAGCTTTAACTATTAAGAATTTTGCTGATTTTTATATTAGCAGTAGATAGCCAGATTCCAAGAATCTAGCTTAAAATAAAATTCTAAAATTAAGAAGTTGCACTAAAGTTTTATGCTTTAACACAAAGGGCAATTTTACTAAAAACTACCATTAAAGAAATTCCAAAAACGCCTACTCTCTTCAGTTCTATTATATTTAGAAGTATAAGTTTTTGGTGGATTTTCAACAAAACTATTCACATTATCCAAATAATATTAATACTTAATCAAATAAATATTAAATAAGAATTATTAATTGTAAGAATTATTAATTGTAAGAATTGTTAATTGTAACAATTTAAATATAAAAATAGTAACAATTATTATTTTTAATAATTGTTTAATTTAAAAAACATTATTCTACCCCCATTCCTATTTTTTCAAAAAGGTTAAAATGATGAAAAAGTTATACTATTTTGCAATTACTAGTGCATTATTTGCACAACAATTAAGTGCAACTGAAAATATTGCCTCACCCAAACAATTTACACAATTAAAGCAATTTGGACCACCGGCAATTATTAATCCAAATATTGCGCTTGGATTTTATCCAGAAAATCAGTTTGATCACACATCGCGCAATACCTACTTTTCCGCTGTAAATCCGCTTGATTCTTCAATAAATCCTTTTCATTTTAGTGTTGGATATTTTGACAATGCAAGATACGAATCGCTTTTATTTAAAGTAAGAGAAACAAAAACTTATGCGATTTTAAATACTAATCATACAAATGCAAATTCTTACAAAAGTGGAAATGGGGATTCTGTTAATTTTGGTTATGATAGATTTAGTGCAAATATTGTCTTAGGAACAATTTTAGATTCTAAAAATGAGGCAAAATTCACCTTTATTTATGATGGAATCTCCGATGATAAACAACCACAACACAATATGGATGCAATACAAACAGAACGTTATATTAGTCGCTTTAATTATCGTTTTGGAGAAGCTGATTTGTCTAATACTTTAAATTTTGATTTATCCTATATCGTGCTTAATAGAGAGGCGGATAATTTTTCTTTACGAACTAATAATGCAATGCGTATGAAAATGGAAGTGGATAGAAGTATTTTTAATACAGAAATAAAACATGATGTAGATTTTTCTGCATTCCATAATCTTTTTGGAATTGGATACGCCTATGATACACATATTGCAAGGCGTTTTGGGAAAGCACCTAGTGCAAAAGATTTTACTCTTAACGGGTATCGAATTCCAGATGTTAAAGTAAATGAATTTTCTGCCTTTAATACACTAACTTATGTGCCAAAAACTAATCACAAAATAGCTTTGGGATTTACTTATAATTTTAATCAAGCAAAAGTAAATAAAATCAACGAAGTTATAGCAAGACAAGGCACACAAATCATCACCGCACAAAATATTTGGAAAAACCATTATGGAGAAACTTTTAATGGGAAAGTAGATCATCATACTTTTAGCGTTGCCTCAAAATATAATTTTACACCTTCATCCACACAAACTTATACACTTGCCTTAGAGAGTATTGAAAGGATTCCCAGTAATGACGAAAGATTTGTTGCGCTGAATCCTCCAAATAACTTAGCAATAGGACAAGGTTGGGCTTCTAACCCAAACTTAAAACCAGAAAGACGCAATAGAATCAAAGCCCTATTAACATTAAAAGATGAAAATTATTTAAATTATATGGAATCGCACTTTGATAATAATGCATGGCAAATTGGAGCTTTAGCAGTTATGGATTATGCGAATGATTTTATTATTTGGGATCGTGCAAGAGGACAGCAAGGCACAAATCCTAATTACAAATCAAATAATATTATCTCAAGAAATATAGATGCCACTTTATATAGTTTTGGTGCCTTTGCAAATTATAATTTTTTAGAAAATTTTGGGGTAAAGGCAAATATTTATTATAACTATGGTGAAAATAGAAGTGATGATCGCCCCTTGTATCAAATTGCACCACTTGAAACAACTTTAAATTTTGATTACCAAAACTATGCAAGTTTTGGTAAGTATGCGCTAGGAAGCGCAATAAGGGCTGTTGCAAACCAAAATAGAGGAGATTTTGACGCCAAAAGCGGTCTAGGAATTGATAGAAAAATGGGAGGTTTTGCAGTAGTAGATCTTTACGGAAGTTTAAGCTTTAAAGATACTTTTGGACTGCGTTTTGGTGTGAATAATGTATTTGATAAAAATTATAGCGAATATATTAGCGGTTCTCATGTAGAAGCTGTTTCGCCAACAAATATTATTTATGCCCCCGGTAGAAGTTTTTATATCGCATTACATGGAAATTTTTAAAAGGAGATAGTATGCAATACAACACACAAAGAAGAAATTTTTTACAAAAAAGTATGATTTTAGGTTTAGGAGCATTTAGTGCATTATCCTTTCCAAATGTGCTTTTTGCACAAAATACACTAAATATTTGGGGTGCACCAGCGCTTATTTCTCTAAGTCTTGCTGTTGCAATTAAACAAGGTAGAGCTAGAGATATAATTCCGCTAAATTATAAAGAATGGAAAACTCCAGACCAACTTAGGGTTGGATTTGCTGGGGGTGATTTTATTTTAGCGGCTTCTCCTTCAAATGTGGGAGTAAATCTTTATAATCAAGGCATTGATATAAAAATGTTAAATATTTTAACAAATGGATTAAACTATATTTTTACAAAAGATAAAAATATTGTGAGTTTAAAAGATTTAGAAGGCAAAAAACTTATTGCACCTTTCAAAAATGACTTGCCAGATATCGTATTTCAAGCCTTATGCAATGCACACAATATAAATCTTAATAAAATTACAATCCAATATGTCCAAACTCCACCAGAAGCCACAATGCTATTTGTAAATAAAAATGAATTTGATGCGGTTATCACACAAGAACCTATGGCTTCAGCAATGCAATTACTTGCTAAGAAAAATGGTGTAGCAGTATATCGCAACATTGATGTTCAAAAATTATGGGAGCAAACCTTTAAAGAATGTCCTAAGATCCCACAAGCTGGACTTATTGTAAGAGAATCTTTTTATGTAGAAAATAAAGATTTTTTTGAAGTCTTCCATAAGGATTTAGACAATGCAATTACTTGGATTTTAAACAATCAAGATACCGCAGCAAAATTTGGTGCAAAATATCTACCAACGCCGGAATTTGGAATTAAAGCAGCAATCCCCTATGCAAATTTTACAGCCAAAAAATGTAGCGATATTGCACAAAACCTAGATGCATTTTTCTCAATTATTTACCAACTTAATCCAAAATTATTGGGAGGTAAAATGCCTCCTAAAAGCTTGTATTTATGATTATAGAAGATGGTATAGAACAAAAGCTAAGCTTACTTCATAGAATAAGTAATTATCTAATAGAAAGTTTAAGTGGGCTTGGGATTCTTTGTCTTCTTTTTGGAATCTGGGAAATTGGAAATCAATTTATGGGAAGCTTCATTCTCCCTTCTCCATTGTCTGTTTTAGAGCGTGCTCTAGAGCTTTTAATTTATAAAGATAGTGCAATAGGCATCACACTTTATCGTGTATTTTTAACAATTCTTTTTTCTTTTGTATTTGGCGCGTTGCTTGGCATCTTATCAGGAAGTTTTAAGACACTTGCCAAGCTCTTTAAGCCCTTAATGGATATATGTTTAGGGATTCCACCAATTGTGTGGATTGTGCTTGCATTATTTTGGTTTGGAATTGGAAATATTAGTGTAATTTTTTCAGTGTTTATCGCAATCTTTCCTTTAAGCTTTGCAAATACAATGCTAAGCATTATAACTCTTGATAAAAGACTGGATGAAGTATGCATTGTATATCGATTAAATTTATACAAACGCTTAAAATATTTCTATATCCCCCATATTTTACCACACCTTTTAAATGCTTTAAGTCTGGTTAATGCAATGGGAATAAAAATCATGATAATGGCAGAACTTTTAGGTGCAAGTGATGGCGTTGGTGCAAAGATTGCAGATGCAAGAAGCTATTTAGATACTACAGAAGTTTTAGCCTATGTTGTAGTTATGGTTGGAATTATTTTATTATTTGATTTTTTAGTAATCAAGCCTTTAAGAATTATTTTTTTACCTTGGCAAAAATAAGGATAAAAATGCCACTTTTAAAAATTACAAATTTAGATTTTTATTTAGCGCATAGCTGCATTATTGAAAATTTTAACTTTTCCATAAAACAAGGCGAGATTGTAACACTTTTTGGGCCTTCAGGCTGTGGAAAAACCACGCTTCTAAAAATTATTAGTAGGATTTTAAAGCCTTGGAATGGAAGTGTAGAATATACAGGAAGAGTTGCATATTTATTTCAGGAACATAGACTTTTTGAATCTGTAAGTGCATATGAAAATATTGCTCTAGTGATGCAAAAGATAGATAAACAATGGATTTTAGGAGCTTTAAATAGTGTTGGGTTAAGCGAGAAAGATGCACAAAAATATCCCCAAGAGTTAAGCGGAGGAATGCGTGCTAGAGTTGCTTTTATCCGTGCATTAGCATATCCATGCAATATTTTGTTGCTTGATGAACCTTTTTCTGGATTAGATTTTAAAATGCGCGAGATTTTAATAAAAAAAGTCACACATTTAGCCAAAGAAAAGGGAGTTGCTGTGATTTTAGTAACGCACGATGCATATGAAGCTTGCATGCTCTCAAGCAAAATTCTTTTCCTATCCACGCATAAAATGCAAATTGAAAAAACACTAAATATCACACAACAAGAGAGAAATGAGAAGTTTTTAAAAGAACTCTTTAAGCAAGAATTTAAAGGGAGAATGTATTTTGACTAAAACAAACAAAGAATTATTATATGATTTTTTTACGCATCCTATGCGAATATTTTTTCTTTATGCTGGAATCTTAGCACTTTTTGGCGTTATGATTTTACTATTTCAAATTGGTAACTTTATACATTTGCATCAATTTATTTTTATAGATCTTTTTTTGCGGTTGTGCATTTGCTGGATTTTTATTTTCTGCAATTCCAGATTGGACAAATTATAAAAAAAGTTTGCTTCCATTTAGTATTGTAGCTTTTATTTTGCTAAACTTTGCACTATTAACTGAACTTTTAGCATTAAATGGCAGAATCTTTATGCTTTTATTTTGGTTATGGATTCTGGGAAGTTGTATATTTTGGCTCTATAAGGACAAAAATACAAATCATCTTAATCTTATTTTCGTGCTTTTGTGCCTTGTTTTCTTGCAAAGCTTTGGTCTTTTTTTTGCACCAAAACCTTATGCATTAATTCACTGCTATGTTGCTGGAATTATTGTAATTGGCTTTAGAGTTAGCACAGTATTAGCACAAACTGCACTAGATAAAATAAAAGGTGAAAATTCTTGTGTATTTATTCCAAATCCTATTTTGCGCAATCTCTCATATTTTGCTATCCTTATGTTAGCACTTTGCAACACTCTCTCTTTATCGCAAACTTTGCAAGGTTTTATCGCACTTGGTGCTGGACTTATCTTACTTAGCAGAATCTATGAGTGGCATTATAAATTTTTTTTAAAAGTGCATTACACATTAATCTATTATTTTCTATTACTTGGAAATGGAATCTTTTATGTGCTTTTAGGGGTAAATGATTTATTTAATTTTAGTTATTCAAGCACATTTTTACATGGAATTACACTTTTTGTTTTGATTGGCTTTATTTATCTGGTTTTTAATGTTGCCTCTCTTAGGCATAGCGGACAGATTGTGCTAAATTTCCCTTTAAACTCTAAAATTGGATTCTTACTTTTGGCTTTAGCTACCCTTACAAAAGTCTTTTTATGGCAAAAATGGGATCTCTTTTATATCAATTTTCCAGCAATTTTGCTTAGTGTAATTTTTATTGCTTTTTTAAGAGATTTCTTTATTATTTATAGAGATAATGATTTTAGTGATGACCCAAAATAGCAATCCTGAAAACTATTTTATCCATAAGTGCTCTTTTAAAAGAATAAGTTTTAGGTTATAAGGCAAATCACTTTAATTAAGGCACAGATTACTTAATTTACCTACAGCAATATCAAAAAACAAAAGGGATTTGGATTGCAAATTATTATAAAATAAATCTTGTAACAACGAATTCTTTATTTTAATCTGATAAAAACTTATTGCGTTGATATAATAATTTTGCCTTTTTGTGTTTTAATTAACCCTTCTTTTTTGAACTCTCTCAAGACTCTAGAGAGCGATTCGGGGCTTGTATTAAGCTTTTGAGCAATTTGCCTTTGGGTAAAATTTGATAAATCCTCTTTGTTTTCCAACAAAAACTCTTTAACCCTTTCTTTAAGGCTTTGTGAATACCTTGAAATATGATTCTCCAAGATTCTAATTTTTTGACATAAAGAAGCAATAAAGGAAAAGCAAAAGTCTGCATTTCCCACACAATATTTTTTGAAAGTCTCCAAATCAATCTCTAAAATCTCGCATTCTCCAACACAAACCGCACTTGCAGGATAAGGTAATCCTAAAAAACTAGGCATTTCAGCAATAAAACTTGGCGCAAGAATATAATGAAAAGTTTCCTCTTTATTTTGATTAGTCTTATAAATTCTCACTTTCCCGCTCAAAAGCACCAAGATTCTCTTTGGAATCTCCCCTTCAAAAAATAAAAACTCATTTGGATTATAAAAACGCTTATAACCAACAGAATAAAGCATTTTAATGTAATCTTGCATTTTCTCTCCAAAATTTTTCAACAAGTATAACAAACTTAACCCATATCAATTTTTATTTTTTAAAGATTTGCTATGATTTTACTAAAATAAAAGGAGTATTTTATGGAAGCACTTTATCCTTATTTTTTGTTAGTTCATCTTGTTTGTGCGATTATTTTTCTAGGCTTTATTTTCACTGATGTAGTGCTACTTACGCCCATTAGAAAAGTTTTAGGTGATGAGTTTGCCAACAAAATGTTTAGCATCATCGGCAAAAGAGGTGGAAAAATAATGCCTTTTTGTCTGCTTCTTTTGGTGCTTAGTGGTGGAGCTATGATTAGCCGATATATCGGAAGTGATATAGGATATTTTAGCACTCACTTACAACAGCTTTTGGTGCTAAAAACCTTTTTAGCGCTTCTCATTGTCCTTGCAGTCATCACTTCACTTACCTTTCACTATATCCTAAAAAAGCCAAATCCTCTTGCTAAAATCATTCATCCCTTGGCTTTGATTTTAGGGTTATTCATTGTCATTTTAGCAAAATTTGCTTTTTACTTCTAAGGAGTTTTTATGCAATACCAAACAATTTGCACTGAAGGAATTGATCTGCTAATGGATATTTTTTATGCCAAGATTCGAGCTGATAAAAATGGAGTTGGAGATATCTTTAACAAAGCCATTGGCACAAGCGATGAGCAATGGGAAGCTCATAAAAAAAAGATTTCAAGCTTTTGGCAGGGAATGCTTTTAGGAATTGGGGATTACAAAGGACAGCCAATGAAAGCGCATTTAGATTTGCCTCCATTCCCTAGAGAATTTTTTAGCATTTGGCTTGAGCTTTTTGAGGAGAGTCTTCACAAGGTTTTTAGTCCTGAAATTTCTATGCAAATTTTACAAAGGGCGCAAATGATTGCTGAGAGATTCCAATATATGCTTTATGAAAGTGGGCATTAAGCTTATTGCAGATTCATTGCCTATAAGCAATTGGATCACGCTCTCCTGCAAGTTCAAATCCCCTTAAGCGTAGCTTACAGCTTTCGCACACACCACAAGCCTCATCTTCACTTTGATAGCAACTCCAAGTCAAATGTAGCGGTGCTTTAAGCAAAATACCTTGATAAACAATCTCTGCTTTATTTAGATGAATAAGTGGTGTAACAATCTCTATATTATTTTGTGGAAGCAAGGCAACTTTTAATAATTCATTAAATTTCTCATAAAAAATTTCCCTACAATCAGGATAACCACTTGAATCTTCCTCCACTGCCCCCACATAGATTTTTTTAGCGCCAATGACCTCTGCCCAGCTCACCGCAATAGAAATCATATTAGCATTTCTAAAAGGCACATAAGTTAAAGGAATCTTTCCTGTAGAGCTTGGAATCGTCTCTTCCTCAATGGGTATCGAAAAATCCACAAGCGAAGAACCACCAATCTGTCGCAAATAGTCAATATCAATAATTAATTTATTTTGGATTCCATAGTAATTTGCAATATCATTAAAGGCTTGATACTCGCGCTTTTGCGTCCTTTGCCCATAGTTGATATGCAAAAGACAAACTTCATAGCCATCATTAATAGCACAAGCAATGCTCACACAGCTATCAAGCCCACCACTTGCCAGAACAATTGCTTTATCCATTTTAAAAAATCCCTATTTTAATACAACACCACATACACCACGCGTGGTCCATGCACACCAAACACCGTTTGTAACTCAATATCAGCGGTGCGTGAAGGACCTGCGACAAAGATAATATTTGTTGGCAAAATCTCGCTTCCACTGCGATTTTTCTCATATGTTTTGATACATTCAATACCAGCATAGAGATTTTCTACTATATGCTCTTTTTTGAGTAGATAAATGCAGTTATTGGTGATAAGTGAAGAAAGTCTAGGGGCTTGTGGATTAGCACTTAGTCCTACAATGCCTAGATTTGCCACACCACATCGTGCTTCCACGATAGAGGTATCAATTCCAAATAATTCCCCACGCATAGAATCTACGCTTTGTGTGTATGGGATAAATTTGGCTTCCATACCCTTAAAGTCTAATGACACATCAGTGTTATACAGCACTTCTTTAGCCTTGACTTCTCCAAGGATTTCTGCGATTGTAGATTCTAGAGTATCCAGACTAGATTCACGCACGATGGCTTTATTATTGCTTTGATTAAGCTTGTATTCTTCTAAAAGTTCCTTATGCGTGTAATTCATAGGGTTAGCATACTGCACCTTTGGGCTTGGGATATGTGTATTATTTTTAAGAGAATCTCGCACACGCCCTAAAATATCTGCCTTACTCATAGATTACTCCTTGCATTTGAGATACTTTTTTGTGAAGATTGCCATTGATTTTTGGGAACTCACGATACTTCACCCAATTTTTTAGCAATGGCGTAAAGGGCGCAAATACCTTGCCAAGTGGTGCAAAGATATTTGCCATAGTAAGCACAAATCGCCATTTATTAGGGCTTGTTGCCAAAGTGGCAAATTGACTCATTGCCTTGATTTCAGCAGGATTTTGTGTGCTTGAATCTGTGCCTACCACACTTTTTCGCCCTTGTCCTACGCGCTCACTCCGCAAATCTCTAATAAGCTCTGCAAGAGGGATTTTCACAGGGCATACTTCAGAGCAGCGCCCACACAATGAGCATAAATCTAGCATAGGACTAAATTTGTTTAATCCAAAAAGTTGGGGTGAAATCACCTCACCAATAGGACCAGGATAGGTGCTAAGATAAGCGTGTCCGCCGATTTTGTCATACACAGGGCAGTGATTAAGACAAGTGCCACATCGAATACAGCTTAATGCGCGGTAATAATGCGAATCGCTAAGCATTTGTGAGCGATTGTTATCAAGCAAAATAATATGCACTTCCTTTGGTCCATCAAGTTCGCCTTCTTTGCGAGGGGAAGTGATGATATTGTTATAGCAAGTTACTGCCGCACCCGTAGCAGAAGGAATAAGCAAGGCATTAAGCGTAGAGGCATCTTCAAAGCTTTCAATCACTTTTTCAATTCCACAAAATGCAATGTGAATATCACAAGCTGTGGTGCTCATACGCCCATTTCCCTCATTTTCTAAAAGCCAAATTGCTCCCTCATTAGCGATGGCAAAATTCACGCCACTAAGTCCGAGTTTGAATTCTTGGAATTCTCTGCGTAAATGTGTGCGTGCAATTTCATTGAGTTTTTCAGGTTCAGATTCAAGTGGAGCACCGAGTTTTTGATGAAAAATTTCGCCAATTTGATAGCGATTTTTGTGGATAGCAGGTGCGACGATATGCACAGGTGGCTCATCAATGAGTTGGATAATAATCTCACCCAAATCCGTCTCAATAGGTTCTAATCCTTTGGCTTTGAGAAAAGCATTAAGATGGGTTTCTTCACTCGCCATAGACTTACCTTTAAGAATCTTGGTGATATGATTTTTTTGCATTACTTCAAGCACGATGTTATTAGCTTCCTCGCTATTTTTTGCCCAATGCACGATAAAACCATTTTTACGCGCATTAGATTCAAAAGTTTCTAACAATACATCAAGCTTGGAGAGATTTTTTTGTTTAATCTCTTTGCCTTTTTCTCGCAATGCTTCCCAATCCAAAAAACGCGTAGAAATAAGCTTTTTGCGATTGCCTTTTAGCGTATCCATAACGCTTAGAAGGTTTTTGCGTAATTGTGCATCTTCAAGTTTAGTATGTATCACATCGTGGTATTGTTGCTTGATATTTGCACTCATTTGTGCCTCCTTATAATCCGATTCGTTGTGCAAGGAAGTCATATAAATGCATTGGTTTGACATCTACGCCTTGCTTTTTCATCGCACCAGAGATATTAAGCAAACATCCAGAATCTGCACTCAAAAGGTATTCTACGCCCCTTGATGTTATATCTTGCACCTTTTGGCTAACCATAGCATTAGAAATTTCAGGCTCTTTAACGCTAAAAGTTCCACCAAATCCGCAACATTCTTCCTCGCGTTCTAGTTCGATTAACTCCACATTGCTAAGGCTTCTTATGAGATTTTTTGCAGAATTAATACACTTTGCTACGCGCAATGCGTGGCAATTGCTATGCCAAGTTACTTTAGTAGGCGCTCCTTTGTCTTTATAGCGCACCTTTAAGACATTATCTAAAAATTCGCTTAACTCATAGATTCTGCTACTAAAATCTCTTGCTTGAGATTCATAGGGTGTGCCTTCAAAAAGCTCTATATAATCTACTTTCATCATTCCCGCACACGATCCACTTGGTAGAATAATAGGCTCACTACCCTTAAATAGATTCATATTATAAAGGGCAACTTTTTTAGTTTCCTCATAATATCCGGAATTAAAGCTAGGCTGCCCACAACAGGTTTGATCTTTTTTGAAGACTACTTTAACGCCTTCTTTTTGTAAGAGCTTTATGCTATTGACACAAGTGTCAGCAAAAGCTGCCGCACCAATACAAGTCGAGAAAAAATATACTTTCAAGATCTGCTCCTAAAATTCATTTAAAAAATTCATTTAAAAATCTATCACAAAAAAGTTTTTTTCAAATTAAAAATAAAAAAGTATGGATTATTTTCTTTGATGCAGAATGAAATTTTGTAACATATTTTATTAAAAATATCTCGTATTTTTATGAGATTCTACAAAATTTTTAAAATATTTTTTATAATTTACCTTGATTCATTTTTAAATATTTCTTTTAGGAGTTTATATGGAATGGACGCAAGTTTATGACCCACTAAACAATCTTTGGCTAAGTGCATTAGTAGCATTTTTACCAATCGCTCTCTTTTTTATTTCATTGGTTATTTTTAAAACCAAAGGACATACAGCCGGATTTTTAACCGTAGTTTTAGCGGCTATCATTGCTGTATTTGTGTATGGTATGCCATTTGATAAAATGTTTTTTAGCTTTATTTATGGTGCTATTTATGGGATTTGGCCTATTGCTTGGATTATTGTTGCAGCGATTTTCCTCTACAAGCTCACAGTAAAATCAGGCTATTTTGATATTTTGCGTGAATCTATTATCGCTATCACACCCGATCAAAGATTGCAAGTGATTTTGATTGGTTTTTGTTTTGGTGCATTCTTAGAAGGAGCTATCGGCTTTGGTGGTCCTGTGGCTATTACTGCAGCATTGCTTGTGGGTATGGGCTTAAAACCACTTTATGCGGCAGGATTGTGTTTGATAGCCAACACAGCACCCGTTGCTTTTGGTGCTGTTGGGATTCCAATTATTGCTATGGCGGGTGTTGTTGGCGTTCCTGCTATTGAGATTTCTTCTGTTGCTGGACATATGCTTCCGCCACTCTCACTTTTTGTGCCATTTTTCTTAGTATTCCTAATGGATGGATTTAAGGGTATCAAAGAAACTTGGCCAGCACTATTTGTTGCAGGATTTAGTTTTGCAGTAGTGCAATATTTAACCGCCACATATCTTGGACCAGAGCTACCCGATATTGCTTCAGCAGTTGTTTCTATTGCGGCTACAACAATCTTTTTAAAATTTTGGAAACCCAAAAATACCTTCAAGTTTGATTCAGAGGTTGGCGGAAAGCAAACACTTGAAGCCAAACAATATTCAATATCTCAAATCACACTTGCTTGGCTTCCTTTTGTCATCTTAATTGTAATGATCATTATTTGGACACAAGGTTGGTTTAAAGAGGCTCTAGCTTTCACAACCTTGAAGTTTAATTTTGAAAATCTTCAAGGATTATTCCAAACGCCCCCTGCTTCTAGCGAAGTAAAAGCAGTGAATTCTGTTTTTGCCTTACCACTTATCTTAAATGCAGGAACTTCAATTTTCATCACTGCCTTGATTACAATGGCACTTCTAAGAGTTAAAATTTCTACTGCCATAACAACGTTTGGTGAAACTTTAAATGAAATGAAATTTGCACTTTTGACAATTTCTTTGGTAGTTGGATTTGCATATATTTCAAATTATAGTGGCTTATCTGCAACTCTTGCTCTTGCTTTAGCAGAAACAGGCGATGCTTTTGCATTTTTCTCACCTATTGTTGGTTGGCTTGGTGTATTCCTAACAGGCAGCGATACAAGCTCCAACTTACTCTTTGGAACATTGCAACAACTCACAGCTAGACAACTTGATATTCCAGAAGTCTTATTCCTTGCTGCAAACTCTGTGGGTGGTGTCGTAGGAAAAATGATTTCTCCACAAAGTATTGCTATTGCGTGTGCGGCAGTGGGATTAGTAGGAAAAGAATCTGATCTCTTTAGATTTACCGTTAAATATTCAATTATTTTTGTCATTGGTATTGGAATCTTTACTTATGCATTAGCTTTTATCTTCCCTGATGCAATCCCAATGTCAAGATAATTTCACTCCCCTTTTTTAAGGGGGGGGGTTCTGTAATTAAATTTTACTTTTAAAATCGCATAAGCCAATAAGGAATATTTTCTTTCTCTTGTTCAAAACTTGTCTCTATGCCATGTCCAGGCAGAATCAATATATCTTCTTTAATTTGCATAAAAGCCTCCAAACTTGCTTTCATTGTCGCACTATCTGAATATGGAAAATCACTGCGCCCAATAGAGCGATAAAAAACAAAATCTCCACTAAACATTACCTTTTGACTAGGGGAATTTTTGTGGTTTAATACAATCACACTGCAACCTGGCGTGTGTCCGGGGTAACAAATAAACTCTATTTCAAAATTTCCATAGTGTAATTGATTTTTTCTACCCAAATTAGAAACATTGGAATGGAATTCTTTAATCACAGAATCATAATCCGCACCCACTAAAATAGTTGGCTTAGATTCTTGCAATCCCGTATTAAAAAAGTCTTTTTGCAACATAAAGGCATCTTCAAAAGGACATACCAAAGGAATATTTGGCAATTTTTCCTGTAATGCAGCGTTACTCCAAACATGATCAAAATGTCCATGCGTATTTAAAATAGCCAGTGGATTTTTGGCATTTTCCAAAACCCAATTAGTCGCTCCAATCCCAGGATCAATCACAAGCGATTCAGATTCATCTTGCGCAATTGCAAGATAACAATTTGTTTGATACTCCCCAAAAGGCTCTCTTAAAATCTTAAAAAAATCATTTTCAAAAACAATCATTACCATTTCCTTAAATCTTTTTGCAAATCTTAGCACAAGATGATAAAATAACAAAAGCATTCAATTATTTTAGGCTTATTATGAATCCATATTATCGCTTTTTTCCAGTCAATCCAGATTTTAGGAATCCTTTCCGAAGGGATAGGGACAGAATCCTTCATAGCTCGTATTTTAGGCGCTTAGAATATAAAACACAAGTTTTTTTGAATCAAAGTGGAGATTATTTCCGCACACGCCTTACGCATTCATTGGAAGTTAGCCAAATTGCAAGAACACTTGCAGAATATTTAAAACTTGATGAAAACCTTGCTGAAGCCATCGCTCTAGCTCACGATTTAGGGCATACGCCTTTTGGGCACGCAGGAGGAGATGAGCTTGATAAAATAATGCAACATTATGGTTATCACTGCGGCTTTGATCATAACTTTCAATCCTTTAGAGTAGTAACTAGCCTAGAGAAACGCTACAAAGAATTTGATGGCTTAAACCTTACTTTTGCTACTTTAGAGGGTATTTTAAAACATTCCTATCCCTATGAAAAATCATTTTTAAATCCATGGCACAAAGAAACTTTTAAGCCTGAATTTCACCCAAGCCTAGAAGCAATCATTGTTGATTTGTCTGATGAGATTGCCTATATTAGCCACGATATAGATGATGGAGTTAAATATGGGTTAATCTGCTTTGAAGATTTACAAGAAAGCAAACTAGTTTGCGATTCTATTAGCTATGTCAAAACTATTGAAAAAATTTCCCAAGATGATCCAATTTTTCGCTATCGCTTCACTTCAAAGCTCATTACATTGCTTGTTTATGATATTATAGAAAACAACAAGCCTTGCACACAAGATAAAGTGCAACACTTTATTTACAAAGCCCAAGAATCACTCCCCATTAGCCACACTCCGATCATACAAAAAGAAATCAAGATTCTCAAAAAGCTCCTCTTTAAAAAGCTCTATCGCCATGAAGAAATTTCAAGGAAAATGTTTATGGGCAAACAATGTGTAAAAAAACTCTATGAATGTTTTAATAATGATGTTAATTTACTACCTAGCCAAATGCGCAATAAAATTGAAAAAGGCGCTAAAATTCACCGCGTATGCGCCGATTATATTGCCTCTATGACTGATCGCTATGCTATGGCACTTTATCGTGAATTAGGATTTTAGTGCTATCTAGTAAAAGCTCCAGTGAAGCCTTTACTTTAGCGACTAAATACTAAAAGATTCCGCTAATTTGTGTTGCAATTTTATCTTCTAAAACAGGAATCGCCTCTTCTAGTTTAAGATTTAACTTAGTAGCTTCTGCAAAAAGAGTGGTTTGCTTCTCAGAATAATCACTAGCATAAACTTGCTCATTGTAATTAGCCCTATTATCATTAAGTTTGCCTGTTTTTTGTGTGCTTGCCACATCACCTGCAAAGCTATTTAAGAAACCTGCTCTTCTTTGGTCATTCACAGAAGCCTGTCTTGAACTACTAGCATTAGTATTAATCGTGCCTCCAGCTATTTTTTGGCGAACATTAATATCTACTTGCATTTGGAAGATTGTATCTTCTGTGAGTTTTCCTGCTATTCCACCTACAGCCGCCCCAATTAATCCACCTACAACACCACTAGTGGCTGAAGAATGATTATATATCCCCACTCCAGCACCTGCAACTGCACCTACTCCAGCTGCGGGAGCTGCATTATTTTCTTGTTTGACATCGCAATACAAAACATTTGCTTGTAAAATAAAAGTTGCTTCTTTTGGATCTTCAACGATTTTATAACCTTTGCTTTGAAGCAAACCGATTACTTTAGGCGTTAAATTAATATTCTGTCCGCTAGTGTTTCGCATCGCAACAAAAATAGTCTGTTCAGATTTTGCCACAGGATCAACAAAAATACTTTGAGACATTGTTGAAGTAGTTTGCAATGAAGTTGTTACGCATCCACTTAGTAAAAAAACAGAAACAAGAGGTATTAATAAAGTTTTTTTCATAAACGCTCCTTGAGTAATTTTAGGATTAAGATTTATTATATTACTAATTTTCACTTTAAAAGCTAATTTCTATCTTTAAAATGGCTTAGGGAAGGCGTTGAAAGCATAATCAATCTATTTTATTTTTATTTGTCAGAATTGCGATATGTTAATATTTTGATTCCCAAAGGGAATCAATTTTTATGCAAGTTGAGCTTTTATCATCCAAATTGCTTTTTCTAAACTTGCAATTTTTTCATCTGCTAAAGCAGTAGTCGCCTTATCATTTGCTTCGCCTGCTGTATCAGAAAGCTCTCTAAAAGCCTTTAAAAAATACTCATATTCAGGCAAAATTGCTTGAACGATTGTTCTTGAATCAAAGCTTGTGCCACTCTCTTCTTTGATTTTACTAACTGCTAACATGTCTTTGATAGTAACATAGGGCTTTTGTCCAATTTGCAAAACACGCTCTGCCATATCATCCATTAAATCTGCCATATCATCATACATACTTTCTAATGCCGCATGAACAGGATGAAAATCCATTCCCTTAACATTCCAGTGGTAATTGTGTAATTTAATGTAAAAAACTGCACTGTCTGCTTGAATTTGTTTAAGTTGTTGAACGATCTTTTCCATAATATTCTCCTTAAAAATTTAATATCTTTGAATTATACACTTTTGCTTGTAAAAAAGCTAATAAAATTATATATAATTATTCTTAAAAGAAAATTATTATTATTTAATAATTTATCCACCTGTTTTGTAAAATGCCCTTTTTGAAACCTCATCTAGATTCCAATCATTTTTTTCAGGCTTATTTTGAACACAAAGATTAAGCTTACGCAAAATCTCATCAGCATCCCCATAAAGCATTGCTTCTTTAATATCCACAGCATTTTCATGATAAAGACAAGGTATCAGCTTCCCTTCACTGCTTAAGCGGATTCGATTGCAAGTTTTACAAAAATCATCATTATGGGGAGCAATGACGCCAAAAAGATAAGAGTTTCTTTGGGGTATTTCATATAATGTTGCTGGTCCAAATACATCTTTTTTTAAAAGTCTATATTCGTATTTCTTGCTAATCCTTTGGAGAATCTCCTCTCCCCTAAGTCCGATAGTTCCGCCTTTTGCATGTGTATTTTCCATATATTCTATAAACCGCACTCCCACACCAAGATTCATTCCATATTCTAAAATATCCACTACTTCATCATCATTAATTCCCTTTAGGGGCACCATATTTAATTTAACAATCAACCCCTCATCTACGGCTTTTTTGATTCCTGCTAGAATCTTTTCTAAAGCATCACGCTTAGAAATACAAACAACTCCCTCTTTTTTTAGAGAATCAAGAGAAATATTAATTCTCTTTAACCCTGCTTCTTTTAGATCTTTTGCAAGGGGTTCTAAGAGATAGGCATTGGTGGTTAATGCAATATCAATGTTAGAATTATAACGATAAATCTCCCCTATAAATCCAGCAATTCCACGCCTAAGCAGTGGTTCTCCACCTGTGATTCGGATTTTTTTTACTCCTTCATCAATAACTACTTTAATAAAATTTAATACACTCTCCAAAGGCACATCATCTTCTTCCCTACCTATATCCATAGGAGTATTTGGCATACAATAAAGGCAACGAAAATTACATCTCTCTGTAACACTTACGCGAATATAATCAATCACGCGCCCAAAACTATCAATCAACAAAAGTTCTCCTTTGGGAGTAAAATTTTTGCAATCATACCCAAGCCAAGCAAAAAAAGCTATAATTTCACTCAAAGTTTGAAGGTTTGCATATGAAAAATTGTGTAATTTTGTGTGGTGGAAAAAGCTCAAGAATGGGGCAAAAGAAAGAAAATTTAGATTTTTTTGGTGAAAGTTTGGCAGATTTTCAAGCCAAAAAAATGCAAAAAATCTTTCCACAAGTCTATTTTTCTGGCAAAAAGCCTATATCTAACTCAAGTCATTTCCAAACTCTTTTGGATTTAAATACAGAATTTGCTCCCATTTTTGGCTTAGAAAGCATTTTGCAAACACTTAAAACAGACATTTTTATCCTTAGCATTGACACTCCTTTTTTAAGCGAAGAAAGCATTACAAAACTCATTGCTTCTTACCAAAAAGCTAAAAAGCCAACCTTTGCTAAGAATCAAAAAATCCATCCACTTCTTGGAATTTACACCTATGAAGCTCTTACTCCCATTCAACAACAAATCGCAAAAAAAAATTATCGTTTAATGGACTTATTAGGGCTTCTTAGCGCTAATTTTGTAGAGATTCCAGAATTCCAAACCCAAAATCTCAATACCCCTAAAGAATATCAAAATGCCTTACAAGGATATTTAAATGGCTAATGAAGAAGAAAAGACTGAAGCCCCTTCTGCGCGCAAAATAGAGAAAGCTCGTGAGGAAGGGAATGTCATCAAAAGCCCCGATGTTAATGCTTTTTTAGGCTTAGTTGTAGGGCTTGTTTTGATTTTTTTATGCTTTAATTTTTGGGTGAATGGCTTAAGTGGTATCTTTTTTGAAGTTTATCATATTTTTAATCAAGATCTCACGCGCTCTAATGCCATTTCTCTCACAATTTCTCTAGTCTTTAAAGTGCTTTATTTGCTTGCGCCTATTTTTGGTGCTTTAATGCTTATAGGAATTATTGCTAATATTTCTCAAAGCGGTTTTTTATTAACCACAAAAGCTATCCAGCCCAAACTCCAAAAACTCAATTTCATTAGTGGATTAAAAAATATCATTTCTCTTAAAAAATTGCTTGATGGATTCTTGATTACCTTTAAAGTTCTCACGGCTTTTATCATTGCTTTTTTTGTCTTTTTAGGCTTTATGAAAGAACTAACTACCGTTTCACTTTTTCCTATTGGCGATCAAATGATTTGGCTAAAAGACAAGGCTCTTATTCTCATTGCTATATTATTAGCCTTTTTTTTAGTGATGGCAATCGCTGATTACCTTATCAAGCGCTATCAATATTTCAAGTCCTTGCGTATGAGCAAACAAGAAGTCAAAGATGAATTTAAAAGCCAAGAAGGGGATCAACAAGTCAAAGGAAAAATCCGATCTTTAATGTTTCAAGCTGCCAAAAAGCGAATGATGCAAAATATTCCTAATGCCGATGTTGTTGTTACTAACCCAACTCACTATGCTGTAGCTTTGCGCTATGATTCCAGCAAAGAAAGAGCACCAAGAGTTTTAGCCAAAGGCGTGGATTTTCTTGCCCAAAGAATCAAAGAAATCGCCAAAGAAAATGAAATTCCCATTATTGAAAACCCACCCCTAGCAAGGGCGCTTTATAAAGATGTTGATATTGACAAAGAAATTCCTGAAACTCTCTATCAGGCTATGGTAGAAGTTCTCATTAAAGTTCAACAAATCAACGAAGAGCGCAAAAAAGACGTGAATTTCTAATCTATCCTTATGATTCTATCAAGAATTTTTAAGTAAAAATTCGTTAAATTGACAAATTTACTTCTCTATGCAAGATAATTGGAGGGTATATGTCGCTGGTGGGCATCGTGGGCTTCAAACCCATTTGAGTGGATAGGTGTCTATTTGCTGGGGAGTTCGATTCTCTCACCCTCTCGCCATTATTGAATACTTTTTAAGGAATCAACATTAAAGCAAATTTTTTAAAAATTAATCAAAAAATACTATTGGTAGAAATTTTAGCGTTATTGGGAATCTTATCCATTATTGGAAGATTTGGTTTATTAGGGAGTATAGGAAAATCTTATGCTAGTCTCCATTTTAACCTTTTTGGCTATTTGGGATATATTTGGCTTTTAGCCCTTGCTTATTTGTTTTACAAAAACGCTCATAATCTCAAAGAGCGCATCATTGAAAAAACACTTGGCGTAGTTATTATAGGATTAGCCCTATTGATTTTACAAGGGCTTTTTATAGGTAATGCAGGATTCTTTAGCAACGCATTTAGTAGCATTTTAAAGTCTTTTATTAATCCACTTGGAATCTTTGGGCTTACTCTTGTTTTAACTCTATTTGGCATTGTGCTTTATACTGGAAAATCTGCCAAAACATTGCTTTCTAGATTCATTCAAGGGCTTAAAGATGATCTTAAAAAAACCCCAAAAGAGCTAGAACAGCCAAAAAAAGAAAGCTTTTTCCTGCGTCTAAAAGCCTTTTTTACCCTACCTACCAAAATATCTAACAAGAGAAATCCCCATTCCCTAACACTAGAGGAATTGGCTTCTCTTAGCAAAAATCCACCTAGTGCGCCTAGCGCAACGCAAACGCCACAGCAAGAACTAAATTTTGATAATCCTATCTTGCAGACCAAGGAAGAATCGCCAGAGGAATCACAAAATCTAGCAGAACAAGAAGAATCTCTCACTTTTCCACAAAATATGCCAAACATTGATGGCAAATCCCAAAATACCCCAAGTTCTAGCGTCACTGAAGAATCACAAGAATCACAGATTCGGCTCATTTCCACTCAAGAAGCCAAAACTCAAAAAAATCACAACTTGCAGCAATTCCAAATGGAATCCATAATGAGTTTGGAGCGATTTAAGAACTTTGAAAAAAATATTTTTTTTCAAGAAGAAGAAGATAATGATCCCATTAAGCTAATCAAAAAAACCCAAGATGAAAATCTAGAACTACAAGAGACAAATCCATTTGCTTTCTTAAAAGATCGGCAAGAACTGCAAGAATCTCCAGCACCAAACCCCAAAGAAGATCAATCGCTCCAAGAATCACTCAAAGAATCGCCTAAGCCTATCAAAGCCTATCCCAAAAAACTCTATTCTGCCACACCCTTTAGTGCTTATTATGAAAAAAATCCAGCCGATGCAACGCGTAACTGCCTTGTCCCCAATGACACAGAAACTTCACAAAATCAAACCACAATAACCAATGAAGATCCAATAGCTGAAGCAACCCCACAAAACAAACCAGCATCAATCCAACAACAACTAGAAGATGAGGATATGCGTGCCATTCAAATGGCTATCCAAGAAGAGCTGCAAAAAGCTCAAGATTACTTATCTGTTCAACAAGAATCATCACCTAATTTTGTGGAAGATGAGATTGTTCAACAAGAAACACAAGAAACACAAGAAACACAAGAAACACAAGAAACACAAGAAACACAAGAAACACAAGAGATAATCAAAGAAAAGCTTGAAGAAAAAAAAGATATAGTGCTAAATTCAGATTATCTAACAATCACAAACCAACAAACCGCCTTTGAAGAATCACCTCTTCAAGAATCACCAATCACCTCAATTTCACAAGATTTGCAAGAAGCATCACTCTTGCAAAATATCAATTTCCCGGTTTATGGCTATGGAAATACTTTTAGTCAAACTCCACAAGAGACAAATCCAAACTTTACCCAACAAACATTGCCCCAACAAAAACCTCAAGAAAATACGCCTACACCTATCACTCCACAATCCCAACAAGAAACTTTAGAGATTTTGCAAAATGCCATTAGAGAAAAAAGAGATTTAACCCTACAATTTAAAGAGGAAATCGCCCCAACCCCAACAAAGATTCCTCTAGAATCCAACCAAAACCAACCAAACCAATCCATTCCAAATGCCCAAGAATCTATAACCCAAGTAGCTCCCCAAACTCCACAATCTCAAACCAATACCACCCAAGTTAAAATCCTTGAAGAAAATCAAAATCTTCTCAATGAGATTGAAACAAGCACAGAATCAAAGCCTATCCAAACCGATTTTATTCTGCCTAAGCTTGAATTTCTACAAACTCCTCAAGAAGAGAGAATCGAGATTGACGAAGATGAAATTGATAAAAAAATCAATGATTTACTTAACAAACTTCGTATGTTCAAAATTGAAGGCGATATTGTCCGCACTTATTCTGGACCTATCGTTACAACTTTTGAATTTAGACCAAGCCCCAATGTCAAAGTCTCTAGAATCCAAACTCTCCAAGATGATCTAGCAATGGCTTTGAGAGCTAAAACTATCAGGATTCAAGCTCCTGTACCAGGAAAAGATGTCGTTGGCATTGAGATTCCAAATAGTCAAATCCAAACTATTTATTTACGAGAAATTCTAGAAAATGATATTTTTCAAAATGCAACTTCACCGCTTACTTTGGCTTTAGGCAAAGACATTGTGGGAAATCCTTTTGTTACCGACCTTAAAAAGCTCCCTCACCTACTCATTGCAGGGACAACAGGAAGCGGTAAAAGTGTGGGAATAAATGCAATGATTCTCTCTTTGCTTTACAAAAATTCTCCCGATACACTAAGGTTACTTATGATTGATCCTAAAATGCTTGAATTTAGCATTTACAATGATATTCCACATTTATTAACCCCAGTTATCACACAACCAAAAAAAGCAATCATTGCACTTGATAACGCAGTTAAAGAAATGGAAAGACGCTACACGCTAATGAGCGAGGCACGAATCAAAAATATTGAAAGTTATAACAAAAAGGCTGAAATAGAAGGCTTTGAGCCATTTCCTTATATTGTAATTGTCATTGATGAGTTAGCAGATTTGATGATGAGCGGCGGAAAAGAAGCTGAACTTTCTATCGCGCGTTTAGCGCAAATGGCGCGCGCTAGTGGTATTCACCTCATTGTTGCCACGCAAAGACCAAGCGTTGATGTTGTTACAGGAACTATCAAAGCCAATCTACCCTCACGCATTAGCTATAAGGTGGGGCAAAAAATTGATTCTAAAGTAATTTTAGATAGCTTTGGAGCTGAGTCGCTCCTAGGGCGTGGTGATATGCTTTTCACACCCCCAGGTGGAGGAATAGTGAGACTTCATGCGCCATGGAGCACAGAAGAAGAAATCGAAAAAATCGTAGAATTTATCAAATTACAGCGACCTGTGCAATACAATGAAAACTTTATGCCCAATGAAGATGAAACTTTGGGGCTTAATTATGAGGGTGAGACAGATGAACTCTATGAGGAAGCAAAAAGAATCATGCTTGCTAATAATAAAACTTCCATAAGTTACATTCAAAGGCGATTAGGAATTGGCTATAACAAAGCAGCTAATATCGTAGAACAAATGATATCTAGGGGCTTTTTAAGTCAGCCAAACTCTAAAGGAGTGCGTGAAATCATCGGCGAATAATCTTTAATCTACTCTAAAAAATATGTAATTTTAAGTAAATTTTTGATAAACTTATTTACTTTAAGTATTTTTATTTTTGGAGTAGAGAAAGTATGAATCCGAGTTTAAAGGTCAATAAAATCAATAGTGCAAACGCGAATGCACAAGCTACTATCGCACTTAGTGAGCTAGATAAGAAAATTAATGAAGTTACTAAAGTTGCTAGTAAAAATCTCAAGATTGATGGTTTTAGAAAAGGAAAAATTCCAGCCACTATTATCAAGTCTCGCTATGGCAAACAACTAGAAACAGATGCGCAAAGAGAATGTGTGCAAGACTTATTGCAAGAAATTTTAAAAGAACTTAATGTTAAAGCCGATGCACTCATAGGTGATCCAAGAATCACAAAATTTGATAAAAAAGATAATGGAATTGAAGTAGAAATTGAATTAAGTCTAACGCCAGAGATTCCATTAGACAATGTAGAAAGTTGCATTCCAGAGGTTAAGATTCCAGAAGTTACTGAAGAAGAAATTAACAAAAGGTTAGAAGAGATTGCTGATACAAGAGCTCCGCTTGTAGGCATAGAAGATGCTAGAAGAAAGCTCAAAGATGGCGAATACGCAAAAATTAACTTTGAAGGGTTTATTGATGGAGAGCCTTTTGAAGGAGGCAAGGCAGAAAATTATCTCTTAAAAATCGGTAGCAAATCTTTCATTGAAGGTTTTGAAGATCAGCTCATTGGAATGAAAAAAGATGAAGAAAAAGATATTCAAGTAACATTCCCAGAAAACTATCATGCCGCAAATCTAGCAGGAAAACCAGCAACTTTTAAAGTTAAACTCAATGAAATCCAGACTAAAGGTAAAATAGAGATTGATGATAACTTTGCCAAAACACTCTTGCCAGAAGAAAAAGAGGCTAATGTTGCGTTGCTTAAAGAAAAAATCAAGGAACAAATTGCTGCAGAAAAAAAACAAGCGCTTTACAATAACGAATTAAAAGCTACATTAATTGAAAATATCCACAAAGCCATTGACTTTGATTTGCCTAATCTCATTGTCGAACAAGAGATGGACTTACTCTTAAGAAATGAGTTTGCCAAACTCGCAAAAGAAGAACAAGAAAAATTAGCCAAAGACACTGAAGCACTCAAAGCTAAACGCGAAGAGCAAAGAGACGCTGCGCAAAAAAGCGTTAAAACCACTTTCATTATCGATGCAATTGCAAGACGCGATAATATTGATATTCATGAAAATGAAATTCTTAACACAATTTATTATGAAGCAATGGCGATGCGTCAAGATCCAAAAATAGTCTTAGAATACTACAAAAATAATAATCTTATCCCTGCTATTAAAATGGCAATGCTAGAAGATAGAATCTTGACTAATCTACTCAACAAGAATGCACAATGAGCTATTATGTCCCTATCGTTATAGAAAAAACTGGGCGCGGCGAGAGAAGCTATGATATTTACTCACGGCTTCTTAAAGACCGAATCATTATGCTAAGTGGTCAAATTGATGATGGAGTTGCGGCTTCTATTGTCTCTCAACTTCTTTTTTTGGAAGCAGAAGATCCGCAAAAAGACATTTATTTCTACATTAACTCTCCAGGTGGAGTAGTTACAAGTGGGCTTAGCATTTATGATACTATGAATTATATTAAGCCCGATGTTTGCACAATCTGTATCGGACAAGCAGCAAGTATGGGAGCATTTTTGCTTAGTTGTGGAACAAAAGGGAAACGCTATTCTTTGCCTAATTCAAGAATCATGATTCACCAACCTTTAGGTGGAGCCCAAGGACAAGCTACAGATATTGAGATTCAAGCAAAGGAGATCTTACGCTTAAAAGCGACTTTAAATGAGATTCTAGCAAACAACACTAGCCAATCCCTAGAAAAGATTGCTAAAGATACGGATAGAGATTTTTTTATGAGTGCCAAAGAAGCCAAAGATTATGGACTAATTGATAATATTTTGACAAAAAGTTTAAAATAGGATTAGCAATGAGAGAAGATTTAGCGGGAGCAAATTTACCCAACTTTGAAACTGGCGGAATCGAAGAGAGAACTTCAAGTTTTGATTCCATTCCTTCTTTTGATTCAACTAGCACTATCCAAAGCCAAGAAGAATCCAAACCCGCTAATGATGATTCAATAGAATCTTATGGAATGCATATTATCCAGACTATGGTGGCAAATGGCGTTCCGCCAACACCTTATAACTACAAAATTTATTTTGAAAAGCTTTTGGAGAACAAATCTCAAGATTTCAAAAACAGCGCTATACAATTTCTCCAAACAGAATTAATCCCCTCTGAAAAGCAAGCATCGCTAGAAAACAAAGTGCTTAAAGCTCAAAGCAGAATGATTAATACACTCCGCCTTGTTAGCGCACTTTTTAGCAATTTTCAACTGCTTCAAAATATTCTCAAAAAACACGAAAAAGAGATTGATTCTGTCCAAAATGCTAATATTTTACAAAATATTATCACTCTTTTTGAAAGAGAACTCAAGAAAATTGGCGAGATCTCAACCAAGCAGCTAAAAGATATTAAAACAGCTTATGATCAAACCACCAATGTAATAGAAGATATTACCCAAGAGATTATTTGCGATAGTCGCTACAATATCTATAATCAACGCTTTTTGGAAAATAAGATTCAGAAGGAATGTCAAGACTCAGCCATGGACAAACACAAATCCTCTCTTCTTTTACTCAAAATCACAAAAAATCTAGAAAAAAAGGTTACCTCAGAAAAAAATGCAGTTTTAATCAATAAAACTATCACAAAAATACTCCAAAAAACCGCAAACCGCAGCGACATACTTGCCTATTATGGAGAGGGCATATTTGGTATTTTGCTCAATCACAGGGACAAAGAAAGCGCTAAGCGTTTTGCTAATAATCTTTCTGAAAAAGTTGTGGAGACCAATGTTTATCTTGGCGATGAAGAGTTATCTTTAAGTATTTGCAGTGGAATTTGCGAAATTGATGAGCAATCAAAGGCAAGAGAAATCCTTAAAAATACTCTTGAAGCTCTCAAGAAAGCCTCAAATAGTAATCTTTCGTTTGTTGTTCATGGAGAAAAATAATGTTAGAAGTCATCACTTACCCAAATCCTATTTTGCGACAAATCTCCAAACCCATTGAAGTATTTGATAAATCATTGCACGATCTTTTAGATGCAATGTATGAAGTTATGCTTCAAAAAAATGGAGTTGGAATTTCTGCAATCCAAGTTGCCAAACCCATTCGCGCATTACTTATTTGTTTGCCCGATGAAGAGGGAAATCAACACAAAGAAGATTTATTAGAAATCATCAATCCGCAAATCTTGGAAAAAGATGGCGAAATTTTGTTTAATGAAGGCTGTTTAAGTGTTCCTGAATTTTATGAAGAGGTAAAACGCGCTTCTTCTTTAAAAGTGGCTTATCAAGACCGCTATGGGAATCCAAAAGAATTAGAAGCCAAAGATTACTTAGCAGTTGCCTTGCAGCATGAGATTGATCATTTAAATGGCATTTTATTTATTGACAAACTCTCCATTCTTAAGCGCAAAAAATTTGAAAAAGAATTAAAACATAAAAGGAAAGGATAAAAATGGCTCTAAACCTTCTTTATTGCGCCGCTCAAGAAGGTTTAGAAGCTAGAGAAGTGGAGGTAGAAGTAAGCTTTACAAAAGCGCTTCCCTCTTTTCAAATCACCGGATTAGCAGGTAATGCAATCCAAGAATCACGCCAAAGAGTTCAATCTTCCCTGCTTTTTAGTGATTTCAAATTTCCTCCTTTAAAAATAAGTGTCAATCTCTCCCCATCAGATCTCCCCAAACAAGGTAGCTTTTATGATTTACCTATTGCACTTTTGATAGCACTTTATGGTCATTGCGATTTAGAATTTGACAATAAAGAGCCTCAAAAATATTTTGCCTTTGGAGAATTGGGGCTTGATGGAAGAGTTAAAGATACTCCTTCTATTTATCCTCTACTTTTTTCTCTTTTAAGTCGTCAAGAAAATCAAGATGGTATTTTCATACTTCCCAAAAGCGCAAAAGGTTTTTACTCCACACTGCCTAATTTAAAAGCTTATTTTGTAGAAACACTTAAAGAAGCCATTGAAATTTTAAAATACCCTCCACCTTTAGAATCTACAATAACCAATCTGCCCTTTGACTATGAAATAATCAATGATGAAAAATATTATTTAAACACCCATTTTCCGTTAGATTTTAAAGACATTATCGGGCAAGAAAGAGCCAAAAGAGCAGCACTTATAGCCGCTTGTGGATTCCATAATATTTTGTTTGAAGGTAGCGCTGGAAGTGGAAAAAGTATGATAGCCTCTAGAATCCCCTATATTCTACCTCCTCTTAAACTTTCTGAAATCCTGCAACTTGCTTCCACAACTCTAAAACTTTCTGCACAGCGCCCCTTTAGAAATCCACATAATAGCGCCACAAAAGCAGCGATTCTTGGAAGTGCCGTTGGACAAAATATCAAATATGGAGAAATTAGTCTTGCACACCTTGGAGTTTTGTTTTTTGATGAATTGCCCCACTTCCCAAAAAATACCTTAGAATCACTACGAGAGCCTTTGGAAAATCACCATTTTACTATCTCACGCCTCCAAGCAAAAATCACCTGCCCCACAGATTTTATGTTTATTGGGGCAATGAATCCTTGTCCTTGTGGAAATTTGTTGAGCGTTTCAAAAGAATGTCGCTGCAACCAAAAAGAAATTAACGCCTATAGAAACAAGATTTCCGATCCTTTTTGGGATAGATTAGATTTATTTGTAGCTATGCAAGAGAGCGCACACACCAAGCACACCATAACTTCAAAAGAAATGCATACTCAAGTTTTAAATGCCTTTAGATTTCAAAAAACGCGCAACCAAAAATGCTTCAATGCAAGATTAGAGGGGGAGAATCTAAAAGATTTTTGTGCTTTAGGTAATCAAGAACAAGAAATCTTAGAGTTAGCCAAAGATCGCTTTTCTCTCTCTTATAGGGCGATAAATAAAATATTAAGAACTGCAAGAAGTATCGCTGATTTAGCTCTAAGTGAAAAAATTTCAAAAGAACATTTACTGGAGGCTTTAAGCTATCGCAAAACTTCCTAATTTGTTACAAAAATTCACATATTAAATAAACCTATAATTTTTTTCTTAAAAAATAAAAATATATTTAACTTTTCTGTTAAGATTAAAGTATATTTTAAATTTTAGGAGAAAAAATGAAACTACTTGTTGTACTCTTTTTGGCTCTATCTTTTTTATTTGGAGCTGTTGATTTAAATAAAGCAAGCAAAGAGGAGCTTATGAGCATCAAAGGAATCGGTGAAGCAAAAGCACAAGCTATTATTGATTATCGTGAAAAAACGCCTTTTTATTCTATTGATGATCTAGAAAATGTCAAAGGATTTGGAGCAAAAACGATTCAAAAAATTCGCAAGGAACTTGTAGTAGAGACAGCTAAAGAACAATAAGCCAAAAGAATCTCAATTAAGATTTATCAAAGTTTCTACTAAGTTTGCAAAGAATATAATTTTAAATTCTTAATTTATTTTTAACGAGGTTGGCAATGGCATTACAAGTGTATTACGACAAAGATTGTGATTTAGGGTTAATCCAAAAGAAAAAGGTGGCAATTATCGGTTTTGGGTCTCAAGGACACGCACACGCGGAAAACTTACGAGATTCTGGAGTAGAAGTTGTTATTGGGCTTTATAAAGGTGGTAAAAGCTGGGCAAAAGCAGAAGCAAAAAACTTCAAAGTCCTTGAAGTAAGTGAAGCTACAAAATGGGCTGATGTAGTGATGATTCTAATCCCTGATGAATTACAAGCCGATGTGTTTGAACGCGACATAAAAGCAAATTTAAGTGAAGATAAAATTATTGCCTTTGGACACGGATTTAATATCCATTTTGGACAAATCAAAGCACCAAAAGGCGTAGGCGTGATTATGATAGCACCAAAAGCACCTGGACACACAGTGCGAAGTGAATTTGTAAAAGGTGGCGGAATCCCTGATCTCATCGCGGTAGAACAAGATACAAGTAAAGGCGATGCAAAAGCGATTGCACTAAGCTATGCGAGTGCGATTGGCGGTGGTAGAAGTGGGATTATTGAAACGACTTTTAAAGATGAAACTGAAACCGATCTTTTTGGTGAGCAAGCCGTGCTTTGCGGTGGTGTAAGTAGTCTTATTAAAGCAGGATTTGAAACACTTGTAGAGGCTGGATACCCTGAAGAAATGGCGTATTTTGAATGTTTGCATGAGCTTAAGCTAATCGTGGATTTAATCTATGAAGGTGGCTTGGCAAATATGCGATATTCTATCTCAAATACCGCAGAATACGGCGATATGGTAAGCGGTCCTAGAGTGATTAATGCTGAATCTAAAAAAGCAATGAAAGAGATTTTGAGTGACATTCAAGAAGGACGCTTTGCAAAAGACTTTATTTTAGAGCGTAAAGCAGGTTATGCGAGAATGAATGCAGAACGCAAAAATCTAGCTAACCATAAAATCGAGCAAGTGGGCGAAAAACTTCGCGCTATGATGCCTTGGATTGGTGCAAACAAGCTTGTCGATCAAAACAAAAACTAATTTTAAGCAAAACTCCCAAAATTTCTAATTGGGAGTTTTATATTTCAAAGAAGCAAACTTTCTAACTTTTTATACAAATTCCACAAAAGCTCTAAATTTTATAATTTTAAAGCTTTCTGTGGCTTTATTTTTGTGCTTTATACATTTCTTCTTCTATATGAATATAAAAATCTGCAATTTCGCCATAAGCTTTTCCCCAAGCCTCAATTACCTCATCATTAGCAACTTCACCTAACACCTCTTTGATAGCCACTAGCAAACACTCCCCCACAAGCGGATAATGTTCGGGTAAAACATTTAAACTCACATGAGTTTTTCCAATAGCTTCTACAGAACGACGAATCTTTTCTAGATCATCAATATTACTAGCCGCATTTAAAATCGCCATTGCCAAAGCCTTGGGTTGTTTTCCATTTTTTTGTTTTTCCATATCAAACATTCCTTGCACTTGTGGATAACGACCAAAAAGCTCACGATAAAAAACTTTTGTAATGTCCTCTCCATATTGTTTGAGCGCTGGAATCGTGCTTTTTACAATCTCTTTAGTGTGTAAATCTAACATTATTTAACCTTTTATAGTAAATTAAAATCAGCATTGTAAGAAAAAATCAAAATAAAAAAATTGATTTATGTTAATTTTGGCAAATCTCAAATAATCAAAAAAGATAAAAAAATCAAACCATTAAGGTTTTTGTTGTATAATTTCAAGCAATAATATCGGTTACCTAGGAGCGAAATATCAAAAATTTCTTTTTTTATTTTCTAAAATTTTTCCCTTTTTTGTTGCTTTCTCCACTTTTTGGGCGCGAAATTACAAGTGCTTGGGCGGTAAATGCTGGGAATCTCAATCCGCATCTCTATTCACCCAATCAAATGTATGCCCAAATTATGCTTTATCAATCTTTAGTGCGTTTTGATGGTGAAAAGTTTATAGGCGAAGTTGCTAAATCCTGGGAAGTCTCTAAAGATGGCAAAACTTACACTTTTTTTCTCAAAGATGATCTTGTATTTTCTGATGGTAGTCCGCTTGATGCCTATGCAATAGAGATGAATTTCAAAGCCATTTTAGAGAATAAAACACGACATTTGTGGCTTGGAATCACACAAAAAATTGCCTATGCTAAAGCACTTGATTCCAAAACTTTTGAACTCAAACTCACAACTCCCTATACTGCCACTCTAAACGAGCTTAGTCTCCCACGCCCCTTTAGATTTATCGCACCAAGTGCAATGATCAATAATTCAACCAAAAATGGCATAAAAGCTCCCATTGGAAGTGGTGCTTGGGTGTTAAAAGAAAGTAAATTAGGATCTTATGATATTTTTGCTCCAAACCCTCATTTTCAAGGCAAGAAACCTGAAATTTCAAAACTCACAATGAAAATCCTACCCGATCCAAACTCTAGAATCTTAGCCTTTGAAAGTGGTGCATTGGATATTTTAGTGGGCAAAGATTCACTTTCGCGTGAAAATTTCTTACGCCTTAGCAAAAACCCCAAATACCAAACCATCACTTCTAACCCTCAAGGCACTTTTCACCTTGTTATTAATGCTAATAATCAGCGCCCCACTCATGATATTAATTTGCGTCAAGCTATATTAGAATCCATTAATCGCCAAGTGATTTTAGAAAAGATTCTCCTTCAAATTGACAAACTAGCCTATAATCTTTTTAACCCTCAATTGGAATTTTGTAGCACACAGCCACAAACTCCCACTTTTAACCCAAAAAGCGCTCAAGACCATCTCCTAAAAAGCACCTACAGGCAAGAAGCTCTTAATCTTGTCTATATCGCAAACAATCCCGTTCAAAAAACAATTGCCGAAGCTATTCAAAATGATTTAAACAAAATTGGAATCAAAATCAAGCTCAATGCCACAGAGCCAATTTACTTTTTCCAAAGACAAAAAAATGGTGATTTTGACTTGATTTTTAATGAGACTTGGGGGAATCCTTATGACCCACATTCTTTTATTGCTTCAATGTTAGCCCCATCTCACGCTGATTTTGCTGCACAAAAAGACTTAAATTCGCGCAAAGAAATAGAAGCACTTATCAATACTATCCTTAACCAAACTAATCCCAAGATTCTCCAAACAAACTACACGAAATTATTTAATCTCTTACACCAAAGTGCGATTTATCTCCCTTTTAGCCATGGAGTAGTGCTTGGAATTTATAACAAAGAACGCATCAAATCCTATCAAATGGGTGCTATGGAAACAGAATTTCTATTTGAAAATATGGAATTTTAATGCTTCTATTTCTTTGTAAAAGAATCCTACTTTTAATCCCCATTTTGTTAGCCGTTTCCTTTATTGTTTTTGGGATCTTGCGCTTAAGTCCTATTGATCCTGCTTTTGCCTACCTTACACAATCCCAGATTCCACCCACCAAAGAAGCCCTAGAAGCCACTCGAATCGAGCTTGGCTTAAATCTACCTTTCTTTGAGCAATATTTTCTTTGGCTAAAAAATCTTTTAAACTTAGATTTTGGAATCTCCTATGTTACTAAACGCCCTGTGCTAGAAGATATTCTATATTATCTCCCCACTACTCTAAATTTAGCTTTGCTTTCTATGCTTGTTGTAATATTTTTTGGGGTTTTCTTAGGTATGCTTGGCGCAGTCAAAAAAGGAAGTTGGGTAGATAAAAGCTTGAGTATTTTTGCTTTTTTTGGCGTATCAATACCAAGCTTTTGGTTTGGATTTTTGCTAATCTATCTCTTTACTTTAAAGCTAGGGATTCTCTCTCCCTATGATGATTTTTCACTCAAAAGTTATATTCTCCCTGTCATTACCCTAAGCCTAATGTCTATTGCCATTAATATGCGCTTAGTGCGTGTAAGCTATCTAGAGCACCAAAGCCAAAGAAGCGTGTTATATGCTTATGCGAGAAATCTACCTAAACAAACCATTCAAAAACACATCTTAAAAAATTCTCTACTCCCTATTGTTACTTCCTTGGGTATGCACTTTGGAGAGATTTTAGGTGGAGCAGTGGTTGTGGAGATTCTCTTTGGCTTACCTGGCTTTGGACGATATGCAGTGAGTGCAATTTACAGCCACGATTACCCAGTGATTCAAGCCTTTATGATTGTTATGGTGGTTATTTTTGTATTTTTAAATCTCTTAGTAGATATTCTCCTTGCCTATCTTAATCCAAAAATCCGCTATGAGAATGCCTAATGCGCTTAAAAATTGCTCTTTTTCTTGCTTTGTGTTGGATTTTTGTTGCTCTCTTTGCGCCTTGGATTTTTCCTTATGACCCTACTCTTGGAGATTTAGAGCAGAAATTCCTATCTCCTTCTGCGCAACATTGGCTAGGCACAGATCATTTAGGTAGAGATATTTTAAGCCGTTTGGGCTATGGAGCTAGAATCTCCCTTTTTAGTGTTTTTGTGATTTCTTTACTAATTGCTTTGAGTTCTTTTATTATTGGTATTATTGCTGGATATAAGGGTGGTTTTATTGATAGCGTTTTAATGCGGATTTGCGATGTATTTTTGACTTTTCCTACTTTTATTTTAGCGCTTTTTTTCATTGCCATTTTTGGGGTTGGAATCACCAATGTTATTTTAGCCATTGTGCTTACGCATTGGGCTTGGTATGCTAGAATGATAAGAAGTATCACGCTTGAAGCAAAAACCCAAAACCATATTCAAGCTGCCAAAATGCTTGGAGGTAATGATTTTATGATTATCATAAAACACATTTTGCCTGTGGTATTTTTACAAATGATTATTCTTATTACACTTGATTTTGGGCATATGCTTTTACATATTTCAGGACTTTCTTTTTTGGGACTTGGTGTGCAAGCGCCTATGCCTGAATGGGGAGTGATGATTCAAGATTCTGCGCCTTATATTATGGAGCACCCTACTTTAATGCTTTATCCGGGGCTTTGCATTTTTATTTCTGTGGCTATTTTTAACACCTTAGGGGAAGCCTTAAGAGATAAATATTCGCTCCAAATGGAAAAACAATGATAAGACTTCAAGATTTTAACCTTTTTTCTAGCAAAAAACAAATATTGCACCACCTAAATCTAAATCTCAAAAATAACCAAAGAGTCGCTCTCTTAGGCGAGAGTGGAAGCGGAAAAAGTCTCCTAGCAAGGGCTATTTTGGGACTTTTACCTCAAGACTTTACAAGCTCTGGCACTCTCCAAAGTGATGAAAAATTTGGAGTAATTTTGCAAAATCCTGCAAGTTGCTTTGATTCAATTTTTACTTTAAGGCAACATTTTTTAGAAACACTCAAAGCTCACCATCTAAGCGCTTTAAAAGAAGATTCTTGGGGGCTAAAGGAGGTGGGATTAACTCAAGATATTTTAGATTCTTATCCTTTTGAACTAAGTGGCGGAACACTTCAGCGATTAATGATTGCACTTAGTATTTGCATTCAACCTAGCTTTATTATCGCAGATGAAATGACAAGCAATTTAGACTGCTTAGGCACACTGAAAATCTCTAGTCTCTTGCTTTCTTTGCAAAAAAAAATGGGTTTTGGACTGCTTTTTATCACTCATGACCTTTCATTGGCAGCCAAAATGGCAGAAACAATCATCGTGCTTCATCAAGGAACAATTATTGAACAAGGGCATAAGAATCAAATTTTAACCAACCCAAAGCACCAAAAAACACAAGAGTTGTTAAGAGAGAATCAAAAACTTCTAAACACACCTTGGGGGGATTTTCGTGGAAAAATTACTTGAAGTCAAAAACCTAACTCAAAGCTACAAAAAAGGGAATTTTTTTTCTCAATCAAAACAAGAGGTGATTTTAGAAAATATTAACTTCTCGCTAACACAAGGAAAGAATCTAGGCATATTAGGCGAAAATGGTGCTGGAAAATCAAGCTTGGTGAGAATCTTGCTAGGATTAGAAAAGGCTAAGAGCGGAGAAGTTAAGATTTTGGGCAAAAAATATTTTGAAGGTTCAGATCAAGAGATTCGCCAAAATATACAAGGTATCTTTCAAGATCCTCAAAGCTCTCTTAATCCCAGATGGAGTGCAAGAGAATGTATTTTAGAGGGATTAAAAAATTATCATCGTATTACAAACAAAAAACAACAAAGCGAGGAATTAGCAAAGTTTGTAGAAATAAATCCCCTTGATCTTGATAAAAAAAGTCTCTATTTTAGCGGTGGTGAGCAACAAAGAATCGCTATTGCACGCGCCATAGCCCTAAAACCTAAAATTCTCATTTTAGATGAAGCTTTTTCTAATCTTGATGCGCATTTACAAATGCAAATGATAGAGAATCTCAAAAAAATTCAACAAGATTTCGCTCTAACTTTGATTGTTATCTCCCATGATTTAAGGGTTATTTTGCAGTTATGTCAAGAAATTATTTTGCTTAAAAAAGGAAAAATTATATTCCAAGCCTCTAAGCAAGAAGGCATTCAAGATGCAATTTTGCGTGATAAAACGGGTGTTTTTAGAGAGTTTTTAGAAGCAAGTTTTCAAAATACCTTTTTGCAAGTGGAATTATGATATAATGGGTTCTATTTTCTAAGGCAAAGGACTAAAATGGGACCAAGTGTTCAGCAATTATTAATCATTTTGTTAATTATTATTGTGTTATTTGGAGCTAAGAAGATTCCAGATTTAGCAAAGGGTTTGGGTTCAGGTATCAAGAACTTCAAAAAAGCAATCAAAGAAGATGAAGAAAATGCAGACATCAAGACTACAGAAGCCAAACCAGACAAAATTCAAAATGATTCTAACACAAAAGAAACAACCGCTTCCACAAACCAAAACGAAACTACAAAAGTTTAACAAATGTATTATAAAATTAAAAAAATTGTTGATGAGACGCTTGGAACTACAAGTGTTTTAGAGCAACCTCGCGATAAGAAGTTTGGGCATTTTGCCCTGCCGACTTTTAGTTTGGCAAAAAGCCTTAAGAAATCCCCCCAAGATATTGCCCAAGATTTTGCAAAAAAGCTTGAATTGCTACCAGAAATCTCTAGCCTCAATGTTGTTGGTGGCTATGTTAATTTTTTCTTAAGTGATTTATTTTTGGAGCAATGCACACAAGATTTCTTAAAACCAAAACAAAAAAATGGAGAAAAGATTCTCTTAGAATATGTAAGTGCCAATCCCACAGGACCTTTGCATATTGGACACGCAAGGGGAGCGATTCTAGGCGATAGCTTATGCAAAATTGGGCGGCATTTGGGTTACTCTATTACAACAGAATATTACATTAATGATGCAGGCTCACAGATTGAAAACCTAGGAAAATCCATTTATTTTGCAGGAAGACACTTATTTTTGGGTGATTCTTATGAATTACCAGAAGGGTGCTATAAAGGCGAATATATTTTGGATTTAGCTAAAGAGGCAAAAGAATGCTTTGGGGTAGAATGTTTTAAAAGTGAAGAATTTATTGAAAAATTAAGCCTTTTTGGCAAAGACAAAATGCTAGAAGAAATCAAAAGCAATCTTGCAGAAGCAGGAATTGTGTTTGATAATTTTGTTAGCGAAAAAGAGCTTTATAAGCAATGGAATGACACACTAAAATCCCTAGAATCACACCATGGCATCTATGAGCAAGAAGGTAAAATTTGGATCAAATCCACAGAGTTTGGCGATGAAAAGGATCGCGTTGTTGTGCGCGAAAATGGTGAGCCAACTTATCTAGCAGGAGATATTATCTATCATAAAAACAAGTTTGAACGCAAATTTGATAGATATATCAATATTTGGGGCGCCGACCATCACGGATATATTCAACGAGTAAAAGCTGCAGTTGAATTTTTGGGCTACAATAGCAATCAATTAGAAATTTTACTCTCCCAAATGGTCGCTTTACTAAAGGGTGGAGAATCTTATAAAATGAGCAAAAGAGCGGGTAATTTTATCTTAATGAAAGACATTATAGAAGATGTTGGTTCAGATGCACTGCGTTTGATTTTTTTAAGTAAAAGAGCCGATACGCATTTGGAATTTGATATTGAAGATCTAAAAAAGCAAGATTCATCCAATCCTGTTTATTATATTAATTACGCACACGCTAGGATTCACACACTTTTTGCAAAATCCAATCACACCTTAGAAACATTACAAAAAAACTTTAGTAATCTTAGTGAATCTTTGCGAGATTTGCTTGTTTTGGCGCTCAATCTCTCAAAAACACTTGAAGATTCTTTTATCCAAAGAAATCCCCAAAAAGTCGTAGAGTATTTACGCACTCTCTCAAGTGAGTTTCATCGATTCTACAATGAAGAAAAAATTCTTAATACTCCTAATGAACAGACAATTCTAAGTGTCTTAAGCATTGTTGCACAATCGCTTAATGCTGGATTAGATTTACTTGGAGTTAAAGCCAAAAAAAGTATGTAAAGGAAAACAATGAATAAAGCTGTTATCTTCCCTGGACAAGGTTGTCAAAGCATCGGAATGGGAAAAAGCCTTTTTGAAAATAGTCAAGAAGTAAGGGAGCTTTTTGAAAAAGCAAGCGACCTTTTAAAAGAGGATATGCAAAAACTTTGCTTTGAAGAAAACGATAAACTTAATCTTACGCGCTACACACAACCTGCTATTTTGCTTGTAAGCTATAGCGTTTTTCATCTTATTAAACCCAAAATAAATGGAGAAATCAACCTAGCATTAGGACATTCTTTAGGCGAATTTAGCGCACTTTGTGCAAGTGGTGCCCTAAGCTTTGAAGAGGCTATAAAGCTGGTAAGCCAACGCGGAAACCTTATGGAAGAATCTTGCAAAAAGCAACAAGCGGGAATGATGGTAGTGCTAGGCTTGGAAGATTCTACACTTGAAGAGCTTTGCGATAAAAAACGCAATGTAGGCTTAAAAGTCTGGTGTGCTAATTATAATGGTGATGGGCAAATGGTTTTAGCAGGTAGCAAAGAAGACTTGTTAGAGCTTGAAGTAGAACTAAAAGGGCTTGGCGCTAAAAGAGCCTTAATGTTACCAATGTCTGTTGCTAGCCATTGCCCTATTTTGGAAAATATGTGCAAAGAATTTGAAATGCTTTTAGAGAAGACTTTGCAAGAATCATTTGCATTCTCGATTGTCTCTAATGTTACTGCGCGTCCTTATAACACGAAAAATCAAGCTTTAGATCTGCTTTCTAAGCAATTAATTTCGCCCGTGCTTTATAAGCAATCCATTAGAGAAAATGATTCTGTAGTAGATCTCTTTATCGAGTGTGGAGGAAATGTTCTTAAAGGCTTAAACAAACGCTTAACGCAAAAAGAAACACTTTCTTTGCAAACTTATGATGAAATCCAAAATTTCTTACAAAAGGATTAATAAATGACAATTGGCATTTTAGGAGCTATGCAAGAGGAAATCTCTCCTCTTTTAGAGCATTACAAAACTTATGAAACCATAGCTTTTGGAGGCAATACTTTCTATAAAGTCTCCCTTAGCAATAAAACGCTCATTATCGCATGCAGTCGCATTGGCAAAGTGCATTCTAGCTTGAGCGCAGCCACAATGATTCTGTATTTTAGTTGTGATAAAATAATCTTTAATGGCGTAGCAGGTGGAATCAATCCAAGCTACAAAATTGGCGATTTAGTCATTGGTGAAAAACTCTGCCAACACGATGTAGATATTACAATCTTTGGGCATCCTTTTGGGTATTTTTCTGATAGCAAAATTTTCACACAAACTGATGAAACACTCAATGAGCTTGCTAAAGAAGTTGCCAAAGATTTAAACATTACCATTCATCAAGGAACCATTGCAACTGGCGATCAATTCATTAGCAACAAAGAGAAAAAAGAGTGGATAAAAAATGAATTTAACGCTGATGCAATTGAAATGGAAGGAGCAAGTGTAGCTGTGGTTTGCGATAATCTCAACACACCCCTTTGTGTGATTCGCGCTATTTCTGATAATGCTGGCGATGAAGCACTTATTAGCTATGAGGAATTTTTAGAACATTCCGCCAAACAAAGTGCATCACTTGTCATAAAAATGATTGAAAAAATTAACTAAGGAGGGAATTATGCGTCTTATTTTAGTGCGTCATGCAAAAGCAGAGGATAGGGAACAATGGAAAGGGGAAGATGATTTAAAGCGCCCACTTACACAAAAAGGCAAAAAACAAGCCAAAAAAATAGCCAAATATCTTTACAAGCGCTATCCTGAAGTAGATGCAGTTATTTCTTCTTTAGCTTTACGTGCTTGTGATACTGCAAAATATATTGCCAAACTCCAAAAAAATAGCACTTTTTTTCTAAGCCCACATCTAAACCCAGAAGTTGGCATTGAAGGCTACACTAAGCATCAAAATGAGATTGAAGAGGATTGGCAAACTCTTGTAGTTGTTGGGCACGAACCTGCTATTAGCGAATTTGTCAAAAGTATCTGCTCTAAGGGCAATTTGAATATCAAAATCCATAAAGGTGGCGTTGTAGAGCTAGAGCACGAGGGCAATGAAGATTGGGCTTTGGTGGGATTGAGAAATTTTTAGGGAGGTAGATGAATGTTTGTAGGCTATCTTCCAGATATCATTAGCAAATTCAAAAAAAATGAAGTTTTGACAAAAGTTTTTGGCTATCTTTGGGAAGCGATTGATGAGGAAAGCGAAGTCTTTGCAAGAATCTCCAATCTCAAAGCAGGTGAAACCTTTGAAGTATATTTTGATGGGGGAGCCAAAGCCATAGAACAAGCTTATCTCACCAAAACTCCACAGGAAGCCTTTTATGAAAGCCACCAAGCAATGGTTGATTTCCAAATGCTAATTAATGGAAAAGAAATCTTCTTTGTCTCTCCACATAGCCTTTGTGAAATTAAAACACCTCTAGATTCCACAAAAGATCTCATTGAATATCATAAAAGCCCCTATACTTCAAGTATTTTGCTCTTTAGGGGGAATCTGGCTGTTTTTGAAAGCATCGATGTTCATGCGGGTGGAATTTCTGTTAATACAAGCGAACTTGTCCAAAAAGTTGTTATTAAAATCCCCAAAGAACTTATTAAATTAAATTTCTAGCAGATTAGATTCAAATCTGCTATTCTTTCATTTTATATTATCTGACAAACTCACTGCCAATACCTGCGCTAGTAAAGAGCTCTAGAAGCAATGAATGCGGGATTCTTCCATCGATAATATGAGCTTTTTCAACACCATTTGTGATGCATTCTAAACAAGCCTCCACCTTAGGTATCATTCCTCCACTAATCACACCTTCATTAATTAGTTGCTTTGTTTCTTGCAGATTCAAGCTTTCGATGATATTTTTATTTGCATCTAAAACCCCTTGGGTATCTGTCAAGAAAATAGCCTTTTTAGCTTTGGTAGCAATGGCAATCGCACTTGCTGCACTATCAGCATTGATATTAAACCCAGGGTGCCCAGATTCCCCTCCATAAGCAATAGGAGCAATCACTGGAATTAAGTTTTGCGCTAAGAGATTATCAATCACTTCGCCTTTAGTTGCAATAATCTCTCCAGTATAACCATATTTCCCATTCTCTTTTGGCTTAGCCAAAAACAATGAAGCGTCTTTCCCACTCATACCCAAAGCACTCACTCCGTGATGATTTAAAAATGAAGTAATTTCTTTATTTATCTCTCCACTTAACACCATTTCCACCACTTTTAGTGCTTCTGCGCTTGTTACTCTCACGCCATTGATAAATTCACTCTCTATCTTTAATGCCCCTAATAATTCATTAATCCTTTTTCCCCCACCATGCACAATAATAGGCTTAATGCCAAGCATATAAAGCAACACAATATCCATAGCAAATTGCTCTTTTAACTCAGGATTAATTTGTGCAGCACCCCCATATTTAATCACAATTTTTGAACCACGAAAAATTTTGATATAGGGAAGCGAATCAAGTAAAATAGAAACAATTTTAGAATAATTATGCATTATTTTCCTTTTTTCTAGTAAAATATTTATGAAATTATAACTCAAAAAAGGATTTCAAAATGCAAAATAATATTGTTTTTTTAGATGCTTTAAGTCTTGGCGAAAACAACCTAAGAGAAAGCTTACAAAGTATTGGAAATTACACAGAATACCCTACTACAAGCCCCAATGAAACTCTTAATCGTTGCAAAGGGGCTAACATTGTCTTAACAAATAAAGTAGTTTTAAACAAAGAAATCTTAACTGCCCTAAAAGATACTTTAAAACTAGTTTGTATCACTGCTACAGGGACCAATAATGTTGATTTGCAAACCGCTAAAGATTTAGGAATCGAAGTAAAAAATGTCGCAGGTTATTCCACAAAAAGCGTTGCCCAGCACACTTTAATGATGGCATTGGCTTTGAGTGCAAAACTACCTTTTTATGATTCTTATTGCAAAAGTGGCACCTATGCTAAAAGCCCAATTTTTACAAACTTATCCACACCACTAGAATTACTAGATAATAAAAAATGGGGAATAATTGGGCTTGGAACTATCGGCTTAGAAGTAGCAAGACTAGCTAGTGCATTTGGCGCTAAAATAAGCTATTATTCTACAAGCGGCAAGAATCAAAACCCAAATTACCCTTGTATTGCCTTAGAATCTCTTCTTAAAGAGAGTGATGTTATCTCCATTCACGCACCGCTAAATCCCTCCACACAGAATCTATTAAACAAAAGCAATTTATCCCTTATTAAAGAGGGTGGAATCCTTATTAATGTAGGTAGGGGTGGAATCGTCAATGAACTTGAATTGGCAGAAGAAATGCAAAAGCGTAAAATTTATGCTGGATTTGATGTTTTTAGCCAAGAACCTATGGTAGAAAATCATCCATTTTTAAACCCTAAAATCGCCGATCAATTTATTCTCACTCCGCACAATGCTTGGGGTTATGAAACAAGCAAAGAAATCCTCATAAAAGGTGTAATAGACAATATTCAAAACTTTCTAAAGGCTTAATCTGCCTTTAGATAAGTCCCATTTTTTCTTTGGCTTCTTGATAGGTTTTTTGTGCGATTTCTCTAGCTGTCTGTGATCCTTTTTGCAAAATCCCTTGCAAATAGGCAAAATCACCAAAAAGCCTTTCATAAGATTCTCTAATAGGGCGCAATCCCTCAATTACGACCTCTGCCACTTTCATTTTTAATTCCCCATAACCTTTTCCTGCAAAAAACCTTTCAATTTCTTCTCTTGATTCTTTGCTAAAACATTGATAAATATTCAAAAGATTATAAACTCCCGCACGACTCTCATCAAAAGCAATAACACCCTCTGAATCAGTCGTTGCTTTTTTGAATTTTCTTACAATCTCATCAGGACTATCTAAAAGCGCGATTAAGTGGTTTGGCTTATCTCCTGAACTTTTACTCATCTTTTTTGTCGGATCATCTAGCCCCATAATTCTTGCGCCCTCTTTTTGAATCAAAGGCTGCGGAACAACAAAAATCTCACCATAATCACGATTAAACCGCATTGCTGTATCACGCGCTAATTCAATGTGCTGCTTTTGATCCTCGCCCACAGGTACAAACTCACTTTTATAAAGCAAAATATCTGCACTCATCAAATTAGGATAATTAAAAAGCCCTGCAAAAATACTTTTTGGATTCTTTTGGCTTTTGTCCTTAAACTGCGTCATACGACTTAAATCACCCATAGGCGTAATACAAGTCAAAAGCCACGCCAAAGAGGTGTGTTCTTGAATCTCTGATTGAATAAAAAGTGTAGATTTCTGTGGATCAATACCACAAGCAAGTAGCATCGCACAAAGCTCAAAAGTTTTTTCGCGCAAAGTCTTTGGATTCTGTGGAATCGTGATGGCGTGTGAATTAACCACACAAAAAATATTTTCATATTCTTCTTGGCGATCCACCCAATTTTTCACTGCACCCAAATAATTCCCCAAATGAATATTTCCTGTTGGCTGAATCCCAGAAAAAACGCGCGGTTTCTTTGTGGTTACTTTGGTTTGCATAGCAATCAATCCTTCAAAAAGTGTAATTTAAAGTGTGAATTATAACAAAACTTAAACTTTTTTGTTAAAATTTTACCCAAAGAATCTCACAAAAGGAGCACGATTGAACTTAGCCAAACCAACACTCACAAAGCGAATCATTCCCTGCCTTGACATTAAAGATGGGCGCGTAGTTAAAGGCGTTAATTTCGTTGGTTTGCAAGATGCCGGAGATCCCATAGAAGTAGCAAAACGCTATAACGATGAAGGAGCAGATGAAATCACCTTTTTAGACATTACTGCCACTCACGAAGGGCGCAACACCACCATAGAAATGGTAAAGCGAGTTGCTAAAGAAATCTTTATCCCTCTAGCTGTGGGAGGCGGAATCTCTAGTTTAGAAGATATTTACAAGCTACTTAATGCAGGGTGCGATAAGGTTAGCCTAAACTCTTCTGCCATTGCAAATCCCAACTTCATCACACAAAGCGCAAAACGCTTTGGCTCACAATGTATTATCGTTGCCATAGATGCCAAGAAAAAAGCCACAGGAAAAGGCTGGGAGGTCTATACGCACGGCGGCAGAAAAAACACTGGAATCGACTTAGAAGAATGGGCGCTAGAAGCTTATAACAGGGGCGCGGGAGAGATTTTGCTTACGAGTATGGATTGTGATGGCACCAAAAATGGCTATGATTTAGTCCAACTCCAAAAAATCTCAAAATTAGTCCATATTCCACTTATTGCAAGTGGTGGTGCAGGAAGCAAGGAACATATTTTAGAAGCTTTTTTGAATGGAGCTGATGCGGCACTAGCTGCTTCAATTTTTCATTATCAAGAAATCCAAATCGCAGACTTAAAGCACTTCCTTAAATCCAAAGGCATTCCTGTAAGAATCTAGCACCAAAGCAATGCAAACCCTAGAATCACTTGGCTTATTTGGGCTTTTTTGCATTTGCTTCATTTCAAGTAGCCTTTATCCTTTGGGATCTGAAGTTTTTGTTAGCTTTTTTGCGACTTTAGATTATCCTTTGTTTCTTGTGTGGAGTGTTGCTACCATTGGCAATACTTTAGGTTCGCTTAGCACTTATGCCATTGGCTATTGGGGAGAAAATTTTATTTTAGCAAAACACTTTACAAAACCAAAAAATTTTGAAAAATATCTCGTTTTTGTTGGCAAATATGGTTTTGTGGGGGCATTTTTTAGTTTTTTGCCCTTTTTGGGAGATATTTTTGCATTTGTTTTAGGGGCTACTCGCTACCCTTTTTTAAAAGCCACCTTTTTTATTTTTCTTGGCAAAGGCTTACGATATTATCTGTTAATCTACCTAACCAAAGTTTTTTATTTTTAACTATATCGGGGCAAAGTAAGAATTCTTTGTGTAAAATTTAGACATAATCAAGAAATACTATGTTACCTATAAATTGTTGCTATTTTTACAAAGGAGATTAAGATACAATTTGAATCCAAAAAAGAATATGTAGCAAAGCTACTTGGTGAAGAAGATACGATATTTGTTATACCTGATTATCAGCGTCCTTATAGTTGGAGGAAAGATGAATGTGAGCAGCTTTGGACTGATATAATCAATGTATTTGGAGATGGAGAAAACATTGAAGAGTATTTTTTGGGTTCTATTGTAACTTACAAAAATGATCAAAAGTTGCTTGAAATTATCGATGGGCAACAAAGAATTACTACATTGACTTTGCTTTTTAGAGCATTTTATGAGCATTTTATGAGCATTTTAAAAATGAGGGCAAAAATGTTAAGCAAGGTTATTTAAATGGTTTTGGAAGGTGTATTTGGAAATTTGATAGTGCTGATGAAAAATTATATTTTGATGAAATGCATTTGTATAGCGAAGTAGCTATTGATGATGACAAAGAAATCAAAAGTTTAGATTTTTTATTTTTGCAATTTATGCATATTATTCGCGCTCAACACGAAGACTTTGATACAACAACCCAAAGCGTTTTAAACTTTTTTACAAAACAAGATAAAAAAGTGTATTATGGAGCTTCTGAAAATTGGCTATACAAAGATGAAACTATGCCTTTTATTTTAAATTTAGCTGACTTTTGGCTTAATCCGCAAGATTATCTTAGTAGGAAATCAACAAACTGCCTAAAAAACTTAAATCTTTTTCAAAATGATGCTTAGAAAAGCTTTGTAAGTTGCTTGGTATGGAAAAATCATCTTGAATTTAAGCAAGTTAAATTTAATGTTGCAAAATTTAGTGAGGATTTTGATAAGTTTTTGCCAAAACTGATAACAATATCAAGTTTATTGCTTTTGAATAATAATGCCACCATTAATACCACTAAAGAAATAATCTTTAAAATGAATGTAGCCCTAAAAACTAATGATTGGAGCAATATTCAAATCAAGCAACAAATGCCAAATTTTGAAACCTTTTTACAAAACCTAGAAAATATGGATAGCAGAAAAATAAAATTCATACTCTTTTTATATGCGAATATCTATGCTGATTTTACTGAAAATGCTAATACAGCTAAGCTTCAAATAGAGCATATTTTGCCAAAACAATGGCAAAATGCAAATTTTAATGGTTGGAATGAGAATCTACACAACCAATATTTAGAACAAATTGGCAACAAGATTCTGCTTCCTGATAAGAATAATATCAAATGCTCTGATCACTTTTTTGCAAAAAAGCAAGATGAGTATAAAAAAATCATAGGCTTAAAAGAAGTTTATGAATTGGACATAAGAGAGAAAAAATGTCTAAAAGAAGATATTGAATCTAGAAACAAAGAAATCTATCAAAGATTAAATGATTTCTTTAGCAAACATATCTAAGCATATTTGCTTAGAGTAATCAATTTTCTAATAATGCAAAAAAAGTGGGGGGGGGGGGGGAAAATTTGGACAATATATTAATTAAAAAAAAGATTTTTGCACAACGGGGGTGGGAGAAATTTTTTTTTATGGTTTAAAA
>NZ_JALAIY010000001.1:215133-268762 GCF_022664765.1 Helicobacter sp. CaF467b | reverse complement strand
TAGACTACCCTCAAATACTTTAAGGCAAGACTTCAAAATTTATTTTAAAAATATTACAATAATGCATTTAAAATTAAAAGTTCTTTAATGCAAAAATTAAGTAATGAACAAATTGGTATTTTATGGATTGTTGGTGCGAGTGAGTATAGGAATACTTTTAGAATTTTTTATAAGCAAACAAATTAAGGTATTTTTCTTTACTCATCTAGCTATCAAATTAAAACTAGCCAAACTCCCATAAAAAAATAAACTCCAAATAACTTTATGGGGTTTGCATTCTCACTGGAATTGGCTTTAAAATGAGTTTATTTATCGATACTCTAGTCTATGAAGTGAGTGATATTTAAATTATGCTAATAATCTCTCCATTCTTCTTGCTTCCTTTTGTTCTGGCATTTGTGGCTTTATTTACTTGTGCTTTCTTCCAAGTCCTAAACTTCCCAATCTCCAAAACTTAGTGGCTCCCCTCTTTTTAAGTCCTTGTTTGCCCTTTTGCCTATTACTTCCATTTTCATTTTAGGTGGGATTCCAAAACCTGGTCGAATCGAGCGAATTTGATTAGGCTTAATAATTTCTCCTTTTGCAATATCTTCTACTGCAAAAAGTGATCGCATAAACACCCTGCCCTCTTTGGATTTTTTACTTAACTCATAAGTCTCTTCACCAAGCAACTCTTCAACTTCCCTAATCGCTTTTGCCATAATACTAAACTCTTTTGGCTCCATACTAAAGGCACTATCTGGACCACCTAGATTCTTATCTAAAATAAAATGCTTCTCAATAACCCTAGCCCCCAAACTTGTAGCAACAATAGCAGCTGTTATCCCCAAAGTGTGATCTGATAGCCCAACTTTCACTTCAAAATCCCTTGCCATTTTAGGAATCAAAGATAAATTTGCCTCATTAAGTGGTGCAGGATAGGAGCTAGTGCATTGCAACAAAGTAATATCTTGGGCACCATTTTCCCTACACACTTGAATAGCTTCTTCTATTTCTTCTTTGGTTGCAATTCCTTTAGAGAGAATCATTGGCTTTTTTTTCTTAGCCATATAAGCTATAAGCTCCAAATCCACAATTTCAAATGACGCCACCTTATAAATAGGATTCTCCAAGGTTTCCAAAAAATCAACTGCTTCTTTGCTAAAAGGACTCGAAAAACATATCATTCCTAACTCTTGTGCATAAGAAAAAAGATCACTATGCCATTCCCAAGGTGTCATAGCCTCTTTGTAGAGTTGATAGAAATTTTTTCCCTCCCATAAAGTCCCTTGAATCTTAAAGTATTCTAAATGACTATCCAAAGTCAAACACTCTGGCGTATAAGTCTGCAATTTTATTGCATCTGCACCACTTTCTTTGGCGGCCTTTATGGTTTTTAGAGCAATCTCTTTGTTTTGATTATGATTTGCAGAAAGCTCTGCAACTAACAATACTTTATTTTTTTGCATTTAATTTTCCATTTAAAAATTTTTGTTAAGATTATAACTAAAAATACACAATTAAGACTGCAAAATGAAAAAATCTATTTTTAATATTCTTTGTCTTTTGTTGCTTTGTGGCTGCGATGAAATCGCCCAAAAGGGTTCGCAAACATTACAAGAAACATTGGAGAATTCTGGATTAAAAGACACCTTAATTAACAAAAGTGAAAAACTAAATGATTTCAACAATCAAGCAAAAGATTTTCTCCAAAAACAAAGTGAGATTCTCCAAAGAGAAATAGAAAAAGCTTTGGAGGATAATAAAACAAAAGAACTCTTAGAAGAACAAATGAAAAGCCTCAATAATCTACTAGAAAGTAAATCTAAAAACAAAACCCAAGATCAGAAATCCAATACGCCTAATGAAAAAGAGTTCTCACCTTTTAATACTACAGAAGAAATTTTTAGATTATAACTACATATCTTCTTCTTTGAGCATTGCACGAGATTCTTCACGCACTCTATCCATACCAATGTAAAATTCTTTCATCATTGATAAAAAAAGATATTTACCCTGTGTTGTTGGATAATAATCTCCATCTTTTTTATAAATATTACCTGTTAATTTTAAAAATGCTAACTCTTTAAACAAATCCCACTCTAAATTTGCATTATATTTTTGCTTAAAATCTTTAGCACTAGCTTTGCCACCAAAAAGCTCTACCATTAAGCGATATTGCAATTGCGCCTTTTTAGAATATTTTCTCTCTCTTGCAACTCCCATATTACCACTATTAATTTTATGTGCATACTCTTTGAGCGAAAAAGTATTCACATATAAAGTGCCATTTAAAAAACTAAAAGAACCCGAACCAATCCCTACATACTCGTCATTATTCACCACATATTCATCAAAAATTGCACTGCCTTTGTGTGAAAAAGCCCAACTTGATAAAGGAGAAAAATCCTCTTTTAAGGTTTCTAGAATCTGCCAATAAAGCTGTGCTTCATTCTTTAAACTAACCTCCCCAATAGAACGCTTTAAAATGCTTTTAACCGATGGAGAAGACATCAAAGGATAAAGTGTAACTTGTTCAGGTTTTAACTCTTTAATAATCTCTAGATCTTTTGCCAACATTTCTTTAGTTTGATTAGGAAAATTAAAAATCAAATCTACATTTAAAATAGGCAACACTCCAATAGCTTTTTGTAGCTTTTTTATCACTTCTTTGCCACTACCAAACTTCTCATAACGCCCAACTTTTCTTAAGATTCCATCATCAAAACTCTGCACCCCAACAGAAAGTCTATCAATGCGACCCCTAAATATTTCCAACTCTTCTAAATGAAGATGGTTAGGATCTGACTCACATGATACTTCCTTAATTCCAAAGAGACTCTTAGCTAAATCCAAAGTTTCGCACAATTCTTTTGGCATAATTGAAGTTGTCCCACCACCTACATAAATAGCATTAAAATCATATCCCAAATCTTTAACCATCAACATTTCTTTGCGCAATAATTCAAAATAAGCTTTCGCCTTGTCCTCTTGAAATAAAAAGCGATTAAAAGAACAATAAGTGCAAAGTGTCATACAAAAGGGAATATGAATATACAATAAATAAGACTTTTCTTTTGCTTTAGTGGGGTTTGGTGGAGGCAATTGTGTGAGACTGGAAGGTTTTAAAGTAAGGTATTTATTGGTTGCATAACGCATAATAGAATTAACAATTTTGGTAGAAAAATTTTGATGCGTCATTACTATTTGCCTACTTTAGAATTAAAGGAATAAAATTGTAGAAAAAATTATTTAAAGCTAGAATTAATTATAAAATCTAAATCTCCAGCGCCCCAAAAGGCACCAAAGATTAAGCCATAATGTCTAATTTAGAACTTGATTGGCTTGAGGCAACTGGAGCAGATTGCGCAGGAGCTTGAGAAGTTTGCATTGATGTTTGCGCACCTTGCATTCCATTAATAATAGAACTCATCAAAGCCTCCTCTGTATCCATTGCTTTTTTGAGCACATTTAAGTTTCCACTTACTGCTACTGAACCACTATCGATACCTGAGATCATAACAGACTCCTTTCTGTTTTGTAAATTCTTTTTAGTCCTTTAAAAAAGAATTTCAAAATTTTATATCGGTCTTTTTTATAAAATCTTAAATTATAAAATTTTTATTCTTTTTAATATCCTAATATTCTAAGTCTTTTAAAGGAATTTATATTATTTTAACTTAAATCAAATTAAAATTCGGATTATAATAGAATCCCAAAAAACATTCACTTAAATTTAAGGAATATCTTGTGAAAAAATTTTTTAAATACCTTGGAATTTTCATTGCCATCATTGCTCTTGCTGTTATTGGGATTGCAATGTGGCTCTTTTCTGAAAGCGGAAATGAGTTTCTTAAAAACAAAATCACTCAAATAGCCAATGAAAAAGCTCCTATTGGGGTTGAATTTACTTATTTTAAGCTTGATTCTAACTCTTATGCCTTTGGAATCACCGATAAACAAAAATCGCAGATCGCCATTAGCGGAAAATATTCTCTTTTAACCCTTAACACACAGGCTCAAGTCAATGCGGTTATCAAAAACTTAAGTCCTTATGAAAAACTCATTGGAATGAAGCTAAATGGGGGCGCAAGTCTTAATGGTAATATCATTAAAGATTCAGGTGATCTTGGCATCAAAGCAGATATTACTGCCTTTGAAAGCGCGATACACGCTGATATAACACTACAAGACTTCAATCCAAAAAGATTGTTTATCTCCAGTAAAGAAGGCATTAATATCGCCTCCCTTTTATATTTTCTAAATCAACCAAACTATGCTAATGGAAAGATTCTGTTTAATGCTGATTTGGATATTTCCAATCTCACTGCTCCAAAAGGCGGATTCAAAATCGCCTCCAATGCAATCTTGCCTAACACTACTCTTTTAGCAAAAAACTATAGCATCATCCTACCCAAAGATCCTATCAAGCTTGCTATTAATGGCGAGGCTAAGGGAGAAAACATTCTAGCAACAATTCTAGCAAACTCTAGTTATTTAAATCTTAATTCCAATAATCTTGCTTTAAATCTCAAGGATTACTCAAGCAATGGGGATTTAAAGCTCACTTTGCAAAACATCATCGCAAGTGGCTTTTCTCTAAAAAAACCAATCAATGCCAATCTAAATTTAAAATCCACTCAAATTGCCAATCAAGAAGCTAATTTGGCTCTGAATATTGTTACAAATCCAATCTTAGCCAAGCTATCGCTCCCAAACTATAAACCCAAAAACCTCACGCTTAATGCCAAGAATCTTAATTTAAAAGAAATTTTAGAATTTGCTTCTTTGCCTTATGATGCCAAGGGCACACTTAATCTTGATGCCAAGGTAAATGAAATTAATCTTACAAACCTTAGTTACAAACTCACCGCAAATCTTAATAGCAATATCCAATCTATTGTTTTTAACAAACTTAACCTTGCAAACAACAACACTTTAAATGCTGATATTAAGGGCGATTCTAAGACACTAGAGATTCTTGCTAATAGTGATTTGTTTGATTCTAAACTCAAAACCAATACGCTTCTAAAAAATTACACGCTTGAAACTATTTCACTAGACTTACAAAACCTGAACCTCCAAAAACTTGCCAAGCTTTTCCAATACAATGCTAATGGCTTTTTAAGCGCAAAAATTGATCTTAAAAATTTCAAAGATTCTAATTTTGATGGCAATTTTAATCTACAATCTCAAAACATCACTATTGCCAAAAATACCCTTAATGCCCTTAGTGGAATGAACTTCAAAAAAGACATTAGCCTTTCGCTTGATGGTGATGGCAAATTTAGCAATGGTGCTGGACAAGCTGAACTTAAAGCCAACGGAAAGGACATTAACTTAGAAATCACCAATGCAAAAATCAACCTTAAAGACAATACTTATAGCACTGACTTTTTTATCAATACCCAAAATATTGCCAATATCAATCCCACTGCTATGGAATTGCAAGGTGCATTAACACTCAAAGGCAAGGCAACCCTAAAAAACAATATTCCAACTCTCTATCTACAAAACCAAGATTTTGGAGATCTTACTATAGATCTTGCTAATGAGAAACTAAAACTCATTGGCGACAATCTTGATGTCAAAAAAATTGCTAATTTTACTGGCAATGGAAAAATTATCAAAGGCGGAATCATCAACACAAATGCAGACCTAACTTTCAAAGGAATGGATGCTCCAACAATTATTAAGAATCTCAATGGAACATTCTTGTTAAGTGGTCACGACATTGAAATTTATAGCATTGACATCGATGCCCTTGCAAAAAACTTTGAAAAAAGCAATCAAATTAGTCTTTTAGATATTGGCGCTTTTGTGCTTGCAGGACCTATTGGAATTGCAACTACCAAAGGAAGTAATATAGGAATGCTTGGACTAAATACACTTTTGGACACCAAAACAGCAATCAAGCAATTAGAAATGCAACTTGACATTCAAAAAGGGATTGCCTATGCTAAAGATGTCGCTTTTGCTACAGGCAAAACAAGAATTGCCGCTATTGGAGCTATCAATCTTAACAATAATGCCTTTGAAAACTTCTCCATTGGCATTTTGGATTCACAAAATTGCGCAAAATATTCTCAAGCTATCAAGGGCACTCTCACAGATCCCAAAATACAAGTTACTAGCACCACCATTTCTACTGCAGTAAATCTAGCAACTTCATTATTTGATAGATTCAAAAAAGGAGCGCAAACAATTACTAACACTCAAGAGAAATGCAAGCCCTTTTATAATGGCGTTGTCAAGCAACCATAACAAACTAAGATTCTCACAAGAATCTTAAATTTTAAAGTTTAAATAATTTGGGAGTATTAATGAAACTCATTTCATGGAATGTTAATGGACTTAGAGCCTGTATGAATAAGGGCTTTATGGATTTTTTTAAAGTAGTTAATGCTGATGTATTCTGTATCCAAGAATCTAAAATGCAACGTGAACAAGCCACATTTGATTTTCCTAATTATGAAGAATATTGGAATAGCGCCGAAAAAAAGGGGTATTCTGGAGTGGCAATTTTTAGCAAAACCAAACCCTTAAGTGTCGCGTATGATATGGGTATAGCACACCACGACAAAGAAGGGCGTATTATTTGTGCAGAATATAAGGATTTTTATCTTGTCAATGTCTATACGCCAAACTCTAAACGCGAACTAGAGAGATTGTCATATCGTATGGAATGGGAAGATGATTTTCGCGCCTATCTCAAAAATCTCGAGAAAACAAAACCTGTGATTGTGTGCGGAGATCTCAATGTCGCTCACCAAGAAATTGATCTCAAAAATCCAAAAACAAACCGCAGAAATGCCGGTTTTACTGATGAAGAGCGTGAAAAAATGACGCAGCTTCTAGATTCTGGATTCACTGATACATTTAGGCATTTTTATCCCACACTAGAGGGAGCGTATAGCTGGTGGAGTTATATGGGCAAAGCGCGAGAGAATAACACAGGGTGGCGGATTGATTATTTTCTCTGCTCTAAAGCTTTAGATTCAAAACTCTTAGATGCTAAGATTTATCCTGAAGTTTTTGGTAGCGATCATTGCCCTGTGGGCTTAGAAATCAATGCGCAATAAAATTGATTTTGACAATCAAACTGATTTTAAAATCAGCGATGATCTGCTTTTATTTTTAGAAAAGATTTTTGATAAAATTCTATTAGACCTAGAACTCAAAGATAAACAATGCGAATTGCTTTTGGTAGATAATCCAACCATTCAAAACCTAAATAAAACTCACCGTAATAAAGACAAACCCACTGATGTGCTATCATTCCCTTTGGAATCAGATTTTTCTCCTTTACTTGGAAGCATAGTTATTTCACTTGATTTTATTAAACAAAATAGCGAGAAATACCATCACACACCCAATGATGAAATGGCGCTCTTGTTTATTCATGGAGTCTTACATTTGCTTGGCTTTGATCACGAAAAAGATATGGGGGAACAAAGATGCAAAGAAGAAGAATTAATTACTTTTTTTAATCTACCACAAAGCCTCATTGTTCGGAATCAAGAATGCTAGGAAAAACCCATTTAGCTTTTGGGCTTGGTGTTGCTTCTTGTGGAATCTATGCGATTAATTTTCTGGGGAAACCGCAACTTTTATCTTCTCAAGATTTAATTCTTTTTTATAGTACTATTAGCATTGGTGCGTTATTGCCCGATATTGATGAGCCCCAATCTCTCATAGGTAGAAAAACCCTTGGAATCTCAAATCTTATTAAATTTTTCTTTGGGCATCGCGGATTCACACATAGCCTTTTGTTTGTCGTTTTACTAGCCATAGCATTAGGAGCTTTAATTTATTTTAAGATTCTATCTTTGATTTTAGCAATAGGCTTGGTTTTAGGTTGTATTTTACACCTAATAGGCGATATGATGACGCCTAGTGGAGTGCCATTGCTAATGCCTTTTAGCCTCAAAAACTACCACATTTTGCCTAGAGTTTTGCGGTTTAAAACAGGTGGAATCTTTGATTATTTAATCGGACTTATTAGTGCAGGTGCTTTTATTTATTGCAATACTAAGCCATTGCAAAAATATTTTTTGATATAATCCAAATCATTCAAAAATCTTAGGATAGTTAATGCTAAACCAACTCAAAACCATAGAATCAAAGCGCCTATACACTGCATTTTTTATGCTAATTGCAGTTGTTTTAATTATTTTTTTTCACAATCCTTTCTTGCTTTGGAGTGTTTTGGGGATTGCCTATATAGTTGCTTTTTATGAGGCTTACAAACTCTATAACAAAGAAGCCCCCAAGTGGTTTTTTTTATTGTTTTGCATTTTAATTTGGATTAGCATCTTTTTTTCTCCCTCCTTAAATGGGCTCTTTGTTGCTCTGGTTTTTCTAGCATCCTATCAAGCCTACACCAAAAAGGGTAAAATTGAACAAATAATGCCCTTTATCTACCCCACTATTCCCTTTATTTTACTTTATCTTCTTTATTTAGAATACACCATTAATGCCATTATTTGGCTAATCTTTATTGTCGCCCTAACAGACAGCTTTGCTTATTTTGGCGGAAAACTCCTTGGTGGAAAACTTTTTAGCAATAGTGCTTTTTGTATCACTTCTCCTAATAAAACCAAAGAAGGGGTTTTGATTGGAGTGAGTTGTGCAGTTATTGTTGGCACATTTGTGGGACTTGGCGTTTGTGAATTTTTCACTTCTTTTGTCTTTAGTTTTTGTGCTAGTGTTGCAAGCGTTTTTGGCGATCTTTATGAAAGCTACCTAAAAAGAAAAGCAGAAGTCAAAGATAGTGGCAGTATTTTTCCAGGACATGGTGGAATGCTAGATAGGCTCGATGGATATTTCTTTGGCGCAATCATTCTTTATGCACTTCTTGGAATCATTCAAAGGTAATTTACAATGATTGTTTTAGGTTCAACAGGTTCTATTGGAATTAGCACCCTAGCTATCGCCAAACGCTTTTTGCTAGAAATTGAAACACTAAGCGCAGGTAAAAATATCTCCCTTCTTAATGAGCAAATTCTTGAATTTAATCCCAAAAATGTAGTTATTGCAGACAAACAAGATATTCCTAAAATCACCAAAAAATTTAGTGGAAAAATCTATTATGGCAAAGATGGTATCTTAGAATCCATTTCTGCTTCCAAAAGTAATTTAGTGATTAATGCTCTTGTTGGCTTTTTGGGTTTAGAGCCTACACTGCATTCTCTTAAAGAAGGCAAAAGGGTTGCTTTAGCCAATAAGGAAAGTCTTGTTGTTGGAGGAGATTTCATTGATACTTCCAAAATCATTCCCATTGATAGCGAACATTTTAGTCTTGCCTATCTTATGAATTTCAATCCTGCAATCCGCCCATTTAAAAATCTTTATATCACTGCAAGTGGGGGTGCCTTTAGAGATACTCCCCTAGAAGAAATCCCCTTGCAAAATGCTGCTAATGCGCTTAAGCACCCCAATTGGAGAATGGGCAAAAAAATCACTATTGATTCAGCAACTATGGTTAATAAGCTCTTTGAGATTCTAGAAGCACATTGGCTTTTTAAAACTCAAAATATTGATGCTTATATTGAGCGAAACTCTCAGATTCATGCCTTAGTAGAGTTTTGGGATGGAAGTGTGGTAGCACATTTTGCCAATGCCAATATGCAACTCCCTATTGCTTATGCCATTGCCCATGGGCTTAATTTAAAAGAGGATTTTTTACAATCTTTTTCTAATTCTCCCCTTATCCCAAGCATTAGCTTAACAAATCAAAACTACACCCTAGAGCCCATTTGCACCAAACGCTATCCTTTATGGAATCTTAGAAAATCTCTCTTAGAAAATCCTAAACTAGGCGTTATTTTAAACGCAGCCAATGAAGTTGCAGTTGAATCTTTTTTGTCCCACGCTATTCCTTTTGGAAAAATTACAATCATCATTCAAAAAACCCTAGATCATTTTCACAGCACACTACCAAACTCTCTTGATGAAATCTTTGCATTAGACACTGAAGTGCGAAAATTTACCCAAAGCACTTTTAATCTCTAGTGCTACTTTACTTATTGTATTAATTATACTATTATCTTTTAACAATTTTTATTATTAGGAGTTTTAAATGATTAAAAATTTCAAAAAAATCTTAGCAGTCTGTGCTAGCACTTGTTTGCTCGGAACTTTTATTAATGCTCAAGAAACCATTTATGATGCAGATAAAATTGCAGAAATTTTCTATAAACTAAATGGCGACCCAAATGATAGCAAAGCAAGAGTGAATCATAAAAAAGGATTTTGTGCAAATGCTACTTTTATTGCCGATAAGAACTTCAGCCTTTCTAATATAGATATTCCGCTTTTCAATCAAGCAAATATTCCCGTGCAAATTCGCTATTCTCTAGGTGGCGTTATACAAGATGATAGAAGCAAACAAAGAGGTATGGCTCTTAAATTTATGGGAAAAGATGATTCTTGAACTATGGTAATGCTTAACACTGAAATTAACTTTGCTAGGACCCCAAAAGAATTTGGACAATTCTTTGAAATGAAAATTCCAAATTTTATGGACCAAAAAACTATTGATGAGCTCAGTAAAAATGTAAATTCTTATAAAAACTTTAGTGCATATTTAGATAAAATTGGTATTTCAAGCCTAGAGCATACTCCTTTTTATAGCATTCACACTTTTTGGTTTAAAGAAAAAGGGAAAAACGAAACTATTCCTGCTAGATGGAAATTTATCCCCAAAGATGGAATTAGCTATTTAAGTCAAAGTGAGCTTAAGAGTGCTTCTAAAGATTTTCTAAAAGAAGGTTTCATAGCTTACACAAAAAATAAATCTGTTGAATATGAAATGTATCTTGAATTTCCTAACAAAGGAGATGCAGTTGATGATACAACCGCTTTGTGGAAAGGGAATCACAAGACTTTATTAGTAGGAACACTCAAAGCTGAAAAATACGATGGTGAAGCGTGCAATCAAGATGTTTATTTCCCATCAGAACTACCAAGCGGAGTAGAAGCACCTAAAGATCCTATTTTCAATCTTAGAACACCTACCTACGCAATCACTTTTGGAAAGAGACAATAGACATTGCCTACTATAATCCACTTAAATCTTAAGTGGATTACTCCACCCTACAGCCATTTTTTCTTTTTAAAATAGAGAAGTGGTAAAATAGTTGAAATAATCATCACTACTAATACAATTGGATAAGAATAAGTCCATTCTAACTCAGGCATATGCTCAAAGTTCATTCCATAGATTGTTGCAATGAGTGTTGGAGGCATCATAGCCACCGTTACCACCGTAAAAATTTTAATAATTTTGTTTTGTTCTATATTAATTTGACTTGCAAAAAGTGTTTGGATATTATCTAAAATATTCATATTAACATTAGTAAATTCCACCAATGAATTAATATCTTTCAAAACAATCCCCAAATCCTTTTTCACTTCACTATCAGCTTTATTAGTCCTAAGCAATGCTGTAATTGCAAGTCTTTTGTCAAACAAGCTATCTCGCAAACTCAAATGCATTTCCTGCAAAATAGAAAGCTTCTCTAAAATCTCATCACCAAGCTGCTTATCAAAAACAACCATACGCCTTAACAACCTTGTTTCTTTAGCAATTCCCTCAAGCATATCCGCATCTTTTTCTACGCGCAATTCAAAAATTTTTGAAATCAAATCAAATCCATCTTCAAAATTCTTTGGACTTGCTAAAACACGCTGCTGTATTTCATCAAAAACTTTAAATTCGCTATAGCGCACAGTAAAGAGAATATTATGCGTAATAAGAAAAGTAATAGTTTCATTATGAAATATTTTCTCTTCATTGGGGCGCGTTAGAAAGTAAGTGTTAATCGTAACGGTTTCACTATCTTCCCAATACCTTGCTGATTCTTCAATTTCTTCTCTTTCTTCCTTAGTAGGTATATCCAAAAGATAGGTTTTAGAAATATAAGCAATCTCTTCAACATTAGGATGCAAGAGGTCAATCCATAAAATATCCGCACCAATTTCAATATTTCTTACAGATGCAACGGTCTCTCGAACAACCATACCATTGCGTTTAGTAAAAAGATTCAGCATCCAAGCCCCTTTAAATAAAACTTTAATAATCCTTTTTCTCTAAGACCTCAAAAGCCGGTAAAACCACACCCTCTAACAACTCTAAACTAGCTCCTCCGCCCGTGGAAGTGAAACTCATACTATCTTTATTTCCTGCTTTATCAACAGCATCTGCCGTATCTCCACCACCAATCACGCTATAAGCATAAGTGTCGGCAATAGTGTGTGCGATACTAAAAGTTCCTCTTGAAAACTTTTGCTGTTCATAAACTCCTAAAGGTCCATTCCAAATAATGGTCTCACTTACCCGAATCACTTCATTAAAGAGTTTTACCGTGGCAGGTCCAATATCTACTGCCATTAACCCATCTGGAATATCTTGAGCAGGAGTAATCTTTATCTCTTTAGGTTCTTTTACATTGTCTGTTGCCACAACATCTACAGGCAAATAAACTTTAACACCTTTTTCTTTTGCGCTTCTTAAAATATCTTTTGCATCTTCTAATAAATCATTTTCTACTAGAGAGCTTTTAGTGTCATAACCAATTGCCTTTAAAAAAGTGTTACTCATCGCACCACCGATAATAATTTTATCAACTACTTCCAAGATGGATTTTAAAAGTGTTAATTTTGAAGAAACCTTAGATCCTCCAACAATCAACAATAAAGGGCGCAATGGATTAGACAAAGCCACTGCAAAAGAATCAATTTCTTTTTTAAGCAACAATCCCGCCACTTTTTCTTTTGTATATTCCGCGATTCCATAGGTTGAGGAATGTTTTCTATGCGATGTTCCAAAAGCATCATTCACATACACATCGCATAAATTAGCCAGTTTTTGAGAAAGTGCTGGATCATTTTTCTCCTCACCCTCATAAAAGCGAATATTTTCTAATAGCACGATACTTCCATCAACTAAAGTATTTAAGGCTACTTGTGCATTTTCTAAACTCTCTACAAAAACAACATCTTTAGCAAGTAATCTCTCTAGTCTTTTTAAAACATGCTTTAGTGAAAACTCATCACTTTTGCCTTTTGGTCTGCCAAGGTGGCTTACAAGAATGATAGATTTTGCACCATTATCAATACAATAATTGATAGTTGGGATCGCTTCCCTAATCCTTGAATCATCGCTAATATTCAATTCATCATCCATAGGCACATTAAAATCCACACGAATCAAAACGCGCTTATTTTTAATATCAACCTCACGAATACTCTTTACACTTTGCATTAATTGGATATTTTTGCTCATATTTCAATCCTTTTTTGTTTTAATAATGCTAACAAAAAATGACTTAATCTTTAATGTAATTAATATCCTTTAAACGCTTTGTGGCAAAAGAATCTCAAAACCTTTCTTGTTTTCTGCTAATAGCTCAATGCTACCTTCATGTGCTTGGATAATCTGCAAAGACAAAGCAAGTCCCAAACCATTCCCCTTAAGTTTAGTGCTTTTAAAAGGCTCAAAAAGGATTTGTGGATTCTCTATGGGTTTGCCATTATCAAAAATCCTAAATACTACTCCCTTATCTGTTTTTTGGTAACTTATCTCCACTGCACCTTCTTCTTCACCCTCTTCAATGGCATCAATGGCGTTAAAAAGGAAATTTTGCAAAACAATGCACAACAAATCAAAATCTGCTTCAAATGATTCTCCGCTAAAATCAAAAGCAAAATGAATATTTTTAGAATAAGTATAGTAACTCAAAGATTCTTCCAATTCATCTTGTAATTTTTGGGGATCAATTTTACTTTTTTGGATATGCACCCCTTTTGAAAAAAGCAAAGTTGCTTTAATAATTCGCTCCACTCTCCAAATTGATTTTTTAATTTCCAAAACCAAAGTTTTATTTTTTATATCCACTCGTTTTAAAAGTGTAGAAGCAAGTAGCGCTACAGAGCCAACTGGATTGCGAATTTCGTGTGCTAGATGCGCAGAAATCTGACCCATAGATGCTAGTCTTTCACGACGCTTTTCACTTGTAATATCGGTAGCAGAAATAATGATTTTATTTAACTTTTGATTAGTCTGAACCAAATAAACTTTTGAATCTAGCTCAATTTCCTGACGCTTGGTCTTTTGCAAATCAAAAGCTTCCAAAAGCTCTGGAATCTCCGATGCAAGGCTATTTTGATAAAAAATCTCGCCCCCCTGCTCCAAAACCCAAACGGCTGTTGGTAAAATATCAAGCACTTCTTCAAAAAGTGCCTTAAGCTCGATAAATTCTTTTTCAACTTCGTAAGTTTGAGTAATAAGCTCTTTTAAGCCTTTGGCAAATGATTCCTTATCGCTACTACTAAGCGATTCAAGTAAATTTTGATCAATCACTTGTTTCCTTGTTTGCTTTGTAAATCTTTTAGATAATCAAAAAGTAAATCACTAAAACCAAAACTCCCACTTAAACTTTCTGATAAAGTATCACGATACATCGATTCATAAATATCATGTCCTGGGGCTTTTGGATATAACGAATCATCCATTTTCAAAGCCGTATCAAGCATATTTTTTATAATCAATGCTTCAAAGGCATCAGTTTGCTCTCTTAAACGCGTGTCATCATCAGTCTTTTGAATAGTCGGAGCCTGCTTTGCTGCATCTAAAATATCCTTAGAATATGCGTTTAAGTGATTAAAATTAATTTCCATAATTCTCCCTTTTAAATAATCTCTAAATCTGCGTTAAAAGCACCTGCTTTTTTCATTGTTTCAATAATGGCAATCATATCTTTTGGAGTAGCACCCATTCTTTGCAATGCCCTTGTAACACTTGAAATTGTTGGATTATTGGGGCTTGTAACCATTGCTTGCTGCGGACTAAAGACTGCTCCTGAACCCATATCCACCGCTTCTGGATCATTAGCCGCTTCATTGGAAACTTTGATGGTAATATTATTGTGTGTTACTACCACTGGAGAAACTTCAACCCCCATTCCTGCAATAACCGTCCCTGTTTTTTCATTAATAATAATCTTATCTTCTCTAACATAATCCACATCAATATCTTGCACGCGCGCTAGAAACTCTACCATACTCAAATTTTCTGGTCTTTGGAGTTTGATGGTTCGAGGATCAATTGCTATAGCAATAGGTTTATTATTAGGACTGGCGCCAAAAGTTTCGTTGATTTTAGTTTGAATCCGCATAGCATTTTGGAAATTAGCTTCTTTTAAGCTCAAAGTTGCATTAACTTTGCTATACAAATCATATGTAACTTCTCTCTCAACAATCCCTCCATTTGGCATTGTTGCTGCAAGAGAGTGGTTAGCGCTTCCTCCTCTTTCATTTTTTCCACCAATCCCCACTGCTCCTTGTGCTACTGCATAGATTCTACCATCTAATCCGCTTAATGGAGTTAAAAGCAAAGTTCCTCCCTCAAGCGATTTGGCATCCCCAATGCTAGAAACTAAAATATCAATCGTATCTCCCTGTCTAGCAAAGGGGGGCAATTTGGCTGTTACCATTACTGCTGCGACATTTTTAGATTGTATATCATTAGGATCGATTTTAACATTCACGCTCTCTAGCATATTTGAAATAGACTGCATCGTAAAAGTGGAAGTTGTCTTATCTCCGCTTCCATTTAATCCAACTACCAAACCATAACCAATAAGCTGATTATCTCTCACTCCAACAATATTCACCAAATCACTCACTTTGGCAGCAAAAACTGGGGTAACCAAAAAAAGACTAAAAAGAAGAGATATTATTTTTTTCATAGCTGCTATATCCTTATTTTCGCTAAAGTTTAAAAACCAAAAAAGCAAAAAACATTCCAAAAATATTTTTTGATTTCAATATTATTTTAATCATTTTTTGATAGAATTTCAACTTTAAATCATACTACATTTTTCGGAGTATAGCGCAGCCTGGCTAGCGCACACCCTTGGGGTGGGTGAGGTCGTGGGTTCAAATCCCGCTACTCCGACCATTGTTTCTCTTTAATAAGCCAATCAATATTTTAAATCATTCAACCACTTAAAATTTGATTCAAAACTTAAATATTACTAAAATTAAAAAACTAAGCATAATCTAAAAGGTTTTTTGGATAGAATCCTATTTATAAGAACTATTTTTATTTTCTTAAATAAATTAAAATTTTAGGAATTTTATGAAAGATTACTCAAAAATTATCACAAAGCTAATAAAATTTTTACAAACAGAAGTGCAAAAAAGAGGATTCCAATCCGTTGTCTTTGGGCTAAGCGGAGGAATTGATTCTGCAGTTGTTGCTGTTTTGTGCAAAAAAGCTTTTGGATCAAATATTCAAGGACTTTTAATGCCCTCTTTGCAATCCTCCAAAAGTAGCCTTGAAGATGCACTAGAACTCTGCAAAGCCTTTGATATTTCTTACTCCATTCTCCCTTTAGAAAAACCCCAACAAGGCTTTTTAGAGACTTTAGAAGGGCTTGAAAATAATCCAGCTAGAATTGGGAATCTATGTGCTAGAATCCGAATGATTTATTTATACGACTATGCCTTTGCAAACAATGCTTTAGTTATTGGGACAAGTAATAAAAGTGAAATTTTGCTTGGATATGGGACAATTTTTGGTGATTTAGCTTGCGCAATTAATCCCATTGGAAATCTCTATAAAACAGAAATTTTTGAAATTGCCAAACTTCTAAATCTCCCCCAAAATATCCAAACCAAAGCACCTAGCGCGGATTTATATGAAGGGCAAAGCGATGAAAAAGAGCTTGGATTTTCTTATTTAATTTTAGATAAAATTATGCAACTCTTAGAGCAAGGATTCTCTAAACAAGAAATTTTAAATCAAAACCTACCACAAAAGGCAATTGATATGGTTATTCAAAGAATAAAAACAATGGAATTTAAAAGAAAGATTCCAGAAATTGCACCTTTATAAAAGGATTATAAATGCTTAAGTTTCCCTATTTTATCCCCGATATTACAGAAAATGAGAAAAAACTTATCAATCATGTGCTTGAAAATCCAAGCCACAATATCACTCAAGATTTAGAAGAAGCTTTCAAAAGCTACACTGGAATCAAATATGCAATTTCTGCAAATAGTGGAACTGCAGCATTCCATCTCTGTCTTTTTGCTATGGATATTAAGCGCGGAGACAAGATTCTTTGTTCTGTAAATTGCCACCCAAGCTTCCCAGAAATCATTCGCCATTTTGATGCTGAACCCATTTTTATAGACATTATGGAAGATACTTTTGAAATCTCTTATGAAAAATGCAAAGAGGCGCTAGAAAAAAACAATCTCAAAAAAACTCGCGCAATTATTGTAAGCCACATTGCAGGACAATTTTGCAATACAGAGCCCTTTTATGAACTTGCTAGGCATTACAATCTTAAAATTATTGAAGATGCGACTATGGCACTTGGATTAACTCACAATGGTATTAAAATAGGAAATCAAAAAAGTTTTGCCACTATTTTTAGTATTGTTCTTGATTCTTCTAGTCCTGTAGCACAAGCTGGAATCCTTGCCACACACGATGAAAAACTAGCTAATGAAGCCACTTTATTACGCTATCATGGAATTGTAAGTGAAAAAATTACAAGTGTGCGCCCACAATATCTCTATGATGTCGTGGGGATTGGCAATAAATACAATTTAAGTTACCTAGATGCCGCTCTCTGCCTTAGCCAACTAAATAGAATGGATTATATTATCAAAAGGCGCAAAGAAATCGCTTCTCATTATATGCAAAACCTAGCAGATACACCGCATATTTCTATGCCTGTAGTTAAAAATGAGCATATCTTTTTTCACTTTATCATCAAAATTGACAAGAATCGCGATCACTTTGCTAAAGAGCTAAAAGAAAGTGGTATTGAAACTGCTTTGCATTTTGTACCCTCACATCTTTTAACCTATTATAAAAGCAAATACAAATTCAAAATTAGTGATTTTCCCATCGCTCTTAAAAATTACCAACAAATCTTAAGTTTGCCTATTTATAGTGCAATGAAAAAAGAAGATATTGATTATATTTGCAAAGAAATTTCAAGACTTGCAACTCACAGGGTATAATATGAGAACTTTAGAGAAATACTTTTTTGCACCAAGTTTGCTACAAAAAATTTTGGCTTTCTGCTTATTGCCTATTAGCTGGATTTATTGTCTCATCGCAACACTAAAGCGAAAAATGTCTATTCAGCAAGACTTTCAAATTCCCATTATTAGTGTTGGCAATCTCATCTTAGGCGGAAGTGGCAAAAGTCCTTTTGTTGCTGAAATTGCAAAAGACTATGATCAAAGCTGCATTATTCTAAGAGGTTATGGGCGCAAAAGCAAGGGATTAAAAATCATTAGTCAAAATGGAAATATTCTTGAAACTCCAGAAGTTGCCGGCGATGAAGCAATTATGCTTGCCAAATTACTCCCCAATGCCTTAGTGATTGTTAGCAAAAATCGCACAGAAGCTATCCTAAGAGCTAAAGAAATGGGGGCAAAAGTTATCTTTTTAGATGATGGATTCCGTTTTAATTTCAAAAAACTCAATATTTTATTAAAGCCAAAATTAGAGCCTTATTTTAGCTTTTGCATTCCAAGTGGCGGCTATCGCGAATCCAAAAGAGCCTATAAGGAAGCTGATATTATCGCCAAAGAAGGGCAAGATTACACTAGAAAGGTGGAACTCCTCTACCCAACACAAAGAATGCTTTTGCTAACAGCTATTGCAAATCCATCTAGGCTTGATTCATACTTGCCTAATGTAGTTGGAAAAATTATTCTCAAAGATCATTCTTATTTTGATAAGACAAAGATTTTAGAATCTTATGCCAATCTCAATGCTACTTCACTGCTTGTTACTCAAAAAGATGCGGTTAAATTAGAAGATTTTGGGTTGCCTCTTTCCATTCTTCATCTTGAATTGCATATTGCGCCCAATATTAAAGAAAAAATACAAAAATATGTGCAAAGCTATTTACAATAAATAGCTTTGATCCACAACCTAACAATTTTAAGTTAAAACATATTGAATAGGAATTTGAATAATCACATCATTTTTAGGTGTTGGAAAATCTCGCCCAGCGCTTAGAATTGTCTTAATTGCAGATCGATCTAAAAGCGAGTGCTTAGAAGGCTGAATCACTTTCACATTACCTAATTCTCCATTTTTAAAAAGCTTAAACTCTACCATCACAATCCCTGCCATTCTTAGCATTCTTGCTTTTCTTGGATATTGAAGATTCTTGTCAATTGCTTGTTTTATAGAGAGCAAAAAGGGATCATTCACTTTTCCAAATGTCAAAGTAGATGGAGCTTGAGTTTGAGCATTAGAAACACTAGGGGTAGCAGGTGGTTGCGCATGTGTTGCTTGATCTAAAATAGGCTTTGGTTGTGGTAATAGTTTTGTATTTTGAACATTTTTTTCTTTAATAGGTTTTGTTTTTTGAATCGGTTTTGGTTTTTCCATTACTTTAGGTTTTTGGGGAGTTTTGATTTCTTCTTGTATAGGCGGTGGAGCACTCTTTTGCGCTGCAGGATTTTGTGCAAAATGCATAAGAGAAATTGCCATAGTTTGAGTTTGTAAGCCAATATCCTTTGGGACAAGATAAGATGAACCATAAAAAAGACTTAAAAAAATTACGGCATAAATCCCACTTGCAACCAAAAATGACTGCAAAGTGCTATTGTTTGGCTTGTGTTGCAATGCTAAAGTTTTCATGTGCTTTTCCTTTTAAAATATCAATAATTTGAATGAAAGTTTCAAATTTTGCATCCTTATCACTACGCAATTCTACTAGTGTCTTAGAATCAAGCTTTTCTAACTCCACTTTTAAATTCTCTAGCGCTATTACTTTTTCATCCAAATAAATTTGATTGTCCTTATCTACTAGAATTTGCACCTTTTTTTCATCTTTTTGTTGCTCTTGATTAGTGCTTTGTGGAAGCTCGATTTGTATTTTACCTTGCGCGATAAAAGTTGAAACACTTAGCACAATGGCTAATAGAACCAGCATAATATCGATAAAAGGAACGATATTAAGCGATTCATTTTTAGGAATCTTGACCATAAGTTGCCTTTGTTTTATAAAGGTTGCTTAAAAGAGTAATCTTTCGATACAAAGCATTATAAGCAATCAAAGTTGGAATCGCCACTGCAAGACCTAAAGCTGTCGCTTTTAGCGCAAGGGATAAACCTGTCATAATCTCTTTAGTATCAATGCTGCCACTTAACCCCATATCATAAAAAGTAATCATAATCCCAATCACCGTTCCCAAAAGCCCAACATAAGGTGCATTAGAATAAATAATATAAAGAGTAGTGAGATTCTTAGTAATCGAATCATCAAGAGATTCTTGCGTTTTATAATCACTAAACTTAATTTTAGAGAAAAATATCACTCGCTCTATCGTAAGCCACAAAGCTATAAAGCCCATAACTCCAAGGATTCCAAAGATAATATAATCAATTGTTTCTTTGAGGATTTCCATTGTTTTCCTTTGATATTAAAAATAATTATCAAAATTGTATCATAAACAAATTAATCTTTTTTGAAATGCAAAAATGATTCACTCTGGATTTTCCTAAGAGCAAAATATTGCCATAAATTTTATTCAGTCAAAAGCAATAAAAAATGTAATTATTTATTAAATTGTAGAGTTATTTTAAAATCTAGCAAAAAGTCACATTTGATCTAGCTACACAAACCCCAAAGGCTTCTTAGCCTTTGGGGTTTGCCAAAATTAATTAAAAGTAGAATCCTGTGCTTATATAAAGTCTATCTCTTCTTTTTCCATCTGCTACATATTTATTCACAGCTTTAGCTAAATCTATTTTAATATAAAAGTAATTAGCCATAAGATAAAGCAGTTCTAATCCTGCTGCATCCACAAAGACATCATTTTTATCTCCCCTTCCTGCCATATTGATTGAATTATTTTGATAGTCTTCATTCCAGCCATAAGCAAATTCATAAAAGGGTGTAAGATAAAAATTAGGGCTTATGAGATTTGTTCGCAATCCAAATGTAGCTAAAATCATACTATCAGCTTCTCCAAATCCATTAGGATAAGCTCTAACCCCATAAGGTCCTCCTAGGGATGTAGTTTCACTAGAATCTAATTGATAATCCCCTAATGTTTTTTGCAAATTAAGATTAATAATTTGCGTTAAACTATCATTAAAATAATAGGAGTTATTTAAAGTGGCATTAAACTTCCAAAAATCTCCCATAGCAGGGCTTGATTCTAAAAGTGAGCTTCTAGGCTTCACTTCTCCATAAGTTATTCTTGCATTGTAGCTTAGAATATTATTGGGAATTAAACCAAAGGTTCCTTCAGTCCCTAAATAAAAGGCATCACTTTCCTTATTAAAATTAATTCCAAAGCTTCCATAAATATCTTCAAGCTTTCTATAAACATAACCTCCAGTAAGGTATAGGGAATTAGTGGTGTTAATAAAAAGCGGATAGGCTAAATCCACTCCTAAATCTAAAGCATTTCCATAGGCATCTAAATCCTTATATTCTCCCCCTAATTCATAATTGCTTCTAAGCACTCTAGGAGAGATTTTAAGATTCCCTAAAAAGGTATTATAGGTTACTCCATAACTCTTTTGCATTTCATCAGAAAGTTGTGCAAAGTAATTAAGAGAATCCCCATATCCTAAGAGATTATTTAAAGCACCACTCACACCAGCTCTATAGACACCAGAACCTTTGCTTCCATAATTGTCAAAGAAAAGCATCGCATTGGCTTTTTTAGAATCTTCTATTGTAATAATCACATCTGTAGTTTCATACTCATTCCCAGCAGTCAAACTTCCACTTGCTTTAATTCCTGACATTTCATTGATTTTATAAATCACATCTTCTAATTCTTTAGTTCTTAAAATCTTTCCTTGGAGTGATTCTTTTAGCTTAGAGCTAATAGCATTCTCTTTTAGATGCTTAGAATAATTTTTAACTTGATATTCTCCTAGTTTGCCTAGCATAATATTAACTTGGATTGAATCTGTGATTTCTTGTTGAGGGATATAGGCAGTTGCTGAAGGGTAACCATGGTATTGAAAATAATAAGAAACGATATTAGCAATTTCTTGTAAGATTTCCACGCTTAAATCCGATCTTTTTAGGGCAACAATAGATTCACTAAGCCATACTTCATTAATTCCAATATCTTCTAAAGTGAGTGTTTTTCCATCTTCTTTGGTATCCACAAAGAATTTATATTTAAAGCGAAACTCTTCATCACTTGGCACCACTAATCCCTCTTTATCTAAGGCTTCTTTAGAATCTTTTTGCAAAGAATCTTGTTTATTCTTTCTAATATCTAAAGGGGATTGTTTATTTTTTAGAGTATTTTGAATGTTTTTGTTTTGAGGGATATTTTTATAAGGAGAAATTTCCATCATTTGCTCTAAAGCTTCTGTGTTTTCTTTGTTTTGTTGCGAGAGTGCTCCTGTTAAAAGACAAGAGACTAGAATGATGCTTTTTAAAAAAGGTTTTTCCATAAGTTTCCTTTGTTTTATGTTTTTATTTTGCTTTAGGCAATTGGGCAATATAAGCACTCACTGCTTCAATATCAGAAGGGGTAAATTTCCAATTTTTCATATTAGCATACATAATCATTTTAGCTCCTCCATTATCTGCCATCCCTGCGGCATAGCCTTCAAGTTGCTCTATAAGATAGGCTTTATCTAAACCTCCAATTTTGATATTGCCCTTGCTTCCTGGAGCCACTCTCTCTCCATTGACACCATGACAAGCAATACATTTTTTATAAAGTGCTTCTCCCTTTTGAATTAGGGCATCATTAGCCATACATACTCCCACACATAATCCTAAACCTACTAATATTTTTTTCATTTTTTATCCTTTCATTTAAAATTTTATTTGTGTTGTTGATTTTTAATCACTTTAGATTTCTCCATAAATCACTCTTCCTTCATTGCCTAAAGATAAAGTTAGAGGGATAACCCTTAGGTTTTCTTGTTTGAGTTGAGGAATCTTTTTGTAATCGAGTGTTTTTGGATTTTTAGAAATCCTCTCTAAGAGTTGATTTAATTGCGCTTCATTCATAGTATTACCATTAATATCACTAAAGCCATTTTGGCTTGAAATTAATGCAACTTTACTTCCTTTTTTAGGAGCTTTCTCTCCCTTTTTTAAAAGTAGAGTAATTTGGGATTCACTAGAGAGATTAATAGGTGTCTCTAAACTTTCAACAAGCGGTTTATCTTGATTATTAGAATGATAAATTAAACTATAATGTTCAAAGTTATTAACTACTCTAGCCCTTAAGGGTTGCTCTAAAATTAAATGGTTATCATCTGTAAGTTGCGCTAAAGAAGGTGCAGGCAGCGTGATAATATCCGCTTTATTATTTGTATAGCTTGGAACCCTAATCACACTTCCACTTAGTGCATTTAAAAGCGTTTGCTTATGAATAGAAACATTTCCACCAATATAGAGCGTATTGTCATAAGAGAGTGCTAGATTACTATTGGCATCAGGAATTGCACTTGCTGCAATATAGATAAAATCCTTTTCTTTATCATAAGCTCCAATTTCTAAATCTTGAATACTTAAGAGATTATGATATGCACTCTTACCCACTCCACCTATTAAAATCAATCCTGAACCCATAGCAATTTTATCTGTGTTAAAGCCTACATTATTAAAAATCATTTGATTATTTTTAGATTCTTCCTCCCCACGAATACCATAAACATTAAGCATAGAAGTTGCCCAATAATTACTTGCCTTAAAGAGATTATTTACTGCAAGATTGACTGCTCTAATATACACGCTACTTTCTTTATCAGCTCCCTCTCCAGAGGATTGTGCTTCTACATTGTGATAAAAGATTTGATTATTTTCTACACTCATAGCCTCTACCCCAGAGCGGATATCCTTTCTCCCAAAGACATTATTTAAGCTAATCTTATTGTGCTTGGCATACTCTGGATAATGAATAGAACCTTCAAAGTTTTCTTGTGTGGTTGCATAAACAAATAAGGGCAAGGAAACTTGAGAATCTTTAAAATCAATCACATTAGAATTTGCCTCTCCTGCTAGAGTTCTTCCAGCAATAATATTTACTCTATCATTAGGATTTTTTGTGCCATCAATAATAGTTAGATTATTTCTAATTTTAATAGTATTGTGACTTGCACCCTCACTTGCAAAAGCCCCATAAAATCCAAAGGCATTTTGTCTGAAATAAGAATTACTCACTTGCAAAGGAGATTTTAAAGCAACATCTAAAACATTGGCATTTGCCTTTCCATTTAGTGTATATCCTGCAAAAAATTCATATATTCCTTGCACTTTTACATTCTTATCCATTCTTCCAATAGAGGGGACATTTTTTAGGGCAATATAATTTTCATTAGCATTCCCGCGAGTTGTTTTCCCACCAAAGAATTCTCCTAAAAAGATAGCATCATAAAAAAGAGGAGGATTTCCATCTACTCTTAAGCCCAAAAGGAATTCATCAATGACTAAGGTATTTTTAATGGCATGGTGTGCCTTTTTGCCATCTCCATCAATAAAGGCTCCGGTAATATGAGCAGAAGCAAAGGAAGAATACAAGCCACTTGGAGCATGAATCATTAACTCTACCCCATTGAGATTAAGCTTATTTTCTCTTACATTTCCATTATAAGCCAATCCCCCAACAAGATGAGTGATTCTCTCATCAAAGACAAATTTTCCCATTTCATTTTTATAAAAAGGTGCGGTGTGAATATCAACCCTAGAACCACTTTTAGCAGACAAAGAATTCCCTATAGCATCTCCTAAAATAGCAATCCCTCCTACAACATAGGGAGCACCATTTAATTTTAGGCTATAGGTGTTTTCCACTCCCATATTAATATAACTTCCTTTTTGAAGCTCTAGGGCATTATTTTTTGCATTTCCCTCCTTAGCAACCCCTGCTGCTATAATATAATTAATCTTGCTTTCTATTTCTTTCTTAGGTGGATTTTTAGTTTTTATATGCGTTGGTTTTAGAAAAACAACTGAACTTAATTCTGCTTCTTTAATGAGCAATTTATTGTTAATACAATCGCCTTTTAGAGAATTCCCTGCTACTAAAAAAGGAAGAATTTGTATGGAGTGCAAATTTTTGTTTTGGGAATTAGCAGTGTGTGTTCCTTGCACTTCTAAGATTTCTTGCAAAGATTGATTGGGGGTTAAAATATTAAGTTTAGATTCTTGCAAAGATTGATTAGGATTTTTAGGATTAAAAACCTCTAGGGTGATTCCACTAACTAATCCTGCTTTTGAGACACCATAATAGTTAGTTCCATTGATTTCTTTAAAAGTTTGACTTTTAGAATCCCAAACCTCTTGGTTAGAAAACTGATGACTTGGAGTTTGAAAGGTTTGGTTATTGACTTTATCTGCCTGCGTGGCTGCCAATAAAGTCTGACTTAATGCTAAACTTACACCAAGGAAGCTTAACATTATTTTATTGCTTAAAAAGCACTGCCGCATAATTTTCTCCTTAAGTAATCTATGAAATTAAATTAGATTTTTGAAATTCTTTTATGTTAATACGACATTAAAAAAAGAATTAAACTTATTACAAAGGATAATGATAAAGAAAGGGATTCTTTATCATCCTTTTAAGCAGTTTTACTAAAATGCCGCTACACAAGGGCTATTGGTTTTTGCATTATCACTTACAATGCAAGCTCTTCCTAATTCCCTTTCATCTTCTGTAATAACATCTTCTTTTTCTTGTGCTGGGAGAGTGATAACTGCTTCTTTGGAAGCTAGTTCAGTTTGTTTAGCTAGTGTATTGGCAATCTCTGCACTATTGCCCCCATCAATTGTCTGATTATTGCCTGAATCATCATTGTCTGGCAGTGTAAGGATTGGTTTATCGTCTAATCCACCATTAATGCTTCTTTCTATATTGCCTCCTATATTACTTCCTACAAAGCTAAAGCTTCCTGTAACATCATTGTATTTGTCTTTAAAATTATATGTTTTTCCAATTAATGCCTCCAAGAAAGGCTTATTGTCTTCTTTGAGTGTTGCTAATAAACCTTTTGCTTCTGTATAATAAGCATCAATCTTTTCTTTTGTGTCTTTATAGATGATTTCTAATTGATTATAAGGGAGAAGTTTATTCTCTAGGGCTTCTTGATAGACTTTATCCAATCTTGCAATTTCTGCTTTTAGGAATTCAAATCGATTAAGATTAGATTGAATTCTTTCTAGTTTGGGTTTTAAAGTCCCATTGACATAATTTTTAAGTGTTTCAATAGAAGCTGCAATGCCCTCATATTTCTTCATAGAGCTGTTGTAAGTGCTTGATGAATCATTAACATACCATTTTTCAAATTCTGCTTTTAATCCATCTGTTTCACCCTTATTAAATTCTGCATAGAATTCTAGAGATTGTTTAATGGATTCTTTTAGGGTTTCATCTTGTGTGTTTTCTAAGAGATAAGAGAGAATTGTTGCATAATCTTTACTCAATGCTCCAAAATTAGTCCAATCATCAAGATTTAACACATATTCTTTATTTAAAATATCATTAATAATAGATTCTAAAATAGATACATCAAAATCACTAGCTTCAAGAGTTACACTAGAGAGATTGTCTCCATTAGAGATTGAAGGGGGTGTGGGAGAGGTTGTGTTATTGCTAACTTTTGGAAGTTTATACTCTTCATTATCAAAAGTAATCTTAGAATCTGCATCACCTATCTTACCATTAGTTACCATATGGAGATAGGAGTTACCATTTGTTCCTGTAACATATTCTAGGTTTTTTAGAGTGCTGCCATTTTGCATATGATTTTGGATTGTTTGTAAATCAGTTGTATTAGTGAGATTAAGGGCTGTTGGGTTGTAGGAGTTTATATGGTTTTGATTTGTATTGTTACCACTAAGATTCATAGCACCATAGAAGTAGATATCAGCTGCAGAAGTTAGAGAGCCATCCCCTACAAATCCACCTGCAAATCCACCTGCACCTACACCTGCACTTCCACCTGCATGATCACCACTAATATTCCCAATATTATTGAAAACAATGTTAGAAAAAGTTCCACCATTATTTATCAACGATGCAAATCCACCTGCACGATTTAATTCACTATTAATCTCCCCTATATTATTCAAAGCAATGTTAGAAAAAGTTCCATTATTTATCTGCCCTGCAAATCCACCTGCACCATTAAAACCACTAATATCCCCTATATTATTCAAAACAATGTTAGAAAAAGTTCCATATCTTATCCGCCCTACAAAACCACCTGCAACATTATCACTAATATTCCCAATATTATTTAAAACAATGTTAGAAAAAGTTCCAGCTCCTAAACCTGCAAATCCACCTGCAGAATTAAAACCACTAATATCCCCTATATTATTTAAAACAATGTTAGAAAAAATTCCGTTATCTATCCACCCTGCAAATCCACCTGCAATATCACCACTAATATTCCCAATATTATTTAAAACAATGTTAGAAAAAGTTCCATTATTTATCCGCCCTGCAAATCCACCAATCACCGAAGCACTACCCTGAAAATTTAATCCATCAATGGTTAGATCTTGCACACTTCCACCATTAATGTAGCCAAACAACCCAGCAGAATTTTTTCCATCTGCATCAATGAGTAGATTAGAGAGAGTGTGTCCATTACCATAGAAATTACCTGAGAAAGGGTTAGAAGTATCATTCCCCACAGGTTCAATTGCTCCTGCATCTTTAAAATCAATATCCTTAAGGAGTTTAAAGGTATCTATGTTGTTTGCATTTCCCCCATTAATAATATCTGTAAAACTACTCCAATCTTCAGTGTCTTTAATAGAAGTGTATGTGGTAATAGTGACATTACCATTTTGATTAATTCCTAATTTAACATCAGTCCAACCTGTTGCAGATTGTCCTACTTCAATTTTTGCGTTATTCCCTTTTGCAGTAACATTTATAGAATCAATTGTACCAATGGTATTTCTATTTGCATGTAAATCAGTATGATTAGCCGTTATTTCTAATTTTGTGTTAGTTAAACTATCTTTTTTATTAAAACTTCCAAAAGCGACTTGCTTTTTACCCTTTTCATCAACATAGTTTCCAACATTCGTTACCCTATTCCCCACAAGAACAATTTCATTAGCATTAATAGTTCCCATATTAACTATATCACCCTTATTAGCACTAAAAACAGGGGAGAAAGAACCATTATTTGAAAAAGTTTGAATAGCATTATTATCAAAAGGTGAAGTAGAAACACCAAATTTATTAGCATTGATACTTGCATCTTTGCCTATTAATACCCCACTAGGATTGACTAGATAAATATTATTAGTTCCACCATTTAATTTTCCTAGAATCTGTGAAGCTTTATTAGTATAATCCAAGTTTAAATAATTTTTTTGATTTGTAGTGAAATTAACACTTGCTTCTTTACCAATATTAAATCCACCACCCCAAGCAATGACATTGTTTTTATTATTACCTGCAATATCCATTTTGTTACCATTTGTAGCAATACTTCCTGTCCCATTTACAAACTTACCCCCACTTGGCAATTGATTATTGCTTATTGTAGGTAAATTTGCAGCAGATAGACTAGGTGATAGTGCTAAACTTGCAACAATAGAAATATTTACAAGGGATTTAGAGGATTTTACAAAATACCCCCTAAAGCAAGATGAAGAATTTAAGAAAAACTTTTTTGCATTTAAAGGGTTATTGCCCCCCCCCCCCCGCATAATAAGCGAATTAGAACTTTTTGACATAATTTCTCCTTTTTGTAAAAGTTACCTAGATATTCTATAATTTATTTAATTAAATTATCTTAAATTTCTCTTTCACATTCAAATAGCCAAATTAACAAATTTTTAATTTACAATAAGAAAAATTTAAATATCAACAACCCCAAGCAACATAAGCTTTATTCTCTAGTAGTTATCGCAGATTCTACTTTGGCTTTAGCCTCTTTGTTCCGTAAGATAATCTCCAAAATGCCTATTTTATGAGTAATAGAAGCGATTAAGGCTAAATTTTCTTCGTGTTCTTGTGTATTGGTATAGCCTCTTAGGCGAGTTTGTGAAAAAAGCTAAAATTGTAAGGAATCTTCCAAATATGGGTAATTTGCTTACAAATTATAACTCATTAATATATTGTTGCTTGTAGTTGTATTTGAGATTAATGCCTGTTGAAATTTCACCAATCTTAATGGCATCTTCTAAATAATAATCCAAACGCAAAAGCAATATTTCTAATTCTTTGCGAAATTTCATTTTTGTAGATTTATTATGAAAAATTTCATTTCTTGCCTGTCTAATTTGACTAAGTTTAGTTAGCAAATGTTCTTTTGTGCCATAACATGGCAATTCTTCCCCTTTATAAATTTTTTTATCTTTAAAAATAGGTGCAAAAATATCCCAATGAGAGCTAATAATATCTTCCAAATCTCTAAGATAAAAACAATCAAAAATCTCCCAAGAATTTTTAGCTTTTTTATTTTTTAGATGTTTTTTTCTTATTTGAAGAAGCTTGGTAACGATTTTTGGGTTTGAAGTTTGATCTATAAACCACGAATCGCCATTATCTTTATTGTAAAAATTTGCAATTTTAACACACAATGTGCTACGCAGTGCATTTTCAAAACAATGCAAGAGCAAAAAATTAGCTTGATGTGTTTTGATTCTTTTTCTATATAATTGCATGATAAATTCATATAAGTCATCTTTTTTATATTTTATTAGAGCTTTTTCTGCTTCCCTGCAAGCACCCCATAAATAAGCAAAATGCAATACACTTAGCGCTTTTTTCATACGAACTTCAAAGTTTTTATTTAATAAATTTGGAAAATCACAAAACAAAGCCTTAATCTTTTCATATTCAAGATTCTGCAAAGAAAAACCCATTTTTACACCTTTATTTAATTTTCTTTAATGTTTTGTCTGCTACAATTCCGCCAGTTTAGAGGGCTAACCTGCCGATAGTTGTGGGGTACTCCTAGCGAGAGGCTGCTCTAAATTCCCTTATTATAATTCTCGCCACTTATTTTATCTAAAAGTTTAGTTTTATTTCTGCACACCACACAAAAGTTTTAATTCATTAATCTTTAACTTCAACAAACCAAGCATTTTACAATCCTATGGATTTAAAAATCCATAGAATGTTTTATAATTCCGTTTTTAGCACGGCACCATTTGCGGCATTGCTTACAAGCAAGGAGTATCTTTTCAATCATTTGTCTGTAATATTTTTAAGCATTATAGCACATTTGGAATCTTCACAAATTCCCCAAAGCTAGAATCTAACACACATGATTCCAAACTCCTTTGCGAAAAGAGATACCGCCCATCGCACACAAAGCCAAGCTCTTGCCAATTTACCTCATTAAGTCTTGTGCAGAGATTCTCTAAATTCTTAGAATCTACCCTAAACTTTGGGAAAATAGCCAAGATTGAGCCATCATAAGCCTTGCAAGAATGGAGGAAAAAGGGCTTTTTATTGCGTGTTTTAGCATTGACATAGATTCTAGGTAAATCACTTTTGTAATAATCTCTACCCCATTCCCACCAATTTGTTTCATCAAATTTCTTGATTCTTCGCTTTAATAATGCTTCCTTATGTTTCTGTAAAAATGCCAAATCCCTGCCATAGATTCCATATATCATCTTGCGTGTTTTGCCACTTTTAGCACTCTGTGAATACACAAAGTCCATATTGCCAAATTCCTCATTCACAAAGAGAGAATCTGCCCCACTCACTGCCCCGACTTTGACAAAAAAGAGGCTAGAAAAAGGAATGGTATAGCTGTTTTTGGTAAAGAGTAGTTGCCCATTTATGCAGGAAAACTGCCTCAGACAATTAGTATTACGAGAGAAATCTCCCTTTTCAAACCGCCATATAGCACAATTTGGCTGTGCAGATTCAAAAATCTTTTTATCTCCTAAGTCTAAAAAGTCCGTAATGCTACCTTGCGAAAACAGAAACTCATTGAGTTTCATACTAGCCGTGCTTTTTAAAAAATCTCTAGGCGTGATAAAGATAAGCTCACCGCCCTCCTTAAGATGTAACACACATTTATAGATAAAAAAGAGATAAAGATTAGAGCGAGAATCAAAAATATCACTATATCTACTAAGCAAAAACTTAGTAGATTCTACTATATCTTGATACCGCACATAAGGGGGATTGCCAATAATGGTATCAAATTTTTCACTCACAGGATAGGAGAAAAAATCAGTATTTAAAACATTAGAATCTGCTATCACATTAGAATCCAATTCGATAGCAATTTTATTTTGTGGTAAATGTTTAAAAAATGCCCCATTACCACAGCTTGGCTCTAAGAATCTTGGATTTTTCATTTTTGTAGTATTTTTAATAAGCCCTAGCATATCACTCACGATATGTTGTGGAGTAAAAACCTGCCCCAGATTTGCTACATCAAGATTCATAGAAATACTTTCTAAACGAGAGGTAGGCATCAGCTCTTAATTTTAGTGATTCCTCAAAAGTGGTTAAAATAAACTCTTTTGCTTGTGTGAAATCCCTATGGATATGATTGCGATTACTATCCCATTTTGCTTGAAAGGGTAGATTATTGCCATTTGGATTGATAGATTCTAAGCCCTTAAGAGAGGTAGCAAAAACATCGTTAGGATTGTCTTTATTGATAATCAAAAAATAATAATCCGCAGTGTTTTCTTGTAGATTTTCACTTAAAGTTTTAAAATAATTTTCCCAAGATACACCATTATTAAATGGCGGAATCTGTCCTGTAAGGGCATAATAGATTCCAAGTTTGCAATTAAGATTATCCGCAGTTTTTGTCGTGCTAACCTTAATATTTACAGGAATAAAAATCTCATTTTCACTAAAACTAAAATCCACCCAATCTCGCATATTAGGGCGATTAATACTAAAATTTTGATTTAAAAGAGTAAAAATTTCATCTTCATTAAAGGCAGAATTTATGCGTCCATCACGATTTTGGATACTTAGAGTAAAATTCTGTGTTCTTAAAAAATCCACCATTTCAAGAAGCATTTGAGGTAACATTGTTTCTCTTTACAGCTCTATTTTTAGTACCGCACCATTTGCGGCGTTGCTGACAAGCAAAGAGTAGCGTTTGAGCCATTTGCTTGTGATGTTTTTATTCTGCATAATTTTCTTTGCCAAGTCTTGCTCTAGCCATTTTGCCCGCCTAGATTCTAAAGTCTTAGAATCCACAACCAAATTTAGCTCTCCGCGTGAAACAGAAATCTCTATCTCATCGCCATCTTCAATAAGCGCGATAAGCCCTCCCTCTGCTGCCTCTGGGCTAATATGCCCGATACACGCCCCACGCGTCGCTCCGCTAAAGCGCCCATCAGTGATAAGTGCCACGCATTCGCCTAGTCCCATTCCCATAATCAAACTTGTAGGGCTTAGCATTTCTTGCATTCCCGGACCCCCTTTTGGACCCTCATAGCGGATAACCACGACATTGCCACTTTTTACCTTGCCACCTGCTATGCCTTTAATCGCTTCAGCTTGGGAATTAAAACAAATCGCTTTACCCTTAAATTCTTTCATAGATTCTGCTACAGCTGCCACTTTAAGCACGGCGCCTTGCTCTGCGAGATTCCCAAAGAGAATCTTTAGCCCACCAACTTGTGAATAAGCATTTTCGTTAGTATGGATAATGTGCGTATCAGTGATTTCTTTGCCCTTAATTCTTTCGCCTAAAGTCTCTCCTGTAATCGTTAGGGCGTCTAAAAATAAAGTTTGTGTATCTCGTTTGGCTACTTCATTCATCACCGCACTTACACCACCTGCACGATTAATATCTTCCATATGCACACTGCTAAGTGCTGGAGCGATTTTGGCGATATGCGCGACATTTTTGGCAATGTCATTAATATTTTGAAGGTTAAACTCTACCTCTGCTTCTTTCGCAATGGCTAACATGTGCAACACCGTATTTGTGCTTCCCCCCATTGCCATATCCACAACAAAGGCATTATGCACAGCTTTGTGATTTAAGATATTGCGGAATCTAAACTGCTCACTCTTTTGAGAATCTAGGGCAATTTCTACAATCCTCCTTGCAGCCTTGCGTAGTAGCTCCTCCCTCTGAGGCGTTAGTGCTGGGATTGTTCCATTACCCATCAAGGCCACACCCATAGCTTCACAAAGCGTATTCATAGAATTTGCCGTAAACATACCACTACAACTTCCGCCACCAGGACAGGCGTTGCATTCTATTTCGTGTAAGCGTTTTTCATCGATTTTGCCACTTTCAAACGCACCCACTGCCTCAAAAGCAGAATTTAGATCTAGCACGCTTCCATCGCTTAGCTTCCCTGCCATCATCGGTCCGCCACTTACAAAAATCGTTGGCACATTGACACGCAATGCCCCCATAAGCATACCAGGCACGATCTTATCGCAATTTGGAATGCAAATCATCGCATCTAGGCTATGCGCATTCATCACCGTTTCGATACAATCAGCGATTAACTCACGACTAGGGAGGGAATACAGCATACCATTATGTCCCATAGCAATACCATCATCCACGCCAATAGTATTAAACTCAAATGGCACACCACCAGCTTTGCGGATTTCCTCCTTGATAATCTCTGCGTATTTGTTTAAGAAAAAATGTCCGGGAATAATGTCTATATAACTATTTGCCACACCAATAAAGGGCTTATTAAAATCCTCGTCTTTTAGCCCTGTGGCACGCAATAAACTCCTGTGTGGTGCCCTTTGATAGCCTTGTTTGATAATATCACTTCGCATCGCATTCTCCTTTAATTGTTGATTAATATACTAGAATCTTTGGGTGAATAATAAACATCTAACCGAAAAGAAAAAACAAGCATCTCATTTTCTTTTTCAATATGGAGGGGAAAATTAAATCGCACAATTGCATTAAAACTTTGCACCAAATCTAATGCACTCTTTAATTTCTCTATTCCTTTTAATTTTCCACTTACAACATAGCGTTGTTTTAAATACTCACCCTCTCTTATTGGCTCACCATCTTGCACAACTCCAGAAGTATCAAAGATAATTTTTAACTTCTCTTCAATCTCTTGTTGTGTAATAGGAGTCTCAAAGGCTCTTATAATTTCAATATTTTGTTTTTGATAATCTAACAATTCTTGTTTTTGAGAATTATGTTGATTTTGAATTTGATTTAAAGCAAAGATTTCTTTTCTATAATTAGTATTTGTTGTCTTAAAGACTTCTAGCTGTGGCTTGATAATAGCTATAAAAATAAGCGCCACCAAGAAAAAATAAAACACAAAAAAGAAAGTATTTCTTACCCAATCAATCTGTGCAAAAAAAGCTTTCATTGTGCTTGCTCCTCTTTATTCAACTTACTCACAGAGACAAAATTATACCAACCATTAGGCAATAAATAAAAATCCGCCCTGCTTTGATGAAAGATGGAGCGCAAAGGAACTTCAAGCAAAAAAGTGTAAATTTGTTTTGAGGGAGTTGCGCCATACAAAACAAGTTGGTATTGTTCCATTTGAACCTTATTTAGAGTGATTTGCTCTGGAATCAAATCAAACAAATTCTCCACACTCTCTTTTAGCATTGCGTTTTGATTGGCGATAAATTTTCCAAACTGCACCCTTTGTGCTTCTTGGTCTCTAATTTCTTGAAATTTTTTGATTTCATCTAAAGCTGTTTGCTGTGCTTGTAATGCTTCTGTTGTTTTTATTTCCATAAAATACCCTTGAATCTTCAAGGTAACTACAAAACCAACAAAGATAAAAAGCGTCAAAAAAATATAACCCCACCAAATGCGCGAAACTTTTTTTAGCAATGTTTTTTTATTGGGTGAGACAAAACTATAATTCATTACACTTCCCCCCTTGCTTCAAAAAATCGATAAGTTTCAAAACCCAATTCAACTAGTATTTCTGCAATATTGCAAGGCATAATTTTCATCTCTAACATTGTAAAGTTTTGAATTTGTTTGAGTGTCTCTTCTGAAATATTATTAGGATTAAAAAGCACGATTTCACTAATGAATTCGCTCTTATAAATATCATTACTATAAAATTCACTCATCGCAGATTGGATAAATTTAGTCGCCATATTTACCCTTGCAAAATCATCTAAATCATCATTGCCTTTCTCTAAGTTTTCAGTCTTTTCTTCATCTTCTTGTTTATCTTCGCTCCTTAAAATTTCAATAAGCTCATCATCCCCTTTTTCATTCTCTAAACCTACATCCCCAATCTCACTAAGCTCTTGTTGAATATCTTTTGTAATATCCATCTCTTCTCTGCCATCTTGTGTAAATGAATTTTTTACAACCTTTAACTCTGAATCAATCTCGCTCTCTAAGGCATAATAACCGCCAAATAAGACTCCGCTATTTGATTTTGTAACAATCATAGTCATATTAGAACGCTGAAATAAAATATAAAGTTTGCAATGATCTTCTTGAAAAGTGTCTTTAGCCAAATGATAAAGCACCAAAAAAGGTGAGATAATAAAATCCACCCCCAATTTCGAAAATCTTTTTTTTGTTTCAGTAATACCTTCTTTAGAAATATACACTGACCAGCCATCATTAAAGCTTTTTTTTGCAACCTCATCAACATTGATTCCATATTGATTAAAATCTTCTTTGCGACTAGTGTTAATTGCACCTTGAATAATAGAAGAAGGAAGGGTTGTAATATAAGTAAATGGATTTTTTGCATAAATTTTTCTTAAAAACCAAATTGCTTGTGCAGGTAACTCCCCAGGAATAGTCTTGAAATTTTTTGTCTGTGTGCGTATATGCTTACCACCTCGATAAAACTTCACAACAATATTACAATTTTTGTTGTCAATTTCAATCCCAACAATCACTGTGGGAAAAAAATGGTGGATGATTTTTGCAAGATTCATTTTTATTTTAACCTTAATGCTTCTTTTATTTTCTATATAGTATGCAATTTTGTCTTAAATAATAGAATTTTCTCATAAAAATTTTACACTTTTAAATTCTAAGAATCCCCAAGATTTTCTATGGATTTAATAGGCTTAGAATCTTCTAGCACCAACATACTCATATGCATTTTATGCCCCATATTCGGATTTTGTAAAAACTTAATACCTTTTTGCACCATCAAACCACCAAAAATTACAATGGCTATTGCAGCTAGATTCATCAAAATTTTTCTAAAATTTGACTTATAAAAAAGCGTGTTAGCTAGTATTCCAAACAAAAATAAAGGAAAAGTCGTCGCAATCCCAAAAACTAGCATCACAAGCATAGCATTTATAACATTAGCACTCCCAGCTGCACTAAACAAAAACGCATACACAAACCCACAGGGCAAAAGTCCATTTAATAACCCTAGCAAATAAATGCTCTGTGGCGTTCTTAGATTTAAAGCTGTTTGAAAGCTTTTTTGATACCATTTGGAATTTTGCAAAGAATATTCTAATTTTGTCAAAAATTGCATTTTACCAAAAAGAGACAATCCTGCTAGAATCATAGCAACCCCCGCAATTAGAAACAAGATTCCACGCAAGGTAGCATTAAAACTAAACATACTCCCTAAAACTCCTACAATCGCCCCTAAAATCACATAAGTAGTTATACGCCCCAAACTATACAAAATATGATAAAGCGCCAAAGTCCCTTTACTAGTTATCCCATTATTAGTTAATTTTCCACTATAAGCCAAAACAATGCCACCACACATTCCAATACAATGACCAAAACTACCAAGTAAAGCTACTACAAAAAGACCAAACAAACCTGCATATTCCATAAATATCCTTACTCAATTCAAGAAGCTTTAAACTTTCTCCCACACACAACCCTCAAAAGTATCCATAATCTCAATCCCCATTTTGCGTAATTCCTCTCGAATCTTATCGGCTTCTGCAAAATCCTTTTGTTTTTTTGCTTCACTCCTCTTTGCTATTAAAGATTCAATCTCATTTTTCTGCTCTTCACTCACTCCAAGCTGAAAATACGCAAAAGGATTCTTGCCACCAACTCCCAAAAGTCGCTCTATTATCGCTAAATTCCCAGCAATCATTGGTGCCTTATCTTTTTGCTTTTTATCCAAAAGCTCATTTGCCTTTGCTACAAATTCATCCACCACGCTCAAAGCTCTTGAAACATTTAAATCATCATTTAAAGCTTCCAAAAACGATTCTCTAAACTCACAACATTCCCCTTCATCAACTTTTTGGATTGGATAAATACGCTTTTTCAAACGATAAATTCTATCTAAGCGCTTCTTAGCTGCTAGTAAATCTTCTTCTGCAAAGTTTAATCCAGCACGATAATGTGTCCCTAAAAGATAGAATCGCAAAATTTCACCATCATAATTTTTTAATGCATCTTTGATAAAAAAGCTATTCCCCAAAGATTTTGCCATTTTTTCACCATTAATAGTCACAAATCCATTATGAATCCAATACTTTGCGATAGCTTGATTATCCGCACAACGCGTTTGAGAAGCTTCATTTTCGTGGTGTGGGAAGAGCAAATCTGCTCCACCCCCATGAATATCAATAGCATATTCCCCACTATAAGCGAGGTGTTTTTTAATCATAGCTGAACATTCAATATGCCACCCTGGACGCCCTTTGCCAAAGGGAGAATCATAGCCAATATCACCAACTCCCTTATAACTTTTCCACAAAGCAAAATCTCTTGCATCTCTTTTTTGTTCGCTATTTTGAATTCTGCTTTGTGTTTCAAGTTCAGCAATTCTCCCGCTTAAAGAGCCATATTGCAAATCTTTCTCCACTGAGAGATAAATATCTCCATTAGGTGTTTGATAAGCAAAACCTTTTTCTAGTAATTCCTCAATCATCGCACAAATGCTCTCTAAACTCTCTGTAGCTTTTGGCTCAATATCAGCTCTCTCCACTCCTAAAGCCGCCATTTCATCAAGATATTTTTGCGTATAAGTTTGTGTAATCTCCGTAACACTTAAGCCACTTTGTAAAGATTTATTAATAATCTTATCATCAATATCGGTGAAATTTTTTGCAAAAAGCACTTCATAGCCATTCTCTCTTAAGATTCGGCGCAACAAATCAAAAACAATCGCACTCCTTGCGTGTCCCAAATGTGAATCATCATACACCGTTGGACCACAGACATAAAGCCTTACTTTTGGGGGATTAATGGGGGAAAAATCCACCTTTTCTTTCTTGATGCTATCATAAATTTTAAGCTGCATTCGCTACTCTCTCATTTGGAATGTAATTTTGGATTAAAACTCATAAGTATAGCAAATTTACTCTATAATTGTTGTAAATCAACAATCCTTAAAGCGTTTTCATAATCTTAAAAATAAATTTTGTAGTGTGAAAATAAAAAAGCAATAAAAAATCCTAGCTAGAATTTTTTATTAAAAAGAAATTCTAGTATATAAAGAATATTTTCTGACATTCCTTTTTTTGTCTATCAAATAAATTCAAGCAAACTCCAATAATCCTTAGTAAAATTTACAAAATATGTCAAAATTTTAAGAAAATTAAATGTATAATTAACTTCGTTATTTTTGCAAATATTTTACACTTAAGGTCATTGATCTAATGAAACATTTAAAGATTAAACTTTTTATTTTTACTTTATTTTTTAGCCTTACTGCATTTGCCTTACCCTTTGGAAACAAACTTATTGTTCCCATTATTGAGCTTGATTCTGAACATTTTGCTTATGTCCCTGCATTTGATTTGAAAGTCGGTGAGAGCGGAGAAATTATTCGTTGGTTTGATAAGGATCACTCTGGAATCATAGCAATGGCTGCAGTCGTAGAAATAAAAGACAATAGAGCAAAAATAGCCTTTGAACCTTTTGTAGCACTAGAACAAAAAGCTTTTCCTACTCCACTTTTAAAACCACAAAAAAACGATGAAGTTATTTTTCGTAGCTTCAATGATCGCGCCTTTTTAATCGCGCCCACTCAAGATATTTATGAAAAAGTCAAAAATACTTATCCTGAGATCACTTGGCTCCATCCTGATTTATTTGCTGCTTATTTAATGGATGTTGGACACACCGCACCTGTGAAGGCAGATTTTAGAAAAGTATGTTCCCAATACGCTACTGGGGTTGTTTATATTGTTAATCTCAATGAAGGACAAGCCCTAGATTGCCAAACCTTTAGTCTTATAAAAAAGGATTATATCACTGGAAGAGCCCCTATTAAAGAAAGAATGTTGCCCTTTTTCTCTCGTATTGGAACCACCAATCAAGAATGGTTTTCTTATTTGATTAACGACAAAAGAACACAAGATTACTATATCTATTTTGATGCTTTAATCAAGGGGGAAATCAAAGATAGCGATGCGACTTTCTTTGGTAGAGTTACGAACTATTTCAGCCAAAATCTTAAAGATATTTTTTAAGGAATCCACAAAATGACAGAGCAAAACATTCTTGACTTACAAAAGATTGTTGGAAATGAAGATTGCTATAGCGACAAGGCACATTTGACTGCTTACTGCTATGATGCTACCAAAGACCGCAAATATCCTGAATGTGTTGTATTTCCACACAATGAAGAAGAAGTAAGTAAGGTATTAAAATATTGTAACACACATAAAATACCAATCGTTCCACGCGGTGCTGGAAGTGGATTTACAGGAGGTGCTTTAGCCATAGAGGGCGGGGTGGTATTGGCTTTAGAGAAGCATATGAACAAGATTCTAGAAATTGATATGGAAAATATGGTAGCTAGAGTTCAACCGGGCGTTGTGAATATGCAACTCCAAAAGGCTGTAGAAGCTGTCGGATTGTTTTATCCACCTGATCCTGCAAGTGAGCATTACTCTACACTAGGTGGCAATGTTAGCGAAAATGCTGGGGGAATGCGTGCAGCCAAATATGGAATCACCAAAGATTTTGTGATGGCTTTACGCGCTGTTTTACCTAATGGTGATATTATTTGTGCAGGCAAAAAAACCATCAAAGATGTAGCAGGTTATAATATCGCAGGAATCCTAATTGCTAGTGAGGGGACTTTAGCAGTCATCACTGAAATCACCCTAAAGTTACTTAGCAAACCTAAACACAAGCAAAGTGCTATGGGTATTTTTCCAAGTATTCAAGCCGCAATGAATGCTGTTTATAAAACAATGGCAAGTGGAATCACGCCTGTAGCAATGGAATTTTTAGACAATCTTAGTATTAAAGCCGTAGAAGAAAAATTTCACAAAGGTTTGCCTACTGATGCAGGAGCAATTCTTATCACAGAAGTAGATGGAAATTTACCCGAAGAGATTGCATATCAAATTACCAAAATTGAAGAAAAATTCTATGAAAATGGTGCAACCCAATTCATAAAAGCAACCAATGAGCAAGAAGCAGCTGATTTATGGTTTGCAAGAAAAAATGCGAGTCCAAGCATTACAATTTATGGCAGCAAAAAACTCAACGAAGACATTACCGTGCCACGCTCCAAACTCCCAGAATTATTAGAGAAGATTCAACAAGTCTCTCAAAAATATGGCGTTGTAATCCCTTGCTTTGGGCATACAGGTGATGGAAATGTGCATACAAATGTTATGGTAGATGGCTCCAACCCAGAAGAATTAAAAAAAGGACACAAAGCCATTGAAGAGATTTTTAAAATCACCATTGATCTTGGTGGCACACTAAGTGGAGAACACGGCATTGGCATTTCCAAAGCTCCTTTTATGAATCTTGCATTCACTCAAGAGGAAATGAATCTCTTTAGATCAATCAAAAAAGCCTTTGATCCAAATAATATTTTAAATCCAGGTAAAATGGCACTATGAAAGAGAATTTCATTTTATTACAAAACAAAAATTTAATAACTAAAGGTATCCTATGATTTATGATGTGCAAAAAATACGCGAGATTCTACCCCACCGCTATCCTTTATTGCTTGTAGATAGAATCACAGCAATCACCCCTAATCAAACTATCGAAGCTTACAAAAATGTTACTATAAATGAAGAAGTTTTTAATGGACATTTTCCTGTGCAACCTATTTATCCGGGTGTTTATATTATTGAAGGAATGGCGCAAGCAGGTGGAGTGTTAGCCTTTGTGAGTATGTTTGGAGAAGAATCAAGCAATAATGGCGATAAAATCGTGTATTTTATGAGTATCGATAAAGCCAAATTTAGAAATCCTGTTATCCCAGGTGATAGACTAACTTATAAGCTTGAAGTAATCAAACAAAAAGGTGGCATTTGGGTCTTGCAGGGCTATGCTTATGTAGAAGAAAAATTAGTAGCAGAAGCTGAATTAAAAGCAATGATTGTCGATAAAAACAAAGAAGGGGCAAACAAGTGAGTATCGCAAAAACTGCTAAAATAGCCCCAAGTGCAATCATAGAAGAAGGGGCAGTGATTGGAGAAAATGTTGAAATTGGGCATTATTGCATTATTGGCAAGAATGTTAAAATCGGAGATAATTCAAAGCTATACAATCATGTAACAATCTTAGGCAACACGACTTTAGGTAAAGGCAATACAATTTTTCCTAATGCAACCCTAGGCACAGAGCCCCAAGATCTCAAATATCACGGCGAACCTAATGAGCTTATTTTTGGCAACAACAACAAGATTCGCGAATTCACAATGATCAACCCAGGAACTGAAGGTGGTGGAAGCAAAACCATTATTGGAAGCAATAATTTATTAATGGCATATGTGCATGTTGCACACGATTGCATTATTGGAGACCACTGCATTTTGGCTAATGGAGCCACACTAGGTGGGCATATTGTTATGGGAAATCACATTAATATTGGTGGATTAACACCCATACATCAATTTGTTAAAATTGGAGATTATGCGATGATTGCTGGTGCAAGCGCACTTTCTCAAGACATTCCTCCCTTTTGTATGGCAGAGGGGAATCGTGCAGTAGTTAGGGGACTTAATCTCCACCGCCTAAGAAAAAACTTTGAACATCATCAAGTAGATAAGATTCATTCTACTTATAAGCGCCTATTTTTTAGCAACCAACCCATCAAAGAAATCGCCCAAGAAATCTTAGATGAGAATCCAAAGGATGAAAATGTCATAAAAATGTGCCATTTCGTTCTTAATTCTACAAGAGGAATCCCATTTATAAGGAAAAGCCTATGAACGAAAGAATCTGTGATTTTTGCAAATCAAAAGAATCTCACAAAAATCCTTTAATCACTGGAAATAATGTCTGCATTTGCAAAAATTGCATCATTGCTTCTTATAATCTACTTTTTGGCACAGAAAATCATTTAGAAGAAACCAAAACCGATCAAGAAATGGATTTAAAGGTCATACCACCCAAAGAACTAAAAGCGATTCTTGATGATTATGTAATCGGACAAGAAAAAGCTAAAAAAGTCTTTAGTGTTGCAGTGTATAACCATTATAAAAGAATTTTACAAAAACCAAAAGAAGGCGAAACAGAAATCTCCAAATCCAACATATTGCTTATTGGACCCACAGGAAGTGGAAAAACACTGATGGCACAAACACTAGCTAGAGCGCTTAATATCCCTATTGCAATCTGCGATGCCACAAGCTTAACAGAGGCAGGATATGTGGGAGAAGATGTAGAAAATATCCTAACAAGACTCTTGCAAGAAGCCAATGGTGATATAGAAAGGGCAGAAAAAGGGATTATTTTTATTGATGAAATTGACAAAATTTCAAGACTTTCTGAAAATCGCTCAATCACGCGCGATGTTTCTGGCGAGGGTGTGCAACAAGCACTTTTAAAAATTATCGAAGGAAGTGTTGTTAATATCCCGCCAAAAGGGGGCAGAAAACACCCCAATCAAGATTTTATTCAAATCAATACCAAAGACATTCTTTTTATCTGTGGCGGTGCTTTTGATGGATTAAACGAAATTATTGAAAGGCGCATTGGAGGCAATGTTCTTGGATTTCATCACCAAAAAAATGCTAAAACAGAATCAAAGAATCTACTTGATGAAGTAGAACCAGATGATCTAGTGAGTTTTGGATTGATTCCTGAGCTTATTGGGCGTTTGCATATGATTGCAACTTTAGATGAAATAACTAAAGAAGCAATGGTAACTATTCTCCAAAAACCCAAAAATGCACTAACCAAACAATATCAAAAACTTTTTGAGCTTGATGATGTTTTATTAACTTTCAAACCAGAAGCCCTAGAAGCCATCGCTAAACTAGCTATTCAAAGAAAGACTGGTGCAAGGGGATTGCGCTCAATTATGGAAGAAATTATGCTAGATATTATGTATGAATTGCCAGAACTTAAAGGGTATGAAGTCATCATTACTCAAGAATTGGTGTCCAAAAAAGAAAAACCCATACTTATCAAACAGAAAAAAAACAAAAAAAGTGCTTAATTTACAAAAGAGAGGGAGAAATGTTATTAGATAAAATAATTGGTTGGTTTTCACATGATATTTCAATTGACTTAGGAACTGCAAATACAATTGTTATTGTAAAAGGGCAAGGTGTCATTATCAATGAACCTTCTGTAGTAGCTGTAAGAAATGACAGATATGGCAAAAATAAGATTCTAGCAGTGGGACATGAAGCCAAAGAAATGGTAGGAAAGACTCCAGGTAGCATCTTAGCGGTGCGACCTATGAAAGATGGTGTTATTGCAGATTTTGATATGACCGAAAAGATGATTCGTCATTTTATAGAAAAAGCTCACCGCAGAAAGGCTTTAATGCGTCCTAGAATTATCGTTTGTGTCCCCTATGGTTTAACAGGCGTAGAACGCAAAGCCGTTAGAGAATCAGCTATGAGTGCTGGAGCTAGAGAAGTATTCTTAATCGAAGAACCAATGGCTGCTGCAATCGGAGCTGGATTGCCTGTTAAAGAGCCAAAAGGTAGCTTAGTAGTTGATATTGGGGGTGGAACAACAGAAATTGGTGTAATTTCACTAGGTGGTTTGGTTATTTCAAAATCCCTAAGAACTGCTGGAGATAAGCTTGATAATGCCGTAGTAGATTATGTAAGGCGCAAATACAGCTTACTTATTGGTGAGCGAACCGGTGAAATTATCAAAATAGAAATCGGATCTGCAATTAGCCTTGATGAACCTTTAAGTATGCAAGTCAAAGGGCGTGATCAAGTAAGTGGATTACTCAACACTATCGAGCTTACAAGCGAGGATGTCAGAGAAGCAATGAAAGAACCACTAAAAGAAATCTCCAATGCCCTAAAAGATGTTCTAGAGCAAATGCCACCGGATTTAGCTGGAGACATTGTTGAGAATGGAATCGTTTTAACCGGCGGTGGAGCCCTCATTAGAGGACTTGATAAATATCTATCCGAAATTGTAAAACTTCCTGTGTATGTTGGCGAAGAGCCACTTTTGTGCGTTGCAAAAGGAACTGGTAAAGCACTAGAAGAAATTGATATTCTTCAACAACTTTCCTATGAGTAAAAAATGAAAAAACTCTTCCTTTGGATACTTTTTATTCTTATTGTTTTCTTTCTTTCTACACAAGTCTCCAAAGGATTGCACTCCAAGCTTCTTTACCTTAGCGATGGAGTTAAAATTGGCATTTTAAACCTAAACCAAAACATTACCAATATCATCACAAGACACTTTAACCAAGCAGAGCAAATCAAACATCTAACTAATGAATTAAAAAACAAAGAAAGTTTGCAATACTCCCTTAACTCTTTAGAACATAGATACAATGCCCTCTTAGAACTGCTCCAAGCTAGTAATTTTGAATCGCCTAATTTTCATCTTGTCCGAACGATTTCTTATGCACGCCTCAATGACTACACAAAAGTTTGGCTCCAAGGCGATAACAAAATTATCTCCCAAGATAAAGAGGACAAAATTTTTGGGCTTGTTATAAACAATCAAGTTGCAGGGATTGCGATTTTTAGAAACAATCGTTTAATGGGCTTTTTAAATGGCGATGAACAATGTAATTATAGTGTGATTATAGGAGAAAACAAAGCCCCAGGAATCGCAAAATACGATATTAACAAAGGCTTTATTGTGGATTATATTCCACCCTATCCAAAAATAAAAGCAGGGGATGTAATAAAAACAAGTGGTTATGATGGGATTTTCTACCCTGAGATTCCTATAGGAGAAGTCCAATCCGTAGAAGAAAGACAAGGCTATCAAATCGCTATTATTAAACCCTTCTTAAAAGAAATATCACAATTTTATTGGCTCATTAACGCCAACCAAGAAAAAGATATTCAAGAACAAACCGATAATCTTCTTAATTTTAATTAATTTTCTTGCATTTCAAGAAATAATCTGTAAAAAAGTGATAAAATAATGAACTTTAAAAGTCAATTTTTTCTTAAACTTGCCAAGATTGACTCTTTAAAAGTTTTTAAAAGTTAAAAATAATCTTATTTTTAACACATTTCTTTAGGAGGATTAAGTTGGAAAAAGAAGAGCTCTTGCTTCAAAAAGCACAAAAAAGATTAAAAGAGATTAGTAAATTCCCAGCCTTAAAAGAAGGAAGCAGCATTAAAAGAATGTTACAAGAAAAGGGAATTTCAAGAAGAGATTTTCTAAAATGGGCAGGTGCGATGACTGCAATGCTTTCACTTCCCGCAAGCTTTGCACCGCTAACTGCAAAGGCTGCTGAAGTAGCTGATCGCTTACCTGTCATTTGGCTTCATTTAGCAGAATGCACCGGCTGCAGTGAAAGCTTACTTAGAAGCGATGGACCAGGTATTGCAAGTTTAATTTTTGATTATATCTCTTTAGAATATCACGAAACCATTATGGCAGCTTCTGGCTTCCAAGCCGAACACAATCTTCAATCAGCTATGGAAAAATACAAAGGTCGTTATGTTTTAATGGTAGAAGGTGGCGTTCCAACTGCACTAGAAGGGCAATATTTAACCATTGGAGCACACGGCAAAACAGGTTTAGAAACTGCTAAGGAAGCAAGTGAAAATGCAGCAGCTATCTTTGCAATTGGAACCTGTTCTAGTTTTGGCGGTATTCAAGCAGCTAATCCAAATCCTACTGCTGCTAAACCACTTAGTGCCATTACTAATAAGCCTGTTATCAATGTCCCAGGCTGTCCTCCAAGCGAAAAGAATATTGTTGGAAATGTGATTCATTTTATTTTGTTTGGAACCTTGCCAAGCCTTGATGCTTTCAATCGTCCTAAATGGGCTTATGGACTTAGAATCCACGATCTATGTGAGAGAAGAGGACACTTTGATGCAGGGGAATTTGTTCAAAACTTTGGCGATGAGGGAGCCAAAAATGGATATTGCCTTTATAAAGTTGGTTGCAAAGGACCTTACACTTTTAATAACTGCTCCAAACTTCGCTTTAACTCCCACACAAGTTGGCCAATTCAAGCAGGACACGGCTGCATTGGCTGTAGCGAACCAAACTTCTGGGATACTATGGGACCTTTTGAAGAACCACTTGGAAACAAAGTCTATAATGTCCCTTTCTTTAGTGGAAAAGATAGAACAGCAGACAATATCGGAATCACACTATTAGGGGTTGCGGCAATTGGTATGGCAGCACACGCTGTTTTATCTAGTATGAGAAAAAATAAAGACTAATTCACAAAGGGGAATAAATGACAAAAAGAATTATTGTTGATCCTATTACAAGAATCGAAGGACATTTAAGAATCGAAGTCATTGTTGATGAAAATAATGTCATCACTGATGCTTATTCAAGCTCGACTTTGTGGAGAGGTATTGAAGTGATTGTCAAAAACCGCGATCCCCGAGATGTTGGTTTTATGGTGCAAAGGATTTGCGGAGTTTGCACCTATTCTCACTACAAAGCAGGAATCACAGCCGTTGAAGATGCTCTAGGTATTCAAATCCCTTTTAATGCCCAAATGGTGCGAAGCCTTATGAATGTTTCTCTTGTGCTACACGATCATTTAGTGCATTTCTATCACCTACACGGATTAGATTGGTGCGACATTACTAGCGCTCTCAAAGCTGATCCCAAAAAAGCTTCAGAACTTGCCTTTAAATATGTTAAAAACCCTATTGCAACAGGCGAAGATGAACTTAAAGCTGTGCAAGAAAAAGTAGCAAAATTTGCAAGCGCCAAACAAGGCTTAGGTCCTTTTGCAAATGCTTATTGGGGGCATAAAACTTACCAATTCTCACCAGAACAAAATCTCATTGTGCTTTCTCATTATCTAAAAGCGCTTGAAGTACAAAGAGTAGCTGCGCAAATGATGGCAATCTTTGGAGCAAAACAACCACACCCACAAAGCTTAACCGTTGGTGGAGTAACTTGTGTAGCCGATATTTTAGATCCTTCAAGGCTTGGAGATTGGCTTACCAAATACAAAGAAGTTGCCGATTTTATAAATCGTGCTTATTATGCTGATGTAGTAATGGCAGCTGAAGTCTATAAAAACGAACCCAGTGTGCTTAAAGGTTGTGGCGTAAAAAACTTCCTAAGCTATGCAGAGATTCCAGTCAATCGCAATGAGACACTTTATAGCAGCGGAATCGTTCGCAATGGAGATATTTCAAAACTCATCGAAATCAACGAGGAATTAATCACTGAAGAAGCAACACATTCGTGGTATCAAAACAACAAAGCCCTTCACCCCTATGATGGAGAGACAACACCTAACTATACCGGCTTTGTAGATGCTGATACAATCGGACCTGATGGCACTCCGATAAAAACAAAAGCTCTAAACTTAGATGGAAAATATAGCTGGATAAAATCTCCTCGCTACAATGGTGAGTCTATGGAAGTTGGACCTTTGGCTGCTATCGTTGTGGGATTAGCAGCTAAAAATCCAAGAATCACAAAAATTGCCACCCAATTCCTAAAAGACACTGGTTTGCCTATTGAAGCGCTTTTCACAACTTTGGGCAGAACAGCAGCAAGACTTTTAGAATGTAAGCTTTCTGCAGATTATGGAATTGAAGCCTTTAACTCTCTAGTTGAAAACCTAAAAACCGGCGATCAAGCTACTTGCGCACCTTATGAGATAGATAACAACAAAGAATACAAAGGGCGCTACATCGGAAATGTTCCACGGGGTATGCTAAGCCACTGGGTTAGAATCAAAGATGGAGTGGTTTCAAACTACCAAGCAGTCGTTCCAAGCACTTGGAATGCAGGACCAAAAGATTCTAAAAATCAAATGGGACCTTATGAGGCTTCCTTAGTGGGCATTAAGATTCAAGACATTACTCAACCTTTAGAAATTATCCGCACAATCCACTCTTTTGATCCTTGTATTGCTTGTGCGGTGCATTTAATGGATACTAAAGGTAACGAAATTGGACAATATAAAATTGACCCAATCGCGATGAATTGCAATATCTAAAGGGGGCATATTATGGAAACAAAATACAAATCTGTCCTTGAGTTTTCAAAACTAACAAGGATATTTCATTGGATTCGTGCTTTGGCGATTTTTGCGCTTATCGCCACAGGTTTCTACCTTGCCTACCCTTTTTTAAGTGCCAATCCAGATTATGAGATTTATTCTCTATCAAGAATCTGGCATATATCCATCGGATTTTTACTTATTGCAATTTCAATCTTTAGAATCTACCTCTTTGTTTTTACAAAAGAATGTCAAATGGAGCGTCGCTCATTTTTAGATCTCATTAACCCAATAGTATGGTTTCAGATTCTAAAAACCTATCTTTTGCTTGGGGGACATCCGCACAACAAAGGCTCTTACAATCCTTTGCAGCTTGTAACCTACATTGCCATAATGATTCTTATTATTCTCATCTCGCTAACAGGGCTTATTCTCTATACACATGTTTATCACCAAGGGCTTGGCGGTTTCCTTATGCCAATTATGAAGCCCCTAGAAGTGCTTTGTGGCGGGATAGCAAATGTCCGCTTGATTCACCACATTTTGACTTGGGCATTTATTATTTTCATTCCTATCCATATTTATATGGCAAGCTGGAATGCAGTGAAATTTCCAGGTTCAGGAATCGACACAATCGTAAGCGGACTAAGATTTGAAAAAGATGAAACAAATCAATGAAGATTCTCATTTTAGGCATTGGAAATATTCTTTTTGGCGATGAGGGGATTGGAGTGCATCTCTCCAATTTTCTCAAAGTCAATTACACTTTTAGCGGTGAGCATTCACTAGATATTATTGATGGCGGAACGATGGCGCAGCACCTAATCCCCATTATCACTCAATATGACCGCGTTTTAATCTTAGATTGCATTGATGCTGATGATGCCAAAATCGGAGATGTGTATTTTTTTGACTTCAGTGCCATCCCAGATAATATCACTTGGGCAGGTAGCGCACACGAAGTAGAAATGCTACAAACACTAAAGATGATTGAAATGTTAGGCGACTTGCCACCCACCAAAATCCTAGGTGTGAAGCCTGTCGTTATCGGAAGCGATCCAACATTTGAATTATCTCCTGAAATTCTAAAAGCGGCTAAAACAATGGAAACACAAGCTATCAAATACCTCCAAGAGCTAGGAATCAAAACCAACCCAAAAGATCAAAAAACCCAAAAAGATTTACAAGAAATCGCAAATCTCTCTTACAAAGGCTTTTAATTTGCTACTTGCACTTGACTTTTTACTTATCCAAAATTTACAAAATTTAGAAAAAATCAAAAACTTTCTTTGCAAAACACTCACCCAAACCGCCCATACTTTTGAGCTTGAAACACAAATACTCCAAACTGATACAAGCTTCACACTAGAAGCCAAAGGAGAGGAGCAAAACCTATTAGATTTCACAAACGCTTTATCTACAAGTCTTCCACTCTCTTTGCAATGGACTTTTAAGGAGCTAAGAATCTTAAAAGCGCTCTCCCCCACCCACTCTCTCCCAAGCCCACAAGAATCATCAAACCTACTCACCCCGCTTGAATTAGAAAAAATTACCCAAAAAGATTCAAGCACTTTTTGTAATCTATGGGAAAGTTTCATTGACTTCACACCCCAAAAAGTTACTTTTCTAAAAGACAATCAAAAACTCCCCCTAAACAACCCAAAAGAACTCCAAGAATCACTCCAATACCTAAGCACACTTCTTAAAAATAAACAAAGTATTTTTCTAAAAACTCCCCTAGGCAAAAAAGAAGTCATTCTCTTTGATGAAAATAATCCACCAAAAATTCAATCCCCCTACATTTTTGTGCCATTTTGTCTAAACAATGCCCAATCCCTCTTTAAAATTAGCACTGAAGAATGCCAAGCATTAGCCACGCTAGAAAAGCCCCTCATCACACTCAAGCCCAAATCCATTCTCAAAGCGCTTTTTCCGACACACGAAGTGCCTTGTATTCTCCCCTTTGATCCTATTTTGTTACTACTAAGCAAATTCTTAGAATCCCACAGCGGCTTTTATCTCATAGAACCTAGCCAAAAGCTAAGTAACGGAATCTGCCAATTTTTCAAAACTGATGACACTCCACTAGAAATTAGCGTTGGTAAAAACTCCCTTATTTTAAAACATCATTTTAAAGCCACTCCCACCACAGCCACTTGCCCAGAACTTCTAGCCTTTAAAAACACGATAAAATCCCAAAACTTAACCCAAACAAATGCGCTCTATCTAGGCAAGCACCCAACGCATTTTATGCTCTATTTTAACCAAAGCTTCAAAACCCCTATAGAATTCACCCTCCAAACTAACCTAGCCCAAATCCTAGAGATTCTAAAAACCCAAAACCCCACCACCCAATCTTTGCTAAAAAACTTCACCAAAGCTAATGAAACTCTCATCTCACAGCTAGAATCACTCCCCCCACACGATAGATTTTCAAGCAATCTCTTAGATTTACTAGGCTTGTGCGCTATCTTGCTAGATTTACACGCACCCTTTCCCTTTACACCAAACTTTGATTCAAATCTCAAAGCCGCTACAAAAGCACTCTTGCAAAAAGCAGGGGAATTTGTCGGTGCCAAAGGACCACGTATTGACTTTAGATTAGAAAAAGACAAGGAAGGCAAAATCTACCTTGACACTCTACGCACCTTGCGATCAGTAATGAGCTTCAAACTCGCAGGAGTGGAGAGCGAATTGCTTTGTTTTGGCATTTTAGATTCGATGGCAGAATTCTTTGCTAACCTAAGTCGCGATATGGAGGAAAACTATAGCACAAAAGGCATCATCATCTGCGGAGAAATGTTTTTAAACAAACAATTCCTAGATCAATTCATCCACTATCTCCCAAAAGATTCTGAAGTGCTTGGCTGTGAAATAATGGACTTCATCTAAGCCCACGCATTCCAAAGCTACCATTTAACTTCCTACCTTACTCCAAGCACTTCAAATCCACTCAAAAAATAATTTAAATCATAAAACATAAATATTTTTAAATTTAAGCAAAAAATAAGGGGGGGGGGGCATAATAGTGGGGCATTTTTTTTTTTAAAGGAGAATGAATGAAAATTTCAATCGCAGCAAGTCGAGTTTTGACAAGCTTAGGTGTAGTCGCTGCTTTATCAAGCAGTGCTATTGCAGCCCCAGATACTGTTAATAAGACAGACTTTACTACAAAGTTTAAAGAAAACACAACAGGAAATTGGGAATACAAAAACACAGCTAATGATTTAACTCTTAGTGTTGATCCAACATCGGTAACCACAGGTGAAGGCACAAATATAGAACTTAATAAGCTTACTATTAATGCTAACTCATTTACTGGAGATGTTGCCGTAACACTAGGTGGAGCTGAAAATCCACTCAATCCAAAAAATCCACTTGCAGACACTTATTCTTTTAACATTGATACTAAAGGTGATGTTAAACAAAATGGTGCAACCAATGTTTATCACAACTCTAGCATCAAAAGCAGTGAAGGAGCAGTAACTTTTGGTGGTGCAGTAAATGTTGAGGGTGCAAACTTAGATATTACAAGCAAAACAGGGACTGCTTTTAATGGTGTGCTTAATGCATTAACTATTAGCAACAAAGGAAATGTAAATGTTACAGGTGATGCTAATCTTGGAACAGGTGCTGTAACAATAGAATCTGGTAAATTAAATGTTACAGGAAAGCTAGCTTCAAATGGTAACAATTTCACTTTTGGTTCATTAGATAATAGCTGGAATAATAACAATCAAGGAATCTACGCAAAAGGAGATGTAACACTTAACAATGGCACATTAAATATCCAAAGCAGTGATTTGCCACTTGGACAACTCAATCTCATCACTTCTGGTGGAAAAATCACCAATACAGCTACATTGGGCAGTGTTAGTTTTGCACAAGATGTTTCTGAATATCTAAGCAACCAAAGCCTTCTAGCTCCATATCTTGATACTGGTAATTATGATTTAATACCTATTGACGCTAAAACTCAATATGGCGCTTATCTTGATTATCAAGTTAAACTTTCTACAGACAACAAAACCCTTTATGTAGATGGGCAATTAACAGATGCTTTCAAAAATGCTTTCAACAAAAATCAAGATTTTACTAATCTTAAAGGCCTTGCAACTAACCTTGTAAATGCAGAATCAACAAATATTACTGCAGCACAAGGCGTATTAGGCACAGCACAAACAAATGTTACTGCTACAAAAACAGGCTTAGAAGGTCAGAAAACCACTGCTGAAGCTACAATTAAAACAGCAGAAGCAGATAAAGCTAAAGCAGAAAAAGAACTCGCAGCAGCAAAGGATGATGCAGCTAAAAAAACAGCTCAAGGTAAAATCGATGCTGCAAACGCTACTATCACTGCGCAACAAAAAGAACTTAACCAAATCACAAGCGATCTTAATGCCGCTACTGCTCAACTTAACGCCATTGAAGCTGCTATTAAAGATTTAACAGAGAGAAACACTGCATTTACAAAGCTTCAAACTGAAATTCAAAATTTACAAGATGGAACTACTGATGCTGAAAAAGCAAAAAAACTCAATGAGCTTAAAAACCTTATGTTAGAAGCTCTTGCACCTAGCATTAATACAGGGGATTATTCATTAGCTAATAGCATTCTAGAAGCAGTAAAAACTCGCACAGATTATACTATCTTAGGTGGAATTGTGCTTGGTGGTATGAATGATACACTCACCCCAATCGTTTCTGCAACTAAAGCTTCAGGAAACACAGGTGAATCACTTGGAATCTTATCTAGTATTGCAGGCTCTAATATTCACAATCAACAAGTAATGCAAGTAATTACTAACCAAAGATTCTTTAAAGACACAAGAGATGCCGCTAGAAGTGCTACAAGCTTTGCAGATGCTTCTTCATCAGCAATGACTGCAGTTAATGTTTCTAATGATATGGCAATTGGTTCTAGAATCGCAAGAGCTAACAATCCATTCCAATCACTTTCTAAAGAAAGATTTGCTTCTATCCAAAGTGATGCGCCTTATAAATACTATGAAACTTACAATGCAGCAGTATGGGCAAATGCTTTTGGTGGTGCTAATATCATCGATGGAGAATCAGGTGGTGTATATGGAATTAGCGTAGGTGCTGATAGCAATTTAACTGATAATGTTTTAATTGGTGCTTATTTCACTTATGCAAATGCAGAATTACAAGACAAGCTTTTAAAACAAGATTCTGATAACTTCCAATTGGGTATTTACTCTCAAATCAAAATTGCTCCAACTTGGGAATTAAACTTAAAAGCTTATGGACAATTAGGCAAAACTGATCAAGATGTTACAAGCATTGCTGGTATCAACACTTCAGACTTTGATCAAAAATTCTTTGGATTGAGTGCAAATGTAGGTAAAGTATTTGATTTTAGTAATAGCTGGTTTGTAAAACCATTTGCAGGAGTAAAT
>NZ_JALAIY010000001.1:132400-215033 GCF_022664765.1 Helicobacter sp. CaF467b | reverse complement strand
CCAAAAATATAGATAGTTTAAAACTATAGCAACGCTAAAAAGATTAAAATTCAAAACTTCATTCTCTTTATGTAGAATTAATTTAAAATTTCATTTTTATCTCTAGCTTAGGCTAGGGATAACTCCGCTAGTTAATACATAGTTAATCTTTAAAATACTACAATTACAGACTTAAACGCAAATTACAATCGAGGTTGATATGGGAAGAGCATTTGAATATAGAAGAGCAAGCAAAGAGAAGCGTTGGGATAAAATGTCCAAACTTTTCCCCAAGTTAGGCAAAGCAATTAGTATCGCTGTCAAAGAGGGTGGAAGTGGCGATCCTGATATGAATTCCAAACTCCGCACTGCCATTATGGCAGCAAAAGCCCAAAATATGCCAAAAGACAATATTGAAGCAGCAATTAAGAGAGCTTTAGGCAAAGATGGGATACAAATCACTGAAGTAAATTATGAAATCAAAGCACCACATGGTGCGCTATTTTTTGTCGAATGTGCTACAGACAACACTACACGCACGGTGGCAAATCTCAAAAGTTATGTCAATAAACTAGGCGGACAAATGCTAACAAACAATTCACTAGAGTTTATGTTTTCACGCAAAGCACATTTTGAAGTGAGCAAAGAAGGCTTAGGGGATTTAGAAGAGTTAGAGCTTAATCTTATTGATGCAGGGCTTGAATCGCTAGAAGTTGAAGAAGATATAGTGCATATTTATGGAGATTATACAAGCTTTGGAAGTCTTGCAAATGCCTTAGAATCACTCAAAGCTGATGTTAAAAAAGCCGCACTAGAAAGGATTGCTAATAATCCGGTAGAATTCAGCGAAGAACAACTTGCAGACATTGAAAAGTTACTTGATAGAATCGAAGATGATGATGATGTTCAAGCAGTTTTTACCAATATCGCCTAAAGGTGACAAAATCACTCAATAGATGATAACTTTTGTTTTTTTAAGCTAAATTATTTCAAAATTTCTGATGTAAATTTTACTAAAAAGGATTTCAAATGATGAATCAATTAACTAAAGAAACTTTTGCTAACGAAACAAAAGAAGGGGTTTGCCTTGTAGCCGTGGGTGCGCCTTGGTGTCCTGACTGCAAAAAAATCGAACCTATTATGGGAATGCTTATGCAAGAATATGCTGGTAAGGTAAAATTCTGTATGGTAATGGCAGATGAACAAGAAGCACTAAAAGATGAGCTTAATGTTCGCCGAATCCCCACTTTGATTTTCTTTAAAAATGGTGTGGAAGTGAGTGAAAGACTAGTTGAACCAAACTCTAAACCAATGATTGAAGATGCTCTTAAAAAAGCTCTTGAAGCATAAATCACTCTTGCCTTTAGGGGCAAGATTCTTCTTTTGAAACTCTCATAATTTTAACATAAGCACTTTTTAGCTACAATCCCTGCAGTATTTTCATTTAATTTAAGGCTATAGCAATGCAAAATCCACACTCCAAAGGCGGTTTTATTAAGGTTTTAGGTTTATTACTCATCATTTTGTTTGTGGGAATAGGTATTTTTATGCTTACTTCTGAATCTTTTGAAAAAGAATCGCCTCAAATCAACCTAAGAGAAAATTCTGCGTGGAATCTTAAAGACTTTTTCCCCATTCAAATCCAAGACAATGCAGGAATCAAAGTATATAGTGTTACGCTATTGCATAACCAAGAAAGGATACCACTCCAAACCAAAATCCTTACTTCCCAAAACTGCCTTAGCCCCAATGCAGACTTAAGTGAATCTCAAGAAATTCAAACTCACCCAAAAACACTCTGCATTGGAATCCAAAAGCCAAATAACATTAAAAATTCTACTCCTGAACTAGAGTTAGAAATCTCTGCAACAGATACAAGTCGCTGGAATCTTTTCAATGGTAACACCACCACAAAAACCTTTAAAATCCCTATTGATACCAAAAAGCCTCAACTAGCCATTCTCTCACATTCTTACAAAATCACACAAGGTGGTAGTGCGCTTGTTATCTTTCGCGCAACCGATGACAATCTAAAAGATATTCGCATTAGCAATGGCACTTATGATTTTCTCCCTCAACCTTTCTACAAAGAAGGCTTTTATATCTCGCTTATCGCTTGGAACAAAACTAGCCCTAACTTCAGTGCCAAAATCTATGCAAGTGATTCAGCAGGCAATGTCAGCATTGCACCTATTAATTTCTATCTCCAAAAAAAGCAATATCGTGATTCAACTATTCCACTTAAAGATTCATTTATTGATGGCAAAATTTCTATGCTCGTGCAAGAAATCGGAGAGAAAAATTTAGAAGATTTTCCTAATAAACTTGCTATTTTTAAATATATCAATGAAGATGTGCGAAAACAAAGTGCAAATCGAGTCTTTGAGGTGGCATCGCAGTTTGATAGGGAAACTTTGGTAACAGATTTTAGTCTTAAGGCATTCTCCCCACTTAGAAATGGTGCTGTCATGGCAAACTTTGGAGATCATAGGACTTTTAACTACCAAGGCGAAAATGTAAGCGAATCAAACCATATGGGACTAGATTTAGCAAGTATCAAACAAGCACCCGTTCTACTTAGCAATTCAGGAGTTGTTACCCTAAATGAATTTGTAGGCATCAATGGGAACACTATCATCGTTTATCACGGACTTGGACTCTCCACTCTCTATGCGCACCTAACAACACAAAAGGTTAATGTGGGCGATTTGCCTAATGCAGAAGATGAGATTGCTAATACTGGCAATACGGGCTTGGCTTTAGGGGATCATTTGCATTTTGGAGTTTTAGTTCAAGGGCATGAAGTTTGGACAGCAGAATGGCTTGATTCTACTTGGATTAAAACCAATATTGATGATATTATTAATGAAGCTAAGATTATAGTGGATAGATTATAGGCAAAATGATGGTAGAAGCACGACAAAGAAGCCTTAGATCTTTTATCTTTATAGCAGGTCAAGAAGAAGAAACTATTGCATATATCCAAAAACATTTTGTCTTGCTAAAAGATTTTTTGCTTGTCTTTACCTACCCTATTACAGATAAACTTTTAGAATTTTTGCATTCACAAAAACTCGCCTTTGTCGAACAGAAAAATTCTAAAAAGATTCTCTCTAAACTACCTGAAACCACAATCCCACAAGAATCCATCACAAAAACAGAATCCACACCACCCACTTCACAAGACCAAGAGCCCAAAAATGAAACACTAATACTGCATAGAACAATCCGTAGCGGAGAAGAAATCATCTCAAAAGGCGATATTACTATTTTTGGTCGTGTGAATAGTGGAGCGATGATTCAAGCTCAAGGTAATGTCCAAATCTTTGGTGAAATTAGTGGTAATGTTTTTTGTAATGGAAATTATATGATTCTAGGTCCTACAAAAGAGGGAAATATTCTTTTTGATGGCGAAATTATTGAAAGAGATAAACTCTCACAAAATTACCAAAAAATTTACAAAAAAAATAATGAAATCATAATTGAGGATTTATTATGAGACAGCAAACACTCGATAAACCAATTGAATTAGTCGGAATTGGACTACACAAAGGTGTCCCTGTAAAAATGCGCTTAGAGCCTTTAGAAGAAAATAGTGGAATCCACTTTTTTAGAAGTGATGCTGGGGTAAATATCCCACTCAAACCTGAAAATGTCGTGGATACCACAATGGCAACGGTGATTGCTAAAGAAGGGCACAAGGTCTCTACTATTGAACATTTACTCTCTGCAATCCACGCTTATGGGATTGACAATCTAAGAATCGTGCTTGACAATGAAGAAGTGCCTATTATGGATGGCAGTAGTATTGGGTATTGTATGCTACTTGAAGAAGCAGGAATCATACAGCAAAATGCACCTAAAAAAATTCTCAAAATTAAATCCCCCATTGAAGTTAAAGAGGGTGACAAATTTGTAAGGCTAGAGCCAAGCAAAGAGTGTATATTTGACTTTTCTATCCATTTTCCTCACCCTGCCATTGGCACACAAAATTATAAATTCACTTTTTCCACTTATAATTACAAAGAAGAAATTGCTCGTGCAAGAACCTTTGGATTTTTAAATGAAGTGCAATACCTCCGTTCAAAAGGACTTGCGCTAGGCGGTTCTTTAGATAATGCTATCGTGCTAGATGAAACTACGATTTTAAACAAAGACGGATTACGCTACAAAGAAGAATTTGTCCGACACAAAATCTTAGATGCTATTGGTGATATGTGTTTGCTTGGTATTCCTTTGCTTGGTGCTTATGTTTCTTATGCAGGAAGCCATAAACTCAACCACCTTTTAACTAAAAAAATTTTTGAAGAAAATGATGCTTATGAAATCATTCAATCATTCCAAGAAGATGATGATTACGCATTAGCCTATCAAAACGCCTAAAATGCATCAAATTTTTATCATTCCCACAAGCCAACCTATCCTTATTGGGATTTATAAAGATTATAAATTGGAATCTAGTCATTCATTGCCTTCCCAACTCTCTGAGGCACTTATCCCTTTTTTTGTCAAACTCAAAACACAGGGAATTGTTCCAAAAAATCTTTATTTTGTCCGCGGTCCTGGGAGTTTTATGGCATTAAAACTCATTTATTTATTTGCCAAAACTATGCAAATCACACAAAATTCAAATCTCTTTGCTACTCACGGCTTTTATTTTAATTCTAACTCACCCATTAAGGCATATGGGAATTCTTATTTCGTGCTAGAAAATGATGAAATTACACTAAAATCCTACCCCACTCCACCTAAAATCAAACCTTATATTCTACCTCAAAGACTCGATAAAAGTCTCTTTACAGAGACAATCAATCCACTTTATCTCTTGCCACCGGTGTAAAATGACGATTCAAAAAAAAGCAACCATTATCTCTAGCCTTGTCGCCTCTCTTTTGATTTGCGTTAAATTTATTGTAGGAATCTTAAGTGGTTCAGTTGCTATCTTAGCTTCTGCTATTGATTCTTTACTTGATTTATGCATTTCTCTTTTTAATCTTTATGCCATTACCAAATCCGAGCAACCTGCCAATTCCTCTTTTAATTATGGAAAGGGGAAAATCGAATCACTAGCAGCAGTTATTGAGGGTAGCATTATTTCTGCTTCGGGGGCTTTTATTCTCTATGAATCCTTTAAAAAACTCATTTTAGGGAGTGAATTAAATTATCTTACTTATTCTGTATGGGTAATGGTATTTTCTATTATAATTACAACTTTACTCGTTCTTTATCTTAATTTTGTAGCCAAAAAAAGCAATAATCTTGTTATTAAATCTGATGCCTTACACTATAAAACCGATATTTTAAGTAATCTAGCCGTTCTTGTTGCTTTAGTTATGATTTATTTTACAGGATTCAATGAGCTTGATGCACTCTTTGGAATTGGGATTGGAATCTACATTATCTATTCAGCTTGGACGCTTTTAAAAAGTGGAGTTTTGATTTTATTAGATAGGGCGTTAGATGCAAATATTATTCAATCCATTGAAAAAATACTTAATAGTGCGCCTATTAATAGCTACCACGATTTAAAAACAAGACAAAGTGGAGAGACTTATTTCCTTGAAGTGCATTTGGTTTTTAATGCTGAAATTTCTTTATTAGAAGCACATGACATTGCCGATTCCATAGAAAAGCAAATCAAAGCCTTAGAGGGTAGCTGGATTGTTATCACTCACCTAGATCCTGAAGATGATGAGGGGCGCTAATGCAATATTTACTTGATTTTTTACAAACAACACCAATTACCAAAACCAAAATTTATCCCTTTTTGCGATGCAGTGAAGAAGAGGCGCTAATTTTGCGTTATTATTGTAAAGAAATCTTAAAAGGAAATGAAGAGATTCTCTGTCTTGATACTATTAATGCCCTTTTTGTACCAAATAGCGATGAAGCAATCTTAAAATTTCTCCCCTTGTTTAAAAACCTCCTTGATTTAGGCTGGTTAAGTCAGAATCTTTTTTTAAAAAACTTAAATAATGAAGTGCTTTATTTAAAGCTACTTAACTCCACTTTTTCTCTAAGTAATAATTTTTTAAAACTCATTCAAGAAGGTGGAATCTACCCTAAACTCCCAAAAATCTCTGCTTATTCAGATCACTTGGATTATCTCAAAGATCAGTTTTTAGTCATTGATATTCTTTCTAGCTTACTTCCCTACAAAAAGGATAATCTCTCCTCCCCTTTTCTTGCTAAGGGTGAGCAAAAAATCAAAGCCTTGCAAGATAGAATCAAACAAAGATTGAATCTCACCAAAGAAAAACCAAATTTAGAAAAAATCTTTGAAGAATACAGCCTTAGCGATCAAGAAAAAATTATTTTTTTAGCACTTTTAAAAGAAGAGTATTCAGGTAGAGAATCCCAAGCAAGAGAACTCAATACCCTCATCAATCTTGTGAGTTTAAATGATTATGAGAGAATTAAAAATCGTGCCTTATTAGATGATAGAAGTAAGCTTGTCCAAAAAGGCTTAGTAGATTATGATGAAATTTTAAGCACTTTTGAGGGAATCAACCGCACTTTTTTTATCCCCGATGAAATTCTAAAGAAAATCACACACCCTAGCAATGAGAGTAAAAAGCAAAAAATTAGCCTTGAAGCCTTGATTGATAATCAAGATATTTTTGAATTTATCCAACCAAAAACCACTCTTAACAATGTTGTGCTAAACCCACACACAAAAGAAACTTTAGAAACACTTTTAAAACAAATGGATTCAAAAGTTCTCCAAAATCTTAAAAATTGGGGTATCAAAGATAAAAAACGCGGCATTGATGCAAAAATCATCTTTTATGGAGCTGCTGGAACAGGCAAAACAATGACTGCACTTGCCCTAGCCAAATCCCTTAAAAAAAGTATTTTAAGCTTTGATTGTTCTAAGATTCTCTCTATGTATGTAGGCGAGAGTGAAAAAAATGTCCGAAAAATCTTTGATACTTATAAAGAGCTCTGCAAAGAAAGCAAGGAAAGCCCCATCTTACTTCTTGATGAAGCCGATCAATTCCTTAGCATGCGAAGCACAAGTGCAAATAGTGCAGATAAAATGCACAATCAAATGCAAAATATTTTTTTAGAACAAATTGAGAAATTTAATGGAATCTTAATTGCTACAACTAATCTTTTGGAAACTATTGATACGGCATTTTCAAGACGCTTTAATTATAAAATTGAATTTAAAAAACCTAATTTAGAGGAAAGACTTTTGTTGTGGGAAAAACTCTTGCCCAAAAACGCTCCCTATGAAAAGACATTTAACCTAAAATCTCTTGCAGAATTTTCTCTCACTGGAGGACAAATCTTTCTTGTTATTAAAAATACTGCTTTTTTAGTCGCCACACAAAAATCCCCTCTTTTTACCACACAAATATTTATTGAAGAGATTAAAAGGGAATTAAATTCTAACTTTGATGGGCAACGCGAAATGGGATTTCACATTTAAGCTTTGCAAATTAAAAGTTTTTTGTTAAGATATACTTATTTATTTTACAAGGCAGTATGATGACTCGTTTTTCAAAAATTGGTTTTATTTTAGCAACAGCAGGAAGTGCCATTGGCTTAGGTGGTATTTGGAAATTCCCTTACATGGTCGGAGAAAGTGGCGGTGGTGCCTTTGTGCTAATATTTATCATAGCGTTTTTGGTATTTGGACTTAGCGTTTTTATTGCTGAAATGATTTTAGGTAGGGCAAGTGAGCGAGATTGTTTTAGCGCCTTTGAAACCCTTGCACCCAAAGGACACAAATACCTTAAATACGGCGGAATAATGGTTTTTTCAGGCTTGGTAATTTTTTCATTTTATGTAGTTGTTTTAGGTTGGCTTACACACTATATGATGCTAAGTCTAATTGGATTGCCCAAAACGCTTGAAGCTACACAAAATCTTTGGGGAAATTTCGTAAGCACTCAAGTAGGTTATCAACTTTTATGGCATTTTGTTATAGTCGCACTTTGTGCCTATGTCTTAAATCAAGGAGTAAAAAAAGGAATTGAGAAACTTAATCTCATTCTTATGCCTTTATTGTTAATTATATTTATTGGACTTTTGGGCTATGCGATATATCAAGATTCATTTTGGGCTTCTTTTAATTTTTTATTTGCACCAGATTTTAGCAAACTCACACCCAAAGTTATTGTTGATGCAATTGGACAAGCATTTTTTGCTCTCTCTTTAGGAGTTGGCGTGATTCTTACTTACTCCAACTCATTACCTAAAAAAGGTAATTTTATCCGATCTGCCATCATCATAGCCTTACTTAATTTTGTTTTTTGTATTGTCGCAGGACTTGTAATCTTTACTTTCATTTTTGGCTATGGGGCAACGCCAGATAGCGGACCTGGATTAGTCTTTATCTCACTACCACTTATTTTTGCTAATATGGGCTTAAGCGGACAAATTATTGCATTTCTCTTTTTTATTGCTTTGATTTTTGCTGGGATTACTTCAGCTATCTCTATGCTTGAACCACTTAATGCATGGCTTATTGACCGCTTTTCTTTCTCTCGAACCAAAGCAAATCTCACAACTATTAGCATCACATATATCTTAGGAGTAATACTTCTATTTAGCAACATTGCAATCTATCAAGAAAACTTGAGCTTTTTTGGTAAAAATTTATTTGGTTGGTTTGATTATATTAGTGCATCTTATATGCTACCCCTAGCTGGAGTATTCTTATGTATCTTTGTGGGTTGGATACTTCCAAAATCACAAGTCTATGCAATGTGTGAAGGAAATCTCACTGGAAAAATCTTTAAAATATGGTATTTTATTATTAAGTTTATCGCACCTGTTGGAATTATAGTTTCTATGATAACTCTAGCTATTGAAGGCTTATAACAAACTATTCTGCTTCAAAGATTCCATTTTGGATACTTCTTTGAAGCTCTTGAGCTTTTTTGAGCAATTCTTGTTGATCTTTTTTTGAATCATTTTCTTTGGGTGTATCTATTTCTTTTGTTTGCGAATTGATTGAATTTTTATTTGGATTCTTATCAACAACTCCCATTTTTACAAAAGTATCTTCATAGTTTTTACCACCTTTTTTTACACGAATATAAACCTGCCCACTTGCTTGATCATACAAATAAGTATCATCCAAATCATTAAACATTACCCAAGGTTGTGCTTTTAAACTATAAGCCATAAGAAGAATCAAAAATATTTTCATACCCCTCCTTTTGTGCTTAGAATTTTATCCAAAACAAGCCAATTTTATAGCAATTTTATTTCATATTCTATTTTAGAGACATCAAGCTTTTCTTGTAAGGTTGCAACACTTTCTACTTCAAAATATATTGCAATCCCACAATCACTAGAAAACTCCCTTGGGGTAGGAACAAGTTTAAAATGAATTTTTGTAGTTTTTAGTAACATTTCCGTTTCAAATGCACTTGCAGTGGTAAAAAAAATCAAATAGCCACAAATCATTCTATAAACCTTTAGCTTTTAGCAATCTTACTTAGAGCTGCAAGGAAAGATTCTATCTCGCTATGTGTATTAAACACCCCAGCACTCACTCTCACACTTCCACCATTTTCAAAACTACCTAGTATCTTATGTGTTGCAGGATTACAATGCAATCCAATACGCACACAGATTCCAAACTCCCTATCAAGTCTCAAACCCACTTCTGAAACACTTTTGCCATCAACGCTTAATGAAAGCGTTGCATTAGCTCCTAGTCCCTCCAAACTCTCACTAACTCCATAAAGTCTCACGCCCTTTATATTTTTAAGCCCTTTTATGAGATGATTCCTTAAATTTAATTCATGTGTATGAATTGCTGCTATACCTTTGGCATTTATCCATTCTATCCCTGCACACATTCCTGCAATTCCATGCATATTTGGTGTGCCACTTTCAAATCTATCGGGCAAAAATAGTGGCTGAATCTCCTCTTCACTCGCGCTACCTGTGCCACCAAAAATAAGTGGTTCTAACCACTGTATTTCAAAGCTATCACTAACTAATAGCGCTCCTACACCCATAGGAGACAAAAGTCCTTTATGTGCGCTCAAAGCCAAAAAATCAACCTGCTCCATTACATCAGACATTTCCACACACCCAACACTCTGCGCTCCATCTAGCAAAAATGCCACACCTTCACTTCGAGCCAATGCGCTAAGCTCTCTAAGAGGTATCATCACGCCACTAACATTGTTAATATGCGCACACGCTAGAAGATTAGCACCCTTTAATAACTCTCTAGCTACTTTTAAATCCAATTCACAAGATGGTGTGCATGGAATCTGTCGTATTTCAAGATTCAAATACTCTTTTAGAGCATTAAGGGGACGCATTAAAGCATTATGTTCCATTTGTGTGGTTACCACCACACTATTAGGTCGCAAAAACCCTTGCAAAACAACATTAATTGCCATTGTGGTATTATGCACAAAAAACACTCTTTTGCAATCTTTTAAGCCCAATAAATCTGCCAAAAGTCGTCGCGATTGATATAAAATCCTCCCTGATTGTATAGAAAGCATATGGGCGCTACGCCCAGGACTAGCCCCTATATCCTCCATAAAAGCACACACAGCCTCCTTTACTCTAGGTGCTTTAGGGAAGCTTGTTGCTGCATTATCTAAATAGATTCTATGATTCACACTCTCACCCAGGCTTTTTGTATAACTCATAGACAATCTCACCTTGAACTTCAGAGATTTTTTTCACCTCATAACCATAATGACTTGCCATTCGCCGAATATTATCACTCGCAGCACCGCAACTACAAAGCACCCTAATAGATTCTTCACCTTGTTCACACAAAGGTTTTAAGTTTAGCACAGGCTCTGGGCAACTAAGCCCCCTAACATCAAGCTCCTTCATTTTATCTCCTCTCTCTTGCAAAAATCGCAACAAGCAAACAAAATACAATCCCTACAAAAACTGCAATTGGTGCATTTACTCCAATTCCAGCAGGTGAGCTTGCAAGTCCAAAATTATGTGTAAATGCCGCCCCCATAAGCAATCCAAACACAAATACACCTGCATCGCTATCACCCTCACCACTTAACACAAGTTGCCTACCTGGACAACCACCTGCTAAACTAAAGGCAAATCCAGAAAGTAACATTCCAAGGAAATTCCACACCCATTCATTATGAGCGATAGGCTGCCCACTAAATCCCGGATTAAAATACCCCAACGCTAGATTAGTTAAAAACGCTGCAATTACAAGTGCAATCACACCTTGTAAAATATGCGTATCTTTCAATAACACACTATCACGCACTGCAGCAATCATACAAAATCGGCTTTTTTGAAATATTGCACCCAAAAATAATCCTGCTATAAGTGAAATAATAAGTGGTGCGTGTTGTGAAGCAGGACCTTTTTGTGAAAATTTAATGGGAGCTTCTACATCTAGCAAACCCCAAATTAATAATCCAAAAAGCCCTACCATAAAAAGTGGGAAAATAAAGCCCACAATTTTGCTAGTGGCGTAGGATCGCCCAAGTGAAAAGCCACGCTTGAGAAAAAAGATACCAATTAATATCCCACACACAAGTCCAAAAATACCCGCTATGGAAGTAAAATCCCCTGCGCTAAATCTAAGCCACATTCTCCAAGGACAGCCCAAGAATACTAATGCTCCAATCATAGCAAAAACACCGAGCATAAAACGCACCACAGGCGCACTTCCAGCGCGTGGGCGAAACTCCCCAAATGCAAAAGATGCCACAAGAGCACCAATCACAAGCCCAATAATTTCAGGGCGAATATACTGCACTACAGCGGCTTGATGAAGATTTAATCCCCCAGCAATATCTCGCGTAAAACACGCAGCACATACACCCATATTACCCGGATTCCCTAAAGAAACCAAAAGAGGCGCAATTACACCCAATGCTATGCCCGCCAAAATAGGCCAAACTGCTAATCGCATACAAACTCCTAGAAATAATACAACAATAAATTTAAACAGCCTTATAAGTAATAAAAGAAGAACTGTGTGCTTAATCCTTAAGCCAAAATAAAGCATAATCGTAATGTAAAATGACTTAAAAAAATATAAAACAAATTTTAAAAAATTTCTACTTTAGGCATTTGTTTTTTATGATGGATTTTAAAAGATTGCATTTTTTAACTTAAATTTATGGAATGGTAGTAATAGTAAAGATTTAGTAGAAAAAAGTTTCACAGCAATTTTATTTGATTTTAGATAAAAAGCCAAATCAATTAATATAAGAATAAAATTTCTTAAAAATTTTATTACTATAGACTAGAAGCTTTATATTTGAAGATTTTAATTTTAAAAAACACTTATTTTGGTTAAGCCCCTAGAGCTTAACCATTTCTTTTTTCCATAATTTCTTTAGAAATATTGCTTGGCACTTCACCATAGTGATCAAATTCCATAGTGTAAGTTCCACGCCCTTGAGTAGCTGAACGCAAATCAGTAGAATAACCAAACATCTCGGCTAATGGAACAAAAGCATTGACAATTTTTAATCCCATTCTGTCATCCATTGAGTTGATTTGACCTCTTCTGCGGTTTAAATCACCAATAACATCACCCATATACTCTTCAGGCACTTCAACTTCCACTTTCATCATTGGCTCTAATAAAACCGCCCCTGCCTTGCGACAAGCATCTTTAAACGCCATAGAACCTGCAATTTTAAACGCCATTTCTGAAGAATCCACATCGTGATAGCTACCATCAAAAAGAGTAACTTTAAAATCCACAACTGGGTAACCTGCCAAAACACCATTTTGCATAGCTTCTTGAATACCTTTATCAACAGCTGGAATATATTCTTTAGGAATTACACCACCTGAAATATTATTTACAAATTCATAACCTTTGCCTGGCTCTTGTGGTTCTAAGCGGATAAATACATGTCCATATTGTCCCCTACCACCAGATTGCTTGGCATACTTACATTCTTGCTCAACACTTTGGCGAATTGTTTCGCGGAATGCAACTTGAGGTTGTCCTACCTCTGCTTCTACTTTAAACTCACGCTTTAATCTATCGACGATAATCTCTAGGTGCAATTCTCCCATACCAGAAATAATAGTTTGCCCCGATTCTTCATCTGTATGAACTCTAAAGCTCGGATCCTCTTCTGCAAGCTTTGCCAAGGCTAAAGCCATTTTTTCTTGATCTGCTTTTGTTTTTGGCTCTACTGCAATAGAAATAACTGGATCTGGGAATTCCATTCTCTCTAAAATAACAGGCTCTTTTTCAGAGCAAAGTGTATCCCCTGTCAAAGTCTCTTTTAAACCAACAAAAGCACAAATTTCCCCTGCATACACTTCTTTAATATCCTCGCGCTTATTGGAATGCATTTTCAACAATCTTCCAACACGCTCTTTTTTGCCTTTTGTAGAGTTAAGCACATAGCTTCCTGATTCCAAACTTCCACGATAAACGCGAACGAAAGTCAATTGCCCCACAAATGGATCTGTCATAATTTTGAATGCCAATCCTGCAAACTCACCGTCATCAGTTGATTTTACGCTTACTTCTTTTTCCTCATCTTTTGCATCAACACCGCGAATATCTGCAACTTCAGTTGGGGCTGGAAGATAGTCGATAACAGCATCTAGCAAGGTTTGAACTCCTTTGTTTTTAAAGCTAGAACCACAAAGCATAGGAATAATTTCCATTGCCAAACAACCTTTTTTAATCGCAGCTTTAATCTCTTCAACGCTTAGCTCTTCACCACCAAGATATTTTTCCATCAAAGCTTCATCTTGTTCAGCAGCAAATTCCACCATTTTTTCGCGATATTCATTGGCTTTTTCTACTAACTCTGCAGGAATTTCTTCAATGTCATACTTAGCACCCATTGATTCATCATTCCATACGATTGCCTTCATTTGAATAAGATCAACAACTCCCTTAAAGGTATCTTCCGCACCAATTGGAATCACAAGTGGAACTGGACGCGCTTTAAGTCTTGTAGCAATTTGTGATTCTACATTATAGAAGTTCGCACCAATTCTGTCCATTTTATTAACAAAAACGATTCTTGGAACACCATATTTATTAGCTTGCCTCCACACAGTTTCGCTTTGTGGTTGCACACCACCTACTGAACAAAATACCGCTACAGCACCATCTAAGACACGCATTGACCTTTCTACTTCAATAGTAAAATCCACGTGTCCGGGAGTGTCAATCAAGTTAATTTGATAATCTTTCCAAAAACAAGTTGTCGCAGCAGAAGTAATTGTAATACCTCTTTCTTTCTCTTGCTCCATCCAATCCATTGTAGCAGCACCATCATGCACCTCACCGATCTTGTGGCTAACACCTGTATAAAACAAGATTCTCTCTGAAGTTGTCGTTTTACCTGCATCAATGTGAGCTGCAATACCAATATTTCTAATTCTATTTAATGGGGTTTTTCTTGCCATTTTATAATCCTTTGGGATAACATATTTTTTATAAAGAAATTGCAGAAATCTTAGAAGGAAGATCCCTTCTAGATATTAAACTACCAACGATAATGTGCAAATGCCTTATTAGCCTCTGCCATTTTATGCACATCTTCTTTTTTCTTAAAAGCCGCTCCTCTTTCGTTAGCAGCATCAATAAGCTCATTTGCTAAGCGCTCAATCATTGTTCTTTCATTTCTCTTGCGTGCTGAATCAAGCAACCAACGAATCGACAAAGATTGTTGTCTTGCAGGCCTTACTTCTACGGGCACTTGGTAAGTAGCACCACCTACACGACGACTTCTTACTTCCACTAAAGGCTTAACTTTTTCTAACGCTTTTTCAAAAGTTTCAATGCCTTTTTCTTTTGTTTTTTCTTCAATTTTGTCAAAAGTTGCATAAATGATTTTTTCTGCAACACTCTTCTTACCATCATACATCATTTTGTTGATGAATTTTGTTACAACAATATTATTATAAATTGGATCGCCCAAAACTTCTCTTTGAGGAGCTTTTCTTCTTCTCATCTTTTACCTCACTTATTTCTTAGAATCGCCAGATTTAGCTTTTTTAGCACCATACTTACTGCGTGAAACTGTTCGCTTTGCTACACCTGCAGTATCTAATGCACCACGGATAATGTGATACTTTACGCCCGGTAAGTCCTTTACCCTACCACCACGGATTAACACAATAGAGTGCTCTTGAAGATTATGCCCTTCTCCAGGGATATAACTAATTACTTCAAAACCACTTGTTAATCTAACTTTAGCTACTTTTCTCAAAGCTGAGTTAGGCTTTTTAGGTGTCGTGGTATAAACACGGGTGCAAACTCCTCTTCTTTGAGGACAAACTACCAAAGCTGGAGACTTTGATTTCTTAATAACTTTCTTTCGTTCTTTTCTAATCAACTGGTTAATAGTTGGCACTTTGCATTCCTTCTTTCATAAATAATTTCAATAGAGAAAATGAAGCGGATTATATTCAAATCACACTTTACTTTTGCTTAAATTAAGGTTGCAATAACCTTAATTCTCCTTAATTTTCACCTTTTTACCTTTATAGATTCCCGTTCCTACAGGTATCATACGACCCAATACGATATTTTCTTTAAGATCTTCTAAGTGGTCAATTTTAGCTGCAATACTTGCTTCAGTCAAGACTTTAGTGGTCTCTTGGAATGAAGCTGCTGAAATCACTGAATCACTACCAATTGCTGCTCTTGTGATTCCTAACAAGACTGGCTCGGCAATTGCAGGGATACCACCCATTTTAATGATTCTTGCGTTTTCTTCTCTAAAATGACGCTTACTAACCAAATCACCCTCAATGAATTTCGTATTTCCACTATCGTAGATTCGAACTTGTCTCAACATTTGTGAAACAATAATCTCAATGTGCTTATCTGCAATACTTACCCCTTGGCGTCGATACACTTGTTGAACTTCGCTTACAATATATTTATAAAGTTCTTTCTCTCCACCAATTCGCAAAATATCTTGACTTGCAACTACACCATCTGTAATTGCCTCTCCTGCATGCACAAATTCTCCCTCATGCACCAAAATCTGCTTAGACTTATCAATCAGGTATTCCACCATTCTTCCATCATTAGCAGTTACAATAATTCTTTCTTTGCCCCTTACTGGCTTACCAAAGCTTACAATACCATCAATCTCTGCTAACACAGCTGGATCTTTTGGTTTTCTTGCTTCAAAGAGCTCAGAAACCCTTGGAAGACCCCCAGTAATGTCTTTTGACTTAACTAAGGCTTTTGGTGTTTTAGCCAAAATATCTGCCATTTCCACTTTTGCTCCATCAGCAACAAAAATAGCAGTTTTAGGATCTAGCGAATAACGAATCAAGCCACCTTTTGCTGTTGATAAAACCAAAGTTGGCTTATACGCGCTAGAAACATATTCATTAACCACTAATCTTGTCTGACCTGTTAATTCATCAGTTTGCTCTGAAACAGTAAGCCCAGGAATAATATCCTCAAACTTAATCGTTCCTGCTTCTTCTGAAATAATTGGATTAGAATACGGATCCCAATCTGCAATCACAACTTGCTCATCGCTTTCTGGACTTGCAATGAGTGTATTTTTTCCGACCTTTTGATTGTCTTCTATCTCAATAATCGAATCTCTTGCAATATAGTGTCGCGCTGCTTCTTGATCGTATTCATCAGCAATCACTGCAAACACGCCCTTCTCGGTAATCTTTTCGCCTTTTTTCAAAGCTCTATAGCGCTCTAAGTGATCGCCTTGCAAGTAATAATACTTCACAATTCCCTCTTCTTTAGCATAGATTTTTTGAGTAATTGGCGCATTATCCTCAACTTTTAATTCACTAGCATAAGAAATACGATTAGGAATATTCCAGCTATCTTTGATAATATCCACAATACTTCCCTCGTCTCTCACATAATGCCCACTTGGATAAGGAATATAGAATTTACCTTCAATTTTTCCTGTTACCCCTGCTAGCTCATTTGGTTTTGCCACATCGCTTTTTCGGAGTGTGAATTTAGCAGTCTCATCTTTGCCCACAACAGAAATAATCACTTCATCATGCACAATATCAACTCTCAACTCACCCTCAAATGGAGCTTTGATTTTTGGCTCTACTAGCAAGATTGCTGCATTTCTTCGGTTAGAGATAATTCGCTTTCCTTCTCTGTTTTTATAAGTTTTAACATTATAATAACGAATAAATCCCTCTTTATCTGCAACAACTTGGCGCTCTTCTTGGCTTCTGCTTGCTGTTCCACCAATGTGGAATGTCCTTAGCGTAAGCTGCGTTCCAGGCTCACCAATAGATTGTGCAGCCACAACACCCACTGCCTCTCCCACTTTAGAGATTCTTGCTTCACCAAGATTAAGTCCATAACATTTAGCACATACACCTTTTTCGGCTTTACAAGTTACAGGGGTGCGGATAATAACAGATTTAACACCCGCTTCTTTAACTTTTCTAGCCCTCTCTTCATCAATTAATGTGCCCTCACTGATTAAAACTTCATTAGTAATTGGATCAATGATATTTTCAGCTATCACACGCCCAAAAATTCTTTCATCAAGGGACTCAATAAGCTCACTACCCACAGTGATATCCGTGATCTCAACGCCCTCATTAGTTCCACAATCATCCATTACAATCTTAACATTTTGGCTTACATCAATAAGTTTTCTTGTAAGATAACCAGCATTTGCCGTCTTAAGCGCGGTATCTGCAAGACCTTTTCTTGCTCCGTGTGTTGAAATAAAGTATTCTAACACATTCAAACCTTCTTTGAAGTTTGAAGTAATTGGAGTTTCAATAATAGTTCCATCTGGTTTTGCCATCAAACCACGCATTGCAGAAAGCTGTCTAATCTGCCCTGCACTACCTCTAGCTCCAGAATCAGCCATCATATAAATCGAGTTAAATCCAGATTTATCGCTTTCAATGAGCTTCATCATCTCATTTCCTAGCGCATTATTAGTGTCTGTCCAAACATCAATAATCTTGTTATAGCGCTCTTGTTCGGTCAATAAACCTGCACCAAATTGTGCTTGAATATCTTTAACCTTTTTCTTAGCGCCTTCAATAACTTTGTTTTTGTTATTTGGCACAATAATATCATCTGCAGAGATAGAAATACCTGCTCTTGTTGCATATTTAAATCCTAGATTCTTAAGATTATCCAAAAATCCAGCCGTTACTCCAACTCCACCCTCTTTATAAACATAATCAATCAAAGTTGCAATATCTTTTTTCTTTAAGATTTTATTCCATAAGTGCATTGGAACAAAATCTGGTAAAATAGACTTAAGAATCATTCTACCAATAGTTGTATTAATGATTCTATCTTCTACAAACACTCTTACTTTAGAGCTAATTTCTACCACTCCTGATTCTAATGCAATATGAATTTGATCAATATTAGAGAATAGCTTATGCTCTCCTTTAGAACCATCTTTTTCCAATGAAAGATAATAAAGCCCCAAAACCATATCTTGGCTAGGGACAGTTACCGCCTTACCACTTGCAGGAAGCAAAATATTCATTGAACTAAGCATTAAAAGCTTACACTCCGTAATAGCTTCTTGAGAAAGTGGCACATGCACTGCCATCTGGTCGCCATCAAAGTCCGCGTTAAAGGCTGCACAAACTAATGGATGCAACTGAATTGCTTTACCATCAATCAATTTAGGATGGAAAGCCTGAATGGATTGCTTATGCAAAGTTGGCGCACGATTGAGCATAATTGGGTAATCTGCAACTATCTCTTGCAAACACTCCCACACCTCATTACTTTTGCGCTCAATCATCTTCTTGGCTTGTTTAAGTGTTGTTGCATAACCCTTTTCTTCAAGTTTTGCCAAGATATGTGGTTTAAATAATTCCAAAGCCATATTTTTAGGTAACCCACATTGATCCATTCGCAAATTTGGACCCACAACAATAACAGAACGCCCTGAGAAATCCACACGCTTTCCAAGTAGATTCTGACGGAATCGACCTTGTTTTCCTTTAATAATTTCAGAAAGTGATTTAAGTGGGCGCTTATTTGCTCCTTTAACCGCATTTGCATTGCGACCATTATCAAAGAGTGCATCAACTGCTTCTTGCAACATTCTTTTTTCGTTGCGCACAATAATTTCTGGCGCATCAAGCTCAATTAAGCGTTTCAAGCGTTGATTACGATTAATCACTCTACGATACAAGTCATTTACATCGCTCACGGCAAATTTACCGCCATCAAGCGCTACTAAAGGACGCAAATCAGGTGGCAACACCGGAAGAACGGTTAGCATCATCCACTCTGGGCGATTCTGCCCACCAGAAACCACAAAGCTTTCTACCACTTTTAAACGCTTAATGATTGTTTTCTTTTTGGCTTCAGAATTAGTTGTTTTAATCGCTTCTTTTAGTTCTGCAATCAAATCCACCAAGTCAATACCCTCTAAAAGATCTTTCACAGCTTCTCCACCCATTTGCGCTACAAATCCTGTGTGGTCAAATCTTTGTGAAAGATTTTGGTATTGCTCTTCATTTAAGACATCATATTTAGCAACAGGCTTTGTGCCTTCATTGTCATAATAAGCCTCTCCTGGTTGCTTAACGATATAAGCTTCATAATACAATACACGCTCTAAATCTTTCATCTTCACACCCAAAAGTGTTCCGATTCTGCTTGGCAAGGAATTAACATACCAAATGTGTGCCACTGGTGTTACTAACTCAATATGTCCCATTCTAGATCGGCGCACCTTAGAGCTTGTTACCTCTACACCACATTTTTCACAAACAATTCCTTTGTAACGCATCTTCTTGTATTTACCACAAAGACATTCATAATCCCTCACCGGACCAAAAATCTTAGCGCAGAATAAGCCGTCGCGCTCTGGCTTTAATGTGCGGTAGTTAATTGTTTCAGGTTTTTTAACCTCTCCATAACTCCAACTGCGAATCTTCTCTGGACTAGCCAAAAGAAGCTGAAAAGCATTGAAATCACTTGGGCGATTGTCTTCTTTAATCACAATAGGCTCACTTATGCCCTCTTGGTTATCTGCAAACACATTTACATCCAAAGCCAAGCTTTGTAACTCTTTGGTTAAAACATAGAAAGTCTCTGGAATCTCAGATTCTTTAACCGCCTCACCTCTTGTAATAGCTTTATAAGCTTTCACACGCCCTTCTACATCATCTGATTTGATAGTTAGCATTTCTTTGAGTGTGTGTGCTGCGCCATAGGCTTCCAATGCCCACACTTCCATTTCCCCAAATCTTTGCCCACCAAAGAGCGCTTTACCACCAACTGGTTGTTGTGTTACAAGACTATAAGGTCCTGTGCTTCTTGCATGCACCTTTTCATCAACAAGATGGTGGAGTTTGAGCATATACATATACCCTACATTCACTCTCTCCATCATTTTTTCACCAGTTCTACCATCATAAAGCTCAGTTTTTCCATCTGTATCAATCTTGGCTAAATTGAATAATTTTTCAAATTCTTGAGCATTAACACCTTCAAAAACAGGAGTAGCAAACTTCACTCCCTTGCTCCAATCTCTCGCATAAGTAAGCAACGTTTCATCGCTTAATGTTGTTAAGAATTCTTTGGTTTCTTTCATTCCTGAAACTTCAGCGATTTCTTGCATTTTTCCTCTTAGTTGGCTTATCCATTGACTTTTTTCTTGCTCAAAAACACCCGCAATTTGCTCACCTAATTTTTTACCCACTAAGCCCAAATGCACTTCTAGAATCTGTCCTATGTTCATACGACTAGGAACACCAAGTGGATTAAGAACAATTTCTACTGGACGCCCATCTTTAGTATAAGGCATATCAACTTCTGGGACAATATTTGAAACAATCCCTTTGTTTCCGTGTCTTCCCGCCATTTTATCGCCCACTTTCAGTTTGCGTTTAGTGGCTACATAAATCTTAACAAGCTTTACAACTCCACTTGGCAGAATATCATCTTTTTCAATAATAGAAAGCTTTTCTTCATGCTCTTCGCTAAGATTTTTCTTTTGCTCTAAGAAATTGGCTTTGAGCATATCATATTGACTTTGAATCTCTTTAGCATAACCTTTGATAATTGTTCCCATCGCAAAACGATTCACATTCTCTAGCTCTTCTTTAGGAATCACACTCCCTTTTTTATATTCTTTATCACCCACTTTTACATCAGCGACAAGCTTTTCTTTAGCTAGAATAGATCCAATTCTCAAGCTTTCTTCGCGGTCAAGCATTAATAATTTATCGTGGTGCTCTAAATCCAATCGCGCTTTTTCTTCCTCATAAGCTATAACAGCACGCTTGTCTTTATCATAACCCTTTTTAGTAAAGATTTTAACATCAATCACCGTTCCCTCTAAGCTTGGAGGACAATAAAGGGATTTATTAACCACATGCCCTGCTTTTTCCCCAAAAATAGCTCTTAATAGCCTTTCTTCTGGAGTTGGCTTCACCTCACCTTTTGGAGAAGCTTTCCCCACTAAAATCATACCGCCTGTTACATAAGTCCCAATTTTAACAATTCCACTCTCATCAAGATGAGCTAATTCTTCTTCGCGAATATTTGGAATATCTCGAGTAATCTCTTCAACACCATGTTTTAACTCTCTTGCTTCAATCTCTTTTTCATAGATATGAATTGAAGTAAAGGCATCGTTGCGAATAAGCTTCTCGCTAACAACAATCGCATCTTCAAAGTTATAACCATTCCAAGGCATAAAAGCAACACGGATATTTTTACCCAATGCAAGCTCACCTTGATCCATATTAGGACCATCTGCAATCACATCTCCACTCTCAATCACATCCCCTGCTTTTACAATAGGCTTTTGAGAGAAAGAAGTATTTTGGTTAGTTCTTAGATTTTTTTGAAGTGAATAATGATCAATAAAAGCACCATTATCATCTTCACCTAGGATATAAATATTTTTTGCATCCACTTTTTCCACAACACCACCGCGTGTAGCTTTAAGAGATTCCCAAGAATCCCGTGATACAATCTTTTCAATTCCTGTTCCAACTACTGGAGCATCAGGACAAAGCAAAGGCACCGCTTGGCGTTGCATGTTTGAACCCATCAAGGCGCGGTTAGCATCATCGTGCTCCAAAAATGGAATCAAACTTGCCGCAACCCCTACTACCATTCTTGGACTAAGGTCAATTAGCTCAACTTTGGAAGATTCCATAAGGATAATCTCTCCATCTTTTCGCACCTCAATAATATCTTCTTTAATCATATTGTCATTAGTTAAAATCGTGCTTGCAGGCGCGATCACCGCCCCTTCTTCTTGAGTAGCAGTTAAATACACAATTTCATCTGTAACTTTTTTATCTACAACCTTGCGATAAGGCGCTTCAATAAAGCCAAGCTCATTAACCTTTGCATAAGTAGAAAGCGTATTAATCAAACCAATGTTTTGACCCTCTGGAGTTTCAATCGGACAGATTCTGCCATAATGCGTTGGATGAACATCACGCACTTCAAATCCTGCACGCTCTTTAACCAAACCACCCTCTCCAAGTGCAGATAAACGCCTTTTATGAGTTACTTCAGAGAGTGGATTAGTTTGATCCATAAATTGAGAAAGTTGCCCACCTGTAAAAAATTCCAAAATCGTGCTTGTAATCATTTTAGAATTTACCAAATCATGTGGCATAAGCTCTTCTAAACCGCTACTGATAGTTGAGAGTTTATCGCGAATGGCTTTTTGCATTTTAACCAATCCTGTATGCAATTCATTTGCCAAAAGCTCCCCAATAGCACGGATTCTACGATTCCCTAAATGATCTCTATCATCAATTCTGCCTTGACCATTTTTCACATGAATGAGATAGCGGACAGTCTTGATAATATCTTCATGAGTGAGAACCGTAACATAATCAGGCACAGAAATATCAAGCTTATGATTCATTTTCATACGCCCAACTCTTGTCAAATCATAGCGCTCAGGATCAAAGAATAATTGTTGCACAAATTGTTTAGCAGCTTCTTTAGTAACAGGCTCTCCAGGACGCATTACTTTATAAATACGAATGGTCGCCAAATCATTTTCATTATCAATTTTTTCAGTTTGCTTAAGAAGCTTTAATGATTCTGCATCGGCAATAAAAGCATTAATAATAGAAGAATCCACTCCATTGGCTAAATCATTAGCCACCACAAACTCATTAATTCCCATTTCTGCAAGTTTTTTAAGCTTAGAATCATCCATCAAAGTTAAAGTATCAAAAATAACTTCACCACTTTCTTTGTCAATGATAGGCTCAGCCAAATAACGTTCAATCAAAGTTTCAACTGGATATTCAATCATATTGACTTTTTCTTCTTTTAACGCTTTAGCTTTTTTAGCAGTTAATCGCTTCCCAGCAGCAAGAATCAATTTTCCTTTAGAATCTTTAATATCAAAATCCACGCGTCCAATAAATTCTTCGGGGTCAAAAGCGATAAAATATTTTCCACCCTTAGCTTTAATGCTCAAAGAAGGGTAGAACATTTTTAAAATATCTTGCTTAGAATATCCCAAGGCTCTAAAAAGAATCGTTACAGGAATCTTTCTCCTTTTATTAACACGCACAAAAAGTGTATCTTTTGCATCATATTCAAAATACAACCAAGAACCTCTATCAGGAATGATTTGTCCTGTATAAACAAGCTTATTAGAAGTTGTTGAAGATTCTTCTTCTTTAAAAATAACACCAGGGCTTCTGTGAAGTTGATTAACTACTACCCTTTCCACACCATTAATAATAAAACTTGTTCTATCTGTCATTAATGGGATCTCGCGAACAAAAATATTTTGCTCTTTAATATCTTTAATACCTAGCTTTTCGCCCGTCTTTTCATCTCTCTCCCAAAGCACCAAGCGTATTTTTATTTTCAAAGGAATTGAATAAGTTAAACCTCTCTCCATAGCCTCTCTTACGGTATATCGTGGCTTCCCATATTCACAACCCGCATACTCTAAACTAATTCTATTTTGAGTATCATGAATAGGAAAAATAGACTTAAAAACTTTTTCAATACCAGATTCATTATTTTCTTTTGATTGCAAAAAAGCTTCATAGCTACTTCTTTGTAGTTGCAACAAATTTGGAACTGCTATATTTTGCGGAATCTTAGTAAAATCAACTCTTAATCTATTTCCGGATTTTAAATTTACTGGCATAATCGTTACCTTTTATTAATGTAGAATTTTGGAAGAAAAATGAAAAATTTAGAGGGGAAAAATCCCCCCTCTCTTGAATTATTTAATTTCGACTTTAGCACCAGCCTCTTCAAATTTTGCTTTCATAGCTTCAGCATCTTCTTTTTTAACACCTTCTTTAACGGTGAATGGAGTTTTCTCAACTGCATCTTTTGCTTCTTTTAAGCCAAGACCTGTTATTTCTCTTACAACTTTGATAACATTGATTTTCTTATCACCGCTATCTGCAAGAATAACATCAAATTCTGTTTTTTCCTCTGCAGCAGCACCAGCACCACCAGCAACTGCACCTGCAACAACAGTTGGCGCAGCAGAAACACCAAATTTCTCTTCAAAAGCTTTTACAAGCTCTGAAAGTTCCATAACAGAAAGATTACCAATATACTCTAATACATCCTCTTTTGAAATTGCCATAATTTATCTCCTTAAATTTATTAATTATTCACCTTCTTTTTGTTTGCGTAAGTTATCCAACCCTGTAACAAAGTATCTTGCAGGCGCAGTCCAAACAGACAGCAACATACCAATAAGCTCTTCTTTTGAAGGTAGTTTTGAAACTGCTTCGATATGTTTTGAATCAACCAACTCTCCTTCAAAGTAACCAGATTTGATCACTAATTTTCCGCCCACAGAGTTTGAAAATTTGCAAACTACTTTTGACAAAGAAATCTGATCTTCACTCCAAAGAAAAATATTATTTTCTTTTAGCTCCAAACCTTCAACATTAGAATTCTTTAATGCAATAGAAGCTAGAGTATTTTTAACGACTTGCACTTTTGCATTTTGAGCTCTCATTTCTGCTCTTAGAACTTCTAATTCCTTAACCGTAAGTCCTTTATAATCACAAACGATGATTGCATTTGAAGCTTGAAATTCGGCACTTAAACTTTCAATTAAAGCGTTTTTTTCTACTTTTGTCATTTTAACCTCCTTTCCGACGAAAGACTTATATAGGGTAATTTTTAAGCAAAGCCCCTATAGTCATTAGTCTAAGATAAAAACAAGAATAAATTATTTCATATCAATGAGTTCTTGCACATCAAGTTTAAGTGATGGACTCATTGTTAGCGATAAAGTTGCATTTTTAATATATTTACCCTTAGCTGTTGCTGGTTTTTGCTTATTGATATTTCTAACAAGCGCAATGATATTCTCTTCTAGTTTTTTTGCATCAAAGCTAACCTTTCCAACAGGTGCGTGGATAATACCTTTTTTATCTACACGATAATTAACTTGACCGCTCTTAGCATTGCTCACTGCTTTTGAAACTTCCATAGTTACTGTTCCAGTTTTGGGGTTTGGCATTAATCCCTTTGGACCTAAAATTCGACCAACTTTTCCTACTAAAGCCATCATATCTGGAGTAGCAATCACCATATCAAAATTGATTTCACCACCTTTGATTTGCTCTGCTAAATCCTCATCACCTACAACATCAGCTCCTGCTGCTTTTGCTTCATCAGCTTTTACGCCTTTTGCAAAAACTGCTACTCGAACATTTTTTCCTGTTCCATTAGGCAATACAACAGCACCACGAATCATTTGATCGGCATGTCTAGGATCAACTCCCAAACTCAACGCAATCTCAACGGTTTCATCAAATTTAGCAGATGCTAAAGACTTCACTGTTGCAGAAGCGGTTGTAATATCGTATATCTTTTTACAATCTACCTTTTCTAGTAGTTTTTGCATTCTTTTAGTAATTTTTTTTGCCATATTTTATACTCCAACGCGTCTTATTAATCTACAACTTCAATGCCCATACTTCGAGCACTTCCTTCAACAATTTTAATTGCTGCTTCTTCTGAATTTGCATTCAAATCATCCATCTTTGTTTTAACAATCTCTAAAACTTGTGCTTTAGTTAATTTTCCAACTTTATTTTTTAAAGGATTATCAGAACCTTTCTGGATTCCTGCTGCTTTTTTAATTAAATCTGTAACAGGTGGTTTTTTGGTTACAAATGTAAAGCTTTTATCTTGATAAACAGTGATTAACACAGGAATATTAAAATCTCCCATATCTTTCGTTTTTTCATTGAATGCTTTACAAAATTCCATAATATTAACACCACGCTGTCCTAGAGCTGGACCAACAGGAGGAGATGGATTTGCTTTGCCCGCAGGGATTTGAAGCTTAAGTTCGCCAATGATTTTCTTTGCCATAACTTATCCTTGTTTTTAGTAATTAAACTATTTTTTCCACTTGTGAATAAAGTATTTCAATAGGGGTGCTTCTACCAAAAATAGAAACATTTAATTTGAGTTTTCTATGCTCCATATCATATTCTTCAACTGTTCCAGTGAAGTTTGCAAAAGGACCTTCAATGATTCTAACAACTTCTCCCGCTTCAAAAATAACTTTTGGTTTAGGAGCAGCACGATTTTGAACTTTTTCAATAATATGATTAATATCTGCTTCACTCAATGGAGTTGGCTTTTTAGCCTCACCAATAAAACGACTAACTTTCGGTAAAGATTGAATTTTATGCCATAATGCTGTATCAAGATCAACTTTTACAAAAACATATCCGGGGTAAAGACTTCTTTCGCTTATCTTTTTTTTGTTATTTTTTACTTCAATAATATCTTCAGTTGGAACAACAATATCAGTGATTCTCTCTTCTAAGTGATGTTCTCTTACAAGATTTTCAATCCCACGCTTTACTGCTTGCTCACTACCAAAATATGTTTGAATCGCATACCAATACAACGCCATAGACAAATCCTAAAAATTATAAAATACTTGAAACAAAACTACCAAGAATGAAATCAACTAATGCCAAGAATAAAGCAACTATTGTTACAACGATGACCACAGAAATAAATGCATTTCTCACTTGTTCTTTTGTGGGGAAAATAACTTTTGATAACTCTTCTCTTGATAATTTATAATAACTAATTAGTTTTTTCATTTCTTTGATTGTCTCTCTTTATTACAAAATGGCAGGCCAGGAGGGACTCGAACCCCCAACACTCGGTTTTGGAGACCGACGCTCTACCATTGGAGCTACTGACCTACAAAAGCTAAAAGCTAAGAGGAGGAATCTTAGCTTTTTAGTTTTACTTCTTTATGAATTGTGTGTTTATTTAATCTTGGGCAGAACTTTTTTAGCTCCAGTTTTTCTGTTTGGGTTTTTGCATTTTTTACAGTGCTGTAATTAATGTCACCACATTCAGAACATTTGAGTCCAATTTTTACGCGATTACCTTTAGCCATTTTTTAAAGCCTATTCGATAATCTTTGTAACAACACCCGCACCTACAGTTCTACCACCTTCACGGATAGCAAATCTTGTTCCCTCTTCAAGTGCGATAGGGTTGATTAATTCAACAGTGATTTTAATGTTATCACCTGGCATTACCATTTCTACACCTTCTGGTAACGTAATAGAACCTGTGATATCTGTTGTTCTTACATAGAATTGTGGTCTATATCCATTAAAGAATGGAGTATGTCTTCCGCCTTCCTCTTTTGAAAGAACATAAATTTCACCTTCAAATTTTTTGTGAGGAGTGATTGAGCCTGGCTTACAGAGAACCATACCTCTTTCTACTTCTTCTTTTTTGGTTCCTCTTAAAAGAACCCCAACATTATCACCAGCCTCACCTTGATCTAGCTCTTTTCTAAACATTTCAACGCCAGTAACAGTTGTTTTTTGAGTTGGTCTAATACCTACGATTTCAATCTCATCACCAACTTTTACAATACCTCTTTCAATTCTTCCTGTTACAACTGTTCCACGACCAGCAATTGAGAAAACATCTTCAATTGGCATAAGGAAAGTTTTATCAGTTTCACGAACAGGAGTTGGAATGTATTCATCTACTGCATCCATAAGCTTCATGATTTTCTCACTCCACTCACCTAAAGTTCCAGATTTTGCTTCATCAAGTGCTTTTAATGCAGAACCAGCGATAATTGGAGTATCATCTCCTGGGAATTCATAGCTTGATAAAAGCTCTCTAATTTCCATTTCAACTAATTCTAATAATTCTGGATCATCAACCATATCTTGTTTATTCATAAATACCACAATGTAAGGAACACCTACTTGGCGAGATAGCAAAATGTGCTCTCTTGTTTGTGGCATAGGACCATCTGCAGCAGAAACAACCAAAATCGCTCCATCCATTTGCGCAGCACCTGTGATCATGTTTTTAACATAGTCAGCGTGTCCAGGACAATCTACGTGTGCGTAGTGTCTTTTTTCTGTTTCATATTCAATGTGTGAAGTCGCAATAGTAATACCACGCTCTTTTTCTTCTGGAGCATTATCGATATTATCATAGTCCTTCATCTCTGCTAGACCTTTAGTAGATAGAACAGCAGAAATCGCAGCACTTAAAGTTGTCTTACCATGGTCAACATGCCCGATAGTTCCAATATTTACATGTGGTTTTGATTTGACATATTTTTCCTTAGCCATAAGCTTCTCCTAAAATTTAAAGTTTAAAATAGCCGTTATTCTACACTATTTTTACCAATTTTAAAATTAAGAATCGTAACATTTTCTACAATTCCATCATAAACTCTGAAAAACTGGAGCCCATAAGCGGGATTGAACCGCCGACCTCTTCCTTACCAAGGAAGTGCTCTGCCACTGAGCTATATGGGCAAAAAAATAACAATACATAAGTGTTGGGCTGATTTAAAAAAACTACAAGTAGAATCAGCTCCCAGTATATGGAGCGGGAAACGGGGCTCGAACCCGCGACCCTCAGCTTGGAAGGCTGATGCTCTAGCCAACTGAGCTACTCCCGCAAATAGCTATTAATGGTGGTGAGACGTGGATTCGAACCACGGAAGGTAGAACCAGCAGATTTACAGTCTGCCCTCGTTGGCCACTTGAGTATCTCACCCCAATTATAAACTGGTCAAACACTGAAATAAAAATAAATGGAGCTGGTAAAGGGACTCGAACCCCCGGCCTGCTGCTTACAAGGCAGCTGCTCTACCAACTGAGCTACACCAGCAAAATTTAAAAATGAAGTGGAATTGTATCCTCTTTTTTTAAAAATGTCAATACTTTATAAAAATTTATTGTAGAATTCTTTTTGGCTTTTTAAATATTCTAGCAATCACTTCTTTATATCCTTAAATATACAATAAGAATGTTTAGGCAATGATTGCTAATTTTTAAATCGCCAAAATTTCATTAATTTAGGAAATTTAAATGCGAAAACACAAACATTTACAACCTAGGGGATTTAGAAAAAAATATTTTTCTTTGGCTGCAATTTTAGCTTTAAACAGCACCCTTCTTGCACAAAGTCAAAATATCGCTTTAAATGAAAAATCTTCACAATCTCAAGATTCTCAATCTTTAAAGCTTTCTATTATCCATGCAGATGAATTTGTAGAGAATGCAGACTTCAAAGAAGAATTTAGTGCAGAGGAAATTAAACAATCCAATGCTCAAAATGTCTATGAATTCTTAAATCTTCATTCTCTGCTTAAAACCACTTCCAGTTATGGCAATCCTTACACTCAAAACATTGATTTGCGTGGCTTTGGGCAAAACGCACACAAGAATCTTGCAATCATTGTTGATGGAATTAGAATAAATAATATTGATTCAGCGCCTGTTTCACTAAGCTCTATTCCACTTGATTCAATTCAAAAAATTGAAATTATCCGCGGCAAAGGTATGACAAAATATGGTAATGGTGCAGTGAGTGGAATCTTGAAAATCACCACCACACGCAAAGAAGGTGGAACTATTAATCTAGGCTATTCAAGCTATGACACGCTCAATTCACAAATGACTGCGCGTTATGTGGGAGACACTTTGAATATTGGATTTTATGGTCAATATCAACATTCTCAAGGTGCTAGAAAAATCACACAAGGATCTGATGAAAAAGATGGAAATTACAACAAAAATGGTGGAATCTCACTTTTTTATTACCCCAATGATTCTTTAATCTTAAAAGCTAGTGCTAATTATTCCAAATATGGAATCAAATACGCTGATCCACTTACCAAAGAGCAGTTTGACAAAGATCCAAGCCAAGCTCCTGCGCCATCACTTTGGGGAGATTCCTTTAGTCATCAAAAGCGATGGGATTTGCATCATAATTTTGGCTTAACCTATTATGCGCAAAATGGCGTTACTACCGATATTAACTTTGGTGGGAATCGCAATGAAAGCGATTATGTCAATTCTCCTAATGCACTCTATACTGGAAAAGGCTTGTATGGAAACTTTAACAGCGCTTACAAAAATGATTCCTATCTTGCAGAAATAGGGGGAGAGATCAAACAAAGCCAACGCACAAATAACAATGTCAAAGCTGAAGTGAGTGAAATGTTGCTTTATCTTAGCGGAGAAAAATATCTAGGGAACTCCACGCTCAATCTTGGAATCAACACACAAAGAGTCATCAACAAACAAACTAATTCTTATAGCAGGGATGAAAATCTTATTGGTGGAGAACTTGGCTATCATTACCAAATCCACCCGCAAATTAGCGTTTTTACTTCCTATTCTCGCACCTTTGTTACTCCAAATGTTGATTGGCTACTCCGCTATGATCCTATCACATTTGCCCCTTTGCCTAACACACTCATTGAACCAGCCACTTTTGATACTTTTCAAATTGGAACAGATATGATTGTGGGGATTCACAAGCTTAGCGGAAGTGTGTTTTATATCCAAGGGCACGATGAAAACTATTTTGGACTAAACAAAATCACAGGCATTTCTAATACTAACCAAACTCTAGGAAAAACAAGAAGAATCGGTGGTGAAGTTAAATTTATCACTTATTTCTCGCAAAACCTTTATTCAACCTTGAGTTATGCTTATGTTGATGCTACCATGCAAGGTAATGAAGGATATAAAGGCAATACAATTCCCGGTGTCTCTAAGCACACTTTTGTAACAAGCCTTAATTATCTCCCTATTCCTAATCTTAATCTTGGAATCTCTTATAAATATGGCTCTAGGGCTTATGATTATAATGATTATGATAATGTGCTTACAAAAATGCCAAACTATCAAAGCCTCAATGTAACCCTTAGCTACACTCTCAAAGATTTTGAAATTTACGCTTTTGCAAACAATCTCACCGACCACAAAAATGCTCTAGTTGTTGATGGAGCTTATTATCCTTATGAGTTTGAAACAACCTTTGGTGGAGGAGTGAAATACAAATTCTAATGCAAAATTTTTCGCTTCACAATTATCTTATTTACAAATTTTTAAACTCCCTTTTTGGGGGAGTTGCTTTGGGGACAATCTTTACCATTTATGCACTTTTACCCCCCAAAACTTTCTCCATTGGCGGAATCATTCTTGCCCTTGGAGCGTGGATTCTAAGCTTTTTTTACACACAGCTACTCCAAACCAAACCCTATAAGATCATTCTTACCTTTATGGAGATTCTGCCCTTTGCTTATTTGCTTTCTTATTTGCTTTTTCCGCAGACTTTCTATGGAGCACTTTTAGTCTATGGGCTTTATCAGATAGGCTTTATTTTTGGGGATTATCTTGTGCGCAATGAAACCCTAATCTTTCATTCCAAAAGTTTTCTTTCTAAGATTGATAAAACAAGACAAATTGGGTATTTAGGTGGTTTAGTATTGAGTTTTGTTTTTTATTTTGGATTAGAGCAGTTTGGAATCTTGCTTAAAGAATCGCAAGTCTATTACATTCATTTTCTTTTGCTTTTATTGCAATGCTTAGTGTTTATTACTCTTATCTTTTCATTCAAAGGAAACCCTTGCAAAATCTAAAAGAATCCTATCGCCAACACTACAAAGCTAATCTCAAAAAAATTCAAGATTCTAAGCAGCTTAGATACTTGGATTATCGCTTAGAAAAACAACTTAATAAACTCCTAAAGAGCCTAATTTATGCTCACAAAAAAACTTCTAAGGCACCTATTTCTATTTTATTTTATTATCCTTTAAAAAGCGAATTTGATTGCAGAAAGCTACTTAATTCTTACCGCAAATCAAGAAATATACAAATTTTTATCCCTTTTATGTGTGGTATCAGCTTTAAAATTGTAAAATACCGCTTACCATTGCAAAAAAAGGCATTTGGTATTTATGAAGCCAAAAATTCAGCATTTTATTTTAAAAAAATTAATATTGCAATCATTCCCACACTTGGAATGGATAAAAATTTCAAACGCATAGGATTTGGCAAGGGTATGTATGATAGATTTTTTGATACTTTAAAACACAAACCTACCAATATTTTTATTTGTCGTGGCATTCATTATACTCATCAAACTATCACAGAAAAACACGATGTGCAGTCAAATTTCTTCATCACGCCCTTTGCTAGTCTCAAACTAGAGGATCAAAAATATGATAACTTGGATTATTGTCAGCTCCGCTTTATCAGCCTTAGTCGCCGGCGGAGGAAGCTACCTTATTTCACGCAGACTTTCTAGTGCCAATGTAGAGATTCTGCTTGAACAATCAAAGGCTAAGGCAAAGGCTATTGAATACGAAGCAGAAAAAACACTTCAAGAATCAAAAATCAAAGCCAAAGAAATAGAGCTAGAATCAAAGCAAAAATACGAAAGAGAAACAGCCAAAATTGTGAAAGAATATGAAAATAATCGCTTAGAATTTGAAAAAGAAAAGCTAAGAGAGAATCAAAAGCTAGAACACAAACAATGCTCACTTGATCGCGAAAGACAACTCATCAATCGTGATAAAAATGTTTTACTCCAAGAGCAAGAATCACTTAAAAAACTCAAAACAAACTATCAAGAAAAGCTTGAAGATCTAACTAACAAACTAGCCACTATTAGCACTATCACAAAGAGCGAAGCCAAAAAAATCCTTTTTAAAAAGATACAAGAAGAATCGCGTCAAGAAATCGCACAGATTCTAAGAAAACAAGAAAAAGAGCTTAGAGAAGAAGCCAAAGCCAAAGCAGCTTATATTCTAGCTCAAGCCACTTCACGCTTTGCAGGGGAATTTGCCGCTGAGAGACTTATCCACACAATCATTCTCCCTAATGATGAGATGAAAGCTCGAATCATCGGAAAAGATGGGCGCAATATTAAAACACTTGAAATGATTTGTGGAGTAGATATTATTATTGATGACACACCTGGTGTGATTGTCGTTAGCTCACACAATCTCTACCGCCGATCTATTGCTGTGCAGACTATCCAAAGATTAATCGAAGATGGCAGAATCCAACCTGCTAGAATCGAAGAGATTTATCAAAAATGCGCTGAAGAGTTTGAACAAAATATTTTTGATGAGGGAGATAAAGTTACTCTTGATTTGGGACTTGGAAACATCCACCCTGAAATCAAAAAACTCATCGGAAAATTACGCTACCGCGCAAGCTATGGGCAAAATGCACTAGCACATAGCCTAGAAGTAGCCAATCTTGCTGGAATCATCGCCGCAGAATTAGGCGGAGATTGCCTGCTAGCAACAAAAGCCGGACTCTTGCATGATATAGGAAAGGCAAGGACACACGAGTTCAAAGGCACTCATGTAGAGCTTGGAGCAGAAATCATACGGCGGTATAATGAGCACCCTGTAGTTTTAAATGCGATTCTCTCTCATCATGGCGATGAAGAAGTTAAAAGCATAGAAGCAGCAGCTGTGTGTGCAGCTGATGCACTCTCTGCTGCACGCCCTGGGGCAAGACGAGAAGTGCTAGAAAACTACCTAAGGCGCGTGAGTGAAATAGAGAAAATTGCACTCTCAAAAATGGGCGTTTTACACGCCTATGCTATTAATGCAGGACGGGAAGTGCGAGTGATTGTCAAAGCAGAAGAAATTGATGATGATGAATCCTATTTACTTGCTAAAGAAATTGCTCAAGAAATACAATCTAATGTCCAATACCCCGGTGAAATCAAAGTAAGTGTAATACGCGAAACAAGAGCCTGTGCAATAGCGGAATGAAGAGAAATCAAAGCTTAAATAGCCCCTTGCTATCTTACTTCACAAAAAAGCGCGATTTCTCCTGCAACACTATGATCAATTGGTTTGTAAATTTTAAATTTATAACCTAAGTTTAAATGCTCAATAAAAGGCTTGATTCCAAAAAAATCACCAGCTTGATGATAAATACTAATAAGCATTGCTGGTTTTTGTTCTTTTATCACCTGCAAAGCACCTCTTAAAAATTCCATCTCAAAGCCTTCAATATCAACTTTAATAAAACCAACTTCTATATCATTTTCTCGAACAAACTCATCCAAGGTTATAACTTCCACCTCTTCTATATCACCGGTACCCATATTAAATTGAATACTTGAACCGCTATCATTAATGGAGATTTTTAATTTTTCTTTTTTGGAGCCTAATGCTTTTTTGACTGGAACAACTTTAGAAGCACTATTTAATTCTATAGTCTTTAGCATTAATTCATAATTATTCTTAACTGCTTCAAAAGAATAGACTTTCTTATCAGTATATTCTTGTAGCAAAATCGCACTATCTCCCACAAAACCACCTACATCAATAATATTTTTTTCTCTTATCTTACCTCAATTTTCTATCTTATGTAAGCCGTGCTTGTGCCAAAATACACTCACCTCAAAAGCATTAATAGGCAAAAACCAACCATTATAGAACCAAATAGAACCAAATTGAATGATATTGGGATAAAACTCTTGTTTAATTTTTTCCAACTCTTCTCTTTCTCTATTTATCAAATTAAACCATTTTTTATCTTTCAAATAATATGACAGCTTAAGTCTTGCAATAATTTGATTTACTTGTTCAATACTTTCACAATCTAAATCTTCACACAACATTTTAATCTTATTGACCACTTCTCTATCTTCATTTAACGCTCTAGCAATATCTTGTGTCATATAATGAGAACAGTCTAAATATCTACCTCCCCCCTTCATATTATATGCCTTTGAAAGTCTAAAAAAATTTTGTGGTTTTACATAACTACTCCACAATGGAATCCCAAAGACATACAATTTAAATTTCAAGTTATCTTTTACATATTTGAATGTCTTTTTTACAACCAACAAACCACCTAAATAATATTTATCTTTAACCAATAATTCATTTCTATAGCGTATATTCTTTTGCTTTAGCGTCATTTATCTTCCTTTGTGTAAATATAAAAATCAGCAAAAGATGTAAAATCTGGATTATTTTCATCATAAGGATAGCGATTAGGGATGACTTGCATCAATCTCCATCCCTTTACATTCTTCAAAACCCAATCACTGAATTTTCGATGTTTGACATGTTGCGCCAAAAATTCTTCCTTATTAGAAGAATAGATAACTACAAATTTACTAGCACTTTCAAAAAGATTTTGCATATATTGATCAAAGATACCATCATCAATTAAATGGTAAATTACATCTAAAGAAATACTCAGATCTGCTTTCTTTCTCTCTTGCTTAAAATATTCATTGATTTCATAAAATTCTTTTGTTTTATCATCTGCAAATTTTATCTTAAGTCCATCAATAGCAGTTTGAGAAACATCAATTCCAATATAATGCGGATATTGAGCCAACGACAATTGATTCCCATCGCCACTACCCCATTCTATAACATCTATAATGTTATTTTCACTTACAAATTTATTAAGTATTTCTGCTTTGAATTCTGCTAGATTATTATAGCTTCCCGCTCCTGAAGGACCAATTTTGCCCCTTCTCTGATTTTTTGTGACTTCTGATTTTTTATAGCGAATCTCCCAATATTCACTAGGATTAAATACAGCTCTTTCTTTTAATTCCGGATAGCTTTCAAAAACTGCATTCAGTTGCAAATCATTATTCTTTTCATTTTTAGAGAATAAATGCCCCACCTCATCAAAGTCCATAAAGCTTGATTGTATTTTATTGACATTATTTTCTACTACATTTATTTTTGTTCCTTTTAAAAGAGCCATGGCCCAAAACCAAATATCATCTGCCCTGGGCGATAATTGCATAAATTTATCCTCTCTTAAAATATCTTCAAAAAAACAATTCTTAGGGTAAAGAACCCCTCCTCCTCCTGTTTGGAAATTTAAAAAAGAAGGCACAGTGCTTTTATTTTCTATTAAATGTTCCCACTCCATGTAAGGCTTCACATGATTTTGTTTATCGAAAGTTATTCTATGTGCCCTATGACAGTGAATAAAATTAGGATCTTTTTTATATGCCCTATATAACTTCTCTAGCCAATCTTTTGGATACAATATATCATCATCAGCAGTAACAATGATACTATTGGAAAATTCTTTTAAACTAGGAATTAATTTCTTATAAGAATAAAGATTTTGATCACACCATTTAATCTCCAATCCTTTTTTTACAAATTCCAATAATTCTTGCGGCAAATCTTTTTCTTTATTAGGAAATTCTTCTTTACTTAGCCATAAAACTACTCGATAAGGTTTTACATTTTGATTTAGCAATGTATAGATGGCATACTTAATATAAGGTATCCTTTTGGGATAAGAAGTTAAACTAACTATAACCATGTCATCCATAGGCACTTTTTCTTCATCTTGGATTTTTTTAGATAAAAATTCTTCTATACTGCTATCCAACCTTTCTTTTTCTCTTTGTCTTTCTGCTTGTTCTAGTTTTTTAGCAATTCTTTTTGAAACAAATCTAGGTAAAAATTTTAAATAACCTTTCATGGATATCCTTAAATCTGCAAACTAAATTAAACCACATAAATTAACCATAAACTTATATACTCGTATTATACTTTAATTTTATTATGATAAAATTAACCAAAAACCCTTGGAGACACAAACAATGCCTATTTCTTTTTACATTATCATACCAATTTACAATGTAGAATCCCATCTTAGCAAATGTCTCACTTCAATCATTAATCAAACTTATGGTCATTTTGAAGCTATTCTGGTAGATGATGGAAGCACCGATGGAAGTTTAAAAATAGCACAAGATTATGCCAATAAAGACGGTCGATTCACTCTTATCACGCAAAAGAATCAAGGACAATCTGTAGCTAGAAATACCGCATTAGACTTTATCAAACAAAAATGGCTAAACTTCCCCAAAGAACAGCAAAATAATTCTTATGTATGGTTTGTTGATTCGGATGATTTTGTAGAAGAGTTTGCATTAGAACATCTCACAAGACTTCTTATTCAAAATCTGCAAACAGATATTTTAATTACAAATCATTTTTTTATCAATTATCCACAAGCCAATCAAGATTTTATCACCCCTCAACCACTTGTCCCCAAAGAATGCGATAACAAATTACTAACTCCGCATGAATTGGCAAAATTAGCCCCAAATAATCTCATAACAACCACTGTTGGCTATATTCATAAAGCTTCGCATTTATTTGGTAAAGATATTAAATTTATTACTCCACATATCCTGCACCAAGATGTAGCATTTTGCACCCATTCTGTGCTTAGCGCAAATCAAATTTATGTGGATAATACTCCCCTTTACCACTATGTTCAATCAGACAACTCAACCATGAGAACCCAAATGGATACAACAAAACATCGCAAAAGAGCATTTGCATATTTTACGCTTTTTAAATATCTACAATCCCTAAAAATAAACTTTGATGATAAAGATATAATTAATCACCTAGATAATTCTTGTTTTTGGCTTTTTAACCATACCTTACAACATCTAAGAATAGTGGGTTACAAAGATATAGGCTTTAGCAAGAATGATCTTTTGGAGTTTTCCCATTATGCAAAAAATTCTAGGCGAAAATTATGCATTTACTTCCCAAGAGCTTATAATATTCCACAAAGAATTAAAAATATTCTAAAATCTTAATCAAATCATGATTGAAATTTTGGGTCTCATGGCGTTTCTCATCACTTTCCAAACCCTGTTCTGATTTTTCGTTTAATCACATAAAACCTACCATATATTTTATGCAACAATTTGTCTAAAAATCCCAAAGATTGATTTCTATTTTTCATGGAATAACTAATGATATTCCATTCATGCTTTGCTTGTGATAAAAAATACTTGGCTAGCTTTTTATTATAAGCATTATGCATAGTAAAATTTTCCATAGTTTTAATCACTCTAAACAAATCATTAGCCTTATTTTCAAGATTCTGCAAAGATTGATTTTGTGTTATTGATTCTGTGTTGCAACGATAATAATATAAAATCTCAGGCAAAAAAATAAAAGTATTGCAATGATTAAAAACTGCAAACATCGCCAATACATCCTCTGCATGACTAATTTTATCTTTTATTTGCGTTACCCCAAGTTGCTTTAAGCTTAAATGATAAATATCTTTTTTGAGCATTCTGCCACAAAGATTCCAAATAGGGTATTTAAGCCCATAATACCATTTTGAAAAATCATTCAAATTCTGAAAACTTTGAGATTCATAGGCACTAAACACCTCTGCTTTATCCTGCTTCCATGAATAGCTCCCAAAACTTACTAAATCATAATATCCCTCCTTAGAAGCTTTATAGGCAATTTCACACGCATCTAAGCTTAAAAAATCATCAGAATCCAAAAACATAATATAATCCGCTGTAGCAATCTTTGATCCCTCAAATCTAGCTAACATTAATTTCATATTCTCTTTATTATAAACTATCTTGATTCTAGAATCCCTTTTAGCAAACTCCTCTGCTATCTTGATACTCCTATCACTCCCACAATCATCCACCACGATAATCTCAATTTCCTTAAAAGTTTGATTAATACAAGATTCTAAGCATTCTGCAATATATTTTTCTACATTATAAACAGGAATCACGATTGAAATTTTGGGCTTTTGCATCTTTTACCTTTCATTCACTTAGTCATAATTATACGCTATAATTCCTTATTTAAAGGTTGAATATGTTTCATATTTTCTTTAGTGCTGATAAAAACTACATTCCCTACACTGCTGTTTTAATTACAAGCATTATTAAAAACACCAATCCACAAAAAAGCTTCAAAGATTTTTGCACCACCCTAAGCGATTCTTTACCAAGCTTAGATTATCCAAGATTACAATACGACAACTTAGATGAACTAGACAAAAGCGAAGGTTATGTCTTTCATATTTTAAGCGATTCAATCCCCAAAGATTTGCAAATTAAACTTCAAAGTTTCATTCAAGAGCTTAGCACCTTTTACCCCTGCACTCTTCAAATTCACACTATTAATGACGCAGATTTTGCCCATTTCCCTATTTCAGGTGCTGCCCATAGTAGCCACCTACCCTATTACCGCCTAAAATGGCAAGATTATATCAAACCCGCTCCGCAAAAATGCCTTTATTTAGATTCAGATATGCTTGTTTTGTGCGATTTAAGGGAATTATTTGCCCTAGATTTGAAAGATAATATCGCTGGAATCATCGGCGATTGTGGCTCTAAGAATCGAAAAATCAAATACCAAGAAAATAACCATAAAAAAACTTTTTATTTTGATGAAAATTACTTTAATTCTGGATTTTTACTGATAAACTCCAAGCAATATATTAAAGAACAAATTTGGGAGAAATGTGAGAATCTAGCCCCAAAATGCACCTATATTAAAGCCGCCGATCAAGATTTACTTAACTTCACAATCCCTATAAACAAACGCCTACAACTCCCTTTTGCCTATAATTTTCAATGCATTACCTTGCTTTATGTCCTTTGCAAAGATGAATGCAAGAATCGCCTAAACTACACAAGAGAAGCCTTTAATGAAAGTTTTAAAAACCCAAAAATATTGCATTATGGCGAGAAGCCTTGGCGATACCTCCAAAGCTATCAAGATTACAAAGGAAACAATATTAATGATATTTGGTGGAAATATGCTAAACAATCTCCCATTTTTGGAGAAAATCTGCTCAAACAAAAATCACAAATAAATGATTATAAACTCTTTGCTATTTTAGGCTATTATGCGCTACTATACACCACCAACTTTTTAGGCTACTTTAATCTCTCCAAACTCCTAAAAAGCGATAATGATTCTAAGCTTTTACAAGAAGTCTCCAAGATACCTCATTCGCAATTTGGGCTTTGTTGTGTGCTTGGGGAAGTGATTTTATATGCTAGAAAACACGATAAAAATCTCCTAAACATTATCCCAAAAATCTACAAAATCAAAAAACACTACAAAAAATACGCCACCCACAAACAATCAATAAAATCCTAACTTAAGGATTTTTGTTTTTTGGCTTTTATTTTTTAAGCGATTCTATTTTTTATTTTTTAAAGCTTGAAATAATTCTTCCCATTGCTCTAAAACTTTGCGTTTAGAGAATTTTTCCTCCACGATTTCTTTAGCCTTAGCTCCCATTTTACGCCTTAGCTCTTCATTCTCCATAAGCTTCTGCATAGCCCCTGCATAGCCTTGTAAATCTCCATCTTGCACCAAAAATCCACTCACCCCATTTTCAATAATATCACTTGGTCCTGTATTAATATCAAAAGCAATGCAAGGCAGCCCACAACTACTTGCCTCCACAAGCACCATAGGGAGACCTTCTGCATAGCTTGTCATAGCATAAAAACTTGCTTGTAAATATTCTTGTAAAATCTCATTGCTAAAGGGCTTAAGAATCACAGAATTTTGCAAGTTTTTTTGGATAATTTTACGCTCTAGCTTTTCTTTAAAAGGCTCTTCTTTGGGAGATTCAACTCCTGCTATGATACACAACTCCCATTCTTTGTTTTTAGAGTTTTGTTGCACAATCTCCCAAATATCTATAAGTCGCAAAAATCCTTTTTCATCATTTGGGGTAATCCTACCAACACACAACACTCTTTTTTGATTTAAGTGCGAAGTTTGATTTAAAAAGGCTTTAATAAAATTTGGAATCACCACGACATTTTGGTGGTATTTTTTCCAAATCTCAATTTGTCTGCCACTCAAAACCACCAAAGAATCAAAAGAATTAAATCGCTTTAAAAAACGCTTAAATGCAGAATGCACAAATTTAATATAGCAAGTTTTAGGATTTTTAAAAAAAGGAAAATGGGGAGAATTATTAAAAATAATCACATCAGCATCAGGATACATTTTGTTTAAAAGATAGCTTTCATAAATCTTATAATAAAGCTTATATAATGGCTTTTTCCGCATAGAATCTTGTGATTTTTCATGCATAAAGCTAACTTTAATCTGCGGTGAAATCGCATAGGGCAATACTTCATTAGAACGATAAAAACTCAAAATTTCAACCCTATGTCCATTTTCACAAAGCGCCTCAGCGAAATTCACCACCACGCGTTCTGCACCACCTCGAATACTAAGATCCCCAATTGTCAAAACAATCTTCATTTTTGCTATCTCACTTTCAATTTATCCCAACCCATTACCATAGAATCTTTTTTTCTTTGATAGTTTGCAAATAAATTTTATGGTTAGATTCTAGCATATCACGCGTATTTTCTGGGTGATAAATATGATAAGCCACTGCAACAAACTTTAATCGCCCAAACACTCCACCATTAAATAAAAATCGGGCAACAAACTCACTATCCTCACGCCCCCAACCCACAAAATTTTCATTAAAGCCCTTAATGGCTTCACAATCGGATTTATAAAAGCTCATATTACAAGAACGAACACCTTTGATAAAATCTTTTTTATCAAAAAACTTCGAATCTAAATGCGAAAATCTAAAAATAATTCGCGCTAGAATCCTACATCGCTTTGCCTTGAATCCCCCTAGATTAAAAGTGTTTTTATAAGCCTTTATCTGATTATTTTGTTTTGCTTCTAACATTGCTTGAGAAGCAGGAGAATCCAAAATCACGCGCGATCCTTGTAAAATCATTTTTGGTGTAGCAAAAGCCAAATGATCCACAATAAATAATGGATGAAGAATCATATCACCATCAATAATAATAAGATATTCCCCTTTTGCTGCCTTTATGGCTTGATTACGAATTGCACTAGCCCTAAAGCCCCTATCTTCTTGCCAAATATGTCTAAGCGGACAAGGAAAGGTGCGCGCATAAGAATGTATCAGCTCTCTTGTATCCTCTTTGCTTCCATCATCGGCAATCAGCACTTCTGTGGGCAACACAGCCAAATCCCTTACAGAATCTAAAACTAATGCTAACCTTTCTTTTTGATTATAAGTTGTGATAATAAGTGAAACGCTTTTGGGTTTTTGAATAGTATTTTCATAAAGTTTCATATATTTAAAAAAAGCACCAAGTCCATTACACACCGAAATCACAAAGCCTTTATAACCATACAAAAAGCCTTTTTTTAAAACATAATTCCTAAAGAATGTCCAACTTCCATGAATGATTGCTTTTAATGGGCTTGAAGCTTTGTTGGCATTTTGCTGTGCCCAGAGAGTCGAATAACGCTGCATTTTCTCAAGCAAATGAGAAATACCATTAAAAGCATAATGCTTAAGCCCAGAATCTAGCTTGATAAGTCGCGCGTCTTTTGGCACAATAATACTCTCATGCACAATATTATCATTAAAACGCGTGTAATTCTTGCAAAATACACGCGTTACAAAATCAGGATACCACCCACAAGCCTTAATCCACTCACCATTATAGAGATTTTTGCGTGGCATTGCAATAAGAGTGCAAGAAAGCGGAAAATCCTCTGAAGTGCCAAAAAGTTTTGCAAGTAGCTCAAAGGTGTCAGATTCTAAAACCTCATCTGAATCAATGCTAAAAATCCAATCATTACTCGCATAGCTCACAGCAAGATTTTTCAACGCACCAAACCCAATAAATTCACTTGTATAAATCTTAAGATTCTTATGCAATGTATTAAAATCTTGTGCGATTTTTTGTGTATTATCGCTACTACCATTATCAAGCAAAATAATTTCATCAAAGTTTTGCAAAGAATCTAGGCATTCTTGCAGTGTCGCTTCTGCATTTTTGGCAATCAAAACCGCACTAATTTTTATTTTTTCATCTCTTTTAATCATCTCTGCTTATTGCCTCTAACACTGCTAAAGGATATAGACAATGCTCCAATTGATGAATCGCCGCTTCATACGCTTCTAAGCTCTCAAGCTTAGCTATCACCCCTTGTGCGATTATCTCTCCGCTATCTAGCTCTTCACTCACCCAATGCACACTAACCCCACCTAACTTCATCTCTGAATCAAAACTTTCTTTGATTCCATTAGCCCCTTTAAAAAGTGGCAAAAGCGATGGATGAATATTAATCGCCCTTATAGCAGAAGTAAAAACTGGAGTTAAAATGCGCATAAATCCCGCTAAAACACACAAATCCAACTCATATTCTCTTAAAATTCCAACAAGCTCTTTATCAAAATCTTCACGCTTGGCAAAATTCTTGCTCTCTAGCACTTGTGTTTTGACGCCCAATCTCTTGGCACGCTCTAGCCCATAAGCCTCTGCCTTATTGCTTAGAGCTAATACAATTTCAACCCTAAATGCATCTTGATCTTCTTTTGTTGCTTCTATAAACTCATACTCTAATCCCCCAATCAAAAATCCTTGCGAATCTTTGGGGATAAATTTTCCTTGCTTTTTGAAATATTTTCCATGTAAATTACGGATTAAAGCCTCCAAATTGCTTCCATTTCCACTAAAGAGAATCGCAATTCTTTTGATTCTTGATTCTAAGACCGCACCATTTTTTGTAACTTTTGAATCTAGCATTACTTTTTTCCAAAAAATTCTGGGTTATTTTTTTTAAGCTTTTCAATGTTTTCTAAAATTTCCTTCACTCCATATTCCAAGCTCTCCTCATCAAGCCCATCAATATAAGCATCTAGTGCTTCTTGCATTTTGGCTTCAACCACACCTGAAAGCTTAAGTGCCACACAAAGCATATCGCTAAGCTGAATAGAAAGCTCCTCAATCTCTTCTTCTAATTCTTTAATTCTCTCTTTACTCATTATCTTCTCCCTTTAACTTGGCTATTTTTGATAGCTTTTAGTGCTTTTATTTCTCTAATATTTTTGAATCTTTTATGATATTAATTAGTGGCGTTAAATCATAATCTTGGATTTTTTGTTCAAAAATATCAAAATAAGATTCTATATTATCAGGCGTTAAAATATGCTTTTTGTTTTGTATCGAATCAAGTTGCAAAGAATTCATATCAATATTGTAATGAGTAGAATCTTTGTAGTTAGCTATGTTATCTGCATAATCCAAAGTATCAAATCCATAAAAAGTTACATTGCTATAATGAGAGGTTTCTTTGATAAGCCAAGTTAAGATTTCTTTCCAAGTATAAAAGTAGATAGAATTGTTCTTAAAATAACCCTTCTCCATCTCCTTGCGATAAAATAATCTTGAGTAAGCTGGGATGATTATATAAAAATGAGTTTGAGGGTATTTTTCCATAAATGAGAGTAAATACTTTTGGATATATTCCTTTTGCTTAGATATATCTACGATATTTTGAGAATTTAAGACATTGCTTTGATAATATTTAAGTCTATCTATTGTATATTGATCTTGTGAATGCTTATCATACTTTATTAAATTTTCAATACCTCCAAACCCTTTTCGAATTTTTTCATAGATTATCCATGAAACTATGCTATCACCATCAAATGTTTTCCCTATGCATTCCTCTTTTTCAGAAAAAGTGAGAGCACAAATTATAGTTTTTTTATTTAAATATACTTTAATATCATTAAACGTATCATCATCATAAAGATAGCCAAACGAATCTACATTTTTCAATCTAGCATTTACAACTGCACTCCCATCTAATGAATATAAAATACTTTGGGGCTGTTTATGTGCAAATAAATAGTTTAAAATAACAGCTCTTTCGTTAAATACACTCCCACTCAACGAAATATTAACCCAATTACCTCCTAATTTTTCATTGGCTTCTTTTGCGGAAGTGTTTTCTAGCATCGAGGTACCTAGAATATAAGAATCAAAATCATAATGCTTAATAATTCCCAATGCCTGTCTTCTCATATCCATTAGAAAAGTTGTCTCTCTAAAATATGGCTTATGAAAAATTTGCATAGGATCATACATATAAATCAAGCCCAAAGACAAAACAGACAACAAAATAAAACACCCAAACCAATAAACAACAAATCTAAAATAACTCATAAAATCCCTAAAAATTAAAATAGATAAACTCTACATAAGGAGTTATACTAAGCGTAACAATAGAAATATAAAATAAAATTCCCGCAAAAAGAACATTCTTCCATGAGGGCTTAAAATCCTCTAAAAGCTCAATGCTATTTTTTGCACATAAAATCACAATAAACCCAATGATTAAATAAAATAATGTTTCATTTCTTCCCTCAATCTGTGCTAGAAGTTTGGGGATATGTCTTGCTTTTTCTGGTAATTCTACCCACACAATTCCAAACATTCCTTGCAATAAATTCAAAGCACCTTGTAAATTCTCAGCCCTAAAGAATATCCAAGTGAGATTAAGAAAATTAAAAGTAAGAAACCAACAGAGCATCTTATAAAAACGACTTTGTAAAAATGCACTTTTTTGCCAATTAAAAGACTCCAGCAAATACCCATAAGTTCTATGCAAACACATTGCAATCCCATGCAATGCACCCCAAATCACAAACCCAAAACCAGCCCCATGCCAAATTCCACTCAAAAAAGCAACAATAAAAAGATTTCTAAGTGTAAGAATCTTTGAACCCTTATTCCCTCCTAGCGGAATATAAAGATAATCCTTTAAAAATTTACCTAAAGTAATATGCCATTTTCTCCAAAACTCCGTAATATTGAGTGCCTTATAAGGGGAATTAAAATTGATTGGCAAAAGAATTCCAAAGAACAATCCTAAACCTATCGCCATATCGCAATAACCGCTAAAGTCAAAATAAAGCTGAAAGGTATAAGCAAGTGAAGTTACCCAAGATTCTGCTATATTTAAAAATCCGCCATTTTCCACTATGCTAAATCCATTATTCGCCCATTTTGCAAAGCTATCTGCAATAAAAACTTTTTTAAACAAACCTATAGAAAAGATAAATACACCTTTTGCAATCTTATCCCATTGTATCCAAGTGTTGTAAAAAAGCGTTTGGAATTGTGGCATCATTTCTTTGTGATGCACGATAGGACCTGCTATAAGCTGCGGAAAAAAACTAACAAATAAACAATAATCTAAAAAATCAATCTTAGAATCACCCAAAAAAGTATTTTCTTCTAAATCTTTAACATCAATTTTTTTGTAACAATCCACCAAAAAAGCAATCTGTTGAAAAGTGAAAAATGAAATGGCGAGTGGCAAAAGAATATGAGGCAAAGGAATGCTAAAATCCAATTGAAAAAATTTAGAGAATAAATTAAAGTTTTCTAAGAAAAAGTCTGTGTATTTAAAAAATCCGAGCAATACAAGATTGAAAAAAATTCCAAGATAAAGATAAAATTTAGCTTGATTATTCTTTTTAGAGAGGCTCTTTAGGATTAATAAAGCAATTCCATAGTTTGTAAAAATCGAAAACAAAAGGATTCCAAGATATTTTATCTCCCAAAAAGCATAAAAAAACAAGCTGCCAAGCACCAAAAAAAGTTTTGCCAAAAAATTCTGTTTAAAATATTTTAAACCATAAAATCCTACAAACATTACAGGTAAAAAAGCAAAAATAAAGATATAAGAACTAAATACCATCAAATATTCCTAGCATTTTTAACAATCTTTAAAGATTTGTTCAACAAAATCTTTAATATCCTCATAAATAAAGCTCTCTTTAAAATCCTCAATTTTCCCACCACTTGCATTGGGGTGTCCGCCTCCATTGAAATATTTCTTCGCTATTGCACTCACATCGCAATTACCATTTGCTCTCAAACTCACATTTCCTCTTGCACTCACATCAAGAAAAAAATCAAAATCTGCGTGTGTTTTTAAAAATAAATTTGCCAAAACTGAAATATTGCCAATCCCATAGCTCAAAAAACCTCGGTATTTTTCACAATACAAACTACATCTATCTGACTTTTGCCCTAAAAGCTCATTTTGAAAACGCGAGACAAGATTATCTAGCGTATCACCAAGCAAACTCCCCTTTAAGTAGCGTTTTTTCATTTCCAAAATTGCATTATCAAGCAAAATATGTCCCTTCTCATCTCCCAAAAAGCAACTTGATTCTCGCAAAAGAGCAAGTTTATATGCCCTATCCTCATCATCAAACATAAAGCGATTAACTTCCTTGCATTCTACGATTAATCGCATCGCAACCTTGCCAAACTCAAAGGCAAAACCCTCTTCATTCCACAAATCAATGCTATTAATCATCTCCACCATAGGTTCTAGCCATACCCTCACACTCTCATCAAGCCCAAATCTCTCTAACAGCGTGTCATAGACTATCTTTGTGGCACATCGCTTCGTATCTAGCACATACCACTCAAATTTATTTGCACATTCTTGTCCGCTTTTGTGATGATCGAGCAATTCATAACTCACTTGATAACCATTTAAATTAAGCTCCAAGATTTCTTTTTTTAGTTCTTCGCATTCTTTTAAAGTCAAATTTAAATCGCTAATTAAAATATGTGATTCGACTTTATTTTTTCTAATATCCCTAAAAATCTGCTCCAATCTAGCCAAAACTTCCTTACCATAATTAGCATTATAAAAAAAGATTTGACTAGCCTTGCTTTTATAAAATTCATTGCTCACAAGCTGGCAACCATAGCCATCTAAATCAATGTGTGAGAGGTGAAAAAAGTGCATTTTTTTCCTTTAAACTGAGAAATCAATACTTCCCAAAATTTCAAATTTACTTTGATAATCAATCTCTGCCGTGCTTAAAACCACGATATTACGCCCAAAACCATATTGCTCCAAAAAGATTGCCAAAGGCTTTCTAAGCACCATAGGCACACCACCAATGATAGTTGGCACCGCCCCCATAGAAACACCTTTTTGATAAGTCACATTAATAGCATCTAAAAGGCTTTGCGATTCAGTAGGACTTAAGCGCAATCTTTGACCGATTTTTTGTTGATCGGGCAATTTTTCCAACAAAAACTGCTCCATAGTAGGTGAAAGCACAAAATAGCGTAAGATTCCGTCATCACTTTGAAAATTATGTGTAATTAAGCGTTTTAGACACGCCCTTACATATTCACTCAAAGTCGGCAAATCCGACTTGTATGCTGGATAACCATCAGCAATGGCTTCAGCAATACTTAGCATATCTTTAATAGGAATTTGCTCGTGTAATAATTCTTTTAAAATATGCTGGATACTTCCAATGCCCACGCCTTTAATCTCTTCTGCCAAAATTGGATAATCTTGCCCAAGTTTGCCAATAAGGTTAGCAACTTCTTGACGCGTGAGCAATTCTTCGGCGTATTGCTTGATTAACTCTTGAATATGTGTTGAAATCACCGTAGCACCATCAATGATTGTATATCCTTCAATAATTGCATCTTCTTTTTTGTCTTCATTAATCCAATAAGCATCTAATCCAAAAACTGGCTCTTTGGTGGGAATACCATCAGGCAATTCCCCCACAAATCCGCTTGAAGCAATTGCCAAATATTTATCAACCATAATCTTGCCCCTACCAATTTCAATCTCTTTGAGTAAAATTTGATATTCATCAGGAGCAAGATTCAAATCATCTCTTAAATGAACCATAGGCACTAAGATTCCATAGTCTGTTGCCATAGTCTTACGAATCGCCCGAATCTTATTAACTAATTCTCCACCTTGTGCAGGATCGGCAAATTTAATAAGTTGATAACCAAGCCCTACACGCAAGATTTTTACCTTTAATGCCTTGTCAATTTCAGCTTCTTCTCTTTTTTTACGTTCTTCTTCACTTTCTTGAGGTTGTGGTTTTGGTGCTGTTTGCTGTGCATTTTGAGGAGTTTGCCCTCCTTTTTTTGCTTGTCTTTGCGGAAGTGTAGTTTGCTCATTTGGACTATCTTTTTTGCGCACTTTTTGGAAAAGCGATTCAACATATTTCCATACTTCTCCATCTTTTTGTTTATTTAAAAGTAGTGCTAAAGACAAAAATATCAATCCAACAAACCCCAAAGAAAGCGTAGGCAATCCAGGGACAAGGGCAAACATTAGTAAAATACAACCCACAATCATTAGAGTTTTTGATTCATTAATGAGCTGATCAATGATACCAGAAGCAAAATTTTCTCCCTCTTTACTAAAACGCGTTACGATAATACCTGTTGCTGTAGAGACAATTAAAGCAGGAAGTTGAGAAACTAATCCATCTCCAATCGTTAAAATAGTAAAAGTAGAAGCCGCATCTGCCACACCCATATCGCGTTGAAATACTCCAATTAAAAAACCGCCAATAATATTAATAAGCGTGATGATGATTCCTGCAATAGCATCACCCTTTACAAATTTATTAGCACCATCCATAGAACCATAAAAATCCGCTTCTGCTGCTAATTCATCACGCCTTGCTTTAGCTTCCTCTTGTCCAATTAATCCTGTATTTAAGTCTGCATCAATTGCCATTTGCTTCCCGGGCATTGCATCAAGCGTAAAACGAGCCTTCACTTCTGAAACTCTTGTAGAACCATTGGTAACAACCATAAAGTTAATAATTATCAAAATGATAAACAAGATAATTCCAATAACATAATTTCCGCCCACAACAAACTGCCCAAAAGCCGTGATAATATCGCTCACTGCCTCTGGTCCTAAATGTCCATTACTCAAAATCATTCTTGTAGTAGCAATATTTAGCGAAAGTCTAAAAAGCGTAACAATCAAAAGCAAAGTGGGAAAAGCCGAAAAATCCGTTGGTTTTTTAACATAAAGGGCTATAAGAATAATCAAGACTGAAAGTGCAATGGAGATTACCAAGAAAAGGTCAAGCAATGCACCAGGGAGTGGCACGATGATAATCGCCAAAATCGCTACAATAAAGAAAACAACCGTTAAGTCTTTAGAACCCGTTAATTGCGATAAAAAAGGCGAGATTCTGCTAAAAAAAGATGCTTTTTGTCCTGTTTGTGCCAAACCCACTCCAAACCTATAAAAATAATAAGTCTGTAATTTTAATCGTTTTTGCCCATTAAAATCAATATAAATTTAAAATTTTTTATCTTTTTTCAAAAAAATTATGCTACAATCACAGCTTTTAAAATTACCAATCAGGAGGTCTTATTATGGCTCAAGATTCGGCGAAAAAAAGAGAAATTACTTCTGCTTTTGCTAGAAATCCTAAAGACACAGGCTCAGTTGAAGTGCAAGTGGCACTTTTAAGCGATAGAATTAAAACCCTAACAGAACATTTAAAAGTGAATAAAAAAGATCACTCTAGTCGTTTAGGCTTAAGAAAAATTGTTTCTCACAGAAAAAGATTGCTTAGCTACCTTAAAGGAAAAGATTTCAAGCGCTATGCGACTCTTATTGAAAAGCTAGGATTAAAAGACAGAGGTTAATTCCTCTCTTTTATTCTCATTTATCTAGCTCTTTTAACGCTACTTTAGCAAGTTTAATCACTTTTTCATCACTTCCCAAATTAATCCATTCAAATTGTTTTCCACTTTGTTGCTCTCCGCTTAGCAAATCGCCACTATTACGATACTCTAAATCCATTTGCGCCACTTCAAATCCACTTTGTATCTGACAAAATCGCCTTAAGCGCTCATTATTAGCCTGGTTAGAATACAAAAAACAATACCCCTTTAATCCATTCCTACTAACCCTTCCACGCAATTGATGCAGTGTTGCCAATCCCAAGCGCTCTGCTCCAACAATCACAATTGTAGAGAGTTTTGGCAAAGAGATTCCAACTTCTACCACCGTGGTTGCCAATAAAATACTTCCCTTATCTCTAAATTCCTCTAATACTTCTTCTTTAAACTTATCCTTGCCATGAGTGATATAAACTCCACCAAAATGACGCTTCCAAAATTCTTCGCCTTCTTTTAGTGAAACATAATCCATTGCTTTGCTTTCTTCTACCAAAGGATAAATAATCAAAACTTGGCGTTGAAGGGAAATTTCTCTTTGAATATGCACTATAAGTTCTTTAAAATCCGCTTTAGCTATCACTCTTGAAGTAATGTCTTTTTTAAAAGGTAAATCCAAAATAAAACTAAAATCCAAAAATTCTGATTCAATCATTGCTAAAGTTCTAGGAATTGGAGTTGCAGAAAATTGTAAAATATGAGGTCTTTTTTGATTTTCTTCAAACATTCTCTCTAAAGTATTTCGCTGTGCTGTCCCAAATCGATGCTGCTCATCAATCATCACTAAAGCAAAATTTTGCATCTTTTGATAAAGCAACGCGTGTGTGCCTATTACAAAATCACTTTGCTCTAAATCACCCTTTTTACTTCCTTGTGTCCATAATGCTACCCTAAGATTTTTAGGCAGATATTTTTGGCTTTCATCGTAGATTTGTTTGGCCAAAATCGAAGTTGGGACCATCAACACACTTCTTTTAGGGTAAGCTATAAGCACACCAGCAAAAATCACCATTGTTTTGCCACAACCCACATCACCCACAATAACGCGCCTTGTAGATTTTGCAGAATCCAATGAATGAGCAATCTCTAAAATCGCCTTTTCCTGTCCTTTAGTTAGCTTAAAAGGCAAATACTCTTGCCATTGCCTAAAATCACCCCTTAAAGCACAAACACTTGGAAATTCAACTTTTTTGGTCTTTAATTGGCGCATATACTCATAAATTTCTACAAACTTCAATGCTTCTAAATTTTTTCCAAAAAATCCATGATTCTTATTATATTCTACAAAAAATTCTAAGCTAGGCTGAAAAATCAATAACAATGCTTCTAAAATCTCTAAGGGGACACTAGGATAAGTTTGATAAAGCAAATCTAAATCCAAACTCTCCACAAATTCTTGCAACACCAAAACTCTAGCACCCTTAGCCTGAAAATTTGGCAAAATCTTTCCTGTTTGCTTAAGCACTTTTGGCTGAATCACACTAATAAAGCCACCTTGAATTTGCACCTTTCCACTCACAACAAGTCTCTCACCAACCTTAAAAATAGACTTATGATAAGTTTTGGCATTAAAAATCATTAGATCAATTTCTCTATCTAATAGTGGTGCATAGCACAGCACTCTTGCATTTTTAAAGTTAGAATATCTTAAAACTTCAACTTCCAAAACCGCTTGAGTATTGGCGATTAATTGAGACGATAAAATTGTATTAGAATAATCTTTGGGAGTAAATTTCAAACAAAAATCAAAAAAGCTTTTTATGCCTAGTTTTTGAATATTTAGCGGAAGCAGGGTTGGCAGATTCAATCTGCACTCACCACACTAAAAGTAAGTTTTGTAATTTCTTTATGAGATTTAATATAATCATTCACTTCTTTTAAAGCAAGATTCTGAATTTCTTGCAAGACTTGTGCATTAAAGTCCAAAGGCAAACCCTTGTAGTAATTATTAAACGCACTTCCTAATCTCTGGGAAAGCGTTTCATTGTGCAAAGGCTCACTACCTAGCAAATACTGCTTTGCTTCTTGCAATTCTTGCTCACTAATACCCTTTGCCACAAACTCATCAACCACTTCTTGCACAAGTTTTTGGGCTTCTTTTTCATTTTTTAAGCTCGTTTGCAAATATCCCCTTGCATAAGAAAATGTTTTTCCTGCTTCTAGTCGCATTACCGCAGAATAAGCCAGACCTCTTTTTACGCGCACCTCTTCCATCATACGACTTCCAAAGCCACTCCCTCCAAGCACAAAAGAAGCCACCTTAATTAACGCACTTTCTTTTTGGAGATTCTCCACATTAAGCGGTGATCCAAAATAAATATATGCTTGCTTGGTTTCCTTAATCTGACGCTTTGTTTGAGGCTTATCATTAGCACTAAATGGTTTAATCTCTACAGAATCCCCCACCGGTAAAACCGCTAAAAGATCTCCTAAACTTCGAGTTATTTTGGCATAATCCACATCACCGCCCACAATCACAATAGCAGATTTCAAATTTACATATTTATGATAAAACTGCTCTATTTCTTCTAAAGACATTTGCGCTAAAGTCTCTTTAGTCCCACTTAATGGATTTTCTAGCACACTACCTTTAAATAACATAGCACTCAAAGCGCGATTAGCCTGATAATCAAAGTCATTTTCTCTTTCTAAGATTCCAATGAGTGAATTTTCTTTTACTTTTTGCAAAGCCTTAGGAGTGAAATTTGGATCTTGCATTAAATCTTTTAAATATTTTAATCCACTCTCTTGCTCTTTGCTCATTCCACTTAATGTGAAATTCATCGTCTCTAGCCCACTTCCCACACTTAAACTTAATGCCTTCTCCTCTAGCTTTTGTGCAAACTTAGTTACACCAAGCTTTTGTGTCCCTTCATTTAAAAGTGAGCTTACAACATCAGATAGCCCATAATTTTTTTGATTACTCACTCCACCTGCACCCTTAAAAACAATTTGGACAAAAAACAAAGGAAGTTGCGAATTTTTCTCATACAAAACAGGAATCTCCACCCCTTTAACTTCCACTTTTTTTAATTCCACTGCCATTAAAAATCCTTTGAGAAATAATAAATTTAAAAAAATTACTAAAACTTTTTTCATTACTAAAAAATCTCCAAAATATCATAAGCTGTATTGCGCTTAGCTGGAATCTCGCCCACATCTTTAATTAAAGAAATCATCTCTGCTTGATTCATTGAGTTTCTAGCACCTGCTGCAGCAACAACATTTTCTTCCATCATCGTGCTACCCAAATCATTAGCTCCAAAAAGCAATGCAAGTTGCCCAATATAAGAACCTTGTGTTACCCAGCTACTTTGAATATTTTGAAAATTGTCCAAAAAGATTCGACTGCAAGCCAAAAGTCTCAAATAGCGATTAGATGAAGCTTTATGAAGTGTTGGAAATTCCTTTTGTAAAGGTGTAAAAGCAGGTTGAAAACTCCATAAAATAAATGCTCTAAAGCCATTGGTTTCATCTTGAAGATTGCGGATTCTCTCCCAATGCTCAATAATATCTGCATCATTCTCCACACTTCCAAACATCATTGTAGCGGTGCTTCTCATACCAATTTTGTGGGCTTCTCTATGCACTTCTATCCATTCATCGCTATCTAGCTTTTTTGGCGCTATGACATCACGCACCCTATCGCTTAAAATCTCCGCTCCTGCGCCAGGAATTGAAGCTAATCCGCATTTTTGAAGTCTTTTTAATACTTCAGCAATAGAAATTTTAGAGATTTTTGCAATGTAATTAATCTCAATAGCAGAAAAGCCATGCACCGTAATTTGAGGATATTTTTGTGAAATATGTGAAACTAACTCTTCATACCATTCTATCTTAAGACTTGGATGCACCCCACCTTGAAAAAGTATTTGTGTCCCACCAATAGCAAGTAACTCTTCAATCTTTTGATCAATTTCTTCAAAACTAAGAATATAAGTCTCACTTTCATTAATTCTGCGCTTAAAGGCACAAAATTTACAATCCACCCAACAAATATTAGTGTAATTAATATTCCTATCAACCACAAAAGTTGTAATATTATCTGGATGCAAAACCTGCTTAATCCCAAAAGCTCTTTCGCCCAATTCTTTCAAAGAGGCGTTTTGCATTAAATCCAAAATTTCTTCCCTACTCACACGCGGAATCTTAGTCCTAACGATTGCTCTATCTATTTTTTCTTGCATTGTCATCTTAAAATCTCTGTCCCATTGTAAATTCAAAAGAAGAGGTATCATCACCCTTTTTGGGATTAAGTGCTTTAGGAACAATAAAAGTAATAGCTCCAATAGGTGAAATCCATTCCAAAGCTACTCCCACAGAATCGCGCTGAATCTGCGTTAATTTATCCTCCCCTAACATACCATAATCATAAAAGGCACTCAATCGCATTTGCACCGTTTCAAACAATCCATAGCTTAACTCCACTGAACCATAAAGCGTTTGATTTCCACCAATCCTCACTCCATATTTATCGCGTGGCGTGATAGAGTTACTTTGGAAACCTCTAAGTGAGCTAACACCCCCTAAATAAAATCTCTCATTAATAGGGACATAACCATTATCATCAATATACCCAAACTTCGTGCGGAATCTAAATATCAAATCCAAATCAGTCCAATCTTCTAAGGATTTAAAATAATATAAATTCCCAAAATATTTCCAAAACTTAGCATCTCCCCCAACTCCTGCATATTCCAAAGAACCACCTGCTTTCCAACCATTTTTTGGAAAGAAATAAGAATCGGTATTATCAAAATACACCCCAGGAATCACGGAAGATTTAATATATTCTCCCTTATAGTAGCGACTATAAAAAGGGTTATTAAAATCAGAAAGTTTAGATTTTTGATAAGTGTAACCCACACTTGCTTCTAGGGTATCTGTGATTCTTCGCCCACCAACAAGACTAGCCCCTTGTGTAATCTCACGATAATCATAATCTGTATAATCTGTTTGATAAATATCTGTAGAAAGACTATAATTGCTATCCAAAACTGCAGGATTATAGAGATTTAAGCGATAAGAAGTAGAAACCTCACTCTTATCAAAGTAAAGTCCAGCTGTTAGCCCTGTCCCAAAGATATTTCTATCTTTAATAGATGCACTCCCCATTATTCCATCATAACTTCCATACCCTACACCAAAGGTAAATTCTCCTGTCTTACCCTCCTTGACATTCACAATCAAATCAATATTTTCTTCATCAACGCGCTTTTCTTCAATATCCACGCTATCAAAACCACCTGTTCTCATAATCGCATTTTTAGAGCGCTCAATCTTACTCATTTGATATTGATCACCTGGAGCTAACAACACATTTCTACGAACCACCCTATCAAGCGTCTTAGAGTTACCCGAAATCAAAACATCGCGCACCTTTACTTTTTTGCCAGGTTGAACATAATAAATTACCCGCACTTCCGCATTCTCTTGATTCTTATCCAAATCCGGAGTTACTCGCGTGAAGGCATAACCCAAATCACCGATTTTATGTTTAATTGCTTCTGTGTCCTTACGCATTGTGCTAATATTAAATTTCTTACCCTTTTTTAAACTCACAATATCATAAAGATCTTCTAGCGGAATCACATCCTCTTCTAAAACAATATCAATTCCAGAAACCTTATAAAGTTGCCCTTCTTTGATATAAAAATCTAATTCAGCATTATAAGTGGTAAAATCTGTCCTTAAAAAAGGCGTATCTACTTCTGCATCCAAAAACCCTTTTTGCATATAGAGATCGCGGATTCTAAGCGCATCATTTTCAATTTCATTAATTTGCAATTTACCGCTATTAAACCCCCACATCCAGCCAAGAAAATCCCGCTCTTTATTAGCCGTAGATGCTTCAATACGTGAAACTTTTAATTCATCTCTACCATAATAATTTGCTTTTCTAATAATAATTTCTTCACCCTTATTAATCTCTAGCGTTACTTTAAGTGCATTTTGCGAAATTTCCTCTGTTTTTACTTCCACAACAGTGTTATAAAACCCTTGAGATTCTAAAAGTGCAATAATCTTTTTTCGCGTATTAGCAATTTTTAGTTCATCATAAACATCGCCCTTTTTAAGCCCTATTTCTTTATCAAGGACTGATTGCTCTTTTCCTGCGCCATATCCACTCACTACCAAACTTGCAATTACGGGCTTTTCAACAAAATGATAAGTTAAAATTCCATTTTCTTCTGTAATCCAAATATCTTTAAAATATCCTTGCTCATAAAAATTAATAATACTTTTATTGACACTTTCAATATTCATTGTTTCATTAATCTTAATCTTGGCAATCTCATTTGCAATCAAGGGGGAAATGTAGTTTAACCCCTCATAGCGAATCTCTTTAATAACAGGCAATTCTGCTGCTTTTAAGCCACTTGACAAAGCAAAAGCTACCGCTACAAAGGATAATGTTTTTGGGAAAAAGCTCATCTTATTTTGCACCTTAAAGAATTAGAATTTTTTTGGATTATATCTTTTTTGAGTTTAAAGCTAACAAAACTAAAGTAAATAAATATATAATTTCATACAAAAATAAAATTTCAAATATGTGGGTAATAATATGCAAGCTGGAATCATTGGTTTAGGATTAATTGGCGGTTCTTTAGGGTTAGCTTTAAGAGAAACAGGAATGTTTAAGAGAATTTTAGGATTAGATAATAACGAGATTCACTTACAACAAGCGCTTTCTTTGGGACTAGTCGATGAAGGGGTGGAACTTGATGAAATCAAGCTTTGTGATGTTATTTTTCTTGCCATTCCCGTTGAGGCAATTTTAAAAACTCTACCCAAACTAACAGGAATCGCTCCACACACAACCATCATTGATCTAGGTAGCACCAAGCACCTCATCTCCCAAAATATCCCCCAAGAGATTCGCAAAAACTTTGTTTGCGCACACCCCATGAGTGGAACAGAAAACTTTGGTCCCAAAGCAGCCTTTAAGGAATTGTTAGCTCATCACATTATCGTTTTAACCGACTTAGAGCAAAGCGGAGAATTTCAAGCAGCTATGGCAAAGGAGATTTTTGTCTCCCTTAAAATGAATATTATCAAAATGGATTCAAAATCTCACGACAATCACGCTGCATTTATTAGCCATTTGCCCCACATTATTAGCTATGCCATTGCTAACACTGTGCTATCCCAACAAAATCCAAAAGATATTTTAGCACTTGCAGGTGGTGGTTTTAAAAGTATGGTAAGAATCGCCAAAAGCTCCCCAATAATGTGGAGTGATATTGCTAAGCAAAATAAAAACGAATTACTCAAATCTCTTGACTTTTTTCAAAAAGAACTTGATTTTGCAACCTCCCTTATCAAAGAAGAAAAATGGGAAGAACTTGCCAAATGGATGGAAAAAGCCAATTCACTCTATGAAATCTTTTAAGCTTCAAGCAAAGCTTGTAGAATCCTTGGCTTTATAATTGCTAATTAGTTTAATGCAAATGGTCAATAAAATCCCCTCTAAAAGAGCTGCAATAATAAACGCATAATATTCCTCTGCGCTAATGGCACCAAATTGCTTCCCAAGCTGTGCTGTTGCCACTAAAAAAGTAAGTGGCATCGAATGGCTAAAAGCAAAAAGCAAGACTTCTTTACGATTTTCAAAGTATTTTCTATATGCTACAAAAGCACCAATGATTCGCAAAAGCACCATTACTACAATAATCACAAATACTTCTGAAAACAAATGGGGGTTTTGAAAAATTAAATCCAAATCCAAAGTTGAACCCACATACACAAAAAATAATGGAACAAAAAAGCCAAAGCCAATTTCATTAAGTTTTTCTGCTAAGCCCTTTTGATGATGGAAATAAGTTGCTAGAATCATTCCTGCTAAAAATGCTCCAAGCACACGCTCTAAGTCTAATATTTGCGCAATTCCAATCATAGTTAAAAACAACATCACGCCAAAGCGAATATCTTGATTCTTGCTTGAATGTTGTGGAATCACATAAAACTTTAATGTTGGAAACCACCAAAATAAAATATTTGCCACCTTAAAAATCCCAACAATCACGCTCAAAAAGGCAAAAAGCACAAAAAGTGTTTCATAAAGCTTCCAAGTAATTCCATAAGAATACACACCATTTAAAAGCACCAAAACCACAATACTAATAAGCTCTCCCAAAATCCCAACATTCAATGCCATTTGAAGCCATTGTGTGTTTTTGGGATATTCTCTCAAAAGCGCCATAATCATTCCCAAACTCATAACCGGCAAAGTCGCGATATAAAATACAGACAATCCACTATAAAGCACATATAAAACCGCCACACCATAAAGCATAAAAAAATACACACTGGCTGATTTTATAAACTCCACTCCAAGCCTACTAAAGGTTTTTAAATCCACTTCCAAGCCACACAAAAACATTAAGAACAAAAACCCAATATGTGCTACAAATTCCAAAGAATCAAAATGTTTAAAAAAACCAAAATAAAATGCCAAAGCTCCAAGCAAAATCTCTACCACCACTAAAGGAAGCCTTGTTAATGCGCTAAAAAAGGGCGCCACAACAATCAATAATGAAATCACACCAAAAGTAATAAGACTATCCATAAAATACAATCGCTCCAAAAAAATTTACAAAGTATAACAAAAGCTCCTTAAAAACAGACTCTAAATTTAACAAACAAAATTCCCCAAAAAACTATTATAATTATGCTAATATGCCAAATTAAAAATGGGAGACTTTAAAAGTGGAAAAAGATTTTTTCGCCCCCTTATTGCCTTATAATTTTAAGAATCTAAGCACCAAAGAAAAAAAGGCTTTGCTTAAAAAAGAAATTTTACTTGCAAAAAACAAACATTATTTTGATTGGACAGCAAGTGGTTTAGCTGCAAAATGCATAGAAAAACGCATTAAAAAGATTCTTCCCTTTTATGCCAACCCACATTCTGAAAGCTCCCTTCACTCTAAAATTATCGGTAAAACTTATGAACAAGCACGCAAGAATCTTAAGCAAATCTTTGGGCTTGATTCTAGCTTTGCACTCATTTCTTGCGGTTTTGGGTCAAGCGCTGCTATCAAAAAGTTTCAAGAAATCCTAGGAATCTATCTCCCACCTCAAACTAGAAAAACTCTCAAACTCCACGAAATTGATTCCTCTAAATTACCTCTTGTAATCGTTGGACCCTATGAACACCACAGCAATGAATTAAGCTTTAGAGAAGGTTTATGCGAAGTGATACGAATCCCACTTAACACTGAAGGCTTAGTGGATTTAAAGGCTTTGGAGCAAATTTTGATTGCTAATGTCCATCGCAAAATCATTGCTTCTTTTTCGCTTGCTTCAAATGTTAGTGGGATTTTAAGCCCTTTTATGCAAATCTCAAATCTAGTCCGAGAATATGGCGGAATTGTCTGCTTTGATATGGCAAGCTCCTCTGCTTATTTTGACATTCCTGCGTCTTTTTATGATGTTGCATTTCTCTCTCCACACAAGCTCTTAGGAGGAATTTCAAGCAGTGGAATCCTCATTATCAAGCGCAATTTAATCAACAAAACCCTGCCTCCTACTTTTTGTGGTGGCGGAGTGGTGGGCTATGTTTCGCGCACAAGCCAAATTTATTTTGCTAATGAAGAGATTCGTGAAGAATCAGGAACGCCTGGGATTTTAGAATTTATTAGAGCGAGTTTGGCTTATCAATTGCGCCAAGAAATTGGACAAGAATGGATTATGCAAACCAAAGAAAAGCTCATTCGAATCTTTAAAGAGTTTTTAGAAAGCCACCCTAAAATCACTCTTTATGGCAATCCAAACTACAACATTGTTGGAACTTTTGCATTTAATCTCCAAGAAAAATCTCCTTATGAAATTGCCACTATACTTTCAAATAACTATGGAATCTTGGTGCGCGCAGGTTGTTCTTGTGCAGGACCTTATGGACACGATTTACTGAATTTAAAAGACAATACAACTTTTAATCAAAAACCTGGTTGGATTCGCGTAAGTTTGCATTACACACATCGCAAAAAAGAACTCTATTACCTTTGTGAATGCCTAAAAAAATTGTGCAAATAAGTCTTTTGTAAGCTTTAATCAAGCTTTTTTCATTACAATAAAACAAAAAGATTTAGGATTTGCTATGCAATTAAATGGCTCTGAAATGGTTATCCACGCCCTTAAAAATGAGGGCGTAAAGGTAGTCTTTGGTTATCCTGGTGGTGCGGCTTTAAATATTTATGATGAGATTTATAAGCAAAATTTCTTTGAACATATTCTCACACGCCACGAACAAGCTGCAGTTCATGCTGCTGATGGTTATGCTAGGGCAAGTGGAGAAGTGGGTGTAGCTATCGTAACAAGCGGACCTGGCTTTACAAACGCTGTTACAGGAATCGCAACAGCTTATATGGATTCAATCCCTCTTGTCATTATTAGCGGTCAAGTCCCAACAAGCCTTATTGGGACAGATGCTTTTCAAGAAATAGATGCTGTGGGAATCTCTCGCCCCTGCACCAAACACAATTTTCTTGTTAAAGACATTCAAGAGCTACCGCGAATCCTAAAAGAAGCTTTTTATATCGCTAGAAGTGGGCGTCCTGGTCCGGTGCATATTGACTTGCCCAAAGACATTAGTGCAACAATTGGAGAATTCAACTATCCAAGTGAAATCAAACTCCAAACCTATAAACCAACCTACAAGGGCAATCCACGCCAAATCAAGAAAGTAGCTCAAGCCATCAAAGAATCCAAAAAGCCACTTTTATACCTTGGTGGAGGCTGTGTGGCTTCAAAAAGTGCAAATCTCATCAAAGAATTCTGTGAAATCACTCATATTCCAGTTGTTGAAACGCTTATGGCAAGAGGGATAATGCCCTATAATCACCCTGATTTGTTAGGAATGGTGGGAATGCATGGAAGCTATGTTGCTAATATGGCAATGAGCGAAACTGATCTTATTATCGCGCTTGGAGCGAGGTTTGATGATAGGGTAACAGGAAAGCTAAGCGAATTTGCCAAATATGCACAAATCGTGCATGTCGATATTGATCCAAGTAGCATTAGCAAAATCGTTGATGTTACCTATCCTATTGTTGGGGATATTAGCAGTGTTTTAGAAGAGCTTTTAGGATTAGTCAAAGAAGATTATGAAGTTAAAAATATTCTTGCTTGGAGAGAGACACTAGGGCGCTATGACAAACTTCATCCTTTGAGCTATGAAGATTCTGAAGAGATTTTAAAACCCCAGTGGGTTATTAAAAAAATAGGTGAAATTCTAGGCAAAGAAGCATTTATCTCTACTGATGTTGGGCAGCATCAAATGTGGGCAGCGCAATTTTATCCCTTTAGCTTTCCTCGCCAATTTATCACAAGTGGCGGTTTAGGGACTATGGGCTTTGGTCTGCCTGCTGCAATGGGAGCTAAAAAGGCATTTCCAGACAAAACTTCCATTAATATTAGTGGAGATGGAAGTATTTTGATGAATATTCAAGAGCTAATGACCTGTTTAGCAAGTCAGATTCCTGTAATTAATGTTGTTTTAAACAATAATTATTTAGGCATGGTAAGGCAGTGGCAAACTTTCTTTTATGAAAATCGCTATTCAGAAACTGATTTGCAACTCCAGCCAGATTTTGTCAAACTTGCCGAATCTTTTGGCGGAGTCGGATTTATCATTCATACCAAAGAAGAATTTATCCAATGTCTTAATAAAGCTATTAACTCCAACAAACCTGCTTTGCTTGATGTGCGAATTGATCGCTTTGAAAATGTCTTGCCCATGGTGCCAACTGGTGGAGCATTGTTTAATATGATGTTAGAGTATAAGGAGTAAGCTATGGAGATTAAACGCGTTATTACCGTAACGGTTTTAAATGAACATGGGGTATTATCAAGAATTAGTGGATTATTTGCAGGGCGCGGATATAATATCGAATCACTCACTGTTGCACCCATTTTTGATACCAATCTTTCTAGGATAACCATCACAACACAGGGAGATAAAAAAGTATTAGAACAGATTTTAAAACAACTCCACAAACTTATCCCTGTGTTAAAAGTTTTAGAAGATGAGCAAATTATTGAGCAAGAATCAGTGCTTGTAAAATTTTCCAATAAAGAATCCCTTAGCGAACTCTCGGCTATTTTTACAAGTTACAATGGAAAATTGCTAGAAGTGAATGAAAAATACGCAATTTTTATGGCTTGTGATTGCCATATGCGAATCAATGGCTTACTCCAAGCTATCCAAACCTATAAACCAAAAGACATTACAAGAAGCGGTATTTCAGCCATTGAAGTCAATTAAGGAAGATAATGTTACTCAATCAAATTGTTAGCTTTTTAAAAGAAAAAGAGGTTTTAGGTGAGATTTTACAATGGAATGAAGGGAATAAAGATTGGATAGAACATTCTAGCTTTTTTGATTCTGAAGCGATTACTCATATTGAATCGCCCCTAAAGGCTACTTATGATTCCCTTACATTTTTAGAAAAAGAAAAATACCTAGCCGATATTGAAAAAACTAAAGCCAAAGTCATTCTCACGCGCAAAGCCTATGTCAAAAATCTCCCTAAAACTTCTCTTGCTTTTGTGAGTGAGAATCCTTATCTAGCAATGGCATACTTAACGAAATTTTTTGCCAAACCACTCTTTAGCTCCAAAATTGCCCCAAAAATTGCCCAAAATACTACAATTGCTCACAATGCTACAATCGGAAATGGTAGCGAGATTGATGAGAATTCCGTGCTAATGGCGGGTGTTGTGATTGGGGAAAATGTCAAAATTGGGAAAAATTGCATTCTCTATCCTAATGTTTGCATTTATAATGATTGCGAAATTGGAGATAATGTCATTATTCACGCTAATTCTGTTATTGGGAGTGATGGATTTGGCTATGCTCACACCAAAGATGGACAACACATTAAAATCCACCACAATGGCAAGGTTGTGCTTGAGAATGAAGTTGAAATAGGCTCTAATACCTCTATAGACAGAGCGGTTTTTGGGCAAACGCGCATCTGCAAAGGCACAAAAATTGATAATCTTGTTCAAATTGGACATAATTGTGATATTGGCGAACACTCTATTATTGTTTCCCAAGCAGGAATCTCTGGCTCTACCACAACAGGGCGCAATGTAGTGCTAGGGGGACAAAGTGGAAGTGCTGGGCATTTACATATTGGCGAATTCACTCAAATTGGCGCAAGGGCAGCAATCACAAAAAGTGTTCCTGCTTTTGGAAAATTCTCTGGACACCCACTTTTGCCAATTCAAGATTGGCTAAAACTGCAAGCTCTTTTTAAAAAAATGATCAAAAATAAGTAATTTCAGTTATATTTAAGTTCTACTTCAATATACTCCTTTAAGCAAGGCTAAAAACAGCAACCTTAAAAGGAGAAAGCAATGAAAGAGGAAAGAATCTTTAAAACTATCCCTCTAAATGACACAAAAAATGGAACCATTAGTTTTGCAATCATTAAAAATCCCTATGAGGAAGATGGCAATGTTGTTGTCAGTATCGGCATTATGATAGATGATACAAAACCAGAGTGGAAAGTCCATATACCCTTCTCCCAAATCAAAGAAGTAAGGAAGATTCTCAAAAAAGCTCACAAAAAATATAAACCAAGCAAAAAAGGCAAACAATGAAACAAAAAATCAAAAAACTAGCTTATACAATCCCTCTTGATAATGATTATATCCACGATGCCAATATCGTCGTTGCCAAAATCAATGTCCCAAGCAAAAAAGATAAAAAACAAACGGCAATTTCTATCTCACTCAATCTCAATGATGATACAAAAGACATTACTCACCCCGAATGGAAAGTCATCATTCCCAAACGAAAAGTCAAAAAACTGCGTAAAGCCCTCAAAAAAATCTGCAAAGATTGATTTTGCAGATATTAGCCCTTAAAGCTTTCTAGGGCATTTTGGATTCTCTTTATTATTTCTTCTTTCTCCAAGCTAGCAAGCAAAGGGGCAATTCCTACGCCGCCACTCTTACCAAGCAAAGCATAACGCAAAGGCACAAACAATACTTTTGCTTTGATTCCGTGAAAATCTGCAAAAGTCGCCATCTCATTTTCAACTTCTTGAGCAGTTGCTATTGGTTTTTTAAGTGCTTTAATATAAGCACAAAACTCTCCTAAAAGCCTAATATTTTCCTCGCTAGAAACCTTATGCTGCATCTTTTCATCATAGCTTTTTGGCGTTTGCAAACAATCTTTTAAAATCTCCACAAAATCCACTAAAGTCTTAGAACGCTCTTTGATTTCTGGATACAAAATCTCTTGCACTCTCTCTTGTGGAGTTTCCACATTGAAATTTTTGCTCAAAAGTATATTTAAAGAATCATTGCTTAGCTCTCTAATATAATGGCTATTAAGCCATAAAAGCTTCTCTTGATTATAAGCTGAAGGGGCTGAATTCAAATCATTGGGATTAAAAAACTCTAACATTTCTTTTTTGCTAAAAATCTCTTGATCTCCATGACTCCAACCAAGTCGCACAAGGAAATTCAAAAGTGCTTCTGGCAAATAACCCATTTCTTTATATTCCATAACACTCATTGCACCATCGCGTTTGCTAAGCTTATGCCCTTGTGAATTAAGAATCATTGGCACATGAAAAAATCGTGGCACCTTGAATCCTAAAGCCTCATAAATAATAATCTGCTTAGGCGTATTGCTCAAATGATCATCCCCCCTAATGACATCTGTAACGCCCATTAGCGCATCATCAATTGCTACACAAAAATTATAAGTTGGCGTCCCATCGCTTCTTGCAATAATAAAATCATCTAGCTCTTTTGCAGCAATTCTCATCTCACCTTTCACACCATCCTTAAAGCAAATTTCACCACTTAAAGGTGCTTTGATTCTCACTACTGGCTGTATTCCGCTTGGGGGTGTCCCTTGAAAATCACGATAACGATTATCATAACGCGGAGTCTCCCCTCTTTTGCGTTGTTCCTCGCGCAATAAATCCAATTCTTCTTTACTCATATAGCAATAATACGCCTTGCCCTCTTTTAGAAGCTGATCAATGTATTGCTGATAAAGCGGAAATCTTTGGCTTTGATAAACGACCTCACCATCATAATCCATTCCAACCCACTCAAAGGCTTGAATAATAGCCTCTTTTGCATCGGTAGAATTTCTTGCTAAATCTGTGTCTTCGATTCTTAAGAGAAATTTACCTTTATTGGCTCTTGCATAAAGATAATTAAAAAGCGCGGTTCTAAGACCACCGATATGTAGGTAACCTGTAGGGGATGGGGCAAATCGCGTTACTATTGTTTCCATATTTTAAAAGTCTCCAAAAACTTAAAATTTTAGGAATATTACCAAATTCTAACTTGTAAAATTTATAAGTTTTTAAAAACTTCTTTTAATTCCTTGCTGGAATTTGCCTTACTCTATATATTTGCTTTTTTTCTGCAACTTCTGTTTATGCTTTTTATTTGTGTATTTTTTATAATCTTTACTAGGATGCTTGTATGCCTTTAATTACCACCAAATTAGCTTACAAGCTCTCCATTGTCTTTTACTTGATTTTTAAAAATTATTTTAATGTGCCTCGCACAGCCTTAACTGCCTCAACCATATTTTTAAGGCTTGGCTTGACTTCTTCCCATTTTCGAGTTTTTAGCCCACAATCTGGATTGATCCATAATTGTTCTTTTGGCAATACTTCCAAAAGTGCTTTGATTTGATCGATGATTTCTTGTGTGCTTGGGATTCTAGGGCTATGAATATCATACACACCCGGTCCTACTTCATGTGTATAGCCAACTTCCTTAAAGACTTTTAGCAACTCATTTCCGCTTCTTGCAGTTTCTATACTAATCACATCAGCATCCATTGCCTCGATAGTTTTGATAATGTCATTAAACTCACTATAACACATGTGTGTGTGAATCTGTGTATTTGCCTTTGCTACTGCGGTAGAAACCTTAAAGCACTCTAGCGCCCATCGCTCATATTCTTTGATATTTTCTGCGCGCAAAGGATACCCTTCTTTAAAGGCTGCCTCATCGACTTGAATGATTTTCACTCCGCCTTTTTGTAAATCATCAATCTCATCAGCAATGGCTAATGCAATTTGTTCGCATACTTGTGAGCGTACCATATCATCGCGCACAAAACTCCAATTTAGAATCGTTACAGGTCCTGTTAGCATACCTTTCATAATTTTTTTCGTAAGACTTTGTGCATACAAAATCCAATCAAGCGTCATTGCCTTAGGTCGTGCTACATCACCAAAAATAATAGGTGGCTTTACACAGCGGCTACCATAGCTTTGCACCCAACCATTTTGACTAAACACAAACCCTTCAAGCTGCTCCCCAAAATACTCCACCATATCATTGCGTTCTGGCTCTCCATGCACCAAAACATCTAAATCAATTTCTTCTTGAAACTTCACACAATCTTGTATGTATTCTTTGATTCCTGCTTCATACGCATCTTTGCTAATCTCACCTTTTTTATACCCCAAACGCAATGCACGAAGTTCTGGTGTTTGAGGGAATGAACCAATTGTTGTTGTCGCAAGATCTGGATAACCTAGCTCATCTCGTTGAATCTTAATACGATCTTTAAAAGCTACATCGCGGCTTTTTAATGTATTTTTGCTCACGCGATCGCGCACAGCTTTATTGTTTGTTTTTTCAGAAGTTTTACGCGCATTATTAATAGCCTTATTGGCTTCAAAAAATGCTTTGCTTCCTCCATTTACGCCATTTTTAAAGAGATCTTCAAGCACCCTTAATTCTTCAAGTTTTTCTTTTGCAAAGCTAATCCAACTTAGAATTTGTGAATCCATTTTGCTTTCATCATCTTTCCCAAAAGGCACATGCAAAAGTGAGCAAGAAGTAGTGATTACTACGCGCTCTTTTGGAATTTGTGCTGTGATAGATTCTAATGTTTTGAGTTTAGATTCTAAATCTGCTACCCAAATATTACGCCCATCAATAAGCCCTGCAAAAAGCACCTTGTTGCTTGCTGCGATAGCACCAAGAGATTGTGTATTTTTAGCCCCTGCGATAAAATCAAGTCCTATACCATGAATGCTTGTTTGTAATAAAACTTCTGTAAGCTCATTGCTATGCTCAAAAAAAGTTGTTACGATAGTTTTGATACCTTTTTGTGCAATGCTTTCATACACTTCTTTAATAGCTTGTTTATCATAGACACATTGTGCTTGTGGCGTATCATTGTGCCATCCACGCACAAAAATAGGCTCACTAAATTCAATCACAACTTCTGAATCTAGTTTGGCAATCTCATCAACCAAATCTAAATACGCACTCTTAAGCTTTGCAAAAATAGCTTTTGGATCACCTTGTGCAATTTTGCTTAATCCAAAAAATGTAAAAAGTCCTATAAGTGAAATCTTTGGCGTATATCCTAGCGCTTTAGCTTCATTGTATTGATCCTTTAGTGTTTGAATCTGTGCTTGATATACATCTGTTTGACTAAGCTCTGGCACGACATAGTGATAGTTTGTGTTAAACCATTTTGTCATTTCACACGCTACACCTTTTGCATGTCCGCGCGCCATAGCAAAATATCCCTCCAAACCGCTTAAGTCTTTAAATCTTTGTGGCTTTGCACCAAGTGCATAGGCAAGATCCAAAATATTATCATAGTAGCTAAAGTCATTGACACATACATAATCAAGATGTTTTTGTGCTTCCCAATGCTTTTTACGCAAATCTTTGGCTACATTTTCTAAATCACTTTGGCTACATTTTCCAGCCCAAAATGCCTCTAAAGCTTTTTTCAGCTCTCTATTTTGTCCGATACGAGGAAATCCAACGATACTACTCATTATAATCCTTTTTATGAAATTTTATTTTGACAGATATTATTGCATAGTTTTTTTAAAAACACAATATGTGTTTAAAAATTTATGATAACTTTCCTCTCAAAAATCTCTATTTATCTCCTCGTCAATCGTCTTTTTTCTACAAATCCTATTTATAATTTTCTATCGCTATTTTTTTGATAAGTCTTGCAGGATTTCCACCCACGATAGAATTTGGCGGGACATCTTTGGTAACGACTGCATTAGCACCCACGATAGAATTTTCACCAATCCTAACACCCGGACAAATAGTTGCTGCTACACCTATCCACACGCGCTTTTGGATATAAATAGGCTTGCAAATGGTAGTGGTGCGATTATAGGGATTAATGTCGTGGTTAATGGTGATGAGATTAACTTTTGGTCCGATAAACACCTCATCATCAATATAGATTCCGCCCCGATCCATAAATGTGCAAGCGGTATTAACAAAAACATTTTTGCCAAAATATATATTACGCCCAAAATCCGTATAAAAAGGTGGTAAAAGCCACAAACTAGAATCCACCTCTCTTCCCATAATTTGACTTAAAATCTCACGCACTTGCTCCTCGCTTTTTTCTCCATTATTAAGCTTGGCGATGAGTTTTTGCGTGTGCTTAATCACTTCGATGATAGGTGCGACTTCAGGATCTCTAGAATCTAGTGGCACACCAGCCAAATCTTTCTCAAAAACATTCATAATCCTATCCTGACTTTAACCAAACACTTTTTGCAAATGTGCTTTATACTCTTGTATGTATTGTTCTACTTGTGGGTTTTTGACCACATCATTACAAATAAATGTCGGCAAAGCCTGCATACCTAAAAATTCGTGTGCCTTATGCAAATGCAAATACACGACATCTACACCCACACCACCAAAAAACTCATCTTTGTCTGTAAATGCCTCAATGGGTGCATTCCAAGTAAGACTAAACATATATTTCTTATCGTGTAATAAGCCACCTTTGCCATAATTTTTGCTTGGGTTATCACGATGTCGCCCATCACTAGCACAAAATTTTCCAGCTCCTGCCATAAATACTTTATCTATATATTCTTTTACTATCCAAGGCTCACCCATCCACCAACCAGGCATTTGATAAATCCATACATCAGAATCTAATAACTTTCGCACTTCAGATTCTATATCATAGCCCTTATCTATATGTGTTTCTACAATATTACACCCAAAAGATTGCAATGTTTCTTTAGCCACTTCTTGCAAAGTCGCAGAAAGCCTACCTTCACTACTACCAAACTTTTTGCTTCCATTAATCAGTAATATATTTTTCATACATTCTCCTTTTTGCAGTCTTTTTTACAACCTTTGTATTGTTTGCTTTGTGGATTAAATCCATCGATATTATTATGCAGCATTTCATCATAAACACCAAGCTTATACTCTAGCGTTTCAAGCACAGATTGTAGCTCCTCAATAGTATCTGTAACAATCTCTTTTTGCCTAGCAATCAATTCTCGTCGCTCTTTTGCTGTGCAATCGCCCTTATTTGCAAGCTCTATGTAATATTTAATCGTCGGAATATCCATTTGGGCTTTACGAAACCAATTAATCCAACGCACCCATTCCACATCACGCTCACTAAAATATTTAACTTGATTGTTATCTTTTTCCACAAAGGGAAATAAGCCTTTCTTTGCCCAAAAACGCAAGGTATGTGAAGACACTCCTGTCTTTTTTTCTACCTCAATAATTGTATAAGCCACAAATGCCTCCTTAGGATCACCTGCTGATAAAACCTAAATCCACAAAATATATGAAATTATAAAACATGAGAGTTACTCTAAGTCAAGGGTGGGCAAAAATTAGCCCTAAAGAAGCAATTTGAAGATTAAAATAAAAAGAGATGCAGTATTGCAAAAATTGGCATTATCATAATCCTACCTTACAATAATAATTTACCAATTATCTATCTAGAAAAACCTGACAATGATTAAAATGACAAATGCATAAAGTCATTTTTGCTACATATCTCAATGCTTCAACAATAAAAAAATTTAGCACTATTAACCTTTCCCAATAAGCTTCCCTTTTCTAGACCAACACATCATAACAGCGAAAGTATCTTACATATTATCCAATACCTTTTTAAGTAAATTAATTTGTTCGCTAATATCCTCTTGATGATTCCCAACAAAAAAACCATTTTTGTGTAAAATTTTCGCATTTTTAAGATCTCTAAAAATCTCATAATCAAAATATTTCATCACTTCATTTTGTGTAAAATCACCAGTAACTATAGGACGATATTCTATATTATTTTTTTCTAAAATCTTGATAATATCACTTCTTTTGAGTTTAGATTCTGGGCGTATAATCAACGAGAATCCAAACCACGAACTAAATCCAATTTCTTTTTGCATAATAAAATCTGGATGATTGTTAAAATACTGGAAAAATAGTTTTGCATTCTCTCTTCTATGCTTCAAAAAAGTAGGCAGTTTTTTAAGCTGCTCAATCCCAATAGCCCCACTCATTTCAACTGGGCGTACATTATATCCCGGCAAAACAAAACGAAATGATTCGCTAAACCAATCATCACTTTTATTTGCAACTTTATTTTCTTTTGGTAAATTTCTAGTCCATCCATGGGCTCGCAAACAAAGAAGTATATGATACAACTCCTCATTGTCTGTAACTACAAATCCTCCTTCCATTGTAGCCATATGGTGAGAGAAGAAAGTCGAAAAAGTCCCCATAACACCAAAAGTTCCCGCTTGCTTTCCTTTATATTCAGCACCCATTGATTCGCAATTATCTTCAAGCAGAATAATATTCCTATTTTTTATGAGCTCATTGATGGCACCAAAATCATTAGGATTCCCCAAAAGATTTACCACCATAATCATTTTTGTTTTATCACTAATGGCATTGCTCAAAGCTTCTAAATCATAGTTTAAAGTTTCCAAATCAATATCAACAAATTTAAGTTTTAAGCCGTATTGATAAAGCGGATAATAAGTTGTGCTCCAAGAAACTGCTGGAACAATAACCTCATCACCTCTTTTTAGCTTTGGATTTTTAGTATAAAACAAAGCTGCGGTTGCAATTAGATTAGCAGTAGAACCCGAGCTTGTCATAACAGCATACTTAGAACCAACAAATTTAGCAAAATCTTTCTCAAATTCTGCTACTTTTTTTCCCATAGTAAACATATCACTTTTGATAACATCTTGAATGGCTTGCAATTCTTTTTCATCCCAAGTAGATGAAGCTAATTGATAATTACACATCTGCAACTTCCTTTAAATAATAAGTATATGTTTTTTTAATTCCCTCGCTAATGTTTGTTTTTGGAGACCATCCAAATTTTTTAAGCTTTTGATTGTCTATAGTTTTTTGTTTCATGCCACTCGGCTTCTTTGCATCAAAATAAAAAGAACCCTGATAACCAATTATGTCTGCAATAATTGTATAATATTCCATAATGCTATAATCATGACCAAGTCCTACATTTAGATTTTGTGGCATGCTTTCAAAATTTTTTATCGCATAAAAAATAAATTCTGCCAAATCTTCAGCATACATAAACTCTCTTCTTGCTTGTCCATCCCCCCAAATTTCAACTTGCGAAATATTATTAACTTTTGCATGATGTATCTTAGAAATAACAGCTGGTATTAAATGCGCCCTTATAGGATCAAACTTATCGTATTTCCCATATAAATTGCAAGGAATAATAGTCTTATAATGAAGATTAGGGTCGCTTTTTGCAATATATTCACATAATTTTGTTGAAAGAATTTTAGCTAATGCATAGCCTTCATTTGTTGGCTCCAACTCACCCCTAAGCAAATATTCTTCCCTAAGAGGATTTTCAATATTCCTTGGATACATACAAGAACTTGCTAGATTTAAAAAAGTTTTAATCCTGGCTTCTTTACATTCGCTAATTAAGTTTAACCCCATATATGCATTTTGCTGCAAAAATTCCATAGGATTTTGAATATTAGCTTGGATTCCACCAACAAGCCCAGCACAATGCACTACTACATCAGGCTCATTTAAATGCAAGAAGTCTTTAACATTATTTTTATCTAATAAGTTTAAAGTTTTGCTATCTGGCGATAATATCTCACAAGGAAAATCACGGCTTTTTTCTAAAATATTACGACCAACCATCCCTGTAGAACCAGTTAACAAAATTTTGATTTTTTTATTCATAATACCTCATTATTTTATATCCACCTTGCTTAAGATAGACATCTTTAGTCATAAGTTTTAAATCAGCAGCCATCATATCATCTACTAGATTCTGTAGATTAAATTCCCTTTTCCAGCCTAGCTCTCTTTCAGCCTTACTAGGATCCCCAAGAAGCAAATCCACCTCCGTAGGGCGAAAATATCTAGGATCTACACTTACAACAATTTGACCAATTTGCAAATGCGAGAGATCTAAGCCTAACTCTTCCGCTCTTTGCTTATCAATCTTTTCAACAATCCCTTTCTCATTAACACCCTCTCCGCTAAAGCGCAAATGGATTCCACAATACTCAAAAGCCAATCTTACAAAATCCCTAACCATAGTTGTTTGACCTGTTGCAATAACCCAATCCTCTGCTTGTTTGTATTGCAAAATCATCCACATCATCTTAACATAATCCTTTGCATGCCCCCAATCTCGCTTAGCATCGAGATTTCCCAAATACAGCATATCTTGCAAATTAAGCGCTATTTTTGAAGCTGCACGCGTGATTTTACGCGTTACAAAAGTCTCCCCTCTCACTGGGGATTCGTGGTTAAACAAGATTCCATTACAAGCAAACAGATTATAAGCTTCCCGATAATTAACAGTAATCCAATACGCATACATTTTTGCAACCGCATAAGGACTTCTTGGGTAAAATGGAGTTTTTTCGCTCTGTGGAGTTTCTTGAACTTTACCATAAAGCTCAGAAGTAGAGGCTTGGTAAATTCTAGTCTTTTCAGTAAGTTTTAAAAAGCGCACGGCATCCAAGATTCTAAGCGTCCCAATTCCATCAGCATTTGCAGTATATTCTGGTGTCTCAAAGCTCACATGCACATGACTCATTGCTGCTAAATTATAAATCTCATCAGGCTGAATCTCTGCAACAAGGCGTGTTAGATTCATCGAATCAGTCATATCACCATAATGCAGATAAAAATCATTGCTTTTATTATGGTGCCCATCAAACAAATGATCTATTCTATCGGTATTAAACAATGAAATTCTTCTTTTTATACCATGGACTTCATAGCCTTTATTGAGCAAAAATTCAGACAAATAAGCCCCATCTTGCCCAGTAACTCCCGTTATTAATGCAACTTTTTTCATTTATATCCTTTTAAAATCATCTTCTAATCTAATTATATCATCTTCTCCTGTATATTCACCCACTTGAGCTTCGATTAAGACTATTGGGATTTTACCCTCATTACTTAAACGATGTGCTTGTCCCATTTTTATGTAAATTGATTCATTGGGTCTCACCAAAGTCTCCTTCCCTTCAATTTCCACCTTAGCAGTGCCACTTAAAACAATCCAATGCTCATTTCTATGAAAATGCTTCTGTAAAGAAAGTCTTTTCCCAGGTTTAACTTCAATGCGCTTGATCTTATATCCTTTTTCATCTTCTAGGATAGTAAAGCTCCCCCATGGTCTATGAGTGCTCAAGTGATTTTTGCTCAAACTCTCATTTTGCTTAATCGCTTCATAAATTTGCTTGACCTTTTGTGAAGAGGATTTTTTGCCCACCAAAAGCGCATCTTGAGTATCTATGATAAATAAATCATCAAGATCAATAGTTGCCACAAATTTCTTTTTATCACTTACATGGCAAAAAATATTATTAGAATCTAAAAATTTAGCATTTGCATTTGCATAATTTTTGCCACCATTAAACTCTTTTGCTAAACTCTCAAAACTGCCCACATCGCTCCAAGCAATATCGCTGGGTATCACTTTTACTCTTTTTGATTTTTCCATTAAAGCATAATCTATGCTTAATTCCGGAATTTTTTCCATATCTTCTGATTTGATTTTGATAAAGTTATCCTGCTTTAGAGAATTTTCATAAGCCTTTAGGGAAAGATTATAAATTTCTTTTGCATGAATTTTCATTTGCTCCAAGAAAAACTCTACTTTAAACATAAACATTCCTGAGTTCCAAAGATAATTCCCTTGCCTAAGAAATTCACTAGCTTTCTCAAGATTTGGTTTTTCTACAAATTCCTCTACATCATAGAGATTTTTAGTTTTGATATAACCATATCCAGTATGCGGGTTATCAGGCTTTATGCCAAAAGTAACCAAATAATCATTGCTTGCAAATTCTAGGGCTTTATCTATAGCTTCTCTATAAGCTTTTTCATTTTTGATTAAATGATCACTTGGAGTGATTAAAACTATCTCTTCTTTAGGAAGCGAGAGACATGCTAAAGTAATAGCAGCCGCTGTATTTCTCGCTAAGGGCTCTAGGATAAATTTAGCTCTAGAATCTCCACTATCTGAAATTTGATCAAGCGCTAAAAAATATTGCTCTTCATTGCACACCACCAAGGTATCCGAACAAATTTTAGAATTCCTTTGAAACGCTAACTCAAACAAAGATTTATTACCAAATAATCTTAAAAATTGTTTTGGCATAAGTGTTCTACTAAGTGGCCAAAGCCTTGTCCCACTACCACCACAAAGAAGGATATTAATCATTTAGTCCCTTTTATTTTTCAAATTCTTTCTTCAACTTCCTAATTTCAAACCACATCTTAACATATCCACCCTTATACCAAGTTTTATTAGCCTTCATAAAAGCTTCTCCTAGTTTATAAGTAAAACATTCTTTTTCTTTTAAAGATTCTTTGTAATCAGGATAAGATTCTAGATTAGGGAGTTTAAGATTAGGATTCTTTTTAATAGCTTCTTGGTATTGTTGTTGTTCTTGTTTGTGTTTATCTTTGATATAAGATAAAACATAAGGCATTCTAATATATCCCAGTAAAGATTTAGAATTCTCTATCATAGCTTGTCCTAGTTTGTATGATAGATGATTGTGGATTCTGTCTTTAGCAGTAGCAAGAGTATTAAGATAAGCGAGTTTGCCTTTAAATTGAGAAGTATTTGGAATTAAATGAGAAGTATTTGGATTAGAGGATAGAATCTTGTTTTTAGATTCTAGTTCTTTGGTTTTAGAAGTTAATTCTTGTTTAAGAGAATCAAGAGAGATTTTAGTAGCTTGTGGTTCTTGAGCATTAGTTTTAGCTTCTGGCAGTTGCAAGTTTGGCTGCTGTTTATTTGATTGGGCAATTCCTTCTTCTTGTTTTGGTAATAAAGCTTCTATTTCTTTTTTGCAAGATAAAAACTCTTTATTGTTTGGTTGCGATTTCAAAGAATATTGAATAAATTTTAGGGCATTAGAAAGATTTTTTTGAAAAAGCGATGTAGTCGCAGGATAATATGAAATCTTCGCAGCTAAATATGATATGTATGGAAAATTTTCAATAGCACTAGATAAAAACAAAGCAATAATATTTCTATTTACATCTCTACTCCATATTGGTTGACTCAGTAAAGATTTTAACAAGTTTTGATAATCACACTCAGAAAAATTCTCCAATTCCATTTCGCATTGCTCATATTTTCTCTGTTTAATTAAAATATAAAGGAGTCGAATTTTATAAGCATAATTTGCATCATAGTCAAATGCCATACTCAAAAACATCTCTTCTTTATCAAATTCTTCAGAATTTTCCATATCTAATGCCCAAAATGCACATGATGAGGCTAAAAACAAAGGAGAAATTAACTCCCTTGCACTCTGATGATATTTATAAAACAAATTAATTCGCTCTTCTTTAAAGAGATCATTCTTAAAACTAACTAATTCAACACCGCTCATTAAATTTGCACATTCTGCATAAGTTGAAGTTTCAGCAGTAATAACTCTATCAGCTTGCATCATCAAAAATAAATCAAACATGGTTTTCTCTTGTGTATTTAATTTTTCCGTAAATTCATCCGTTAAATACACTTCTTCCCTTGCACATTTTAATTCCCTTGGCAGATCATCTGGTCCGAGTAAGAAAATTTTTTTATTATTATTTTTGGCATTATCTATATAATGTAGCGCTACTTCAAAAGGAAATACTCTTGACATTACAACTCCCCAAAAAATAGATTCTTTAAATGTGCTAACAGCATCACCATTTCTCAAATGGATTACTTCAAAACTTCCAATTCCTTTTGTGATTTGATTTACCAAATCCTTTATAGCACAAATTTTAGGATTCCATTCAATCAAATGTGCATTTTGCAAACATTGCTTCTTATAATCATCTATATCTAATTCAAAAATACGACACATTTCATGCGGCCTATGATAAGCCCAATAAAAACCAAAATTGGCATTATAATGTTTTGCTTGTGCAAAATCACTTAATGTTCCCTTATAATTACAAGGCAAATAAGAATGTTTTACCCTATCTGTATAGGAATGTTTTACTAAAAATTCCCGACCAAAAATCTCTTCTTGTGCATCTATAAACACTTCATTGACTGGACTAAGCTCTCTTTTATTCCAGACAAATCCAAATTTCATTCCTGTTTTTTGGGCAATATACATGGCATTAAGCATGGCATTTATTCTTCCACCAAACCCATCATATCTTGTTGCAACAATCAAACCAGGATATTTTCTCTTGAATATTTCAATTTTTTTAAAATGCAAATACCCAATACCTTCCAAAACAACCTTGATATATCTAGCCTTTATAAAACTATTTAAAGGTATCAAAACTTCATCTAAGTTATGCCATTCATAAAGATTTTGATCAATATAACACCATTCTATCTTATCCAAAGAATAAAAAATTTTAATTGGCTTTAATATTTCTTGACAATTTTTACGATTTTTTATTTTAATGCATTCAATGCGATATTCATCTTCTAAATCAACCATCCACCAAGGATCTTTTTCTTTCCCTGTATGAAAAGCGTAATCATCAATATTAAGACTATCATCAATAGGTCTTTGAGGATCATCGAATTTCGACCATTTAGAAATTGAACTTTGAAATGCCTTTTTGCCTTTGGCTAATTCTATTAAATCCTCTTCTTTCCAAACCATACTAGGTTCTTTTTCATTAAAAAGCATTCTATTTTCCTTCAATCAAACAATTAAACTTTTGCATAATATTTTTGTTATATTTTACAGCATCAAAATATTGTGCTTGTATCTCATTGTTTAAATACTTCTTCATGCCATAAATCAATCCATCTTCACTATTTTCCACAATCAACCCACCTTTATCTTTTAAAACACTTACATTACCAGGTATATCTGTAGCAACTATAGCCTTATCTAAAACCAAGGCTTCTAACAAAGTCATAGGTTGCCCCTCATGATTTGAGCTCATAACAAAACAATCGGCTCTTTTTAAATAAGGGAAAGGATTAAACATTCTTCCAAGTAAAAAAACATTTTTTTGTAGATTTAATTCTCTAATCAAGGATTGTAACTCATTCTTCAATGGACCATCACCTAGAATCAACAATAATGTTTTAGGATGTTCTTCATTAATAACCTTAAAGGCTCTTATCAGTTTAGCCTGATCTTTTTCCACAGAAAGTCTTGCCATATTTATAAAGATTTTATAATCCTTTTTAAAGTATTTATTTTCAACTTCGCTATCTAATTGCTCATTTGATTTTCTTATAATCCCATTATAATCGATTGTATTTTCTAGAAAATCAAATTTCTCTTCACTTATATTATACTGCAATGCCAGATTCTTTTTGTTTTCTTCGCTAGTTTGCTTAGACACAGAAATAACCTTGTCATAATAATGATAACAATTAAAAATCTCCCTTAGTTGCGGAAATCTTTTTTTGAATTCTCCAAACATATCATTGTGTAAAAAGATTAGCTTCATACATTGAGCTCCATAGGCAAATAGTTTCGCCCAATATCCATTATACCCTTCAAAATTAATCACCACATCAAAATGACTCTCTCCATATAATCTTTGAAAATCCCTTTTATAAAGATGCCAATAAATCCCCTCTTGCTCCTTGTTAGATCTTTTGAGTTTATAAATAGGATGATTATCTAGCCAATCTTCTTCTAAAGTAGCATTTTTAGCTCCTACTCTAGGCAAAACCTGAACTTTATCCTTAATCACTTCAAACTGCTCCATTCTTTCAGGAAACATCTCAATAGTTCCAGGGTCAATCGCTAAACAAATACGATATTCTTCCTGATTGAGACTATTTACCAAATTTTGAATGGAGCTTGTAATACCATTTGGTATCATTGGTCCTGCATAAAACAATAAATTCTTCTTTTTATCGGGTTTATACAAAAACTTCTCATCATAATCATCAAAGAAAAAGAAATCCACAACGCGCTTAGTAGCATTTCCATCTTCATAAGGGAAAAACTTCTCTTTTAAATGCTCATAACGATTCTTTTTACTTAAAAATTCTTCATTAGACAAAAGCTCTAACACCTCACTAATGTTATTGTAACGATTTTCACTCAATTCTTCAATTTCAAAGTATAACCCCCTCTCTTGCTTGTATTCTTCATAATCATAGACAAAATAGATAATAGGTTTATCTAGCACCATAAAATCAAAAGCGATGCTAGAATAATCTGTAATTAAGATATCCACTATGCTTAGAAGTTCATTAGTGTCTATATCCCTATCATTTGCACTACAAAAATTTAAATTTTGTCCCCCTATGTATTTCAATATCTCATAATGCCCTCTAAAAAGAACTTTAAAGGGCATCATAGAAAGCATTTTTAGATATTCCCCAATAGCTTCTGCTTCAAATTTTGCATTACCAAAAATCCCTCTAAATGTCGGAGCATAAAGCACTACTTTTTCCCCTTCCTTGATATCAAAACGAGCTTTCAATTCTTGATTTTTTTGAAGCGTAATATCTATCCTAGGATACCCCGTAATGAGTGCCTTACCACCATAAATGCCCTCTATGTCATAGTCTTTTATGATTACATTTTCCACAAAGTTGCTGGGGTTAATAATATGCGTTGTTTGTAAAAAGTTTCTTTGAGTATTATTGTGCTCCATAAACTTTGTTTTAATATATTTGCCAAGCATTTTCCATGGAGTTCCATGCCAAGTATTAAGATACTTTTGCTCCTCTCTTCTAATAAAATAAGATGGAAATGTTGAATTATTAATCAAAAACTCTGCTCTTGCAAGATATTTCAAATAAGCATCACTACTCTTTTTAATGCAAATTAAATTACGCATCTTTCTAAACTCAGGCTTAATATCTTGTGCACTATCAATAACCCAAATGTGTGTAAAATCTTTAAATTGTGGTTGATGGATACAATATAAAAAAATTGCATAAGGATTACAACTCATCAATCTCCCATGAAAAGATTCATATAAAATTGTTTTAGTTAATATGGAGGTGTTTTCAAGATAATGTGTATATATTGCTTGTTGCTTAAAAGATTTATTTTTTAACTTTTTATCATCAACTCCATAAGGCTTTTGATAAGTTATTTGTTGTTCCAAGAATTCTTCACAAGCTTCTTGAAATCTTTCCATCATTTTTAAACAATATCCCAATCTATAATGCCAAAATTGTTTGTATTCACTGCTGCGATTAACCGCTTGCTGATAACTTTGAGCTGCTTTGCTATATTCTTTTTTTCTCTCATAAATAAACCCTAATCTATAATGTGTATAGGGTCTATGATAATTTATTTCTAGCGCTTTATTGTAATATTTCTCAGCATTATCCCAATCATATAGGCGATCATAACTCATGGCTATTTTATAGAGAAAATCCTCATCTTCTCTAGCTTTACCATTCTGCTCATACCATTCTAAATAAGCACTATTTGCCTCTTTCCAATAGCCTCTTTGCTGATGAAAAACCCCCACACCAAATCGTTTAGAATCTAACTTGTCATCTAGCAACATTGCATTAAAATAAGCTTCCTTGGCTAAAGCAATATCACTTATGCCTTCTTCCTCCCTTTCATAACAAAAGCCCATTCTATAATAAAGCTCTGCATGAGTATGATCTTTATGCTCTACAAAATCTAATGCCTGTTGATACGATCTTGCTGCTTCTTGAAATCTAAGCATTACTTCAAGTGCAGCAGCCAAATCCTTATAAAGCCGAAAGCTACCCCCTTTTTTTGCAATTTTTACTTTAATATCTTCAACTTCCTTCCACCAAATTTTTGCATTTGTGCTACCAATTTGTTCTAAGTGATTCTCGACTTGGGACAATTGCCGTTGCCAATTTCTCATGTCTGATCTTAGCAAAACAGCTGACTCCATAAAATCTTTGGCGTTACTCCAATCTTGTTGTTTAAAATAACACATTCCAACCTTAAAGTGACATTTGGCATGATTATCCTTTGTCTTTAAGGCTTTTTGGTAATATTTTAGTGCTTTATTGTAGTCTTTATAGTAATGATAATATAGCATACCCTTTAAATAACTATAAAAAAATAATGGATTTAACACAAACACTCCTTTTTAACATTCTAATTTTATTTCTTGATATTTTTCCACAAACTCTTGCTCACCATACTTCTCTAATTCCGCAATAATTTTACTTTTGTTGCTATAGCCACCATTATTCAAAAGCCTACAAAGATAAACTATATAACCTTGCCTATCTATAATTTCAATGTTTGGAGTGTCCAAAATAGAGTTAAAATCCTTTTTGGGAACTCTCCAATCGTTGCCATAATTCTCACTAAGATATAATTCATAATCTAAAGCTCCATAATATTCACCATCTAGAAATTTATATTTTTGTAATTTAAAAGCTGTATTATTCCATCTATTTTTTGCACCCAGATGATAAGTTATATCACCGTCTCTATAATGTATGAAAATATCAATCATGATGCCATTAATATGTTTTAATTTTATAATCCCTTTTTTATTAAATTCATGCTGATAAAAAACCCCTTCTTTTAAAATGTTCTCTAAAACTTTGCAATTCATATCTTCTTCAAAAACTCCAACATCAATATCATAATCATGTGACAATATGCTTTTATTTCTGATGCAACCCAAAAATGTTCCACTGACCAAGAACATTTTAATATTAAGCCTTTCAAATATTCTGCTAAGATCCTCTAAAGCTACTTGTGCCTCATAAGCCCTAAAAAACTTCTTTTTTTTATTTGATTTTTGTGGCATCGCTTCCTTGTCTAGTATTTTTTTCTGATAATAGTTTTTGGCTATTTCGTATTCCTCCACTTTAATGGCAATATCCATAATATAATCCCATGCTTTTAATGTTATGCTTGATATATCATATTTCTCTCTATATATTTGCAATATCTTTTGAAAGTCATGCTTGTTTTCGACCATTTTGCTAAGTATTATCAAAGTTTTTTCTCGTGGAGAATATTTTAATAACCCCAACAACAATGCAATAGCCTCCTTACTACTGCCCATCAAAAAAAGTATTTGCACTTTAAGATATGTAGCATCTGGGCATCTTGGGTATTTTGCCAAAAAAATATCAATAAACTTATTTGCCACACCATAATTTGCATAAAAAAACTCTAATTGAGCAATGTAAAAAGCCGCTAGATAACTCTTGCTTTGCAAAAATATCTTCAAGAAAAAATTTATTGCTTGATGATATTTTTTAAATTGCATAAAATATCCTATGCAATAGTATATAGGCTTAATACATGAAAATATCCCTTTGCTTTCAATATAAGTCTTTCTAAGACTTCTAGTAATATTCAAACCCGTATCCTCTCAATAATTTCCGTCGTAGAAATACTTGGGGTTCTTGGCAAATATACAACTTCAACAATATCGCTAAATTCATCAAATTTTCCTTCCCAATCATTTCCCATAACCAGTATATCAGCTTCATATTTAAGCAAATACTCTCTTTTTAATTCTAAGGATTCCTCTAAAAAAGTTTGTGTTACAAATCTAATAGAATCCACAATTGCCCTGCGTTCAAACTCTGTATAAAGAGGATACCTTCCTTTTTTAGAAAAATTCAAAGCATCTGATGAAACTCCAACATAAAGCTCATCTCCCAGCCCCATAGCTCTCTCCAAAATTTTCAAATGCCCATAATGGAATAAATCAAAAGTCCCAAAAGTTATTACTCGCTTCATTTAAAAAGCCCTAAATTTCAATATTAACAATATAATAGTAACCAGTAAAACATTAATAATAAATAAATAAATAACTCCCACATTAACCAAAAAAATTTATCTATTTTATTATACAATTCTAAAATACAAAAAAATATTAGGGATAATCTTGCTATTTTCAACCTCAAAAAAGCTCATTCAAAATGCCAAAAACTTTTACCCAAATTTATCGCACTGCAATTTAGCTCAAAAACATAAACCAAAAACAACTTTTCTGGGCTGGGGGCGCAAAAAATCCGGTAAAAATGCTCTTTTTCTTTCTAAAAAATTTGGC
>NZ_JALAIY010000001.1:62216-132300 GCF_022664765.1 Helicobacter sp. CaF467b | reverse complement strand
GGTAGCTACCTCTTGCTTGAAGATGGATTTATCCGCTCTTTTGGCTTGGGCATAGAAGGTTCTCCAAGCTTCTCAATCGTGCAAGATAACCTTGGAATCTATTATGATTCTACTACCAAAAGCCAACTAGAAAATATCCTAAACACCTATGATTTTAATACCAATCCTACCCTGCTAAAAACTGCTAAAGAAGCCATTCATCTCATCACAGCACACCACATTTCTAAATACAATCACACTCCAGATGTTCCACAAAATTATTTTGCTCCCACAGATTCCACTCCCACAAGAATCCTCATCATCTCTCAAACCCAAAATGATTCTAGCCTAATTTATGGCAATGCCAATGCATTCACCACCGCCCAAATCATCCAAGATGCACTCACAGAAAATCCAAATTGTGAAATTTATCTCAAAATTCACCCTGATGTGCTAAGTGGTCGCAAAAAATCTGACTTCAATCCAAGCGAGATTCCAACACAAATCAAACTTATCTATGAAGATTTTAACCCCATATCCTTACTAAAGCACTTTAAAAAAGTCTATACCAAAACTTCTCAAATGGGATTTGAAGCCCTGCTAGTAGGCTGTGAATGCGTATGCTATGGAATGCCCTTTTATGCAGGTTGGGGATTAACTATTGACAAACAAACTTGCCCTAGACGCAAACGCAAATTAAAATTAGAAGAAGTTTTTGCAGCAAGTTATATTCTTTATTCTCATTATTATAATCCCTTTTACGAAAGAAAAAGCGATATTTTAGATACCTTGCAAACCCTTATTTGCTACAAACATTACTATATAAAAACCAACAAAAAAGCCTTTATGTTTGGATTCTCCACTTGGAAGCATACATTTATCCCACCCTTTATGCCAAATTTTAATCCCAAAAATATTATTTTTATTAATCCCTTTTTTAGCTCTCATCTTAAAATTGCATTCAAAAAAGGCTTACTCCAAGAAGCCCTTAAACAAAACTGCAAAATTTTCATTTGGGGGCGAAAATCCTTTAGCGAAATCGAAACCTTTGCCAAAGAACATTCAATCCCACTCACACGCGTAGAAGATGGCTTCATTCGCTCCATTTCATTAGGCTCTGATCTCACACGCCCTTTTTCTCAAGTCTTTGATGAATGCGGAATCTACTTTGATGCCACTACCAAAAGCGATTTAGAAACCATTCTAAACCACACCAACTTTAGCCAAACTCTGCTTGAAGAAGCGAAAATTTTAAAAGATAAGATTCTTACAAGCAAAATCTCTAAATACAATACCAATCCTCATAAATTCCTCAATCTCCCCCCAAATCAACTCAAGATTCTAATCACTGGGCAAGTGGAAGATGATGCCTCTATCATCTATGGCGCTAAAGGACGCACTAATTTATCACTACTCAAAGAAGTGCGAGAAAAAAATCCAAAAGCCTATATTCTCTACAAACCTCATCCTGATGTGCTAAGCGGAAATCGAATCGGAAATATCCCCTCTTCTATCGCGCTACAATATTGTGATGAGATTCTAATTGACATTAGCCTACCTTCTTGCTTAGAAGCTGTTGATGAAGTGCATACGCTCACTTCTTTAAGTGGATTTGAAGCCCTGCTATATGGCAAAAGGGTGATTACTTATGGAATGCCCTTTTATGCAGGTTGGGGATTGACTATTGACAAACAAACTTGCCCTAGACGCACAAGGAAGCTAACCCTTGATGAGCTTATTGCCGGTGCTTATATCCTCTATCCTCGCTATATCCACCCAAAAACACTACAACTATGCCACCCACTTGCCCTTATTGATGCCCTAGAAGAAGAGAAACAAAAGCTCCAAAACAATCGTTTCTATGCCCTAAAAAAACGCCTTTACTCTCTCCTTTCAAGAAAAGCCCAAAGGTTCTTACGCCTTTTAGCGATTAAATAAGATTCCTACTCCAATGCGATTAATCGAATTATTATAATCCCTTAAACTCTCACCATACCCATTAAAAAACTGCAAATAAAAATAAAGATTCTTGTAAATAGGATAGGAATAATCTAGCAAAATAGAGCCACGATTATCGCTTCTTAGATTATTTCTCAAAGTCGCACTCACCAAATGCTTTTTCCACAAATACCCCACACTAAGCTCTCCATATCCCAAATATTTTGTAATATCCCTATTATCATCTTTATTAGGATCTTCTGGGATTCTATACCAAGCTTTAAGCGATAAGGCAAAATTCTCATAACTATAAATTCCTTCTACAAAGATTCGATCCCAACTTCTAGAATGCTCTAAATCTCCACCATTACTTTGGTGTAAATAACCAAAATTAACTCGCTCAAAAAACAAATCATATGCCTTTAATGGATAGCTCAAATACAAACTTGGCGCATAATTACTTTCCCTAAAAGGCTTAGAATTATCTGAATCATAAAGCTGCCAAAAACTCTGCTGCGTATAGGCAAAATACAAGTCCAAATCCTTAAACACCAAATCATTATACAATCGCTTTTTAATGCTAATTTGAAATTTTGTCTCGGTTTGTTTGCCTTGATTGGGTTCTTTTGAGGTGCTAATATTGGCAGGTAAAATATAATTAAATCCATCTGGCTCAAACCCCAAAATCCCTCCCATAAAGCGATTTCTCTCAAACCTCCCTTCATATGCACTCTTTTCTATATTGGGAGATGCATTAGTTATAGTCGCCTCTTCTTTTAAAGCCTTAGCTAACTTGCTTTTGTCTTGATTCTCTGTTGCTTGTTTTTTGGTCTGATTTGAATCTTCTTGGTTTGAATCTTTATGAATAATCGTCAAATAAATTTTCTCATCTTTTTCTACCTCTAAGGTAATATGCTTTGATTCTTTACTATCAAGATTAAGCACTTTTTTAACCTGCATTTTTTCATCCAAAACAAGAATTTTTAGATTTTTTTGTGGCAAAAACTCCAAATCCCCAATCCCTTCAAACTCCGCCCCAAAAGCAAAAATGCTAACCCAAGCTAAAAATAAAATTTGTCTTATCATTGCTAAATCAAAATTCTTTCCCATCAAAGTTTTAAAATTTATCATTATACAAGTAAATAAAAGATAGAATACTTAATTTTAAATTCCAAAAAACAAAAAATAATTTAAAAGTGGCTAGAGTAAAATGAGAGATGTTATTGAGGCGTTATTTTTTAGAGAACTAAAAACGCGTTTTGGAAAAAACCGAAGATTAGGGTATTTTTGGGTCATTGGTGAGCCTATGACACATATCCTCTTTTTTCTTGTTATTTTTACTCTCATTCGCGCAAGATCTATTCCACAAGTCCCCATTGAAATGTTTTTAGTAACAGGATTTGTGCCCTTTTTTATGTTTAGAAATATCGTAACACAGATTATGGCTGGAGTGCAGGCCAATCGCGCACTCATTGCTTACAAACCTGTTAAACCCATTCATATTTTCATAGCTAGAGCACTTTTAGAAATGGGGATTTATTTTTCTGTTTTTATTCTTTTTATGGTGCTATTTGGCTGGTTTTTGGATTTGCCGATTCTCCCCATTCATTTTTTGGAAGTTTTTATTGCCTTTTTGGGATTGGCTTTTTTAGGCTTTTCTCTAGGGGTTTGCTTGGCTTTTTTAAATAGCGAGTTAGAATACGCGCAAATTTTTATTAACTATGGAATAAATATCTTGTATTTTGGATCGGCTGTTTTATATCCTTTGTGGATTCTTCCTGATCATATTGTAGAATTCCTGCTTTATAACCCTGTTTTACAATTTCTTGAGCTTTTAAGAGAAAATTATTTTGATGGTTATCCAAAGATTGAAGGTATTAATTTTACCTATCCCTTTTCATTTGGCATTATTTTGCTTTTTATTGGGCTTTGGTTTTATTATTTCCGCTACAAATATCTAGGACAAATCCGATGATACAGCTTAAAAATCTCACCAAATCCTACCCACTTAATAGTGGCAAAAGACATTATGTCTTTAAAGATCTAAACTTCACTTTCCCTGATAATTGTAGCATTGGATTAATGGGCAGAAATGGCGCAGGTAAATCCACTTTAATGCGAATCTTAGGGGGTATGGATATGCCTGATAAGGGCAAGGTAATCACTGATAGAAAAATCTCTTTCCCTATTGGGCTTGGCGCATTTTTTCAAGGCACACTCACTGCAAGAGATAATATTAAATTCCTTACACGCGTTTATGGCTACAAAGGTGAAGCACTCAAAGAAAAAATTGCCTTTGTAGAAGAATTTGCCGAGCTTGGAAAATTCTTTGATGAGCCTGTTAATGTGCTTTCATCGGGGATGAGAGCTAGAGTTTCTTTTGGGATGAGTATGGCATTTGATTTTGATTATTATCTCATTGATGAAGCAGGAGCCGTTGGTGATCCAACCTTTAAAAAAAAGAGTGAGAAGCTTTATCAAGAAAGACTCAGCAAATCTAAGGTCATTCTTGTTTCTCATAGTCTTTCAGAGATTCGCAAATGGTGCGATAAAATCATTCATCTTGACAATGGAGTGGTAACAATTTATGATGATGTGGAAGAAGGCATTAAAGCCTATCAAGGAAAATAAATGGAAAAATTAAAAATCTTGTTTCAAAAGCCAAAAGCACAAAAAATTTCAACCTATCTAAAAAGCTTTAAAATCGTATATATTCTTATGATTCCAGTGATTTTATATTATTTATTCTTTGCTGCAGATAGGTATGTGAGTTCTATTATTTTAAGTGTGCGCTCAATGAGTAATGATATTTCTCCTGTGAGTGGTTTGGCTTCACTTGTAGGAATTAACGCGGGTGCTAGAGAAGATGTGCTCTTTTTGCAAGAATACATTCACTCACTAGATATGCTAAAGATTCTAGATAAAGAAGTGCATCTAAAACTTCTCTACCAAGCACAAAAGAAAGATCCTTTTTTTGCACTCACACAACAATCAAGTCAAGAAGATTTTCTTAAGTTTTATCAAAATCGAGTTAAAATCATCTTTGATGATGTTTCTGGACTCTTAAAAGTTGAAGTTGAAGGTTTCACTCCCCAAGATTCAGAAATGATTGCTAATGCAATCTTAAAAGAATCCGAACGCTTTGTGAATGAAGTTTCTCATAAGGCTGCTAGAGAGCAAATGGCATTTGCCGAAAAAGAATTACTGAAAGCCAAAGAACGATTGCAAAATGCCAAAAACAATCTTTTAGCTTTCCAAGCGCGTTATGGAGTTTTTGATCCCCTAAAACAAGCTGAAGCTAAAGCAAGCCTTACTAACACGATTGAAAGTCAAATTTCCACCAAAGAAACCGAACTTGTCACAATGCGTAGCTATCTTAACGAAGATGCTCCTCAAATCGTGATGTTAAAATCCGAAATTGACGCACTAAAAAAACAGCTTGACAAAGAAACTTCCAAGATTGTCTCCACCAAAAGCAGCAAAAGATTAAACGATCTTGCCGCAAAGTTTCAAGATCTAACCATTGAAGCACAATTTGCACAAGATGCTTACACAGTGGCACTAACCTCCATAGAAACCACACGCATTGAATCAAGCCGTAAAATCAAACAGCTTGTTGTGATTCAAGGGGCAAACAAACCAGAATCCCCAACCTACCCAAGAACACTGTATAATATCATCACTATTTTTGTCATTCTTTCAGTGATATATGGAATCATCAAACTAATTACCATGATTATAGAGGAGCACAGATACTAATGAAAAAATTATTCCAAATCTTATTAATAACTATTTTTGCGACACATTTTGCTTATGGAGTTGATGTTTCTTCTATCACGGGTATTCCCAGCACTTCTGCCACTCAAAATACTCCAATGGATTTGCAAATCTCAAATCCCAATACCACACCTAATGCTTCCACGCAAACGATGCAGACTGCTCAAATCCCCATTCTCCCACCTGTATTTGGTGCAAATCTCTTTAATGGAAACTTTACTAAAGCCTCTCAATCTCTTTATAATCCTGATTACAAAATTGCCATTGGCGATAAGATTAACTTTAGAATGTGGGGGGCAGTTGAATTTCAACAAGAATTAATGGTGGATTCACAAGGCAATGTTTTTGTGCCTGGAGTAGGCGCAATCAATTTGCTTGGAGTGCGCAATGGAGATCTTGTTAAAGTATTAAAACAAGGTATTTCTAAGATTTACAAAAAAAATGTATTTGTTTATGCTGATATGAATGTTTATCAAAATGTCTCGGTTTTTGTAACTGGAAGTGTTAATAAACCCGGACTCTATCAAGGACTAAGCTCTGATTCCATTATTCAATATTTAGACAAAGCCTCTGGAATCAATCTGGATTATGGAAGTTTTAGAAATATTGAGATTCTAAGGGATAATAAAGTGGCTTTACAAGTGGATTTGTATGATTTTCTCTTTAGTGGAAAAATGAAACTTTTTCCTTTTAGAACGGGCGATGTAATTTTAGTAAAAAACCTTGAAAGCTATGTTTTTGTCCAAGGTGATGTGCAGAAACCTTTTAGATTTGAATTAAAAGATGATATTAAAACCCTAGAAGATCTTGCAAGAGTCTCTGGAGCAAAACCTATTGTAACTAATGCAATTGTGCGATCCTATCTTGCTAACAATAAAATCGATATTAACTCTTACAAGCAAAAAGAATTTGCAAGTGTTGCTTTAAAAGTCGGCGATGAAGTAGAGTTTCGCCCTGATTATAGCGCAGAAAATATTACCATTGAAATTCAAGGTGAGCATAATGGAATGCACTCAATGGTTGTCAAAAAGGGCACTACCCTTGCAGAAGTTGCACTTAAAATCAAACCCAACCCACAATCTAATCTAGATGCCATTCAAGTCTTCCGCCAAAGCGTTTCCCAAACGCAGAAAAAACTCATTGAAGCTCAACTAAAAGAACTAGAAACCCTAGCACTCACCTCCTCATCTGTAACCGCCCAAGAAGCTTCTATGCGTGCAAGTCAATCTAAAATGGTGCTTGAATTTATTGAGCGCGCAAAAAGTCTCACACCAAAGGGTCAAATTGTGCTTGAAAACAAAAGTGCCTATGCCACTACGGTTCTTGAAGAAGGGGATGTTATTAATATCCCAACTAAAAACAATCTTGTCTTGGTGCAAGGAGAAGTGGCATTGCCTGGTGCTTTTATCTATGAAGAAGACAAAAATCTTAACTATTATATTAAGCTTGCTGGAGATTTCACAGAAAGGGCTAATAAAAAGCGTATTCTTGTCATTCGCGCCAATGGAAAAGCAGAACGCTATGATTCAAGCTGGTATTCCTTTGCAAGTGCGCCAAGTCTCAAACCAGGCGATTCCTTGCTTGTCTTACCTGCCATTGAAACAGGTAGAGGATTGCAAATCACAAGTGTCTTAGCGCAAATTCTTTATCAAATTGCTATTGCTACAAGCGTAGTTTTAGATATTAACAAATAATTAATTCATGCAGCTAAAAGAGGTCATACAGCAATTTCAGAATCGCAAAATTCTCCTTTTGCAAGGTCCTGTTGGACCCTTTTTTTATCGTTTTGCCAAGCTATTGTCCTTAAAAAATCAAATTTACAAAATTAATTTTAATGGAGGAGATTTTCTTTTTTATCCCTTTAAGGCTAAATCCTATCGTGGTTCCCTAGCTAACCTTGAAACTTTTTTACAAGAATTTTGCAAAACCTATCGTATTGATTGCGTGATTATGTTTAATGATTGTCGCCCTATTCATAAAATTGGAGTAAAAGTTGCCCAATCGCTCAATCTCCAAACTTATATTTTTGAAGAAGGTTATATCCGACCTAATTTCATCACTTTTGAAAAAGATGGTGTCAATGCCAATTCCACTTTACCTAAAGATTCAAATTTCTACCTTACTTACAAAAACAAACCCGCTCAAGAAGAAAAAAATGTCCAACATAGCTTTAGAAATATGGCTTGGTTTTCCTTTCTTTATTGGTTTGGGGCTTTTTTATTAGGCTGGTATTTTAACAACAAACTCCACCATAGGAGCTTGAGCTTTACAGAAATGTTTCCTTGGTTTTTATCGCTTTTTAGAAAACATTGGTATCGCTTTAGCCAAAAGGAAGATAGAGATTTTATTTTAGATTCTAAGAAAAACTATTTTGTTGTTGTCTTGCAAGTCTATAATGATACGCAAATCAAAAATCATTTTGAAGGCAGACGAATTGAGAATTTTATCAAAAACTCTATCCGATCTTTTGCAAAATATTCCAAAAAACAACATTTTCTAGTCATCAAACACCATCCAATGGATAGAGGCTATAAAAACTATAAAAAATTCATCAAAAGACAAACGCGCAAATACAATGTAAGTCAAAGAGTGATTTACATTCACGATATCCATCTTCCAACTCTATTAAAAAATGCTCTTGGTTGCGTAGTTATTAACAGCACAACAGGACTTTCAAGTATTCTTCATAAGTGCCCCACAAAAGTTTGTGGAAACGCCTTTTATAATATCCAAGGACTAACCTACCAAGAATCACTTAATAAATTTTGGAAAGCGGCAAAAAAATACAAAATTAATCAAACCCTTTTTGAACGCTTTAGAAGTTTTCTTATTGATAAGGTGCAGATTAATGGAAGCTTTTATGGCAACTTAAGCTAACTAATCCATTTTCCTTTCCCACTCATACGCATTTTTACAAATAAGATCTAAATTATTATATTTTGGTCTCCATTCCGTGTGAGTTAGAATTTTATCATTATCACTCACAAGCATTGCAGGATCTCCAGCTCTTCTTGGCTCAATCTCAACCTTAAAATCTATCCCACTGACCCTTTTTACACATTCAATGACTTCTTTAACACTAAATCCAACTCCATAACCCACATTATAAGTTTGCGAAACCCTCTCTTTTTGTAAAGTTTTAAGACACTCAAAATGTGCTTTTGCTAGATCATCAATATGAATATAATCACGAATGCAAGTCCCATCTTTTGTTGCATAATCCTCACCAAAAATCCCCATTTTATCACGCTTTCCACAAGCACATTCACACGCTACTTTAATCAAATGAGTAGCATTCTTGCTTCTTTGCCCAAGCCCTCCCTCGCTCAAAGCACCTGCAACATTAAAATATCGCAATATTACACTTTTAAATTCTGGATTTGCCACTTCAAAATCCCGCAAAATCTTTTCAACCACAAGCTTTGATTCTCCATAAGGATTAATCGGAGCAGTTTGTGTAGTTTCTATTATTTTCTGTGTTGTGTTTGGCTCTCCATAAACTGCTGCAGTTGAGCTAAATAAAAACTCATTAATCTTAAATTTTGCAACCATTTCCAAAAGATTAAGAGTATTAGCAACATTGTTTTGATAATACTTCAAAGGATCAAAAACCGATTCAGAAACGACTAAACTCCCAGCAAAATGGATAATAGCATCAATTTTTTGTTGAGAAAAAATTTTCCCTAAAATAACTTTATCACCAAAATCTCCGCTAACAAACTCTACTCTATTAAGAAATTTCTTTTGCAAAAACTCTACATTCTCGCTAAATCCCGTGCAAAGATTATCCAAAATTATAATTTTACAATCACTCTCTTTTAAAAAACAATACGCGGTATGCGATCCAATAAATCCAGCTGCCCCAGTAAAAAGATAAACTTGCATTGCTACTCTTTATAATTGTCTTCCAATAGTTTGTTCATTTAGATGCTTTCGCAACATTAAATCAATGATTGGCTGCTCTCTTGAATTCGCTCTTTTGCAATGATCTTTTTGAAAAAAATCTGTGATTTTAATCACAATCTTAGCCCACTTCTTATCTCTTTCTCTCCACGCGTGAGAAGAAACTGACTCCCAAGCATAGCCATTAAAAAGTGTTGCATTAACAAAATGATCTAATGCCCTAACACCTTGACGCACACGGCTAACTTTACCAAATGTTCCAACAAACACTATGAGTAAATAGCCAATAATCATCAAAGGCACTAAAGCACACAAAAGCAATGTTCCTGCTAACTTTTCTTTCATTTTTAGCTAATTTTCTCTTTTGATAAATTTAATATTCATTCCATTTGCCGATCGAATCGTAAGCCTTCCTACAACATCTGGCACAAAATTTTCTTGTAATTCTAGTCTATATTCCCTTAAAATATTTGCCAAAATCAAAATGGCTTCTTGCATAGCAAAGCCTTGTCCAATGCAAATTCTCTCCCCCATTCCAAAAGGCAAATAAGTGTCTTTTTTAATCTCTCTCTCAAAGCGTGTAGGATCAAACTCGTGAGGATTCTCCCAATAATCACTATGTCTTTGGATAAGCCAAGGAGCCACTACAACTCCTGATCCATTTTGAACTAATTTATTGCGAATCTCTGTCTCTTTTTTAGCTGTTCTTGCAAAAAACCCAACTGGCGGATAAAGTCGCAATGACTCTTTAAAAACATTGGTTAAATATTTCATTTTTCTTAAATGCCCAATATTAAAATCTTCCTTGCCTGCCACATTAATAATCTCTTGATAGGCGATTTCTTGTTCTTTTGGTGATAAACTTAGAATATAAAGTGTCCAAGTCAATGAACTAGCTGTGGTTTCATGTCCTGCTAAAAAAAGCATAGCCACTTGATCTAAAATCTCCTCAAAACTAAAAGGCTTGCCACTTTCTACTTCAATTACCGCTAAAAGCGAAGAGAGAATATCTTGATATTCCCCTATCTCTCCTTTATGAAAAGAATCATAACGCGGTTTAATAATATCACTTAAAACTTTTCTAATAATCTCTCCAGCCTTAACGCGCTTTCTCTCTCCAAAAAGATTCACTAACCATTTTGGAATGCAAAACATTTTTTTAATAGCTGTATGAATAGTTTCTTCTTGAAAAGTCACAAAAGCTTCTAAAACCTGTTTGCCCTTAGCCTCATCAAGCTTTTGGGACATAATGGTGCGAAAAATCACATCAGCTGTTACAAAAGTCATTAGCTCATCAACTTCAATCACCGCTTTATCGGGATAAGCCCTAAATTTAGCCATCAAATCACTAACTGCATCACTCATTAAACCAAATACTTTAGTGATTCTTGCTTGTTCAAAAGAGGGTCTTAAAAGCTCCCTTTGTTTTTTCCAAACTTCCCCGTTAGTTGTAAAAATACTCTCACCAAGCAAAGGACTTAATAACTCGTGCAACAAATCACTTTTAGGGAATTCTCTTACTTCATCTACCATAATGCGTCTCACATCTTGTGGGTGATTTGCAATATATAAATCAAAGCCTGGCATTTTCACTCTGCCTGATTTCATCTTATAGCTTCTTTCATACAATCCATCAAGCCATGAACGTCTTTTTAAGAGAAAAGTTGTCAATAAGGAAGCCTTAGTTTTGTGTGGTTTTGGGAAAAATGGACACTGCCCCATAACTACTCCTTTACCTTGTGTTCTAAAGTTTTTACTCCACTAATAAAATTAAAATAATTGTATTTGCCATCAATCTCTGTTGCATACAAATACAAAAAATGCGCCAAATACCAATTATACCGAATCTTCTTGTAGGTTATGGGCGTAAAAAGTTTATGAAAGCGTGGCGAGAGATAAAGCGGTGGAGATTTCACGCTTAGCCCTGAAGCCTTATAATAATCAAGCATTGCAAAACAAGCTCCATCAATCTTTGAAGTATAATCGCACCAAAATACTCCCACATTTCCTGCCACTTCCATTTCTCTCCTAAAGGCTTCACAATACTTTTGAAAACTAACAAGCGGAATACACTGCCCAAGCATTAAAACCTTAAAATTTTTTAGATTCAAATTCTCATTTTTAGCAACTTCTGCGACTTTGGCGATGACACTTATTGCCAAAATAGTTCCTACACTATGTGCACATAAAATCACTTCATAATGAGTTGTTTTTTGATTCTCTCTAAGAGCTTTTAAAATTCTTTGGCTAAATTCCAAAGTAAGATTTGGAATTTCATTAATCTTGCCTGTAGCATATTTAGCACAAAATACATAAATATTAGACAACCAAAAAACCGCAAATCTCTTGCCACACCACAAAATCCCCTTTGTTCCAATCCACAAACAAGCCAGAATCATAGCTATAGCCACATATAAATTCCACTCTTTTATCCAAACAAACAGACCATAAGCAACCACGAAGCATAAAACATAGCTACCTATAAAATAAACAATCGGATAAAATCCAGCTAAAAGCTGCGTTCTTGATTTTTGAGTAAAAGTCTTAACAATTCCAGAAAAAATATAAGCTTTTAAAAAATAAATAAAATCACAAACAAAGTTCCACAAAGTCTTTGACCAATATTTTCTTACAACCTTATCCCAAGTTAAAAAATGGTAATTTGTTTGAGATTCTTGTGAGGCAATTTGACAAAAAACTTCCTTATTGTGAGTTAAATGGCAGGGAGAAATTTCTAACCCAAAATGGCTAATGGAGTTTTGCTTTACAAGATTCTCTTTTAATAAAGCATAATAATAACGATAACTGCGAGGATCATATCCTGCAATGTAAAACACATCTCTTTGAAACATTGCCGCACTTTTTAAAAACTATAAAGATATTATAAAATATAAAACTTTAAAGACAGATAACATAAGCTCTGTAAAATTATTTCAAAGATAAAATTAAGAAAACAATGGGGTGGGCGATGGGAATCGAACCCACGACCCTCAGGACCACAATCTGATGCTCTAACCGACTGAGCTACGCCCACCATTGATAATAAGTTTTAAAAAGAAGTGGTCGGGGCGAAAGGATTCGAACCTTCGACCCCTTGGTCCCAAACCAAGTGCGCTAACCAGACTGCGCTACGCCCCGACAAGCAAAAAGGACTGAAATTATAATCTTTAAGTGATAAAAAGTCAAGAATATTTAAAAGATTCTATCCTTGAAAATCCAAGGATAGTAATCTAGTCTTAAAGTGTATTTTCTAAAAGCGTATTTAATCGCTTCACAAAAGCATTCACATCTTTAAGTTTTCCGCCTTCTAGTAGTTTTGCTTCTTCTAATAATAAATGTGCAATTTCTGCAATCTTTACAGAATCATTATTCAAAAGCAATTTAGTTAAAATCGTATGGTTTGGATTAAGCTCTAAAATAGGTTTAGGCTCTGCCATCTCTGTGCCCATACCCATTGCGCCCATTTGCTTCATCATTTTCATCATTGCAGCACTTGGGTCATCAGGATCAGCCACCACACAAGAAGGCGCATCCACAAGCCTATTGCTTAAGCGCACTTCTTTAACCTCATCGCCTAGCACTTTTTTAAACTCTTCTAAAATAGTTTTATATTTTTCTTGTGTTTCTTTATCCACTTCTTGTGTGCCTAAATCTTCCAAAGCCTCTTTAGAGGTAATAGAACGCAATGGAGTCTTATCAAACTCATTTACCATTGGCATTACAAATCCATCAATCTCTTCTGCAAAAAATAAAACTTCTATATCTTGCTTTTGATAGCTTTCTAAAAGTGGAGAATTTTTAAGCAATTCTAAATCCTCCCCTTGCAAATAATAAATCGCTTTTTGCCCCTCTTTCATTCGCTCTTTATAAGCTTTAAAGGAAATTTCTTTTCCTTCACTTTTATTTGATTGGAATCGCAAAAGTTCTAACAATTTCTCTTTATTTTCAAAATCACTATAAACACCTTCTTTTAGGCATCTTCCAAATTCTTTATAAAATTTTGCATATTTTTCCTCATCTTTTTGGAGCGATTCAATCTCACTAATAATTTTCTTTGTTGAAGCTGATTTGATTGTAGCTAAGATTCTATTTTGTTGCAAAATCTCACGACTAACATTCAAAGGTAAATCCTCGCTATCAATAATACCTCTAACAAAACGCAAATAAGGCGGTAAAAGCTCTTTATCATCATCTGTAATAAACACGCGTTTAACATAAAGCTTTACACCACTTTTATAATCCACCCGATAAAGGTCAAAAGGTGCTGTTTGCGGGATATAAAAAAGTGTAGTGTATTCTAAACTTCCTTCAACTTTAGTGTGAACCCAAGCCAAAGGTTCATTTGAATCATAGCTCAAGCTTTTATAAAACTCTTTATATTCTTCATCTTTAAGATCTTTTTTAGCTACTCTCCAAAGCGCTGAAGCTTTATTGATTTGATCACATTTTTCTTCTTTAATTTCTTTTTTTGAATCCCCTTCACCTTCGCTTTTTGTTTCAGTGTAGTGTAAGAAAATTGGGAATGGAATATGATCAGAATATTTTTTGATAATCTCTTCAATTCTCCAGCGACTTGTAAATTCTTTCTCATCTTCTTTTAAATAAAGCTTAATCTCACTTCCTTGCCCTTCTTTTTCGCATTTTTCAATCTCAAATTCTCCACTTCCATCACTAATCCAAGCATAAGCTTGAGATTCTCCTGCTTTTTTGGTGGTTACAATGATTTTGCTTGCTACCATAAATGCTGCATAAAATCCAACCCCAAATTGCCCAATAAGTGCTGAATCTTTTTTCTTATCGCCACTTAATTTAGAAAGGAAATTTTTTGTCCCGCTCTTTGCAATTGTCCCTAGATTCTCAATCAAATCCTGCTCATTCATACCAATCCCATTATCGCTAATAGTTAGGGTATTTTTCTCTGCATCAAAGCTAATTTCAATTTTAGGTTGAAAATCTAAAGTCTTTAATTTCTCATCCGTTAGCGTAAGATATTGGAGCTTATCAAGCGCATCAGAGGCATTGCTCACAAGCTCACGCAAAAAGATTTCTTTATTGGAATAAAGGGAATGAATCATTAAATCTAAAAGCTGATTCACTTCAGTCTGAAAGGTATGTTTTGCCATTTTTAATCCTTTTTTAAAAATTTAGTGGAATTATAACACAGAGCTTCCAAAAAATCAACAAAGTTTATATTAATGCACTAAAGTTTATTGATACAATAAAAATAAAATAATATAGCTATTAAGTATTCAAGGATAATCTTTATTGCTTTTACTCCAAAATCACCCCCTGCAAAAATTACTAAATTTCAAACCACATTATTAGCAGTGATGATTAACTTTTACAATGTGAATTTAAAAAATGTTTTTGGTATAATATTTGGTTATTTCATTTCATAAGGAAAAACTTTGAATCCGCAAAATGCATCACCACTAGATCATATCATTATTACTAATGCTAAAGAAAATAATCTCAAAAATATCCACCTTAATATCCCTAAAAATAAGCTAGTAGTGCTTACTGGACTTAGTGGAAGTGGCAAAAGCACCCTAGCCTTTGATACGCTCTATGCAGAAGGACAGAGACGCTATATTGAATCACTCTCAAGCTACGCAAGGCAATTTTTGGATAAAATTGGCAAACCTGATGTGGATAAAATAGAGGGATTAACCCCTGCCATTGCTATTGATCAAAAAACCACTAGCAAAAATCCTCGCTCCACGGTTGGAACTATTACAGAAATTTATGACTATTTGCGTTTGCTTTATGCGCGCGTTGGGATTCAACACTGCCATTTATGTGGAAAGCCTATCTCTCAAATGAGTGCTAGTGATATTATCGCTCAAGCTCTCAAAATCCCCGAAGATTCAAAAGTGCTAATCCTATCTCCACTCATTCGCGAAAAAAAGGGAACTTTTACAGATAAACTAGAATCATTGCGACAAAAAGGCTATGTGCGAGTGCAGATTGATGGAGTTTTAGCAAGGCTAGATGAAAATATTGAACTCTCCAAAACGAAAAAACATACCATCAAAGTCGTGATTGATAGAATCACAATTAAGCCTGAAAATAAAGAAAGAATTGCTCAAAGCATTGAAAAAGCCCTTAAAGAATCTTATGGTGAGGTAGAAATAGAGATTTTGGGAGAAAGTAAAAATCAGTTAATCCATTTTAGTGAGCACTTAGCTTGTTTTGATTGCAAAGTTTCTTTTAATCCGCTAGAACCTCTTAGTTTTTCATTTAATTCCCCCAAAGGTGCTTGTCCAAAATGCGATGGACTTGGAATCCGATATAGCATTGATGTCAAAAAAATCCTTGATAGCTCCCTGCCTTTAGAATCGGGCGGAATCAAAATCATTTATGGCTTTAATAAAAGCTATTATAATGAGCTTTTTAAAGCAATGTGTCAAGCCAATGGGATTGATTCTAAAGCTTCTTTTGAAGATTTGCAAGAACACCAAAAAAAGCTCATTTTATATGGCAATAGCCAAGATATAGAATTCACTTGGAAAAGCACTAAGCTTAAGCGACCTTGGAGTGGGATTTTAGCGATTGCTTATGATATGTTTAAAGACAATAAAGACTTAAGTGATTATATGAGCGAAAAGGTTTGTGAGGATTGCTTAGGGCATCGGCTTCTCCCCCAAAGTCTTGCTGTCAAAGTCGCTAACAAAACTATTGGAGATATTTTAGATATGCCAATTAGTGAATGCTATGGATTCTTTGCCAATGCTCAAAACTTTGATTATTTTGATAACCAACAAGCAATGATTGCCGCACCCATTTTAAAAGAAATTTGTGAGAGACTTTATTTTCTTTATGATGTTGGGCTAGGATATCTTAGTTTGGGGCGTGATGCAAGAAGCATTAGCGGAGGAGAATCGCAAAGAATTAGAATCGCAAGCCAGATTGGGAGTGGTCTAACAGGTGTAATGTATGTGCTTGATGAACCAAGTATTGGTTTGCACGAACGAGACACTTTAAAACTCATCAAAACCCTAAGAAGTTTGCAACAAAAGGGAAATTCGGTTATCGTTGTAGAACACGATAAAGAAACCATAGAACACGCCGATTTTATTGTGGATATAGGTCCAGGTGCAGGGAAATATGGCGGAGAAGTTGTCTTCAGCGGAAATCTCACGCAACTTCTCTCAAGCTCCACCCAAACTGCTCAATATCTCAATGGTACAAAGAGAATCGAATATTTTATCCGCCGCAATCAAGAAGATTGGCTTACTATTAAAAATGTTAATATCAATAATATTCACAATCTTAATGTTGAAATGCCACTTAAAAACTTTGTTTGCATTACAGGTGTAAGTGGAAGTGGCAAAAGTTCTCTAGTGCTTCAAACTCTGCTCCCAGTTGCGCAAGAACTACTCAACAATCGCAAAAAAGTCAAAAAAGTTGATGGCGTGGAGATTATAGGCTTAGAAAAGCTTGACAAAGTCATCTACCTTGATCAAAGCCCAATTGGACGCACACCGCGCTCAAATCCCGTAACTTATACAGGTGCAATGGATGAGATTCGCCAAATCTTTGCACAAACCAAAGAAGCACAAATCCGCAACTATAATATTAGTCGCTTTAGCTTTAATGTCAAAGGCGGAAGATGTGAAAAATGTCAAGGAGAAGGGGAAATCAAAATTGAAATGCACTTTTTGCCAGATATTTTAGTCAAATGCGATTCTTGTCAAGGAACGCGCTATAATACACAAACTCTAGAAGTAGAATACAAAGGAAAAAATATTGCTCAAGTTCTAGAGATGAGTGTTGATGAAGCGTGTGAGTTTTTTGCTAAGATTCCAAAAATCTACCAAAAACTAAGAACACTTAAAGATGTCGGATTAGGCTATATCACGCTAGGGCAAAATGCCACAACACTAAGTGGTGGGGAGGCTCAAAGAATCAAACTTGCTAAAGAGCTAAGTCGCAAAGACACCGGCAAAACACTCTATATTTTAGATGAACCAACTACAGGACTGCACTTTGCTGATGTTGATAGACTCGTGCATGTCTTGCACCACCTTACTGATTTAGGCAATAGTGTAATTGTAATTGAACATAACCTAGATATGATTAAAAATGCCGATTTTATTATTGATGTAGGACCTGAAGGCGGAAGCGGTGGAGGAAACATAGTTGATAGCGGATCTCCAGAACATATTGCTAAAAGATACAAAAAAACAGGCAGTCATACGGGAAAATTTCTAGCAAAAGAGCTTAGAATCTAAGCATATTTACCAAAGAGGCTAGGAAAAATCTTACTTCCCTCCACTGCGATGCATAGGATGCTGATAATCAGATTTATCACAACCTGTTGCTACAAAAGCCACAAAAATAACACCAATTAAAAATAAAATTTTTTTCATTTTAACTCCTTATAATTTCTTATAATTTCACAATTTTTGCACCAAATCCACCAGACTTTGGCGGTGCATCTGTAAATTCCACAACTTTTGGATGCTTTTCTAAAAAGTCTCTCACCACACTTGAAAGTCTTCCAGTGCCGATTCCATGATAGACTAAAACCTCATCAAATCCAGCAATAAGGCTATTTGAAATAAATTCATCAAGTTTTTCTAAAGCTTCTTCTGCCCTCATTCCATGCAAATCCAAAACCACATTGGCATTTTTAGGGGATTGCACATTAAATTTAACTTGCGGAATCTCTGGGGGATTGCCGCTTAATTTTAACGCACCTAAAGGCACTCTAAGTTTAAATCCATCATCAAGCTGCACCATTGCACTATCCCTTTGAATACTCACAATTGCACCCCTTGATTGGCGATATTTTACCCTATTTCCAACTTTAAAAACTTGAATCTTTGGCTTCTCTCTTTGTTCTTCTTGTTTTTTTGCCTGTCTTAAAATCTTGTTAGCCTCGTTCATTTGGCGATGAATCTCGGCTTGATTATGCATTTTGCTTGCTTGTTTTGCAACATTAATTGCCTCTTGATAAGTCTGCTCCAAGAGTGCAAATTTTGCTTTATAAGACTGCTCTAAGGCTTCTTCTTTGGATTTTAAATGATTGATTTTTTGCTCTAATTCTTCCCTTTTGAGTTCTGCTTGTTTAATCTCTTGTTGCAATTTCATTTCTAAGCGTGAAGAATTTTCAATTAATTCATTAAGTTTTTCTTTGTCCTCTCCATAAAGGATTCTCGCCTCATTCACAAGCGTCTTTGGAATCCCATAGCGCACCGCTGTTTCAAAGGCATAGCTTTTGCCAATAGTGCCATCAAGAAAGCTAAAAGTTGGCATTTGATTTTTTTCATCAAACAAAGCTGCTAAAAGTTGCACCTTAGGATTCCCTGCCATTAGCGCAGCAAGACGCTTATGGTGGGTAGTTACAATGATTTTGTTATTTTTGAGAATCAAATTTTCTAGTAGCACCTTAAACAAACTAGCTGCTTCATCACTATCTGTCCCAAGCTCAATTTCATCCACACCAATAATTCCATCTCTTTGGTTTAAAATCTCCGAAAACTGCAACATTCTACCCCCAAAAGTAGAAATATCATTCTTACTATTTTGTGGATCTTCTAAAATTAATTCAATAAATTTAAAAGAATCAATGCTTGATTTTGCTGCATTAATAGGAAGTGGAATCAAATACTTAGAGAGAAAAACCGCACTCATTACGGATTTCAAAAGCATTGTTTTTCCCCCTGCATTCACCCCTGTAACCATCAAAATTTGCCCATCAAAAGAGAGATTGATAGATTTTGGTTTCTTTAGTGCTGGATGCTTAAACTCACTTAAAATGATCTTTTTACCATTAGGCTTGGGTGCTAAAAACTCTAATCCTTTTGATTTTGCAAAATTTAAACGCGCTTGATAAGAATCAAAACGATCAAATTCTTTATTAATAAATTTTAAAAATGCAAGATTCTTGGTAAAAAGTGTTGAAATTTCCCTACAAATATAAAATAATTGCTCTTCTTTTTTGTTTTGTAGCTCATTGCTTTTGCTTTTTAAATTTGCAATACTTTGAGGTAAAACATAGAAAAATCCAGCACTTGATCGATTAATAATTTGTCCAGATAGAACATGATGGAATCCTGCCTTAAGTAGCAAACATTCTTCTTCATTCACAAAATGTATTTGCCTATCTACAAGATAGGCTGCAAGTTTATTATGATTTAGGATTTGATTTAATTGTTGAGCAATCTCTCTTTTAATCCGCACAAGACTTTCTAAAATAGAATCAAGCTCCAAATAAATCCCACTTTTTAGCTCACCATTTTCCAAAAAAAACTTGGCAACCTCCAAAATAGGCTGTGGAATAACAATCCCTTCAAACCAATTCCCTAAAATCCCCTCTAATTTCAAACTTTTAAGGTAGTTAAAATAGCGAATTATTTTAATAAATTCAAAAATTTCATCTAGTTTTAAATAGCCAAATTTCTTTAAAAGTGCTAGTTGCGTATCAAGATTCTTAACTTCTTTGGGCGGAGTAAAAACAACCTGCTCTAACTCCCTAATGAAATTAAAATGAATTTTACTATCACCTTCTAAAAACAAATCTTTGGGACGAGATAAAAAGCTCTCATAATTCTTTAAATAGTCTTCTAAATCTAGCTTTCTAACTAAATTATTCATTTTTTAAGCTCACAAGCTTTTAGTGGAATTGTCGTTCTAAAATACCCACTTTCCTCTTTCCCCATTAAGGTTAATGTGCCACTAATAAAATTAAATGTATTGCTATCAACTTCTAAAGTCTCTGTCCCTACCACACACACCAGTTTTTTTCCTTGCAGAAATAGCTTTGCAAGTTCTGTTAGTTCTCCATTAGCCTTTTCTTGAAAAAGAGTAAAAATGCCAATTCCAAGCGCAAAAATCAAAAGCATAGCACCCACGATAATTTTACTCTTTTTTTCAATTAGATTGTATTGTGCCAAAAGCTGAACTAGCAATGCCAAAACAACTACAGCGGCAATAACAATGAGCCAATAATGCACCACTAAAAACCTCCTCGAAGCTGATAAGTCAAATCCCCAGCATTAAACCCCACTGCAATCCCACTCTCTATCCTATCAATCTCTGCTCCATTGCAATAAAGCACCAAAGAATCCCCTTCTCTTTTAACTAAATCCGCAAAAATAGGCTGATACTTAGCAAAAAGCCTATCAAAATCAATCTCTTGCTTTGATTCCCCAGCAGCATAAACTGGGAGAATAACTAGTTTATCTATTCCGCTAAAACATTCTACAAATTCCTCTAAATTATCCAAGATACGTGAATATTTATGGGGTTGCCAGATTCCGCAAATCTGCTGATATTGAGTTAATTCTTGATATTTTTTTAGCGACTTTAGAGTGGCTTTAATTTCTGTTGGGTGATGCGCATAATCATCGACAATTAAGCATTTACCCTTGCTTAAAATATCAAATCTCTTTTTGATTCCACAAAAATTTTGAATATTTTGGCGGATTTGCTCCACTTCCATACATTCTAATGCTGCTAAAATTGCCAAGGCTGCATCAAGTGCGACATGTTCTCCAAGCCCATAAACTTCAAAAACTCCTAAATCTTTACCGCTATTTTTTAATCTAAAACGCGTTTTTGGCTCCCCATCTTTTAAAAAATATTCAATATTTTCAATATCTTTTGAAGGATAAAGTCTCACACATTCACATTTAAGTGTTTTTAAAAACTCATCTTCAGCATTAATCACACGATATTTTGCTAATTCCAAAAAATCCCTATAGGCTTGATAAAACACTTCCAAATTATGCCCATAAGTCTCCATATGTTCAGGTTCTGCATTAGTTACAATCGCACAATAAGGATTGCACTCCAAAAAACTTTTATCTGATTCATCAGCTTCAAACACCACTTTATTAGTCTTTAAAGCGCGTGTATTAGAGCCAAACTCCTTGCTCTCTGCCCCAATTAATGCACTGCTCTCTTGCAAAATCGCACTCAAAATTGCTGTTGTGGTGCTTTTGCCATGCGCACCAGCGACTGCATAAACCTGCTTATCTTTTAAAATTAAATTTAAGGCTTCTTTGCGCGAAAGCACTGCAATACCCTTTTTTTTGGCTTCAATTACTTCAACATTATCAGACTTAATAATCGCAGAGTGAATCACCAAATCTTGGCAAGTGATTGATTCTTTGGAGTGCGGAATACTAAGAGAAATCCCCATTGTCCTTAATTCCTTTGTTACACAGCCCTCACACATATCCGATCCGCTAACCTTCACGCCTTGCGCATGTAAGAATTTTGCTAAAGCCGAGATTCCAATTCCACCAATTCCGATAAAATGTATAAATTTGGGAATCTCTAAAGCCACTTCTTTATCCTTAAAAGTGCATCTTTGATAATCTCTTGCTCATAAACTAAAGCCAATCTCACATATCCACGCCCTGGATTTATACCATTTTCTCTTGACAAAAAGCTTCCTGGCAATACCACGATATTTTCTTTCTCTAGTAAATTACGCGCAAATTCCAAATCATCGCCCACAAAAAGCCATACATAAAAGGTCGAACTTGGAACTTCCACCCCCAAAATCTCTTTTGCTAGTTGCAAATTTTTTGCATATTGCTCTCTTGAATACAAAGTATGCTCATCATCACTCCACGCAACTCTAGCGGCTTCTTGCAAAGGCAGTGGAGAGGCACAGCCAACATAAGTGCGATATTGTGCATATTGTTTTAAAATTTGACTATCTCCGGCAATAAAGCCACTTCTAAGTCCAGGGGCACTAGAGCGTTTAGATATGGAATTAAGCGCCAAAATATTTTTAAAAGAATAATTTCCTGCTGCATAACTTGCCTCTAAAATTGAAGCGGGTTTAGAATCCATATAAATCTCGCTATAGCACTCATCATTGAGCAATAAAAAGTCATATTCCAAAGCCCATTCCACCCATTTTTTTAGCTCTTCTAAGCTTAGAGTGCTACCTGTTGGATTGTTTGGAGAATTAAGAATAACCAAATCACATTCTTGCATTTCTTTAGTGCTCAATTTTGGCTTAAAACTATTCTCTTTTGTAAGATTCATATGAATCACTTTTGCCCTTGAGGCGATTGCTGCACCCTCATAAATTTGATAAAAAGGATTTGGGTATGCCATAACCTTATTTTTTTTATTAAAAAGATAGAATTGCGGAAAATTAAATAATACTTCTCTAGTTCCAAAAGTTGAAATCAACGCTTCGCAAGGCAAATCAATCCCAAAACGCCTTTTGACAAATCCAAGCAAGGCTTCTTTAAGCGATTCCTCTCCACTAGTTTTTGGATATTTATTTAGTAAGGCAGCCTTTTGGCTTAGGGTTTGGCAAATAAATTCAGGTGTCTTAAACTGCGGTTCTCCAATAGTTAGTGAGATTCTGCCCTCTTTTTGTGGAATATCCTTAATAAGAGCATTAAGTTTTTCAAAAGGATAAGGTTGAAATTCCATAATTTATCTCCTTTTTGAGCGAGTTGATTTGGAGTTTTTTTTGCTTTTTGTGGCGCCTTTTCTTCCTTGATTCTTTGGGCGTTCTTTTTCACTGAAGCTTTTTTTACTAGAAATATTTCTGGGAGAATGCGCACCTTTTTTGCTAGAGTGTTTTTTTTCATCACTTTGAAGTTGCTTTTGGAAGCGACTTAAACCCTCTTTGTCTAGCCCAATCTTATTGGGACCTATAATTTTATTTTCTTTTAGCACCATAGAAAGTAGCTTACATACTAATTGTGTCATATCCGCATTTGCGCGAATCTGCTCATAAAACTTCAAAGCTTCATCGGTGATTTCACATTTTAGGATATTTTCTAAAAGACTAGAATCTTTTTTGTCAATCGTATCTTGTAAGTCTGGAATCTCATAAAGCTCAATTTTAGCCTTTGTGTTTTCTTTGATTCTGCGCAACTCTTTAAACTCCAAAGGTGTTGCCAATGTAATAGCAACACCTTTTTTGCCTGCTCTCCCTGTCCTGCCTATGCGATGCACATATGATTCTGGATTGAGTGGAATATGGAAATTAAACACATGGCTTACACCACTAATATCAAGCCCACGCGCTGCAATATCTGTAGCCACCAAAACATTAATACTTGAATCTTTAAATGCTTTAATAGCCCTTTGCCTCTCTCTTTGTTCCATATCTCCATGCAAAGCTCCCGCCTTATAACCACGGCTAACAAGCCTTTCACAAAGCAAATCTGCTTCTTTTTTCATACGCGTAAAAATAATAGCCTTGCTTGGCATCTCACTATCAATTAAACGCACAATCGCATCTTCGCGTTCTTGCTCATTAATAATGTAATATCGTTGTGAAATATCTTGATTAGTTGTATCACTTGGCGTAACTTTAATCAGCTTTGGATTATGCAGAATCTTTTGTGCCAAATGCTTAATAGGTGTTGGCATCGTCGCTGAAAAAAGCAGAGTTTGGCGATCGCTTGGCAGATAAGTAAAAATCTCTTCAATATCATCTAAAAAGCCCATATCTAACATTTCATCTGATTCATCAAGCACCACCACTTTTGGATTAAAATCCTTTAAACGCCCATTGCGCAAATGATCTAATAATCTCCCTGGTGTTGCAATGATTATTTGAGGTTTCTTTTCTAAAAGCTCAATTTGACGGCGGATAGGTTGCCCACCAAAAAGCGATACTGTGCGGACTTTATTGTATTTCCCAAGCTTAAAAACCTCATCACCAATTTGCATTACAAGCTCCCTTGTAGGCGCAACAATCAAAGCCTCAACACTACCATCATGTCTTAAATCATTAACCAAGGGCAAAGCAAAAGCCGCTGTTTTTCCTGTCCCTGTTTGCGCCTGTGCAATCACATCAAGCCCATCTAAAATTACCGGAATAACTTCTTTTTGAATAGGGCTTGGCTCTTTAAATCCTGCTTCATCAATTCCTTTTAAAACTTTACTCTTAAGTCCAAATTCGACAAATCCATTGTTTGTTTTTTTTCTTGTTTTTTCCATTTTTTACTTATCCATTTTGAAATAAATTACAGCATAAAGCCCACTCTACTTAGGTAATCTACGAGTTTGGCGATGCAAAAAGTTGAGAATAAAGGCTAGTGTATTCCTTTTGCATTTTTTCTTTTAACTCCACAAACCAATCCTCACCTTCTGGCACAAAAGAAGGCAAATATTTCACTATAAAAGCTTCATTATCAAAACGCATCGCACCTATATCCAAACATTTTCTTGTTCCACAAAAAACCACTGGTTGCACTCTAAGCCCAAAATGCTCTGTAAGCACTTTAGCACCACTTTTAAAAGGCAAAAATTTCTCACCACCTAATGATCGAGTGCCCTCTGGGAAAATACACAGAGTTCTCTCATTTTGCAACCTATCTTTAGCTTCTTTAAGTAGATACACCATCTCTTTTTTACTCTCTCGATCAATCAAAATCATCTTAGGAGCTTTTAGAGCATGACCATACAAAAAAGGTTTGCCAAGCTCTTTTTTGGCAATCCAACACAAGTTATTAGGATGTGTTGCTTCTAGATAAATCACATCCATAAAGCTTTGGTGATTCATCACCAAAATTCTTGCTTCCTTGTCTATCTCTCCAAACACCTGCACCCTTACTCCAAAGAGCTTCATAAAAGCTTTAGCAGTTGCTATGCGTATCTTTCTATGAGATTTCTGGAAGCAATACATCAAGGCAATACTAAAGGGTATTACCACCATAGTATAAATCACTGCACTAAAAGCTCTAATTTTGGATACCATCTTTTCTCACCCATCCAATACGATCATCTTCAAGCAATATTTTGTAATAGCCATATTTATCTGAAAGAATCTTTACCTCCATAGGATTTTGTGTTGTTAAAATAATCGTTGAATTAAAAGTCGGCTGAATCCTAATTTCTACATCTGTCTTTAAAGTAGCAGAAGTTTTAATAGACAATAAATAAATCAAAACAGCCAAAACAATAGCTCCCAAAACCAAAAACAGCTTTTTGCGATAATACAAATACAATCCCAAAAAGACAATAATAAGAAAAATTGTAGCTAGAATTTTATAAATTTGCAGAGTATTTTTAGGTCTAATATCGCTCTGTGTGCTAACACGATCGTCTTGTGAAAAATTATCAATGTGTAATTCTACATATTTGGCACTTTGCACATTAAAATAATCAAAAGATATTTTATCCAAGCTCTTAGGCACTACTGCATAATAAAAAATCTCTGATTCTTTATAATCTCCCCTTTTACTCTCAATTCCCTGCTGTGCGTAAGTCTCCAAATGGAAATCAAATAAATTCCCCATCGTGCTTTGTAGCTGAAAAACTGCTAAATTACTTTGTGAATCATAGCTTGTGATTTTAGTATCGACAATCCTAAGATCATTAGCAACCACTTGTGAGTAGCTACCCTTTCGCTCTAAAGGCACAGCTTTACCAACAATAGATTCTGTAGATTCCCTTAATACTCCCTCGCTAGTTTGAATTATAGCTTCTATTTTAGGAATCGTAAAATTCACCTGTTCAATCCTAAAATAAAAGGTATTCCTTAAGCTTGAATCTTGATTTAAAATCCAATTTTCCTCTGGATTTAACACGCTAACACTTGAATCTTTGGCAATAAAATTTGTAGTAATCTTGGAATATTCACCAAAAATTAGAAGCTTTACTTCAATAGGAATAATTTGCTTGACATACAAAACATTTTGAAGTGGGCTAACAAGACTCAAATAAACATTTTTAGGCGTTAAGGTGCCTTGATAATTCTCTTGAATAGAATTTGGAGCTTGATTAGAATCGCTATTTTCTAAAGGAATTAAATCCTCTTGTGGTGGCAATTTTTCAAAGGGATTTTTTAAATCTTTTTCTTGCACCAAGGGAGTGTTTAAAGATGATTCTTTTTCAATGGGCGCAGGAGTAGCAGGTAAGAAACCTTGGGGAGAATTTTGGTTTTGCATAGGCTGAGTATAGGCATCAGAATCCTGTGGAAACATAGAAGTTTCCTGTGCAAAAAGCCCAATAATGCAAAAGAAAAAAAGTAAAAATCTCATAGAATCTCTAAAAAACCTTCTAACATTTTTAATCCAACATCACCACCCAAAATTTTCTCTACACATCGTTCTGGGTGTGGCATTAGCCCAAAAACATTTTTTTGTTCGTTACAGATTCCTGCAATATTTCTCAAAGAACCATTGTTATAACCAACATATTCTAATAAAATTTGATCTTTTTGCTCTAGCATTTTTAAGCCTTCTTTATCAATGTAATAATTACCATCAGCATTGGCAATAGGCACTTGCAACAAATCATCTTTTTGAAATTTGCTTAAAAAAATATTGTTATTATTCACAACTCTTAAGCAAACATCTTTGGAGGCAAAATGTAAGTTTTCATTGCGTTTCATTGCACCAGGCAATAATCCACTCTCAAGAAGTATTTGGAATCCATTGCAGATTCCAAGCACATAACCACCTTTTTTGGCAAATTCCACCACAGCTTGCATAATAGGCGCAAACCTTGCAATCGCACCACTTCGCAGATAATCCCCATAGCTAAATCCACCAGGTATCACAACAAGCTTAGTTTCACTTGGTAATTTAGTTTCTTGGTGCCAAACTATTTGCGTTGGCACTTTCAACAAAGAAAAGGCATACTGCATATCATATTCGCAATTTGTTCCTAAAAATTGTAAGATAGCAACACTCATTAGATCTCTTTATTTACATTTTAATTTTGTAGTCTTCTATCACTACATTTGCAAGAAGCGATTCACACATTGCCTCCACTTCCTTATAAACCTTTTCTTTATCTTCTCCTACCATCTCCAAGGTAATCACTTTGCCCACATTTGCATTTTTTACACTCTCATACCCCAATGATGATAAAGCGTGGCAAATCGCCTTGCCTTGAGGATCAAGCACCCCCTCTTTTAATGATACAATCACTTCTACTTTCATATTATCACCTTAAGATAAAATTCGCTTTAAAACTTCTTCATATGCCATTTTAACGCTTCCTAAATCTTGTCTAAAGCGGTCTTTGTCTAATTTTTCTTTTGTATCTTTATCCCAAAAACGACAAGAATCAGGCGTAATTTCATCAGCCAATAAAATATTCCCCTCATTATCCACGCCAAATTCAAGCTTAAAATCCACCAAGAGTAAATTCTTAGAATCAAAAAACTCACGCAAAATTTCATTAACCTCACGCCCTATTTTTCGCAAAGTTTCTAGCGATTCCACACTCTTGACACAATTTAAAATCAAGGCGTGTTCATCATTGATAAGTGGATCACCCAATGCATCATCTTTGTAATAAAATTCTACAAGCACAAAGGGTAGTTTCTCTCCCTCTTTAATCCCTAATCTTTTGCTTAAAGATCCTGTGGCAATATTTCTTACTACCACTTCAATAGGAATAATCTGCACTTTTTTGCAAAGCATTAAATTATCACCCAAAGTCTCTACATAATGTGTTTTAATTCCATTTTTTTGGAGTAATTTAAAAATTTCTGTTGAAATCTTACAATTCAAACTCCCTTTCCCTTCTTCACTGCCCTTTTTTTCTGCATTAAAAGCTGTTAAATCATCTTTAAACTCTGCAATCACTAAATTTGTATCACTAGTCTTATAAAGTTTCTTTCCTTTGCCCTCATACATCATTTCTTTTTGTTCTACTTGCATATTTTCTCCTTTAATCAACTACTTTAAAAACTTTAAGTGCATCAATGGCACTTTTTAACTGAATGTCTGAAAAAATAGTTTCTTGTGTGATAATATTTTTATCTTCTTTCTTTTTAGATTTGCTTTCTTTGCTACCGACCTTTTGCAACTCACCCTCTAAATGCTTTTGTAAATTAGCTTCCTTGATGCTAATACGATCATTATCCACTGGGACAGCCCCTGGTCCTACTTCCACATCTGGTGTTACACCAACTGCTTGAATCGTTCTTCCACTTGGCAAATAATAACGCGCAATAGTTAAGCGCAAAGCTTCTTTTTCTTCTGTTGGCAAAATCACTTGCACACTACCTTTTCCAAAAGTTGTTTCCCCAACAAGCACCCCGCGCTTATTGTCTTGAATCGCTCCTGCAACAATTTCACTAGCACTTGCGCTTCCATTGTTAATCAACACCACCAAAGGCACTTTTGCATAAGGCGTTCTTTTATTAGCTTTATACACGATATCCTCATCTTCAATGCGACCTTTTTGGGAAACAATCACACCATTTTCTAAGAATAAATCACTCAATTCCACAGCTTGATTTAAAAGCCCTCCAGGATTATTTCTCAAATCCAACACAATTCCATCAACTTTTTTAAACTTCCTAAGCTCATCCTCCACTCTTTGGCTTACATTTTTATCAAAGGAAGTAACTCTCACATAAACATAATCGGTGTTTTCAATCCCTCTTACATAAACGCTTTCTACTTTGATATTATCTCTTGTAATGTCAAAAACCAATGGTTTTGGATTATTTTTCCTTACAATTGTAAGTTGCACTTTTGTATTTGGTTTGCCTCGCATACGATTAACCGCATCATCAATACTCATATTCAGAGTGCTTTCATTATCAATCTTTAAAATAATATCTCCGCTTTTTAATCCTGCTTTATCACCTGGAGTTCCCTCAATAGGGGCGATAATTGTCAAAGCACCCTCTTTGAGCGCAATGGTAATTCCAATACCACCAAATTCCCCATTAGTCTGAATCTTAAGCTCTTCAAACTTTTTCTCATCCAAATATGCGGAATGCGCATCAAGGTTTGATAATAGACCATCAATTGCTTTATCAACAATCTGTTCTAAAGTTAATTCATCAACATAATATTTCTCCACCGTTCCAATCACTTTTCGGAGTTTATTATAAGAATCTAAACGCGATTCTTCTCCCTTTGTTTCTTGAGCCAAGCTCACAGAAGATGACAAAAAAGACAAGATCATAACAATCAAAAATGTCTTAAAAAGGCTTTTTGTGGTTTTCATATTTTACACCTAAAGATAATTTAAGATGAGATTCTAACGCAATCTCACTAAAATAAAGTTTAGTTATTTTCCTTAGCCAATTCTAGGGCTTTTTTCTTGTGATGCAAATGAATATAAAGTTGCAAGACTTCCAAACTAGCAGGAGTTACTCCACTGATCTCACTTGCTTCAAAAAGACTTTTGGGAGTGAATTTTTTGAGTTTTTCCACCACTTCCAAGCTTAATCCAGGAATCATATCAAAGCTAAAATCAGCTGGAATCTTAATGTTTAGCATTTTATCCATATTATCAATAAGGCTTTGTTGCTTTTGGATATAATTTGCATATTTTGCTTCCACCAAAATTTCTTCTAAAGCACGATGCGAAAACTTTGCAAAAGGCGTCTGGACAATCTCTCCAAGCTTCAAAAGCTTAGGCAAATCAAAACTCCTACGCCCCACGATTGTTCTCCAAGTTGTCTTATCGCTAATTTTTTCTTCTTGAATAGAATCCAAAAATGCCAAAATCTCTTGAGTAGGTGTAAGTGCAGTAGAATCTAACCATTGCAAACCTTTTTGAATATCGCTTTTATCTTGCAATAAAGCCTGATATTCTTCTTCTTGCATTAAGCCTAGCTCATAAGCCAATTCTCCAAGCCTAAAGATTGCATTTCCCTCACGCAAAAGCAACCTATATTCTGCCCTTGAACTAAACATTCTATAAGGTTCTTTGGTTCCTTTTGTTACCAAATCATCAATCATCACGCCAATATAAGCCTCATTGCGCTTTAGCGTGATTTCTTCTTTTCCTTGAACACTAAGACTAGCATTAATCCCTGCAAAAATACCTTGCGCCGCTGCCTCTTCATAGCCTGTGGTGCCATTAATCTGCCCTGCACAATAAAGATTCTTAATTTTTTTAGTCTCTAGCGTGTGCTTTAATTCTGTGGGATTAATATAATCATATTCAATAGCATAGCCATAACGCACAATTTCTGCATTTTCTAAGCCTTCAATACTATGAATCATCTCTTCTTGCACATCAAAAGGCAATGAAGTTGTCAAGCCATTAATGTAATATTCATTAGCCTCTAGCGTTTGTGGCTCTAAAAAAAGCTGATGACGCTCTTTATCACTAAAGCGATTCACCTTATCTTCAATGCTTGGGCAATAACGCGGTCCAATCCCTTCAATTTGCCCTATAAACATTGGTGCTCTATGAAAATTATTTCTGATAATTTCGTGAGTTTTGGCGTTAGTATAAGTTACATAGCAAGGGAGTTGAGTGGGAGAAAACTCTTTATTTCCTAATTCTTTTTGAGTTTGTTTGCTAAAAAATGGGGGTGGCATATCGCCATAGTGCTTCTCTAGGGCTTCAAAGTTTATACTACTTGCTTTAATTCTAGCACAAGTTCCAGTTTTTAGCCTCCCCACTTCAAGTCCTAATTCCCTTAAACATTCTCCAAGCTCCATTGCGGGTGGTTCTCCCGCTCTACCATTATTAGAGATATTCTCGCCAATATGAATCTTTCCACGCAAAAAAGTCCCTGTGGTTAAAATCACTTTTTTGGAGTGATAGACTTTTCCAATATTAGTTTTAACCCCTACTACACAATTGTTTTCTAGCAATAGCGATTCTACAATTTGTTGTGAGACTTCAAGATTTTTAGTTTGATAGCAAATTTCACGCGCGATAATTTTATATCTATCCATATCAATTTGCGCTCTAGTCCCACGCACCGCAGGACCTTTTGAAGCATTAAGAGTACGAAATTGTATCCCACTTTTATCAGTGATATAGCCCATTACCCCACCTAATGCATCCACTTCCTTTACCAAATGCCCCTTTCCAAGCCCACCTACAGCAGGATTACAACTTGCTGCGCCAATTTGCTCTACAAGCATTGTCAAAAGCAAAGTTTTACAACCTCGCTTTGCTGAGGCGATAGAGGCTTCAATACCAGCATGCCCACCACCAATTACAATCACATCATAAGTCATTTTTTGCCTTATTATTTTTTTGAAATTATAGCTAAAGCTGTTTTTATAAAAATAAAGAATATAAAAATCCCCAATAATTCCCTAGTTTTTGCTCTCAATATTTAAAGCTAAATAAGGGATAAAAAAACTTTTTGGGATTATAATTTCGCTAAAAATGTTTAAGGCATTTGTATGGAATTTGAAATAAGCACTCTTATATTGCTCTTTCTTGCTGCATTTTTAGCAGGTTTTATTGATTCAATTGCTGGAGGCGGAGGAATGATTACTCTACCTGCGCTTCTACTCTCTGGAGCTTCACCCTTAGAATCACTTGCAACCAATAAACTTCAAAGCTCATTTGGAAGCTTCTCTGCGACAAGACATTTTTATAAAAAGGGCTATTTAAACTTAAAAAAATGCCTTCCCTTTGCTATTTTAGTCTTTATTTTTTCAAGTCTAGGAACTATTTCTGTGCAGTTTATTAACACCGATTTTCTCTCCAAATTCTTGCCTTTTTTGATTATGATTTTTGGATTTTATTTTCTCCTTTCACCAAAAATTAGTGAAGATCAAAGAGCCACACAAATCCACAAAGCCTATCTTTTTTTAGCCCTTGTAGGAATAGGATTTTATGATGGATTTTTTGGTCCAGGCACGGGATCGTTTTTAATGTTAGCCCTTATTGCACTAGGAGGACTTGGGATTACTAATGCCCTAGCTGAAGCAAAACTCTATAATTTTTCAACCAACCTTGCTTCTTTGATATTTTTTGCCATTGGCGGAAATATGCTCTTTGGAATCGGGCTTGTTATGGCAATGGGGCAGTTTATCGGAGCAAATCTTGGCTCAAGGGCAGCTATCAAATATGGAATCAAAATCATCAAACCCCTTATTGTTATTGTATCTTTTTCTATGGCAACCAAGCTACTCTATGATCAATTCTAAAGCCTATATGACTTTACAAGCTATGCTTTTATTGCTACAATTTCCAAAATTTTACAAAAAGGCTCTCTTTGGAATCAATCATCGCTGAACTTCTAACTTACCACTTATGGCTTTGTTTGCCTTTATTTTTATTCCCTATTATCAATCTTTATGCGCTTTTTTTCTACCCCTCACACACCAAAAGGCTAAAAATCCTTGCAATCGCCACTCCTGCATATTATCTTTTTTTAAGTGCGAGTCTTTTTAGCGGACTTGTCATTTGGGCAACCCTTGGATTTATCCTAACTCTAAAAATCCTTGCTATGGTTATTTTGTGGTTGATTGTTTTTGTTGCCGAAATCAAACGCCACAAAAAACAAAAAATGACTAGAGTAGAATCTAACCCCGCTATTAGAGAATCCTTTTTTAAATGGGCAAGGCTAAAATACCTTTTTGATTTTTGTGCCTTTGGATTGATTTTTATTCTTTGGAGTTAAAATGCAATTTATTATCCACAAAGATGCTGGTAATGAATCCTTGATATTAGAAGGAGAAGCTTATCATCACCTTTTTCACTCAAGGCGTGCTAAAAAAACAGAATCATTGCAACTACGAAATCTTAGGGACTATTATTGCTACACTTACAGCATTGCTGAACTAAGCAAAAAATATGCCACCCTAAGGCTAGAATCTAAGCTTGAAACACCGCCTCAAAATCCACCCAAAGGGCATCTAATCTGGGCAATGATTGATCCCAAAATTATCGAAAAAACACTGCCCTTTCTTAATGAACTTAATATTTCTAAAATTAGCTTTTTTTATGCACAATATTCACAAAAAAATTTCAAGTTAAACTTGGAGCGGTTTCAAAAGATTCTAGAAAATTCTTGTATGCAATGCGGTCGAATCACACTCTTAGAAATTGAAATGCTAGAAAACCTACAAGAAGTTTTGGGAAAATATCCTAATACTGGAGTTTTAGACTTTGGCGGAAAAGCACTAGAGAGTAGCCTAGAAATTCCCATTTTAGTTGGTGCTGAAGGTGGCTTTAGCCCACAAGAAAAAGAACTTCTAAAGAGCAACCCCAAATACACTGCTATCCACTCCAACATTCTACGCAGCGAAACCGCCACTATTTATGCAATGTCAAAGATTCTTTGATATTACTAACACGCTTTTTGGGCAATTGCATTTTATTCATAACATAGAATCAATTATGTTTGGGCATAGAAATTCTTTTTTATATGCCCACAGCCTTCAAAATAAAATGCTCTTTGGGTGATGAAATCTACTTCCTCTCCCCCCTCAATCTCCTAACCTCAAACCACAGTTTAACATATCCACCCTTATACCAAGTTTTATCAGCTTTTATAAAAGCTTCTCCTAGTTTATAAGTAAGACATTCTTTTTCTTTTAAAGATTCTTTGTAATCAGGATAAGATTCTAGATTAGGGAGTTTAAGATTAGGATTCTTTTTAATAGCTTCTTGGTATTGTTTTTGTTCTTTATTGTGTTGTTCTTTAATATAAGATAACACATAAGGCATTCTAATATATCCTAGTAAAGATTTAGAATTCTCTATCATAGCTTGTCCTAGTTTGTATGATAGATGATTGTGGATTCTATCTTTAGCAGTAGTGAGTGTATTAAGATAAGCAAGTTTTCCTTTAAAGCAAGAAGTATTTGGATTAGAAGATAGAATCTTGTTTTTAGATTCTAATTCTTTGGTTTTAGAATCTAATTGTTTTTTAGTAGAATCTAATTGATTCTTAGTTTGAATTAATTCTTGATTCTTTAATTCTAATTCTTTTAAAACATTGGATTCATATCTTAATTCTTTTTCAAGTTGTTTGGTGTGTAATTGTTTATTGATTAAGTCTTGTTCTAGATTCTTTATTTCTAGAGTTTGTTTTTTGATAGGAAGAGAAGAGAGTTCTTTAACTTTAGAATCAAGTTGTTGTTTAGTGGAATCTAATTCTTTTTGAGCAGAATTGAGTTGATTCTTAGTGGAATCTAATTGAACTTTAATGGTATCAAGTTGATTCTTAGTTTGGGTGAGTTGTTGGGTTTTAGTTTCTAGTTCCTGATTCTTAGTTTGGATGATTTGGTCTTTTTGTTGGAGTTGTTTTTGGAGGGGGGCAATTTTAATCGGATCCATTAATCTGCAATACTCATCTATGATTTCTTTATAAAGTTTAACATCTGGAATTAAATGATTGAAGTTGTATTTGGATTCTATTTCAATAGTTTCATGATTATCTGGCATAGGATAATGCCATTCTCCTCCACTAGCCAATAAAAAATCGACAAGATCAAAATAATCTAAAATTTTAGTATGCTGATTTGGAATGACAGCTTCACTGCCTTCTGTTGCAGGGTGATTAAGTTCATTAAAACACACAGAAGTATTATCATCCACAATAAAATCAGCATTAATGGTATTAAATAGCCTTATAAGCGAACTAGCCTTAATGAGATTCTGCTTAGAACTACCAACAATAATACTAGAATAAAAATTATAAACAGAACCAACCTTAGGTTTTCCTTCATTCCAAGCATGAATACCCAATAAATGAAACCCTTTATATTCTGTGGGAAATTGCAAACACACTCCGCTTCTAATTCTATAAATCTCCTCGCAAAAGGCTGAATTTTTAAGCGTTTTAGTTTCAATATTTTCACTAGAAAGAATCATCTGTTTAGGTGATACAATCTCAAATTTCGGCAACTGCGGAAAAAACTCAATTGTTTTTGTTTTTTGAAAATCATTAAAAGATTTAATAATATTTTCTCCCATTGCACTCATAAGTCGCATCATCTGATGAAATCCCCAATATTTATAAAAATCCCATAAATTATCTTGTGTATATATTTTTTGCATATCAATAAGATTAAATCCATATCGATTAGCACAAATTCTATGGGCATTATTAATTGCGATCTCATTGGGATATCCAAATAGTGGCAAAAGCAAGACAACAACGCGCTTTTGCAAATTATAAAGCGTTCCATAAAACCATTCAATACTTGCAAAAATCTTTTCCAATGGAATTCTGCTATAAGCATGGTGATTAGCAATTTCATTAATGTTAGACTCAGTAATAATAAGATCGGTATTTTGCAAAATAGAACTATTTCTCTCCCTTAATAATTCATAAAGATTTTGCAAACCAATGGAACTTCCCAAAGCAAAATTATAAAACTCTAACTTTTCTTCTTCTTTTCTATTTTCATTAAGTTTTGCAATTCCCTCTCTAATTCCTTTTTGCAACCCATTAACCATTACCGAATTACTTCCACCAAGTAAAACAATATTTTTCTTTAAAGAGGCACTATTATTTGCCCCCCCCCCGAGCTTATCTTAGTTTCTATCATATTTCATTCCTTTTATTCCCAAAAATTTTCTCTAATGATACCAAAAAAACTAAAAACCCTTTACACGCGCGATAGAAAGTGATAAAATCACTAGAATCTAAACAAAAAGCATAATAGCTACAAATTAGGGAATGCGATGAAGTTAAAAAATAAAAAAGCTTTTACAATGCTTGAGCTAGTGTTTATTCTAGTCATTTTAGGTATTTTAGCCGCCATTGCTATTCCAAAAATCTCTGCTAGTCGCGATGATGCCAAACTTGTCGCACTAAAAAGCGATATAAGCACCCTAAAGAGCTCTTTTCCTGCCTATTTCCTCTCTCAAGGACAAGGCACTTTTAGCGATGCTATCACTTTGAGTGAAACCAATTGGAATCTAGGAGATTATACGATTTCTACAAAACTTGAAGCATCTAGCGGAGGATCTTGCATTAGTGCAGAATTATTAAGCAATTCAAATGGCACACAAGCTAGTTCGCCAACTCAAGTGCGTTTTCTAGAAATTTCTGCTGCTGACACTCCAGATGCCAATGGAGACACTTGTCAAAAACTGCTCTATCAAATCAATCTCACTTCAGCAACTCCACTTATAATACCGCTTCTAAGCAATTCTATTGTATTTTAATAAACCTCTTTTGAATCACAGAGCCTTCACGCTTTTGGAAGTTTTGCTAGTTTTGCTTTTGCTTGGAATCTTACTTAGCTTTGGAATCCCAAAGCTTTTTGATTACCAACAAAGCGCTTGTGATAAAAAACTACAAATTCAAGTTCTTAATTTTAAAATTGCACTAAGAAACCATATCAAAGCTCAAAACAATTCCACCCAAAACCTTGACTTATCCAAACTTTATAAAAACTTAGATACGCAACCTAGTCGCTGCTATTTCAAAATACAAAACAATGGTTTTATCGGAATTAACTCTGATAAATCTGTGTCTTTTGTGCTTAAAAATGGAATCTTAGAGTGCGAAAATACCAAAAGTTCTACTTTGTATAATGGAGAATCATATTGTGATATTTTCTAGCTAGGGGCGCAAAAGTGAGTTTCTTTTGCATATCATAAAATATCACCCTCTTTTTAAATCACCATTTTATTTTTCATTTCCTAAAAATTTTTAAACTATTTTTAGTTATTAAAAAACACAAATATAAAGAATAGATTTTTAAAAAACCAACTTTAAAAACTTTAGCTCAAATCTTAAATATTAAAAAATTAACAAAAACAACCAAACAACCTATATCTATTCCTTAGAATCAACAATACAAACAAAAGTCAAGTTTCTATCTTATTTGCAATTAATCAAAATTATATTCATTGCTTAACTTAATCACTCTCCATTAAAACTAAGAATTGCTGATCCCCAAGTTAATCCACCACCAAAAGCATCAAGAAGCAACCTAGAACCTTTCTTTAATGCTCCTGCTTCATAATAATCATTAATCGCCATAGGAATCGAAGCAGCCGAAGTATTACCATATTTTTGCACACTTTGAGCCACTTTTTCAATCGGAAATCCCAAGCTTTCACCCACTGCTGAAATAATCCGCATATTAGCTTGATGAGGAATGAAAAAATCAATATCGTCTTTTGTTAGATGATTATTTTTCATAATTTCAATCACATCATTAGTGAGAGTTTTTACCGCTATTTTAAAGGTTTCATTGCCTTTCATTTTGATAAACTGCAACCGCTCTTCAAGCATTTTAGCATTCGCAGGATTCCTACTCCCACAACCAGGTGTCATCAAAAAGTCTTGATAGCCACCATTAGATGCCACTCTTACATCCAAAATAGCTTGACTAAAATCTTCACTTCTCCCAATCACAGCCGCTCCCGCTCCATCTCCAAAAAGAACACAAGTGCTTCTATCTTCCATATCAATAATACTTGATAGCTTCTCTGCCCCAATAATAAGGACATTTTTACAAGCTTCCGATTCAATAAATGATTTTGCAAGATACAAAAGATAAATAAAGCCACTACACGCTGCTGAAATATCAAAAGCAGGTTTATTAATAATCCCAAGATTATTAGCCACCACACAAGCCGTTGAAGGCATACAAAGAAAATCTGGAGAAATAGTTGCTACAATAACCATATCAATTTCATCGGGGCTAAGCTTTGCCCTTTCTATGGCTAATTGCGCTGCTTTAGTTGCTAAATCGCTTGTCGCTTCAGTGGAATCGGCAAATCTCCGCTCTTTAATTCCCGTTCTTTTTTGTATCCATTCATCGCTTGTATCAACAATTTTTGAGAGATCATCGTTTGTTATAATTCGACTTGGCACATAAGCCCCAATGGAGTTTAAACTTGCATAGATTTTTTTCTCCATAGGAACTCCTAAAAATTATTTTGTTGTTATTTTATATTGTTGCAAGGCACTTAGAATCTTATCATTAATGCCATTTTCAATCGTAGAAATTGCCTGAAAAATTGCATTTTTCATTGCTTTAGCATTACTTTTCCCATGACAAATAATCACATTCCCATCAATGCCAAGAAGTGGCGCACCGCCGTATTCTGCATAATCAATTTGCTTTTTAAGCTTCTTAAACACACCTCGCATAAACAATGCTCCAAAAGTTCCTGCAAAGGAATCTTTGATATATTGTCTTAAGAGATGAATGATTGAATCTGCAACGCCCTCACTTGTTTTAAGGACAACATTTCCGACAAAACCATCACAAACAATCACCTCAACTGAAGAATCAAAAATATTATTGCCTTCAATATTTCCAATAAAGCTTGGATGATTCCTTAATATTTCCATTGCCGCTTTTGTGTTTTCATTGCCCTTGCATTCTTCTTCTCCATTGGCAAGCAATCCGATTCGCACTTTAGGGTATTTCAAAATCCATTTTGCATACTCATGCCCCATAACGCCAAACTCAAAAAGATTTTCAGGCTTACAATCCACATTAGCACCTGCATCAACAATGAGACTTTTATTTCCATCAGTGCGTGGCATCAAGGTGCAAATTGCAGGACGAGAAATGCCTTTTAAGCGTCCAATTTTTAAAGTTGCCAAACTCATAGTTGCACCACTATGCCCAGCAGAAACCACCGCATCTACTTCTTTGTTTTTGAGCATTTCCATAGCTAGGTAAATTGAGCTATCTTTACGCTTAAGTGCTGCAGTAGCACCATCATCCATTGCAATAAAATCTTCACAATGAATGATTTGAACTCTATTTACCATATTTGCAGGAATCAAAGGTTCAAGAATCGTTTTATCCCCAATAAGAACTAACGAAAAATCTCGCTCTTTTAATGCCCACAAAGCACCTTCTACAAGCGGTGAAGCTCCAAAATCACCACCCATTGCATCAACAGCAATTTTCACAATACTTACCAAGCCTTGATTTTAGTCTTTATATTTTCCAGTAAATTTATTTACCCTATGAGGCATTTTCCAAGTGCCATCTTTATCTTTTATGGGCATTGCTAGAGTGATTTTATAATGTGTTCTTCTCTTTGCTGCTCTTGTTTTACTTACGCGTCTCTTTGGTACTGCCATTTTTTACTCCTTAAATTTTAGTTTTAATATGATAATCACAGCGAATCATTTCCAATTCGCCCCTCAAAATTTCCGCCAAATCAATACTTCCATTCTCACATTCAACAACTTCTTCAAAATGTTCATTATCCAAGCTAACTTTTCCGTTGCTAAGATAAAATGAAACTTCATTGTCTAATGTCTCTAAGTATTCTTCTCCACTCAAATCGCATACTAACTCCATCTCTCCTTGCAAACTCGCATCAAGCCTGATAAAGTCTCTATAAGTTCTATCATAAGACAAGAAACCTTCAAACTTAACTGAATCTTTTTGAAGACTAAATGGAATCTTCTCTCCATTTCTACAAGCTTGAAATGCTCTTAAAAAAGGAATCTTAGAAGCCAATTAGCAAATTTCTCTTTCTGCAAAGAAAAATTTAATTTCTTTTTCTGCATTCTCTAAGCTATCACTTCCATGCACTGCGTTAGCATCAATGCTTTCAGCAAAATCTGCTCTTATTGTCCCTTCTGCTGCTTCTTTAGGGTTTGTAGCACCCATTAATTCACGATTTTTCGCAACTGCATTCAAGCCTTCTAATACCATTACAACAACTGGACCACTTACCATAAAAGCAACCAAATCATTGAAAAAGGGACGACTTTTGTGAATGGCATAAAACTCTTGCGCATCACATTGGCTTAATTGAATTTTTTTCATTGCGGCAATTCTTAAGCCATTGCTTTCAAATCTATCAACAATTTTACCAATAACATTCTTTTTTACTGCATCTGGCTTAATAATGGATAATGTTTTCTCCATTTCCTTACTCCTATATTTCACCAAAAATTTTGGAATTTTATAAAATCAAAGTTATTATTATACAATAAAAAATTATATTTAACATTAAACGCATTATTTTAGAATCGTTTTGGAGGTTTAATTCCCAAAATTCGCAACTCTCTATAAAATCTTTGCATACCAAAATTAGCCTTTTTATCAATCTCATAAGAAAGAACTTTTAAATATTCTAAAATCTGCTTTTTGCTTACCCCTGTTTTTAAAGAAGCTTCCTCTAAGATATAGTAAGGTATTTTAATGCTTTTTTGTTTAAAAGCCTGAATGATTTTCTTAAAAAAAGTTAAATCTTTTCTTACGCATAATCTCCCAAATACAAAAGGCAACCCTTGCCTAGAAACCCAATATTCCCCCATATCAATATAATCTTCTCTGGCTTCCTTTTGCTGTTTTAAAACCTCTATTAATGCTCGATCTCCAATCAAAACACGCCCTTTTAAGCCTAAAACCTTTAAAAGTGCGTTAGAAGTTGCTGATTGATAATCACTCCCTTCTTCTTCTTTTAGGCAAATAACGCTTAAGACTTTTTTTCTTGCGACAATTCCAATTTTTGAGGCAAAAAAATTACTTTTTCCTAAAGCTGTAATAGAAGACACAAACCCTGCATCAATGTAGCCAAATAAAAACTCTTTGTTAAGTCTAGCTGGATAAGATTTTCGTTTTTTATAACACAACATAAATTGAGAAGGTGTTGGATACGCGCGTATAAAAACTTCAAAAGGCAAAAGATTCAAATAATCAATTTTCCCAAAACGCATAAACTCTCCTTGCCAAATATTCCAAATAATTCAATATTTTACACTATATCGCTTTAATATTCACCCTAATTACCGCTCAATAAATAAGTGAAATTTTAAAAAAAATAATATAAAATTAAGCAAAAATAATTGGAAACAAGGATAAATGTATGAACCCCTTATTATTAAAGGCTATTCAAGATCTTCCACCTCTACCAAGCACCGTAACAGAATTGCGTAATTATATTGATTCTAATGGTGCAAATTTGGAAATCAAAAAGATTGCTACCATTATCCAAAAAGATCCGCTTTTAGTCGCAGAATTATTGCGCCTTGCAAACTCTCCTTTTTATGGATTCTCGCGACAAGTATCTACGATTCAGCAAGTTATTTCCTTACTAGGAATCAACAATATCAAAAATGTTGTTTTAGCCAATTCCATTAAATCTACCTTTACTATTGATGTTTCTCCTTATGGTTTGGACACTGCAGACTTTCTTAACAACTGCTCTAAGGAAGTAGATTTCATCTCAAATTGGCTCAAAGAAGAAGATAAAGCCCTAGCAAATACGCTTGTGCCTTGTGCAATGCTTTTAAGATTGGGCATGATTTTGCTCTCTGACATACTTATTAGGTCCAATAAAGACAAGGAGTTCTTGGCTGAAAATAAAGCTCATAATTTCCAAGACATTCACGAAGTAGAGAATCATTATTGTGGTGTTGATAGCGTATCTTTTTTGGGATTTTTATTTGATTATTGGAAATTTGATGAAATCCTAATTCAGAGTATCTCTTACATTGACACTCCTCACGCTGCCACAGATGAGACCAAAAAAAATGCGTATGCTCTAGCCATTACCAACTGCCTTTTTGAACCATATGCACCGCTTAATCATTTTAATTCCAAAAAAGCTATTGCTCTCTTAAATGAAGCAAAAACACAAAATATTAATTTTAATATGGAGAATTTTTTAGCCAATTTGCCTAAAGAAGCTAAAGATAACCTAGCGCAAGAATTAGAAAGCTAAATCTCAAAAGGGGGGAATTAGTTAAACCCCCTAAGCCTTTTTGGCTAGAGGGATTGTGGCAAATTAAAGTTTATCTGCGTTTTGAGAAAGATAGTCTGCTACACCTTTAGCATCAGCTTTCATACCTTTATCGCCCTTGTTCCAACCAGCTGGACAAACTTCACCATTTTCTTCAAAGAAAGTTAATGCATCACACATTCTTAGCATTTCATCCATATTTCTGCCAAGTGGAAGGTCATTGATTACAGCGTGGCGAACAACTTGATTTTTATCAATCAAGAAAGAACCTCTTAGTGCAACTGCTTCATCAATTAAAACTTCATAATCTCTTGAGATTTGTTTTGTAATATCAGAAACCATAGGGAATTGAACATTTCCGATTCCACCTTGATTAACTGGAGTATTTTTCCATGCAAAATGAACAACATCAGAATCAATAGAAACACCAATTACATTAAAACCTTTTTCTGCAAAAGCTTTTACTCTGTGATCCATAGCGATAATTTCTGAAGGGCAAACAAATGTAAAATCTTTTGGCCAAAAGAAAACGACTGCACCATTTCTACCAAGATTTCTAGAAAGTTCAAAATCATTAACGATTTGATTGTCTGCCAAAACAGCAGGTGCTTTGAAATTTGGAGCTTTTTTTGTTACTAACATTTTAAATCCTTTATAAAAATAATTTGTTGATAAAAAATATCAACTGGAATGATACCAATAGTAATATAAATTCAATATTAAATATTTCTTGAATCTTTTTTACACTTTTTAAGATTATTTTTGATAAGATTACAAAAATTAAAAATACAAGGTGAATTTATGAAAAAAGAATTTCTTTTTACTTCTGAATCAGTTACCGAGGGACATCCAGATAAGATGGCTGATCAAATTAGCGATGCGATTTTAGATTATATTATAGAGCGCGATCCAAAGGCTAGAGTAGCTTGTGAAACTTTGCTTTCTAATGGTTATTGTGTGATTGCTGGGGAATTAAAAACTCACGCTTATGCTCCTATGCAAGACATTGCTAGAAGCGTGATTCGAGAGATTGGCTATATTGATGCGCGTTATGGATTTGATTACCGCAGTGCTGGTGTGCTTAATGGAATCGGAGAGCAAAGCCCCGATATTAATCAAGGTGTAGATAGAGAAGATGGTGAGATTGGAGCAGGAGATCAAGGCTTAATGTTTGGCTATGCTTGTCGCGAAACTGATGTTTTAATGCCACTTCCTATTTATCTTTCCCACAGAATCACCGAAAGATTAGCCACCCTTAGAAAAGATGGAACACTTCCCTTTTTACGCCCTGATGGCAAATCTCAAGTTACAATCAAATATGCTAATGGAATCCCTGTGAGCATTGACACTATTGTTGTCTCAACTCAACATAGTCCAGAGACTTCTCAAGAAACACTTAGAAGTGCCGTTATTGAAGAAGTTATCAAAAAATCTTTGCCAGAGCAATTTGCAACTGACAATATCCGCTACTTTATCAATCCAACTGGAAAATTTGTCATCGGTGGTCCTCAAGGTGATGCAGGGCTAACAGGGCGAAAAATCATTGTTGATACTTATGGTGGAAGCTGTCCGCATGGTGGGGGAGCTTTTAGTGGAAAAGACCCAAGCAAAGTCGATAGAAGTGGTGCTTATGCGATGCGATATGTCGCAAAAAATCTTGTGGCAAGTGGAATCTGCGATAAAGCCACCGTTCAAATTGCCTATGCTATTGGAGTGGTAGAACCTGTATCAATTCTTGTCAATACTCACGGAACAGGAAAGGTAGAAGATTCCAAAATTGAAGAATGCGTCAAAAATCTTTTCCGCCTTACACCAAAAGGCATTATTGAAACTCTAGACTTACTCCGCCCTATTTATCAAAAAACTGCAAGTTATGGACACTTTGGTAGAGAATTACCTGAATTCACTTGGGAAAAAACTGACAAAGCAGAAGCTATCAAAGATTATTTTAATCTCAAATAAAAATTTAGGGAGAATCCAAGATTCTCTCTAATTTTATTCCTTGCACATCGCTTCACAACAAATTATCAAAATTTATTCGATACTCCTAGCCTAAAATCCTTGCTTGATTTTTTTTGAAGTTTTTAATCATATGCAACATTCTAAAAGGGAATGAAATTAATTTACCTTTTTTGCGTTTATGATAAGCATTAAAAGCAACTCTTCCTATATCTCTAGCTAAATTATAATCTTTTAGTGGAATTTCTTCTTGCTCTATTGAATCTTTATTTTTAATAAGAAAATAAGTATAAAATGGAATTAGAATAAATAAGCCTTTTTGATAATATCTTAAAAGCTTGTATCCAACCAAACATTGAAAAGCTAAGGCACTATCTGCTTGTGGCTTGAGTGGTAATAATTTCTCTTTAAAAATAGGGGTTTGCTCCACCACATCCCACCAATATTGATCTAAAAATTTATTATGATAATCCAAATAGATTTTAGCGTTATTCCAAGGTTTAGTGTGTGTGAAATAGTGCAAGATTTTGGGATTTTGCAATGCGCTATTAAAGTCTTTTCTATAATAAGGAAGTTTATCTCTACCTTTTTCATCTTTACAAATCGCACGATAATAAACACAAACCATAAGATTCCATTCTACTCCAACCTTATAAGTTTTCCCAGATAAAACTATGTTTAATATATCTTGATCGTGGAAGGAATAACGATAATTTTTTCCAATCTCAAAAGCCTTATTTTCTACATTTTCTTGTCTCCACAAATCCAAATCTATAAGCAACATTCCGGCATTAAAATAACTACCTGTAATATTTATGGGCTGATAAGCTTGATTTTTGGGCTTAAAAATCTTTTGAGAATGGTGCTCCACTACAACCCCACAAATTTTACCTTGCAAATCCACCTCAAATAGCTCTCTTAAATCGCCCAAAACAACCATATCTACATCCAAATAAACACATCGCTTAATTGATAATGGCAAAGCAGCGCCAATCTTTAAACGATAATAAGTCAAATAATTTCCATTAAGTGTAGGCATAGAGTATTCTCTAAAGAGTTGGTCATCTAAAATATAAATAGCGAGTGTGCAAGGATAAATTTTTGAAAGCTCTAAGGCAAGATTTTCTAGATTCTCTCTATTTTCTTGGCTAATAGAATCCATTAAAAGATGAAAATGATAGGCTTTATTTTCTAATTTGGAATCTTGATTGGTATTTTGAATAATTGAAGCGATTAGCACTGCTGCATAAGGCACATAATTTTCATTTAAATTCAAAACAACATCATACATTATTATCCCCTAAGTATTTTACAAATATTTTGCAAGATTGTAGCATAAAATCAAATATCAACCAACACAAATTACGATACTTTATAGTATTTAAATAATTTAATTTTACATTTATAGAAGAATAGACTATTTTACAAAAGAAATTTTAGAAGTATGGTGCGCTGGGCGAGACTTGAACTCGCACGGGTCGCCCCGCCACCCCCTCAAGATGGTGTGTCTACCATTCCACCACCAGCGCAATAAAAGCTTAAGATTCTAGCCAAGACTAGAATCTTAAAAGGGTTATTATAAGCCTAGTATTCCTGCAAAAGGGTTAGCATAAAGAAGAATCAAAGCTACAACAAGTGTATAAATAACTTGTGCTTCAATCATCGCTAATGCAATAAACATTGTTGTCATAAGCTTACCACCCACACCAGGATTTCTAGCCATACCAGAAATAGTCGCAGCTGCTGTGCTTCCCATACCGATAGCACCACCAAGCGCAGCAATACCTAATCCAATACCTGCAGCAATTGCAGAATAAGACAACAACATTTCACCAGCACCTTCAGCAGCAAATGCTACACTAGCTAATGCAAAAAATGCTAAAAATAACTTTTTCATCATTATCTCCTTGAAATTTCAAAGTCTGTTCGGATCTGTCCCCTACTTATCACTTTGTAAGGTGCAATTATTATCATTTTTTGCTAAATTTTAAATAAAAGTAAGCCCACAATTGACAAAAATTTACAAATTTTTTGTTTTCTTTGTTTTAATTGTTGCGCAAAACACTTTTTTATTGACTTTTTTGTGCCAACAAAGCCTTTAATTCGCTAATAGCATTCTCTAGCCCAACAAAAATTGCTCTTGCAATAATACTCTGTCCAATATTTAATTCCACAATCTCTTGAATCTCCAAAATAGGCTTTAAATTGACATAATTTAATCCGTGCCCCGCTGCGACCTCCAAGCCCAACTCATTTGCCTTTTTTGCTCCTTTTTTAAGAGAATCCAAAGACTGCTTCCAAAGATTTTGCAACTCTTTTTTGGGCAATTCTAATTCTTTGATGCTATTTTTCATCTTAGGTAAGTTTGAAAAAAGCATTAAGTGCAAATTCGCATAACTCCCTGTGTGCAACTCTATCATCTCTGCCCCCACTTCCTTAGAGGCTTCAATTTGACTTACCTCAGAATCAATAAAAAGCGAAACTTGCGTGCCAACTTCTTGAAAACTTTTTGTAATTTGCAAAATGCGCTCAAAATTCCCCACAACATTTAACCCACCCTCTGTCGTTACTTCCTCTCTATTCTCTGGAACAAGCGTGATTCTATGTGGAGCAATTTTTAAAAGAAATTCAATAATAGCAGGATTAATTGATGACTCAATATTAATAGGTAAAAACGAAGATTGTGCTATCCGCAAAATGTCTTCATCATGCATATGACGCCTATCTTCCCTTAAATGCATCGTGATTTGATCTGCCCCTGCTCTCTTTGCGATAAAAATCGCTTCCAAAGGATCTGGATCATTGATTTTTCGTGCTTCTCTTAAAGCAGCAATGTGATCAATATTTACTCCAAGTAGCATTTTCACTCCTTTTTATGTCAAATTGATAGGATTTTAACTAAAATAACTTTAAAATTTATCACAAAGGTTTGCTATGGTAATGGTATTTGACTGCGAAACAATTCCTGATACTACACTTATAAAGCAAGGTTTTAAAAAAGAGTTTGAAGCGCTTAACTTGGATTTTTCTAATGAACTAGCCATTAGCAAAAAAGCAATGGAGATTCAAAAGGAAAATAGTGGGAGTGAATTTTTACCCATTTGCTACCACCAAGTCGTTTCTATTGCTGCCATTTTTTGCGATGAATATGGTTATTTTAAAAAGGTAGGAAACTTCAAAGCCATAGGCAACACCAAAGAAGAAAGAGAAAAATCGCTCATACAAGCTTTTTTAGATTATTTAAACAAACATCAGCCCAAACTAGTAAGCTTTAATGGAAGGGGATTTGACTTGCCAATGCTATTACTTAGGGCGATGAAATACAAACTTCAAGCCAATGCGTATTTTGAAACAGACAATCTTCAATACAATAAAAATAAATGGGAAAACTACCGCCAAAGGTATAGTGAAAAATTTCATACCGATTTGCTTGATGTATTGGGAAATTTTGGAAGTGTGCGTGGATTAAAACTTGATGTGCTTGCAAACCTTATGGGATTCCCAGGAAAGTATGATATTCACGGAGATATGGTGCTAGAGCTTTATTATCAAGAGGAATATGAAAAAATTGATGAATATTGCCAAAGCGATGTGTTAAACACCTATGGTTTATACCTAAATTACGAGCTTTTAAAGGGCAATTTAACACAAGAGGATTATTGCGGAATCCTAATGGGCGTTAAAGAAAAGTTGCCACAAGAGAGTGCGTATTATGGCGTATTTTGCGAGGCTGTGAATGGAATCTTGGAATCGCTTGGAGCTTAAGACGTTGGGATTCAACCTTGATTGTAAAATGTTGGCGCACACTTGTAATTCTGACTTTTTGTAATTGTGAGATTCTATATAGAATCGTGGCACACCAACTATCTTTTGCCATTGCTAGAATTGCAACGCGATTCGTGGCAACCTATAATTTAGCATAAAGAAAACTTTTGCAATGGAATCTCTCAAATATGCAAGATTATAGATTGCCACGATTCTGCTATCGCAATGACGCGGTGGCAAACGCAACCTCCCTACATTTCCATTTCAAACTTGCTTCCTCTTAGCTTATCTTTCTCCTCTAGTTCCGAGAATCTTATCATATTCTCCACATTTTGTATCTTATGCAGCGCATTTGCTACGAGTTCCTTGCCATCTCCTGTTGTTAGGATAAAGGCGGAGCGACCATTTTGGAAGCTTAATTTGCGGATAAGTTCCACTCCAAGTTCCGCTAGAGAGGTAATAGAACCATTCATATTTATGTCTGCGCCTATTTTGTTGAAGTCTAGCTTGTTTAAATCCTCTTCATCAAAGCTCATAGCCTCGCTAAACGCACTTGCTCTCTCGCTTCTCTCTGTTAAGTCGTTAAAGTCTCCATTGCTAGTATATAGCTCATCAAGGCTTAACCGCATCGTTCTGCCTGAATCAAACTTCAATGTCATCATTCCATTATCGTCTAACCTCATTGCCACAACAGAATCCACACTCTTAAGCGCACTTGCATACTTCATAGCAGTAGAGGAGCTATTTAACCCATTGTAAAACTCTCTAAAATTTGCCTCGCTAAACTTCAAACCTGTGATTGCCTGAAATTCTCTGCGGATTGCTAGTTTATCGGCTTCTTCATTATTGTAATAATCGTGATACATTTTGTTAAAGCGATTCTGCAAACCTGCTAAATAGCTCTCCTGCTTCCCATATTTTCTATCGTCTCTGCCGTCATATCCACTAAATCTAAGTCGCTCTAGCTTCAATCCGCCGTTTAAATCCGTCTTAGAATATGCAAAATCTAGGTTTTTTAAGAGTTTTTCAAAGGTTAGCCTCTCTAGGCGGTATTCGTCTTTATAGGTTTTTGTTAAATCTATCCAACCGCTTTCATCGGCATTTTCTGCAAACATTTTTCTAATTTGGTCTTTTTGCGTGTCATTGAGCTTTTTATAGCTTTCCTCTGGGCGAAAGAGGCTTGTGCCACTTTCTAAGTTTCCTTTATTGTAGCCATATTTCTTGATATTCTCCTCTACATCTCTTTGCGTATTGACAAATTTCGTCAAATCAAGAGAGTTATAAACATCGCTAAATTTTAAGATAATTTCCTCGCCCTTAGAGTTGTAACCCTTTAGCTTTAGCTTACTAAAAAACTCATCGCTAGAATCCAAGAATCCATCTTGATTATCATCTAGGTTAATGAGCTGCCCCATATATTCTATGCTCCCCACTCCATATTGGTCATTATCATCATCTAAGTCTAAGAAAACCTGCATTTCTCCCACAGGCGTATTCAAGTATTGAGACTTTCCAGCGGCATTAAGCATATCTCCGCCACCATTTGCTCCGCTCCAGCGGTAAGCATTATCAAAATTGGTTCTACCAAACTCATCATAAGAGATAGAGTGAGAGTAGAAGCTAGGGGTGAAGTAGTTTAGCTTGTCTCCATTTAAGCTTGAGTTTGAACTCTTAAGTCCAAAGGATTGAATGGAGTTTGAGCCTAAAACATTTAATACCCTAGCTCTAGTGCTTTCTCGTGCTTGTCTTATGCGCTCTTGTTCTTTTGCTATTCTTGCTTGTTCTTGGGATTCCTTGATTGTTTCCTCTGTTAGCTTGAAGTTGCCATTAGTCTCTAGTGTGCCCAAATTGTTTGAAACCAATTTGGGTTTAATATGCATTGGATTGTTGATATTCATTGCCCAGCTCCTTGTCTATTAACTCGCCAATCAATCAAAAGTATATTTAGTGTTTGTGGGTCATAGTAAATATCTATATCTTGTAGAGTTAAAATAGAGGAAGTGCCACCTGTTAAGACTATGTAAGATTCTTGGATTAGGGTATTAATACCATAAGTTACCTGCCCACCTGTGGAATAGATTAGCTTCTCTTTTGCATTATAATTGCTCATAAGTTCAAACATTCCTACAATGGGATTATAAAAAAGCTCTTTAGCGTTAATATAGAATCTTGTTTCGTCATTTTCTAAATATCGCATTAAATCATCTGCACTAAAATATCTCTGATAAGAAACATCTTTTGAAAATTTAATTGTCTGATTCCCAAAAGTTTTTTGGACTAATTCTTCATCGCTTCCATCTTCTGCTTTCCAACCAATTTGATAATCTAACACTTTTTCTATTGCTTGAATATATACCCATTTGTTAAGAGGAATCGGCTTTGTTGTGATAATGCGTTCCGTAGAATAATCAGAATACTTTGTGGTAACAGAAAGCAAACCAGAGGGCAATAGTTCAAAATTAAAATACTGATATTCCCAAGCTGGGTCGTCTTGCTTATATATTTCATTTCTGTTAAATAACGAAATGGCTTCAGAGAAGTATCCGCCAAGTTTTATCCACATTCCAAAGCTATTAGAATAGGGCATACCCCATTCAGGATATTTATCTGTGGCATTTCTCCCGCCATTATAATAAGTTCTAGCATTCACATATTCTGTATAGAGCTCTTTCTTGTCAGGATTCCACTTTTGCACCGCATAATCTTTTGGGCTATCAAGTCTGCTAGAATCTATGGCAAGAATATTTCCAACTTCCGCGAATGGTTTATCTGTGGTATAAGTTATGTACAAAATGACATTACCCGCACTATCTTTGAGTGCAACAAGCGAATCGGTAGAGGGGTTAAAAGGTGGCACAACATCGTTATTATAAGGATAAGTTCCACCTCTTGCACCCTTAACTACCTTTGTTTGTTTTTGAGGAATCTTAATTGCAGATTTTACTTCCTTTGGGAAGTTTTGTAACATTTCCTTTGCTTCTTTTCCGCTTAGGGCTTCACCAATTTGCACTTTGGGTTGTGTTTGTGCGAAAAGTAATGTGCCTAAAGCCCCAAAAAGAACAAATCCAAACAACGATTTTTTCAACATTTCCTTCTCCTTTTATAAAAAACTTATTTATTATATCGGAATTTTTCAAGAAAAGTTAAGATAAATTTTACATTTATTGTTGTGGGATTCCACTTGTGGAATCTACTTTTTGCGAGATTATGGATTGCTTCGGCTATGCCTCGCAATGACGAGGTGGTAAGTGTTTCGGTTTATAAGATTGTAGATTGTTTCGTCATTGCGAACGAAGCGAAGCGGAGTGCGGCAATCCATAATTTTAACACAAAAGGGGATTTTGCAATGGAATCGCGAATTTAAAGGCAAGATTTAGCTTATAGATTGCTTCGTCGCGTTGCTCCTCGCAATGACAGAAAACCAAACACAAACACAAATCCATTTATTAAAGGTTTATCTAGTTTTGCTACAATTACGCAAAACAAAACAAGGAATCTAAATGCTATCCAAAGACATTGCGTATTTTAGCGAAATGCGCTATGAAATCCGCGCATACTTGTGTTTTTTAATGCAGCGCAATATCAAAAACCATTTGCCGCACATTGAGCTAAATAAAATCGTAGATGGTATTCACAAAATAGAAAAAGAAGTCGGAATCTTTGAGTTAATTTATGTGTTGGATTCTAGCGGAACAATCGTGCTAGATGGAATCTCTAGGGATTCTAACATTGCGTGCAAAAAGGGTGAAAACCACAATGAACGCGCCTACTTTTACCGCGCTGTGCGTGAGAAAAAGTGCATTCTAACCGACCCTTATCCCTCTTTGGCAAGTGGAAATCTCGTCATCACGGTGGCGTATCCTCTCTATGATACCAATGGCAATCTAGCCTATGTCGTGTGTATGGATGTGCGCTTGGAGAAAAGCCTAGAACTCGTGCGCCCGACGCCACTTTTTGGGCTATCCTTTGGAATTGGGAAAGCGATTTACTTTGTAATGGCTTTATCCTTGCTTCTTGTGTGTATGCTCCTGCTTGTGAAAGGTAGCATTAGCTTGTGGGACGCAATGTTGCGCTTTGGTAGCGTGGAGATTTTAGATATTAAGGGCGTCTTTGAAGCCACGATTCTCATCACGCTTAGTTTAGCAATTTTTGATTTGGTGCGCGCAATCTTTGAGGAGGAAGTCTTAGGGCGTCAGAAATCGCAGGATTCCAAAGTGGTGCATAAAACAATGACGCGCTTTTTGGGTTCTATCGTCATTGCCCTAGCCATTGAATCCTTAATGCTCGTCTTTAAATTCGCAATCACTGCGCCAGAAAAACTGCTTTATGCGGTGTATTTAATCGGTGCGGTTACTTGTTTGCTTGTTGGCTTAGCTTTGTATGTGAAACTCACCACGCATTTAAAAAGAGATTAATCGTGGTTGGGATTGTAAATTATGGAATCGGAAACCTTGCAAGTGTGCAAAATGCTATTTTAAAGCTTGGGGGAAAAGTTAGAATTGAATCTAATCCTGCTGAGCTTAAAAACTATGATCGATTAATACTCCCTGGTGTTGGAGCCTTTGGTGAAGCTATGGAAAATCTAGAAAAAAGTGGTATGAAAGAATCGATTTTAGAATTTGCAAAAAATGGAAAACCTTTGCTTGGAATCTGCCTTGGAATGCAGCTTTTATTCCAAAAAAGTTATGAGTTTGGAGAACATTTAGGGCTTGGTTTGATAGAGGGTGAAATTATAAAATTTGATAAAAAATTACTTAAAAAGGATGAGAAGATTCCACATATGGGGTGGAATCTTGTCTATAAAACCCAAAATAGCCCGCTTACAAAAGACTTAGAAGAAAATTTTTATTTGTATTTTGTGCATAGTTATTACTTGGGTGATTTTAAAAATGCCATCGGAATAAGCCATTATGGAGTAGATTTTGCAGCCTTGGTGCAGAAAGATAATCTCTTTGGGATTCAGCCACACCCTGAAAAGTCTCACAATATAGGCTTAAAAATTTTAGAAAATTTTCTCAAATTTTCTTAATCTAACCCTATGTTTTACTGTTTTACGCGCAATTAGACTTATCTGGAATATAATCTCTTTTTGTTTAAAGCAAAAAAATAGATATGTTCCTATATAATTTTGCGATTAATTTTTCACTTAATGTGTTGCGGAACTTTCAAGGACAAAAAATGCAAATTATTCCAGCAATTGATTTAAAAGAAGGCTGTGCTGTAAGGCTTATGCAAGGCAAAATGGAAAGTGCCAAAATTTATTATAAAAATCCTTTAGAAGTGGTAAAGATTTTTGAAGAAATGGGCGCAGAATATTTACACATTGTTGATTTAGATGGAGCCTTTTGTGGCAAACCACAAAATAAAGCAGTGATAGAAAATATCGCCAAAAATTCCACACTCAAAATTGAAATTGGTGGTGGAATCCGCAATGAAGAGACTATTAAAGAATACTTAAATCTTGGGGCAAATCGAATCATACTAGGCTCCATTGCCCTAAAAGATCCTAAGTTTGCTAAAGAAATGGCACAAAAATATCCTATTATCATTGGGATTGATGCCAAAGATGGAAAAGTTGCCACAGAAGGTTGGGATCAGGTGGGTAGAGTGCTTGCAAGTGAATTTGCAAAAGAATTTCAAAACAGCCCTATAGAAGCGATTATTTGCACAGATATTAGCAATGATGGAATGCTTAATGGAATCAATATTGATTTTACCAAAGAAATCGCCCAAAGTAGCGGTAAATTTACTCTTGCAAGTGGTGGATTATCGTGCCTAGAAGATCTAGAGAAGCTCTATCTTTCTAAAATAGATGGCGTAATTGTAGGCAAAGCTTTCTATGAAAAAAAGCTTGATCTAAAAGAAGCCTTTAGAAAATTTAAATAACAAAATCCCGTGGGATCAAAAAATTTAATTGTAGCTTATGGTAAATTTTGCTATGATATTATAATATTTTTGTAATGAAATTTATTTTTAGCTAGTAATAAGGAGTTTGCTTTGAAAATGGTTGTTGTTGATGATAGTTCTACGATGAGAAGAATCATAAAAAACACACTTGCAAGATTAGGTTATAATGATATTTTAGAGGGAGAAAATGGTCTTGAAGGTTGGGATCAGATGAATGCTAATCCTGATGTAAAAGTTTTGATCACCGATTGGAATATGCCTGAAATGAATGGTTTAGACTTAGTTAAAAAAGTTCGTGCCGATGAGAGATTTAAAGATATTCCTATTATTATGGTTACCACAGAGGGAGGAAAAGCAGAGGTTATTACAGCTCTCAAAGCAGGGGTTAATAACTACATAGTCAAACCATTTACCCCGCAAGTTCTAAAAGAAAAATTAGAAGTTGTATTAGGTGTAAATGACTAACAATGGGATCTTATAATTGCCTCAATATCAAAGTTGATAAATTTTTATGGCTTTTTGAGAATAAGGCATTAGAAATCACCAAAGAAGCCATTGAAGAAATTGAAAATGGCTTTATTATTCGCACTCATCAAGACATCAATACCATTCAAAAGCAATTAGAAAGCTATAGCAAAGAGCTTGAAGATCTTATGCAAGAAAAAATTCATCTTGAATTTAAATCAAGCACTCAAAAAAATGAAGATTGGATCACAAAATATCGCGATTCCATACAACCCATTGAATGTGGAAAATATTATATTTATCCCCCTTGGTTTTCTCCCAAAACCGATAAACTCAATCTCATTATTGAACCTGCACTAGCCTTTGGAAGTGGGCATCATGGTAGTACTTTTGGTTGCCTAGAAGCACTTAATAAACTCTCTTTAGAAAATAAAACTCTCCTAGATGTGGGCTGTGGAAGTGGAATCTTGGCTATTGCTGCTAAAAAAAGTGGTGCTGAAGTTTGGTGCTGCGACACTGATGAAATAGCAGTGAATGCCACCAAAGACAATGCCAAAAAAAACAATCTTACTTTAGATAGAGTTTTCTTGGGATCCATTGACAAAATAGCTGACAAAAAAGATTGCTTTGATGTTGTAGTTGCTAACATTCTAGCAGACATTATTGTAGCATTGCCTTTAGATTCGTATGTTAAACGAGATGGGATATTAATCTTATCAGGGATTTTAGAAAAATATACAAAAAAAGTCCTTGATAAGTTTAAAAACTTAGAATTACTTACCCAAAATAATCATCAAGAATGGGTAACTTTAACCTTCAAAAAATACAAGGATAATAATGCAACGACAAGACAATAATCAAAATCAGCCACAAGATAAAAAACCTAATAATTTTTTCAATCAGAATCCTCTTTTGATGTTTGTTATTTTTGCAATCATTGCTATTGTTGTTTTTCGCTTCATGTCCCCAAATGGCGAAGTAAGCAGACTAAGCGGTGCAAATACTACTAAAACTATCAACTATTATGAGCTAAAAAAACTCATTGAAAATAAACAAGTGGATTTTGTTGCCATTGGACAAACCAATATCAAGGCAACTTCAAACAACGAAAATGGAAAAATTGTCTATAATGCTCAAAGAGTAAGTCCGGATAATACGCTAATTCCTTTGTTAGATGAAAAAGGTGTGGAATACACTGGCTATAGCGAGAGTAATTGGCTTAGCGATATGCTCTTTGGTTGGGTATTGCCCATCTTTATTTTCTTTGCAATTTGGATGTTCTTAGCCAATCGTATGCAAAAAAATATGGGAAGTGGAATATTGGGATTTGGAAGCTCAAGAAAGCTTGTCAATTCAGAAAAACCTAATGTTAAATTTGATGATATGGCAGGAAATGCAGAAGCTAAAGATGAAGTAGTAGAGATTGTAGATTTTCTAAAGAATCCTGAGCGTTACGCTGCACTTGGGGCTAAAATACCTAAAGGTGTTCTATTAGTGGGACCTCCAGGAACAGGTAAAACACTTCTTGCAAAAGCTGTAGCAGGTGAAGCCAATGTTCCATTTTTTTCAGTTAGCGGAAGTAGCTTCATTGAAATGTTCGTAGGTGTTGGGGCAAGTAGAGTAAGAGACTTGTTTGAAAATGCCAAAAAAGAAGCACCAAGCATCATCTTTATTGATGAAATTGATGCCATTGGTAAAAGTCGCGCTAATGGAATGGTGGGTGGAGGAAATGATGAGCGCGAACAAACACTCAATCAACTTTTAGCCGAAATGGATGGATTTAATTCTGATTCCTCCCCTGTTATCGTGCTTGCGGCAACTAACCGACCTGAAGTTTTAGATCCTGCTCTCTTGCGTCCAGGTAGATTTGATAGGCAAGTTTTAGTAGATAAACCTGATTTTGAAGGTAGAGTGGAGATTCTAAAAGTGCATATCAAAAATATCAAACTTGCTCGCAATGTTGATTTATTTGAAGTTTCAAAACTAACAGCCGGACTTGCAGGAGCAGACTTGGCTAATATTGTTAATGAAGCCGCACTTCTTGCAGGAAGAAACGATAAAAAAGAAGTTGAACAAAGCGACTTTTTAGAAGCAGTGGAAAGAAGTATTGCAGGATTGGAGAAAAAATCTCGCAGAATCTCTCCAAAAGAGAAAAAAATCGTTGCCTACCACGAAAGCGGACACGCACTTATAGCAGAAATCACTAAAGGGGCAAAAAAGGTAACCAAAGTATCTATTATTCCACGCGGTTTGGCAGCGCTTGGATACACACTTAATACGCCTGAAGAAAACAAATATCTGATGCAAAAGCACGAACTACTTGCTGAAGTGGATGTTTTACTCGGAGGAAGGGCGGCTGAAGCGGTATTTTTAGGCGAAATTTCTACCGGAGCTAGTAATGACTTAGAGAGAGCCACAGACATTATTAAAGCTATGGTAAGCTATTATGGAATGACTGATGTAGCTGGGCTTATGGTGCTAGAGAAACAACGCAATGTTTTTTTAAATGGCGGATTAGGCAGCACAAGAGAATATAGCGAGGAAATGGCACAAAAAATGGATTCTTATATTAAAACTATTCTTAATGAGCGTTTTGAAGCTGTAAAAGAATCGCTAGAAACTTATAGAGAAGCTATTGAAAATATCGTTAAAGAACTTTTTGAAAAAGAAAATATTGATGGGGAGAAAGTGCGAGAAATCATTACGGAGTATGAAAAGGCTCATAATTTAGAAAGTAGAATTATTAAAGAAGAAAAAGAGGAAGCCTAAAAAGGAGCCATATTGAAAACAACAACACAAATTATTGCAAAAGAAGGTTGGAAGCCTATTATTATCACTTTAATTGTGTTATTTTTTTGTTGGTTATTGAGTTGGAAATTCATTGGCTTTTTGGCTTTTGTATTTTTATTATCCTTTCTTTATTTTTATTATAATCCTGAAAGAATCGCACAAGACATTTCAGAAGATGTCATTTTAGCACCCATTGATGGAATCATCACTCACATAGAAAACCAAGAGAATAATCTCTTAATAACAATCAAAAAGCCCATTTGCTTTTGCGGATTGATACGAATGCCTTTTAATGGCGTAGCCAAAAAAGTCTATCATATCCGTGGCTTAGCCAATGCTCAAGAATCAACGGGTGAGAAAATATGCTTGGAGTTTGGCAAGTCTAAAAATCATACTTCACTCATTTTGTATCCCAAAATCTGTCCGCGCAATCTTTTTATTTATTTTAGCGATTCTAATTTTAGAGAAGGAGAGCGAATTGGCTTTTTTTTAAAAGGAATCGCTAAATTACAATTACCTAAAAATGTAGAAATTAAAGTCTCCATAGGCGATAAAATCTTAGCTGGTTCTAGTATAGTGGGGTATGTCCGCTAATGAAAATTGATCCTTTGTATATTTTGCCAAATTTTTTCACAGGGGCAAGTATTTATCTTGGAGTCCTAAGCATTACCTATGCAACAATGGGGAGATTCCAATTGGCTTGTTGGCTTGTGCTATTAAGCTTAATCTTTGATGGATTAGATGGGCGTGTTGCAAGACTAACTGGCACCACAAGTAAATTTGGTGTGGAGTTTGATTCATTGGCTGATATTGTAGCTTTTGGCGTAGCACCTGCTATGATTTTATTTACTTATATTGGCTATATGTATGGGAAGCTAGGAATCGTTGTCTCTGGACTTTATGTGGTCTTTGGGGCAATTAGACTTGCGCGATTTAATGTAACAACTAGCCAAAATGAACCCAATGTTTTTATAGGATTACCCATTCCTGCTGCAGCGGTTTTTGTAGTTAGTTGGTTATTGCTTGAAATGGGATACCTTCAAAAATACTTTGAAAATCCAAAAATAATCTCGCCATTTTTATTAATAGCAAGTTTAATAGTGGCTTTGTTAATGGTGAGTAACATTCGCTATCCTAGTTTTAAAAAATTAAATTTTGAAAAAATAAGTTTTGGTAAAATCATTGTTTTTTTGATGATAATTTTGGCAATTCTCTTTGCTTATCCTATCTTAAGCATTACGATTCTAATCACTTGCTATGTCCTTTTTGGTCCTAGTAGAGCCTTATATTATCTCACTAAGCATTTTATGGAGAAAAGAAAATGAGAATGTCTTACACGCGACATTATGGTAATGCATATAAAAATCTTTTAACTCTGTCATTACTACTACCGCTGGGAATCTGATATTTAATTCTCGCTTTTCAAAAATAATGAATATAATTTTTTTAAGGATATACTAATGGAAATGATAAAAATTTTTGATACCACTTTAAGAGATGGTGAGCAAAGCCCTGGCGCTTCAATGAATACAGAAGAAAAAGTCAAACTTGCTTTGCAGTTAGAAAAATTGGGTGTAGATATTATTGAAGCAGGCTTTGCCGCAGCTAGCCCTGGAGATTTTGAAGCGATTTCAAGAATCTCTGAAACACTCAAAGAAAGCACCATATGCTCCCTTGCGCGAGCTGTTCCAAAAGACATTGAATTAGCTGCAAAAGCACTAGAAAAGGCAAAACATAAACGAATCCACACTTTTATTGCAACAAGCCCCATACACATGGAATACAAGCTCAAAATGCAACCCGATGAAGTCATTAAACGCGCCATAGAAGCTGTCAAACTTGCAAGAAGCTTGTGTGAAGATATAGAGTTTAGTTGCGAAGATGCGTGTCGTAGTGATATTGGGTTTTTAAAGGAAGTTGCTTTAGCGGTGATTGAAGTAGGAGCAACAACACTTAATCTCCCTGATACAGTGGGTTATCGTTTGCCTAATGAAATTGGAGAAATGATAAGAGAAATGAAAACTTGCGTTGGTGATCGTGCGATTTTATCAGTGCATTGCCACAATGACTTAGGCTTGGCAGTCTCTAATTCTATTGCAGGGATTCAAAATGGCGCAAGACAGCTTGAATGCACAATTAATGGACTTGGAGAGCGTGCAGGAAACACAGCCTTAGAAGAAGTAGTTATGATTCTAAAAACGCGCAAAGATGTTTTTGGTAATCTAGATACAAGAATCAAAACCAAAGAAATTTATGCTACTAGCAAACTTGTTGCAGACATTACAGGCATTAGACCACAGCCCAACAAAGCTATTGTAGGTAAAAATGCGTTTGCTCATGAAAGTGGAATCCATCAAGATGGTATGTTAAAGCACCCAGAAACTTATGAGATTATGAAATCTAGCGATATTGGAATTCCGCAAGAAAATGGCTTGGTGCTTGGCAAACATAGTGGTAGAGCTGCTTTTAAAGATAAATTGGCAAGTTTAGGATTTGATGAAATTTCACAAGAAGAACTTGATAATGCCTTTGAAAAATTTAAGATTCTTTGCGATAAGAAAAAAGAAATCTATGATGAGGATATTCGCTCTATCCTAACTGATCAAACTAGCAAAATTCCACAAATCTTTGAATTAATTAGTTTGCAAATTAGTAGCGATTCTAATGGTGTGCCTTATGCTGCAATTTCTATCCAAAAAGATGGTAGAAGTCGCATTGACGCTGCTATTGGAAATGGAAGCGTTGATGCGATTTTAAAAACCATTGATAGGGTTAGCGGCTATAATGGCGTCCTAAAAGACTACAAAGTAGAAGCGGTGAGTGAGGGCAAAGATGCCTTGGCTAAAGTTGTTGTTAAAGTAGAGTTTGAATCAAATAAACCTGCATTTATTGGTCATGGTTTGCATTTAGATACTTTGCAAGCAACGGCTAAAGCATATATTGGTGCATTAAACAGCTATCTCTCGATGCAAAATTTAATGTAAAATCTATAACATTAAAACAATAAGTTCTAATAGGAATATAAAATGGAAATCACACCAGAGAGACTTTTTAATGCTAGAAGAAGATTTTTAAAATTAGGCGCTGGAAGTCTGGTAAGCACCTTATTAGCCGATAATCTCCTAGCAGCAGTGCTAAAGGAAGAAGGATTAGACTTCAAAGGAATGAGCAAAGAAGAAGCGTATGCACTAAATGGTGAGCATTTGGAGCTTACCAAAGAAGAAATTGCAACTAGCTATAATAATTTTTATGAGTTTGGATTCTCCAAAACAGATCCCAAAAATAGAGCACACTCTCTAAAAACTTCTCCTTGGGAGATTCAAATTGCAGGTGAGATTGAAAAGCCTTTTAGCATTTCTTATACTGATTTGCTAAAGCAGGTGCATTTGGTTGAGAGAGTGTATCGTTTCCGCTGTGTTGAAGCTTGGAGTATGGTTATCCCTTGGGTTGGCTTTGAGCTAAGAGAGCTAATAGAGCTTGCAAAACCAAATAGCGATGCCAAATACATGCGTTTTACAACACTTTATGATCCTAAACAATTTCCTATGCAGGGAATTATACAGCTGCTTGATTTCCCTTACAAAGAAGTTTTGCGCCTTGATGAGGCGATGCACCCCTTAACGCTACTAGCTGTTGGAATGTATCAAAAACCTCTACTTCCACAAAATGGAGCACCTCTGCGCTTAGTTGTGCCTTGGAAATATGGATATAAATCCATTAAAAGTATTCATAAAATTGAATTCTTAAAAGAAAAACCTATCTCTACTTGGGAAGAAGAAAACCCTAGAGAATATGGATTTTATGGTAATGTAGATCCTGAAGTCTCGCACCCTAGATGGTCGCAAAGCAGTGAGCGTGTCATTGGTAAAAGAGGACAGATTAAAACTCTCTATCTCAATGGTTATGCCAAAGAAGTGGAACACTTTTATCAAGGCTTAGATAGGGCAAAGCTTTATTAATGCAAATCATCATTGAATCCATTGCACTTTTTGCTTTATTTTGCCTTGGTTCTTATGGAATCTTATCCATAGAGAATCAGATTCTTTATGGCATCTATTTTTCCTTTGAAGCTCTCTATCTCTACACTGGGTATTTTGCCTTTGCCTTGCTTTTTGTTGGGCTTTGGTTGCCAAATCCCTATGGTAGATTACTTGGCTTACTAGCCTTTGTTGCTATGAGTTGGCATTTTCTTATTTTTGTTTATTTGGATTTTGGATTAAACATTAAATTAATACTCCAAAAGATTCTTGCAGAAAACTCTTTAATTTTGGGAAGCATTAGCTTTTTAACAAGCATATTTGTATTTTGTGCTTCTTTGGCAAATCTTTTTGGGCGCTTTAAAATGTATTTTTGGGTCTATTTGATAATCTTACTTGCGCTTTTACATATCCTTACTCAACAAAAGATTCTAAGCACCCTCCATTACTCACTACTTATTGCGACTTTATGTGCGCTTAGTCTTAAAATCTACAAACACATAAAAACGCCAAAAGCCAATTAAGTCTTATTTTAATAACGCGCTATAGCGCACACAGCCCTGCAACAACGGCAAAAATTTCACTCGCAGCCACTATAAACTCCGCGCTATCTTTTGCTCCAGAGAGAATGGGGCAAATCTTTGCAAGTTTAAATTTACTAGTTCCTTTAGATTCTGTGCTGTCTTTTTCTTTTTGCGCTTCAACCTGCTTAGAATCCTCTTGAATGATTTTTAATATTTCATTAACTTCATCAGAGAATCCTTTGCCGCTAAAGTCCAAATAAATATTTTCCCTAGCACGCGTAAGAAGAACATAGGTTTTGCGATATAAGAGATTGGGTTCATATTTTTGTGTAATATTTAAAAAATCAACAAATCCATGAACCACGACATTTTGAGCTTCTAGTCCTTTAATTCCTTGAATAGTCATAATTTTTATATCTTTTCTTCCAATGGAATCTAAAATACTTTTTAACTCTTCAATATTTTTATTGCTAAAAGTCAAAAGAATATTACTTTCATTATTAGGAAGATTTTTCAATAAATTTTTTAAATTATCATTTTCCTTATAATTGAAATTTTGCACCTTTATTTCGCCTGTTTCTAGGACACAATTAATATCGCTTGTGAAATTACTTTTCAAATAAAAAGACTTTTTATAGTATTCATTTAGCTTTTTGTCTTTATTGAGTATTTTAAAGGCACACACGGCAATATTTGATGGAGTTCTATAGACATTTTTAAGATTTTTAACGCGCCCTTGCATAGAGATTTTTTCAAATTTTGGGTGGTGAAAAACTTGCGCGATATTCTCCATAGAATAAGAATAGAATCTTTGTGCTTCATCTATAAAGAAAATGCAATCTTTAATTTCTTCATATAAGATTCGCATAAAGCCCTCTGGCATATCTTGCGTTTCATCACACAGCATATAATCCACAGGATTTCTTTTAAGATAATTTTGCAGTTTTAACCTAAATTCTTTTAATGCTTCATCACTTTCAAAAATTTCATATTGCTTGGAGATAGGTGTGGCTTGAATCTCTTTTGTGCTTTGCGCCTTAATTCCCACTTTACTAAAATCAAAGCTAATCTCCCTTAAAAAAGCCATAATAGAAATAATTTTAATTTGCTTGGAATCATAATTTTCTTCAAAACTTGTTTTAATGGCATTTTCTAAGTTGTTATTAAAACACAAAATCAAAAAGCGCTCACTGCTATCTTTTTTCAATTGCTGCGCTACAAAATTAGTCAATATAATCGTTTTACCAGTTCCTGCAACACCGCGAATGATTCTAAAGCCATCTTTGTAGCCATTCATAATCCCTAGTTGTTTATGATCAAAAAAGACCACTTCATCTTTTGTAATTATCGGGATTATTTGATTGCTTTTGGAATCTTTGGCAGAAACAAACAAAGAAGTAATTTTAAGAAAATCTTTTTTATTAGGCACATTGATACTAGTGGATTTAAAAAAACGACCAAAAGATTCTTTATTTTGCAAATCTTCTTTAAAAAATGTTAAAGATCGCATAGTTGCATCATAAGGGTGTCGAGAAAAGAACTCTTCTGCATCGCTTTTAGAAATGGATGGAAAGATAACGCGCATCTCAACATTAATAGGAATAGGACAATCTCCAAAATTTTCTTTTAAAATAGACAAAATTAAATTTCTATATTTATTTGCCTGATCATAAGGGGAGTGTTTTTTAATCAATTCTAAAGAATCCCAGTTTTTTACTTCAACAACAAAAATCCCAAGAGTCGGATGCAACAAAAGCAAATCTATTTCAAAAATATTCTCGGCAAATCCTAGTCTTGCTTTGGGAATAAGATAATAGTTTTCTCTATCACTTTTATCCCTTAGAAGTGAAGCAATAGAATCGCACACATAACTCTCACCCTGCTCTCCCTTAAAATATTTTGCCAAAACCTTAGAGAGATTTGAAAAAGCCATTTTAAATCCTTCATCAAAATTCAATACCACTTTAAAAGAACATATTCTATTCTACTTGAAGCAATTATGCAAGACTCTAGCTAGAGTTTTATTTTATTTAAGTATGTTTTGGGTAGAATTCGCATAATTTTTTTATTTTTAGAAGGGAAAGTATGAGTGGAATTTTATTAATCATCCAGTTTGTTTTAGCGGTTATTATTACCATTATAGTGCTTTTGCAAAAAAGCTCTAGCATCGGACTTGGAGCGTATAGTGGAAGCAATGAAAGCCTCTTTGGGGCAAAAGGTCCAGCAGGTTTTTTGGCTAAGACTACTTTTGTTCTTGGATTCTTATTTGTAGTAAATACAATCGCATTGGGCTATTTCTATACCAAAGATTCTCAAAGTTCAATTCTTGATAATGTGGAAATTCCAGCTAATCCAACACCCACTACACCAGCAGTTCCTGTTGCACCTGCTGCACCTCAATCAAACACCCAACCTAATCAATAAGGACACAAGATGAGTTTGCAAGAGATTTACAATCACACACAAGAATCAATGAACAAAAGTATTGAATCCATGAAAAAGGAATTTGGCACTTTAAGAAGCGGAAAGGTTTCTGTAGCCATTTTAGATCATATCCGCATTAGCTACTATGACACACCCACACCACTCAATCAAGTTGGCTCTGTTATCGCTCAAGATGCTAGCACGATTGTCATCACGCCTTGGGAGAAAAATCTACTCAAAGACATTGAAAGGGCGATTCAAGAAGCCAATATCGGAGTAAATCCAAACAACGATGGAGAAACAATCAAACTCTTTTTCCCTCCAATGACAAGTGAGCAAAGAAAGGAAATTGCCAAGGAAGCCAAAAATATTGGAGAAAAAGCCAAAATTGCAATTAGAAATATCCGCAAAGATTCTAATGACAAAGTCAAAAAGCTTGAAAAAGATAAAGTTGTCAGTGAAGATGAATCTAAAAAAGGGCAAGATGAAATCCAAAAACTAACTGATAACGCGGTTAAAAAAATCGATGAACTTGTCAAACACAAAGAAGAGGAATTGCTAAAAATCTAGTAAGGAGAAGCAATGGATATTACTCAAATTTACAAAAATTCAAACGCACTTTTAGAGGGGCATTTTCTGCTTAGTAGTGGTAAGCACTCACCCTTTTATCTGCAGTCTGCTAAGGTTTTAGAAAATCCAAAAACCGCAGAAGAGTTAGCAAAAGCACTAGCAAAAATCATTCAAGAATCTAAAATAAAAGTGGATTGCGTTTGCTCACCCGCACTTGGTGGGATTCTTGCTGGTTATGAGCTTGCAAGGGCTTTGGGGGTGCGATTTATTTTCACAGAACGCGTTAATGGAGTGATGACTCTAAGACGCGGTTTTGAAATCAAAAAAAATGAAAAGATTCTTGTTTGTGAAGACATTATTACCACCGGTGGTTCTGCTATGGAATCTGCCAAAGAAGTTGAAAGTCTTGGTGCTGAAGTTGTTGGTTATGCTGCCCTTGCTAATCGAGGAATCTGCAACCGCTACCAAAGCCCAAATACCTTTGACTCTAAAGAATGCAAATTAGATTCTAATCTACCTCTCTTTGCCTTAGAAGATTTTGTATTTGAAACCTATGAGCCAAGTCAGTGTCCTTTGTGCCAACAGGGTAGCAAGGCAATTAAACCCGGAAGTCGTGGCAATTAGCCTCTAAGCTACCCTATGTCAAAACGCTGGAGGAAGATAAAGAAACAAAACACCCCACAAAATATCTCTTTGCCTTTACAAGAAGATTCTAATTACGCGACTTTTTGGGAGAGAGGCAAGGCTCAAGTGATTGATACTTTTATGATTTATTTGCCCCTTTTGTATTTCTTAACCTATGTTGTCATAGGGAGTGCGCAAAGATTCCGCGATTCAAATTGGGGTCCTTTTGTTGCGGTGTTAATTTATGGTTTGATTGTGGCTTTATTAATGGCACTCAAAGGTCAAACTCCCGGTAAAAAAGCCTATGATTTATGGGTGAGGCGAGAAAATAATCAGCCCATTACTTTCCTTTTTGCGCTTTTGCGATTCTTTCTTTTTTTAATCTCTGGAGTTACTATTATTGGCATTTTAATGCCATTGTGGAGAAAAGATAGAAGCGCCTTGCACGATTTGCTACTCAAAACAAGAGTCTTTAAAAAAAGTTAATTTTTTATTAAAATTATTTTTGGCATAATTATAGACTTTATAAATTTACAAGGGAGACATTTATGAATTCCATTTTCACATTTGCGGGGTTGATTAATCATAATCACGACTTTATCATTGCATTCCATGTGGTGCTTGTAGCTATTATTGCGGTTATTTTAGCAAAACTTGCCACTTCAAGAATGCAAGTTGTTCCAGGGACTATCCAAAATGTTTTTGAAGCTTTTTTGGGTGGTGTTATCTTTATGGCAAAAGATGTTATCGGCGAGGAAAAAGCACGACAATATTTGCCTTTAACTGCTACTTTAGCGCTATTTGTTTTTCTAGCTAATGCAATTGGTATTATCCCAGGTTTTGAAGCACCTTCATCAAGCCTTAGTTTCACTCTTACGCTTGCATTAGTTGTGTTTGTTTATTACAATTTTGAAGGGATTCGCACTTTTGGAATCATTAAATATTTTGCACACTTTGCAGGACCAGTGAAAGCTCTTGCTCCCTTAATGTTCCCTATTGAAATTATCTCTCATTGTTCGAGAGTAGTTTCTCTTTCTTTCCGTCTTTTTGGAAATATCAAAGGGGATGATATGTTCTTGCTTGTTATGCTTATGTTGGCTCCTTGGGTTGCTCCATTACCTGCTTTCTTGATTTTGACTTTTATGGCATTTTTACAAGCTTTCATTTTTATGATTCTAACTTATGTTTTTTTAGCCGGTGCAGTTTTAGCAAGTGAGGAAGCGCATTAAAGCTTACCTCATCACCGATCCCAATCTCTACCCAAGCTCTCCCTTAAAATTTTATGATTTTTACAAAAATATCCTTGATTCTCACGCCATTTCCTTTGCTTGTTATCGCGACAAAGAATCCCCAAAGCCAAAACTCTTTGAAGTTTTTTTAAAACTCAATCAAAACTATCAAATCCCAAGCCTTTTAAATTCTCATTTTGAGATGGCTTTAGAATATGGCTTTGATGGATTGCATTGCAATGGCAAACAAATACAACAAATCAGCGATGCCAAACAAAAGCTCCCTTTGGTTTTTTTTAGCGCACACAATGAGCAAGAGATAAGGGAGGCTGATTCCTATGGGGCAGATGGAATTACCCTTAGTCCAATCTTTGCAACACCCAATAAAGGAAAACCGCTGGGAATTGATTTTTTAAAAACACTTAATCTTGATTGTTATAAGGCGAAGATTTTTGCATTAGGAGGAATTATTAGCCAAAAAGAAATTTTGGAAATCTCTCAAATTCCTTTTTGTGGCTTTGCTTCTATTCGTTATTTTTTAAGCAGTTAAATTTTAGTTGCAATGATACTTCCCATTTGCTCTGTTGTGCAAATTTCTTTTGCACCAAATTCTGCTATATCTTTAGTACGATAGCCTTCTTTTAGCGCCAAATGAATCGCATTATCTATAGCATCAGCAGCCCTAATCTCACCCAAAGAATATCGTAAGAGCATACTAGCACTCGCTATTGTTGCAATTGGATTTGCAATCCCCATTCCTGCAATATCTGGCGCACTTCCGTGAATTGGCTCATAGATTGCTGCTTTAGCGCCAAGTGATGCAGAAGGTAAAAGCCCTATAGATCCACTTAGCATACTCGCTTCATCGCTCAAAATATCTCCAAAAAGATTCCCTGTTAAAATCACATCAAATTGCTTAGGATTGCGGATAAGTTGCATCGCTGCATTATCAACATACATATGGCTTAATTCCACGCTAGGATATTCTTTTGCCACTTCACTCACCACTTCTCGCCACAACTGGCTAACATCAAGCACATTTGCCTTATCCACAGAGCAAACTTTTTTATTTCTCTTTTGCGCGGCTTCAAAGGCAATATGAGCAATTCTCTTGACTTCATCAACACTATAGACCATTGTATTAAATCCGCGATCTTTATCACGCCCTTTTGGAGTGCCAAAGTAGATTCCACCAATCAATTCTCGCACCACCAAAATATCTACTCCACGCACCACTTCAGGCTTCAAAGTGCTTGCTTCGATAAGTTCATCATAAACTTTTGCAGGTCGGAAGTTTGCAAATACTTCCAAACTTTTGCGCAACCGCAATAAACCGCTCTCAGGGCGTAATTCTCTAGGCAAATTATCCCATTTTTCACCACCAATTGCTCCAAAAAGCGTGGCATCTGCCTTAAGACATCCTTCAATGGTTTCATCTGGCAAGGGGTTTTTTGTTAAATCATAAGCGATTCCGCCCATCAAATAATCTTCAAATTCCAAGCCAAATCCAAATTTCTCTGCAACAACCTTTAAAACCTTAAGGGCTTCATTAATGATTTCAGGACCAATTCCATCTCCCTTGATAACAGCAATTTTATAATTTTTCAATTTATTTTCCTTTTTGAGATTTTGCATATGGAATTAGCCCTCCTGCTTCTAAAAGCTCAAGCATAAAGGGCGGAATAGGAGTGAAGTGGTATTGTGTATTTTGAGTAATGTTTTTAATCACACCCCCTTGCAAATCAATTTCTAGTACATCCCCTTCACAAATAGAATCAGTTTCTTTAATTTCTAAAATCGGAAGCCCTGTATTAAAAGCATTGCGATAAAAGATTCTCGCATAGCTCTTAGCAATCACTGCGGCAATCCCCGCTGCTTTAATCGCCACAGGTGCGTGCTCCCTACTAGAACCACAGCCAAAATTCTCCCCTGCTACAATAATATCTCCCTTGCTAATTAAACTTACAAAATCCGCCCTTGCATCCTCCATTAAATGTGATGCTAAAACTTTCTCATCGCTAGTGTTTAAATAACGCGCTGCAATGATTAAATCTGTGTCTATATTATCTCCAAACTTCCAAGCCTTGCCTTGCATCTTTTCCCCTTAATCTTCATAAACTTCTAATTTTGTGCCATTCCAATACCAATCTTTGCTATAAAGCTTCTTTTTAAACTCAGGAGGAACTTTCAAAAAGAAAACTCTCTGTGGCTCTACATCTGCGCTTAACAATGAATGTTCAATGCCTAAAATTAAATTTTCTGCACTAGCAATTTTACAATGTTCCACCAAAATTTCTTGACTATCTTGTGAAATAATTGTCATCGCTTATCCTTGTATTTTAGCATTTTAAAAAGCCCATTATTATAGCATAGTTTCCTAAACTCTAAGCTTCTATTCTTTGGAATTCTCTCTTAAATTATTGTCATACCACTAAAATCAAATTTTCTAAAAAAGTTACAAAAAGCACCAAATAATCCTTATTATCTTTAATAAAATCATATTTAAACAAAAAATAAGGGGGGGGGGCAAAATAAATGTTTTATTTTAATTTTTAAGGAGTAAGAATGAAATTATCTCTTATTGCATCAAGAGCAATATTTGGTTTAGGAGTGTTAGGGAGTGTGAGTGCATTTGGAGCAGATTACACCCTAAATAATGCTAATGACTTTCAAACTTATTTTGAAGAAAGTAGCGAGGGCAGTGGAAAATGGGTGCTAAAAGAACAATACAAAAACGATAATCTAACTTTTAATTTTGACTCTCTATCTCTAACCGACCCACAAGATCAAGGAGGTTTAGGGCTAAATATTAAAGACATTACATACAATGGCACTAAATTTATAATCGGTGATGGAATGGGTGAGGATGACAGCTATTTTGGAGAATCAGATGTTGAATTCCAGAATGGAAACCATTCTTATACAATTAATGCAGATGTGGAGATTAAAACCGATGGGAATCTCCTAGCACAAAGCCCCTCTTATATCAATGGAAATGTGACTATAAATGGAAGCGAACAAGGTGGTGGTAGTCTAGAAGTGTTTAAAATTTGGGGCGCAAATGGTTCTTTAAGTATTGATGGCACTCTTAATTCAAATTATGGTTATTTTACAATCGCTGATTCAAATAGAAAAGGCGGACTTTTACATGTAAGTGGCGATGTAAGCCTTATAAACTCTACTTTTAGAGTCATCACACAAAGCCTTTCTAGTTTAACATTTAGTGATTATGAACTGATAAGAAGTGATAGCAAAATCACACTTGGTGGAAATAATAAAGTGAATTTACAATATTTAGTTACCCTAAAAGATCTCTTGGGCACACAAAATATTGATGGCATTGCTGCTTATGAGATTGATAGAGAAGTAAGCGAAAATCTCTATAAAGCGAGTTTAGATTTAAGCAAAGATGAAAAAAGGCTCTCTACGGATATTACTACCACAGAAGATGCTAGAAACCTTGCAAAGATTCTAGCAGAAGAAGTAAAAACTAGAGATGATATGCTAATAGAGCTAAATAACCAAAAAGCAAACACTATAGATGAAGCTGAAAAAGCAAGGATAGATGAAGCTATCACACTCATCACCGCACAAAAAACTGCCATTGAAAGTGCAATCCCTACAGATCAAAATGGGCAGATTAGCGGTAAAGATTTTATTAATGTAGTAGGCACAAGCATAGCACAAAGCGATAAAGCCCTAGCAGGAGAGCTAGTAGATAAACTAAATGGTGTAAAAAATACAGAAATGCACGCAGCTTTACTTTTAGATGTAAATAAAAATATAGGTGACGCAGTAACTTCCCTAAAATCCTCCGGCAACCTAAATGAAGCACAAGGTATCTTTGATAGTTTGATTAACTCTAATATTAATGCTAGTGTGGGTATAGGTGCAATCACAAATAAAGACTTCTTTAAAGATGTAAGAGAAAGTGCAAAAAGTAGCACAG
>NZ_JALAIY010000001.1:0-62116 GCF_022664765.1 Helicobacter sp. CaF467b | reverse complement strand
TAAACAAATCTTGGCAGGAAAAGTAGATTCTAAAAATGAAACTTACTTAAGTGGAAATATGGGGATAAAGTATAAGTTTTAAAAGTTACTAGCTAGAAATAAATTATCTTTAATTTCTAGCTAGTTTGGAGGTTTAAAAAACAAGAGAAAAACCAAAGCACCATAAGCAAAAATAAATCATTTAAAAAAAATAAGGAGAATCTCTTAGAATTAATAGATTCTCTTAAATTTAATCTCCTTAAGTGGTTGTGTTACCATCTTGCCCTCCATTTTACTTTAAATTATAAAAACTCCATCACAATACACTTTATAAAAAAATCACAAAAAATACCAAATTTTACAAAGAGATACGCTTAATTGACAATATATATATTTTAAAATATAATGCACAAAATAAAATCATAAAGGCAAAAACTGATGGAAGTTGAAGGTAGAATCTGGGTCAAGGAAAATGGGAAAAATTTCATAGGGCACGGAAAAGTAGAACTTTTAGAAAGAATCCACAAAAGTGGTTCAATCTCAAAGGCGGCTAAAGAAATGAGAATGAGCTATAAAGCCGCTTGGGATTGCATTGATGCAATGAATAAACTCTCCCAAGAACCCATTGTGGTTTCTGCACTTGGTGGTAAAAATGGGGGTGGCACAAGCGTTACCCCAAAGGGCTTAGAAATCATTAAAGCCTTTAGGCAAATGGAAAATATTTATGAAGAACTTCTAAAAATGTTTGAACAAGATTTGCAAGCTTGGAATAGCTTAAAAATTAAAGAAGCTTTTAGCTTACAAAAACAGCTACAAACAACAAGGAGACCTATGATTAAAACAAGTGCAAGGAATCAATTTTTTGGAAAAATCAGTCATATAAAACTAGGTAGCGTTAATGCAGAAGTAACGCTTCAAGCAGGGGAATTAAGTATTATTAGTATAATCACTTTAGAATCTTTGAGAGAAATGAATTTAAAGGTGGGCGATTCTTGCTATGCACTTATTAAAGCTAATTGGATTGTGGTTTTTAATGAGCAACCTAAAGGTTCTATGAGAAATTGCATTAAAGGGGAAATAGCTAATCTAATCAAAGGAGAAGTTAATACGCAAATACAAATCAGACACGGCGACACTTATTTAAGTGCAATCATCACAAAAGAATCTTGCGATGAGTTAGAACTAACTTTAGGCAAAGAGGTATGGTTTGGTTTCAAAGCAAATCATGTTATTTTGGGAATTTAATTAAACAAAAATTCAAAACAAAAAGGAGAGAAAATGTTAAAAGGATTTAAAAAAATAGTATTTATGGGGGCTTTATTGTTGTTTGGAGCACAATTTGCCAACGCAGAACAAATTAGAGTTTTAGGGGCTGCTTCACTTAAATATGTGTTAGAGGATATTAAAAATGAATTTTTAAAAAATCACCCAAATGACAAAATAGAAATTTCCTATACTTCTAGTGGAAAGGCTTATGCGCAAATCAAAAATGGTGCGCCCATTCATCTCTTTGTGGCAGCTGATGTGAGCTATCCCGCCAAACTCTATGCTGAGAAACTTGCTCCACAAAAAGAAGAAATTTATGCCAAAGGAAAACTTGTCTTATGGAGTAATAATTCAAATTTCAAAATTACAAAATTCACAGATATTCTAAATCCAAAAATCCTACACATTGCTATCCCAAATCCCAAAGTAGCCCCTTATGGTAGAGCAAGTATGGAAGCACTAGAAGCTACAGGAATATTACAGAAGATACAAGACAAGCTTGTAATGGGAGAGAGTATTGGAACTGCCACTACCTATGTAGAATCACAAAATGCTGAAGTGGGATTCACCGCCTTATCTATGCTTGGGGAAAATGGAATCCACACTCCAACAATGAGCTTTATTACAATTGATGAAAAGCTTTATAAGCCCATTAGTCAAGCCCTGGTTATCCTAAATTATGGAAAAGATTCTAAACTCGCCCAAGCTTTTAAAGAGTATATCTTAAGCCAACCTGCTAAAGATAAATTTATACAATTTGGATATGCCGTTGAATAATCTCAATGGCACTCTAAAAGCAATTTATTCTAGCAATGGCATATCAAGATTAGTTTTACAAAGTCAAGACAAAGAATTATCGCTTTTGTTGTTAGAAGAATTATCGCAAGATCTTTTGGGTAAAAAGCTAGAGATTAATTTCAAAGAAACCAATGTCATTCTAGCATTCAAACTAGAGGGAGCAAAAAATACCTTTTGCTCTAAAATTTTAGAAATCCAAAGCGATGCTCTTTTTGCGCGGATTTCTCTGGAGTTTTCATCGGCAAAATATGGGATTATTCAGGCACTTACAGATTTAGAATTTGTCTCAAAAAATCGCTTAAAAATCGGCAGTGAAGTTTATTGGCATATCCCAGAAAATGAAATTATGTTGCTAGGAATATCCTAATGGATTTCGCACAAACTATGATTCTAACCTTTAAGGTTTCGCTAATCACAACTTTTTTGCTTTTATTAATCTCAATTCCCATTGCCTATTTTCTTGCCTTTAGTAAAAGTAAAATCATACCTTTCTTGGAAGCCATTGTTTCTATGCCCTTAGTGCTTCCTCCAAGTGTGCTTGGATTTTATTTACTTGTTTTTTTTAGCCCACAAAATACCTTTGGAAAGTTTTTATTAGAAACCTTTAATCTCAAGCTTGTTTTTAGCTTTGAGGGCTTAATTGTTGCTTCAATTCTCTTTACTTTACCTTTTATGGTAAATCCAATCCAAACAGGCTTTTCTAGTATTCCAAAATCACTCTATGAAGCCGCGCTAAGCCTTGGTAAGAATCGCCTTGAAATCCTCTATCGCGTTTTACTACCAAATATGAAAAATTCTATTATAATTGGAGCTGTGGTCTCCTTTGCGCACACCATTGGAGAATTTGGTGTTGTAATGATGATAGGGGGAAATATTGCAGGAGAAACGCGCCTAGCAAGTATCGCCATCTATGATGAAGTTGAGGCGCTTAACTATGCCTTAGCGCATCAATACGCATTAAGCCTTTTTGTCATTACTTTTTGCATCTTGCTTTTTACATTTTATCTTAACAAAAAGCACACACGATGATCTACTTAGATTTTTGCAAAAAACTACACAGCACTCAAGGTGAGCTACTCTTAAAAGTGCAATGCGAATTTAAAATGCAAGATTTAATCACACTTTTTGGGAAAAGCGGAGCGGGTAAAACCACTATATTACGAATCTTATGCGGTCTTACTACTCCAGATAGCGGAATAATTAAAGTGCAAGATGAGATTTGGTTTAGCTCTAAAGACAAAATCAATCTTCCCCCACAAAAACGAAAAGTTGGCTTTGTTTTTCAAGATTACGCCCTTTTCCCCAATATGAGCGTCTCTGAAAATCTCCTTTTTGCTTTGCCAAAGGGTGGAGATAAAAAACGTATTGACTTTTTGCTAGAAATCACCGAATTACAAAACCTAAAAAACTTTAAGCCCTCTATGTTAAGTGGCGGACAACAACAAAGAGTCGCTCTTGCAAGGGCTTTGGTAAGGGATCCAAAAATACTTCTTTTAGATGAACCATTTTCTGCACTTGATTCAGCAATGGCTCAAAAACTCCAAGAAGAGCTTTTAGGAATTCACCGACAATTAAACCTAACAACCTTTCTTGTTAGCCACAATTTTGGAGAAGTGTTTTTTCTCTCTCAATATGTCGTGTATTTAGAAAATGGAATCATTAGCAAACAAGGTAGCCCAAGCAAAGTATTTCTAAACCAAATTCCAAGCGGAAAATTCCGCCATAGCGGAACCATTTTAGAGATCAAGCCAAGCGGACTTGTGTGCATCATAAGTATTCTAGCTGGGAATGAAGTTACCAAAATTATCATCTCCAACCAAGAATCCAAAGAATTCAAAGTAGGAGATTTTGTGATTATTAGCTCTAAAGCGTGGAATCCAACCCTTACTAAGATATAACGCTTTTTACTCGTGTCTCAACGCATCAATAGGATTAAGCCTTGAAGCTCTTCTAGCAGGGAGATAACCAAACAAAATACCAATAAATGCCGAAAATAAAAAGGCAATCATAGCCACACCATAATCAAAATGAAATGGAATATTCATTAAATGACAAATTCCAAGCGAACCAAAAAAGGCTAGAATAATTCCAATAAATCCACCTAACGAACTTAGCGTTACTGATTCAATTAAAAACTGCAACAACACCTCGCTCTCTAAGGCTCCAATGGCTAATCTTGTCCCAATCTCTTTGGTGCGTTCTGTTACAGAGACTAACATAATATTCATAATACCAATCCCCCCAACAATCAAACTAACACCTGCAATAGCACCCAAGAATAATGTAAGATTAGCTGTTGTGCTTTTCATCATTTCAATAATCTGCTTAGTATCCATAATCTCAAAATCATTTTTCTGCCCTTCTCTAATGTTTCTAATTCCCCTTAATGCTTCTGTAATCAATCCAACTGCAACAGTAGAATCCACATCGTCTTTTAGCGAAATCATAAGGCGACTAATATTATAAAGCGAATCGGATTTTAAAATACTGCGCTGGTAAGTCTTAAGAGGAAGCAAAATCACATCATCTTGATCATTGCCCATAGCGCCCTGCCCTTTACTTTTTAAAACCCCAATGCAATCACACACAATATTTCCAAGCCTAATACGCGATCCAAGCGGATTAGTCTTGCTTTCACCAAAGAGATTTTTTCTAACGCTCTCACCAATCATACAAACATTGCTACCTGCGCGATATTCTTCTTTGCTAAACTTCCTGCCTTCTGCAATTCCCCAATCTGTGGCTATAAAATATTCTGCATTGATTCCTTGTGCTTGGGTTTGCGTGTTGCTTTGGCGAAATTGCGCCAAAACACCTGCCGAAGATAGCGGAGCTATAGCGCGCGTCAAATACCCAACTTGCAATTTTAATTCTTCAACATCTTGAAGCATAAACTGCTTTCGCCCACCTTTACCGGGTGTTTGATCTCGCGCTGGAAAAATAAGCAATATATTGCTTCCAAGACTACTCATTCTCTCTGTAATAACTTGAGTTGTGCCATTTCCAAGCGTAATCATAATAATCACTGCTCCCACTCCAATAATCACCCCAAGCATTGTTAGAATTGCGCGCAAAAAATTCCTTTTAATCTGCCTAAAAGCTAAAAAAAATGCATTAAGAATCATCAAGCTTCCTTTGAATGCAATTTGTTTAAATCACTATTTTTAGAACTTTCTTTAGAATCAGATTGCACTTGCCCATCTAAAAATACAATTTCACGTGTAGCATATTTTGCCATATCTAGCTCGTGAGTTACCATTAAAATTGTAATTTGAGCCATAGTATTTAAGCGCGATAGAATCTCCATAATTTCCACACTTCTTTTGGTATCTAAATTACCTGTTGGCTCATCAGCTAACAAAAAAAGTGGTTTGGAAGCAATTGCTCTTGCAATTGCAACGCGCTGTTGCTGACCACCACTTAATTCATTGCTACTATGGTGGCACCATTTCTCCAAACCCACCATCTCTAAAGCCTCCATAGATAATCTTATGCGCTCTTTTTTGGGAACTTGACGATAAAGCAAGGGTAATTCTACATTTTCCAAAGCTGTAGTGCGTGGTAATAGATTAAAGCCCTGAAAAATAAAACCAATATAATGTCTCCTTAAAATTGCTTTTTGCTTGAGTGTTAATCCACATACATTAACTCCACAAAAATCATAGATTCCACTACTTGGACTATCAAGACAACCCAAAATATTTGCCATAGTGGATTTTCCACTACCACTAGGACCCATCAAAGCCACAAATTCACCTTGAGAAATTTCTAGATTCACACCGCGCAAAGCTTCAAAAACATTAGGTGGCTTGCCATAGCTTTTATGAATATCTCTTAGGGTAATAAAACTCATTTATCCGCCTTTATTTACCCTGCTTTTGTCCGACAATCACCAACATATCTGGCTTAATAGAATCGCCTAAAATCTGTGTGCTTTGTCCATCACTAATCCCTGTTTCTACTTCTATTTTTTTAGGTGTTCCATTTTCTAAAATCCATACAGAACCTATTGTTTTTCTTTCATTATTAGCTGCAACTTGTCTTTGGTGCTTAGGACGCATTTGAACAAATGGATTAAAGGGGGATTTTTTAGGAGTAACTTCTTGTATTTTGGGAGTAAAATACAATGCGCTAGAGGGAACTAAAAGCGCATTTTTCGCACTTGCTACTTCAATATCAGCTGTAGCACTCATTCCTGGGCGCAAAAGCAAATCCTTATTACTTACATAGATTCTTGCTTCATAGCTTACAATCCCACTACTTGTCGTAGTAGTTGAACTCGAAGCAGTGGAGCTTGAAGTATTTGAAGCCCCATAATTCACTCTATCTACTTTTGCCTTAAAAGTTTTAGCAGGGTAGGAATCCACACTAAACTCAACACTTTGCCCCACTTTCACTTTGCCAATATCTGCTTCAGAAATACTTGCATTAAGCTCCATTTCTTCCAAACTCTCTGCAATGATAAAAAACTCTGGTGCTTGAAAACTAGCTGCCACACTCTGTCCTACCTCAATGGAACGCTGCAAAACTACTCCATCTATGGGGCTTGTAATTTTTGAATTTCGCAAATCCACTTGGGTAGAACGAATAGAAGTCTCAATCTCCTTAATACTTGCTTTCCTAATCTCTACATTGCTTAAAGCTTCATTGTAAGCAGTTTTTGCTGTTTCTAACTCCAAAATTGAAGGGGTTTTGCCTTTGGTTTTTTGGTATAAATTTCGATACTGCTTATATTGCCATTGTTTCTCTTGTAGCGTTACTTGCGCACTTTTTAGTTGAGCTTTAGCGCTCTCTAGCTGCGCTTGATAGCGATAAAGATCTTGCTCAATGCTCTCTGAATCAATCTTAGCTAGAATCTGACCCTTTTTTACTTTATCATTCACATCAACCAACACTTCAAGCACAATTCCTGAAATAACCGAACCAATAGAGATTTCATTAGTTGGCGAGAGTGTGCCATTAGCACTAATAGTGCTTGAAATATCGCCTATAAAAGCCTTTTGCGTTTGATAGCTTATACTTGGCTCCCTTGTATTCCACCAATAAATTAGTGCTATTAAAATTGCCACTACGACGCTAATAATCCCCCAAACTAAAAAGATTTTTTTATAATTTTTTTTAGGGTTAATGGTGTTTAAAATGCTTTGTGTGCTTGTCATTGCGCTTCCTTTGTTAAATAGAGATTCCCGCCAAATGCTTTAAAGAGAGTAACCAAAGCCTGCAAGTGCGTATTTTTAGAAGTATTAAGATTTTTTTGAGAATTATTTAAAGAAGTCTTGTTAGTCAAATATTCTAGCTCATCAATCAAGCCTATAGAACGCCTATTAGCAGAAAACTCATAATAGCTTTTTGCATTTTGGAGTCTTTGGGTGTTATTTTGAACTTGTAATTGAGAACTTTGGGTGTTAAAAATCGCATTTTCAACTTCGGCAAGTGCGGTATTGAGAGTTTTCTGCAAGGTTAGGTAAGATTCTTGAAGTATTGCATCTTGCAAAAAATAATTTTGCGTTAATTGTGTGCGGTTTAGAATCGGAGCTGTAAGCCCTGCTGCCAAGCTCCAAGCCAAATTCCCTGCTTCACCCTGTGAAGATCCTAAAACATCGCTCAAATTTGCGCTCAAAGATAAAATGGGAAATAAACTTGCCTTGGCATTTTCTTTATTATAAACTTGCGCATAAAGGCTTTGAATAGCAGCTTTAATATCAGGACGAAAGAGTAAAACATCCGCTGGAATCGTATTTAGAGCAAAAGCGCTGGGCAAAACAAAAACATAATCTCCAAGCAAATTAAAACCAAGATTCTTGACATCTAATAACACTAAAAGTGCATTTTTGGTTTCCTCTTGTTTGCTTTTGAGTTGCTCAAGGATATTTTGTTCATTTGTAAGCATATCTTGCGCATCAAATAGCTCTGTGGTGTCAAGCAAACCATTTTCAACTTTAAGACGTGTGAGTTCCAATATATCTTGATAATACAAAATATTTTCTTGCGTTAGCAGAATATTTAAAGACATTTCCCTTAGCGTAAAATAAAGATTTGCCACATCGCCTAACAAGATAATTTGTGCATTAGACAAATCCTCCAAACTCTTATAATACAATGATTCTTTGGCATTTTTAGTAGCACTCAAACGTCCAAACAAATCCACTTCCCAAGAAAGTGTAGCTTGAATCTGTGTGTTTTGATTTGAAGTCTCTACCACTGCACCATTTTTCACAGAACTTCCTCGCGTATGGCTATCATTCACTTTCAAATTTGCATTCACTTGTGGAAACATTTCGCCCCACGCACTCTTTAGCTGACTTCTAGCTTGTAGTATTCTTGTTTGTGCGATCTGTAAATCCATATTTTGCTTAATTGCAATTTCTATTAACCCCCATAAAACTTCATCTGCAAATAAAATTTGCATTTGTTCTTTGGGCGATAGAATCGTGCTACTTGGCATAGCAAATGCAATTTGCTCGATAATTTTTTGATTAGCAAAATTTTGAGGAATCTTTTGCGTGAGTTCTTGATGATTTGGCACTTGGGTTGCACATCCACAAAAAACAATAAAACTAAAAATGATAGTAACAATCCTAGACAAAAATTTTCCTTAGAAGTTTTAGCAAAATCTTATCAAATAAAAGTGAATAAAGTGTGAAATTTTACAAAATCTTTAACTTCAAAATGCTAAGATTACACAAAAATTTTAAGAAGGGAATACTATGCAACGACCACAAATCGACAAGCAAGCCATAGCGCAGTTCTTTAAAGAATGCAAAGAAAATGAAGTTGAATTTATTGATTTCCGTTTTACCGATATTAAGGGAATTTGGCACCATCTCTCATTTAGTGCAAGCACAATTGATGAGAGTAGCTTTGAGGGTATTCCTTTTGATGGCAGTTCTATCCCAGCATGGCAACCTGTAGATAAATCCGATATGATTCTTATCCCTGATCCTGTGCGATATTTTATCGATCCATTTACCGCTGATACTACAATGGTAGTATTTTGTGATGTATGGGACATTTACAAAAATCAACCCTATGAAAAATGCCCCAGAAGCATTGTAAAACGAGCGATGCAATACCTCAAAGAAACCGGAATTGGTGATGTGGCTTATTATGGACCAGAAAATGAGTTTTTTGTTTTTGATTCCATTAAGATAAAAGATTCTGTAAATTGTCAATATTATGAAATTGACACAGAAGAGGGCGAGTGGAATCGAGATAAGGAATTCGAGGGTGTTAATATGGGACATCGCCCTGGGACTAAAGGAGGATACTTCCCTGTAGCACCTGTAGATACTATGGTAGATATTCGCGCTGAAATGGTAAAAGTGCTCAATCAAGTGGGCTTAGAAACTTTTGTAGTGCATCACGAAGTTGCCCAAGGACAAGGTGAAATTGGAGTTAAATTTGGTGATATGCTTGAAGCTGCTGATAATGTCCAAAAGCTTAAATATGTTGTCAAAATGGTCGCTCACCTAAATGGCAAAACAGCAACCTTTATGCCAAAACCACTTTATAATGACAATGGTAGCGGAATGCACACACACATTAGCATTTGGAAAGAAGGCAGAAATCTCTTTGCGGGGAATGCTTATGAAGGTTTGAGCGAAATGGCACTACATTTCTTAGGTGGAGTATTAAACCACGCACGCGGATTAGCTGCTTTTACCAACGCAAGCACTAACTCTTATAAACGCTTAATACCCGGTTTTGAAGCACCATCAATTCTTACTTATTCTGCACAAAACCGCAGTGCAAGCATAAGAATCCCTTACAATAGTGGAGAAAAAGCAAAGCGAATGGAATTTAGATTCCCTGATAGCTCTAGCAATCCTTACCTCGCTTTTGCTTCCCTACTTATGGCAGGAATCGATGGAATCCAAAAGCAAAGTGATCCAGGAAAACCTATGGAAGTAAATCTTTTTGAACTCACACTTGATGAAATCCGCGAAAAAGGTATCAAACAACTTCCACACACTTTACGCCACGCTGTTGAAGAAATGTTGCTAGATAGAAATTATCTAAAAGAGGGCGGAGTCTTTAGTGAAGAGTTTATCCAAACCTATAAAAAATACAAATTTGAAACAGAAATTTGGCCATGGGAAGGACGACCGCACCCATTTGAATTTCTAACAACTTATAGTTGCTAAGAAACTCCAATTTCTTAGCTTCTAAAAAGTTATAGAATGTGGTTTTTATTTTCTCCTAGTGAAAAAAAACACCTTCATCATACCACTGAAATCCCCAGCATAGAGGGATTTTATAAAAATTTTTTAGCACAAAATCTCCAAGAAATTTTACAGCAATATACCCACTATCTTAAGACTAGTAATGAATCCTCACTGCAAAAGCTTTTTGGCACCAAACAAATTAACCTAGATGAACTTGCTCTAGCACAGAATCTTTTTACATCACCACTTGTTGATTCTATCCTGCGCTATAATGGCGTTGCCTACAATGCCTTAGATTTCAAAACTTTGAATAAAAAATCCCAAAATTATCTCAATGAGAAAGTTTTAATTTTTTCTAATCTTTTTGGGATTTTAAGGGCTAATGATAAGATTCCATACTATGATTTAAAACAGGGCGAAGGATTTTTGGGATTTGAAACTAAAAAATTCTATCACGATAATCAAGAAATTTTCTTACATTTTCTCAAAAAAGACAAAGAAGTGTTAGATTTACGCGCCGGATTTTATCAAAAATGCTTAGAATTGCCCAAAGATTTCTTAATTTATGAGCCACTTTTTATTAAAAATGGTAAAGTAATTAGCCACTATGCTAAACATTATCGCGGAATCTTGCTAAGAGAGTGTGCTAAAAACACCCTTGCTTCTCTTGAAGATTTGGAAAATATGGAGATTCAAGGACTAAAATTGCTAGAGATTCAAACAAAACCTTACAAAAAAAGTCAAAAAATCTTTTTAACCTATGAAGTAAAAAATGCTTGATTTTATGTATAATTCTAGAATTAACAAATTATCAATCAACTAAGGAATATAAATGGAATTTCGTGGAAAAAATGTTTTAATTACAGGTGCAAGTAAAGGCATTGGCGCAGAAATTGCAAAGCTTTTAGCACAAATGGGCTTAAAGGTATGGATTAATTATCGCTCCAAACCTGAACTTGCTGATTTGCTTAAAAGCCAAATTGAATCAAGTGGTGGCAAGGCTGCTGTGATTGGATTTGATGCAACCAAAGAGGAAGAATTTATCACAGGCATTGAAGCTATTTTAAGCAGTGATGGTGAATTAAGCTACCTTGTGAATAATGCTGGTATCACCAATGATAAGCTCTCTATGCGAATGAAAATAGAAGAATTTAATGGGGTTTTAGAAGCCAATCTCACTTCAAGCTTCATTGGTTGCAGGGAAGCCCTAAAGATTATGCGAAAGCAGGGCTATGGAAGTGTGGTCAATATCTCTTCAATCATCGGAGAAATCGGCAACATCGGGCAATGCAACTACGCTGCAAGCAAAGGTGGAATGATTGCAATGACAAAATCTTTTGCCAAAGAAGGTGGAAGCAAGGCTATTCGCTTTAACTGCATTACTCCAGGATTTATCCAAAGTGATATGACAGAGGGATTAAAAGAAGAAATCAAACAAGCTTATGCTGCTAATATTCCACTTGGCAGATTTGGAAGCGGAAAAGAAGTTGCTGGTGCCGTTGCTTTCTTGCTTTCTGAATATTCTAGCTATGTTACAGGCGAAGTTTTAAAGGTAAATGGCGGATTATATATGTAAAAATTGCTTTTTTTAAGAAAAACTTAGCTAGAATAGCGATTTATGATTTTTTTAAGGAGAATACGATGGCATTATTCGATGAAGTAAAGGCAGTTGTAGTAGAGCAACTTAATGTAAATGAGGGAGAAGTAAAGCCAGAATCAAAATTCGTAGATGATTTAGGTGCTGATTCTTTGGATGTTGTTGAGCTTGTTATGGCATTAGAAGAAAAATTTGATATTAATGTGCCTGATGAAGATGCAGAAAAAATCTCAACTGTGGGTGATATTGTCGCTTATATCGAAAAAGCAAAAGCATAATCTAAAGTATGCCTTTTGGCATACAAAATTTTATTGTTAAGGATCAAAAATGCGAAGAGTAGTGGTTACAGGTATAGGAATGATTAATTCTTTGGGTTTAAACAGAGAGGATTCTTTTAGAGCTATTGTTGAAGGAAAATGTGGAATTAAAACAATCTCCTCTTTTGATGTATCTGAATTTCCTGTAAAGATTGCTGCAGAAATCACAGATTTTGATCCAAATAGCGTAATGGATGCAAAAGAAGTCAAAAAGGCTGATAGATTTATCCAACTCGGAATCAAAGCTTCTAAAGAAGCAATGGAAGATAGTGGCTTAGTTGATTCTCAAAACAATCTATTAGTAGATGGAGAGAGATTTGGAATTAGTTCTGCATCTGGAATTGGGGGATTGGGTAATATTGAAAAAAACTCTGTAATTAATTTTGAACGCGGACCTAAAAGAATCTCTCCTTTCTTTATTCCCTCAGCCCTTGTAAATATGCTAGGCGGTTTTATTTCAATTGATTTTTCTCTCAAAGGTCCAAACTTAGCAAGTGTAACGGCTTGTGCTGCTGGAACGCACGGAATCATAGAGGCAGGAAAGACTATTATGCTCAATGAAGCCGATAGAATGCTTGTAGTTGCCGCTGAATCTGCTATTTGCGGAGTTGGAATTGGAGGGTTTGCAGCAATGAAGGCTCTATGCGATAGAAACGATGAGCCTCAATTGGCTTCACGCCCTTTTGATGCAGAAAGAAGTGGTTTTGTAATGGGAGAGGGAGCGGCTGCGCTTGTGCTAGAAGACTACGAAAGCGCCAAAGCTAGAGGGGCAAAAATCTATGCCGAATTAGTTGGCTTTGGTGAAAGTGGAGATGCAAATCACATCACTACACCCGCTCCTGAAGGAGAGGGAGCCTATCGCGCTATGAAAGCAGCACTCAAAATGGCAAATACAGAAATTGGTTATATCAATGCTCATGGAACTAGCACCAAATACAATGATTATTATGAAACCCTAGCACTCAAAAAAGTCTTTAATGGCTCTGTTCCACCTGTTAGCTCTACAAAAGGACAAATTGGGCATTGCTTAGGTGCAGCTGGCGGATTAGAAGCAGTTATTTCAATTATGGCAATGCAAAAAGGTATCTTACCGCCAACGATTAACCAAACCACAAAAGATCCTGATTGCGACCTAGATTATATACCAAACACAGCAAGAGAAGTAAAAATAGATGTCATTATGAGCAATTCCTTTGGTTTTGGCGGAACTAATGGTGTTGTTATTTTTAAGAGAGTGTAAAAGCAAGTGGCTACCTATTTAGACTTTGAAGTAAAAATCAAAACTTTACAAGAAAACATTGCAACTGCTCAACTGAAAAATGATATGCACGCCATAGAGATTCTCAAAAAAGACTTGGAAAAAGAAGTCGATAAAGTCTATTCTCATCTTTCAGATTACCAAAAACTCCAACTTGCAAGGCATCCTGATAGACCCTATGCGATGGATTATATCCATTTGATTCTGAAAGATTACATGGAGATTCATGGCGATAGACATTTTAGCGATGATAATGCCATTGTTTGTTTTCTGGGAAAAATCGAAGAACAAAAAGTTATGATCATTGGCGAAGAAAAGGGGAGAGGAACTAAAAATAAAATCCAAAGAAACTTTGGAATGCCAAATCCAGAAGGATACAGAAAGGCATTGCGTGCAGCAAAAATGGCAGAAAAATTCCAAATTCCTCTTTTAATGTTTATTGACACTCCTGGAGCCTACCCTGGAATCGGTGCAGAAGAGAGAGGGCAAAGCGAGGCAATTGCAAAAAACTTACAAGAATTTAGCCAACTTAAAACCCCAACCATCGCCATTGTTATTGGTGAGGGAGGGAGTGGTGGCGCTTTAGCCATAGGAGTAGCCGATAGGTTGGCAATGATGGAATACTCTGTCTTTAGCGTAATCTCTCCAGAGGGCTGTGCGGCAATTTTATGGAATGATCCAAGCAAAATAGAAAATGCCACACAAGCGCTTAAAATCACCCCCGAAGATTTAAAAAGTGCAGGGCTTATTGATTCTGTTATTAAAGAGCCCCTAATTGGCGCACACAGAGACAAAGAAGGTGCTGCTAATGCCATAAAAGAATATTTTTTAAATACTCTTAAAGAAATCACAAATGACACAGACTATATTCAAACTCGCTATCAAAAATTAATGTCTTATGGGAGCTTCCAATAACCCCAAAAATCGCTATCATTGGGGCAGGCGCAAGCGGAATCTTTAGTGCAATTCAACTTGCCCCGCTTAAAATCCCCATTTATCTTTTTGATAAAAATAAAATAATTGGCAAAAAACTCCTAGCAACAGGAAATGGTCACTGCAACATTCACAATCAATCTTTAAGTCCATCTTGCTACCAAAGCTCCAGCTTCTCTCCAAAAGAAATCCATACTATTCTTAAAAACTTTGACTTTAATGCCTTTAAGCGCTTTTGCGAGAAAATAGGCTTATTTCTAGAAATCAAAGAAAATGGTAAAGCTTATCCCATTTCAAGTAGCGCTAAATCGGTTTTAGAAATTTTTATGCCCCTCTTAGAATCTGTTACTCTAAAACTAGAAGAAGAGATTCTAAGTATCAGTCAGACTGCTGATGCTTACTGCCTTCAAAGCCCTAAAGACACTTATACTTTTACACATGTGATTCTAGCTTGTGGCAGTGAGGCTATGCCTAAACTTGGTGGGAGCGATAAAGGTTTGAAGTTAGTCAAATCCCTTAATTTAGAGATTCTACCAACCTATCCCTCCTTAGTCCCGCTCAAAATTAATTCACCCAAACTCCAAAACCTAAGCGGAATAAAACTAAAAGCTAATATTACTTTAATGGAAGCCAACAGGAGTATTTATCAAACCTATGATGATTTACTCTTTACTAACTATGGTATTTCTGGCTTTGGGGTTTTAGATACTTCATCTTATCTCTACCAAGCTAAGAATCCAAAAATCTTACTTGATTTACTTCCTACATTTTCCGCAAAATCATTAGAAAACATTTTTTTAAATCTCATTAAATCTTATCCCAATAAAAACACAACTGAAATACTAAGCGGTTTGCTCCACCCTAAACTTGCCTTGCATTTAGTTAAAAATCTCAAACTTCAACTCACTAACACCAAAACTATCAAACAAACGCTCTATGCACTAAAAAATTTAACCTTAGATTCTCCTAGCTTATATGGATTTGATAGTGCTGAAGTTAGTGGCGGTGGGGTTAGTGCTAGAGAAATTAATACGACAAGCTTTGAATGCCAAAAATTTAAGAATCTTTATATCATCGGAGAAATGCTAGATATTGTAGGAAATAGAGGTGGCTATAATCTTGCTTTTGCTTGGGCAAGTGCTTGGAATTGCGCCAAGGCAATCCAAAGCACCCTTAAAACTTAAGCTAAACGCGGGGAATTAGAATACCCCTAAATGCAATTGCCCTGCATATAAAATATACATTCTCAAAGCAAAAACACCAATCATAATTGAAAAAGCATTAAGCAAAATAAAATTCACTTTATAAGCGTGATTTTTGAGCGCCGTTAGGGCAATCACACTAGGAATCACAACACTAAATCCAATCACTCCAACCCAAAATACCCACGCCCAAGTCCCTAGGCTTAATGCAGTAACTGCTGCTATTGCTTTTTCTCCGCCTTGGAAATACAATCCCACAAAAAGCGCAAAAATCAATAAAGATTCAATAGGAATTACACGCAAATCCATTGTGAGCAGATATTTTGTTGTGCTTTGTGAAACTTCTTTTTCAAAAAACAATAATCCCACGCAAATACAAGCAGCAATCCCACTTGACAAACCACTTGCAAGAAACAAAATTGGCAAAATTGGGCTATTATAAAGTGGAAATGTCTGCACTGCAGAAAGCAAGAATCCAGTATAAACACCTACTCCACCAGCTAGAGCAAACACCAAGCGCCCAAACCAAAGCGAATGTGATTCAAGCCAATCTAAGATTCCACTAAACGCCCTTATTAATCCACCCACAAAACTTCTCTCCAAAGTTCCTCTATATCGCATAATAGCATAAATGGCAGAAAGTGGAGTGTAAAATAAAAGCAATAAAACACCCAAAGACATAACTGAGCTTAAATTATAAGTTATCAGTAATTGATAAAAATTTAAAGGCTTAGTTAAATCAAAAATTAAAAGCCCTAAGCCCAAAATAATACTCAAAGGAGCAATAAGAACTCCTGCTCTCTCAAATGCATCCCAAGGAGCCTTTTTTTGTGGATTCATCCACTCAACACTTAAAGCTGTGATCATTGCTCCACTTGATAACCCAGCCAAAAACAAATAAACTGCAATCAACCAATGCCATACAATAGCCGGATTTTCCGGTCCCCAAATCTCATTCATAGCTCAATACCTCCTTTGTTATTAGGAATCACAAATAATTTTGGCTTTGTCCCCAAATGCGGTTTGCTTGTAACAAAAGGCTTAGTGGATAAAATATTAAAAATTGGACTACTTGGATCATCTAAATCTCCAAAAATCAACGCATCAGTCGGACAAACTGCCACACAAGCAGGCTCTCCATATTGCTTTAAATGCGTATGTTTGCAAAAATTACATTTATCAGGCACATTGGTTTTAGGATTAACATAACGCGCATTATATGGACAGGCTACTACACAATACAAGCAGCCCACGCATTTATTAGCATCAATATCCACAATCCCATCTTCATCCATAAATGAAGCATGTGTTGGACATACCGTAACACAAGGCGTATGCTCACACATTTCACAAGAATGTCGCACATAATTAAAAGAAAGGTTTGGGAAAACCCCATGAGGTCCATCCATCTTTACTTTAAGCCTAAAAAACCCATCAGGAACTGCATTTTCACTCCTACATGCAATGGTGCAACCCTGACAACCAATGCACTTAACTGAATCGTGAATCATTGCATATTTAGCCATTTTTACCCCCTAAACTTTTTCAATTTTTACGCCAACAGTATGCACATTATTTCCAGTTACTGGCGAAATAGTATTTTTTAACAAATGCCCAGCACTCAAACCCTTACCATAAGAGATTTCATTGTGTTTGCTTGTATGCCCAAATCCAAAATACGCAAAAATAGTGTCTTCTCTTATCCCAATGGTGGGCAATACACTTCCAATTTGTGAACCATATGGGCTAGTAATTCTAATCTTATCGCCTTTTTTGAGATTCATTTTTTTAGCCACTTTTTGGTTAATCCACACAGCATTGTCATTCATTAGTGTATTAAGCCAAGGGACATTTGCAGTATGTCCGTTGGTATGCACCGCAGTCTTTCCTTGTATAAAATAAAAATCACCTTCGCCTTTTAAATTTGGATTCCTATAAGTCAAACCACCACGATTACAAGCTTTCTCTAGTGTTTCATCAAAAAGCTCAATTTTTCCGCTTTTAGTTTTACATTTCAAAAACTCTGCAAACTCATTATCAGAATCCAAAAATTCTTTAGAATTAGGATATTTCTCTACAAATTTCTTAATACTCTCTTGATCTCTTGCTAATAATGGAATCCCATAACTTACAAGCCCTTTTTGCTTTAACTCAAACATAGCTTCTGGATACTCATAGCCCTGCTTCATTCTAAAATCTTCAATATCTTTATAAGGGAATGCCTCACCATAGCCCATTTTTTGTGCTAATTCTAAATAAATCTGCCAAGATGGCTTTGTATTACCTATAGTTTTGACAACTTTTTGTCGCACTTGATAGCCTGGATTCTTTCCATTATTTGCCAAGAATTGCTCATCTCTCTCTAAATAAGTTGATTCAGGTAGAATAATATCTGCATATTGTGCTGCATCTGAAAGATATACATCCACACACACAAACAAATCAAGCTTCTTAATAGCCTCCACCACAGAATCTGCTCCTGCAACCGTCATTACAGGATTAGAACGCGTAATGAAAACCCCTTTTAGCGCATAAGGATTCTCGCTTAAAATACATTCATAAATCTTGCTATAAACACCACGATTTTTAGGAATCTTACTAAATTCTCCCTCTTTAACATCAACAAAATCGATTCGTGGATGATTTGGTTCTGGAATTTTGGGCAGAATCGAGCCTTTGATAATAGGTGCTACTTTCTCTCCTGCGACCTTATTATACAAAGCCGCTCCTTTAGGAAAATACAATCCACCCTTAACTTCCATATTGCCAAGCAAAGCATTTGCAATAGCAATAGATCGCCTAAACTCAATTTCTTCAGGCGTGAAAGTTGCTCTATGACCAAAATCCACCATACAATGAGGCGCATAACTAGCGCATTCTCTAGCAAGAGCAATAATTTTATCAGCTGGAATATCACATTCTTTTGCCATTTTTTCGGGAGTGTAGTCTTTAATGCTTTCTTTTAGTTTATCAAAGCCCGTAGTGTATTTTTCTACAAATTTCTTATCATAGAGCCCCTCAAAAATCAAAGTATGCAAAAATGCCATCATAAAGGCTGCATCTCCACCAGGGCGAATTGGAATCCACTCGCTTGCTTTGGAAGATAAAATAGAAAATCTAGGATCTAATGAAACTAACTTACAGCCATTTTCTAAAGCTTCTGTAATGCCCCTAGCATAGCTAATCACCATACCCTCATAAACATTATGCCCAAAGTTTAGCATAAACTTACAATTTGCAAAATCCCTGCTTACTCCACCATTGCCATACACACTCATTAATGCTGTAGTATAGCCTGATGGACAGGTGTTACCATGATCAAAAATATTAGGGCTACCATAGGAATAAGCAAACTGATTTAAAAAAGTTTGTTCTGGACCAGTTTTAGAAGCAAAAGCGACTGTATGTGCGCCATATTTTTCTTTAATTTCATTAAGTTTTTTAGCAATATAATCATACGCCTCCTCCCAACTCACTTCTTTCCATTTACCCTCTCCACGCTCTCCTACACGCATAATAGGATTAACAAGGCGATTTGGATCATAAAGCTGACTTACACCAGAACCGCCCCTAGCACAAACTGCGCCACCTGTTGCGATGGAATAAGGATTGCCTTGAATAAAGACTTTACTCCCATCATCTACCCTTGCTTCAATAGGACAGCGTGTGCTACACATTTCACAAATACTTGGCACAAATTCTGATTCCCCCTCAATCTTGCCGCTAAAAGCCCCAAGAGTTCCGGGTATGCTTAATGCAACAGAGCTTATTCCAACACCCTTTAAAAAGTCTCTACGATGTATGCTCAAATCATCCTCCTTTTTATAAACTTACGAAGATATTATACAGCCATACACCTATAAATAAATATAAAAAAATAATAAAAATATTTTATCTTTCTATACAAATTTTTATATAAAGCGCAATCTTTATTGACTTACACTGATTCTAGTAAATCCATTCTATAGCACCAATAAAATAAATACAACAACTCTTCAATCTTTCTCAAAAATGATATAAATTCACTAGATCTGCTTTTTCACACTCCAATAATGCAATCTTTTTCTTGATTCCTCCAGCATAACCTGTGAGCTTTCCATTAGCCCCAATCACTCTATGACAAGGAATAATAATAGGAATGGGATTCCGTTTAAGCGCACCGCCTATTGCTTGAGCTGACATTTTATTCTTATGCGTAATTCTTGCAATCTCTTTTGCTAACTCACCATAAGTGCAAACCTTTCCATAAGGAATCTTTAAAAGCAACTCCCACACCACTTTAGCAAACTCACTTCCATTTGGATTTAGTGAAATTGCTTTAAAACTCGGATTTTTGCCATTAAAATACTCATCAAGCCACTCCCTTGTTTGCTTCAAAACAACCTCATCGCATTTTTCACAAATTTCCTTTGCGGATAACAAATTTGCATCTTGATTTAAAAATTCCAATTTAATAAGCTTATCTTCTTTGCTTATAAGTTTAATTTTGCCCACAGGACTTTGATAAAAAGCCACACAAACCACACTTTTTTCTCTTTGATACAATCTTTTTGCCAAAAGAGTCAATTAGAATTCTATCCTCTATGGACTCTTCCAATTACAATTGCCAAAATTCCCAAAATCGACATATAAACACCAAGCATTATAATCCAATCGCTTTCCATAGCCCAAGCAAAAAAGATAGGCGTTAAACCGCCAAAAAGCGCGTAAGAGAGATTATAGGCAAAAGAAATGCCACTATACCGAATCATCGCAGGAAAGCTCTGCACCATAACAATAGGCGTAAAAACCATTAATCCAGCACTAAAAGCCATAAGATAATACACAAGCAATATCACATCAAAATATTGCGCCAACCCCTTTCCATAGCCAAGCATATAATAAAAACACAAAGCAAATCCCACTAGCGCCACACCAAATATCGCACTTGCATTTTTAATTCCAATCCTATCACTTAACACTCCTGCAAAAACATTGCCTGAAGCTAGAAAAAATATGGCAATAACTTGATACACTACCTTTGAAATAGGAGAGAGCTCAAACACCTTACTTAAAAGATTTGGCGTTAAAAGCACGGATATAACAACACATCCTGTTAAAATCCAAGTGCTAAAAAAAGATTTTACAGCTCCCAATTGCGAAGTTTTAAAAACTTCTTTAATGGGAAAATTTTGTGTTTGCTTTAAAGCCAAAATTTCTTGAAATACCGGAGTTTCATTTAAAAATTTGCGTAAAAATAACGAAATAATCCCAAAAATTCCTCCAAGGACAAAAGGTATCCGCCACGCATATTCTTTAATCTCTTCTTGAGTAAAACTCATATTAACTGCTAAAGTAACAATGCTACCAAGCAAGATACCAGAAACAACCGCACTAGTAAAAATACCCAAATGAAATCCCAAAGAATGCTGATTACTATGCTCATAGACAAAAACCCATGCACCAGGGAGTTCGCCACCAATAGCAATTCCCTGTAAAATTCTTACAATCAACAAAACAATAGGAGCCACATAACCAATACTCTCAAAAGTTGGCATAAGCCCAAGCACAAAAGTTGGAATCACCATAAGCAAAATGGAGAGCATAAACATCTTTTTACGCCCACTTTTATCTCCAAAATGTGCCATAATAATCCCACCCAATGGTCTTGCAAAATACCCTGCTGCAAAAGCACCATAAGTATTCATCGCCGCCCAAAAAGGGCTAAAAGTGCTAGGAAAAAAGAGACTAGAAATCACATTGGTGAAAAAAACAAAAATAATAAAATCATAAAACTCTAACATTCCTCCAAGTGAGCTTAACCCTAGAATCTTAACTTCGGACTTTTTAAGTTGCATTTTTGCCATTTCTCTTATTTTCTCCTTTATGGAATTTAAATACGCAATTTACAAAATCATACCAATCTTGAATCTTGACACTCATTTTTTTGTTTTTTGAAAATCCTTAAAACCTCTTTGGGAGAATCAGCAAAACTCAAAAGCGCCAACTCTTCTTTAGAAATCATTCCCTCTTTTAAAAGCCGATTCTTAAACCACTTAATCAAACCCTTCCAATAATCTCTACCATATAAAATAATGGGGATTTTTTTGTGCTTTCCGGTTGAAATTTGAACCAAAACCTCACTCAACTCATCTAATGTTCCAAAGCCACCCATTGCGACAATAAAAGCTGTGGAATTATGACTAAAAACAAGCTTTCGACTAAAGAAATTTTCAAAAATCAAAGGCACTTCCACATAGGGATTCATATGCTGCTCGTGGGGAAGCTGAATATTTAGCCCAATAGAAACCACTTGCGGATTTTTCTCCTTAGCTTGTAATAATCCGCGATTTGCCGCCTCCATCATGCCAGGACCACCCCCTGTCATGATTGAATATCCCATTTCTCCAAGCTTGCAAGCAAGTTTTTGGACTTTTTTATAATCTTTATGGCTTGAATTGATTCTAGCGCTCCCAAAAATTGTTACGACATTGTCATGCTTTTTTAAGACTTCAAAGCTTTTTGAAATCTCTTGATAGTTTTCTAAAATTTCTTCCATTAGCTTCCCTTGTTTCCTTTTTTTGATTGCAAATACTTATAAATAGCTTGAATCTCGCTTTTTGTTAGATAATACTTTGGCATTACCTTTTTTGATTCTTGCAAACTTCTTAAAAACTCTTGGAATCCAAGGTGATTAATCCTAACTCCCTTAAGTTCTTTGTCTTTATTTTTATGGGAATAATACGCAATCAATCTCCCCTCACCTCTTTCTCCATGACAATTCACACAGCCAATCCCGCGCGGATTTTCATAAAGCATTTTGCCATATTCAATTTGTGTAATAAAGCTATCTTCAGCCAATAAACACGCTTTGCCTAAACCAATACAAATTATCAATCCTAATTCAAACCGCCTCAAATTTGACAAACCTCGCTCAAAAACACAAAAACTCTTTTGTATCAAAACTTTTTTGTTATAATATCAAAATAACTTTTTAAAGGGCATTAATGCAAATTTTAGATGGGAAGGCACTTGCCTTAGAGATTCAACAAACTATCAAGCAAGAAGTTCAAGAGCTTAGCAAACAACAAATCACACCAGGATTAGCCGTGATTTTGGTTGGAGATGATCCTGCATCACAAAGCTACGTCAATATGAAAGCCAAAGCTTGTAGCCAAACAGGAATCTACTCTACTACTCACAAAATGCCAGAGAGCATTACTGAAGAAGCACTACTACAAACTATCTCAATGATGAATGAAAATCCAAATATTGATGGAATCTTAGTTCAACTCCCTCTTCCAAAACATATCAATACTACCGCGATTTTAGAAGCCATTTCTCCTAAAAAAGATGTTGATGGATTCCACCCTTTTAATATGGGAAGAGTTTTTACTAATCTTGATGGCTTTATTCCTGCAACGCCTATGGGAGTGATTACTCTGCTTGAACATTACAAGATTCCCATAGAAGGCAAAAATGTCGTTATTGTTGGGGCGAGCAATATCGTAGGAAAACCCCTTGGCGCACTCTTTTTAAACAAAAATGCCACTATCACTCTTTGTCATATTTACACACAAAATCTTGCAAATCATACCAAAAATGCCGACATTATATGTGTAGGTGTCGGAAAGCCAAATCTCATCACACAAGATATGGTAAAAGAAGGTGCTATTGTAGTGGATATAGGAATCACAAGACTTGAAAATGGCAAAATTGTAGGGGATGTAGATTATGACAATGTCGCTCCAAAATGTAGCTACATTACGCCTGTCCCAGGTGGCGTGGGACCTATGACAATCGCTTCACTCTTGCAAAATACCATCAAAGCGGCCAAACTTAGAGCGAAAAAAGAGACAAAATGAAGTTTTTCGATAAAATTTATCGTTTTGTAAATAGTTGGACAGGGACAATTATTATTGTTTTATCTGTTATTTTCTTTGTTGCACAAGCTTTTGTTATCCCCAGTGGAAGTATGCTAAATACAATGCTAATTGGAGATAATTTATTTGTCAAAAAATACGCTTATGGTATTCCAACTCCAACCATTCCTTGGATTGAATTTAAGATTCTACCTGATTTTAATAACAATGGGCATTTATTTGAAGGAGAACGCCCCAAAAGGGGAGATATTGTGATATTCCGCTATCCTTTAGACCCAAAGATTCACTTTGTAAAACGAAATGTTGCAATAGGTGGCGATGAGGTAATTTACACCAAAGATGGCTTGTGGGTGCATTTTAAAGAAGAGAATCCTTATAGCCAAAATCCAACAAAAACTCTACAATATAATGGCAAAACTTTCATTTATGATCCCTATCTCCAAAAGCACCCCGGAGTGCATTATGACAAAAGTGGAGTTGATTCTTTTGTGCTATTGCAAAATACGCAAGGAATTGCTATGGAACCTATATTTTTAGAAAGTGATGAATTAGGCTTTTATACCAAAATTGCCGAAGATGAGTTTTTTATGATGGGAGATAATCGCAATAACTCAAGTGATTCTAGATTCTGGGGAAGTGTGGCTTATAGCTATGTGATTGGCAAACCTTGGTTTATTTATTTTAGTTGGGATGATAATTTTAATGTCCGTTGGGATAGAATTGGCAAAAGCATCGAATCGCTAGAAAAGAAAATGCTGGAAAATCAATAATTATGCTTAATCTACCCTCTCTTTACACTATCCCTTTGATGATAGCAGCACTTTTATTAGCTATCATCGGACATGAGATTATGCACGGATATGTGGCTTATAAATACGGCGATAATACCGCAAAAATAGCTGGAAGACTAAGCTTAAATCCTATCGTGCATGTTGATTTGGTAGGCTCTATTTTGATTCCTGCCGTGCTATTTTTGTCTAATGCGCCCTTTTTGTTTGGCTGGGCAAAACCTGTGCCTGTTAGAATGGATAGGGTAATTTATCAAGGCGGATATTTTGCGGCTTTATTAGTTTCATTAGCAGGAATCTTATACAATCTAGCTCTTGCGCTTTTAGCTACTTTTCTCTTTTATGCTTTTAATGGCGGAATCTTAAGTGGATTTTTTGAATACTTTTCAAATCCTCAATTGCCTTATGCTTTAATTCTCTTTTTCTTTTTGCAGCTCATTATTTATAATATCATTCTGGCTATCTTTAATCTCTTGCCCATTCCACCCCTAGATGGCTCTAATGCTCTAGCATATCTCGGCTTAATTTTTAAAAGTGATTTTTTTTCAAGAATCTTTAATAAAATCCACCCCATAGTGGGTATGATTGTTTTGATTCTTATTCTAAGCACTCCGCTTTCTGCAGTAATTTCAGCACCCGTTAATCTTATCTTACAATGGCTTTTATAAGGAGAGAAAATGAAGTTTTTTATCGCTAGTGATCATGCAGGATTTGAACTCAAAGAATCACTCATTCCATTCTTAGAAAAAATGGGGCATGAGATTATCAATCTTGGACCTGCCAATAATGATCGCGTGGATTATCCTGATTTTGCTAATTTGCTTTGTCAAGAAGTTTTAGCCACTCCCCAAAGTCTTGGGATTTTAATATGTGGCAGTGGAATTGGAATGAGTATTGCTGCTAATAGACACAGAGGGATTCGTGCCGCACTTTGCAATGAACCCTATGGAGCAACAATGGCTAGAGCACATAATGACGCTAATGTCCTTTGTTTAGGAGCTAGAGTGGTTGGATTAGGTATGGCAGAGTGCATCTTGCAAAGCTTCATCAAAGGAGAATTTGAAGGTGGCAGACACACCCAAAGAGTAGAGAAATTACAATAAGGAAAATAATGGCACAATTTGCGCAATGGCTTTTTTTAACTGCTTTTATTCTTTTTATTTTGTTTATGGTTGTTAAGACCTTTTTTTACAAAAGTGTTGCACAAAAAGAAGAAAAAAATAGCGCAGTAATGAAACTTACCTTGCAAGAAGCAGAGATTCTTATACGCAAACACCAATTGCAACTTCAAAGAGCTTTAGGCAATATTGATATTCTAACAGATGAAATCACTGCCTTAAGAAATGAAGTTAAAACGCTCAAGCAGCGCAACTCTCAATACCGCGTTGAAACTGAAAAATACAAAAGTAAAATTAAAGACTTAGAACAAAAAATTGAAGCTCTACTCTAATAAATAAGGAGAAAAAGTGGAACTCACCCAACAAGAAAAAAATATACTTTTAGATTCTATTCGCGAAATAAAGAACTTTCCACAACGTGGAATCATCTTTCGCGACATCACTACATTATTAAACAGCAAAGAAGCCTTTAATCTATTAATAGACTTTTTAACAAAACGCTATCAAAAATACAATTTAGACTACATTGCAGGAATTGAAAGTCGCGGATTTATCTTTGGGGCGGCACTGGCACATTCTCTAGGTATTGGCTTTGTGCCTATTCGCAAAAAAGGCAAACTGCCCTACACCACGATTTCTGAAAAACATTCGCTAGAATATGGTTTTAGTGAAATAGAAATTCACATTGATGCTTTCAAAAATGAAAATTTAGAACGCACACCAAAAGTTTTACTCATTGATGATCTCATTGCAACAGGAGGGACAGCTTATGCGGCTACTAATCTCATTCAAAAGGGGGGTGCTACTTGCGTAGAAGCCTGCTTTATCATCAATCTAGAAAGCCTAAATGGTTCCAAAGAGCTAGAGAAGATTATCCCTGTTTTTAATGTTTTAGATTTATAATTTCAAAGCTAAGGCTAATTTTTATTAGCCTCTTTTAATGTTTCTGCAAATCTGATAAGATTCTCCGCCCAAGGAGTTTCTAAGGGCGAGAAGTAACCTAGTTTTGCCCCCGATTCTTCAGCAATAAACTCTGCTGCTTTGGTAGAGAACTCTGGTTGAGCAAAGATGATTTGTAATTTTTCTTTTTTAATGGTATCAATAACTTGCACCATCTCTTTCATTTTTGGGCTTTTTCCTTCCACTTCAATAGAAATTTCCTCTAAATCATATTCTCTTGCAAAATACCCAAGCATAGGGTGAAAAACAACAAATTTTTGGTGCTTAGGAACATCTTGCAATGCTGCTTTTATTTTTATATCAGCTCCTTGAATCTGTGCTAGTAATGCCTCATAAGCTTTAGAATAATCTCCCCTAGGATTAAGCTTCACTAGGGCTTGATAGATATTTGAAGCAATTTGTTTGGCATTAGAGAGTGAAAGCCAAATATGTGTATCACCATCTTCTCCGTGGTCGTGATAATCGTGGTGTTCGTGCTCATCTTTAGGGTGGTGAGCAAAATTAATCGTTTTAATTCCTGCGTTGGAAGGGAAAATTTTCATATCTGGATTTTGATCTAAAAATCGCTTTAACCAAGCATCTTCAAATTCAACACCAATAGGAAAATACGCTATGGCTTCATTCACCTCTTTAATGCTAGAGAATTTAGGTTCAAAATCATGTGGATTTGTGCCTTTTTCTACTAGCACACTAATATCATACTCCTCCCCAGCAATCTTTTCTATAAATTCTGCTTGCATCGGAATGCTCACTGCTATAATTGGCTTTGCCATCAAACTACTAGCAATAAAACATAAAAATACTAAAACTTTTTTCATTTTCAATCCTTTTTAGTTTTTATTAAAAATAGATAAGGTAAGATTATAATTCTCTTTAGCGTCCATAGCTCAATTGGATAGAGCATCAGACTTCGGATCTGAGGGTTGGGGGTTCGACTCCCTCTGGGCGTACCACTCCCTTAATCACTCCCCATTATAATCATTACTTATCTAACAAAAATAGCTCTAGTGGATATTTTTTACCCAAATCTTTCAAATCCAAATAAGCACGAATCTTCAAAAGCTCATTTTGCGGATGAGAATTTAATCGCTCCTTGGCTTCATCAATCATTTCAAGTTCTAATAAAACATAAAAATAAGCCAATTCTGCATTTTCATCTTTGTTAGCCAAAAACTCAAATAGTTCTAACCATTTAGCAGGTTCATAGCATTCTTTCATTTTTTGTGCTAAATGCAAATAATCCTCTTTAGAATAACCCACATCTATACAAAGCTTTGAAACTTCCTCATCGCTGAAATTCATTTTTTGCGCATAACACATTCCAAGCACAACACCCGCCAAATCTTTATTGAATTTTACCTCCCCTACAAATCTCCGAACATCTTTAAATTCACCTGTCTCTAAAAGCTTTCTCAAAGCCTCTTGCTTAAACTCATTGCTGTAGCTTTGTCTCCTTAAAACTTCCATAGCAAATTTCTCATCACTGCGTATCTCATTAAGAATATTTTGCTTCAAAAAGGGGCATTTCTCCCCAGGAGAGAATTTCTTAAGATTAACATATTCGCCCCTTTTTAAATCTCCCAAAGTCTCAATAATTTCATCCAACTTTACCTCTCCGCTTTTAATAGGAGCACCCTCTTTAATATCAAAAGTTAGATTATTCAACAAAATAGCAAGTTTTTTATAACGATTCATTGTGGGCTGTTTGAAAGGAACCTCTCTGCTTAAAAGCTGATTTTCAATTTGTGCCAAAAGAATCTTGTAATCATTTTTATACTTTGTTCTTTTTCTCCACATGCGATAAGCACCGCCAACTTCTAAAAATGCTACCACAATGAAAAATATCACCACGGGAATAATAATCCAAACTGCAACAGGAAGCGCTATGCTATGAATACTAAAAGGTATTTGATAGGTGTAACTTTCCCCAGTTAGCGTATAGACATACAATCCAAGCAAAACAATAAAAACAAACAAAACACCAATATAATATTTAAATTTCATTTTTTACCCTTTAAGTCTTTTTCTATAATTTCACGACACACGATACAATACCTTGCATGTGGCTTTGCCCTAAGTCTTTGAATCCCAATCGGTTCATCACACATTTCACAAATCCCATATACACCTTCTTCTATCTTTTCTAATGCCCTCTCTATATATTCTAGCTCTTCGTTGTGGCGCTCAAATATCAAGCCATCTAGGGTATTTTTCATACTCATTGCTGCTTCATCTGCCTCATCCAAAGAAACTCCACGTAAATTTTCCATACTCTTTTGATGAACAAAATTGTTATCTAAAATCGCCTGCTTTTTTTCTTCTAAAATTTTTCTAAAAGCATCTAACTCCATTTTCTGCACTCAATCCTCCAAATTTACTTCAATTTTACTTGTGATATGGGTGATTATTTATTAAACAAAAAGCTCTAAAAACCTGCTCACTTAAAACAACCTTTGCAACCTTATGGCTAAAGGTTAATGGCGAGAGCGAAAGCACACATTGACATTGATTCAAAAAAGCCTCCTCTAGCCCATAAGCTCCTCCAATGAAAAATGCTATTTCCCCTTTATTTTCAAGATTCTTAGCAAACTCTATGGAATCAATGCTTTTCCCATTGGGTGAAAGTGCGATTTTATAGGCTTGATTTTTTGAGACTTTAAGAAACTCTTTAGTGTAAGACTTTTGTGCTTCTTTTGCGTCTTGCTTTTGTCCTTCTTTGATAGACTTTGAAAACAAATTAACAAATTCCATTTTTACGCCAACCCCTGCACTCAAGGCAATAAATTCTTCACACAAACTATCACTTAAATCTTTGGTTTTGGCAATATAATACACAAAAACTTTAATCATTTGCGTTAAGATACCTCAAAATTCGTGCAATACTTTGTTTCATTTCTCTTCTTTGAACAATCATATCAATTAGTCCATGCTCTAGCAAAAATTCTGCTGTTTGGAATCCTTGTGGCAAATCCGCACCAATTGTCTGTTTAATCACTCTAGCTCCTGCAAATCCGATCATCGCACCTGGTTCAGCCATAATAATATCGCCCAAAAAGGCAAAAGACGCACTAACTCCACCCATTGTAGGATCTGTCAAAATTGAGATAAAAGGCAATTTTGCCTCACTTAAAATATTTAAAGCCGCCGAAGTCTTTGCCATTTGCATTAAAGAATAAGTTGATTCTTGCATTCTTGCACCACCACTTGCACTAACAATAATCAACCCCTGCTTTTTTTCCACACTGCGATTAATAGCCCTAACAATCTTTTCTCCCTCCACAGAAGCCAAAGATCCACCCATAAAGTTAAAATCAAACAAAACAAGCTGGGCAGGTATCCCTTCAATTCTACATTCACCGCTGATAATTGAACTAGGGCGACCACATTTTTTTTGGTATTCTTCTATGCGCTTTTTATAGCTTTTTTTATCAACAAAATCTAAAGGATCTGTAGGGGCTAAATCTTTATCATATTCAACAAAACTTCCATCATCGCACATCAAAGCAATTCTATCTTGTAATCCAATACGCATATGAAAATTACATTTAGGACAAGTATAATATTGTGCGATTACTTCTTTATAATACATCAAAGCATTACAACTAGGACATTTTATCCAATGACTTGGAGCTTCTTTAGGTGTTGCTCTTTCTTGATTTTCCTTTTTAAAAGTTTTAAAAAAATCTACAAATCCCACCATTTATTCCTTAAGCTTGAAAAGTTTCAAAAAATAACAAAATTGTATAAAATTCTGTGTTAATTTATACTAAAGATTTCAAAATGAATATTCAAACTAACGATAAAAGCTTTACGCTTTTTAATCAAACCTTCCAAGAACACTATCATTCTACCAAAGATGGTGCTTTAAAAGAAACCTTACACAAGCATATTTTTCCTAGTTTTGCCTATTTTAAAAACAAACAAAAACTAAGAATCCTTGATATTTGCTTTGGGCTTGGTTACAACACGCTTTGTGCAATAAAATATGCTAGTAGCTATGGTATCCAATCCCTAGAAATCCACTCCCCCGAAATGGATTCTTGCCTATTAAAATCACTCTCAAGCCTTACTTATCCACAAGAGCTTGACTTAGAGATTCTTAATAGCCTCACACAAAACCATTTTTATAAAAGTAAAAATTTGGAAGTTTTTTTGCATTTAGGCGATGCAAGAGAGATTTTAAAAAGCTTTCAAAAATCTTTTTTTGATATAGTCTTCCAAGATGCTTTTAGTCCCGTTAAAAATCCTCTTTTATGGACTTATGAATATTTTAAAACTCTTTTTTTGCTCACCCAAAAAGATTGTATTCTAACAACTTATAGTCAAAACTCGGCTATGCTTTATAGTGCCTTTTTAGCAGGATTCAAACCTTTCAAACTTACCCAAAAACACACACGGGATTCCATAATCTTTACCAAACTAGAATCCACTCCACCCTTAAAACTTGAAAATGTGCTCACAATCAAGCCCATTAATCTTACCCACAAAATCACCACCAATCACAATCTCAAGGGCTTATATGATTCTTTTTAATTCATTCAACACCTTATAAAGGTGCCAAAAACTCAAAAAACTGGATTTCCTACTCCATACATCATAAACAAAACCATAAAAGCTGCAAATAATGCTAAAATAATAGGTGCAAATCTTGCCATCATAAAGCCTTAAAGAGAAGATAATGAAAGAGTTAGCATACAATAAAAGACCTAAAAACTTCCAACAATTTATTGGACAAAAGCATATTTTTGGAGAAAACTCTCCTTTTATGCGATTATTAAAAAGTGGCGAGATTCCACACAGCTTCTTTTTTGGTCCCCCAGGAAGTGGCAAAACAACTGCTGCAAGACTGATTGCCAATGAACTTGATTATCCCTTTTATAGTCTTAATGCCACAAGTTTTAAAAGTGAAGATTTGCGTAATATTCTAAAACAGCACCAAAATACTCTGCAAAAACCTCTTATTTTTATTGACGAAGTCCATAGATTAAACAAAGCCCAACAAGAACTGCTTTTGCCCATTATGGAAAATCACCAAGCTTTAATCTTAGGGGCTTCTATGGAAAATCCCTTTTTTTCGCTGATTAATGCGATTCGATCGCGATCTTTTGTATTTGAATTTTATCGCCTAAGTAAAGAGGAATTAGCGCAGATTCTAGAAGAATACTCCCTAGAAGATTCTATTAAAGACTTTTTAATTGGCACTAGCGGTGGCGATGCAAGGGCAATGCTAAATCTACTTGATTGTGCCTTAAGCACTAAAATGCCACTCACTCTTGAGCTTTTAAAATCCATTCGTCCTCATTCACTAAATAGTAGCGCTAGCGATTCTGATACACATTACAATCTTATTTCAGCTATGATAAAAAGCATTCGTGGAAGTGATGAAAATGCTGCTATTTATTACCTAGCAAGACTAATTGAAGGGGGCGAAAATCCTGAATTTATCGCAAGACGACTTGTAATTTTAGCCAGTGAAGATATTGGCAATGCTAACCCAAATGCCTTAAATCTTGCCAATTCAACCCTACAAAGCGTTGCCAAGATTGGTTATCCAGAAGCAAGAATCATTTTAAGTCAATGCGCAATTTATCTCTGTGCTTCACCCAAATCCAACACTTCTTATGAAGCCATTAATGCTGCCTTAGAATATGTCCGCAAAAACCCCAATGAGCCTATTCCAGAACATATACAACAATTACACAAAAATTATTTATATCCGCATAATTTTGGGGGCTGGGTGAAACAAAAATACCTACTTAAAAATTTAGAGTTTGTTAAATGGCAACCCAAAGGCTTTGAGAAAACACTAAAAGAATGGCTTGATAAAATACGCACTATCAAAACCAAAGAATAAAAATAAGCTTAAAAAACACTCATCAAAAAAGAGTTCAAAAACCAAAAAGAATCAAATAAAAAGAGAGTGGCACTAGCCAAGGGCTAGTTATTCCACTACTGGGATATGGGCAGTTCTTTTATCCTCACCAATATCATCTCTGTGTGGTTGAGAATCTACCACCGCATCCCAAACGATACAGCCTTCTGTTGGACAGGCAGAAGCACAGGCAGGCTCATCATTGTGTCCTACACACTCTACACATTTATTATTATAAACAAAATAGCAACCATCGTTATTTGGGCTATCATCATCATCTACAATTGCTTCTACTGGACATTCATCAATACAAGCACCACAGGCGATACAAATATCAGTAATCTTAACAGCCATATTATCTCCTTTAATGTTTAAAATTAAACTTTAAAGTATATAAAAAAGCTACTAAAAGGAATCTTTAATCAACTCTTCTTGGCAATTTTTGTTTTAAAAATGCTTAAATTGTAGAGCATAGTTATTTAATTATGTTTATTGATTGCTTGAAATAGTTTCAAAGCTTCTTTAAGATTTGAAACCCTATGTGTCGCATGTAAAGCTTGGTTTTCCCCAACCAAAATTCGCGTTTGCACTCCAGCTTCAAGCCCTGCTATCATATCTGTATCTTTGTCGCCCAAAATATAGCTATCATATTGTGATAAATCCAATCCAAAATCCGCACAAGCTTGAAGCAACATTTGAGGCTTAGGCTTGCGACAAATACAATTTTCTTCCTTGGTATGCGGACAAAAATAAATGCCATCAAAACCAATATTTTTAGGCACAAAACCGCTTTGACGCAGTGGAATCATAAGGCAAGAAACAATGCAGTTTTGCATAAAAGCGCTTAAAGTTTCAAAGTCTTTTTGTGTGAATATTCCACGATGAATACCTGATTGATTAGTTACCAAAAAACACAAGGAATCTTGTTTTTTTAGCTCCAAAAAAAGCTCCATAAAAAAGGGAGCGAAATAAAACTTTTCAATCTCATAGCCATAAGGAGCATCTTCAAGATTTACGACATCATCTCGATCAAAAAACACAACCTTTTGTTTCATCTAAATACCCCTAGGAACTTTTGCAATCTAATGGCAAAGAGATAGAAAAATGGCGTATTTAAAAGCCCAAGACAGAATTTAATCAAATAATCTCCAAAGACTAGCATAAGGACATTTTGCCAAGGCATAACAAATAAAAAGGCAATGTGAAAAAAAATCATCGTATCAACAAACTGCGAGAATGCAGTGCTTCCGACACTTCTTAGCCACCACAAACGAGGAAACTTTGATTTTAACCAATAAAAGACATAAACATCTGCTTGTTGCGAAAAGAAAAAAGCACTCACACTTGCAAGGGCAATCCGGAATTCAGCCAAAAACATTGAAGGGATAAAGGCACAAAAAATACCGATTCTAACCACCTTTAAAACCTCATCTCTATGGTATCTTTCTGCTAAAATATCTGCCAACAAAAAAGTAAAAGGATAAGTTATAGCGCCATAAGTAAAAAAGTTATTGACAGGGAATTGCACAAGATAATTTGAAGCCACAATCAATGCAGTAAAAATCACCACTGATACCAATATAACTGAAAAAGACATTGTTTTTTTAAACATCTGCCAAACTCCAAACTTAATTTCCCAAACACACAAAGTCTAGGCATTTAATATTATTAAATTGATAGTAAAAGACTTACATCATTTTATTGCAAACTCATATTTTTAAGAATCAAGATTCTAGCTAAATTAAAATAACAATCCTAAAAATAATTCTTAAAAATCTATTTTTGCAACGCAATTAATCAGTATTCAAAGCATTTAGACAAACACTCGCAAACACCCAAAAACCTATAAAATTTGCTAAGATTAAGCAAGGATTCCAAGGTGGAATCCAAAAGATTGCTTCAAATTTTAAAAGGGTTTTCAACCACTCTTTTTCTATCTACAATGTAAGGAATAAGCGCCATTTGTCTTGCTCTTTTGATAGCAACTTCTACGCGCTCTTGCCATTTTTTAGAGTTTCCAGTTAAACGGCGTGGCATAATTTTGTAGCGCTCTGATAAAGAATGCTTAAGCATATCAATATCTTTGTAGTCAATAAATTCAATTTTTGATTCAGTGTATCTGCAGTATCTTTTAGAGTATCTCTTTTTCTCTGCCATAATTTATCCTTTTAAAATGGTATTTCATCGTCATTAATATCAATCACTGGGAGATCGGGCTCTTTTTGTGGTCTTTGAACTTGTGGCGATGGTTTTTGATAAGCCTCTTGCTGTTCATAACCACTAGCATACCCACCCTCTCCATAGCCAACATTCTCATTAGCATTTTGTCTTTGCCCTAGCATTTGCATACTTTCTGCGGCAATAGAATGCTTACTACGCTTTGTGCCTGTATTATCAGTCCAACTCTCAAGCACCAAACGACCTTCAATTAGAACTTGAGATCCTTTCTTAAGGTATTGATTAGCCACTTCAGCTGTCCTACCAAAGAGATTTGCATCAATATAACAAACCTCCTCTGCTTGAGTGCCATCTTGCTTTTTGTATCGGCGGTTTGTTGCCAAACCCAACCTTGCTAATGCTGCACCACTTGGCAGATAACGCAACTCTACATCACGCGTAAGATTTCCTACTAAAATGACTTTGTTAAACATTGCAATTCCTTAAGATTCTTGAGAAGCTTCCTCGCTCTTTGCCTCTTCTTTTGGGGCTGTTTCCTTAGCTTCGCGTGCTTCTTTTAATGGTGTCGCTTTTTTATTGTGAATAGCTCTATCTACCAAGACTTCCCATGCTTTTTGTTCTTTTTTGCTATCGTATTTAATCACGATAAAACGCAAAATGTCTTCATTAATGCGATACAAACGCTCTAATTCTAAAACGAGTTTTGGTTCAGCTTTGAAATAAATTACAAAGTAATACCCTCGTTTATTTTTCTTGATTTCATAAGCAAGATTTCGCATTCCCATATCCAATGTAGCGCTAATTTCTCCGCCATTGTTAAGAATCGCTGCTTTATAAAAATCAATTTTTTGTGTGATTTCTTCTTGTGTCAAAGTGGGTTTTACCACAAACATAGTTTCATAAAAACGCATTTTTTCTCCTTATGGATTCTGCCCTTTTTGCTAAAAAGAGCAAGGATTTTTTACAAGTAAAATGTAAAGCCTAAAATTTTATTCTAAAATAGCTTGAATTTTAATTAAAGTGCGTAAAAATCCATTTCCCTTTGTAATTCCCCCTATTGAATCTTCATGCCACCGATTTAACACACAAAATATTTTTAAAAACCTTTCTTGTCCTATTTGTATGGCTCTTCTTTTTTTCTTTTCTAGTAGATTTACAGGAAGTTTATAGCCCAAAACCTCTTCAGAAGTTGCATTTCCATAAAGCTTAATATGACTTGAAAATAAAAAAAGTTGAAAGAAATATTTCTGTATTTCTGCAATGAGCGGAATCTCTTCAAATCCCTGCTCCAAAAACTTTTCTAATAGATTATTATAAGGTTTCCTATCAAAAATCAATTCCAAAATTTCTTCATAATCAACACTGCCCAAGCTATAACCTAGATTCTCAATATTTTCTGCATTAATCTCTGAATCAAAAATGGTGTATTTTCTCAATTCTGCAACGCTAAGCCCCAAATCATAATTTTGCTGCTCCAAAATCTTTCTCAAAGAAAAATCCGAAATTTTTAGCCCAAAACCATTGGCGTATTCACGCAAAATCCCAAAAGATTCGCCTGCATTAAGACTAAAAAATCGTGCTTCATAGATATTTTTACCCTTAAAACTTCCCGCTAATGCCTTGCAATCTAGCGAATATTCCGCAGCACTTTTATTTTCTGCTTGATAAAACTCTAAAATTAAATAACCACTGCCATTTTTTTCCAAAGCTGCAATAAGCAAATCAAGCTGTTTTTTGGGAATCTTTTTGTCTGCTTTAATCCAAACAAGCGATTCCCCTCCAAAAAGAGAGCCTTGAGAAAAACAAACCATAGCACTATTAAAATCAAATTCACTAAAATAAAAGCTGTTTTTTTCACAATCTTTTTTGAGAATCTCTTGGGCTATTTTCTCTCCATAATACCCAACCAAAAATGAATCTTCACCATAGAGTAAAATCGCACGAATCTCGGTATTACTTGCAAGCTTAGAATCAAGTTCTCTTTTATACATTATCTGTTTTTCTTTCTTTTTCTTGGGATTTTATTTTGTTTTCTTTGCTTATTTTTCTTGGCAATTCTCAAAGCTTCTCTTCTAGCTAATTCTTTATTTTTTATGGCTTGTTTTTGTCGCTTTTGGGAAATGTATTCTGAAATCCTTAAATTTTCACCCCCAAATCCCTCTGCAAAAATTTTTACCATTCTACCATAAACCTTTGCCGTGGCAAGATTCACTTCCAAAATCTGAATCCGTGCTTTTTGGTATTTCACGCCTTGACCATTTAGAGTTATCACCCTAGCACCCATTAAAGGAAAATCGCTCAAAGCTACAATCAAAGGTGATTTTTCACTCACAATGATTCCATCATAGATTTGTCCCAAATGCTTGGAGAGATAACGCGCAAATTTTCTATCTTGAAAATCCAGCTCTATTTGTGCCACTTCACGCTCTTGCAAACTTAATTGATCGCATAAAATAGGCAAAGAATCTTTGTATTGCTTATTTTCATTGAGTGCAACTTTGTCTTTTAAGATTCGGTGCAAAATCAAATCGCTATATCTTCGAATCGGAGAAGTAAAATGGCTATAAGCCTCAAATCCTAACCCAAAATGCCCTACATTATGACTAGCATAACTAGCTTGTTGCATAGATTTAACAATAAGCTTATCCACTTCCCTTTGTATTTTTGCTCTTTTAGCAATGCTTTGAATCTCCAAAATCGCCTTATGCAAAGCCATTTTTGTTTTAGGGATTGCCTTGTCTCTCCAAATTCCTAAAAGCCGCAATTCTCCAAATAACTCATTTAATTTTTCCATTTTAGGTTGAGGATGGATTCGATAGATTCCTAGCTTTAAATGATTGTCATTTTGAGCATTTTTTTGCTCTAATAGCTTAGCGCTCTCCACATTAGCAAGCAACATACACTCTTCAATTAATTGATGAGAAAGTGTTTGAGATTCAAAAGACAGCGCCCTAAGTTCTAAATTTTTATCTAGCTCTAGCTCCACCCCATCTCCTGTGAAATCAAACCCATATTTCAAACGATTCTTGCGCAATTTTTGAGTTAATTCTTTCAAGGATAAAAGCATTGTTTGCAAAGGCTTTTTAATAGTAGCGCTTTTTTGAGTTTCAAAAAAGGCATCCACTTCTTCATAATTTAATTTTTGCTTGACTTTGATAATTGCTGCAAAAAGCTCACTATTTAATACCACCTTAGTGCGTTTATGAAGCCGAATCTTCCATACCATTGCTAAGCGATTTTTGCCCTCTTTTAGAGAACAAAGATTTTCACTCAAAGTGCGCGGTAACATTGGGATAGATTTATGTGGAAAATAAATACTAAATCCACGACTTTTTGCTTCCCCATCTAAAGGGGAATTAGGCGTTACATAATGGCTAACATCCGCAATCCCGACATAAAGCATCGCATTATCTTGATCATAAAAAATTGCATCGTCGTGATCCTTAGCGCCAACTGGATCGATCGCACAAAAAGGCAAATGTGTAAGATTCTCACGCTCTTTAAAGTGGCTAATTTGCACTTCTTTAAAGCTTTGCGCTTGGAGTTCGGCTTGGAGACTAAAGGCTTCTCGTTTGTTGTAGAGATTAAGGGCAATAATCTCATCAATTTTGGGATCATCCAAAGTGCCTAAAATCTCCAAAACCTCTCCATTTTGTGGATTTAATTTCAAAATAGTTTGACTGGGGAGTGCCTTTAGGGATTTTTGAGAAGCTTTGATTTTATATGCTACTTCATTAGGGATAGAAATCGCAATACAATCAAGTTTGTATTTTTCCAAATAGCACACTACATTTTGTGTTCTATGTTGCAAAACTTGTAAAATTTTGGCTTTAGTCTTGCCCAATCTAGCCTTAGTAATATTTTTTGCAAGGACAATATCACCTTTTTGTGCTCTTTGTGTGTGATTCTTCTCTATAAGCCAATCTTTTTGGTGAGAATTAAAAAGGCTACACACAAAGCCATATCCTTTTTTAGTGGGTTCAAATCTACCAATTTGGAATTTTTTACCTAAAAAATAACGTGCTTGTTTTTTCTCTATTGCTCCATATTGTTGCAATAGGCTTATTATTTTTTTAAATTCAGGTGCTATCTCCAAATTTAGTGGGATTCCTACTTCTATAAGTCGGACAAATTCAGTCATTCAATCTCACTCAAATTTTCTACAAACCCCATTTCCAACAAAGCCCTTTTAAAACCCTCTTCATCTAAACCATAAAGAGAAACATACTTAAGTGCCTCTTGAATCTGTTCCTTGCTTGCAATGCTATAAGGATTAATTAAAAAATTTACCACACGCAAGGGATAAATATAACATTCTAATTCTTTTGGCAACTCTGGTTTGCCCAAATAATGCACAATTTGCACCATTGTTTCTTCAAAATGCCAATGCTCAAAAAGCATTTCTAAAATTTCAATTTGATCCATCTGCAAAACCGATCTTTCTGCTTCAATAAGGGACATACTCTTAAGCTTTTTTTCAAAGTCTTTTTCTTTATTTGTGCTTCTTAAAACATTAGCTAAAATAACCATTCCAACATGGATAATCAGCGCACAAGAAATTAAGGAATGCAATATGGGATTTTTAGATTGATGCCATTTTGCCAAAAATATTCCCTTTAAGTTAGAAGCTTTTATAAAATCAGCTACACTCAATCCATAAGGACTTAAATCCATCTCTAATTGCGACTTTATTGCACTTGCAATTGCTAGTCCCTTAGCCGTATAAACACCAAAAAGCATCACCGCTTGTGAGACTGAATTAATGGTTCTTGAATAACCAAATAACGGAGAATTTGCAGTTTTAATAATATTAGCAGTCAAAAGAGGATCGCTTTCAATAATATTTGCTATCTCTCTTATGCTAACATCTTCTCGCAAACAAGCTTTTTGTAACTCCGATATTGTCTGAGGCAAGGGTGGCAAAGAATCAATTTCAGAAATTATCAAGTCTTTCATTATCGTTATCTTGCATTAAAATAATCTTTGCAAAATAATAGCATAAACTCCCTAAACCAAACAAATCTTTTAAAGGTATTTTGTTATAATGTAGCATTTATAAATTATCACAAGGAATCTAAATGCAATACATTGATGACACCCTTGCAGGAAAACGTATTTTAATCACAGGTGGCGCTGGATTTATTGGATCTAATCTCGCGCTTTATTTTCAAAAATATCACCCCAAGTCTCAAGTGGTAGTTTTTGATTGTTTTAGAAATGGGGAAGCTTTTGAAAATGGAAATCCAAAATCACTAGGACATTTTAAGAATCTTTTAGAATTTAAGGGTGAGGTCATCGCAGGAGATATAAACAACAAAGCCGATTTGCAAAGATTAGAAAATATGAATTTTGATTATATCTTTCATCAAGCAGCCATTTCAGATACTACCGTGCTTAATCAAGAGCTTATTTTGCGCAGCAACCTTAATGCCTTTAAAGATTTACTAGATTTGAGCATAAGAAGCGAAGCAAAAATGATTTATGCTTCAAGCGCAGGAGTTTATGGCAACACTCCTGCACCAAATAGCATTGGTAGTGGCGAGATTCCAGAGAATGCTTATGGATTTTCTAAATTAATGATGGATCATCTAGCTTCCAAATATTTACAAGAAAATCCTAGTTTGCATATCGTTGGATTGCGATATTTTAATGTCTATGGCGAAAATGAATTTTACAAAGGCAAAACAGCTTCAATGATTCTGCAACTTGGCTTACAAGCACTCCAAAACAAAAAAGTAAGACTCTTCAAGATGGGAGAGCAAAAACGCGATTTTGTTTATATTCAAGATGTTATTCAAGCCAATGTAAAAGCTATCAATGCTAAAAAAAGTGGCGTTTATAATGTAGGCAGTGGAAAATCAAGAAGCTATAATGATATTGTGGCTTGTTTGAAAAAAGAGCTAGGGGAATTTGAAGTAGAATATTTTGACAATCCTTATTCTTTTTTTCAAACACACACTGAGGCTAATATCGTGCTAACAAAAGAATTTTTAGGTTATGAGCCTAGATTCTCTTTAGAAATTGGTATCAAAAACTATCTTGATCAAATCAAAGCTATTCACGCTAAAGGCTATTAATTGAAACCCAATATTTTAGTCATTGGGGATTTGATTTTAGATCATTATATTTGGGGCAAATGCGAAAGAATCTCCCCAGAAGCTCCCGTGCAGGTGATTGAAGTTACCAAAGAAACACTCAACCTAGGAGGCGCTTGTAATGTCGCAAGCAACCTCATCGCCCTAGATTGCAATGTGTTTATTTGTGGAATGGCAGGTGCTGATAAGGCAGGTGAGGATCTCAAAAACAAGCTAGAATCACTTCACATCAACACTCAAGGAATCCACTTTAGCAAGAATCGACCCACCACGCAAAAATCCCGCATCATCGCTTCACATCAACAAGTTGTGCGTGTAGATAGAGAAGATAAAAGCCTAATTGACAAAGAAGCAGAACAATTTATTTTAGAATCTGCCAAAAAATTAATCAAGCATTCCAAAATTCATTGTATCGTTTTATCTGATTATCAAAAAGGTGTTTTAAGTCAAAATCTCACTCAAAGCCTCATTCAACTTGCTTGTGATTCTAAACTTAAGATTCTCATTGATCCAAAGGGCAAAGATTATTCCAAATATCAAGGTGCTACTCTTCTAACCCCAAACAAAAAAGAAGCCACTGAGGCTACAGGAATCCAAATAAAAGATGATTCTTCACTGCTCCTAGCTCTCCAAAAACTAAAAGAGATTTGCCATCTTGAATATTCACTCATCACCTTAAGTGAAGATGGAATTGGAATCTTAAAAGACGGATTACACAAAATCCCAACTATCGCCAAAGAAGTTTTTGATGTAACGGGCGCTGGAGACACCGTTATTGCAGCTTTAGCTTTTATGCTTGCAAAAGAAGAAGATATTCTCTCTAGTCTTCACTTTGCTAATGCCGCAGCAGCTGTGGTGGTAGGCAAAGTCGGATCAGCAACGGCTAATAAGCAAGAAATTTTAAATTACCTTAGAGACAATCATCTCTTAGATTCTCTCTCCAAAGAAATTCCAAAGATTCTTAATACTAATCTTGCTGATTCCAAATTTTTGCCACATTTGCAGAGAATCTCACAAAAACAAAAGCCAATGGCTCTTGACTCTAAATTTATAAAATCTAATGATTTTGCCTTATTTTTAGAGTTTTTACAAACCTTAAAGTCGCAAGATTTTAAAACTATTTTTACCAATGGCTGTTTTGATATTTTGCATTTTGGACACATTAGCTATCTCAATAAAGCTCGTGAATTAGGAGATTTGCTTATTATTGGATTAAATAGCGATTCTTCTATCAAGCGGCTTAAAGGTGATGAGCGCCCAATCAACTCTCAAGAGGATAGAGCCGCACTGCTGTGTGCATTAGAATGTGTAGATTTTGTTATTATCTTTGATGAAGATACACCGCTTAATCTCATTAGCCAAATTAAACCTGATATTTTAGTTAAAGGCGCAGATTATGCCAATAAAAAAATAGTTGGAAGCGACCTTGTTAAAGAAGTGCGTTTAATTGAATTTATAGAAGGCAAAAGCACTAGTGCAACAATAAAAAAAATCAAAAAGGAATAAAAATGCAAGCACATATTTTAAATGAAATCCAATCTCACTTGCAAACCACTCAAAAAATGTCAAGTCTTGTTGATTCTATTCAAGAAGCTGCTAATCTTGCTATTACAACACTTCAAAATGGAGGCAAGATTCTCATTTGTGGTAATGGTGGAAGTGCAGCTGATTCTCAACATATTGCAGCTGAACTTACAGGACGCTACAAAAGAGAGCGAAAAGGCTTAAGCGCCATAGCCCTAACAACAGACACAAGTGCTTTAACTGCTATTGGAAATGACTATGGTTATGATTTTGTTTTTTCTAGGCAATTTGAAGCACTTGCTAAAAAAGGTGACTTGCTATGGGGAATCTCTACAAGCGGTAATAGCACCAATGTTTTAAACGCTATGCGATGCGCCAAAGAAATGGAATGTAAGATTCTAGGATTTAGTGGCAAAGATGGCGGAGAAATGAAAAAATGGTGCGATCTCCTACTTCTTTCTCCTAGTGATGATACACCAAGGATTCAAGAAATGCATCTTTTAATGGCTCATATTATTTGTGATTTGATTGAAAAAGCGACAATGAAGGCTTAGGTTTTGTTTTTTCAAAAAACCATAGAATCCTGCCATACAAAGCAGATTAATCTTACTAGTGAAATACTAAAAATTCTCCAAACAAGTGGGATTGCTGCAAATCTTGCTGATTTGACATTAGATGAAAATGGAATCTATTTACCACTTCCCAATCAAACCACCACAAAAGTGATGCTCTACCAAGCCAAGATTCAAGAATCACTTTTTCGCACTCAAGGAGAACCACTCGTGCATCTAAGCGCCTGTGGTGAAAGCCTAAAAAACTACAAAAATGCCGATTTTCTAGCTATTATCCGCACTGATATGCAGTTTTTTTTAGGTATTTACTCTCACAAAATTCAAACTAAAATCTTCAATCAAAAGCCTCTTAATCTCTGCCCACACTGCCACAATCTACTTCATCGCTCCTATCAAGGCAATTTACAACTTTTCTTTGAAAAATAGACTTCATTGATACCTATCTAAATCTAAACTTTTTATACCATTTTCACCACATACGCGACATTTTAAGTTGCGCTTAATGTTAATTTTACGAAATTCCATATCCCGTACATCACAAGTTAAAAATTGATCAAAAAGTGGCTTACCAACTCCTGTAATGATTTTTATCGCTTCATTGGCTTCAATACAGCCAAAAAGCCCAGCAACTGCACCCAAGATTCCTACACTTGCGCCTGTTGGAACTTCTCCTTGTGGTGGAGAATCAAATAAACACGCATAACAAGCACTTTCCTTTGGCTTTATACTCATTGCCTGTCCGCAAAAATGCAAGGCACTCGCTCTAACTAGAATCTTGCCCCCAAGCACACAAGCATCATTAAGCAAAAACTTTGAAGCAAAGGCATCTGTAGCCTCTATGACAAGATCATAATCCTTAATAATCCCTAAAATATTACTCACATTTAACCGCTCTTTGTAAATGTTAATTTTAATTTTGGGATTGAGTGATTCTAGCTTTTCTTTAGCTGAGAGTGCTTTGTTTTTTTCTAAATCCTTTGTTGTGTGCAAAATTTGTCTTTGAAGATTGCTCAAATCCACATTATCGCCATCGCAGATTCCAATCTCGCCAATCCCAGCAGCAGCTAAATAAAATAAAACTGGAGAACCAAGCCCACCAGCACCTACTACAAGCACTTTAGCGTTTTTTAGCTTTTGTTGCCCTTCTTCCCCAACTCCACTTAATAAAATATTACGATTGTATCTTTCTAATTCTTCTTGAGTAAATGACATAATAATCCTTTTCTCTAAAAACCCAATTTTATCAAATCATCTTTGTTGCCTAAAATTTACGCACGAAATTGTATCGTTTTAAGCTTAATATCCTTATGTTTTAATTTTTTTATAAAGAATAAAAAGTTATATTTCTATATATGAATAAATATTCATATATTCATACTTTTATTAATTTTATATTTTAAACAATATTAAGGGAAATAGATGCAAGAGCCTGATTCAGAACGACTTTTAAATATTTTAAAAAAACTCCCCAAAGAAGAATTGCTTTATGAGTTAGCAGAATTTTTTAAAATTTTTGGTGATTCTTCGCGCATTCGCATCCTTTCTTTACTTCAGCAAGAAAAACTTTGTGTGGGAGAAATTTCAGAACTTTTAAACCTCTCTCCCTCCGCTGTTTCTCACCAACTTAGAATCCTACGCCAAGCAAGACTTGTGCGGTATAAAAAAATCGGCAAAGAAGTGTTTTATGAACTCGATGATGACCATATTGAAAAAATCTTTGAACAAGGTTTAGAACATATTCAAGAAATGTAATATAAGGAGAAAACAATGGCAAATTGCTGCAACACTTGCACAAATACCCAAAATACAATTCATATAAAGAGTGATTTTAAAAATAAACTAGCCCAAAGTCTTTTTTATTTTAGCATTATCCTTTATCTTATTGCACTTAGTGGAGATTTTGGAATCTTTAATTTTCATCTTAATGCCCCCATACTTTATGGTTTTTATCTTTTCTGCTATTTTACTTTAGGCTATGAAATTTTAAAAAAGGCATTGATTGGGTTTTATAAACGCGAATTTTTTAACGAAAATAGCCTTATGGCACTTGCAAGCATTGGTGCTTGGGCAATCGCTCAAGGAGCCGAAGCCGTAGCAATCTTGCTTTTTTATCGCATTGGAGAAGCCCTAGAAGATTTAGTTGTCGAAAAATCTAAAAAATCTATTCGCACCCTTGCCTCTATAAAAATAGAACAAGCCCATTTATTTAAAAATGAAAAAATTGAAAATATTGATCCAAAAAATATTCAAGAAGGCGATATTTTAGTAATTTTTGCTGGGGAAAGAATCCCTGCTGATGGAATCATTATAAAAGGCGAGGGCAGTATTGATAACTCTGCTCTCAATGGAGAATCCTTGCCACAAAATGTAAAAGTGGGAGATTCTCTTTTTTCTGGTAGCATTAATCTTGATTCTATTTTACATTTAAAAGCCACTAAAAGCTATGAAAATTCAACCTTTAGCAAAATTATCAAGCTAATTGAAGAGGGTAGTGCGCAAAAAAGCAGAAGTGAAGAGTTTATCACAAAATTTGCGCGTTACTACACCCCCATTGTAACGCTTTTAGCCTTTGGCATTATTCTTTTCCCTACGCTTTATTTTTGGGCTTTTGGTCAAATGGAATTAATAGAAGCACTTAAAATTTGGCTTTATCGTGGAATTATCTTTTTAGTCGTCTCTTGTCCTTGCGCTTTGGTAATCTCTATTCCACTAACCTTTTTTGCTTCACTTGGAAAAGCTTCAAAAGAAGGAATTTTAATCAAAGGCTCTAGCTATATTGAAGCCCTAAAAGATGCTAATGCCATTATTTTTGACAAAACAGGAACTCTAACAAAGGGCAAATTAATCATTAAAAAAATTAATTCTTATAAAAATTATGATGAAAAATTTATATTAAAAATTGCTCAATTGCTCGAATCTCACTCTAACCACCCCATTGCAAAAGCCATTATGAACTGCAACAATGAAATAAACTTACAAGAAGATTTAAAAAAACTTAGTAACCTCAAAGAAAGCTCTGGAGGCGGAGTGAGTGCGATGTTTGAAAATAAAGCCATTGCTTTGGGGAATGCTCGTTTTATTCAATCCCTAACAAAACAAAATCTCCCAAAAGATTCTAGTTTAAAATGCCAAATTTTCATTGCCTATGATGGAGAAACCATTGGAGATATTATCTTAGAAGATGCCATAAAAAATGAAGCTAAAGAAGCTATAGAGAAGCTAAAAAGAGAGCATTTAGAAGAAATTTATATCCTAAGTGGTGATAAGGAAAGTGTCGTTCAAGAAGTCGCTCAAAGTCTAGGAATCAAGCACTTTTTTGCCTCACTTTTGCCAAATGACAAAGTCAATCATCTAAAAACGATCCTCCAAACCCAAAATCAAAAAAATAAAAAAGTGATTTTTGTAGGAGATGGAATCAACGATGCACCTTCTCTTGCACTTTGTGATATTGGTATTGCAATGGGAAAAACAGGGAGTGATGTCGCGCTAGAGGGAGCAGATATTGTTATTATGAATGATGACTTAAGAAAAATTCCAAAAGTCTTGCAAATTGCCAAAAAAACAAGGCAAATCTTGTGGCAAAATATTTTCTTGGCTTTGGGTGTTAAAATAGGAATTATGATTCTTGGTGCCTTTGGAGCAACAAACCTATGGATAGCCCTTTTTGGCGATGTGGGAGTTGCGCTTTTAGCTTTACTAAATGCCATTAGAGCCATTCGCTAAGTAAGGTTCTGCCTTACAAGCTTAAAAAAATTCATTAAAACTTAACATTTTTTAGTAAAATTTCTTCATACTTTTTTGTAAGAATTCCATAAAACATTTTAAAGGAATTGCTATGAAAATAATCTTTGAAAAAAATGATAAAAATGTCAATTTAAAAAATATATTTATTCTTAGCATAAAAGGCTACATTAAGGTTTTATATCAATAAGGTATGAGTAAAACAGAAATTAAACAAAAAATCTCTCTTGAATCCAAAAATTTTAATCATCATCATGATTTAATCCTTACTAATTACAAGAGTTTTAATTAAGTTTTGTATCAAAATTTTTTGCTAGAATTTCACACCAAGGCTTGTTTATAAAAGGAGGGAAAATGTATTGTAAGTTTTCTGTCAAACCAACACTAAAAGCCTTAAAAACTATTTTTAACATTATGGCACTACAAACTCTTTATTAATCAACTTCATCTTTTTGTTTTATTTTTACAATCTTAAAAATATTTATAATTATTATTTGGGGGAAGCTTATGAAATTGGGCTGGTTTTGTGTTATTCTTGGTGGAATCATCGAAATTTTTTGGGTGAGTGGATTAAAGTATTCAACAAGTTTTTTAGAATATTTTTTTACTGCTTTTGGAATTTGCTGTTCATTTGTGCTAATGATTCTAGCGACAAAAAAAATTGAGGTAAGTATTGCTTATGCTGTGTTTGTGGGAATTGGTGCTGCTGGAGTAGCGCTTAGTGAGATTCTTGTTTTTAATGCTCCAACCAATCCTTTGCAACTTACTTTAATTGTCCTTTTGATTTTAAGTATTATAGGCTTAAAGCTTGTAAGCAAAGAGAGTGATAAACAAGATATAAAAGCCATTGAAGAAATTTCTAAAGATTTAGGGATTAATGAATTAGATAATCGGCTTGAAACGCTTAATTCAAAGGATTTAAGATGAGTTGGGTATTTTTGATTTTAGCTGGGATTACAGAGATTTTTGGAGTGATTTGCATAAAAAAATTTGCGCTTGATAACAAGAAAATCTATCTATTAGGCATTTTTCTTTTGTTTGTCCTTAGCTTAAGTCTTTTATCTTTGGGATTAAGAGAGATTCCAATGAGTATTGCTTATGCTATTTGGACAGGCATCGGGACAGCTGGTGGAGTGCTTGTGGGGATTTTTTTATATAATGAATCAAAAAGCTTCTCCAAGCTTTTCTTTGTTACTAGTATTGTGGTTTGTAGCGTTGGACTTAAGGCTTTTTCATAAAATTTTAATTATTTTGTGAATTTACTTTTGTTTCTTGGGTTTCAAAAGGGGGTCCTTTTTGGATTATTTGCGTTAGATTCGCTGCTTTTTGTGGGTCCATTTTAGCTAGAATCTTGCCCACCACTTTTGTATCTAGTGCAAACAATATCATCGCTGCTTCAGATTCTGGGAGATTTTCCAAAATTGCAGCAGATTTAGAATCTTTCATACCTGCATAAGTTGTGCCAATTTTGCTCTGTGTGGTATTTTTTATTTCTGCTAGAATCTTTTCATTTTTTTCTAAAAGCCTTTTAATTGCCTCTTCTCTTTGTTCTAATTCCTTTTTTTCAGCCGCCAAAGCCGCTTCTCGTTTTTTTAAATCCGCATCTTTTTGGTCTAAAACATTTTGAGTGGCACTTTGCAAAGCTTGCAAGGCTTGTTGTTGTTCATCAATCTTTTCAATCTCTCGCAAAATTTCTGCTTTTCTCTGTTCAAAAATAATATTGCAATCAACAATCCCACTCCCTTCCACACTCCACAAAAAACTTGTCAGACAAAAGCCAAAAAACACTGCTTTTTTCATTTTTGCTCCTTATGATTAGCATAAAGCATTACAGAAATTTCATCTAAATCCTTGCTTTCTTGCTTTTTTAATCTTTCTAAATTTTTCTTAATTTCTAATCCATCTAAATATTTTGCTTTTTCGTATTCTATATTTTGGACTTTAAAATAATCTTGCAATTCTTGCTTTTGCCTTTTAAGTAAGGCTAATTCTCCCATTTTAAAATCAATAGTTTGGCGATATTCATTTTTGTGATGCACAAAAGTTAAAAAAGCTTGATAAACCCCACTTTTTGGTTCTTCTAATGTCGCAAATTCTCTCACTAAAGCATCAATTTCAGCTTGTTTGGCTTGGATTTGTTGCGTATTTTTTTGTAGCATTAATTCAGCTTCATCTACTTTTTTTTTGCGCAAAATCACAAGCTGAGTGAATTTTGTTTTCATCTAAAAATTGTATCATTCCTATCAGGGCTAGTAGAAATCATACTAAATTTCACTCCAATTAATTTCTCTAATTCCAAAATATATTCCTGCGCTGCTTGTGGTAACTTATCAAACTCTCTAATTCCAGCAGTTTTATCCCAACCTTTGAAACTTTTATAAATAGGTTTTATACCTTCAAAATCAAAAGGAAAAGTTTCTAGAATCGTGCCATTTTTATCTTGGTATTGAGTGCAGACTTTCACTTCATCAAAACCATCTAATACATCAAGCTTCATCATAGCTAACTCACTTACACCATTTAAACGACAAGCATATTTTACAGCCACTGCATCAAGCCAACCGCATCTTCTAGCTCGTCCTGTGGTAACGCCAAATTCTCCTCCTTTTTGGCGCAAAAGCTCTCCAATCTCTCCTTTTTCTTCTGTTACAAAAGGTCCATTTCCCACTCTTGTGCAATAAGCCTTAGTGATTCCAATGACATTGCCTAATTCTCTAGGAGAGATTCCACTCCCACTACACGCACCTGAAGCTGTTGTTGTAGAGCTTGTAACAAAAGGATAAGTTCCATGATCAATATCAAGCATACTTCCTTGCGCACCCTCACAGAGAATTTTTTCTCCCCTATCCATAGCCGCCCATAATAAACTAGTTGTATCTACTACAAAAGGGAGTAGCGCTTCTGCATAAGAATCAAGTTTTGCTTTAAGAAATTCTTTGCTAGGAATCTCTCCACCTAAATTAATAATATCCTTTTCTTCCATTAATTCTAAGATTTTTTCACACAAAGCTTGTGTGTCTCTTAACTCTCCGATTCTAAAGCCTTTACGCGCGACTTTATCGGTATAAGCAGGTCCTATTCCCTTGCCTGTAGTGCCGATAGCCTTTTTGGCTTTTTTTTCATTTAATTTATCTAAAAACTCGTGATAAGATAGAATCAAATGAGCTTTGTTGCTAATAAATAATCTATCCTCTAAATTTTGGAATTGTTGCATCTCTTCTAGCAATGCACTTGGGCTAATCACAACTCCATTACCAATAATATTTTTACATTGAGAATAGAGAATTCCTGATGGAATTAGGTGTAAGGCGTATTTTTTACCATTTACAACAATGGTATGCCCCGCATTATGTCCTCCTTGATAGCGCACAACATAATCATAATTTTGGGCAAGTAAATCCACCATTTTACCTTTACCCTCATCACCCCATTGAATCCCTACAATCAAATCTGCCTTTGTCCTCATTTCTTCTCCTTAATTAAATGCAAAATTACACAATCTGTATAAATACCAAAACCACAAGCCCTTTGTTCTAAAATCTCATAATCTCCGCCTAAAATCATTGTTTGATTCTCCAAGAAAAAACGAAAAAGCATTCCTTTATAATAAGACATAGGTGAATAAAAAAGTGGTGCAAGAATCATATTTTCATAATCAATGTTTTGTGTTAAATTTAATAAACTTTCTAATTCTTTTTTTAAAGATTCTGGAGCTTTTATCAAAAGAGTTTTAAGTGAATCTTTATCCTGCACTTCCAAAAGTTCTGCTAAAAATTCATTAGTGCCTTGGATAGCGCCCACATCATTTTTTTCAAAAACTTCTAAAGATAGCCCAAATTCCTTTGCACAAATCTCTGGAATCTTCACATTTGATAATTGTAAAAAAGGCTTAATATTTATATTTTTTAGAATCTTAAGTGACATTTGTATAAAGGGTAAAATATCGCATTCTTCTAAATTTTCTACACCTATTTGGTGAATTTCTTTTGTAGGGTAAGTAAAAATAGGCTGGATATAAAACCACTTCTTTTTTGTGTTATTTTCTTTTAAATGGGGCGCTAAAAGTCTAATAGTATCAATAGTAGAATCGCTTCTTAGTGTGATTTGATGGTTAAAGGGATTGCTGATTCTTACAAACTCCCTGCTTTGCATATCTCTTTGATATTGTAAATAAGAAAAAGTCGGGGTTAGAATCTCTTCATAATCATTTTGATAAAGTATCTCGCTGACAAGATTTTCAAAATCCCTTTTAACTTTTGCACTTTTGCCAAAATAAAGCTTCGAATCTTGCGGTATTTCGTGGCTTAAAATCAAACATTATCCTTAAAAATTCTCTCTAAAAGTTGCATTATAACATAGTTTTTTATATTTATTTGATTAAAGGGCAAAAACCAAACACTTATGATAAAATTCACATTACCATAAATGGAGGTGAAAAATGGCTTTTAAAATCAATACTCTAGTTTCTCTAACTCCAAAAGAACCACACAAACCACAAACCACAAAGCCCCAAAAACCACAGGAGAATCAACAAACCTCAACACAAAATTCTAATCCTATTAAAAAACCTCTTGGAAATTTAGATTCTACTCTTCCACAAAGCTCTAATAGTGCTTTTAGCTCACTTTTTCTCTCCCAAAAAGATTGGCTACAAAAAGAATTTGGAATCACCGATGAAACAATCAAAGATTTACTAAAAGAAAGCCAAGAGCAAGACTATATTTCTGATTTTTTGTGGAAATTTCAAAAACTCTAAAATAACACACCAAACTCTACAAAATTTCCTTGAAACTTAAAAAAATCTTATTTTTAAAATGCTATAATTCAACTTTATCTAAAAAAGGCACTTTTATGAAAAAACAATTAAATATCGGAATCATTGGGCTAGGCGTCGTTGGAAGCAGTGTTGCAAAAATTTTAAAAGAAAATCAAGATCTCATTGCAGCAAGAGCAGGTTGCCAAATTATCATTAAAAAGGGTGTGGTGAAAAATCTCTCAAAAAGTCGAGAAATCTTTGATTTTCCCATCACAAATGAAGTAGAAAGCATTTTAGAAGATCCTGAAATTGATATTATTGTGGAGTTAGCAGGAGGTGTTCAAGAGCCTTTTGAAATTGCTAAAAAAGCGCTTTACCACTCCAAAGCCTTTATCACTGCCAATAAAGCAATGCTTGCCTATCACCGCTATGATTTACAAAAAATTGCCGGAGACTTACCAATTGGTTTTGAAGCAAGCGTAGCAGGTGGGATTCCTATTATCAAAGCCTTGCGCGATGGACTTGGTGCTAATCATATCTTAAGTATTTGTGGAATCATCAATGGGACTTGTAATTATATTTTAACACAGATGAAAGAACAGAATCTTAGTTTTGAAGAAGCTTTAAAAGAAGCCCAAGAGCTTGGCTATGCAGAGAGTGATCCTAGTTTTGATATTGGTGGTTATGATGCCGCACACAAACTTTTGATTCTAGCAAGTATTGCTTATGGAATTGATGCTAAGCCTGAAGATATTTTAATTGAAGGAATCACACAAATCACACAAGAAGACATAGATTTTGCAAAAGAATTTGGATACAACCTTAAGCTTTTAGGAATCGCTAAAAAGGACAAAGAAAGTGTGGAACTTAGAATCCACCCTACTTTATTGCCACAAAATGCGATGATTGGTAAAGTTGATGGAGTGATGAATGCTATTAGTGTGGTAGGTGATAATGTAGGCGAAACACTCTTTTATGGCGCAGGTGCAGGGGGAAATGCGACTGCAAGCGCTGTTATTTCAGATATTATTGAAATTGCTCGCACCAAAAGCTCTCCAATGCTTGGTTTTAAATCCTCCATTGAAAAAAATCTCACACTCAAGCCCATAGCAGAGATTCAAAGTGCCTATTATTTACGAATTATTGTCCTTGATAAACCTGGAGTTTTGGCTCAAATTACAACGATTCTAGGGCAACAAGAAATCTCTATTGATACTTTCTTACAACGCAAGGCTAAAAATAAGAATCATTCTACCTTATTGCTTTCTACTCACACTTGTCTTGAATCAAAGATTCAAATTGCCATAGAAAAAATCAATAACCTAGAAATCACACAGGAAAAACCTGTAATGATACGGATTGAGAAAAACTAATGAATACCACTCAAAAGGGAAAAGAAGCCGAATCTTTTGCCTGTGAGTATCTCAAAAATCAGAACTTTGAAATTCTAAAACAAAACTTTTTCACACCCTTTGGAGAAATTGACATTATTGCTAAAAAAGAGGGGGTTTTATACTTTATTGAAGTTAAAAGTGGAATTGGTTTTGAACCTGTATTTAATATCACCAAAACTAAACTAACGCGTTTAATTAAAAGTATTGAAGTGTATTTAAAAGCAGAAAAAAATAAAGATTCTTATTGCCTTAGTGCAATTATTCTCTCTAAGGAAACTGCAAAAGATTCTGCTTTTAAAATCCAATGGATTGAAAATTTAACACTTTTTCTCTAGCGATTATCAATTTTTTCTGGATATAAATCGTGGTTTAAAAGCCTAAATTCTGCCATTTCTGCATATTTGGTATTAGGGATTCCATAATTTACATAAGGATCTATGCTAATCCCTCCTCTTGGTGTGAATTTTCCCCAAACCTCAATATATTTTGGCTCCATAAGCTCTACTAAATCATCTAAAATCAGATTCACACAATCCTCGTGAAAACCTCCGTGATTCCTAAAACTAAAAAGATAAAGTTTTAATGATTTTGATTCCACCATTTTAAGATTAGGAATATAAGAAATATAAATCGTAGCAAAATCTGGCTGTCCTGTAATAGGGCAAAGACTTGTAAATTCAGGGCAATTAAATTTTACAAAATAATCGCGTTTAGAATGTTTATTTTCAAAAGTCTCTAACACTTCTTTATTGTATTGAAAAACATAATCTGTTTGTTTTCCTAATTGTTTTAATTCCATATGCAACCTTCCAAATTTTACACAATCTTTATTTATTTCATACATTTTAATTTAACTTTACAAAGCTACCCAAAAAATGGATAACTTCTAAAAATTAAAAAAATGGAAATTTTAGTGTTCCACTAATTACAAATGCATTAATCAAATCAATAAAAAATGCTCCTACTAAAGGAACGATGATAAATGCCATATGGCTTGGTCCATAGTGTTGAGTAACTGTTTGCATATTTACCATTGCTGTTGGAGTTGCACCTAATCCAAAGCCACAATGTCCAGCTGCTAAAACAGCTGCATCATAATCTTTACCACAATATCTAAAAGTAATAAAAACCGCATAAAATACCATAATGACTACTTGAATAAGTAAAATTACTAACATTGGCAATGCCAAAGAAACAAGTTCCATAAGATTAATTGTCATTAAAGCAAATGCAAGGAATAAAGAAAGTGAAACATTTCCAAGCACTGCTACTTCTCTATCAAAAACTTGATGAATCTTAGTAGCTTGTAAAACATTTCGCAAAACTGCCCCTACAAGCAAACACCAAACAAAAGTTGGTAAAGTAAAAGAACTTCCTTGAAAGAATTTTGCCACCATTGTTCCTATAAACAATGAAATTGCAATCAATGCTAGTGATTCAACAAAGGAAGTCGCTGTGATTAAGCGTTCTTTTCCAGGCTTTTCAAAAGCAATTTCTATTTCATCTTGTGAATGTTCATTAGGAAGTTTTAAATTGTATCTTTTTACCAAATAATGTGCCACAGGACCACCGATAATTCCACCTGCAATTAATCCAAAAGTCGCACAAGCCATCGCTACTTCTAAAGCAGCTGTGAAATTATAAGGTGAATTTTTAAATACCTCTGCCCAAGCAGCACCTGTCCCATGCCCACCACTCATTGTAATAGAACCGCCTAAAAGTCCTATAAGTGGATTAACACCCATAATTTTAGCCACTACAATTCCAGTAATGTTTTGTAAAATCAAAAGTCCTGCTACGATAAATAAAAATCCAAAAAGAATCTTTCCACCCTTTTTAAAAGAAGCAAAATCTGCACTTAATCCAATACTTGCATAAAAAGCTAACATTAAAGGATCTTTTAGAGAATTATCAAATTGAAATTTAATTCCACCATATTTTAAAAGAAAGAAAATAGCAATTGCAACGATAATTCCCCCTACAACAGGTTCAGGAATATTATAATCTTGCAAAAATTTACTCCGCGAAATAATCCATCTTCCAAGTAACAATACTGCTACTAATGCCACCAAAGTCGCATAAAAATTCAATGAAATTTCCATGATAAACCTTATTTGTATAAAATTAGTTAAACATTTTAATTAAAATAATATTATGCTTTTATAAATTTAAAAAATAATATTTTTAAAATTAATTTTTTAGATTTTTAAAAATATTTTCCAAACAATCTATAACATAACAAACTTGTTCTTTTGTAATAATATAAGGAGGCATAAAATAAATTGTATTCCCTAAAGGTCGTAATAATAAGCCTTTTTTCAATGCCAAATTAAAAATTTCCAAACCCTTTCTTTGTCCCTCAAAGCCTACTAAATCAAAGGCAAAAACCATACCACAATGCCTTAATTTTTTTACAAAAGCAAAGGATTCTAAAATTTGCATTTTTTCCCAAATAAATTGTGAGAGAATCTTATTTTCTGCGATGACATTTTCTTTTTCAAAAAGATCCAATACAGCATTCGCGCAAGCACAAGCAAGGGGATTACCCGTATAAGAATGGGAATGCAAAAAAGACTTATTTTCTTCATAAGGAGCATAAAAAAGCTCATAAATTTCATTTGTTGTTACTACCACTGATAATGGTAAATATCCTCCAGTAATGCCTTTACTTAAACATAAAAAATCTGGTACCACATCACATTGTTCATAAGCAAACATACTTCCACTTCGTCCAAAACCAACTGCAATCTCATCAAAAATCACATAAATACCATTTTCTTGACATAATGCAACTGCTTCTTTGATAAATTTACTAGAATACATATTCATATTCCCTGCACATTGAATCAAAGGTTCTAACACAAAAGCTACAATTTCATCTTTTTTATCTGTTAAAACTTCTTTTAATTCTTTTAAAGATTCTTCATAATCTTCTCCAACAGGAGCTTTAATCTTTAGAGTTTGAAGTAAAATTGGCTGATAAACTTCTGTATAAATCCCAACATCTCCTATGCTTAAAGCACCAATAGTTTCGCCGTGATAGGCATTTTGCAAACATAAAAATTTATTTTTTGTTTTACCTTTAATCGCTTGAGCGTGAAATGCCATTTTTAAGGCTACTTCAATCGCACTAGAACCATTATCTGCATAAAAGCATTTATTTAATTTAGAATCTAAAAGTTTAACCAAACGATTTGATAAATCTATAATAGGCTTATGCGTAAATCCAGCAAAAATAATATGTTCTAATTTTTCTAATTGTTCTTTTAATTTTTGATTAATATAAGGATTGCAATGTCCAAAAAGATTAACCCACCAACTTGAAATGCAATCTAAATATTGATTACCATCAAAATCATATAAATATACGCCTTTTGCAGATTGAATAGGGATTAGGGGAATGTTTTTTTCATGATCTTGCATTTGTGTGCAAGGATGCCAAATGTGTTTTAAATCTTGTTGTATGAGTGTTTGAGAATCCATAAAATACCTTTAAAAATTTTTGGTATTTTACCGCAAATTTTAAAGGTATAAAAAATTTGAAGTTATTAAAAATTAATACGCCCTAGGCATACAATTCCATTCAATCTCTTTTGCAGTGAGTTGCCCATCTTTTGGTAACCCTGTTGCAGGATTGATTGCTTGAGCATTATTAGCACTATAAGCATTATATCCACCATAAGGCACTGCTTCTACTTTAACATATTTACCTGGAGTTAAATCCTTAAAACTTCCATAGATATCTTGTCCAAATGGACCGCAATCATCACCCTTAATTTCTGTGTAAGGTAAAACTTTAATCACTAATTGTCCACCTGGTCCTACTAAAGTAATAGTTTTATTTTTATCATCTACAGCTGAAATTTGTCCTTGCACATCAAAGTCAAAATCTGCCATTGCTGAAGTTGAAAATAACGCTGCTAAAGCTAAAGTTCCAAATAATTTTAAAGTTTTCATTTTTGCTCCTTTTAAAAATAAGTTTTAAATTTTAGATTCAAGTTTCCTTTCATCTGTAAGTGAAATTATAAAATTCATTTATCAAGAAAATGTGAAGATATTGCCAAATTTATATGAAGAGTTAAAATTAAAAAATAAATCTAATTATCAAAGAAAAACAAAAAATTAAAGAATTTTTTGCTCTTTTCTTTGAAATAAACGAATAATATTAGGTATATGTTTATAAAAAATAATAAACATAATCAAAAGAAGAGGTGCATGTGTATGAATATGTGGAATTTCTGGATGCAAAACAAAAGACATTATTCCAACAAATAAAACACCAATTAAAGAGGCTAAAGAAGAGATTTTTAGAATCTTTCCAACTAATCCCCAAATAATTAAACCTAAAATCGCTTCAATGGGTAAAAATACTGCAACAACGCCCACTCCTGTAGCTACTCCCTTACCTCCTTCAAACTTTAAAAAAGGACTAAAACAATGCCCAACTACTGCCAAAAAGGCTATCATCCATTGAGCTTCATAAGTAAGGTTAAAAAACTTTGCTATTAAAATAACTAAAGCTCCTTTTAGAGCATCACTTATCATTGTTAAAATCGCTACTTTTTTTGCAATTTTTGGATTTATTTCTTTTAAAGTTCTTAAGACATTTGTCGCACCAATACTGCCACTTCCAGTTTCTCGGATATTAACACCACCAAAAATTTTACCATAAATCAATCCAAAGGGGATTCCACCGACTAAATAAGCTAACAAATAAAAAAATCCATTAAGACTTGTAAAAAAATCAATTATTCCTGCTATTATCACCATTTTAAACCTTAAACATCTAAATGCTTAACATCTTTTGCGTGTGCTTGGATATATTCACGCCTTGGTTCTACCTCATCACCCATAAAGAGAGAAAAAACTTCACTTGCTTCTTCAATATCTTTAATTTCTACACGAATCAAACGACGATTTTCTGGTGTCATTGTTGTTTCCCAAAGTTGTTCTGGATTCATTTCTCCTAAACCTTTATATCTTTGGATATCCGCACCTTTTTTGCTACTTTCTTCTATTTTTTCTAGTATTTCTAAAGGATCGCTACCATTTAAAAATCCTAAATCTCTTTCTTTTAATTTACTGAATACAAAATGAGCTTCTTCAAAGAGTGGATGAGTAAATAAATCTTCATCAATCTTAATATCCACTAATCCAGAATCCGTTTGCACATAAAGGTGAATCCTTTGCTCTTCAATCACTTCATTTAAAATATTAAAATTTAAGCTTTGAATTTTCTCCTTAATTTTTGCATATAAATCTTGATTTTGCATACCAATTAAATCAGGATTTTCAATCAAATAACGCACAATTTCAATAAGTTGGAATCGCTTTTCTAATTCATTTAAAGTAGAACGATAATGAGCCACAATTTTAAAAAATTCCATTAAATCTTTTGTTCCAATGCCTTGAAATTCAAAATTTTCAATCCCATTTTCAATTAAATATTCACTTAAAGCCTTTTCATCTTTAAGATAAATTTCTTTTTTTCCTTTTTTAAAGCGATAAAGTGGAGGTTGTGCAATATATAAATAACCTGATTCAATAATGCCACGCAAATAACGAAAGAAAAAAGTCATTAAGAGAGTTTGAATATGACTACCATCTACATCCGCATCTGTCATAATAATAATTTTGTTATAACGAATTTTAGTAATATCAAAATCTTCTCCAATTCCACAGCCAAGAGCAGTGATAAGATTCTTAATTTCTTCACTTTTTAAAATCTTATCCAAACGGCTTTTTTCAACATTTAAAATTTTACCCCTTAAAGGTAAAATCGCTTGATAAACCCTATCACGCCCTTGTTTAGCACTACCTCCAGCTGAATCACCCTCCACAAGGTAAATTTCTGAAATGCTTGGATCTTTGCTTTGACAATCAGCAAGCTTACCAGGTAATGTTCCAACGCTAAAGGTTTCTTTCTTGCGTGTTAATTCTCGTGCCTTTTTAGCTGCTTCTCTTCCTCTTGCTGCTAATAGAGCTTTTTGCATAATTGCTTTAGCTTCATTAGGATTTTCTTCAAAAAATTTAGCAAGTTTTTCATAAGTGAGTTTTTGGACAACTGGACGAACAAAAGCACTTCCTAATTTACCTTTTGTTTGTCCTTCAAATTGTGGATCAATAACTTTAACAGAAACAATGGCTACTAAGCCTTCCCTAATATCTTCTCCTGTGATTTTAGAATCTTTTTCTCTTGCATTAGCATTAGCTTCAATATAATTAGTAATTACCCTAGTTAATCCCATTCTAAAGCCTGATTCGTGAGTTCCCCCATCAATAGTCCGAATATTATTAACAAAGCTTAAAACCTTTTCTTCAAAACCTTCATTATAGGCTAGGGCAATTTGTATTTCTACATCGTTTTCAGTGCCTTCAAAATTAATAATTGTTGAGATTAATGGTTTTTTATTTAAATCACTCACAAATTGATTTAAACCACCTTCAAAATGATAAATTTCATTAAACCCATCGCGCTCATCTTTAAAGTGAATCGTAACTTGTTTGTTTAAATAGGCAAGTTCTTTAAAGCGTTTTGATAAGATTTCTCTTTGAAATTCTGTGATTTCAAAAATGCTATCATCTGGAATAAATTCAATAATTGTTCCATTATCTTTGCATTCTCCAATGATATTTAATTCATCTTGAGGAATTCCTTGAGCGAAGTTTTGGCGATAAATTTTTCCATTTTTATGAATTGTCATTTGAAGGGATTTAGAGAGAGCATTAACAACAGAAATACCAACTCCATGCAAACCACCTGAAACTTTATAAGAATCTTGATCAAACTTTCCACCAGCGTGAAGCACAGTTAAAACAACAGTTGCAGCAGGAATATTTTCTGTAGGGTGAATATCTACTGGGATTCCACGACCATTATCTTTAATAATCGCACTGCCTTGTTTTGTTAAAATAATAGAAATTTCATTACAATACCCAGCCATAGCCTCATCAATAGAGTTATCAACTACTTCATAAATTAAATGATGCAAACCATTTGTATTAGTGTCGCCAATATACATTCCTGGGCGTTTTCTAACGGCTTCTAAGCCTTTTAAAACTTTAATACTGCTACCTGAATATTGTTTGTTTTCCATTCTTTTCCTTGATATTTATAAAAATTTAAAGAATAATTGGCATCACGACTGTGGAGAAATTTTCACTTTTTAAAATAAAAGGTGCATTTTTTCCATTTAATCCCCAGATAAAATCTGTTGTTTCAATTTGACTTAAAAAGTCTAAAACATGTCGTGAATTGATTCCTATTTCAATTTCCTCTGTGATAGGTAAGTCTATTTCAATTTGTGTTTGTGCTTCAGAATTATCTTGACTTAAAGATTCAAATAGAATCTCACTAGGTCTAAAAGTAATTTTAACATCATTAGTAACAGAATTGATAACTTTGATTCCCTCAATGATTTTTGTTTTTGGAATAGTTAGTTTAGTTTGAATCTCTTTTGGTAAAATTTTCTCATAATCTGGAAATTTTCCATTAATAAGATGAGAGAAAAAGACATAATTTTGAGATTTAATGACAACATTTTTTTCATTATAGAAAAGTTCAATATGATCAAAAAACAATCTTTGAATTTCCGTAATTGCTTTTTTGGGAAAAATTAGGGCAAGATTATTTCCTGATGGATTCTCAAATTTAACCATTGCAAGGCGTTTAGTATCTGTTGCAACAAAGTTATAAGAATATTCTTTAATATCTAATAATGCACCATTAAGTTCTCGTTTTTGATTATTTGTATCAATAACAGGAAATATTTTTTTCATTGAATTAATGAGTTCTAAGGAATTAATTTCTAGTTTAGGCAGAGTTTCATATTCTGGAAAACTAGGAAATTCTTGTGCATTAAACATTGGAAGTTTAAAAGAGCTCTTATTTTGTTTAATATGGAGATTTTCATTATTTGTGTAAAGATTAATCTCGCCTTCTTTTAATCTTTTAATAATGTCTAAAATTTGTTTTCCATTGACTGTGGCGATTCCTTGTTCATTAATTGTTAGAGAATTTGTAGTTGAACATAATCCCATTTCAAAATCAGTTGCTTTGCAGATTAATTGATTTTCTTTTGTTTCTAAATAGATATGAGAAGTGATTTGACTAGAATCTTTTTTATCTAAGAAAGGTTGTAGAGCAGTAAAGATATTATCTAAGACACTATTTTGAATGATGATGTTCATAAAATCTCCTTTTAATATAAATAAAATTTAGAAGTATTAGTAGAGAGATTGAAAAGTTGAATAACTACTAAAAATTCCTAAATTATCGTTGTTTTTGATGTGAATATTGAGTGCATTTATTTTCACATAATTTCACAATTTTATCAAAACTTTGTTTTAAAATAGATTATTTGATTTTGTTTTTTAGCTCTTCAATGATAGTTTTGAAGTTTGGATTCTTGTTGATTTCTTCTTGGATACTTTTCATTGCTTTACTAACAGTGCTGTGATCTTTCATATCAAAATAATCTGCTAAAGAAAGCATAGAATTTGGAGTAAGTGTGCGTGCTAAATAAATAACGATTTTTCTAGCTGTTACGATATTTTTGGAGCGACTTTTACTACGAATTTCTGAAGGTTTGATATTGTAGTATTTTGCGACATTTTCTATGATTCTATCCATATTAATATTTTCTTTTGATTCTTTAATATATTCTTTGAGAATATCTCTTACAAAATCAATGGTTATTTCTTGAATATTTGTTACATTAATTGAAAAGTTAAGTTTAACCAAAACCCCTTCAATTTCACGGATATTATCATTAATATTTGCAGCAATAAAGTCAATGATTTTTGGGCTTAGGTGAATCCCATCTAATTCACATTTGGCATTAATAATATTGATTTTTGTTTCTAACTCTGGAGGTTGAATGTCTGCTAAAAGCCCTGAAGTGAATCGCGTTTTTAATCTCTCTTCTAATCCATTCATATCTTTTGGTGGTCTATCAGAAGTTAGCACAATTTGTTTGTCATTTTTTTTGAGTTCATTAAAGGTGTGAAAAAATTCTTCTTGGATTTGGTTTTTACCACTTAAAAATTGTATATCATCAATAAGTAAATAATCACAGGCGCGATATTTTTCTCGGAATCTATCCATAGTATTGTTGCGTATGTGAAGTAAATAATCATTTAAAAATTGTTCACTAGTAGTATAAATTACAGATTTTCCAACATTAGCATTTGCATTTCCAATGGCATTGAGTAAATGCGTTTTACCTAGTCCAGTGTTACCATAGATCACTAAGGGATTATAAATTGTGCTTTGATTTTGTGCCACAGCTTTTGCGACATTAAAAGCAAAACTATTAGAATTTCCAACAATAAAAGAATTAAAAGTTAAAGAAGGATTGAGATTAGTGGCATTTTGGATTTTTTTTATATTATTTTTACTTTCTTTTCTTTTATTAGGATTAAAAACTTCAATAATAATTTCGGGTTTATAACCACTTTGTTTTTCAAAAAGTTGGGCAATTTTACTAGAATATTTTGTCTTAATCCAGCTTGCAATGATATTATTTGGAGCATTAAAGATGATTCTATCATCGCGAGAATATTTTTCATTGAAATTAAGTTGAGTAATATAATTATCAAATTCAAAAGGTGTAATTTCTTTTTTTAGTTGTAATAAAACAGGATGCAAACTAACCTCACTTTTTATTTTTTAATTATTCACATTATGTGAATAGTATGTGAATAATAAATTTTGATTAATTTTATCCAAGAATTACTAAA